>CAWCEU010000001.1:0-178984 GCA_963794625.1 uncultured Pseudomonadota bacterium
TGGCTGGGTAGCGGCAATATCGGCCGCAACACCACCATCATCCGTTCCAACTACATGCTGCCGGGCAATGAGCCCTTCTACGAATTTTCCATGAAGCTGTGGGAAGGGCTGGAGCAGGACATCAATTACAACGCGATGGTCAGCCAGCGCGGCATCTATAATCTCTATCATTCGGATGCGCAGCGCGATGCTTTCGCGCGGCGCGGCAATGCCATGATTCTGCATGGCGCCGGAGCGGAATTGCTGGAGCGTGAGCAGCTACGCAAGGAAATCCCGTATCTGAACTACGATAATGCACGTTTTCCCGTGCAGGGAGCGCTGGTGCAGCGGCGCGGCGGCACCGCGCGGCACGATGCCGTGGCCTGGGGCTATGCCCGAGCCGCGGACCTGCGCGGGGTGGATATTATCGAGAATTGCGAAGTCACCGGCATCTTGCAGGAAAATGGCCGGGTGGCGGGGGTGGAGACCAGCCGCGGCACCATCCGCGCGGGCAAGGTGGCGATGGCGGTGGCTGGTTCCTCCTCCTTGTTGGCGGCGAAGGCGGGGCTGCGCCTGCCGATTGAAAGCCATGTGCTGCAGGCTTTTGTCTCCGAAGGGCTGAAGCCGCTGATCGATACGGTGATCACCTTCGGCGCCGGGCATTTCTATATTTCGCAGTCGGACAAAGGCGGTTTGGTGTTCGGTGGCGATATTGACGGCTATAATTCTTACGCCCAGCGCGGCAATCTGCCGGTGGTGGAGGATGTGTGCGAGGGCGGCATGGCGCTGATGCCGATGATCGGCCGCGCCCGCCTGCTGCGCAGCTGGGGCGGTGTCATGGACATGTCGATGGATGGTTCGCCGATCATCGACAAGACGCCGGTGGAAAATCTCTTTATCAACGCGGGCTGGTGCTATGGCGGGTTCAAGGCCACCCCGGCCTCTGGCTATTGCTTCGCGCATCTCATCGCGCGTGGGGAGCCGCACCCGGTTGCCGCGGCCTACCGGCTGGACCGTTTCGCCGAAGGCAAGCTGATTGACGAGAAGGGAGTCGGCGCGCAGCCGAATTTGCATTAATGCGAATCACTTGCCCGCATTGCGGCGCCCGCGGGGTGGAGGAATTCACCTATACCCAGGATGCCGAGCGCCAGCGCCCGAAAGATGGCGGTGCCGCGCCCATGAAAGAATGGGAAGATTACGTGTATCTGCGCGATAATCTCAAAGGCCCGCGCAAGGAATATTGGTATCACGGCGCTGGCTGCCATGCCTGGCTGGTGGTGGAGCGCGATGTTTCGACCCATGAAATTCTCTCGGTGACGCTGCCATGACCGGCTACAGGCTTGCGCAGGGCGGGCTGATCGACCGTGCCCGCAATGTGAATTTCCGGTTCGATGGCAAGAATTATTCAGGTTTCGCGGGGGACACTCTGGCCTCCGCCCTGCTCGCCAGCGGCGTGAAACTCTTTGGCCGCAGCTTCAAATATCACCGCCCGCGCGGCGTGTTCAGCTGCGGCGCGGAGGAGCCGAACGCGCTGGTGGAGCTGCGTTCCGGTGCGTACCGCGAACCCAACACCCGCGCCACCGTGGCGGAGATTTTCGACGGGCTGGAGGCGGCGAGCCAGAATCGCGGCTTTTCGCTGAAATATGATCCGCTCTCGGTAAACAACCTGCTCTCGCCCTTCTTCGCGGCGGGGTTCTACTACAAGACCTTCATGTGGCCGGCTTCCTTCTGGGAGAAAGTCTACGAGCCCATGATCCGCCGTGCGGCGGGGCTGGGGCGCAATGCGGGCCTGCCGGACCCGGATACCTACGAGAAGACCACGGAATTTTGTGACCTGCTGGTGATCGGCGCCGGGGCGGATGGCATTGCCGCCGCCACCGAAGCCGCCGCGAAGGGGCAGCGCGTGATCCTCTGCGATGAGAACGCGCCGCTTTCCGCCGTGCAGCTTCCCGAAGGCGTGAGCCTGTTCACGCGCACCACGGTCTTCGGCGTGTATGATGGCGGCACCTACGCGGCTTTGGAGCGGCTCACCGACCATCTGCCCTCTTCCAACACCCCGCGCCAGCGGCTTGTGAAGATCATCGCCGGGCGTTGCGTGCTTGCCACCGGCGCGCTGGAGCGGCCGATCGCCTTCGGCCATAACGACCTGCCGGGCGTGATGCTGAGCGGCGCGGTGGGCAGCTACATCACCCGCTATGGCGTGTCGCCCGGCCGCAACATCCTGCTCTACATCAATAATGACGATGCCGCCGCGCTGCTTCCCACGTTGCGCGCGGCGGGCGTGAACATCGCCGGTGTGGTGGATGCCCGCCCCAATAGCAGCGACGCGGTGCATGAAGCCGCCCGTGCCGCCAGCGCGCCGGTTTATGCCGGCGCCGCCATCATGCGCGCCACCGGCAGCCTGGGCGTGAAGGGCGCCAAGCTGCATCTCGCCAAGGGCGGCGAACTCTCCGTGCCGTGCGACATCATCGCTGTCTCCGGCGGGTTCAACCCCAATCTGGCGCTCACCTCGCATTTTGATGGCAAGCCGGTCTGGGATGCGCGCATCGCCGCCTTCGTGCCGGGCAAAATGCCGCCTGGCATGCAGGCCATCGGCAAGGCGGCGGGGCAGGGGATCAACGCCAATATCGTCCCCTGTTTCCACTCCGGCTTCTTCCCCGGCAAATCCTTCCTCGACCAGCAGAACGACGTGACGGTGAAGGATGTGAAACTGGCCGAGCGCGAGGGTTTCGCCAGTGTCGAGCATGTGAAGCGCTACACCACGCTGGGCATGGCCACGGACCAGGGCAAGACCTCCAACGTCAACGCCATCGGCGTGCTGGCGGAAGCTTTGGGGCGCGGCATTGGCGAAACCGGCACCACGCGTTTTCGCCCGCCTTACGTGCCGGTGGCCATCGGCGCCTTCGCGGGGTCTCACACGGGCAAGCATTTCCGCCCCACGCGCCTCACCCCCACTCACGCATGGGCGGAAAAGCTGGGTGCTGTGTTCGTGGAAACCGGCATGTGGCTGCGCGCGCAATATTTCCCGAAGCCGGGCGATGACTGGCTGGCCGCCGCCCAGCGCGAGGTGAATGCCGTGCGCACCGGAGTTGGCATCTGCGATGTCACCACCTTGGGCAAGATCGATATTCAGGGGCAGGATGCCGCGATCTTCCTGGAGCGCGTCTACACCAATAGCTGGACCAACCTCGCCATCGGCAAGGTGCGCTACGGGCTGATGCTGCGCGAGGACGGCATGGTGATGGATGACGGCACCACCGCGCGCCTGGGCGACACCCATTTCGTGATGACCACCACCACCGCCAATGCCGGGCGGGTGATGCAGCAGCTTGAATTCTGCGCCCAGGTGCTGTGGCCGGAACTGGATGTCTCGCTTATCTCCGTGACGGACCAATGGGGACAGATTGCCGTGGCGGGCCCGAAATCCGCCGCCACCTTGGCCAAACTCGTAGACTCGCCCTTCGATATTTCAGACGCGGCCTTCCCCTATATGGCCTGCGGCGCGCTCACCGTGTGCGGCGGCGTGCCCGCAAGGCTGTTCCGTATCTCCTTCTCCGGCGAGCGCGCCTATGAGATCGCCGTGCCCGCGCGCTACGCCCATGCGCTGGCGGAGAAGCTCATGGAAGCGGGCGCGGAATACGGCATCACGCCCTACGGCACCGAGGCCTTGGGCATCATGCGTATCGAAAAGGGCCACCCCGCCGGGCCGGAGCTGAACGGCCAGACCAGCGCGCATGATCTCGGGCTGCAAAAGCTGCTCTCCAAGAAGAAGGATTTCGTCGGCCGGGCCATGGCCGCCCGCCTTGCGCTGATGGACCCGAAGCGCCCAACGCTGGTTGGCCTCAAGCCGGTGAATCCCCAGGACGTCATCTGTGCGGGCAGCCATTTGCTCCCCGTGGGTGCCGAGGCCGTGGCGGCGAATGATCAAGGCCATGTCACCTCGGCGGCGCGCAGCCCCACGCTCGGCTCCATCGCGCTGGCTTTGCTGGCCAATGGCCCGGCACGCATCGGCGAGACTTTGCGTGTTTACGACCCGGTGCGCGGCGGAGATTTCCAGGCCATCGTCACCCCGCCTGTGCATTATGACCCGGAAGGGAGCCGCCTGCATGCTTGACGCTCAGCTCCCCGCCTTCGCGCCGCATCCGTTCATCGGCATTGTGCCGGTGCAACGCATCCGCAGCCTGGCGGCGTACAAGGCCACGCTTCCGGCGCTGGAAGCCGCCCTTGGCGGGTCTCTGCCCGCGATGCCGAAGCGTATCGAATTTGGCGGTTCGAAAATCCTCTGGAACGGCCCGCGCCAATGGCTGGTGCTGGGCGAGCTGGACCTGCCCGGCCAGCATGCCGCCGTTACCGAGCAGACGGACGGGTTGTCTCTGCTTTCCGTCTCCGGCCCGCACGCAATTGAGATTTTGAAGAAACTCCTGCCCATCGACATCGCCCAATTCGCGGAAGACGAAGTGGCCATCACCATCGCCGCCCATATCGGTGTGCGGGTCTGGCGGGAGGGTGATCTTTTCATTCTGGCCTGTTTCCGGTCTCTGGCGCAGGCGCTGCATCACGCCCTCATGGAAGCTTCAGAGACATTCAATACCGGACGAGGTTGAGGGCAGCGCGGCGCGCGCCTCCCAGCCTCTTCAACCCTTCAGGAAAGTTTTGAAAATGTCCAAGGCCCCTTATGTGCTCACCCTCTCTTGCGTAAACCGCCCGGGGATCGTCTCGGCCGTTTCCACCTATCTGTTCGAAAAAGGTGCGGATATCCGCGAGGCGCAGCAATTCGACGACCTGGAGACGGGCAAATTCTTCGCCCGCATCGCCTTCGCCCTGGTTGAGGGCGCGCCGATCGAACCGCTGCGCGAAGGCTTCGCCGCCGTGGCCTCGCCCCTCAACATCACCTGGAAACTTTCCGATCATTCCACCCCGCGCAAGGTGCTGCTGCTCGTCTCCAAATTCGACCATTGCCTGGAGGATCTGCTCTATCGCTGGCGCATTGGCGAGATGGAGATGCAGCCGGTCGGCATTGTCTCCAACCATGGGCGGGAGAGCTATAACGGCCTGGATTTCGGGTCCATCCCCTTCCACCATCTGCCCATCACCAAGGAGAGCAAGATGGAGCAGGAAGGGCAGATCTGGTCCATCGTGAAGGAAAGCGGGGCGGACCTGGTGGTGCTGGCGCGCTATATGCAAATCCTCTCGGATGCGCTGGCCCAGAAACTCTCCGGCAAATGCATCAATATCCACCATTCCTTCCTGCCCGGCTTCAAGGGCGCCAAGCCCTACCACCAGGCGCATAAGCGCGGCGTGAAACTGATCGGCGCCACGGCGCATTACGTCACCGCCGACCTCGATGAAGGCCCGATCATCGAGCAGGATGTCGAGCGCATCACCCATGGCGACACGCCGGATGATCTTGTCCGCAAGGGCCGTGATATCGAGCGCCGGGTGCTGGCCCGGGCCGTGCGTTACCATCTGGAGGACCGGGTGATTCCGAACGGCGGCAAGACGGTCGTCTTCGCGAGCTGAATGGTCTAGAAGGCCCGCGATATTACGGAGGGGAGCTGAATTGGCTGAGATCATCGACGGTAAGGCCTTCGCGGCCAATCTGCGGGCCGCCATCGCGGCGGAGGTCGCCACCCTGCCATACAAGCCCGGCCTGGCCGTGGTGCTGGTGGGGGATGACCCGGCTTCGAGGGTCTATGTCGCCAACAAGGCAAAGCAGACGGTCGAGGTCGGCATGCGCTCCTTCGAGCACAGGCTCCCCGCCGACACCACGCAGGCGCATCTGCTGGCATTGGTGCGGCAATTGAACGCCGACCCGGCCGTGCATGGCATTCTGGTGCAACTGCCGCTGCCGAAGCCTCTGAACGCGGATGAGGTGATCGCCGCCATCTCGCCGGACAAGGATGTGGATGGGCTGACCGTGGTGAATGCCGGGCGCCTGGCGGCCGGGCTGCCGGGGCTGGTGCCGTGCACGCCGCTGGGCTGCATTCTGCTGCTGGAGGACCGGATTCCCGACATGACCGGGCTGAATGCCGTGGTCGTCGGGCGCTCCAATCTCGTCGGCAAGCCGATTGCGCAATTGCTGCTGCAGAAGAACTGCACGGTGACGATGGCCCATTCCAAGACCAAGGATCTGGCCGGGCTGTGCTGTACGGCGGATATTCTGGTGGCCGCCGTCGGCCGGCCGGAGATGGTGAAGGGCGATTGGGTGAAGCCCGGCGCCACGGTCATCGATGTCGGCATCAACCGCGTGCCGGCGGCTGAGGGCAAGACCAAGCTGGTGGGCGATGTGGATTTCGCCGAGGCAGAGAAATCCGCCGGGTTGATCACGCCGGTACCGGGCGGGGTAGGGCCCATGACCATCGCCTGCCTGCTGCGCAATACGCTCACGGCAGCGAAACGTCTTGAGGCGCCGTAAGTAAACAAGACTGGCCTTTTCAACCTCCGCGGCATAAGACAAAGGCCAGAAGGACGGTTGAAAGATGCGAAGCCAGGTCAAGCCGAACGCCAGAAAGACCCAGCTCATCAAGGCTCCCCTGCAGGACGCCCTGGAGCAGGCCGGGCTGCCCGCGGACATTGCCGAGCCCTACAGCACCGGCAGCAGCGCCGCGGCGGTTTCGGACCTGACGCTGGAGCAGGCGATCGGCGTGCAGGTGCGGCAATTGCGCCGGCGCGTGGGCATCACCGTGTCTGAACTCGCCGCCGCGGCGGGGCTTTCGGGCGGCATGCTCTCCAAGATCGAGAACGGGCAGATCTCGCCTTCGCTTGCCTCGCTGCAATCGCTGGCGGTGGCGCTCAACGTGCCCATCACCACTTTCTTCTCCACTTTCGAGGAAAAACGCGACTGCTCCTATGTGAAGGGGGGCACGGGCGTGGTGATCGAGCGGCGCGGCACCAAGGCGGGGCACCAATATTCGCTGCTCGGCCACGCGCTCGGCGGCAATGTGGTGGTGGAGCCTTATCTGATCACGCTGAGCAAGGAAGCCGTGCCGTATCCCGCCTTCCAGCATGAGGGCACGGAATTCATCTACATGCTCACCGGCGAGGTACTGTACCGCCATGGCGACCAATCCTATCATCTGGCCCCCGGCGATGCGCTGCTGTTCAATTCCGCCGCCCCGCACGGGCCGGAAAAGCTGCTGGTGAAGCCGATGACCTATCTCTCCATCATCACCTACGCGCGCGAGCCGAGCTGAGGCCATGGCATCTCTGTTCGCGCATCTGCGCGAAGGTGCCGGTGCCGCCTGGGGTGAGTATGTGCGCCATCCCTTCGTCGCGGCGCTGGCGGATGGCACGCTGAAGCGCGAGGCGTTCCAGAATTTCCTGGTCCAGGATTATCTGTTTCTCATCCAATATGCCCGCGCCTATGCGCTGCTGGCCTATAAGCTGGAGGAATTGCCGGACATTCAGGCGGCGCTGGAGACAGCCAAGGCGCTGATCGAAACCGAGATGCCCCTGCATGTGAATTATTGCGCGGGCTGGGGCCTCACCGAGGCACAGATGCGCGCGGCCCCGCCCTCGCTCGAAATGCTGGCCTATACGCGCTACGTGCTGGAGGTGGGCTTCACCGGCGATGCGCTGGAGCTGCTGGCCGCACTTGCCCCCTGCATCGCGGGCTATGCCGAAATCGGCGCCTGGGCGGCCTCAATCGCTGATCCAGTCAATCCATATATTGACTGGATCGAGACTTATACCGGCAATGCGTATCTTGAGTCGGTCAATGCCTCATTGGCGATGATTGACCGGATCGGCGCCGCGTCTGGCGCCGGGGCCAGGCTGCCCCGGCTGCAAACCATCTTCACCCAGGCCACGAGGCTGGAAGCTGCTTTCTGGCAAACCGGCTGGGCGCTGCAAAGCTAACCAGCGCCGATCAGCACACCCGTGGCGAACACCAGCGCGCCGCCGAGAGCCACTTGCAGCGTGGCGCGGATGGGCGAGGTATCCATATACCGCCAGCGTACCCAGGAGATCACCGCCAGCTCGATGATCACCACAATTATCGCCACCACCAAGGCGAGATGCAGATTGGGAATAAGGAAGGGCAGCGTATGGCCCAGCCCGCCCAGCGCGGTCATCACCCCGGTTACGGCGCCGCGCACATAGGGCGTGCCTCGCCCGGTGAGCGAGCCGTCATCCGAAAGCGCCTCGGCGAAGCCCATGGAGATGCCAGCCCCGATCGCCGCCGCCGCGCCGACGATAAAGGCCGAAAACGAATCATGGGTGGAGAAGGCGGCGGCGAAGATCGGCGCCAGGGTGGAGACCGAGCCATCCATCAGCCCGGCCAGGCCCGGCTGGATATATTGCAGCATGAATTGCCGCTTGGCGTGCTGGTCCTCCGCCGAGCGGACATCTTGCGGCAGGTTCTTCTCAGAGAGCGCGTCCGCCCGGTGCTCATGCACCGCCTCGGCTTCCGCGAGGTCGCCCAGCAGCTTGCGGATGGAGACATCCGTGGCCCGGGCGGCGGCGTTGCGGTAGAAGCGCTGGGTTTCCTGCTCCATGCTTTCGGCGAGCTTGCGGACTTCGTCGATGCTGGGTTTGGGGAACTGCCAGACGGAGGGGCGGGTGATGAAGCCGCGCACGTCCTGCCGGCGGATCAGCGGGATATGCTCGCCGAATTTCTCCCGGTAGAGGTCCAGCAGCTCACGCCGGTGTTCGCCCTCTTCCGCCGCCATTTCGGAGAAGATCTTGGCGGAGGCGGGATATTCCTCACGCAGGCGTTCCGAGATGTCGAGATAGATGCGGCCATCCTCTTCCTCGTTGCCGATGGCGAGGGCAAGGATTTCACGCTCCGAGAGCTGGGAAAAATCGCGCATGCGGAGACTCCTGTTTGAACCGCCCATCTGGCGTGCCGGGAGGGTTACGTCAAGATTTTTGACAGGATTGAGAATGAATGGCTGTTGCACAGAACATTGAAAAGACAGTTCTTTTACAGCCCCCTTGCTGCGTTGCCGCACCGGGCAAAGCCTGTAGAATGAAGGCGTAACGGACGGAATGAGGCGGTGGGCGGCGTGCAGGTGAAGGAAACTCAATGCCCTTGCGGCAGTGGATTGCGGGCCGTGCGGTGCTGTGAGGCGGATAAGGCGCAATGGCCAGGCGAGGATGCGGCGGCGCTGTTGGATGAAAAAGCCGCCGAGGCGACGAAATTCTTCAACGAAAAGAAATATGACGAAGCCGAGACCCTGGCTTTGAAGATTCTGGATGCGGTGCCGAACCAGCGGGCCGCGCTGCGGGTTTTGTTCGAGATCCGCAACGCCCAGAAACGCACCAAGGCGGCGGATGCGCTGGGGGCGCGGCTGGCGGGCCTGCCGGGCACGGCGCCGCTGCGCGCCCAGGCCAATGGGCAATATGCGCAATATCTCATCGGGCAGGGGCGCCATGCGGAGGCGCTGCCCTTCGCCGCCGCCGCGTTGAAGGCCACACCGAGGGCGGCGCAGGCGCATCATGTGATGGGGGTGGTGTTCACCGAAACGGGCGCGCTGCTGGCCGGTGAGCGCCATTACCGTCAGGCGTTGAAGCTGTTGGCGCACCAGGATGGCATGGTGCTGGGCAATCTGGCCTGGAACCTCAAGCTGCAGGGCAGGCTTTCCGAAGCCGAGGCGCTGTATGACCAGGCGCTGAAGCTGCGGCCGGATAACATGCGCGGCACGGGCGGGCTGGCGCAGGTGCTGTTCGCCAAGGGCGAGCATGCCAGGGCGGATGCGCTTTTGGACGAGGCCATTGCCCGCTGGCCGGAGGACCGCATGCTGCGGCTCTTGAAGGTGATGGCGGATCTGGCCAGCCAGCGCCCGCAAGCGGCACTGGACCGGCTGGGCCCGCCGGAAACCCAGCTGCCGCCGGAATTGCTGGCCCGGGGCCGGGCCTTCATGCAGCTCGGCCAGGTGCAGGAGGCGATCAACGCCATCGCCGCGGCGCGCAATATCCAGCGTGAGCGCACCGGGCTGCTCTATAAGCCGGAGGCGTTGGAAGCACGGGCGGAACGCTACAAGGCCTATTTCACCGGCGACCGCGTGCGGCCCTTGCCCCGTGCCACGCAAGGCGGCTTCACGCCGGTATTCCTGCTTGGCTTCCGGCGCTCGGGCAGCGCCTTGCTGGAGCAGTTGCTGGCGCAGCTACCCGGCTTTGCCCCCGGCGATGAGGCCGCCCCGGTGGCGGAGTTGGTGCAGGCGGTGCCAGGGCTGCTGGGAGAGGGTGATTACCCTGAAATCCTGGATGACATGCTGGTGGGCGATGCCGCGAATGTGCCGGACCGGCTGCGCGAGATGTATGAAAACCCGCGCCACGCCCTGGGGCTGGCGCGGCCGGAGGTGCGGTTCATCACGGACCGTGCTTCGTCCAATGCCTGGCATCTTGGGCTGATCAAGCTGCTTTACCCGGATGCGCCGGTGATTCACGTGCTGCGCCATCCTCACGATCTCGTGCTCTCCAACATCGCGCAGGACCGCAAGCTGGAAGGCAATGCCCATGCCGGGCTGCCGGGGCTGGCGCGGTACTTCGTGTTGCAGGCGGAAATGATCAAGCATTACCGGGGGCAGCTCACGTTGCGTTATTTGCCGGTGCGCTATGAGGATCTGGTGGCGGACCCGCACGCCGTGCTGCGGCGGGTGCTGGATTTCATCGGCATGGACGTGGCCTTGCCGGAGGGCGTGGCCGCCAACGGCCTGCCCGTGGCCGAGCCGCTGCCGGTGCATTTCGCCGGGCGGGAGGCCGTGCATGGCCGCGCCGCTTGGCGCTTCAAGGCCTACCGCGCGGCGCTGCCCAATCTGTTCGGCGAGGTGGACCCCATTCTCGCCCCCTGGGTGCGCGAACTTGGCTATGAGGAGCAGGGCGCATGAGCGGAGCCGCGCAACCGGGCAAGGTGGTGATGCCGCTGGCCGAGGCTTTGGACAAGCTCGCCAAGCTGGAGCAGGAGAGCAAGCTGGCCGAGGCGGATGATCTGGCAACGCGGATGCTGGCGGCGATGCCGGAACATCCGCATATTCTGCAGCTCGCGGGCATTGTCTCCTATCGCAACGGGCGGGTGGCCGAAGCGATCGAGCGGATGGAGAAAGCCGAGGCGCTGGCGCCGCAAACCGCGCTGTATCCGCGCAACATTTGCGAGGTGTATCGTGGCGCCGGGCGGCTGGACGATGCGCTGCGCGCGGGCCAAAGGGCGATTGAGCTGGCACCGCAGGATTCACGCTCCTACTTCAATCTCGCGCTGATCCATTACGAGCGGCGGGAGCTGGACGAGGCGGTGCGGGTGGCGGACCAGTCCCTCGCCATCGACCCTGAATTCGCCGAGGCGCATTTCGAGAAGGCGGAGGCGCTGCTGCTGGCGGGACGGATGAAGGAAGGCTGGGAGAGCTATGAATGGCGCTTCAAGCTGAAACAGGCCGAGGGCATGCTGCCGAAAACCGACAAGCCGCAATGGGACGGGCGGCCCATGGAGCCGGGCAAGCTGCTGATCATCGGCGACCAGGGTTTTGGCGACTGCATCCAGTTCGGGCGTTTCATCCCCTGGGCGGCGCTGCTGGCGCCGCAGCCGGTGGTGGCATGCTCCTCGGAATTGCTGCCGCTGCTGGGCCAGTTGCCGGGCATCGGCAAGATCGTCACGCGCTGGGACGATGCGGCGGGGTTCGAGGCCTTTATCCCACTTTCCGGTTTGCCGCGCCTGGCGGGCACCACGGCCGATAACATTCCCCCGGCGGGCTATCTGGCGCCGAAGCCTGAATTGGTGGCGCAATGGGGCGAGCGGCTGGAGCGGCTGGCGCCCAGGGCCAAGAAGCGCATCGCGCTCGTCTGGGCCGGCCGGCCGACCCATAAGAACGACAAGAAGCGCAGTTTGAAACTGGCGCAGTTCGGCCCGATATTCGCGCGCGACGATGTGGCGGTCATCACCGTGCAGAAGGGTGACCAGATTGCCCAGGCGGGCGGTTATTACGGGCATGCGCCTTTGGTGAATCTGGGGCCGGAGATCGAGGATTTTCTCGATACTATGGCGATTTTGAAACATGTGGACCGGCTGGTGACGATCGACACCTCCGTGGCGCATGTGGCGGGGGCGAGCAATGTGCCGACCTCCATCGTGCTGCCCTATGCGCCGGATTGGCGCTGGCTGCTGCACCGGGAGGATACGCCCTGGTATCCCGCCATGCGGCTGTACCGCCAGAGTGTTCCCTATCAATGGGATGATGTGATCCGCCGTGTGGCGGCGGATTTATAGGGGCGGGATGCGCGAAGCCGCCAAAGCGCTTCTGATGGCTGGTGTTGCCACCTGGCTGGCCGGGTGCGCCGCCCCGCCGCCCGCCGCCCCGCTTGCGCCCGTGGAGGCCGCTTTCGCGCCGGTGCCGGCGCCGCCGCCGCGGGATTATGCAGCGGATGCCAGCTTGCTGCGGCTGAGCATGGCCCATGAGGTGCCGCGCGCGATTTTTGGCGATGCGGCTGACGACGCGGCCTGGATCAGCCGGACGCAGGCTGAGTTTGCCGCATCGCCCGATAAGATCGCCAGCCCGCAACTGCTCGTGGCCGTGGACAGGAACCCGAAAGTGCAGCAGATGCGGGTGATTCTGGCGGTGCCGGGCGGGCAATGGCGGGTGATCGGCGGGGATAAGGTCTCCACCGGGCGCAGCGGGCGGAAACTTTACTACATTACCCCCACCGGCGTGTTTGCCCATACCGATGCGATCCTCGATTACCGGGCGGAGGGCACTTATAACGAGAACCATATTCGCGGCCTGGGCATAAAGGGGCGGCGGGTGTGGGATTTCGGCTGGCAGACGGCGCAGAAGGGCTGGCAGGGGAATGGCGATAGTGGCGACATCAGGATGCTGATGCACGCCACCGACCCGGATTATCTGGAGCAGCGCCTGGGCCGGCCGGATTCGCAAGGCTGCGTGCGGATTTCCGCCGCGATGAACGTGTTTCTGGACCGCCATGCGGTGCTGGACGCGGATTATTTGCAAGCGGCGAAGACCGACCCGCGCTATGCCGCGATCCTGGCGCCGGATGGCGTGCCTTCGCCCGATGCCGGAACCTATCTGGTGATCTTTGATTCCTCCGAGCCAAAGTGAGGGGCCAGTGGTGATGCGCGGGTGGCCTAGGATTGGCGGGTGGAGTGGCGGCGTGCCTGGAAAGGGCGGCGCGCGGCCAAGGCTGTTCATTCACGCGGGCTTGCATAAGACAGGCACCACAGCCCTGCAGGAAAGCCTGGCCCGGAACCGGGAGGCGCTGGCAAGGCTTGGCATTCTCTACCCGCGCGCCGGCTGCCCGGGCGAGGCGCCAGGGCAGCATAACCTGGCCTGGCAGATGATGCGCGACCGGCGGTTTCACAGCGCCTATGGCACGTTGGACGATGTGGCCGGGGAGATTGCCGCGCATGGCGGCGATGCCATCATATCCAGCGAGGATTTTGAAACGCTGCTCGGCCGGCCGGATTGCTTCGATGGGCTGGCACTGCACCCGTTGCTCAAGGGTTACCGGGTTGTTCTTGTCATCTATCTGCGGGAGCAGGTTTCCTATTTCAGGTCGCTGTTTTTGCAATTGACCAGCAGCGGGCTGACGGAGGAGGCGGACCGGCTGGTTGACGTGGTGTGCGAAACCGGAAGCCTGCGCCTGCAGGAATGGGATTTTCTGTTCGATTACGGGCGGGCCGTTGCCAGGCTTGCCAAATGGAGGAATGGCGGTTTCATCCTGCGCAATTATCACAGGCTGGCGGGCGGCTCGACCGTGCCGGATTTTTTGAGCGTTGCGTGCCCGGCCCTGGTTTTGCCGGTGGAGGAGGCGGCGAGCCGGGTGAACCAGGAACGGGAGCTTTCCGAAGCGTTGCTGGATTTCTACGAAGGGCGGCTGCCCTTGCCGCTGACCGATGGGCAGAAGGCGATGCTGGCGGAGCAGCAGGCGCGCCTGGGCCCGGGCGGGGCGCAGCTTTCAACCGCCACCAGGCGGCGCCTGGCTGAACGGTTCAGGGCCTCCAACCGGGCGGTGGAGCGGATCGGCGGGGCCTATATGAAGTTCCCGGAACCGGCGGCGGGGGCGGATGCGGAGCTGACGCTGGAACAGCTATTCTCGTTCGAGATGCAATGCCGGCTGATGGGCTCGGATGTGGGGACATTCCAACGCCCGCTAAAATCATCCGGCTCTAGGCGCGCTGATTGAAACCAGCCGCAAAAAAGCCGCCTTCAGTGGCGAACGCGGCTTTCAGGCACGGGCGGGATGCGAGCAGGCCGAACAGGGTGGTTCAGCTCGCCCGCGAGGGGGTTCAGACCTCGGCGTCCATATCGATATGGGTGGTATCCGGCGTCATCAGGATCGCGATGATGGCGGCCACGGCATAGAGCATCACAACGCCGCCGATATAGATATAGGCGTGATGGATGCCGACGGATTTGAGGATTTGCCCGGCGACGATCGGCAGCAGACCGCCGCCATAGATCTGGCTGAGCTGATAGCCCGCACTGGCGCCGGAGGCACGGTAGCGGGTGGGGAAATTCTCAGTGTAGAAGCTGGGAATGGCGCCATAGCCAAAGCCGAAGACGAAGCCGAACCCGACGATTTCCGCAATTGTCGCCAGCAGGAAGTTCTGCGTGTTGATGAGGTGGAAATACGGGATGATGAACACCAGGAAGACCGCGGCGGAGGTGAGCAGAACCGTGCGGCGGTTCAGCTTGTCGGCGATCAGCGAGCCGATGATCATGAACACGAACATCGACGCCGCCGCGATCAGCCCGATTGTCTCTGCCTGCAGGGCGGTGAAGCCGACGGCCTTCATGTAGCTGGTGCCGAACACGAAGGAGAGGAAGAAGGCGCCGCTGAACATGGCGTTCACGAAGGAGGTGCGGATGATGCGCCCCGGCATTTCCTTCCAGACCTTCGCGGCCGGAAAGTCGAGCACGTTACGCTGGTCGCGCAGCTTGTCGAACAGGAAACTATCCGAGGTGCGGGTACGGATGACCACGCCGACGATGGCGACGAGGAAGCCGATGAAGAAGAAGATGCGCCAGCCCCAGGCCATGAAATCCGCTTCGCTCATCAGCGATTTGACAAAGATCACCGAGGAGAAGCCGAGCAGAAGCCCAAGGGGAATGGCAAAGCCGACCCAGGCGCCCCAGAAGGCGCGGTGCTTGGTCTTGGCCGCCTGCTCGACCACCCAGGTTGAGGCGGTGCCGAACTCAGCGCCAAAGCTGATGCCTTGGGCAAGCCGGAAGACGACCAGCAGAACAGGGGCGGCGACGCCGATTGAATTATAGGTCGGTGTCAGGCCGATCGCGAGGGTGGAAATACCCATCAGCACCAGGGCCCAGACCAGCGCGTCCTTGCGGCCGAGCTTGTCAGCGATATTGCCGAAGATGAAGGCGCCGACGGGGCGGATGATGATACCCAGACCATAGACGCCGATGGCGGCGGCCACGGCGGCCAAGCCCGGCAGCTTGAAGAACAGCCCGCCCCAAACCGTCGCCGCCATGATGCCGGTAACCAGGAAGTCATATTGTTCGATGACGGAGCCAATCAAGCTGGCGACCGCAACTTTGCGGATTTGCGCGGCGCTCGGCGCCATTGATATTTCAGCCATTTTTCTCCCCTCGATCCATTTGGGCTGTTCCTATACCGGGTTTTGGAGACCCGCCTAGTACTCGTTCTTCAGGCCGTGCCTTGAGTCCAGGAGATGGCCGGGGGGCTTGTTTTTGCGGTGCTCAGGACAGTCCTGACCGGGCTCGACGGAAAAATCCGGCTTGTTCCGCTGAAATTCTGCCGCTCTCGCGGGCGGACGGACCAGGATACGCATTCCGGATATCGGGAAAAACAGTGCGACTGTTCAATGTTTGCAATGCTTTACGCATTTATGAATTCTGCGCAAGAATTTTGTTAGCCGCCCATGCTCAACAATATGCCGCTGAATTTTTTAAATTTTTCTTCCGAGGCAGCGAAGATGAAGCAAGGGGCAGTTTTCGAAGCGCCGTGAGTGCCGCTTCGCTATTCGTGAGTGGACGAGCTCGGCGCGGCGGCGAGGGCGCCTAGCCGAGGTGGTCGAGAAACTCCAAACCGATGGCTTGCCCGCGTGTCCAGCAGCGCCGGGCGCGATGCACGGGGGCGTCACCAATCTTTACCTTGAAGAGTTCCGGCACCTGCGTCATTTCGGGCGTTTCGACACGCACACCGTTAGTGGACTGCTCAATGACCAGGCAATCAATCACCGTCGGGCTGAAGGCGCCGTAATACAGCTTCCCAGCCTTTAGAACGCGCTGACGCGGTTCCTTGCGGTGATCGAGTGGTTTAAGGGCGTCGAGAGAGGAGAGCGCGGTCATATCCAGAATTTACCAAAGGAATTAAAGCAGCCTCTTAATACTTTTAGTAGGATTCGGGCAAGAATTTGAGCATTGTAAAATTGTATTGAATTGTATGTAACCTATGCAGCCCGGAGCTGCCGGGCCGGCGGTTATTTTTTTCTGGTCCCTGCCGCCAGCAGAGTGACCAACAAGACGGTCAGCAGCACTAGCACCCATTCCGTGGCCAGAGGCGATAGCGGCACCATGTGCCAGACAGTTGGCGGCGCGGAGGTGTTGCAGGCTGCGGCGCGAACCTGCGATGTGACGGTGGAGCAGGACGGATCGTTCATTGAGGCTCCCCTCGGCCGGCAAGCGATATGGTGGCGCCGATATGGGCATGCTGGCGGCTGCTCTGCAGCCATAACGGCGAAGATTTGCCGCTTGCCCATGGCTTCCGCGATTTTGGTATTGCACCGTATATATAGAAGGTTGGCTGGCCTGCGTGGGAGAATTTTGGACCGGTTGAATTGAGACGCGATGTTTCAGAAACAAGGCTGAGGTGCCGCGCAGAAACAGCCAGGCGCGGAGCGGATCGCGGCGCTCCGGCAGGTTAAGATTCTGGCTGATCGAGGGAAAACAGCACAAGCGAGCCTGCCGTGAGGCCCTGAATTTATAGTTTAACGAGCGATTTCATGTAATTATGCCGCCGCTCCAAGTCGTTGGCGCTAGAGAATCTGGCTGAGAAAGGCCTTTGTACGCTCGTCCTGCGGGTTGCCGAAAAACGCCGCTGGCGGCCCGTGCTCCACGATAACCCCGCGATCGGTGAAATAAATCTCATTCGCCACTTCGCGCGCGAAATTCATCTCATGCGTTACCAGCACGCAGGTCATCCCTTCTTCGGCGAGTTGGCGGATGGTGATCAGCACTTCCCCGACCGTCTCCGGGTCCAGTGCCGCGGTCACCTCGTCGAACAGCATCAGGTCCGGGCGCATCGCCAGTGAGCGGGCGATGGCGATGCGTTGCTGCTGGCCGCCGGAAAGCTCGCCCGGATAGGCGTGCGCCTTATTCTCCAGCCGCACTTTTTTCAGCAGCGCGTAGGCCTCCGCCTCCACCTCGGCGCGCGGGCGCTTCAGCACTTGCATCGGCGCCATCATGATGTTCTGCAACGCGGTGCGGTGCGGGAACAGGTTATATTGCTGGAAGACCATGCCGACATGCTTGCGCAGCTTCAGCTTGTCGAGCTTGGGGTCGTTCACCTCAATGCCCAGCACCTTCACACTGCCTCGCTCGAAGGGCACCAGCGCGTTGACGCAGCGGATCAGCGTGGATTTGCCGGAGCCGGACGGGCCGATGATGCACGCCACCCCGCCTTTGGGCACGGTGAGGCTCACCCCTTTGATCACCTCGATATCGCCGAAGCGCTTATGCAGATTTTCAATGACGAGAAGCGGCTCGGCCATATCAGATGTGTACCTTGGTGCGGCGCTCCAGGCGCCGGGTCGCGAGCGCGACCGGGTAAGTGTAGATGAAGAAAAGCAGCAGCACATAGGCATAGACAGGCGCGAGCAGCCCAGGGCTGTTGCCCGCCGCCGCCAGCACCTGCCCGGCGCGGGTGACGACATCGTTTACGCCGACGATGGAGGCGAGCGTCGTCGAGGTGGTGAGGATGGCGTAGAGATTCATCCAGGGCGGCAGCATGCGCTTGAAGGCCTGCGGCAGGATGATGGAGAAAAGCTGCTGGCGCCGGCTGAAGCCGAGCGATTCCGCGGCCTCCCATTGGCCGGGATGGATGGAGCGTACGCCGCCGCGCACGATCTCCGCGACATTGGCCATCACCGGCAGGCCGAGCCCGATCACGGCTTTCACCCAATCGGGCACGGTGAAGCTGAACCCCGCCAGACGCATATGATAGGGCAGCAGGAAAATCATGAAGAACAGCAGCACCAGCCAGGGCGCGTTGCGGAAGAACTGGGTGAGTGCCCAGGACGGGCCGCGGACCGCCTTGGTCTGCGCCACCAGGCCCAGCCCGAGCAGGACGCCCAGCACCGTGCCCATCGCCATTGAGAGAAAGCTGATGAGGATATTGAGCCCGAAGCCGCGCAGCAGCAGCGGTGTCCAGCGCAGCAGCACCGCGAACACGCTGGCCTGGGCCGGGGCCGCCCCGGCCGCCTGCGCCACGGTGCCGCTGACCAGGATGACCAGAGCGAGCGCCAGCCCATGCCAGAGTGAGAGGCGCGGCCACGCGAAGCTGAAGCCACCCCCAACCCGGCGGCGCAGCGTCTCCGGCAGGGGGGGCAGAACCGGCAGGTCGCTCATGTGCCCAGCCCCGGGCGGCGCAAGGCGCGCTCCCACCAATGCATCAGCACCACCAGCACGCCCACCAGCGCGATATAGAGGATGAAGAGCAGAACCATCATCTCAGGCACATTCTCAGCGTCCGACCAGATCTGGTTAGAGACATAAAGCAGCTCCGGCACCGCGATGGCGTAGGCCAGTGTCGTTGTCTTGATCAGGTTGACGAGGTTGTTGGTCAAGGCCGGCAGGCAGATGCGCAGGCCCAGCGGCAGGATCACATTAAGATAAGTCTGCCGCCTGGTGTAACCGAGCGATTCCGCCGCTTCGAGCATCGCGTGCGGAATGGCCTCGATCCCGGAGCGGAAGATTTCGACATTGAAGGACCCGGCATAGAGGGCCAGCGAGATACAGGCCCAGGCGAAGCCGCCGATGAGCGGTTCCGGCAGCCCGAAGGCGTTGTGCTGATGCGGCAGCAGCGCGCTCAGGCCGAAGAAAAAGAAATAGATCTGGACCAGCGGCGGGGTGTTGCGGAACAGCTCCACATATCCCCATGCCAGCCCGCGCACCCAGGCGGAGCGCATTCCTTGCGCCCAGGCGCCGAGGACGCCCACCAGCACGGACGCGACGACGGTGATCAACGACAGCTCGATGGTGACCCAGAGCCCATGCAGGAACCGGGCGCCATCGAACGGGTCGTAGAAGACCGTGAAATTGATGCCGGTGGTTGCGTTGAGATGCGCGAACCAGCCGGCAAGGGAGGCAAGGATGCCCAAGGCTTACTGGGCCTTGGCGTGGGCATCCTCTACGAAGGTGGAATGTTTGATGCCGTATTTGGTTTCAAGCGAGATGATGTAGCCGGTCTTGTTCCAATCCTGGATGGTCTTGGAAAGGAAGGAATCGAAGGCCGGCTCGCCCTGCTTGATCGCCATGCCCCAGGGCTGCGCATCCTGCGAGGGCAGCGGCATGTCGTAATCCTTCCAGGCGGGGTCCTGCAACTTGCCCTCGATGGCGGTGTCGTCATAAAGGAACGCATCGCAGCGGCCCTGATGCATCGCGGTCAGCGCCTCGGCGACGCCGGTGAAGGCGACGATCTCGGCGCCGTATTTCTCCGCCACTTCCTTGTTGTAGAATGCGCCCTGGATGGCGCAGACCGGCACGCCCTTGACCTGCTTCCAGGAGGCGAGCTTCACCGTGTCCGCCACCATCAGGTTATAGCCCGAGGCGTAGTAATCCGGGTGGATGATGTCGACGATCTTGGCGCGCGCGGGCGTGTCGTTCATCGTTGCCAGCAGCAGGTCGATCTTGCCCTGCTGGAGAAACTGGATGCGGTTGGCGGCGACGACGGTGACATATTGCACCTTCACGCCAAGGCGCTGGGCGATATCGGCGGCCATGTCAGGCTCGATGCCGATATTCTGGCCGCTGGGGCTGAGATAGCCGAAGGGCGGGTAATCCGCCTTGACCCCAACCACCAGAACACCTTTGGATTTGATGTCCTGCAGCTCGTCCGCCAGCGCGGGCGAAATCGCCGCGGCTGCGCCGATGCCGGTAACAAGGCCAGAGAGCAAGATATTCTTGATGTTCATAAAGCATCCCCTTCTGAAAGTCGGGCCTAGCCCAGGTTCAAAGCCGCTTCCTCCTAGACATAAAGACATTGGCGCCATGCGCAATGCGGAGTATGCGCGCAAGCGCGTGTAATGTGCCTGGGCCACTTCATTACTCAAGTGGTTTATTACTCACGTGGTTTGTCGATGAGGGGAAAAGCGGGGCACTGTTGCCCGGTGTGGTCCGGTGGCGTTGTCCACAGGCGGCCATGGCCGCCTGGTGTCTTTTGTCAGGTTATGTGGGTAAGTGTGTGGATGGAAGTGCGCGGCCAATCACAACCATCTGGTTTCAAACAGAAAAATTAGCCAGAACCATTCGCTTGATTGGAGGTCCGGGCGGGAATCGAACCCACATACACGGATTTGCAGTCCGCTGCATCACCACTCTGCCACCGGACCGGCTTGGTGCGGCCCCTATATCCCTGGCCGCGCGGCGGCGGTCAAGCCGCGTTTCGCGTGGGGCGGAAAATCGCTTCCGCGGGCGGGGTGGGGCGCTGTTGAGTTTGGCACCGGGGCGCCGCTATAAGTACCGCACTTGCGAAGTGGAAGGGTTCCATGGCTGATTCAGATGCTTTGGCGATAGCGCGCGATAATATGGTGGATTCGCAGGTCCGCCCCAACCATGTGCATGACCTGCGGGTAACCGGGGCGATGCGTGTGCTGCCGCGTGAGGCTTTCGCCGCCGCGGGCCCGTTGGCTTATTCCGACGCCGACCTGCCGCTGGGCGATGGGCGTTTCATGCTGAAGCCGATGGTGGCGGCGAGGCTGGCGCAGTTGGCGCTGGAAAATAGCCCGGCCCATGTGCTGGTGATTGGCGCGGGCAGTGGTTATCTGGCCGCGCTGCTCAGCCTGGCTGGCGCCGAGGTGGTGGCGCTGGAGGAGGACGCCCGCCTGACCAGCGGCGCCCTGGCCATCCATGCCCCCAAGGTGCAGGCCGTGACCGGGCGGCTGAATGCCGGCTGGCCCGGAGGCGGCCCATACGATGCCATCGTCATCGAGGGCGCGGTGTTGGAGATTCCGCCGATGCTGGCCGCACAGCTCAGCCCCGGCGGGCGCATTGTCACCATTCTGGCCGATGACAGCGCGCCGGGCGCGCTGGGGCGCGCCGTGGTGGCGGAGCCGGTGACCGGCGGCTATTCCAGCGTGACGGTTTTTGACTGCGCGGCGCGCCTGCTGCCGCAATTCACGCCCGCCCCGGCCTTCAGCTTTTGAGCGTGAGGGGCTGGCCCTTGCGGCGCGCCCACTGGCTTGCCGGCGTGGCGCTGGCGGGGCTGGCTCTGCCTGCTGCGCCGGCCCTGGCCGCGCCACCGGCGACGCTGACGGATGCGCTGGTGGACGCCTATTACAACAACCCGACCCTGCAGCAGCAGCGCGCGACCCTGCGCCAGGCCGATGAGGAGGTGCCGACGGCGCTTTCCGGCTGGCGGCCGACAGTGACGCTGGACGGCGATATCGGGCATGTCACGGGGTCGGAGAAATACAACACCACCTCCTTCAACCCGCTGACCCAGCAATATGTGAACAACTCCACCAAGGTGCCCGAGAACGGCAGTGAAAAGACCGGGCAGGTCACCGTAACCCAGCCGATCTATAGCGGCGGCAAGACCACAAGCCAGACCCGGCAGGCCAAGAACGATGTTTATGCCGCGCGGGCGCAGTTACTCTCTCAGGAGCAGACCGTGTTCCTGAACGTGACGCAGGCCTATGTGTCCGTGGTGACGGACCAGCAGCTTCTCTCCCTGCAGGAGAATAACCAGCAGGTGCTGGCGCAGCAGCTTCACGACACCCAGACGCAGTTCAATATCGGTGAAATCACCATGACCTCCGTGGCGCAGGCGCAGGCCTCGCTGGCGCAGGCCAAGCAGCAAGTGGCGGTGGCGGAGGGAAATCTGGAGATCGCGCGGGAGGATTTCCGCCAGCTCGTGGGCGAATACCCGGCTGATACGCTGGCGCCGCCGCAGCCGCTATTGCTGCCGGTGGGCAGCAAGGCGCAGGCGGGGACGTTGGCCGTTGGCAATAATCCGGATGTGATTGCCGCCGAATTCACCGATTCCGCCGCCAAGGACGCGGTGGATGTAGCCTTTTCCGCACTGATGCCGCAGCTTTCCGTACAGGCTTCGGCTTATGATGAATCCGGCAGTTCGGGCCAGAATAATTTCACGCGCGGGGCCTCCTTCATCGGGCAGCTCACCGTGCCGCTTTACCAGGGCGGGCAGGAATATGCGGCGATCCGTACCGCCCGGGCGAAGGAGCAGCAGGCCTTTGCCGGTGTGCTGGTGGCCCAGCGCAAAGCCTATGCGGATGCCACCCAGTCCTGGGAGGGGATGACCTCATCCCGCGCGGCGGTTCTGGCCATCAATGCGGAGATCAAGGCCAACGCCATCGCCCTGGACGGCACCGAGCGCGAGGAGCTGGTTGGCACCCGCACCACGCTGGACGTGCTGAACGCCCAGCAGACATTGCTGGATTCCCAGGTGCAGCAGGTGCAGAACATCTCTCAGATGGTGAATTACTCCTACAATATCGCATCCGCCATCGGGCGGCTCACCGCGCGGGATTTGAATTTGCCCGTGCAGGAGTATGATGACCAGAAATACTACGATGCGGTGAAATATGCCGGATTTGGCACGGGCGGCGCGGCGGACCATGATGCGGGAGTGGCGCCGGACGGTTCGATGTTGAATGTGCCGCCGGTGCCCCCGGTGGTGCCGGTTTCAAACCCTGGGCAGGATGCGCCGTGAAGGAGGCAGGATGAGCGAAGGTGACGGGATTTTAAACCGCCCTGGCCCGGCCAGCGCGGCGGAGCCCTCAATGGAGGAGATTTTAGCCTCGATCCGGCGGATCCTCTCCGAAGAGGAAGGGGCCGCGAAGCTGGCGCCGGATGAGGAGGACGAGCTTCTGCTGGATGCCAGCATGCGCGTGCCCGCGCAGGAGTTTCCCGCCTCCGCCACCGAGCCGCCGGAGCATGAGCCGATGTTGAGCCCGGCGGTGCAGGAGCAAAGCGCATTTTTGCATTTTGCCCAGGAGGCCACGCTGGAAAGCCCGCCGGCGCCGGAGCCCGCGCCGGAGCCCATTACCTTCGCGCCGGAACCGGTGCAGGGGCAGGCGTTTGAGCCGTTCGCGGAACCAGCCCCCTTTGTGCCGCCAGAGCCCGCCTTTGCGCCGGAGCCGGTGGTTGAACCCGCTGCTTATGAGCCGCCCGCGCCGGAGCCGCTGGTGACATTCGCGCCGTTGCCGCCCGCCGAGGAGCCGCCGGCGCCTGTTTTCACTCCCATTCAGGAACCGGGGCCGGTTTTGGGTACCTGGGCGGCGGAGCCGCCGCAGGTGGAACCGGCCCTTCCGCCAGAGCCAGAACAAGAAAAGGAACAGATCATGGAAGAGCATGTGCAGGGCCCGGAAGGGCTGGTTGGCGATCAGGCCGTTTCGGAGATTGCCAACTCCGTCGGCGCGCTGGTGCGCAGTGTGAGCGCGGAGCGTTCCGCCAGTGTTGGCCGCGCGGGCATCACCATCGAGGATATTGTCCGCGAGGAGGTGAAGCCGGTGCTGAAGGCGTGGCTGGATACGCATCTGCCGAGCCTGGTGGAGCGTGTGGTGCGCGCCGAGATCAACCGCGTGATGGACCGCGCGCAGGGCTGAGCCCGCTGAGCCTGGGGCCGCGAGGCGCCTGATATTCCCTTGAAAGACGCGCCCGCTGCCGGGCGCGGAGGTTTTTTGTGACGACACTGGACAAGAATTTCGAGCCGGCCTCCTCCGAGGCGCGGCTCTATGCTGGTTGGGAGGCTTCGGGCGCCTTCGCGGCGCACCCCGAGGGCCACGCCGCGCCCTATACCATCATGATCCCGCCGCCGAACGTAACCGGCAGCCTGCATGTGGGCCACGCGCTGACCATGACGCTGCAGGATATTCTTGTCCGGTTCCGGCGCATGCAGGGGCGCGATGTGCTCTGGCAGCCGGGCACGGACCATGCGGGCATCGCCACCCAGATGGTGGTGGAGCGGCTGCTGGACAAAGAAGGCGTTTCCCGGAAAGAGCTGGGGCGCGAGACGTTTCTCTCCCGCGTTTGGCAGTGGAAGGCTGAGTCCGGCGGCAACATCACCCGCCAGCTGCGCCGCCTGGGCGCCTCGCCGGACTGGGCGCGTGAGCGCTTTACCATGGATGACGGGCTTTCCGTGGCGGTGCGCGAAGTGTTCGTGCGGCTGTTCGAGGAAGGGCTGATCTACCAGGATAAGCGGCTGGTGAACTGGGACACGGCCCTGCAGACCGCGATTTCCGACCTGGAGGTGGAGAGCCGCGAGACCAAGGGGAATATGTGGCATATCCGCTACCCGGTTGAGGGGGGCGAAGAGATTATCGTCGCCACCACGCGGCCGGAGACGATGCTGGCCGATACCGCCGTGGCGGTGCATCCGGAGAATGAGAAATTCAAGCATCTGATCGGCCGGCATGTGGTGCTGCCGCTGACGGAGCGGAAGATCCCCGTCATCGCGGATGAATATGCGGACCCTGAGAAGGGGACGGGTGCGGTGAAGATCACCCCCGCGCATGATTTCAACGATTTCGAGGTTGGCAAACGGCATGGGCTTTCCATGCCCTCAATGCTGGACCGCCAAGGCCGGGTGGTGCTGGCCGAGCTGGGCGAGGTGCCGGAGTTCGTGCGCTCCCTGGAAGGGCTGGACCGTTTTGCGGCGCGCAAGCTGATCGTGGCGGAGCTGGAGGCGCGCGAGCTGCTGGTGGAGGTGAAGCCGCACCCGCATATGGTGCCTTATGGCGACCGTTCGGGCACGGTGATTGAACCCTTCCTGACCACGCAATGGTATTGCAACGCGCATGTGCTGGCGCAGCCCGCCATTAAAGCCGTTGAGGAAGGGCGCACGCAGTTCGTGCCCAAGCAGTGGGAGAATACGTTTTTCGCCTGGATGCGCGACATCCAGCCCTGGTGTATCTCCCGCCAGCTTTGGTGGGGGCATCGCATCCCGGCCTGGTATGACGAGGCGGGCAAGGTCTACGTGGCGCGCACGCAGGCGGAGGCAGAGCAAAAAGCCGGGGCGGGTGTCACGCTCACCCAGGATGAGGATGTGCTGGATACCTGGTTCTCCTCCGCCCTCTGGCCCTTCTCCACGCTCGGCTGGCCGGAACAGACGCCCGAACTGGCGAAATACTACCCCACCGATACGCTGGTGACGGGGTTTGACATCATCTTCTTCTGGGTGGCCCGGATGATGATGATGGGGCTGCATTTCATGAAGGATGTGCCGTTCCGCACCATCTATATCCACGGGCTGGTGCGTGACGAGAAGGGGCAGAAAATGTCCAAGTCCAAGGGCAATGTCCTGGACCCGCTGACCCTCATCGACAAATTCGGCGCCGATGCGCTGCGCTATTCCGTGGCGGCCGCGGCGGGGCAGGGGCGCGATGTGAAGCTGGGCGAGAAGATCGTCGAGACCAACCGCGCCTTCATCACGAAAATCTGGAACGCGGCGCGGTTTCTGGAAATGAACGGGGTGAAGCCAAACCCGGCTTTCAGGCCCGAAGAGGCAAAGCTGCCGCTCTGCCGCTGGGTGCTTGCCCGCGCCAATGAGGCGATAATCGCCGCAACGGTCGGGCTGGAGGCCTACCGCCCGAATGATTATGCCGCCGCCTGCTACCGCTTTGCCTGGGGCGATGTGTGCGACTGGTTCATCGAGCTGGCCAAGCCGGGTTTCACCAGCGAGGATGCGGCGGAAATCCGCGACACGGCGGCTTATGTGCTGGGCGTGCTGCTGCGGCTGATGCACCCGCTGATCCCGTATGTGACCGAGGCGTTGTGGGACCATTTCGGCTATGGCGAGGCGTTCTCGCTGATCTCCGCCGCCTGGCCGGAGACGGTGGCCGTGACGGGCGAGACGGAGGCAATGGAGGCGGTGAATTGGCTGATCGCGCTGATTTCCGAAATCCGCTCCATCCGATCCGAGATGAATGTGCCGCCTTCGCTGAAATCTCCTGTGTTCCTGCAGGACGCTTCGGCGGCGACATTGGCGCGGGCGGAGCAGAATTTCGAGGCGGTTTCGCGCCTGGCGCGGGCCTCCGAGATCGGCCCGCTCATTGGACCGGTGCCGAAAAATGCCGCGCAGGCGGTGCTGGGCGAGGCGACGATCGTGCTGCCGCTGGAAGGGCTGATTGATCTGGAGGCGGAGAAGAAGCGCTTGCAGGGCGCGCTGGCCAAGGCGGAGCAGGAGCTGGCGAAGGTGAAGGCGAAGCTCGGCAACGCGGATTTCACCGCCCGCGCGCCGGAGGCGATTCTCGAAGAACACCGCGAGCGCGAGGAGAGTTTCGCGAACGAGGTGACGCGCCTGGGTGCGGCGCTCGCGAGGCTGGCATGATCGTGCGGCCTGTCCGCCCGGAGGACAGGGCCGGGTGGGAGCTGCTCTGGCAGGGCTATCTGCGCTTCTACAAGGAGGATCTGCCGCCGGAGGTGACCGATATTGCCTGGTCGCGCTTTCTCGACCCCGCCGAGCCGATGCAGGCATTGGTGGCGGAGGCGGATGGGGTGCTTCTGGGGCTGGTGCATTGTGTGTTTCACCGTGGCACCTGGTCGGTGGGCGATGTTTGCTATCTGGAGGATCTGTTCACCGCCGAGGCCGCGCGGGGCAGGGGTGTGGGCCGGGCCTTGATTGAGGCGGTTTATGAGCTGGCGCGCGCGCAGGGGGCCTCGCGCGTTTATTGGGTGACGCAAGAGAGCAACAGCGCCGCGCGGGCTTTGTATGGCAGGCTGGCCGAGCTTCAGGATTTTGTTCAGTACCGCAAGCTGATCTGAAAAAATCCGTTGAGGTGGCGCGGATTTGCCATGCATTCTGGATTTATGAACAATCTCACGATTCTGTTGTTGCTTACAGTGGCGGCAGCGCTTGAGGCCGGCGGCGATGCGCTGGCGCGCACGGCCCTGCACGCCCATGCGCTGCCCGTGCGCATCGGGTTTTTCAGCGCGGCGGCTGTGGTGCTGTTTATTTACGGCGTGACGGTAAATCTGCCGCCCTGGGATTTCGGGCGGCTGCTGGGTGTTTATGTGTCGCTGTTTTTCGTGGTGGCGCAGATCATCAACCTGTTCGCGTTCGGCGTGCGGCCGGACCTGCCGATTCTGGCCGGGGGCACGCTGATCATCACGGGCGGGCTGTTGATGACGTTTTGGAAGGCCTGAGCCAGTAGAAAGCTCCAAATATTCAAGAGTCTTGCAGCCCGTAGGTGGAAAGAATACGCCCCATCCAGTCCAGGATAGGATCATTTTCCGGCAGCAGCGGCGTGGCCGACATTAATCTTCCCCATTGCAGCGCGCCGAAAACGATATGGTCCGCCCAGTTCGGTGAGTCTCCGGCGATGAAGCTCTGGGTGGAGAGCAGACGGTGGAGGGGTTTCAGCGTGGCGTTGAGTTTTTCCTGCGCGGCGGGGCGGTCCGCCTCGATCTCCTCGAAGCTGCGCTTGAACATCGCCTCGCGCGTTTGCCGAAAATAATCCCGGTCCTTGGGCGCCAGCCGGCGGTAGATATCGCCCACCACCACGGCGGCGATGGCGGGGTGAAGCACCATTTCCGCCCAGTCCTTCACGAACATGATCAGCGCGCGCGCGGGCGGTTCGCCGAACAGCGATTCTTCGTTGGGGTAGGTGCGTTCCAGATAATCGGCGATGATCTGACTGTCTGAAACGATGTTGGCGCCGTCCAGCAAAACCGGAACCTTTCCCTGGCCGGAAGCGGAGATGGCCTCCTTCTCGGTGAAATGCCAGGGAACGGTTTCGTAATTGAGATTCTTATGGGCCAGCGCCAGCTTCACGCGCCAGCAATAAGGGCTGAAGCGCGTGCCATCCTCTGCCGTGAGGTCGTAGAGCTGGCGTGTCATCTTGCTGTCTGACCAAACAGGATTTTCGTCGCGTCCTGCGAGACGGTGGGGGCACTGTTGACGTCCTGGGCCTTCGCATAAGCGCGCTGAACGGCGGGGCGGGCCTGCATGCGCGCGAACCAGGCCTTCAAATGCGGGAAATCCTCCAGCTTCTGCTGCTGGCGCTCATGCGGTACGATCCAGGGATAGCTTGCCATGTCGGCGATGGAGTAGTCGCCCGCGATATAGTCCTTGCCTTCGAGCTGGCGGTTCAGCACGCCGTAGAGGCGGTTGGTTTCCTTCACATAGCGCTCCATCGCGTAGGGTATACGCTCCGGCGCGTATTGCACGAAATGATGGTTCTGCCCGGCCATAGGGCCAAGCCCGCCCATCTGCCAATAGAGCCATTGCAGCACGTTGAAGCGGGGACGCGGTTCTTTCGGCAGAAACTGGCCGGTCTTGTCGGCCAGATATTCCAGGATGGCGCCGCTTTCGAAAATGCCCAGCGGTTGGCCGCCATCCGCCGGGGCGAGATCGCGGATCGCCGGGATGCGGTTGTTCGGCGCGAATTTCAGGTACTCTGGATTGAACTGGTCGCCCTTGGAGATGTTGATGGGGAAAATCTTGTAATCCATCCCCGTCTCTTCGAGGAAGATGGTGATCTTATGCCCGTTCGGCGTGGTCCAGTAATAGAGTTCGATCATTCCGTGCTCCTTCAAGCCAGCGCCTTGGACGCCAATTCATAAGTATTGTGGCTGAGATGTTCGCGCGCCAGGATGCGCTCAAGTTCGGCTTTCATCAAATCCTGGCGGGCGGTGTCGAACCGGCGCCAGAGCCCGAGTGCCGTGACCAGGCGCGCCGCGATTTGCGGGTTGGTTTCATCCAGCCGTAGCACGAAATCCGCCAGCAGCTTGTAGCCGGCGCCGGATTTGTCATGGAACTTGGATGGGTTGGCGGTAAAGGCGCCGATGAGGGCGCGCACGCGGTTGGGGTTGCGCAGATCCATGGCCTTGTGGGTGGAAAGCGCCTGCACGCGGGCCAGTGTGTCCGGCGCGTTGCCGCGGGCCTGTGCGGAGAACCATTTGTCCAGTACCAGCGGCGTGCCGGACCATTGATCGTAGAAGGATTGCAGCGCCTCATCCCGAATCTGGCCGGGCTCGTCCACCAGATTGGTCAGCGCGGCGAGCTTGTCGGTCATGTTGACGGCGTGGCCGAATTGGGCGGCGGCGAGGGCGGGGCCCGCCGCGGCGGTGAGATAGCCCAGCGCGGCGTTGCGCAGCGCCCTGGCGCCCATGGCGGGGCCGGAGACATCATCCGGCGCGGAGTGGCCAAAGGCCTCGTAGGCGGCTTGGAATTCCGCCTTCAGCGCCTGGCCCAGCGCCTTGCGCGTGGCTTGGCGGAGGGCGTGAATGGCGTCCGGGTCGGCGGTCTTCATCTCATCCGCCAGCAGGGATTCCATGGGCAGGACCAGCGCCTCGGCCGCGAAGGCGGGGTCGCGCGCGGCATCGCGCAGCGTGGCGGCGATGGCGTCTTTCAGCCCTGCATCCAGGGTGAAAGCCTGGCCCGCCTGATGCGCGGCCACGCCGTCCAGCAGAACGGCGGTGGCGTATTGCTGCAAGGCGTCCCAACGGTTGAAGAGATCGGAATCATGCGCCGCCAGGAAAGCGAGGCGCTCGCGGCTCTGGCCCTTCAGCTTGATGGGGGCGGAGAAGTGGCGGAATAGCGAGGCGGCGGCGGGTTTCCGAGCCAGCTTGAAGGTGAAGCTCTGCTCCGCCTCACGCAGCAGCAGGGTTTCGGCGTGCATGTCCTTGCCTGTTTCGTCCAGCAGCCCGATGGCGGCGGGGATCAGCAGCGGGTGCTTTTCCGGCTGGCCAGGGGTGGGGGCGGTGTGCTGGCGCAAAGTGAGGGTGAGGGTCTTGGAGGCTTCGTCCCAGCTTTCATCGAAGGTGATTTCCGGCGTGCCGGCCTGGGCGTACCAGAGCATTAGCTGCTTCAGGTCGATATCGGTGACGGATTGCATCGCCGCCCAGAAATCCTCCACCGTGGCGGCGGAATTGTCGTTTTTGGCGATGTATTCATCCATGCCGCGGCGGAAGGCCTCCCGCCCGATGATGGTGCGGTACATGCGCACCAGTTCCGCCCCCTTCTCATAGATGGTGGTGGTGTAGAAATTATTGATTTCGAGATAGCTGGCCGGGCGCACGGGGTGGGAAAGCGGCCCGGCATCGTCGCGGAACTGGGTGGCGCGCAGCAGCCGCACATCGGCAATGCGTTTCACCGCCGCCGAGAACTGGTCCGACATATATTCCTGGTCGCGGAAGACCGTCAGCCCTTCTTTCAGCGAGAGCTGGAACCAGTCCCGGCAGGTTACGCGGTCGCCGGTCCAGTTGTGGAAATATTCATGGGCGATGACGCGTTCCACATTCTGGAAATCCGTGTCGGTCGCGGTTTGCGTATCCGCCAGCACATAGGCGGTGTTGAAGATGTTGAGGCCTTTATTTTCCATCGCCCCGGCGTTGAAATCCGACACGGCGGCAATGTTGAAGATGTCGAGGTCGTATTCGAGGCCGAAAATATCCTCGTCCCATTTCATTGAGCGCTTCAGCGCCCCCATGGCGTGGGCGCAGCGTGTTTCATCCCCCCGCTCCACCCAGATGCCAAGATCGACCTTGCGGCCGGATTTGGTGGTGAATTCATCCTTCAGGGAGACAAGGTCCGCCGCCACCAGGGCAAAGAGATAGGAGGGCTTGGGGTGCGGGTCTTCCCATTCGGCGAAAGCCTTGCCGTTTTCCACGCCGCTGGCCAGCTTGTTGCCGTTGGAGAGCAGGACGGGGAATTTATCCGCGTCGGCGCGCATGCGCACATGGTAACGGGCCATCACGTCCGGCCGGTCCGGGAAGAAGGTGATCTTGCGGAAGCCTTCCGGCTCGCACTGGGTGAAGAAACCGGAGCCGGAGGTGTAGAGACCGGACAGCTCGGTATTCGCTAACGGGTTGATGCGCACGCTGGTTTCCAGCACGGCCTCGTCCGGCGCGTCGTGGATGGTGAGGCTTTCATCGTCCAGCTCGTAGCGGTTATCGCCCAAAGCCTCGCCGTTCAGGGTTATGGAGAGGAGGTCCAGCTTGCGGCCGTCCAGCTTCAGGGGGCCGGGGGCGTTGCGGTGCAGCTTCAGCCGGGCTTTGACGATGGTGGCCTCCGGGGCCAGTTCGAAATCCAGCGCCACATGCGCCACCTTGTAGGCGGGGGGGCGGTAATCGGCGAGCTTCACCGGGGTGCGGGGCGGGATTTGTCCATCAGCCATCACTTTGTTGTTCCTGTTCCTTCTGGCGAAATGCCCGCCGCCGCACATATGGTAGGGCATGGCGGACGAGACATCTCTTGAAGCGGAAATTTTTTCACGTATTGCCGATATCGGGCAAGAGGCGTGGGACAGCTGTGCGGTTGGCGGCAACCCGTTCGTCTCCTACGCGTTCCTCTCGGCGCTGGAGGATAGCGGCTCGGTGGGAGGGCGCACGGGCTGGTATCCGCGCTATTTGGCCCTGCGCGGGGAAGGCGGCGCGGTGGCGGCGGTGGCGCCGGCTTATGGGAAAACCCATTCTTATGGGGAGTATGTGTTCGACCATGGCTGGGCCAATGCGTTCGAGCGCGCGGGCGGGCGGTATTATCCCAAATTGCAGGTGGCGTCGCCTTTCTCGCCCGTGCCGGGGCGGCGGCTGCTGAGCCAGAGGCTGGGTGCGGCGGAGATGGCGGTGGCGCTGGAGGCGGCCTGCGAGGCGGCGCACTGCTCCTCCGCGCATGTAACCTTTTGCACGCAGGAGGAATGGGACGGGCTGGGGCAGGCGGGCTGGCTGCAAAGGCTGGGCATGCAGTTTCACTGGGAAAACCCCGGTTATGAACATTTCGAGGATTTTCTGGGCGCGCTCTCCTCGCGCAAGCGCAAGGCGATCCGGCGGGAGCGGCGGGACGCGCAGGCGGGGTTGAGCTTCCGGACATTAACGGGCGCGGAACTGACGCCCGCCGTGTGGAAGCGGTTTTATGAATTCTACCTCTCCACCGTGGAGCGCAAATGGGGCGGGGCGTATTTGACGCCGGAATTCTTTCCGCTGCTGGGTGAGCGGCTGGGAGAGAAAGTGGTGCTGATGCTGGCGGAGCGGGGCGGCAAGCCGATTGCCGGGGCGCTGAACCTGCTGGGCGATGGCGTGCTGTATGGCCGCAATTGGGGCTGCACGGAGGATGTGCCGTTTCTGCATTTCGAACTTTGTTATTATCAGGCGATTGAATACGCCATTACGCACAAGATCGGCCGTGTGGAGGCGGGGGCGCAGGGGGAGCATAAGATCCAGCGCGGCTATCTGCCGAAGCCGACTTATTCCGCCCATTACATCGCACATCCGGGGTTGAGGGAGGCGGTGGCACGGTTTGTGGAGGTGGAGCGGGAGGAGATGCTGAGGACGATGGAAGCGATGGCGGAGGAGGGGCCGTATAAGAAGGACGAGGGACAAGCGTGATCGATTGGATGGGGGGCCGTGTGAAAATGAAGCGGGCGTACTCACAGCCATTGAATAATCCGCCCGGCAGGCCTTGTTTCTCCTTTGACTCAAGGGATTGTTTTCCAAAGAGCGGCCTGGAGGCGCGTGATATCGGTATTGGACGAAGTTGAGGTTTGTGTTTCCAGAACAACCTCACGCCAAAAATAGGCGCCGCTTTGCAGAATTGTCACGCTAAAATGCACGTTCGCGGATGAGGATAATGTGCCCGTCCCGCTCCAAGACGGTTTAGAGGCCATGTTTGTGAAATTGCCGCCGCCCAGAAAATGCATCAGCGAAGCATTTGAAGATTTGAACTTGTTTACATAGCCGCTAAGGCCGTTGCCGTTCAGTTGTTCACGTGCGAACAGGACGGCGGCTGGCCTGTTTCTGTTGTGAAACTCGTTTATATTTTCACCATCCTCATTCTTCCTGGCCGCATATGTCCAGATATCGTCAATTTTGGCAGCCAAGTTGGTTTGTGGGTTTGTCCAGGAAAAGCTGGGTATTTGTGCCGTTTTTGAAGTTTGTTCCACAGGGGAGGGGGTGGAAAAATGACGGTTTGCGGTTTGCACCGTCAGATATACAAAGATCAGCGTTAAGATAATACAAGCTAAAATAAAGATGATTTTGGAAATTTGGCTTGCTGCGGCCCGCATCTCCAAATCAAATGAGTGATGGTTTCGTGGCTCTTCAGGCTTTTCTGGGTATTTCTTTGGGATATCCTCAAGGGGCGTCCAAGTATCGAGCCCTGGCCTCCAGAGTTTGGTTGTCGCCGCAATCTTTCGTTCTCTGGCGAGATACAGAAGATCGCTCTGTGAAACGGGGCCGATTTTTTCTTTACCGTCCAGATACCACCAATTGGTCATGGATGGATCTCTCCATTCGTGCATGAATTCAATTGTTCTTAATTGCGGTGTCCTGTGCGTGCCGTAATTTGAATATTACCGCAGCGGGTTGCGGCTTTCAATGTTCTTGCTTCGAACCAAAAGGCGTATGCCTTGGCGGTGGCGGAACCGGCATTTTCCGCTGCTTATAAGGCCTTTGGGTATGGTTCATTTGAAACCCCGGAGCGGGGCAAGATGCCGCCCGAACCGGGGCCGCCAAGCCGGGCGGGGGGCTGGCGCCGGTCCTCAGGCTTTCTTTAAATGGGCTTCCTTCATTTCCATAAAAAAGCCCGGCATTCAGCCGGGCTTTTCCATTTCATCAGTACCGGGGAAATTACGGCTGCAGCGCGTACACGGCGTAATTGCCGTCATGCCATTTATAAACGGCGTAAGCGGCATTCACGACGTCGCCCTTGGAGTCGAAGGTGATCGGCCCCAGAACGGAGTTCCACGGACCGCCGGATTTCAGCTCGGCCGCGACCTTGGTGGGGTCGGTGGTGCCGGCCTTCTCGGCGGCTTCGGCCCAGACCTGAACGGTGGCGTAGGAGTAGAGCACATAGCCGGTCGGGTCTTCCTTCGCGGCGGCCAGCTCGGCCACAACCTTGGCGGCGGCGGGGTCTTTCTCGGCCGGCGGCGGGAAGGTCATCAGCATGCCTTCAGCGGCGGAGCCAGCGACCTGCCAGAGGGCGGAGGTTACGGCCGCGTCCTCGGAGAAATATTGCGGGGTGAAGCCCTGGTCCACGCCTTCGCGCATGATCAGGCCCATGTCGGAATAATAGCCGCCCATATAGACCAGCGTGATGCCCTGCTGCTTCAGGCGGGAGATCAGCGCGGAGTAGTCCTTGTCGCCCGCCGTATAGGAGGTGTTATAGGCGATCTTCACGCCCAGCTTGCCGAGATTGGCACGAACCTGGTCGGCGATGCCCTTGCCGTAGGTGGAGTTGTCGTCCAGCACCGCGATCTTGGCGGTGGGGAAATGCTTAGCGATGTATTCGGCCGCCACCTTGCCCTGCTGGTCGTCACGGCCGCAGGTACGGAAGGTGAAGGGGCTGCCGTTATCGGTATAGGCCGGGTTGGTGGAGGCCGGGGAGATCTGGATGATCCCGGCATCGGCATAGACCTTGCTGGCCGGGATGGAGGAGGCGGAGCAGAAATGCCCGTCCACCATCACCACGCCGTCAGAAACCAGGGTGTTGGCGGCGGAAACGGCCTGTTTCGGGTCGCAGGCATCGTCAACGGCCACGGGCACGAGTTGCTTGCCCAGCACGCCGCCAGCCTTGTTGATGTCGGCGACCGCGAGGTCGAAACCGGATTTCAGCTGCACGCCGAAGGCGGCGTTGGAGCCGGTGAGGGGGCCGGCGACGCCGACCTTGATCTGCGCGTGGGCGAGGCCGGTGCCAAGGGCCAGCAAGGCCGCTGTGCCTAGTAGGATGTTGCGCAAGTTTCTGCTCCTGTTGCTGTGTTATGGAGAGGGTTGAAACGCGTCGATGGTCCAGTATGCGCCCAAAAATTGGGCCGTATCAATGGCCGCCTTCGAGATAGGCGGCCCTGATTTCAGGTTTTGCGAGCAATTCCGCGCCAGTGCCTTGCATGGTCAGTACGCCGTTGACCAGAACATAGGCGCGGTGGGCCAGGCGCAGGGCCTGGTTTGCATTCTGTTCCACCAGCAGCACGGTTAGCCCGGTTTCGCGGTTGAGGTCACGGATGGCGCCGAAAATCTGTTTGATCACCAGCGGGGCCAGGCCGAGGGAGGGCTCATCCAGCAGCAATAAGTTTCGGTTTGCTCATCAGCGCGCGGGCAATGGCCAGCATCTGCTGCTCGCCGCCCGAGAGCGTGCCGGCGCGCTGGGCGAAGCGTTCCTCAAGGCGCGGGAACAGGGTGAACATTATTTTCAGGTTGGTATCGTAATCGGCGTAATTGATCACCTGCGCGCCCATCAGCAGGTTTTCCTCCACGCTCATGCGCGGAAAGATGCGCCGCCCTTCGGGCGATTGGGCAATGCCTTTGCGCGCGATCTGAAAAGCGGGGAGGCCGGTGATGTCCTCGCCATAGTAAAGCACGCGGCCGGATTTGGCCTTCGGCTGGCCGAAAATCGTCATCATCAGCGTGGATTTGCCGGCACCGTTGGCGCCGATCAGCGTGACGATCTCGTTCTCCGGTACTTCGACGGCTGACATCGCGCAGGGCCTGCATCGGGCCGTAGAAGGTGCTGACATTTTGCAGCTCGAGAACATTGCTCATGCCGCGATCTCCGCCATCGGCGCATCGGGGTCGTCCTCATCGCCTTCGCCGAGATAGGCGGCGATCACCGCCGGGTCGGAGCGGATTTCCAGCGGCGTGCCGTCGGCGATTTTCTTGCCGTGGTCGAGCACGACGATATGGTCGGAGATTTTCATCACCACGCCCATGTCGTGCTCGATCAGCAGCAGCGAGCAGCCCCCGTCGCGGATTTTCAGCAGCAGATCGTTGAGCACCGCGGATTCGCGCGGGTTGAGCCCGGCGGCGGGTTCATCCAGGCAGAGCAGAGCGGGTCGGTGCACATGGCGCGGGCGATTTCCAGCCGGCGTTGCGCGCCATAGGGCAGGGCGCCGGCCGGGTCATCGGCGCGGGCGATCAGGTCTGTCTGTTCCAGCCAATGTTTGGCCAGCTCCATGGCCTCGCGCTCGGCGGCGCGGTAGCGGCCAATGCCCAGAATGCCGAGCACGCCAAAGCCGGTGGCGGCCTGCAACTCATTATGCTGCGCGACCAGCAGATTCTCCAGCGCCGTCATGCCGCCGAACAGGCGGATATTCTGAAAGGTCCGGGCCACATTGCCCTTTTTTGCGATGGCATGGCCAGGCAGCTTTTCCAGCTGCACGATTTTGCCGACATGCGGCGAGACCACGATGCTGCCGGCCGTGGGTTTGTAGAAGCCGGTGATGCAGTTGAAGAGCGTGGTTTTGCCCGCGCCATTGGGGCCGATGATGGCGGTGATATGCCCGCGCTCGGCGATGAAGCTGACATCATTGACCGCGGTGAGGCCGCCGAAGCGCATGGTGAGGTCGGTGACGGAGAGAATGGTCATGCTCAGCCCCGTCCCTGCGAGACAAGCTCCGCGCCGATCTCCTTGGCCTTGCCGAGCGACACGGTGGGGCGGCGGGTGGAGATAAAGCCGCGCGGGCGCACGACCATGATGACGACGAGGGCCAGGCCGAAAATCAGCATGCGGTAGATTTGCAAGCATTGCAGCAGTGCCGGCACGCCGATCATCACGCAGGCCGCCAGCACCACGCCGAGCTGGCTGCCCGCCCCGCCCAGCACGACGATGGCGAGCACGGTGGCGGATTCGATGAAGGTGAAGCTATCCGGGCTGATGAAGCCATCGCGCGTGGCGAAGAAGCAGCCCGCGAAGCCGCCGAACATCGCCCCGATGGCAAAAGCGGTGAGTTTGGTGTTGCGCACATTGATGCCGAGCGAGCGGCAGGCGATTTCATCCTCGCGCAACGCCTCCCAGGCGCGCCCCAACGGCTGTTTGCGCACCCGCAACGTCACCCAGTTGGTGAGCAAAGCCAGGGCGAGAATGATGTAATACAGAAAGGCCGTGCGCTGGCAGGGATGCGGGGTCGATGCCGAAGAACCCGGCAAAAGTGCCCGGCCCGCCGGCCATGGAAAAGCGCAGCCCGAACAGGCTGGGGTGCGGGCATGCCGATCATCCCGTTGGGCCCGCCGGTGAGCGAGACCCAGTTGGTGATGACGAGGCGGATGATCTCCCCAAAGGCCAGCGTGACGATGGCGAGATAATCGCCGCGCAGGCGCAGCACCGGAAAGCCGAGGAACATGCCCCAGCAGGCCGCCAGAATACCGGCGAGCGGCAGGCATTCCCAGAAGCCCAGGCCGAAATTGGTCGAGATCAGCGCAAAGCTATAGGCGCCGACAGCGTAAAACGCGACATAGCCGAGGTCGAGCAGCCCCGCCAGGCCGACCACGATGTTCAGCCCCCAGCCGAGCATCACATAGGTCATGATCAGCACGCCGAGATCGATATAGGCATTCGGCAGGCCGGGGGTCAGCGGCATCAGCACGGCGAAGACAAGCAGCGCAGGGGCGATGAATTTGCCGCTTTTCGCCACCTGGCGCCGAGGCCGGGGGCGATGTTCGCCGGGCGGTAACTGTGCCAGTGCAGGATGGCGAGCCGGCCGGCGAAGCTGACGCCTACGGCGATGGCGAGCAGCCTCTGGCCGGGTGCTGAGGGTGAGGTTGCCGGCTTGATTGTCGCTAAGCTGCAGCCCGATGAAGGGGCCGAAAATCAGGAAGGCGAAAAACGCGACGGTCGCCGCGTCCTTCAGATCTTCAACGATAGGCGCTTCATACTTTTTCCACCTCATGGCGGCCGAGCAGGCCGCTCGGCATGAACATCAGCACGATGGCGAGGATGGAGTAGACCGCCACATCCTTATAGGCGACCGTGGCATAGCCGGACCAGAACGCCTCGATAAGCCCGATGAGCAGCCCGCCCAGCACCGCGCCGGGCAGCGAGCCGATGCCGCCCAGCACCGCGGCGGTGAAGGCTTTGATGCCGGCATTGAAGCCGATATAGAAATCGATGACCCCGTAATAGAGCAGGAACATCACCCCGCGCCACGGCGGCCAGTGCCGAGCCGATGATGAAGGTGGTGGAGATGGTGCGGTTGGTGTCGATGCCGAGCAGGGCCGCCATTTTCGCGTCCTGCTCGACCGCGCGCATGGCCCGCCCCAGCGGGGTTTTGGTGACGAGATAGGTGAAGCTCGCCAGCACCACGAGGGTGACGATGACGATGGCAAGCTGCATCCAGCTCAAGCTGCACGACGAAGCCGTTCTCATTCATCAGCGTGATGCCGCCGGGGATGAGGTTGGGGATTGCCCGCTCCAGCGCGCCCTGGCTCACCTGCACGTAATTCTCCAGCACGATGGACATGCCGATGGCCGAGATCAGCGGGGCGAGGCGGAAGGAGCCGCGCAAGGGGCGGTAGGCCACGCGCTCGATGGAAAAGCCGTACACGCCGCAAAGACACCGCCGCCACGAAGAGAAGGCGGCCAGCAGCGCCAGCGGCACCGAGGTAACGCCCGCAAGCGCCGTGAGCACGATGATTCCGACTAAAGGCGCCGACCATGAACACATCGCCATGGGCGAAATTGATCATGCCGATAATGCCGTAGACCATGGTGTAGCCCACCGCGATCAGCCCGTAGATCATGCCGAGCGTCAGGCCGTTGATGAGTTGCTGCAGCGCATAGGCCATGGGCGACTCCTTGCGGCTGGGGTGTCTATGCACTTAATGAATATGACCCTTGCGTTAAGGTCAATGCCCCGGATCACGCCATGTTTCCCAGGGCGAGAGGGTAAAAATTTGTCGCACGGGGGCTTTTCAATGCCGCGCCCGGCCGCTATAGCCTGCCCCACCGCGCCGCATGGCGTGCCGTGATGGGTGCTTAGCTCAGTTGGTAGAGCAGCTGACTCTTAATCAGCTTGTCGTAGGTTCGATCCCTACAGCACCCACCAATAAATTCAATTTTTCTGAGAAATCTGAAGACCAGCGGCAATGCCGGCTGGCCGGTTTTCGTGAAAAATTCATGGGCTGGCCGTGACGCGGCCAATCCGATCTTTGTGGAAAATTTAGAAATGTATAAAGAATGACCGGCGGCGCGCCGGGCAAGGTTTATGCCTTTGCCGGCCCCGCGACGCCCAGGCGCGGCATCTCGATGGCCGGGCAGCGATTCATCACCACCGCGAGTCCGGCTTCCCGGGCTTCCCGGGCGGCGTCCTCATTCACCACGCCGAGCTGCATCCAGACGCTTTTCGCGCCCAGCCTGATGGCGTCGCGTACCGGCTCCAGCACTTCGGTGGGGCGGCGGAACAGGTCCAGCATGTCGAACGGTGCGGCTTCCGCCAGCGAGGCGACCACCTTGCGGCCATGGATTTCCGTGCCCGCCAGGGCCGGGTTGACCGGGATTACCTCATAGCCATGGCGAATGCAGGAACTGCATGACACCGTAAGAAGGCCGGTCCGGCTTGGAGGACGCACCGACGAGCGCGATGCGCCTGGTGCCGGTGAGGATGGCGGTCAGCTCTTTGTCGCTGTTCTGGTCTGTCATGTCTCTTTTCCATTTCCGGCCCATTGGCTAAGCCAGGGGCCATGATCAAAGGTCTCTCCGCCTGCGTGCTGCTCAGCCTGCTCACCATCTTTCTATGGCGGGCGCCGAATCAGCCCCAGGCTGGCGATGTGACCATGCCGGCGGGTAAGTTCAACTCCCTCTCCTATGCACCTTACCAGGCATGGCAGACGCCGATGGATAAGAGCTTCCCCACCCCCGCGCAGATTTCCAGGGATCTGTCGCTGATCAAGGGCCAGGCGGATGGCATCCGCACCTATTCGGCCATTGAGGGCACGCCGGAGGAGACGATGGCGCGGATCAAGGCGGGCACGGATATTGCGGGCCTGGCGCGAAAAGCGGGGCTGAAACTATGGCTCGGCATCTGGCTCAGCGCCAACCCGTCCGACAATGAAAAGGAGATCGCCGCGGGCATAGCCGAGGCCAAGGCCTATCCTGATACGGTGACAAGGGTGATCGTCGGCAATGAGGTGCTGCTGCGGCGGGATCTTTCGGTGGAGGATCTGATCAAGAATATCGATTATGTCCGCAGCCAGGTGAAACAGCCGGTGGCTTACGCGGACGTGACCGATTTCTGGCGGCAATTCCCGCAAGTGGCGCCGCATGTGGATGTGGTGATGATCCATTTCCTGCCCTATTGGGAGGATGCGCCGCTTTCCGTGGACGATGCGCTGGCGGAAATCGGCTCCACCACCGCCAGGTTCAAGGCGATGTTTCCGGGCAAGCAGATTTCCATCGGCGAAACGGGCTGGCCCTCGCGCGGGCGCTGGCGGGGGCCCGCGGCGCCGAGCCGGGTGAATGAGGCGGTTTTTCTGCGCCGTTTCGTTGCCCTCGCGGACCAGGAGGGGGTGGATTACAACATCATCGAGGCGTTCGACCAGAACTGGAAATATGAGGATGAAGGTGTGGCCGGGGCCAATTGGGGCATCTGGAACGCCGGCCGGGTGCAGAAATTCCCGCTAAACGGCCCGGTGGTCGAGCATCCCTCCTGGCCCTGGTATGCGGGGCTGGGGGCGCTGGCCGGGTGTTTGCTGTTTGCCTCGGCCGGGTTCCGCAACATGCGCCTGGCGGTGCCCGCCTTCGCGCTGGGCAACGGATTCGCGGTGGCCTGCATGGGCACGCTGCCGATGCTCTATGACAATTGGCTGCGGCTGGATGCCATCGTGAACCTGCCCTTGCAGGCGCTGCTGGCCTTCGCCGCCATCCGGCGCGCGGATGCGTTCCTGGCCGGGCGCCCGCCCGCCGTCACGCGCAGCGGGGCGCAGATGCTGGTGGGCTTGCGGCGGCTGCGGTTTGGAGTTCGATTACGGCGCGCTCTGGTTCCTGTTCCTGGCCTCGGCAGCCGTGTTTCAGGCCCTGCTAGTGTTCGATGGCCGTTACCGTGACGCGCCGATGGCGGTGTTCATTGTCGCGGTGATGGCCTCGGTGCTGCGGCTCTGGACCAAGGACCGCCCGGCGCTGGGTTGGGAAGAGGGGCTTTCCGGCATCGTCCTGGCGGGGCTGGCCGCCGCTGACCTGGTGATCGAGGGACCGGAGAATCTGGATTTCATCATGTGGAATGTCGCGGCTCTGGTGCTGGCGGCGCCGGTGCTGCTGGCGCTGTGGCGGCGTCAGAGGTCGTAGGGCGGAGATTTTTCGTAGGCCGGCAAGGTTTCATCTGGCGCCTGCCAGGAAACGCGCTCGCACACCCATCCCTGGGTGGTGGGGCGGATGGCTTCCGGATTGTCCAACGAACCCAGCGTGACGCCCACGGAGCGGCCCTCCGGGTCGGTCATGTAAAGCGGGGTGCCGCAATCGGGGCAGAACCAGCGTGTGGCCTGGGGGGAGGAGGCATAGCCCCGCGCCGCGCCCTTGGTGGCGGCGAAGCGGGCGGGCGGCACCTGCACCCAGGGCAAGGCGGCCGCACCGCTGGCCTTGCGGCATTCCCGGCAGAAACACACATCCGCCACGTCACCAGGCTCGTAATCCAGCCGGTAGGTGATGGCGCCGCAGAGGCAGCCGCCGGTAAGCGGGATGGCCATGCTCAGAAGGTGGGCGGCGAGTTGGCGCTGATCAGCACGCAGGGCTCCGTGCCTTGGTTGCGGAAACGGTGCGGAATGTCGGAACGGAAATAATACGCATCCCCCGGGTTCAGGGTTTTCTCCTGCACCCCCACCGTGACCGTGAGGCTGCCCGAGACCACGATACCGCATTCCTCCCCCTCATGGCGCAGCATGGTATCGCCCGTGTCGGCGCCGGGCTGGTAGATTTCGCGCAGCATACCCAATGCCCGGCCCTTGGCCCGGCGGCCGACCAGGCGCATGGAAATCTCCGGCTGATGGGCGATTTCCGTCAGCTCCTCGGCGGTGAAGAACACTTCGTCGGACGGGGAGAAATTCAATGTGAAAAAATCCGCGAGCGAGAGCGGAATGCCGTCGAGAATCTTCTTAAGCGAGGAGATGGAAGGGCTGACCCGGTTCTGCTCAATAAGGGAGATGGCCCCGTTGGTTACCCCGGCCCGGCGCGCCAATTCCCGCTGAGTCAGCCCAAAAATTTGCCGGACCAGCTTCAGCCTGGTTCCGATATCATCGGACATCCTCTCTTCCTGCAATGCCAATGACATAAAGCACACATCCTCGCGTTTAGGATTTTCAACAATCTACTCGTAAAATCCGTTTGTCTGCAATAAAAAGCCAAAGGGGCAAAAAACTTCTTACGAATATTCTTGACGCCCCCAAGGGTGTTAAGCGAGATTATGCTGGCAACAAAAATTGAGGATCTGCGTGCTGTGGAATACCAAGCCGTCCAAGAATAATATGTTTGAGGCTTGTAAGGGGAGGTTTTTTTAATGTCCTCCACCCTTGCCGCCCAACCCGCCCCGGCCAGCCCCGGCCAGCGCGGGGCAATTTCCCTAAGGGGCATCACCAGAATATTTGCCGGATCCATACCGGCGGTTGACCATATCGACCTTGAAATCAAGGCGGGTGAGTTTTTTACCCTTCTTGGCCCTTCCGGCTGCGGAAAAACCACGCTGCTGCGTATGATCGCCGGATTCGAAACGCCGGATAAGGGGCGTATTCTGATTTCCGGCCGGGAAATGCAGGATGTGCCGGCGCATGAGCGGGCGGTGAATACGGTGTTCCAGTCCTATGCGCTGTTTCCGCATCTGAATGTGGAACAGAATATCGGCTTTGGCCTGCGCATGCGCGGGGTGAAGACGCCGGAGCGCAAGAAGCGCGTGGATGCGATCATGGAACTGATCCAGATCGCCCCTTTCGCCAAGCGCAGCGCCTCGCAGCTTTCCGGCGGGCAGCGCCAGCGCGTGGCCCTGGCCCGCGCCTTGGTGAACGAGCCCGAGGTGGTGCTGCTGGACGAACCGCTCTCAGCCCTGGACGCGAAACTGCGCGCGGAATTGCAGATCGAGCTGCTGCGCATGCAGAAGCGCCTTGGCATGACCTTCATCTTCGTCACCCATGACCAGCATGAGGCGCTGGTGATGTCCGACCGGATGGCGGTGATGAGCAAGGGCAATATCCAGCAGGTGGGCCCGGTGCTGGATGTGTATGAGAAGCCGAAGAATATTTTCGTGGCTGAATTCCTGGGGCTTTCCAATATCTGGCCGCTGTCGCCCACTGGCGGGCATATGGCGGAGACGCCGATCGGCATGCTGCAAGTGGCGGAAACGCTGTCCGGCGCCACGCTGGCGATGATCCGGCCGGAGAAGATCACGGTCTATAGTGAAGGTGCCGCACCGGCTGGCCAGCCCAATCAGTTTGCCGGCACCATTTGCGAGGCGATCTATATGGGGGCGGCGACCCAGTACCGGGTGGAGCTGCCGGGGCAGAAATTCGTGCTGGCCTATGACACCAACAACCATGCGGCCGAGCGTAGCTGGCGCCCAGGCGAGAAGGTGGTTGTTGAGCTGAAGCCCGACAACATCATGCTGATCGAACCATGAGCATGGCAAAAACCGAAGTTGAGCTCGAAGCCGCGCGGCAGCGCCGGCGGCTTTGGGCGACATCTGGCCCGGGGCTTGCGTGGGTCATGCTCTTCCTGCTGATTCCGAGCCTTGTGCTGCTCGGCATCGCCTTTCTGAGTTCGGATGACTATGGCGCGCCCACGCTGCCGCTTTCCGTGCAGCCCTTCCAGCAGGTAGCGGGTTTCTCGCTGCTGGGCTGGGATCCTAGCAACATCGTCATCCTGCTGCGCTCGCTGAAGCAGGCGGGCATCGCCACTCTGGTTACGGCGGTGCTGTCCTATCCGCTGGTGTTCTTCATCCTTTCCCGCCCGGAATCGGTGCGCCCGCTGCTGCTGCTCTTCATCGTGCTGCCGAGCTGGACCAACCAGGTGGTGCGCACCTATGCTTGGCTGGAATTGCTGGGGCCGAATGCGCCGCTGTCCTGGGTGGCTCATTTGCTGCATCTGGTGCCGCCGGAGCTGGGCCTGGCGCCTGGCAGTTTCGCCGTTACCACCGGCCTTGCCTATAATTATCTGCCTTACATGATCGTGCCGCTTTATGCGTCCGCCGAGAAGCTGGATTGGACGCTCGTGGAGGCGGGGCGGGATCTTTACGCTTCCGGCGTGAAGCTGTTCTGGCACGCGGTGTTTCCGCAGACGCTGCCGGGGCTGCTCTCGGGCGTCATCTTCGTCGCGATCCCGGCCTTCGGCGACTACGTGGTGCCGCAGCTTCTGGGTGGCGACAAGGCGCTGATGATCGGCTCGCTGATCGCCAACCAGTTCACCGAAACGCCGGATTGGCCCTATGGCGCGGCGTTGACGCTGATCATGCTGGTGTTCACCGGCCTTGGGCTGGTCGCCTTCCGGGTGCTCAGCCGCAAACTGGGCGGCGCGGAGGAGGCTTCGATATGATGATTCCACGCTCCGTCCGCCTCGCGCTTTCGGGCATTTCCTGGCCGATTTACGTGCTGCTCTACACGCCGCTGGCGCTGGTGGCTTATTACTCTTTTGCCCCGGCGCCGAATCAGACCGGGCCATTCCCTGCATGCCTATGGGGTAATGTTTCATGACAGCAACGTGTTCGTCGCGTTGCGCAGGTCGCTGATTCTCGCCTTCGGTTCAGCGGTGATTTCCACAGCGCTTGGGGTGCTGCTGGGCTACGGCCTGTCGCCGTTTCCGTCACCCCAACGCCAAGGGGCGTGCTGGCGCATCTGCCCAGCCTGATCATCTACACGCCAATCATCATGCCGAGCCTCGTATTCGGCATCTCGGAGCTGATTTTCTTCAACTTCATCCATAACGCCACCGGCCTGCTCAGTGCCGGGCTTGGCACCATGATGATCGCCCATATCACCTTCCAGGTGCCGTATGTGACGCTCACCGTGTTTGCCCGCCTGGCCGGGCTGGACCGCAATCTTTTCGACGCCGCGCATGATCTTTATGCGGATGGGCTGAAGAGTTTTTTCTATCTGATCGTCCCGGTGGTGCAACCGGCGATCATCGGCGGCTTCCTGCTCGGCATCACGTTGTCGATCGATGATTTCACCATCAGCTTCTTCACCTCTGGCCCAGGCAGCGTGACTTTGCCGATCTACATCTACGGCGCGATCGCGCGCAAAGGCATCACGCCGGAGATCAACGCGATCGGCACATTGATGATCGGCACCATCGTTCTGCTGGCGCTTATTCATTTCTTCATCACCAGGCGCCGCGAGCGCGGCGCCCAATTCGAAGCAAGGGGAAATATTGCATGAAACGCCTCTCAATCATGGCGGCCGGCGCGCTCGCGCTTGGTCTTGCCCTTCCGCAGGCCGGCGCGGGCCGACCAGCCGACGCTGAACCTGTTCATCTGGTCTGATTATATCATCTGAATCCATCATTGATGGGTTCGAACTCGATTGTAACTGCAAGGTTGTCGAGACCGATTACGAGAGCAATGCCGAGATGGAGGCGAAGCTGCGCGCCGGCGGCGATTCGCAATATGACGTGGTGGTGCCCTCTTCCTACTACGTGCCGGAGATGGTTGATGAAGGCCTGCTGCAGCCGCTCGACCGCAGCAAACTGACGAATTTCGGCAATCTTTTCCCCCGTTTCCAGAACCCCGACTACGATCAGGGCGACAAATACTCGATCCCCTATCAGTGGGGCACGACCGGCATTGTCTATGACCCGAAGAAAATCCCAAATCCGGGCGATGGCTGGGGTGCGCTGTTCGATCCGACGGTGAATCCGAATTATCCCTTCGTGATTCCGAAAGGCGAGGGGCGTGACCAGATCGGCGCCGCCTGCGCCTATCTTGGCTATGGCTTCAACTGTTCCGATCCGAAACAATGGATCGCGGCGGCAAAGCTGATCGAGCAAACCAAGAAACGCCCGAACTTCGCCGGCTTCGTCGACGAGACCCCGGCCCGCGACGAGATGAAGAGCGGGCTGATCGCCGTCTCCATGGCCTATAACGGCGATATCGCCGGCTGCTATGCCGATGGCACCTGCCTCAAGCTGAAATATTACCTGCCGAAGGAAGGCTCGGAGATCTGGGTGGATACCATGGCCATCCCGACCCATGCGCCGCATCCGGAATTGGCCTTGGAGTTCATCAACTATCATCCTGCAGGCCGATGATGGCGCGGCGCTGTCGAACTTCAACCAATATGCCAGCCCGAACCAGGCGTCGCAGCCGCAGCTCAGCGGCATCCTGAGCTCCGCCCTGATCAACCCCACGCCCGATCAGATGCAGCATCTTCAGTTCCTGGCGCCGCTGCGCGGTGCCCAATACAAGCTGTTCAACCAGATCTGGACCAGCGTGCTTCAATAAACCTTATGCGCGGTGCCCGCTGCCGGGCGCCGCGCCTTTTTTCGAGGATATCATGAGTGACCAAATCGAGTTAAAAGAATGGTTCGACGAACACCGCATTACTGAGGTGGAATGTCTCGTTCCCGATATTACCGGTATTCCGCGCGGCAAAATCATGCCCGCCGAGAAATTCTTCAAGGGCGGTGCGCCGCGTTTGCCGGAAGCGATTTTCATCCAATCCGTTACCGGCGAATATCCCGACGACCCCACCGACAAGCTCACCGACCCTGCGATCATCGATATCAAGCTGATCCCGGACGCCTCCACCGTCCGTCTCGTGCCCTGGGCGCATGAGCCGACCGCGCAGATTATCCATGATTGCCAATACGCGAACGGCACGCCGGTGCCGATCGCGCCTCGGCAAGTGCTGCAGCGCGTGCTGAATCTTTATGAGGAGAAGGGCTGGAAGCCGGTGCTCGCACCGGAGCTGGAATTCTACCTCGTCGGCCGCAATACCGACCCTGACTACCCGCTGGTGCCGCCCGTCGGGCGCTCCGGCCGGCAGGAGAGCGGGCGGCAGGCTTATTCGATCGACGCGGTGAACGAGTTCGATCCGCTGTTCGAGGAGATGTATGATTTCTGCGATCTGCAGGAGATGGATCTCGACACGCTGATCCATGAGGAAGGTGCCGCGCAGGTGGAGATCAACCTGCTGCATGGCGACCCGCTGCATCGTGCCGACCAGGTGTTCCTGTTCAAGCGCACGGTGCGCGAGGTGGCGCTGCGCCATAATATCTATGCGACCTTCATGGCCAAGCCGATGGGCGGAGAGCCCGGCAGTGCGATGCATGTGCATCAGAGCATCGTGGACCCGAAGACCGGGCAAAATCTCTTCGCCGGGCCGACGGCAAGGCCAGCCCGCTGTTCAGGAGCTATCTGGCGGGGCTTGCAGAAATATATTCCGGCGGTGATGCCGATTTTTGCGCCGAACGTGAATTCCTACCGCCGGCTCACGCGTTTTTCCAACGCGCCGATCAATCTGCAATGGGGCTACGACAACCGCACCTGCGGCCTGCGCGTGCCGTTTGGCGACGCCGCGGCCATGCGCGTGGAAAACCGCGTGCCGGGGGCGGATGCCAACCCCTATCTCGCCTTCGCGGCGACATTGGCCTGCGGCTATCTGGGCATGATGGAGGCGCTGCCCGGAACACCGGAGCAGATCGGCTCCGCCTATTCCGGCGAATACACGCTGCCGCGCGAACTGTCTCATGCGCTCGATCTGATGGATGCGTCCCAGCCGATCCGCGATATTCTGGGTGACAAGATCGTGGATGTGCTGGTGGCGGTGAAGCGGCTGGAATACGAAACGTATCTGCGCGTCATCTCCTCCTGGGAGCGCGAGCATCTGCTGCTGAACGTCTGAAGTTTTTCTTGAGGCCGGTGTTGGGTGCCGGCCTCGATTTACCAAAGTTTTTGGTGTGGCCTGTGTTCCGGTGATGAAGGCGGCGAAGCCGCCGCGATCTGAAACCGGACACGAACCCAAGAGTCCCATGGCCGCGTTCGCACGTTCTTTTTGCTAGAATTGTGTTTTGCAAGAAGCATGTTTTGCGAGAGGCGCGCCCCAAAGACATTTACAAATTTTGGATTTCCGATGGAGAAGAATTATTATCAGGCCACGCGGCGTGTGGAATTCTCCGCACCCGCCTTGGATCAGGATATTGAAGCCGATGTGGTGATTGTCGGCGGCGGTATTTCCGGTGTGTCGGCGGCGCTGCATCTGGCGGAGCAAGGCTATAAGCCGGTGCTGCTGGAGGCGCAGGATATTGGCTGGGGTGCCTCCGGGCGCAATGGCGGCCAGGCACTGCCTGGCTTCGGCGCCTCCATGCATAAGCTGGCCAAACTTGTTGGCCCGGGCGAGGCCAAGAAGCTTTGGGACATGTCGGTGGAAGCGGTGGATCTGTTGCACGCGCGTATCCAGCGCCATGGCATCCCTTGCGATCCGCAGCTTGGTTATCTGCATGCCGCGCTGAAGCCGCGCCAGGTGCGGGAGTTGAAGGAGGAGCAGGAGGATCTGGCAAAGCTCGGCGCGCCGGTGGGGCGGCTGCTGGAAGGGGCGGAGCTGCGCGCCCGCCTGGACAGCCCGCGCTATATCGCAGCACTTGAGGACAAGCTGGCTGGGCATGTGCATCCGCTCAACTACACATTGGGGCTGGCGCGCGCGGCGCAGGCGGCTGGGGCGCGGATTTATGCGCGCTCGCCCGTCACGCGCGTGGAGCAGGGCAATCCGGTCACGTTGCATGCCGGGGCGCACAAGGTGCGCGCGAAATTCCTCATCATTGCGGGCGGGGCCTATCTGAACGGTCTGGAGACGCGGCTGAACGGCTATATCATGCCGGTCGGCACTTACGTTATGGCCACGGAACCGCGAGCCGATGTGCGCGCGCTGATCCCTGGCAATGAGGCGGTGGCGGATCTGAATTTCGTGCTGGATTATTTCCGCCGCTCGGCCGATGACCGCATGCTCTTCGGCGGGCGCGTGTCTTACTCCAAGCTGCCGCCGCCGAATCTGGGGGCGGCGATGCTCCGGCGCGCGGTCTATGTGTTTCCGCAGCTGAAGGATGCCAAGGTGGAATTCGTGTGGGGCGGGTTCGTGGACATTACCCGCAACCGCGCCCCGCATTTCGGCAAGCTGGCGGAGAATATTCTGTTCCTGCAAGGCTTCTCCGGCCACGGGCTGGCGCTGACTGGCCTGGCGGGCAAGCTGGCGGCGGAAGCGGTGATTGGGCAGACGGAACGGTTCGACGTATTCGCGCGAATCCCCCATGCGCGGTTTCCCGGCGGACAGCTTTTCCGCACGCCCGCGCTGGTGCTGGCGACAAGCTGGTTCCGCCTGCGTGATATGTTGTGACTTTGCCTTTTGCCGCTCCCGGTGCAGTATGGCCGGTATCGGTTTGGTCTTGAGGGCAGCGCAAAATGTCAGTTCGCAAATTCCTGCTCCCGGTCAGCAGCACGGCTTCGGCTGAAGCGGCCCTTCAGGCCGGGCTGCTGCTGGCCCGCATGTGGAATGCGCATCTGGAGGTGCTGCATATCCAGTCCGACACGCGCGAGATTGCCCCGTTCGCGGGAGAGGGGCTGTCCGGCGCGCTGATTGAGGACATGATGACCGCCACGGAGCGGGAGGGCGGTGCGCGTGCCCGCGGCCTGCAGGAGCTGTTTGCCATGGCCACGGAGGCCGCCGCCGTGCCGGTGGGGGCCGCGCATCACGGCGCCAGCGAGCCGAGCGCCAGCTTCACCACCCTCATCGGGCGCGAGGAGCAGCTTGTGGCCTTCAAGGCCCGGCTGGCGGATCTGACCATCGTGCCGCACCCGCTGGCGGGCGAGGATGTGGCGGCCGCCGAAGCCTTGCACGCCGTGTTGTTCGATTCGGGGCGGCCCGTGCTGCTGGCGCCGGTGGCGCCGCCGGAGAGCATCGGCAAGCGCATCGCCATCGCCTGGAACGGCACCTCCAACGCCGCCTCGGCCCTGGCCTCGGCCATGCCCTTCGTGCGGCAGGCGCAGGCGGTGCGGATCCTGGTGTCTGAGGATTACAGCCGCCCTGGACCCAGCGGGCACGAGGTGCGGGAATATATCTCCCATCACGGCGTGGAGGCGGATATCGCCGCGTTCCGGCCCATCGATCGCAATACGGGGGCGGGGCTGCTGGCGGCGGCGCGGGATTTCGGAGCGGATCTGATGTCCATGGGCGCCTACTCCACCGCCTCGCGTCTGCGGCAGCTGATTTTGGGCGGAATCACCCGGCATGTGCTGGAGAATGCCCAGATTTCCGTGCTGATGAACCGCTGAGCCGGCCTTGCCCCGTACCGCGCGTAGCCCGATGCGGCGGCAAAACGGGGTCAATCTGCCCCTGAATCGAAACAAACTCCCCGTGGATTGAAACGGCTGCGCACCGGGGGTGAAGAAGTGTAACCCCTGGGGCTGTTACAATTGAGATCGCCACCCCCCTGTGTCATTTAAGCCACAGTCGCCGCGAGGCAAAATAGAATTCCAGTTAGACGCAGGAGAAAAAGCTTATGAAACAATTCCGTTCCCGTGGCATGGCGTCCACATTCGCCCTGCTTGGGGCGACCGCCCTGGTCGCGGTCAGCGTTCTGCCGGCGCTGGCGGCGGATACGTCCTACGACGCCACCCAGGCCGTGCAGAAGAATTTCACCCCGGTGCCGGACTTCTCGGGGCTGGTCAAGCAGGTGACACCGGCGGTGGTCTCGGTCGATGTGAAGCTGAAAGTGGATCAGGCGTCCGACGACAGTGACGGTAGCGACGGCAGCCAGGCCCAGAACGGCCTGCCGCCGGGCTTCCCGCAAATCCCTGGTTTTCCGCCCGGCTTCCCGTTCGGTTTTGGGGGTCAGCAGCAGCAGCCGCAGGCGGTTGAGGCCAAGGGCTCGGGCTTCATCATCGATTCCAACGGCACCATTGTCACCAATAACCATGTGGTGAAGGGGGCGAAAAAGGTGACCGTCGACGCTCTCTGACGGCGATACCTACCCCGCCAAGATCATCGGCACCGATCCGAAGACCGACCTCGCGGTGCTGAAGATCGATGCCGGCAAGCCGCTGCCTTATGTGGAGCTTGGGTCGTCCCAGGACGTGCAGACCGGCCAGTGGGTGGTGGCGATGGGCAATCCCTTCGGGTTGGGCAATACCGTCACCACGGGCATCATCTCCGCGCTGGGGCGCGACATTGGCGATGGCCCTTATGACCGCTTCATCCAGACCGACGCGCCGATCAATGAAGGCAATTCCGGCGGGCCGCTATTCAACCAGAAGGGCCAGGTGATCGGCGTGAACACCGCCATTCTCTCGCCCAGCGGTGGCTCGGTCGGCATCGGCTTCGCCATTCCCTCCGATACGATCAAGCGCGTGACCACGCAGCTGATAGAGCATGGCAAGGTGACGCGCGGCTTCCTCGGCGTTTCGGCGCAGGCGATCTCGCCGCAGATGGCGCAGGCGCTGAAGCTGCCATTGAGCAACCCGGATGCCGACGGCGCGCTGATCGCGGCGGTGGCGCCGAACAGCCCGGCGGCCAAGGCCGGGCTGAAGCCGGGCGATGTGATCACCGCCGTGAACGGCCAGGCGGTCACCAACCCTGGCGATCTTGCTTCCGACATCGCCAATATCGACCCCACCGGCAAGGCGGACATCACCTATCTGCGCGGCGGCGCCAAGCAGGATGTCTCAGTGGCGGTGGAGGAGATGCCCAGCAACCCGGATGCCAGCTTCCAGCAGAACGGTAATGGCGGCGGCCAGCAGCAATCCACCTCGCAGGGTGCCCTGGGCCTGACATTGGCGCCGCTGACGCCGGATCTGCGCAACCAGCTCAACCTGCCGGATGATGCCTCGGGCGCGGTGATCGTGAATGTGAAGCCGAACTCCCTGGCCGACCAGGCCGGGCTGCAACAGGGCGATCTGCTGGTGGGTGTCGGCCCGACCGACGTTTCCAGCCCGGATGACGCGGTGGCCGCCATCAATGCCGCCCGCAAATCCGGTTCTGGGGCAGTGGCGTTGCGGATTGTCCGCCAGGGCCAGGCGCTGTTCGTCGGCATCACGCTCGGCAACGGCGATAATAGCGGCAATTAACCGCGAGCATCGCCGGCAAATCGGGGCCGCCCTTCGTGAGGAGGGCGGCCTTTTTTATCCCAGCAGCCGGCCGATCACCCGGGCGGTGTAGTCCACCACCGGGATGATCTTGCCGTAATTGATGCGCGTCGGCCCGATAACGCCGATGGCGCCGACGATGCGGTCCTGCGCATTACGGGCGGGGGCGACGATCATCGAGACCCCGGCGGTGCCGAACAGGCCCGACTCGGCGCCGATGAAGATGCGCACCCCGTCCGATTCCTCGGCGAGATCGAGCAGTTTCAGCAGCGTCTCCTCGGTTTCCAGCCGCTCGAACAAAGCCTGGATGGCGCCGAGTTTCTCAAGCTGGTCGATATCCTCCAGCAAACGCCCCTGGCCGCGCAGGATCAGCGAGCCGCCGCGCCCTTCAATTCCGTTCTCATTGCCCCAGGTGGCGAGCCCCGCCTCGATGACAGCGCTGGTCAGCTCGTCCAGGGCTGAGCGGTCGGCCGCCAGTTCGGCGCTCATATGGCGGCGCAATTCCGCCAATGTCAGGCCGGAGAGATGGGCGTTGATGAAATTGCTGGCCTGTTGCAGCGCGCTGGGCGGCAAGCCGGGCGGGGTTTCAATGATGCGGTTTTCCACCTGCCCATCGGCCGAGACCAGCACCACCAGCGCCCTGCCCGGTGAGAGCGGCACGAATTCGATATGCCGCACCGGCCCCTCGCTCTTGGGTGCCAGCACCAGCCCGGCGGCGGAGGAAAGGCCCGAGAGCAGGGAGGAGGCCTGCGCCAGCGTCTCCTGCATCGAGCGGCCGGAGCGGGCGAGGGCGAGGTTGATGGTGGTCCGCTCCTCTTCCGAAAGCTCACCGAATTGCAGCAGCCCGTCGACAAATAGCCGCAGGCCGCGCTCGGTCGGCAGGCGCCCGGCGGAGGTGTGGGGGGAGAAGAGCAGCCCGGCATCCGTCAGGTCCGCCATCACGTTGCGGATGGTGGCGGGGGAGAGCTTGTGCGGCAGCAGGCGTGAGAGCGTGCGGCTGCCCACGGGCTCGCCGGTTTCCACATATTGCTCCACGATCTCCCGCAGCACGGCGGCGGAGCGGATATCGAGGCCCGGCGGCAGGCGGGGCAAAGCGGGTTTGGGTCTATGGTCCATCTGGCTTGGCTCGGATAATAGCACGGCGGAGCAAATGTAAGGAGTGTGAGTATGCGGCCCTCAGGCAGAGAATTCAACGCGCTGCGCCCGGTATCCATCGAGACCGGGTTTTCCCACCATGCCGAGGGCTCGGCGCTCATCCGCATGGGCGGCACCGAGGTGCTATGTACCGCCAGCGTGGAGGGCCGGGTGCCGCCCTTTATGCGCGGCCAGGGTGAGGGCTGGGTGACGGCCGAATATGGCATGCTGCCCCGCGCCACCCATACGCGCGGCGACCGCGAGGCGGCGCGCGGCAAGCAATCCGGCCGCACCCAGGAAATCCAGCGCCTCATCGGCCGCAGCCTGCGCGCCGTGGTGGACCGCAAGGCGATGGGCGAGATGACCGTGACGCTGGATTGCGACGTGCTGAACGCCGATGGCGGCACGCGCTGTGCGGCCATCACCGGCGCCTATGTGGCGATGGTGCTGGCCTTCAGGAAACTGCGCGAGACCAATGTGATCAAATCCTTGCCCATGCTCGGGCAGGTGGCGGCGGTGTCCTGCGGGATCTTTCAAGGCAACCCGGTGCTGGACCTGGATTATGCCGAGGATTCGGCCGCGGATGCGGATGCGAATTTCATCCTCACCGCCGCCGGTGGTATCGTGGAGATCCAGGCCACGGCGGAGAAATCCACCTTCGACGAAGCGTCCTTCACCGCGCTGCTGGGGCTGGCGCGCAAGGGCACGGCGGAGCTGTATGCCGCGCAGAAGGCCGCTTTGGGCTGAAAAGGGACGGGGACGGATGAATATCGGGCTGATCGTTGCGGCCGGGCGGGGCTACCGCGTCGGCGGGCCGCTGCCGAAGCAATATCTGCCGCTGGCGGGCCGGCCGATCCTGCGCCACACGATCGAGGCGCTGGCGCGCCACCCGGCGATCGATGCGGTGCAGGTGCTCATCCATCCCGATGACCAGGCGCTCTACAACGAGGCGGCCGCTGGGCTGGAGAAGCTGCTGGCGGTGCGCTTCGGCGGCAAGGAGCGGCAGGATTCGGTACGGCTGGGGCTGGAGGCCATCGGCGCCTTGAAGCCTGAGACCGTGCTGATCCATGACGCGGTGCGGCCGTTTATCGCGCTGGAGACGATTGCCGCCGTGCTGGAGGTGCTGAAGCGCGGGTCCGCCGCGATTGTGGGCGTGCCGCTGGCGGATACGCTGAAGCGTGTGCAGGATGGCGTGGTGGCTGGCACGGTGAACCGCGCCGGGTTGTGGCGGGCGCAGACGCCGCAGGGTTTCCGCTACCAGGACATATTGCAGGCCCACCGCCATGCCGTGCGGAGCGCACCGGAGACGGATTTTACCGACGACGCGATGATCGCCGAGCATGCCGGGCTACGGGTGGAGATGGTGCTGGGCACGGAGGATAATTTCAAGATTACCACCGCCGCCGATCTGATGCGGGCGGAGGCGATGCTACAGGGTTAACCGTGCCGCCGCGTCAGGAGAAAATACCGCCTTGCCGGTTTTCAGAACCGATCTTGGCGCCGGAGCGGCCGCTTTCCAGTCTCATTTCACGCCTCGTATCGATCTGTGATTTGAGCACGCGGACGAGCTTGGCCACCGCGCCCAGAGTGGTCACGCCATTATCGATGGGGGAGATGATGTCTCCGGCAAAATCCATGCGGTATTTCGCGGGCATGACGAGTGCGGCGGCATGGCCCTTGGCCATGTTGAGATCGCGCTGCACGGTGCTCGCGTGCTCCCAGCTCTCACCGTCCCGCCAGAGATAAGGGTCGAAGCCGATATTTTGGCCCAGCGCCTGGGTCTTGGCCAAGCCTTGGACCTTATTGCCTTCCGGGGTTCTCGAAAATTGATTTGTGATTTTTTCCACGCCCCCACGTATGCGCAGGATGTTCCCCTTGACGATGTTGTTGCTGGCCTGGCGGGTTTTGCCTTTGACATAAGCCAGGGTGACATTTTTGTGCTGGCTGGCATCCCCGACCCGTTGCGCCAATACGAAAATCTGGCCTTTTAACAGCTTGGCGTTCTTGCCCGAGCACTGTGCCAGACCATCGATCAGGGTGCTCATGTTCTTGGCATAGAGCGCCAGGCCGTAATCATCCGTGAAATCGAGGATCAGCGCGTCGTTGACATGCTTGTTTTCGACCAGGAGCGGCGCCCCTGCCCAGCCATGTTGAAGCAAAGTGTCCGGGCTAGAAGTTTGGAGCAGCATGTCCATGCGGAACGGCCGTTGATATACGCGCATGACGTTCCCAATTCCAATTTTGTTGTGAGGGCGGGTATTATTTCTAAATAGTAATTGATATCTCGTGATTTTAAAATAGAGAGCCGCCAGCGGGATTTCCTGGACACGGATTTGTGACCACGGGCGGGACCGGCGCTGGAGGCTGGGTTGGACTTGCTCCATAGTGGCTTTGAGAATGTACGGAGGACAAAGATGGCGCCGAGATTTTTTCTTCTGGTTCCTGTTCTGACAGCCTTGGCGCTGCCTGCCGCAGCACAGACGGCCCTGACCCTGAACGCCAACGGCTCCGCCCAGGCTGCCCCTGATGAGGCGGTGGCCAATTTCAATGTGCAGGCCGTAAAGCCCGACGCCGCCAGCGCCCAGGGGGCGGTGAACCAGGCGGTGGCGCAAGCCATGGCGGCGGCGCGCGCGGTGCCGGGCGTGGTGGTGACGACCGGCGGTTATAATGCCTATTCCAGTACGCCGGATAATCAGACCAAGCCGCAATTTACCGCACAGCAGAGCCTTACCCTCACGCAACCCGCACCCGGCGGCGTGCCGGACAAGGGTTTCACCGATCTGTTGGCCAAGCTGCAGGCGGATGGGCTGCTGCTGAACGGGCTGAGCGGGGATCTTTCCCAGGCCGGTCAGGAGACGGCGCAGCGCGCGGCCATCCGTGATGCGCTGGCGCAGCTGCGCGCCCAGGCCGATGACATCGCCGATGCGTTGCACAAGAAGGTGGGCGCGCTGAGGACGCTGAACGTGAATACCGGCGGCGGCCCGGTGCCGCCGATGCCGCGCATGATGGCACTGGCCGCCGCCGCGCCCGCGCCGCAATCTGCCCCTGACAATGTGACGGTGACGGCGAACGTGACCGCCGAGATCGAGCTGAATTCGGCGCCCTAACGCCGCCAGCCGGCGGCCTGCGCCTCGCGCCCGGCGGCTTCCTCGATATGCTCGGCCAGCCGGTCTGTCACTGGCTGGTTGGGGCTCTTGCCCTTCAGCATCAGCACCGAGAATTCAGGCAAATTCGGCAGCCCTTCCTCTCCCGGTGTCAGCCGCCTTGTGTCGGCGGGCAGGTGGTTGGGAATGCCGCAAGTGATGGCGAGCCCCGCCAGCACCGGCACCATGGAACCCGTGGCGCTGCCCGAGACATAGGCGATGCGGTAGGGGCGCTTGGCTGCATCCAGCCCGCGCAGCGCGGCGCGGCGCCAGGAGCAGTCATGTTCCGCCAGGGCGAGCGGCAAGGGATTCAGCTTGTGGGGAGAGAAGCGGGTGGAGGTGATCCAGGCCAGAGGGCCGCGAAGCAGCTCCTTGGCTGGCCAGTTTCTGGCCTCATGCCCCTCGGAGATTAAGGTAAGGTCCAATTGCCCGGCCTTCAGCCGCGCCATCAGCTCTGTTGAAGGCAAGCATACCACCTCCACCTCCACCGCCGGATTGGTTTCGGCAAAGCGGCGCAGCGCGTCGGGCAGGAATTGCAGAGCATAATCATCCGGCGTGCCCAGGCGCACCTTGCCGCTGACATCAGGTGCTTGGAACGCGGACCAGATGGAATCGTTCAACGCCAGCACTTCACGGGCGCGCTCCAGCAGATATTGCCCATGCGGCGTTAGCTCGATGCCCTCGCCCCGGCCCCGGTTGATGAGGGTTTTGCCCAGCAGCTCCTCCAGCTTGCGCATCTGCATGGAAATGGCTGCCTGGGTGCGGCCCACGCGGTTGCCGGCGCGGGTGAAATTCTGCTCCTCCGCCACATAGATGAAGGCACGCAGCAGGTCGGGATCGAGGCCGGTGGGAAGCGACATGTGAATAAGATTATCTGATTTTTATCATAACAACAATTCGTTTTTCTTATTTCGCGTGCGGATCTAGCTTGTTCCTCAGGGAAACAATGCACGGGATGAAGACGATGTTGAGTTTGAGCGGGTTCCGGCCTGTCAGATTGCCCTCGCTGACACGCGGCGTGAGGAAGCTTATGTCGCGCCTGGTGGAGATGCGCCGAGCCATCCAGGGGCGGCGGGCGATTGCGCAGATGGATGCGAGAATGCTGGCGGATATCGGCATGTCCCGCGCGGATGCGCAGGAGGAGATGCGGCGCAAGCCGTGGGATACTTCAGACAAGCGTTAGCCACAGCGCAGACAAGAAAAAGGGCGGCCATTGGCCGCCCTTTTTGATGAAAGGCCGTTTTTCAGGCCGCTTTCTTCAACAGATTCTGCGCCACCAGCACTTCGGCGATCTGCACCGCGTTCAGCGCCGCACCCTTGCGCAGGTTGTCGGAGACGCACCAGAAGGCCAGGCCGTTTTCCACAGTCGGGTCTTTGCGGATGCGCGAGACGAAGGTGGCATCCTCGCCCTGGCTCTCGATGGGGGTGATGTAGCCGCCCGGCACATGCCGGTCTTCCACCACCACGCCCGGCGCCTTGGAGAGCACCTCGCGCGCTTCCTTCACGCTCACCGGCTTCTCGAACTCGACATACACCGCCTCGGAATGGCCGATGAACACCGGCACGCGCACGCAGGTGGCGATAACCTTCACGTTCGGATCGAGGATCTTATGGGTCTCGACGACCATCTTCCACTCTTCCTTGGTGGAACCGTCATCCATGAACACGTCGATCTGCGGGATGACGTTGAAGGCAATGTCCTTCTGGAAAACCTGCGGCGTGGCCGCCTGGTTCACGAAGGAAACCTTGGTGTTCTGGTACAGCTCGTCCATGCCTTCCTTGCCGGCGCCGGAGACGGACTGGTAGGTGCTCACCACCACGCGCTTGACCTTGAAGCGGTCATGCAGGGGCTTCAGCGCCACCACCATCTGGATGGTCGAGCAATTCGGGTTGGCGATGATGTTCTTCTTGTGGAACTTCGCCACGTCCTGCGGGTTCACCTCGGGCACCACCAGCGGCACGTCCGGGTCCATGCGGAACTGGGAGGTGTTGTCGATGACGACACAGCCTTGCGCGCCCGCGCGCGGGGCGTGGATGGCCGAGACCGAGGCGCCGGGGGAGAACAAAGCGATATCCCAGCCGGTGAAATCGAAGGTTTCCAAATTCTGCACCTTCAGCACCTTGTCCTCGCCGAAGGAGACCTCCTGCCCGGCGGAACGGCCGGAGGCCAGCGCCGCAACCTCGGAAACCGGAAAGTTGCGCTGCGCGAGGGTCTTCAGGATCTCGCGCCCGACCGCACCAGTGGCACCGACAACCGCAACCCTGTAGGACATGACGAAAACTCCGAGAATGAAACGAGGATGCCGGGGTTACGGCGAAACGGGGCAGGGTGCAAGCGCCATGCGCGAATAGCATAAGTGCGGGAGAGTCGGGCTGGTATAGGCTTGATATGAATTCCGGTTCCATCGAAGGCCTCTCCGCCCCCGCCGCGGCGCTGTTGCGGCATATCCCTTTCCTCCGTTATTTTTTGGCCCGCGGGCTGGCAAGTTTCGCCTATCAGATGGCGGCGGTGGCCATTGGCTGGCAGATTTATGCCCTCTCCCACAGCGCCTTTCTGCTCGGCATGGTCGGGCTGGTGCAGTTTCTGCCCGCGGCGGGGCTGGTGTTCTTCGCGGGGCACGCGGCGGACAGATATCCACGGAAAAACGTGGTCATGGTCTGCCAGCTTGTGGAGGGTGCGGCCGCCGCTGTGCTGGCGCTGGCCAGCTTCAACCACTGGGAGAGCATTCCGGTTATTTTCACGGTGGTGGTGGTGATAAGCGCGGCGCGCGCTTTCGAGAACCCATCCATGAGCGCGCTGCTGCCCGCGGTAGTGCCGGATGGCATGCTCCAGAAAGGCACCGCCATGGCCTCGGGCATGTTCCAGCTGGCCACCATCGTTGGCCCGGCATTGGGCGGGTTGATCTATGCCACCTCGCCGGGCTTGCCCTATGCGGCCATGGCGGCGGGATGGGCCGGGGCGGCGCTGCTGGTGGGCGGCATCGCGCTGGACAGGCCCGCTTTGGCGAAGGAGCCGCCGTCTCTGCGGGCCTTGTTTGCCGGGGTAGGGTTCGTGCGGCGCAACCCGATGATCCTGGGCACGATCTCGCTGGACCTGTTCGCGGTGTTGCTGGGCGGGGCCACGGCATTGCTGCCCATCTATGCCAGGGACGTGCTGCATACCGGGCCGTGGGGGCTGGGGCTGCTGCGCGGCGCCCCGGCCGTGGGGGCCCTGCTGATGACGCTGTGGCTGGCGCGCTTCCCGATCTCCCGCCAGGTGGGGATGCGGATGTTCCAGGCGGTGATCCTGTTCGGGCTGGCGACCATCATGTTCGGGCTTTCCCGTTCCATACCGCTCTCCGTGCTGGCGCTGGCGGTGATGGGCGGGGCCGATACGGTGAGCGTGGTGATCCGCCTGTCCCTGGTGCAATTGCAGACGCCTGACGACATGCGCGGGCGGGTGGGGGCGGTGAACTTCCTGTTCATCAGCGCTTCCAACCAGCTTGGCGAATTCGAAAGCGGGCTGACCGCCGCCCTGTTCGGCGCGGTACCCGCCGTGGTGCTGGGCGGGCTCGGCACCATCGCCGTGGCGCTGCTATGGATAAAATTGTTTCCCTCATTAAAAAACGTTGAAAAACTAGAATAATTTGTTAATTTATAGATGGTGCGGTGCGTGTCATAAATGAGGCGGGCTGAGGAGGGGCGAATGGGCGGCAGCGGCAGTACATTCAATGGCTTGATCTCTAATTTCGCCGCGACGGTGATGGGCATCGCAGGGGTGATCGACAGTCTTTTGCTGGCCTGCATGGCGTGGCTGGGCGTTGTTGAGCCGCAATGGCAGCTTGTGACCTTGCTGATTTTGGTCTCCCTGATGGTCATGCTGATCATGCGCACGCTGGGCGGGTTGTTCGGCTGGGTGGCGCTATTATTCGCCGCCATGCTGCTGCTGCATTACATCCTGCCGGGGCTCGGCCAGCAGAGCTAGAGGGCTTTGTTTTAGCGGCTGGATTTTTGCAACTGGATTTTTGCAACTGGATTTTTGCGTTTGGGAATGCGGGCGATTCAATTCCAACGCATATTCATCTAGGCTGGCGGCGATAACCGCAGGAGTCTCGCTTGGCCGCCGATCTTTCCCCGCAAGCGCCGGAGCTTTTCACCGGGCAGTCCTACAGGCTGGATGTCGAGGGCTGGGCCATCGAGCTGCCGATTGTCGCCATCAAGCCGGATTTCGGCATTTCGCTGATGATGCTGATCGACCTGGGGGTTGGCTTCGTGGCCCATGCGGGGGCCAGGCTGGCGGCGCATTTCTCCGCCCTGCAACCTGATGTGGTCGTGGGCCCGGCCACGCTCGGTATTCCCTTGGCCATCGAGGTCACGCGTGCCCTGGGGCTGGACCGTTACGTGGTGCTGCAGAAATCCCCCAAGCTGCATCTGCGCGATGCCTTGGTGCAGGAAATCACCTCCATCACCTCAGCGGGCGCGCAGAAATTGCTGCTGGACCGGCAGGCGGTGCCGCTGCTGGCGGGCAAGCGCGTGCTGCTGGTGGATGATGTGGTGGCCAGCGGTTCCAGCTTGGCGGGGGCGCTGGCGCTGCTGCGCAAGGCGGGGGCGGAAGTTATTGGCATTGGCGCGGTGCTGACCGAGGCGCATGAATGGGAGCCCAGGCTGGGCGCGGATGCCGCCCTGGTGCATGGGCTGGCCCATATTCCGCAATTCGCCCCGGTTGGGGGCGTATGGCGGCCTATTTCTGGAACCTGAGGCGGCTTGAAGCGTTCAGCTTCATATTGATCTAGCCCGCCGGGCCGCCCCGCAGCCGGATTTCCGGCGAGCGCAATATCACCAGCAGCCCGGTTAGAATCAGCACCAAGCAAAAGGCGAAACCGAAGCGGTAGCCGGCCAGCGCGGCATGGCCGCTGCTATCCAGCGCCGTGCCGGCCAGGGTAACGCCGAACGCCCCGCCCATGGCGCGCAGCAGCAGCAGCATGCCGGTGGCGATGCCCAGCTCCTCCGGCTTGGCGAAGCTTTGCGCGGCGATCAAGGTGGTTGGGTTGAGCATGCCAAGCCCGAAGCCGAGCACGGCCGAAAACGGCACCGGCGCGGCGAGGGGGGAGGCCGCCATGAAGCTGAACCCCAGACCCGAGAGCAGCAACCCGGCGATGAGGACGGGGCGTACCCAGCCGGTCCGCCGCGTCGTCTGCCCCGCGATATAGGCGCCCGCGGCGCCGCTCAGCAGGAACGGTACGAGGGCGATGCCAGCACGGGCCGGCGCCTCATGGAAGAATTGCTGCAGCAGGAGCGGAAACAGAAAGATGGCCGCGAACATGGCCCCGGTGTTCAGCCAGGCCAGGGCGATGATGTGCCGCAACCTTTTCAGCAGGCCGCCCGGCAGCAGCGGCGCCAGGGTCCGGCGCTGCTGCCGACGGAAAACGGCGAAACCCCCGGCCGCGAGAAGAAACAGCGTGGCTTCCCGCCAGGACAGCCATGGCAGGTCCACGCCGCCCAGGCTCAGCGCGGCCAGCAGCAAGCTGGTGCTGCCCATCAGCAGCAGCGCCCCGCTGAAATCGACCCGCCCGCGCCGTCCGGCGATCGGCAGCCCTTGCAGGCCGCGCAGACACAGCGCCAGCGCCAGCGCCCCGAGCGGCAAATTGGCCCAGAAGATGAAACGCCACGAAAGATGCTGGGCGATATAGCCGCCGAGCACCGGCCCGGCGCCGGAGGCCAGGGCCCAGGCCGAGGCGAACCAGGCCTGATAGCGCCCACGCTCATGCGGCGGCACCACATCCGCCACGGCCGATTGCGACACGGCGATCAGCGCTCCGCCCCCCAGCCCTTGCAGGGCGCGGCCCAGCAGCAGCACCGGCACGGACGGCGACAGGGCGCAGACGATGCTGGCCAGGATGAAACCAAGCAGGCAGGGGACAAGCACTTTCGCCCGGCCAAACTGGTCAGAGAGTTTGCCATGAATAGGCGTGGTGGCGGTGGAGGCGAGAAGATACGCCGAGACGACCCAGGAGAGATGGGTGGAACCGTGCAGAGTCCTTGCCATTTGTGGAATTGCGGGCAGCACCACCGTCTGGTCGATGGCGGCGAGCAGAACGCAAAGCAATACGCCATGGATCACCCTCAGACGCTCGGCATGGCTGTACCGGCGCGCCATCGTCTCCCCATCCATGGCTGATCATCCTTTTCAGCAATTGTGTTGACGCTTTTTGCCATGGCAGGTGCAATGGACAAGATCCGCCAGATACGCCCTGCAATGCAGGTTCAGATAAAGGAAGACCCGATGCCTCTGCCCGCCGCCGCCGCCCGCCGGCTTCTCCACACACGCGATGTTCAGCTGCGCGGCTATCTGCGCGAGGACGGGCAGATTGAGATCGAAGCGCGGATGACCGATGTGAAGACATATAGCGCGCCCAATATAGACCGCTCGATGATCGCCGCCGGTGAGCCGCTGCACGATATGTGGATTCGCATGACGCTGACGCCAGATGAGCTGGAGATCACCGCTTGCGAGGCGGTCATGGACTCCACGCCTTATGGAATATGCCCGCAGGCGGCGCCGAAGATGGAGCGGCTGGTGGGGCTGAAGATCGGCAAGGGCTTCCTCAAGGCGGCTTCGCTGCGCGTGGGTGGTGTGGAAGGCTGCACCCATCTGCGCGAATTGCTGCAGCCGGTGGCCACCACCGCCTTTCAGACACAGTACAGCCTGCTGAACCACGAGCTGGATGGCGGGGCGCGGGAAATCGAGCACGGCCTGGCGCCGGGGATGCTGAATAGCTGCCACGCCTATAATGAGCATGGCCCCTTGGTGGCCCGGTTGCGGGCGGAAGAGGAAATTCCTGCGCCAAACTGACACAAGGTGAGGCCGCTTTGCCACGTTTGGCGGCGAAGGCCACTTATGGCCTTGCTGCGGCGGAAACGCTATGTTACTGCCCCGCCAAGCCTCTTGAGAGGCAATATATTTCAGAGCACGGCAAATAAGGCGGGAAGAACTTTGGTCGATATCACGGGCACTGGTGTCACTGGCCTTGCTGCGCGCTACGCCGCGGCGCTTTATGCGCTGGCCGCCGAGCGTGGCACACTGGACGAGACGATTGGCCAGATGGAGGCCCTTGGGCGCCTGATCAAGGAGAACCCGGCCTTGGCCACGCTGATCGCCAACCCGCTGACCGATACCGCCAAACTTGGCCCGGCCCTGGACCAGGCGCTCGCCGCCCAGGGTGTGGCCGAGCTGGTGCGCCATTTCGTGGGTGTGGTGGCGGCGAATCGCCGCCTGCGCGACTTGCCAATGTTGATCGAGGGGTTTGCAGCCTATGCCGCCGCCAAGCGTGGCGAGGTGGTGGCGACCGTAACCTCCGCCCATGCGCTTTCCGATGTGCAGCGCAACCAGCTGCGCGCCCGCCTGGCCGAATCCGGTTTCGGTACTGTCCGGCTGGTGGAAAAGGTGGACGGCGCGCTGCTTGGCGGCCTGCGCCTGCAGATCGGCGACAAGCTTTACGATACAAGTCTTACGTCTCGCCTTAACCGGCTGAATTATTCTCTCAAGGGAGCTGCCTGATATGGAGATCCGTCCCGCCGAAATCTCCGAGATTCTGAAGCGTCAGATCGCGGATTTCGACACCGAAGCCAATGTGGCCGAGACCGGCCAGGTCCTTTCCGTGGGGGATGGCATCGCGCGTGTGTTCGGCCTCGCCAATGTGCAGGCCGGTGAGTTGGTGAACTTCCCCGGTTCCGGGCTGAAGGGCATGGCGCTGAACCTCGAGACCGACAATGTCGGCATCGTGATCTTCGGCGACGACAAGACCGTGCGCGAGGGCGACACCGTGACCCGCACCGGCGAGATCGTCGACGTGCCGGTGGGCAAGGGCCTGCTGGGCCGCGTGGTGGACGCGCTGGGCAACCCGATCGACGGCAAGGGCCCGGTGATGTACGCCGAGCGCCGCCTGGTCGAGACCAAGGCGCCGGGCATCATTCCCCGCAAATCCGTGCATGAGCCGATGCAGAGCGGTATCAAGGCCATTGACGTGCTGGTGCCCATCGGGCGCGGCCAGCGCGAGCTGATCATCGGCGACCGCCAGACCGGCAAGACCGCGCTGATCGTCGACACCATCATCAACCAGAAGGCGGTCAACGCCACGGGCGATGAGAGCAAGAAGCTGTACTGCATCTATGTCGCGGTCGGGCAGAAGCGCTCCACCGTGGCGCAGCTGGTGCGTACGCTGGAGGAATACGGCGTGATGGAATATTCCATCGTCATCGCCGCCACCGCCTCCGATCCGGCGCCGATGCAGTATCTGGCCCCCTACACCGGCTGCGCCATGGGCGAGTATTTCCGCGATAACGGCATGCACGCGCTGATCGGCTATGACGATCTCTCGAAGCAGGCCGTGGCCTACCGCCAGATGTCCCTGCTGCTGCGCCGCCCGCCGGGCCGCGAGGCTTATCCGGGTGACGTGTTCTACCTGCATTCCCGCCTGCTGGAGCGCGCGGCCAAGATGTCCGACGAGTACGGCGCTGGTTCGCTCACCGCCCTGCCGGTGATCGAGACCCAGGCCGGTGACGTGGCCGCCTATATCCCGACCAACGTGATCTCCATCACCGATGGCCAGATCTTCCTGGAGACGGAATTGTTCTTCAAGGGTATCCGCCCGGCCATCAATGTGGGTCTGTCGGTGTCCCGCGTCGGCTCCGCCGCGCAGATCAAGGCGATGAAGCAGGTGGCCGGCAAGATCAAGCTGGACCTGGCGCAGTACCGCGAAATGGCGGCCTTCGCGCAGTTCTCCTCCGATCTTGACCCCGCCACGCAGAAGCTGCTGGCCCGTGGTGCGCGCCTGACCGAGCTGCTGAAGCAGCCGCAATTCAAGCCGCTTTCGGTGGCTGAGCAGGTGATCTCGGTGTTCGCCGGTACCCGTGGTTATCTGGACAGCATCGCGGTGGATAAGGTTGGCGCCTTCGAGGCCCAGCTGCTCTCCGACATCAAGGCGAATGCGCCGGAGATCGTGAACGCCATCGAGGCTGACCAGCAGATCAAGCCGGAGACCGAGAAGGCGCTGATCGCGTTCATCGAGAACCTGCTGCGCGTTTTCGGGTAAGCCGATGCCCTCGCTGAAAATCCTGCGCAACCGGATCAACAGCGTCAAATCGACGCAGAAGATCACGAGCGCCATGAAGATGGTGGCGGCGGCCAAGCTCCGCCGCGCGCAGGCGCAGGCCGAGGCGTCTCGCCCTTATGCCGTGCGCATGGCGGAGATGCTGTCGGCCCTGGCGGCCTCCGAGGCGGGCAACCCGAACGGCAACAAGCTGCTGGTGGGCAATGGCAAGAGCCAGACCCATCTGCTGGTAGCGGTAACCGCCGACCGTGGCCTGGCGGGCGGCTTTAACGCCAACATCGCCAAGATGGTGCGCCAGAAGGCGGCCGCACTTCAGGCCGAGGGCAAGAGCGTGAAGATCTTCGCGCTGGGCCGCAAGGGCAATGAGTCGCTGCGCCGTGACATGGGCGAGCAGATTATCGGCAGCAAGAATTTCGTCGGCAAGAAAATCATCACCTTCGCGGATGCGGAAGAGGTGGCGCTGGAGGTCATCCGCGGCTTCAAGGCCGGCGAGTATGATGTCGTGACGCTGATGTTCAACCGCTTCCATAATGTGATGACACAGAAGCCGTTCGAGCAGCCGCTGATCCCGGCGGCGCAGCCGAGCGCGAACGACAATATGCGGTCCGAGCAGACCGGCCAGACCGCCGCCCAAACCGCCGCGATGGAGCATAATTACGAGGTCGAGCCGGATGACGGCACGCTGCTGGACCGGTTGCTGCCGCGCAATCTGGCGGTGCAGATCTATGCGGCACTTCTGGAAAACGCCGCCGGTTTCTATGCCAGCCAGATGACCGCGATGGACAGCGCCACTCGCAATGCCGGGCAGATGATCAAGAAGCTGACGCTCAGCTATAACCGGGCGCGGCAGGCAAATATCACCAGAGAGCTGATCGAAATCATTTCCGGCGCGGAAGCCGTTTGAGGACAGAGAGATGACAAGCAACAACACCGGCCGAGTGACCCAGATCAATGGTGCGGTTGTCGACGTTGAGTTCGACGGCGCGCTGCCCTTCATCCAGAACGCGCTGGAGACCAAGGTTGGCGAGCGCCGCCTGGTGCTGGAAGTGGCGCAGGAAATCGGCGAGCGCACCGTGCGCTGCATCGCCATGGACACGACCGACGGCATGGTGCGTGGCCAGAGCGTGACCGATACCGGTGCTCCCATCACCGTGCCGGTCGGCCCCGGCGTGCTGGGGCGCATCCTGAACGTGATTGGCGAGCCGATCGACGAGCGCGGCCCGATCACCGCCGCCTCCCACAGCCCGATCCATAATGCCGCGCCCTCTTTCGAGGAGCAGGCCGGGTCCGCTGAGATCCTGGTGACGGGCATCAAGGTGGTTGACCTGCTGGCGCCTTACCTGAAGGGCGGCAAGGTCGGCTTGTTCGGCGGTGCCGGCGTGGGCAAGACCGTGCTCATCCAGGAGTTGATCAACAACATCGCCAAGGGCCATGGCGGCGTGTCCGTGTTCGCGGGCGTGGGCGAGCGTACCCGTGAGGGTAATGACCTTTACCATGAAATGGTCGATGCCGGCGTCATCAAGCTGAACGAGGGCAATACCGAGGGATCCAAGGTGGCGCTGGTCTATGGCCAGATGAACGAGCCGCCGGGTGCGCGCGCCCGCGTCGCTCTCTCCGGCGTGACGATGGCCGAGTATTTCCGCGATGTGGAAGGCCAGGACGTGCTGTTCTTCGTGGACAATATTTTCCGCTTCACCCAGGCGGGTGCGGAAATGTCAGCTTTGCTGGGCCGCATCCCCTCCGCCGTGGGCTATCAGCCGACGCTGGCGACCGACATGGGCGCCCTGCAGGAGCGCATCACCTCCACCAAGAAGGGGTCGATCACCTCCGTGCAGGCCGTGTATGTGCCCGCCGACGATCTCACCGACCCGGCCCCGGCCGCGACCTTCGCGCATCTGGACGCGACCACGGTGCTCAACCGCGCGATCGCCGAAAAGGGCATCTATCCGGCCGTGGACCCGCTGAACTCCACCTCCCGCTCGCTCGACCCGCGCGTTGTGGGCGAGGAGCATTACCAGGTGGCGCGCGATGTGCAGCGTATCCTGCAGACCTACAAATCCTTGCAGGACATCATCGCCATCCTGGGCATGGATGAGCTGTCTGAGGACGACAAGCTGGTGGTTGCCCGTGCCCGCAAGATCGAGCGCTTCCTGTCCCAGCCTTTCCATGTGGCCGAAGTCTTCACCGGCACGCCGGGCGTGTTCGTGAAGGTGGAAGACACGATCCGCGCCTTCAAGGGCATCGTGGCGGGCGATTACGACCATCTGCCGGAGGCGGCGTTCTACATGGTCGGCACCATCGAAGAGGCGATCGCCAAGGCCGAGGCCCTGGCGGCGAAGGCCTGATCCATGTCCCTGGCCCTGGAAATCGTCAGCCCGGAGCGGCTGCTCCTGGCCCGTGATGTCGAGATGGTTGTGATTCCGGGGACGGAAGGCGATCTCGGCATCCTGCCGGGCCATTCCAAGCTGGTCACGTCCTTGCGCGGCGGGCTGGTCGATATTTACGAGAACAACAAGATCACGGACCGCTTCTTCGTGACCGGCGGCTTTGCCGAGGTCACGGAATCGCGCTGCTCGGTGCTGGCGGATGAGATTATCCGCCAGGCCGATATCAACCCGGCGGTGGCGCAGGCCAAGCTGGCCGAGGCCAAGGCGGCGTTCGATGCGGTGGATCTGCATGATGCGGATGCGTATCGCGAGGCGTCCGACAGGCTGATCTCCGCTCAGGCGATGGCCGATAGCAGCGCCGCCGCACCGGCACAGGCCGACAAAATCTGAGTTTTACGTTTGCTCCCTAGCACGCTGGGATGGGCGCCTCCTTCATGGAGGCGCCCTTTTTATTTGACCAGCATTCTGAAGCCGACGATGGCGAGGATGATGCCGAGGCAGAATTTCAGCACCTTATCCGGCGCATAGCGGGCCAGCAGGCTGCCGATGATGATTCCAGGTATGGACCCGACGAGAAGCTCGCCCAGCAAATGGAAATTGATCGTGCCCAGCAGCCAATGGCCCAGACCGGCCAGCAGCGTCAGCGGCACGGCATGGGCGATGTCCGACCCCACGATCCGTACCATCGGCAGGCGCGGATAGAGGATGATCAGCGCGATGGTGCCGAGTGCTCCGGCGCCGACCGAGGAGAGCGAGACCAATATGCCCAGCACGAAGCCGGTGAGGATGGTCAGGCGCAGCGACTCGCCCTCGCCGAAATTAGGGTGGCGTTTGGCGATGGCGCGGACGATCTTTTCCTTGAACAGCAGGGAGGCGGCGCTGAGCAGCAGCGCCACGCCGAGCGTATAGGAGATCGCCTCCGTGATGCCTTTGCTGGCCACGCCGAAATGCGCGATGACCGCCAGGCTGATCAGCGTGGCTGGGACAGACCCCATGGCGAGGCGGCCAACGATTTGCCAATCCACCGTCTTGCCGCTGCTGTGCACCGCGGTGCCGGCCATTTTGGTCACGGAAGCGAAAAGCAGGTCCGTGCCCACGGCGGTACTGGGGTGGAAGCCGAAGAACAGCACGAGCAATGGTGTCATCAGCGAGCCGCCGCCCACACCGGTGAGGCCAACCAGCAGGCCGACCAGCACGCCGGAGGCAGCATAAGCCGGTTGAAACCCTAAATGTCCTATTGAAATCATAGGCTAAGATTACACATCGGGTGGCTCCGGGCAATGTGTCAGGCAGGCAGTAGAGGCGTGCGGAGCACGGTTTCCACCGCGTGCCCGGCCAGGGCGTCTGCCCAGCGTTCAGTCTGCAGCATCGCAGTGCCGATCACGGCGGGAGACAGCCCGCAAACTTCCAGCAGGCGCAGCCCGGCGGTGATGGAGCGGCCGGTGGAGATCACGTCATCCACCAGGGCGATCCGCTGCCCCTGGAGAAGCGGCAGCATGCGCGGGTCGATGAACAGGCGCTTTTCCTGGTCAGGCGTGGTGACGGAGGAGATCGGCACGGAAAGCTCGGGCCGGTACCAGAATTTCTCGCTGGTGCCGAGGGGCACATAGCGCGGATGGCCCAGCTTTTGTGCCACGGCGGCAGCCAGTGTCAGGCCCAGCGTGGGCAGGCCGGCGACAATGTCCGGCTGATAGGTTGCAAGCCGTTCGGCGAGGGCCGAGGCCAGCGCCTCCACCACCGCGAAGCTGGCCTGGTTGATGATCAGCGAGGCCAGCGTGCCCTGGCCGTTTTTCAGCTTGCGGACCGGCAGCATCAGCACGCGCCCGTCTGGCAGGGTGGCGGCGTGGGCACCGGGCGGGGCTGGGGTGCCGGGCGGCAGGATGGCCTGCCAGAAATCCTCATCCGCCATGGGGCTGGGCAATGAATGGTCCATGCCCGCATGCTTGCTTGGGGCTAGTGGTTTGTCCATCCTTCTCTGTTCGTCCGCGGTGCCGGGAGAGGCTTTGCCTGGCGCGGTCAGGCCGAGGGCGGGAGATGCGCCCAATCCACCCTATGGGCGAAGAAGCGTATGCCGCCCTTGCCGTCCGGCAGCCAGGCGCCCCGATGGTCCGCGAAGCCGTGGGCAATGGAGGTGCCGGTAAAATTATGCTCGCCCGCCTGTGCTTCTTCCGGGCCGGTGGCTTCCAGCTCATCAAGGCTTTTCCCGCTGGGGCGCAGGATGGCGATATGGCCGGGTTTGGCCGGGTTTGGATTCTGGAATACGGCCAGCACGAAATAGCCCTGGTTGGCAAGCCGCTGGGCGGTTTCGAAATCGATCGGCCGCCAGCCCTGGGCCGGGCCTTCAGCCTGCAGCCACTGGAACTGGGCATTGGCGAGGTCGCGCTGCCCATGTTCGGGCGGATGCAGCAAGGGCACGCTTGCGCGTTGCGCCATGGCGGCGGCATAGGCACTGCAATGGGTGCCGCGCGAATAGCCGGGCCGCGCCGGGTCCGGCTGGCCGGTGCGCCAGAGCACATGCTGATGCGCCAGCCAGAGCTGGTCGACATGCGAGGCATCGAGCAGTGCCGCCAGGCGCTGCCCGTCCGGCGTGATGGGCCCGCAGCACGGCGTGGCGGCGGCTGGCTGGAGATTTGCCCAGGCCAGCGACGCGGCGAGCAGCAGGGTGGGCCATGGTGTACGCTTCATCATGCTCTGGGGTGCGCCTTACGCCAGATGTCCATGAGCTGGCTGGTTTCCACATCTGTATAACGCTGGGTGGTGGAGAGGCTGGCATGGCCCAGCAGCTCCTGGATGGAGCGCAGATCCGCCCCGCCCGCCAGCAGATGGGTGGCAAAGCTGTGGCGCAGCGCGTGCGGGGTGGCGTGCTCGGGCAGGCCGTTCAGGCGGCGGAAATTACGGAGGTTTTTCTGCGCCACCCCGGCATTCAGCCGCCCGCCGCGCAGGCCGATGAACAAAGGCTCGCCCCGGCCGGGATTCGGGTGCAGCTTCAGCCAGGCGGCGATGGCTTCACGCACGGCGGGCAGCAGCGGCACGATGCGCTGTTTGTTGCCCTTGCCGGTGACGCGCATGGCATCGTCGGCGGCGGGCAAATCGCCCACATTCAGGGCCAGGGCCTCGGCAATTCGCAGGCCCGCACCATAGAGCAGCATCATCAGCGCGGCATCGCGCGCTTGTTCCAGAGCCGTGTCCGTCGCCTCGCCAATCTCCTGGGTGACGCTGAGCGCATCATCCGGCGTCAGCGCTTTCGGCAAAGGGTGCTTGGGGCGCGGGCGGGCGATGAGGGAGAGCTGGGTGCCATCCACCCCATGGCGCTTATGCAGATAGCGGAAGAAGGTGCGCAGCGCGGAGAGCTTGCGGGCACGGGTGGCGTTGATGTCTCCGGCTTTCGCGGCATCGGCCAGGAAGGCCCGGAAATCCGCCGCGCGCAGGCTGCCAAGCAGTTTGGGGCTTGGCGCCTCGCCGGTATGCCCGGCGGTGAAGGACAAAAAAGCCCGCACGTCGCGGGCATAGGTCTCGACGGTCTTCGCCCCGGCCCGGCGCTCAGCGCCGAGCCAGGTGCAGAATTCCATCAGCAGGCTGTCAGACAATGCTAGGGCGACACCCGGTCAAACATCAGCGTTTGACCGGGTGAAGTTGCCTGCAAAGCAAAGCCGCAGAGCATCGTTAAACGATGCTCTGGCCGGTGGCGGCCCAGTCCTTCAGGAAGGCGGCGAGGCCCTTGTCGGTCAGCGGGTGGTGATAGAGCTGCTTGATCACGCCCGGCGGGATGGTGGCGACATCGGCACCCATCTTCGCCGCCTCGATCAGATGGATCGGGTTGCGGATGGAGGCGACCAGCACCTCGGTCTTCAGGTTCGGGTAGTTGCTGTAGATCTGCACAATGTCGGCGATCAGCTCCATGCCGTTCTGGCCGATATCATCGAGGCGGCCAACGAAGGGGGAGATGAAGCTGGCACCGGCCTTGGCGGCCAGCAGCGCCTGGGCCGGGGAGAAGCAGAGGGTCACATTGACCATCGTGCCCTCCTGGGAGAGCGCATAGCAGGCTTTCAGCCCATCCGGGGTCAGCGGCACCTTGATGGCGACATTCGGGGCGATCTTTTTCAGCACTTCGGCCTCGGCCAGCATCTGCTTATATTCGGTGGCGGCCACCTCGGCGCTCACCGGGCCGGGAACGATCTCGCAGATCTCGGCGATGACTTCGAGAATGTTGCGGCCGGATTTGGCGATGAGGGAGGGGTTGGTGGTCACCCCATCCAGCAGGCCGGTGGTGGCAAGCTCCCGGATCTCGGAGATCTCGGCGGTATCGACAAAGAATTTCATGGGTGGCTTTCCGGTGAACAGGGTCTTTGGTTAAGAGCATACAGCATGGAGCAACCTCAACCGACAAGCCGCGTCAGCATCTTGCTCCCTTATAAATTCGACATGGCCTTTACCTATGAGGCCGAGGCCCCGCTGGCGCCGGGCACGCTGGTGCGCGTGCCGCTGGGGCGGCGCATGGTGGTGGGGGCGGTGTGGGATGATCCGCCGGACCCGAACGTGAAGCCCAGGCCGGTGACCGAGGCGCTGGCCTTTCCCCCCATGCCGGAGAGCTTGCGCCAATTCATCGATTGGGTGGGCGCCTATACGCTGGCCCCGCGCGGGGATGTTCTGGCCCTGGCGCTGAAGGAGCCGTTGCTGGCGCCGCCGCCCAAACGCGCCAGAAAATATGAGTTCGGCGGCGCGGACCCGGCCCGCCCTGGCCCGGCTCTCTCGGTGATTCAGGAGAGGGCCGCCGCGGCGCTGCGCGAAGAGGTGAGGGCGGGGCAATTCTCCGTCACGCTGCTGGACGGCGTGACCGGCTCCGGCAAGACGGAAGTGTATCTGGAGGCTGTCGCCGAGGCGCTGCGGCATAAAAAACAGGTGCTGGTGCTGCTGCCGGAAATCGCGCTCTCGGTGCAGATGCTGGCACGGTTTGAGGCGCGGTTCGGGGCGCGCCCGGCCGTCTGGCATTCGGAACTTACCCCGGCGCAGCGGCGCGAGAGCTTTCGCGCCGTGGCGGAGGGGCGGGCGGATGTTGTGGTGGGGGCGCGCTCGGCCTTGTTTCTGCCGTTCCCTGCGCTGGGCCTGATTGTGGTGGATGAGGAACACGAGACCTCCTTCAAGCAGGAGGACGGGGTGATGTATAATGCGCGGGACATGGCGGTGGTGCGCGGTAAATTCTGCGCGGCGCCGGTGCTGCTGGTAAGCGCCACGCCCAGCCTGGAAACCGCCGAGAACGCCGCCCAGGGGCGCTATAAAAAGCTCGATCTGCCCGCCCGTCATGGCGGCGCCGCGCTGCCGCGCATGGAGGCGCTTGATCTGCGCGAGGCGCCGCCGGAACGCGGCAAATTCCTCTCGCCCCTGCTGGTGGCGGCGATGCGCGAGACGCTGGCGCGCGGCGAGCAGGCGATGCTGTTCCTCAACCGGCGCGGCTATGCGCCGCTGACCCTCTGCCGCACCTGCGGGCACCGGCTTGCCTGCCCCAACTGCTCGGCCTGGCTTGTGGAGCACCGGGCCTCGCCCCGGCTTTCCTGCCATCATTGCGGTTATACGATGCAGCGGCCGCTGCATTGCCCCTCTTGCGAGGCGGAGAACAGCTTCGTGCCCATCGGCCCCGGTGTGGAGCGCATTGCCGAGGAGGTGACGGAGCTGTTCCCTGAAACCGAAGCGCTGGTGATGGCCTCGGACGTCATCGCGGGCCCTGCCCAGGCGGCGGAGGCGGCAAGGCGCATCGCGGACCGGGAGGTGGGGATTATCATCGGCACGCAGATGGTGGCCAAGGGCTGGCATTTTCCGCATCTCACGCTGGTGGGGGTGGTGGATGCGGATCTGGGGCTGGCCGGGGGCGACCTGCGCGCCGGGGAGCATACGGTGCAGATGCTGCATCAGGTGGCCGGGCGCGCCGGGCGTGCCGAGGCGCCGGGGCGCGTGCTGCTGCAAAGCTATGACCCCTTGCATCCCGTGATCCAGGCCCTGCTCTCCGGCGACCTGCCCGCTTTTCTGGAGCAGGAGGCCGCCTTGCGCCGCCCTGGCCATTGGCCGCCATTCGGGCGGCTGGCGGCGCTGATCGTGAGTGCGGAGGATGAGCGGCTGGCCAACCAGATTGCCCGTGCCTTGGCCCGTGCCGCGCCGCGGCAGCCGGGGGTTGAGGTGCTGGGCCCGGCGCCGGCGCCGATCGCCCTGCTGCGCGGGCGCCATCGCCGCCGTTTGCTGTTGAAAACGCTGCGCGAAATTGCCGTGCAGCCGCTGCTGCGCGCCTGGCTGGCGCAGGTGCCGGTGCCGCGCAATGTGAAGCTGGATGTGGACGTGGACCCTGTTTCGTTCATGTAAGTTAAAAAATGATCATATCTTCAAGGGTTTAATCATCCGCCGCAGGGGCCAAGTCGGGTTCATCCTGACATGATCAACCACGGAGACCCCTTCCATGACGGATCACGCCCAGGCCCTGGCCGTCTGGCTTTACGGCGCTATCCCCGACTGGCTGACCGGAACGGTGATGCTGGTGGCGGCCGCGATTATTGCCGCGTCGCTCTGCCGTTGGGTGATCGGCCGCTTGTCCCGCTTTGCCGCGCGCTATGGCGATGTGCCGCAGATGCTGGCGGCGCGCTGCAAGGGGCCGACCTGTGCCCTGCTGGTGCTGGCGGCGGTGAGTACGGCGCTGCCTTTCGCGCCGTTGCCGGATGGGCCCTCAACCCTTCTTGGCCATTTGCTGGCCGCCGCTTTCGTGGTGGTGCTGGGCTGGAGCGTGATGAGCACGCTGGATTTTTTCGCGGAGCTGTATGTCTCGCGCATCCGGCTGGAGGATGACAGCAACAACCTGCTGGCCCGCAAGCACATCACCCAGGTGGGCATATTGCGCACGGCGGTGCGCACCTTGCTGGTGGTGCTGACGATCGGGCTGGCACTGATGACGAGCAGCTCCGTGCGGCAATATGGGGTGAGCTTGTTTGCCTCGGCCGGGGCGGCTGGCCTGGTGGTTGGCCTGGCGGCCCGGCCGCTGCTGAGCAATCTGCTTGCCGGTATCCAGATCGCGCTCACCCAGCCGATCCGGGTTGAGGATTCGGTGGTGGTGCAGGGGGAGTGGGGCTGGATCGAGCGGATCGGCAGTACCTATGTGGTGATCCGAATCTGGGATTTGCGGCGGCTGATCGTGCCGCTCTCTTATTTCATCGAGCAGCCTTTCCAGAACTGGACGCATTCCTCCGCTGAGCTGATGGGCACGGTGATGCTGTATGTGGACTACACCGTGCCGGTGGCGAAAGTGCGGGAGAAGCTGCGCGAGGTGGTGGCGGCGAACTCGAAATGGGACCGCAAGGTGGCCGTGGTGCAGATGACCGACCTGCCCAGCGCCACGGTGGAGCTGCGCCTGCTGGTGAGTGCCCGCAATGCCGGGGTACTGTGGGATTTGCGTTGCGATGTGCGCGAGGCGATGGTGAACTGGCTGGTGGCGGAATATCCGAATGCCCTGCCTCGCCGCAGATTGGAGGTTGGCGGCGGAATGGACCGTTCCGGGCCTGAGGGCGCTTTCATGGCGGCGGGCGAGTTGGCCGCCGGGCCGCATCATCTTTGAGCGCGAGGGACAGGCACCCGGTTAAAAAATGTCGCGGAGCTTTTTGAAAAACTGCTCCACGCCAATAAGCGTTGAGGCTATCCCTCAATCATTCGCCGGGTAGGCACGCATCAGCCGTTTTTGGTGCTGCCACAAGGCGAGAAGCTTGAGCGGGCCGATCGGCTTCAGGCCGGTTTTCCGGACCTTCGCGCCGATGCGGAAGGATTCGCCATAATGGAAGAACTGGTCCTCATAGGCGCGGCGCAGCGTCATCTCCGGGTCCCAGATATGGGTGGCCTCCGAGCCTGAGCCGTTGAATTCGATGATCTTGAAGTCCCGGCCTTCCCGCAGCGCGTCCAGGCTATCGTAGCGCAGGTCGATGCGGGAGAAATACACATCCGGCATGTCCTGCATGATCTCGTCGATGCGCGCGGTGAGCGCGGGGGTGACGATGGAAAGCCCGTCCTTGAAGGTTGAGCCGCGGCAATGATTGCCGACGAAGACCAGGCGCCACCTGCTCGCCTGCGGCGCGGGCACGCGCGCGGCCTTGGCGCCCAGCTTGGGCAGCAGCAGGTGGGAGATGGCGTTCAGCCGGTCATCCGCGGCGATCAGCGCTTTCACGCTGCGCCGGCCGTCGCCCACCACGGTGGGCGGGTATTTCAGGGTGACGGAGGTGATGCGCCCGGCGCGCTCGCCCGGATGGCGGATATAGAAGATCCCGGCCTCGCCCTCATAGGTGACCAGCGCTTTGCAGCTGCAGCTCGGCGCCACGGGGGAAGGCGGCGAGATAGGCGGCAAGCTGCGCCTCGTCGCGCACCACCCGCACGCCCACGCCGTTGCAGCTCATGTCCGGCTTGGCCACCACGGGGAAGTTGAGGCCGGCCCGCTGCCATCGCGGCCAGGGCGCGCCGCAGATCGTTGCCGTCCGCATGGCCGGAGATCGTCAGGCCGATATAATCCGCCACCCAGCGGCGCGGGCGAGCGGGCCGGCAAGGTCGAGAATCGCGTTCTTGGATTCGCCGCAGATGCCGCCCGCCTCGATGCGCGGATTGGCCAGCGAGGGCAGGGTGATGCTGCGGTAGCGGATGGCATTGCATCGTCCAGAAAGCGACGACCGGGGATGTAGAACAGCCAGTCCGGCCAGAATTCGAAGAAGGAGACCGGGCTTTTCCGGCCAGACCGCTTGAGCTTGCCGATGGTGCCGGCCAGGGATGCTCCGCTCATTGCGGTGTCCTTTTATTGTAGAGTTTCGTCGCCATGCGCCCGACAAGGATGATGATGACAAGAAATACAGCAAGCCCGGCCCAGCGCCAAATGCCCAGATAATGGGCCATCAGCAGGCCCAGGCGCAAGGCTGATGAAGAACAGCCCGGTGGTCCAGACCAGCGTGGCGATGATCGCCGCCAGGGCGAAATGCAGGAAGGGCGCATGCAGGAAGCCCAGCGTGGTGTAGGTGGGCAGGCGCAGGCCGGGCACGAAGCGGCTGACCAGAACCAGCGGGATCACCTTGCCCTTCACCCAGTCACGGCCGAGATCGCGCCGCTGCTGCGGCACCAGGCGCTTGGCCCAGCCATGGGTGGCGGAGAGCCTGCCCAGCCCGTATAGCCCGAGATCGCCCAGCACGATGCCGGCATAAAGCGAGCACAAAGCAAGCGGCAGGGAGAGTGCGCCAGAGGCCACCTGCATGGCGGCGAGCAGCGTGGCCGCGTCTTCCAGGATGAAGGTGCCGGAGATGATCGTCGCTGCCTGGAGGGATTTTATCCCCGCCGTGATGGCCAGTAACGTGGTGAGGCTAGGAAGCAGCATGCCCGCGCCCCTTAGCCCCGATTGGAGGAAAGGCCAACCTTGCGGCTTTTCCGGGAGGGCGGATTAGGTTCCGTCCGCCCCGTTCAGCATGGCCAGATGGTCGGAGGCCAGAGGCTGCACATCGCATTGGCGGCCATGAGCGTTCATTGCCCGGCAGGTATCGTGCGCGCCATCATAGGTCAGGCCGGTGAGCTGGGCCAGCCAAAGATCCTTGCCGCCACGCTGCAAATGCTGGATCTGCGCAATGCCATGCCCATGCAGTTCGCGGGCCTTCAGCGCCGCCAGGCGGGCATTGGTCTTATTTTTGTACACGCCAAGCTGGGCGACCCAGCGCTTGGTCGCATCCGGCTGTTGCTTGGCGGAGTCGGGCAGGGCCGTGGCATGTGTGGCCGTGCGGCTGGCAACTGTCTCCACGGGCGGTTGTGGCGCCGCAACGCGCGGCTTGGCCGGGTTGTTGGCGGCGGCAACCATGTCCTGCGTCATCGGCACATGGCCGCCGAATCCGTCATCGAGCATCGCGGTCATCTGGGTATAGGCGTTGCCCCAGCTCGGCTCGTGCAGCACCACGCCGATCAGCGCCTTGCCATTGCGGCTGGCGGAGGTGACGAGATTATGCTCGGGCGAGGTTGGTGTAGCCGGTCTTCATGCCGGTGGCACCGGCATAGCGCTTCAGCATCTGGTTGTTGCTGAATACCGTGCGGCCACGGAAATTGAAGGAGGTGACCTCAAAGAAGCTCTGGAATTGCGGGTAGTTCAGCACAATGTCGCGCGCCAGCAGGGACAGGTCGCGCGCCGTGGTCACCTGGTTGGGGTTGGGCAGGCCGGAGGCGTTGGCGAACTCAGTCTGCGCCATGCCGAGCGCGTGGGCGCGCAGCGTCATCATCTGGGCGCAACGCACTTCGGACCCGCCGCCGAGATATTCGCCGAGGGCGGTCGCGGCATCGTTGGCGGACATGGTGGTCATCGCCAGGATCGCATCATGCACGGAGATGGTGTCGCCCGCGCGCAGCCCGAGCTTCACCGGCTCGACGGAGGTGGCATGAGCGGAGACGGGGATCTGCGTGTCCAGCGTCATGCGCCCGGCGGCGAGCGCCTGGAAGGCGAGGTCCAGCGTCATTAGCTTGGTGAGCGAGGCCGGGTAGCGCGGTGTATCTGCCCCTTGGGCTGAAATCACCTGGCCGGAGCTGGCATCGACGAGGATGGCGCTGACGCCGGGCGAGGTGGGGCCGAAACCGGAGGAGGCGGCCGGAGCGGGAGCAGCGCGGCTGGCGGTGCTTAGGACATGATGATGGCGGTGGTGCTTTTCATGCGCGAAGGCAGACGGCGGAGCGGCCAGATATACTCCAGCGACCGCCAATATCGCCCAGCGCCCCTTGCTCCACAGCTGCATGCCTCGCCACCCCACTTATGACTCCGGGGAGTTTTAACCGCCCGCGCCGCGCCATGTCCAGGGTTAAACGCATGTTATATTCTTAAAAGAACAAAAAATTGAAAGGCTTGCCCTATGTGTCTGAGAGATTTGCCAGCCACCCCTGGAGGCGGCTGGAAATCGATCCTGGACCGCACCTAAAATTCGACCGTCATAATTTTGTGCGCCGCACAAAATTAGCTTGACGCTACCCATTCCGTTTCGATAAAAGGTTTTTGCTGCACTGCGGTAGAAAGCCGTATTGCTCGCCGGTTGGGGCTGTGCAGCGATCGTCACCATAACGGGAGCAAAACCCAGATGAGCGCTACCAAAGCTAAGACCACCGCCGCTACCGACACCACCGCGGCCACCATTGAAACCGCGGCCGACGTGTCCGTGAAGTCCTTTGAGAAATCCCTCTCCGCCGTGCGCGACGGGATCGAAAAGGCCACCAAGGGTCTGGAGACCTCGCAGGCCAAGTTGAAGGAAGGGGTCGAGAAGGCCGTGAAGACATCCGAAGAACTGCTGGCTTTCAGCCAGGGCAACCTTGAGGCCTTCGTGAAGGCATCGCAGATCTACGCTGCCGGCTTCCAGGATATTTCCAAGCATGTCGCCGCGTCTTCCAAGGCCTCCATCGAGGACACCGTGGCGTTCAGCAAATCCCTCATGGGCGTGAAGTCCGTGAAGGAAGCCGTGGACCTGCAGACCGGTTTCGCCAAGTCTTCCATCGAGAAGGCCGTGACCGAGACCAACAAGCTGACCGACGCCGCCGTGAAGCTGACCGAGCAGACCCTGGCGCCGCTGACGGCCCGTGTCACCCTCGCTGTCGAGACCTTCGGCAAGACGCACTAAGGAACGAGGTGCTCCCCGCCGCCCCGAGGAGGGGCGGTGGTTAAGACTTGCAAAAGGCCGGCTCCCCCAAGAGCTGGCCTTTTTTGCGTTTTCATGGCGGGGCGGCTCGAAAGCGGCTGTTCATGAACCCATGTTTTTCTAGGAACAGGAAAAAACGCTCTTTCATAGCCGGGCTTGCTTTCGATATGCTTTACTACAAGGTGGAGTTAAAGCGACGCGGCCCATTGGAAGGGCAGCCTGCCGCGAGGGAGGTGGCCGTGGCGTTTGCTGAAGGTGTTCGATAGATGAGTGAGAACGATAAACGCAAGGGATCAGAGGGGCCGAATACCGGCGTGGTGGTAAAGCCGCGCCCGAAGACGCGCAAGCCCACGATGTACAAGGTCCTGATGCTGAACGACGATTATACGCCGATGGAGTTCGTCGTGCATGTGCTGGAGCGTTTCTTCCAGAAGTCGCGCGACCAGGCGACGCAGATCATGCTGCATGTCCACCGCCGGGGGGTGGGGGTGTGCGGCGTCTATACTTACGAGGTGGCGGAAACCAAGGTGACCCAGGTGATGGACCTGGCCCGGCAAAACCAGCATCCTCTGCAATGCACGATTGAGAAAGAATGACACTTTATTTTACGTTCCCATTCCCATGTAAGTGTGTACGCTCCAGTGCCGCTCATATGGGCTGGGCCGCTAAAATGCCGGCCGGACAGGCAGATAGAATGTCCGGAATTGAGAGCGCCGGGTCTCGGCGTGAAGGAACGGGTTAAATCCATGCTGTCTCGCAACCTAGAACAGACTCTCCACCGGGCCCTGTCCTTGGCCGCCGACCGGAAACATGAATACGCGACGCTTGAGCATCTGCTGCTTGGTCTCGTGGACGACCCGGACGCGCTGACGGTGCTGCGGGCCTGTGGCGTGGACATCGAGAAGCTCAAGAAGGATCTGACTGAGTTTCTGGACAAGGATCTGGCGGGTCTCGCCACCGACCGTGGGGGCGACCCGAAGCCGACCGCGGGTTTCCAGCGCGTGGTGCAGCGCGCGGCCATCCATGTGCAGTCCTCCGGCCGGGATGAGGTCACCGGTGCGAATGTGCTGGTGGCCCTGTTCTCCGAGCGCGAGAGCCATGCCGTGTATTTCCTGCAACTGCAGGACATGACCCGGCTGGACGCGGTGAACTTTATCTCCCACGGCATCGCCAAGAGCCCGGGCAAATCCGCCCCACGCCCGCCCACCGGTTCGGCCGAGCAGGGTGAGCCGAGCGAGCGCGAGGAAAAGGGCAGCGCCAAGCGCGGGCAGGATGCGCTTTCCACCTACTGCATCAACCTCAACAAGAAGGCCAAGGACGGCAAGATCGATCCGCTGATCGGGCGTGAGCAGGAGATCGAGCGGACGATCCAGATTCTTTGCCGCCGCACCAAGAACAACCCGCTTTATGTGGGCGACCCCGGCGTCGGCAAGACCGCCATCGCCGAGGGGCTGGCCAAGCGCATCATCGATGGCGATGTGCCGGAGGTGCTGCTGAACGCCACCATCTTCGCGCTGGACATGGGCGCATTGCTGGCCGGCACCCGCTATCGCGGTGATTTCGAGGAGCGGCTGAAGGCCGTCGTGACCGAGATGGAGGCCAATCCCGGCGCCATCCTGTTCATCGACGAGATCCACACCGTGATCGGCGCCGGGGCGACCTCCGGCGGGGCGATGGATGCCAGCAACCTGCTGAAGCCCGCTTTGGCCCAGGGCACGCTGCGCTGCATCGGCTCCACAACCTATAAGGAGTTCCGGAATTACTTCGAGAAGGACCGCGCCCTGGTGCGGCGCTTCCAGAAGATCGACGTGAACGAGCCTTCGGTTGAAGATACGGTGAAGATCCTGCGCGGGCTGAAGACCGCTTATGAGAAACATCACAAGGTCCGCTACACGGATGACGCGATTCGCGCCGCCGTGGAGCTTTCGGCCAAGTACATCAATGACCGCAAGCTGCCGGACAAGGCGATCGACGTGATCGACGAAGCCGGCGCGGCCCGGATGCTGCTGCCCGAGAATAAGCGCCGCAAGACCGTGACCTTGAAGGATGTCGAGGACATGGTTTCCAAGATCGCGCGCATTCCGCCCAAATCCGTCTCGACGGACGATAAGGAGGTGCTGCGCCATCTGGAACGCGATCTGAAGGCGATGGTGTTCGGGCAGAACGCCGCCATCGAGGCGCTGTCCGCCGCGATGAAGCTGTCCCGCGCGGGGCTGCGCGATCCGGAGAAGCCGATCGGCAATTACCTGTTCTCCGGCCCGACCGGTGTGGGCAAGACCGAGGTGGCACGGCAATTGGCCGCGACGCTGGGCATCGAGCTGACACGGTTCGATATGTCCGAATATATGGAGCGGCACTCGGTTTCCCGCCTCATCGGCGCGCCGCCGGGTTATGTCGGGTTCGACCAGGGCGGCATGCTGACCGATGCCATCGACCAGCACCCGCATTGCGTGCTGCTGCTGGACGAGATCGAGAAGGCACATCCGGATCTGTTCAACATTCTGTTGCAGATCATGGATCACGGGAAGCTGACCGATCATAACGGCAAGCAGGTGGATTTCCGTAACGTTATCCTGATCATGACCACCAATGCCGGGGCGGCGGATATGCAGAAGCCCGCGATCGGCTTTGGGCGCACGGTGCGCACCGGAGAGGATGAGGATGCGGTGAAGAAGCTGTTCACGCCGGAATTCCGCAACCGTCTGGATGCGATCATCCCCTTCGCGGCGCTGACGCCGGAAATCGTCGGCCGCGTGGTGGAGAAGTTCGTGATGCAGCTGGAAGCGCAGCTGGCGGACCGCAACGTGACCATCGAGCTGTCCTCCGCCGCCAAGGAGTTCCTGGCCGAGCGTGGCTACGAGCCGCTTTATGGCGCGCGGCCGCTGGGCCGGGTGATCCAGGAGCTGATCAAGAAGCCGCTGGCCGAGGAGCTGCTGTTCGGCAAGCTGGTGAAGGGCGGTGCCGTGAAGGTGACTGTGAAGGATGGCAGCCTTGCCTTCGATATCTCCGAAGCGCCGGCTTTGGCGTTGCCCAAGCCGGAAGCCGAGGGCGATGGGGAAGATGGCGAGAAGGCTCCCGAAGAGGTTCACTGAATCAGAAAACGGCGCCTTCGGGCGCCGTTTTCATGTGTACCCGGCTGGGAACGCAAATTGGCGGTTTACGCCTTGCGGACGAATTCCTGTTTGATGAAATACTCCCCGGCTTCGATGGCATGGTCGCCACCGCGCAGGCGGATATTCTTCAGCTTGGTGCCGAGTTTCAGCCCGGCCGACGAGCCCTTTACCTTCAGGTCCTTGATGAGGATGACCGTATCGCCATTCTGCAGGATGGCGCCGTTGGCGTCCTTGATGAGTTCTTCGGTGTCCGTCAGCGCCGCGTCCCATTCATGGCCGCAGACCGAACAGACGTAAATCTCGCCGGAGAGATGGGTGTCTTCCAGGCTGCATTGCGGACAGGCGGGGGCGGAGGGGCTCATGCGCCGCATCTAGCGCCTGGTGAGGGGGTGCGTCCAGGCAGGTTCATGGCGCGGGCTTGAGGTTCGGAGAGTTTCCTGGGAGAAGCGGGGTGTCTCATGTCCCGCCTTACCGCTAATTTCCTGCTTCTCACCGCCGCCGCCTTGTGGGGCGGCGGCTTCGTGGCGCAGTCCGAGGCGGGGGCTTATCTCAATGCGGGCTGGTTCACGGGCCTGCGCTTTGGTCTGGCTTTTCTGGCGGTGCTGCCCTTGGGGGTTGTGGAGGCGCGGCGTGCCCCGGCGCGGCTGCGCGGGTTGGCGGCCATGGCGGTGCTGGCGTCGATCTTCGCGGTCTCAACCCTGCTGCAGCAATGGGCGCTCGGGTTTACCAGCGTCACTCATGCCGGGTTCCTCACCGGGCTTTATGTGATCTTCGTGCCGGTGCTGGAGGTGCTGATCTTCCGCCGCGCCCCGCATCCGCTGGTGTGGCTGGCGGCCGTGCTGGCGCTGGCCGGCACCTGGTTTCTGGGCGGCGGCTTCGATAGGCTTTCATTCGGCGATTTTCTGATCATCCTCTCCGCCCTGGGTTTTGCGGCGCAAATTCTGCTCATGCAGCATGTCGCGCGCGGCAGTGCGCGGCCGGTGGCGGCGGCACTCAGCCAATCGGCCGCTTGCGTGGCACTGGGCTGCGTGGCGGGGGCCGGCGGCGGGCTGCCGCATTGGCATGATATATCGGCCTGCCTGCCGCAGCTGCTTTATGGCGGCATCATCTCCGGCGGGCTGGCTTTCCTGCTTCAGGCCATCTGCCAGCGCCACACCGGCGCCACCGACGCAGCGGTGATGCTGATGGCGGAATCTCTGTTCGCGGCCTTGTTCGCCGCCATTCTGCTGCATGAGCGGATGAACGGCACGGGCTGGCTGGGGTGCGGCTTGCTGTTCTGCGCCTTGGTGCTGGCGCAGGCAGGCCCGTTGCTAATGCCGCGCCGGCCGGTGGCACCGGCGGTATAATCACGCCGTATGGCCGGGCTGGCGTCTGGAAAGGACGTGAAAAGAGATTATCTCAGAGGCTCAGTACCTCACGAAGCAACTGCAAAGGGGACGGGACATGGCCACGGAGCAATTAAACAAAGCGGGCTGGGGTTCGTATTTCAACCAGCTTTCCAAGGGTTTGCCGAAAGCGGAGGCTGAGATCAGGGTTTCATCCCTGAAACTTGGCAGCCAGGTCGAGGCGGAGTGGCTGCCGGTGAACGGCCTCACCTACGACCACAAGGACGATATTTTCATCATTGCGCTGACCGGGCTGGAGCATATCATCCACGCCCCGCGCATTGTGTATGCCGAAAGCGATGATGGGCTTTTGCAAAATGTCGAAATTACGGATGCCGAAGGGGTGAAATGCCTCGTGCATTTCCGCTGGCCGCTGGGTGCTCCGGATAAGGCACCGGATCCGGATAAGGATATGGTCGACGAGGCTGGAGAGGAAACCTTCCCCGCCAGCGACCCGCCGCCTTGGACCGGGGTTTAACAAGCGCTTTCCCACTGGGCTGAGCGCTCTAGCCGTCCCGGGGCCGCCCCATTACAGTCCCGGCTATGGCCGAACTCTCCCTTTGCGCCTGTGGCTCAGGCCTCCGGCGCATGCGCTGCTGTGCGCTCGACTTCTCGACCTTGAGTCCGCCCGAGGCGGCGGGTGTGCTTGCCCCGCTGCTGGCCCAGGCGGAGGCGGCGCTGATGGCCGGGGATATGGCCACTGCCGAGATGCAAGCGCACCAAGTGCTTGAGCTGGCTCCGGGGCGGGAGGATGCGCTGATGCTCCTCTACCGGCTTTGCCGCCAGCAGAACCGCCCCCAGGCCGCCGAGGCCTTGATAAGGCGCGTGGTGGCGCTGAACCCGAATAATTTTTGGGCGACGAATGAGCTGACCCTGCTGCTGCTGGCCAAGGGCGCGCTGGCGGAGGCGGAAACCCATGCGCGCAACGCCATCCGCATCGCCCCGCAGAATGCCCAGGCGCATAATCTGATGGGGCTGGTGCTCACCGAGGCCAACAAGCCGCTGGTGGGCGAATATCATTACCGGCGCGTGCTGGAGCTGGCGGACGGGGAGGAGCCGATCACCTTGGCCAATCTTGCCTGGAACCTCAAGAACCAGGGGCGGATCGAGGAGGCGCGCGCACTCTATCAGCGTTCCATGGCGCTGAAGCCGGGCGTGGTGCAGACCATTCTGGGCTATGCGAAGATGGAGGAAGCGGACCGCAAATTCGACCGTGCGCTGCAGTTGCTGGACGAGGCGGAACGGCTCATCCCCGGCACACCTTCCATGCAGCTCACCCGCGCCACCGTGCTCTCTCGCTTGAAGCGCAATGAGGAGGCTCTGGCCATTCTCACCCAGCCGGAGAAGGAGGGGCTGCGGCTTGGGCCCGCCGAGCTTTCGGAGAAGGGCAGGCTGCTCGACCAGATGGGCCGGCATGACGAGGCCTTCGCTTGTTTCGATCAGGGCAAGAAAAGCGCGTTGGAGCTTGGTGCGCGCACCTATATGGCCGAGGCGGCTTTGGATATGGCGGCGCGCCTGCAAGGGTTTTTCACGCAGCGCCGTCTGGCGACGCTGCCCGTGGCCGCCTTGCGGGCGGACATGCCACAACCCGTGTTCATTCTGGGCTTTCCGCGCTCGGGCACAACGCTGATCGAGCAGACGCTCACCGTGCATCCACAAATCTCGGCGGGCGATGAGCTGCCTTTCATCAATGACATCACGCAGATCATGCCGCGTTTGCTGGCCAGCCCGCTGACCTATCCGGAGGCGCTGGCGGAGCTATGGATGGGCGACCAGCGCGACGGGCTGGAGGAGCTGCGCGATTACTATCTCAACCGCGCGCGCAAGGCGGGATTCTTCAAGACAGGTGCTGGATTTTTTACCGATAAGATGCCGCTGAACGAGATGCATCTGGGCCTCATCTCGCTGCTGTTTCCGCAATCGCCCGTCATCCATGTGCTGCGCCACCCGCTGGATGTGGTGCTTTCCGTTTATTCAAATCATCTGACGCATGGTTATTTCTGCGCGGCGCAGCTGGAGAGCATCGCGCGGCATTACAACCTCGTCGCGGATCTCGTGCAGCATTACCGGCAGAGTCTGAAGCCGCGCTATCTGCCTGTGCGCTATGAGGAGATGGTGACGGACCAGGAGGCGGAGGTGCGGAAAATTCTCGATTTCATCGGGGTGGAATTCGATCCGCGCTGCCTCTCCTTCGAGCGGAACACGCGCTATGCGCGCACTGCCTCCTACGCGCAGGTGACGGAGAAACTCTATGACCGTTCGCGCTACCGCTACCGGCCTTATCTGAAACATCTCGCCCCCGTGGTGGAAATGCTGCGCCCCGCGATCGAGCGTCTGGGCTACCGGGTGGAGGAATGAGGGCAGGGCGCGCTTTCCTGGCACTTGGTTGCGCGCTGGTTCTGGCGGCGGGGATCTGCGCGGCCTGGCTGAAGCTTACGGCGCCGCGCCTGGCCGATTTGCCGCCCTTGCAAAATGGCGACGTGCTGTTTCAATCCGCGAGGTCGGATCAGGCGCTGGCCATTCTACTTGCCACGCGCAGCCTCTACACTCATGCCGGCATTGTCGAGAAAGATCCTGACGGCCAAATCTACGTCGTCCAGGCATCCGACGTGGTGGTGAGGACACCCTTGGCTGACTGGATCAGGCAAAGCTATGGCGAGCGCCTGACCATCATGCGCTTCCCAGGGCTGGATAGCGCCACGGCGGCGCGCATCGCCCAGGCGGCGGAGCATTACGAGGGGCGGCCTTATGATCTGTTCTTCCGTCTGGCACCGGATCAGATCTATTGCTCCGAGCTGATCTATCACGCCTTCCAGGATGGCGCTGGCATCAGCCTCGGCACATTGCAGCCGATCGGTTCGCTGGGAATCGATAATTTCGCGGTCAGGAAGATCATCAAGGCGCGTTGGCGGCTGGACCCGGATTGCCAGGCGGCGGGGGTCAAGAGCTTCGCCGCCTGCTACGCCATCGTCCAGCGCCGCTTGATCATTACGCCGGTCAGCCTTTCGCAAGACGCGCGGCTGCGGACGCTTTACGATAATTACTGAGCGGCGTTTTCCACGGTGAAGCCGGCATCCTCGATGGCGCCTGCATAAATCCTGGCTTCCGCCGTGCCGCCGACGCTGACCAGCTTGGTATTGAGATCGGCATTTACCTGTGCTGCGGGGTCAAGCCGGTGGATCGCCTCGGTGATCGAACGGACACAACCGCCGCAATCCATATCGGGGACGGTAAAGCGCAGGGCGGGGGAAGCGGTCATGACTGGGGCTCCATTTGAATTATACCTGTATAAGGGTTCCCATAATGGCAACGTCAAGCCTTGACCCTCCCATGATGGGAAGCCCATATGGTGGAGCATGGATCAGACAATATCCCCGGCACGGCAGATTGATCTCGCGATTGGTGGGATGACCTGTGCCAGCTGCGTGGCGCGTGTCGAGAAAGTGTTGAAGCGTGTGCCCGGCGTTCAGGATGTTTCCGTCAACCTGGCCACCGAGCGGGCGCATGTTCAGGCGGGGCCGGGTGTAGCGCTTTTTGCGCTGGAGGAGGCCGTGGCGAAGGCGGGCTACACGGCAAGCCCAGCCGAAGCCCCGCAGCCGGACCATGCCAGGCGTGAAGTTCTGGAATTGCTGGCCGCCATATTGCTGGCCGTGCCGGTGGTGCTGGATATGGCGGTGCCGATGCCTGGCTGGCTGCAGCTTGTTTGCGCCACGCTGGTGCAGTTTTGGCTGGGGGCGCGTTTCTACCGCGCGGGTTTCCTGGCGGCGCGGGCGGGGTCCGGCAATATGGACCTGCTGGTGGCGCTTGGCACCTCCGCCGCCTATGGGCTCTCAGTCTGGGATGTCTTTACCTCCGGCCCGCTTTATTTCGAAAGCGCGGTGGCGGTGATCGTGCTGGTGCGGCTGGGCAAATATCTCGAAGGCCGGGCCAAGCGGGATGCGGCCAAATCCATCTCCGGCCTGCAAAAGCTCCGGCCGGACCAGGCGCATCTGGCGGCGGGCGGGGACGTGCCGGTGGCCAAGCTGCAAATCGGCGATGAAATCCTCGTCCGTCCCGGTGAGCGCGTGCCAGTGGATGGCGAGGTGCTGGCGGGCGAGGGCAGCGTGGATGAAAGCCCCGTCACCGGTGAGGCCTTGCCGCAGCCGCGCGGGCCCGGTGCCAAATTGCTGGCGGGCACGTTGAACCTGGATGCGGTGCTGCGCCTGCGTGTGAGCGCCGCGCCGGGTGAGAGTTTTCTGGACCGCATGGCCCGGCTTATCGACCAGGCGCAATCGGCCAAGCCGCGCGTGCAGCGTCTGGCGGACAGGGTTTCGGCCTGGTTCGTGCCGGTGGTGCTGGGCATCGCGGCCGTGACGTTCGCGGGTTGGCTGCTGCACGGCGCCAGCCTGGCGCATGCAATCATCAGCGCTGTCTCGGTGCTGGTCATCGCCTGCCCATGCGCGCTGGGGCTGGCGACACCCGCGGCCATTCTGGCGGGCACCGGGGCGGCGGCGAAAGCCGGCATCCTGTTCCGCGATGCCGATGCGCTGGAGGCGGCGGCGAAGATCGACATTCTGGCCTTCGACAAAACCGGCACGCTCACCACGGGTAAGCCGCAACTGGTCAGCGTGGTACGGCTTGGGGGCATGGATGAGGTGCGGCTGCGCGCCATCGCCGCCGCGCTGGCGGCCCAGGATACGCATCCGCTGGCGGCACCCTTGCGGCAGGCCGGAATAACGCCTGCGGAGGCTTTCAAGGCGCTTCCCGGCAAGGGTGTGCAAGGCGTGGTGGATGGCCGGACCTATCTCTTCGGCTCGGCCCGGCTGGTGCCCCAAGCGCCCGTGCGGAATGATGACAAAAGCTGGTCCTATCTCGCCTCGGTGGATGGTGAGCCGCTGGGGGCCTTTGGCTTTAGCGACACCATCCGCCCCAGCGCCGCGCAAGCCATCGCACGCCTGCGCGCGGCGGGGATTGGGACGCTGCTGCTGACGGGAGACCGCCACGAAGCCGGGCAAGCCCTGGCAAAGACGCTGGGCATTGCCCAGGTGGTGGCGCAGGCCACGCCGGAGCAGAAACGTGAAACTATCGAGACATTACGGCGCCAGGGCCACCGCGTGGCGATGCTGGGCGATGGCATTAACGATGCCGCCGCCCTGGCCGCCGCGGATGCGGGCATGGCCATGGGCAATGGCGCGGACGTCGCCATCGAGGCAGCACCTATCTCGCTCCTGCGCGCGGACCCGTTGCTGGCGCCCGCGGCTTTGGATCTGGCCCGCCGCACCTGGCGGATTTTGAAACAAGGGCTGTTCTGGGCGCTTATCTATAACGTGTTGGGTATTCCGGCGGCGGCCTTCGGGCTGCTCAGCCCGGCGATTGCGGGGGGCGCCATGGCGGCGTCCTCGCTTTGCGTGCTTGGCAACGCGCTGCGGCTGCGGCATTGGAGGGTGCAATGAATTTGGTGACCATCGCCCAGGCTTCCGCCATCACGGGCGTCTCCGCGAAGATGATCCGGCATTATGAGAGCATCGGCCTCATCAAGGCACCGCTGCGCACGGAAAACCGCTACCGGCATTATACCGAGGCCGAGCTGCATGAGCTGGGCTTTATCCGCCGTTCGCGCGATCTGGGCTTCTCCTTCGAGGATATCCGCCAGCTTCTCTCGCTGTGGCGGGACCGTGGCCGTTCCTCCGCCGAGGTGAAGGCCATCGCGCTGCGCCATATCGAGGAGCTGGACCAGAAAGCCGCGGCGCTGGAGGCCATGAGCCGCACGCTGAAACGCCTTGCCGCCACCTGCCATGGCGATGACCGGCCCGATTGCCCGATTCTCGATGCGCTGGATCCGCCGAAAACCGCTGATTCTTGTTGCGATCCTTGACTTCGCGCCGCTCATTGCCGATACGGGGCGCATTGACATGGGCGCGATCCGCGCTCGGCGCCCTGCTGCGCCCCCGACCACGAGAGACCCAATTTTTGTCTGATACGAACGACGCCGATAAAGCCACAACCCCGGACATGCTGACGCAGGTGCCGGTGGCTGAGGCTGTCCCCGCTGAAACCTCCCAGGCCGAGGTGCTGGACTTCGCCGCCCTTGGCCTTTCCGAGCCCTTGCTGAGGGCGCTGACGGAAAAAGGTTACACCATCCCCACCCCCATCCAGGCACAGGCCATTCCCGTGGTGCTGATGGGGCAGGACGTGCTGGGCGTGGCCCAGACCGGCACCGGCAAGACCGCCGGTTTCACCCTGCCGATGCTGGACATTCTCGCGGGCTCGCGCGCCCGCGCCCGCATGCCCCGCTCGCTCATTCTGGAGCCGACGCGCGAGCTGGCGCTGCAGGTGGCGGAGAATTTCGTTCAATACGGAAAATATCTGAAGCTCAACCATGCGCTGCTCATCGGCGGCGAGAGCATGGCGGACCAGAAGGAAGTGCTGACCAAGGGTGTGGACGTGCTGATCGCCACCCCTGGCCGTCTGATCGACCTGTTCGAGCGCGGCGGGCTGCTGCTGCGCGATGTGCGGGTGCTGGTGATCGACGAAGCCGACCGCATGCTGGACATGGGCTTCATCCCGGATATCGAGCGCATCGTGGCGATGCTGCCCACCAACCGCCAGACCTTGTTCTTCTCCGCCACCATGGCGCCGGAAATCCGCCGCCTGGCGGATGCGTTCCTGAACAGCCCCCGGCAGATCACCGTTACCCGCTCCGCCACGGTTGCCACCACCATCATCTCCGGGCTCGTGCTGGTGAATGAGCACGACAAGCGCGAGGCGCTGCGCCGCCTGCTGCGTGCCGAGGAGGTGCAGAGCGCCATCGTGTTCTGCAACCGCAAGCGCGATGTGGACATCCTGCTCAAATCCCTGCTTCGGCACAGCTTCGCCGCGGGCGCCTTGCATGGCGACCTGCCGCAGAGCGTGCGCTTTGCGACGCTGGAGAAGTTCAAGGCGGGTGAGCTGAAGATTCTCGTCTGTTCGGATGTCGCGGCGCGCGGCATCGATATTGGCGGGCTCAGCCATGTGTTCAATTTCGACGTGCCGCATCATGCCGAGGATTACGTGCACCGCATTGGCCGTACCGGCCGCGCCGGGCGCGAAGGCCACGCCTACACGCTGGCCGCGCCGGATGACAGGCTGGCCGTTGAGGCGGTGGAGAAGCTGACGGGTGCTGCCATTCCGCGCATCGCCATCGAAGGGCTGGATCCGGCTGAGTGGTCCGAGGAAGGGCGCGCGCGGCGCGGTCGTGGCGGGCCGAAGAAGGACGGGCGCGACAAACCCCGTGAACGCGACAAGGAGCGCCCCAAGGATAGGGAGCGCAAGGCCGAGGCCCCCGCCCGGCCCGAACGCCCCGAGCGGACGGACCGGACCGAGCGGCCGGAGCGCACTGAACGGCCGGAGCGCGCCAGCGAGCGCAAGCCCGAGCGCCGTGACCGCGAGCGGGACCGCGACCGTGGCGCGGAGCGTGGGGAGCGCGACAATGGCGCGCCGGTGCGCGGCTTTGGCGAGAATGTTCCGGCCTTCATGCTGATCCGCCGCCGCGGGGCCACCCCGATGGCGATGGAAGAGGCGCCGGAAGGCCCCGAAGATAACGGCTCCGACATCGCGGCGTGAAACAAGGGTTTTTGGTTTAGATTGCCGCTTTTTGTAAAAGGCGGCGCCAAAGACTTTCAGACCTTAGATACAGCAATGTCCCACTGCATTCATTTCGGCCTCTGCGGCGGTTGCATGAGCGATGACCGCGCCCAGCCGGACAAGCGCGCCCTGCTGGCGCGCGCCCTGGCGCGTGCGGGCTATGCGGGGGTGGAATTGGCGCCGCTGGTGCAGGTGCCGCTGCATACCCGCCGCCGGGTAGACCTGGCCGCGACCCGCAAGGGGGCCGAGATTGCGCTGGGGCTGCACCGCGCCCGCTCGGACGAGGTGGTGGACATGCAAGAATGCGCCCTGCTGCGGCCGGATTTCCTGCCCCTGCTGCCGCCCTTGCGCGTGCTGCTGCGCAGCCTGCAGGCTTTCCGGCGCGAGGCGTCGCTGGTGATCAACTGGCTCGATAACGGGCCGGATATTCTGCTCCGCCACGATGCGCCGCTGACCCAGCCGGACCGGGCAAGGATCATCGAATTCGCCAAGGCGCATGGGGTGCTGCGCATCAGCGTGGCGGGGCCGAAACAGGCGCCGGAGCCGGTGGCCATTCTGTTGCCCCCGGTGCTGCGCTTCGCGGGGGTTGAGGTGACGCCCCCGCCAGGCGGCTTTCTGCAGGCGAGCCCTGAGGGCGAGGCAGCCATTGCCGAGGCCATGCTGGCCGGGCTGCCCAAGCTGCGCAACAAGAGCCGCATCATCGAGTTATATTCAGGCTGCGGCACGCTGAGCTTCACCCTGGCCCAGCATGCCCGCGTGGAGGCCTATGAAGGCGACGAAGCCGCCACCCAGGCCGCCGACAAAGCCGCCCGTGCCGCCGGCCTGGCGGGCCGCGTGACGGTGACGCGCCGCGATTTGCACCGCCGCCCGCTGCTGACCCAGGATTTCAAGGGGGCGGATGTTGTGGTGCTGGACCCGCCTTTTGCCGGGGCTGCTGTCCAGGTGAAGTTTTTGGCTGGTGCCGAGGTGGGGCGGATTATCTATGTAAGCTGCAACCCGGAGGCGCTGGCGCATGACGCCGGGGTGTTGCGGCATGCCGGGTATAAAGTGCTGGCGGCGACGGCGATCGATCAGTTTCCGTTTTCGGAGAATGTTGAGAGTGTCGTGGTGTTTGGTATTTCAAAATAGGCTAAACTCTTTGTCGTCGGTGACAGGCGCCCTCGGAATGCACAGAAGCTTTGCACCACATTCCAACAGAAAATCTGCGGTTTGATCAAATTCTTCTGGTCGACGGGTAAGGTCATCAGCGTCCCCGCGTGGTATCCAGATAATTGTGTCTGCTCGTGCGCGCGTTAAAAGAACTCGATAAGTATTGATTGTGTAGGTCTTGGCTTCGGTATCTTTTGGAAGTTGCCATTTTGTGCCACGAAAATTTCGAACAATCCAGCTTCCAGCCCAGATTAGATCTCCACCCCAACAAAGGCCCACGAAATCTAACTCCAGCCCCTGGCAGGCAAATTCCGTAGCAGGAATTTCAAGAGCGTCAGATGCCCGTACATCAGGCCAATTACGTAGGAACCAGTTTGCCACAGCTTTTTCATCTTGATGTGGAAAGCGTGGCCAAAGCCCGTCCGCGACTAATCGCTTTGCTCCACTTGAACTTACAAGACCGGACCGTCGCCGGCCTCGCATATTGATGCGTAATTGTCTGCGTAGATCATCGAGCGATCTTGTAACAAAAATGGGCAGGTCGTCGCCGGCTATATCTTGGGCTTGGTCGCGGTCATTTCTGAGCACGGCATCAATCCAACCGGCTGCGCTGGGAGATCGGATGTTTCGGATGGGTACGCTTAAGTGCAAAGCGTCTGTAATCGTAAGTGTGTCGGGTTTATCCCGCGTGAAAAGTCTCTGCTTTGGCTCGGCCGCGGTTAAAACACCAGGAGCTGCTCTAACTTCCCAGTGTGGTCGATCAAGCAGTGCCTTTCCCCATTCTGCCAGCCCCGCTTCGCCTGTGTTAATTTCCTGGCCGTTGCCAACGAGAGCAATGATGACGGCATAATCAGCATGGCGCTTCATAATGTCGAGAACGATTGCCGCTTCACTTTGCGTGTGGTTGAATTTCCGCCCTCCATAATCGGCATCCCAGGCTCTTTGGGCTTCATCGAAAATAATGACGTGCTCTGTTGGTGGTGTAGGTCGCGCCATGTTATCACGAAGAAAGCCAACAACACTTTCAATTTTGGCTTTGCTTTGATGCCGTGCCGAGCGCTGCCCGTGACCTTTCTGCTTTGCTCTGTCTTCGGCCAATGCAGCTTTAAGGACATACACCATAGGCAAAGTACCGGTCAGGAAGGTGCCTTCAACCTCCGGCGAAAAAGCCGCATCAAGTCCGCAGAGTGTTTTTCCTGCCCCCGGAATGCCCGTCACAAACAGGATGATATATTTACTGCTGTCTCTCGCCTCGTTGACGGCTTGTTTGAGCGTGGCGGTAGTAAGGCTTAGATTCGTTGTATCGGCGCGTGCGGTACGAATTTCTTCTACGTTATGCTGTTCATAAATAGCTTGTGCGGCTTCAATGATAGTGGGGATGGGATGATATGGTGCGGCTTCCCATGTGTCTATATCGATATTCTGCAAGGAAAGTTTGGAGGTAATGCTCTTTAAAAGTGGCCCGACTTGCTTTGGTAGAGCCTCATAAACGACAGACACACCAGGCCACGGAAATTCCCATTGTGGACGAATAGGCTTGCCGGTTGCGGCAACGACAATTGGGATAATAATCTTGTCCCTGCTGCCGGCATGATAGTCTCTCAGGTCGAAGGCGTAATCTTCAACTTGAATGCGTGATGCTGCATCAAAACCATGGCCGATGGTTTTGAACTCAATCACAAAAATCGCACGCTCGGAGATCAGCACTGCGTCTAGACGCCGTCCTAGACGTAAGAGGGGGTATTCTAGTAAAAGCCGCCAATTGTTTGGGAGCGCGCCGAGCTCAGGACGAAGATGCTCTAATTGCCAAATCCAAGCATGCAACTGTGATGGTTCGCTTCTGCGATAGGCGCGTAATTGGCAAGCAGAAAGTTGGCCGATGATTGAACTGTCAGAGGTGTTATAAAAATCTTTAAGTGTCCCAGACCACCAAGCCTTAATGGCTTCAGGATTGATGAGGCGCATACTGGCTCGCTTTGTTTTGGTTTTAACCCTGCCGCCAAGGCAGCCCCTCCGCCTTCCACCCCGCCACTGTCCCCCTATGCCCGCGCGCATCGGCCGGGCCCTCGAACCCGTCCTTCACATTGTACACATGCTTGAACCCCGCCGCCTTGGCGGCCCCCGCCGCGGCCATGCTGCGCGCGCCGGAGCGGCAGATGAAATACACATGCGCCTCATGCCCCACATGCGCGGCGGTCAGGGCGTCCAGGAATTTCGGGTTGGGCTGCATGGTGGGAAAGATTTGCCACTGGACCAGCAGAGGCTGCTTGCCCGTCTGGCTCAAATCCGGCAGGCCGACGAAATTCCACTCGGCATTGGTGCGGCAGTCGCACAGAACAGCATCCGGATTGCTCATTAGCGCTTCCCAGACCTGTCGCGGTGACACGTCTTCGATCATAATACCCTCCGGTATGAGTCTTTGGCACGCAGCATAGCGAGGACGGTTACGGATGGAAACAGTGGCGGACGGGTTGATCGGGGCGATCGGCAATACCCCCCTTATCAGGCTGAAGCGCGCTTCCGCCCTCACGGGCTGCGAGATTCTGGGCAAGGCGGAGTTTTGCTCCCCCGGCGGCTCGGTGAAGGACCGCGCGGGCCTGGCCATCATCCGCGATGCCGAGGCCAGGGGCGTGCTTAAGCCTGGCGGCACCATCGTGGAGGGCACGGCGGGCAATACCGGCATCGGCATCACGCTGGTGGCCAATGCGCTGGGTTATAAGAGCGTGATCGTGATGCCGGAGACGCAGAGCCAGGAGAAGATCGATTTCCTGCGCATGATCGGCGCGGATCTGCGGCTGGTGCCCGCCAAGCCGTTCAAGGACCCTGGAAATTACGTGCATGTCTCCCGCCGGCTGGCGGAGGAGCTGGGGGCCGTCTGGGCCAACCAGTTCGACAATCTGGCCAACCGGGAAGGCCACCGCGCCACCACCGGCCCGGAAATCTGGGCGCAGACCGGGGGCAAATTGGACGCCTTCACCTGCGCCTGCGGCACCGGCGGCACGCTGGCGGGCGTTGCCTTCGCGCTGAAGGAGCGCAAGCCGGTGGTCAAGATCGTGCTGGCGGACCCGGAGGGCAGCGGGCTCTATGGCTGGGTGAAGAGTGGCGATCTCACCGTCACCGGCTCGTCCATCACCGAGGGCATCGGGCAGTCCCGCGTGCCGGAGAATCTCAGCGGCGCGCCCATCGACGATGCGGTGCGAATTCCTGACCCGGAGGCGTTGGAGCAGGTATTCGATTTGATGATCCATGAGGGCCTTTCCGTCGGCGGCTCGGCGGGCATCAACGTGGCGGCGGCGATCCGCGTGGCGAAGGAGATGGGGCCGGGCCATACCATCGTCACCATTCTTTGCGATGGCGGGGCGCGCTATCAGAGCAAGCTGTTCAACCCTGAGTTCCTGCGTTCCAAGAACCTGCCGGCGCCGCCATGGATGTAACCGACGCGGCGGCTTTGGATGCCACCGAGCTGCTGGAGGTTTTCGCCAGCGGCGCGCTGACGCCGTTGCAGGCGCTGCAGGGAGTGACGGAGCGCATCGCAAGGCGCAACCCGGAGATCAACGCCTTCGCCACGCTCAACCCTGCCGCGCTGGATGCGGCGCGGGAGAGTGCGGCGCGCTGGAAGGAAGGCGCCGCGCGCCCGCTGGAAGGCGTGCCGGTGACGGTGAAGGATCTGATCGACGTGGCGGGCCTGCCAACCCGGCGCGGCAGCAAAACCACGGACCCCGCGCCGGTGGCGCAGGACGCGCCTTTGGTGGCGGCGTTGCGCGCGGCGGGGGCGGTGATCATCGGTAAAACCACCACCACGGAATTCGGCTGGAAAACACCCGGGGACAACCCGCTGCACGGCATCACCCGCAACCCGTGGAATGTGGCGCACACGCCGGGCGGCTCCTCCTCCGGGGCGGCGGCCGCGGCGGCTTCGTTCTTCGGCCCGCTGCATGTGGGCACGGATGGCGGCGGCTCCATCCGCATTCCCGCTGCCTGGAGCGGCGTTGTGGGCATGAAGCCGACATTCGGGCGGGTGCCGCAATGGCCGCTCGGCGCCTTTGGGCCGGTGGCGGTGGCGGGGCCTATCGGGCGGGCGGTGAAGGATGTGGGGCTGATGCTCTCCGTCATGGCCGGGTTCAATCCGGCGGACCCGTTCTCTCTGTCGGAGCCGAAACAGGATTTCTGCGCCGGGTTGGACGATGGGGTGAGGGGCTTGCGCATCGGTATTCTGCGCCGCCCTGGGTTCGATGCCCCGGCGGATGCGGCCGCCTGGGCGGCGGTTGAGGAAGCGCGGGGGATTCTGGCGGGGCAGGGCGCGGAGGTTTTCGAAATCGCCCCGGAATTGCCGGATGTTTCGCAACTCTTCGCGAAACTCTGGGGCGTGGCGTTGGCAAAAACCGTGGGTGCCGTGCGGGAGGATCAGCGCGCGCTGATGGAGCCTGGGCTGCTGGCGATATCGGAGCGATTTCGTAACATCTCTGCGCTGGAATTGCTGGAGGCAGAGGCCACCCGCGTGCAAGCCGCGCATGAAATGTCGGCTTTAGAGCTGGATGCGATCCTCTGCCCCTGCGTGCCGCATGGTGCACCCAGGGCGGATGCCGAGATGCCGGACCCGGTGGCGGCGCTGGTGCAAAACTGGGCACCTTGGACGATGCTCTTCAGCCTAACGCGCCAGCCGGCGATATCTCTGCCGATGGGCATGGATGCTGCGGGTTTGCCGATCTCTGTGCAGATTGCGGCGCCGATGTACCGGGATGATGTGGTGCTGCGTGTGGCAAGGGCGGTGGAAATTGCGCTTGGGTAGTAAGCCTCGTTAACCAAACGGAAACCGGAATGCTGGATTGATGAGCCATGATCGGACAAAATGTTTGATGGTGAGGCTTCATGGCGTTCGTAATCAAGCCGTTGCAGAGTTTTACGGCGCAGGCGCAGTCGCAGGGCGGAAAACTATATCTTTATCAGATTGACCCTCTGCTGATCGAAGAGGAGGACGGGTTCAATCTACGTTATTACGACGATCCGAAAGTCGTTGCCCATATCGAGGCTTTTTGTAATTCATTTCTGCAAGACCGCTACGTGCCGCCAATGGTGGTGCGCGCGTTGGAGGATGGGCGGATTGTGGTGATCGAAGGCCATTGCCGCCGCCGGGGGTTGCGTATGGCTATTGCCAAAGGTGCTCGTATTCCGCTGGTGAGCGTTATTCCCTTCCGGGGCAATGATGCGGAGCGGGTGGAGGTGATGCTGCGCTCCGCCCAAGGGTTGAAGCTGGAAGTTCTGGATGTCGCGCGTGGATATCTGCGGCTGCGGGATATGGGGTTCAGCGTGGCGGGTATTGCCGCCTCGCAAGGCAAGAGCGTGGCGCGGGTGGAACAATTGCTGATGCTCGCCCTGGCGGACCCGCAGGTGCAGGCGCTGGTGCGCGGCAACCATGTCTCGCCCGATGCCGCCATCGAGGCGTTGCAGGCCCATGGCGATGTGGCGGCGGAGGTTCTGGGCCGGAAGCTGGATGAAGCAAGGCGGGACGGGCGGATGCGGCTGACGAAAGCCGTACCTCGCAGAACCCGGCCATCGCGCAAAATGGTGGAGAAAATCTTTGCCGGGGTGGTGGAAGCGATGGAACACCTGCCGCCGGAATTGCGCCGGCGAGCCGCCGCCTTGCGAAAATTGCCGGAGGAGGAGCGTGCCGCGCGTATGGTGGAGGTTAGCGCGCAATTGCTGGTGAGTCTGATGCAGGCGGGCAAGGAGATTGAAAGAATGAAAGCCCGCCAGGCCAGCAGGCAGGCGAAGCGGGATGCGCTGGCGCAGACGCCAGGGCGGGCCGAGTGTTAGGCTTCTCCTTCCTTCGTCACCTTCACCCTATCAATCCGCCGTCCATCCATTGCCAGCACCTCGAACTTCCAGCCGCCGAACATGATCGCATCGCCTTTCGCGGCGGGGCGGAGCAGAAGGGCCAGGATCAGCCCGCCCAGCGTGTGGTAGCTGCCTTCGTTCGGCAAGCCGGGCAAATGCAGCCGGGCCTGGATTTCGTCGATCGAGGTCAACCCATCCAGCTCATAGGTGGAATCCGGTGGCGGCTCGATATAGGAGGAGGGGCCGGCATCTTCCGCGTCGCCGACGATCGCCTCCAGCACATCGGCGGCGGTTACCACGCCCTCGAAGCTGCCATATTCATCGAACACCAGCGCCATGCCCAGCTCGTCCGCCTTCAGCCTGTCCAGCGCGTCGAGGGCGGAGACGAAGTCCGGGATGGCCATTGGCTGGCGCAGCACGGACGAGATGATCGGGCCTTCGCGGTTATCCAGCACCCGGTCCAGCACGTCTTTCACCAGAATGATGCCCGCGACATTGTCCACCGAGCCATCGCACACCACGAAGCGCGAATGTGAGGTGGCACGCAATTGGGCGATGATGTCCTGGCGCGAGGCCGAACGGTCGATCCAGATGATCTCGGTGCGCGGTGTCATGATCGCGCGCACGGGCTTGTCCGCCAGGCGCAGCACGCGCTCGATGATGTCGCGTTCCTCATTCTCCAGCACGCCGGTCTCGGCACCTTCGACCAGCATGGCCTTCAGCTCTTCTTCCGAGACGCCGCGCCGGTCTTCCGGGTCCGGGCCGAAGAGGCGCAGCACGATATAGGTGGTCTTGCGCAGCGCCCAGATGGCGGGGGCAACGGTTTTGGCGAGCACCGAGATCGGCCCCGCCACCTGCACGGCCAGGCGCTCCGGGTGGCGCAGGGCGAGCTGTTTGGGCACCAGCTCACCGAACACCAAGGTGAGATAGGTGATGACGATAACCGTGAGAATAACGCCCAACGGCCCGGCATAGGGGGCGATATAGGGAACCTCGCGCAGCGGCCCCTGCAGGCGGGCACCCAGCTGGTCGCCGCCGAATACGCCGGTGAGGATGCCGATGAGCGTGATGCCGAACTGAGTGGTGGGCAGGAAGCTTTCAGGATCATCCGCCAGCATGCGCGCCCTGGTGGCGCCGCGCAGGCCCTGGCGCTCCATCAACGTGAGCATCGCCCGGCGGGAGGAGACGAGGGCCAGCTCCGCCAGCGCGAAGGCGCCGTTCAGGAGAACCAGGAGGGCGAGGATGGCGAGCTGCAAAATCAGAGGCATGACCCGTTTGTAGCTTGGTTTCACGCGGTGCGCGATTGTTCCGGCCTGAATGCGGGGCGGTTAAATTGGTAACGCAGGCTGTCAATATAATGCTCTGAAATACATAAGTTTTATTGTTTCAAGACGGCACATCTGGTTACAACATTAAATTTTGTTTGCCTTAGTTGGGCCACATTCACGCCCAGCCGGTGCCGCACTGAATTGCGATGTTGCGCTTGATCCGGGGCTTATCCCGGAAGCAGCTCGGACATCTCGTATGACGTACCAGTCGCAAATTCGCCGCCAAGAGGCTCTGATCTCCACCCGCAAGGCCCGCCGTGGCTGGGCTTCCCCCAGCTCCTGGGCCGCAGCCCTGGGCGTGGGCGTGGTGGCGCTTGGCCTCTGGGGTGCAGCCAACCGGCCGGCGACCAACATTGCGCCCTATACCGGTGAGATCGGCGGTTTCGCCTTCTCGCCCTTCCATAGGGGCGAAAGCCCGGAGACCGGGGTTTACCCCTCCCCGGCGCAGATCAAGTCCGACCTCGCATTGGCCGCCAAATACACACATAATATCCGCACCTACACGGTTGAGGGCGATCTGGGGCAGATCCCGGCTTTGGCCGAGGGCATGAACCTGAACGTCACACTTGGCGCCTGGCTGGACCGTCACCCGGACGCCAACGCCCAGGAGCTGGCGAAGGTCGTGCAGGTGGCCAACGCCAACCCTGACGTGAAGCAGGTGATGGTGGGCAATGAAAGCATCCTGCGCGGCGACCTGACGGTGCCGGAGCTGGTTGCCGATATTCATCAGGTCCAGAAGCAGGTGCATGTGCCGGTTTCCACCGCAGAGCCCTGGCATGTCTGGCTGAAGCATCCTGAGCTGGCCAACTCGGTCGATTTCATCACCGTGCATCTGCTGCCCTATTGGGAAGGCGTGCCGGAGGCGATCGCGGTGCAGGACACCATGAACCGCTTCGAGGCGGTGCATAAGATGTACCCGAACAAGAAGATCGTGATCGGCGAGGTGGGCTGGCCCTCCGATGGCATCGATATCGGCGCCGCGCGCGCCAATAACATCAACCAGGCCCGCTTCCTGCGTGATTTCTTCAATCTCGCGCAACAGAAGCACATCAATTATTTCGTGATGGAAGCGTTCGACCAGCCTTGGAAGACCAGCTTCGAGGGCCGCGCTGCCGGCTATTGGGGCATGTTCACGCTGGGCCGCCATGAGAAATGGTCGCTCACCGGGCCGGTCTGGAATCATCCGGAATGGTCTTACTATGCCCTGGGCGCGGCGCTGCTGAGCCTGCTGGCCACCATGGCGCTGCTCTCCCGCAGGCCGGATATCCGCCTGCCGGGCAAGCTGGTCTTCGCCGCGCTGGTGGAGGGTTTCGCCACCGCCTTGGCCATGCTGCTGATGAATATGGGCCAGACCTATCTCTCGCTGGGGGCCGCCGCCGTGTGGGCCGGCTTGGCGCTGGGGCAGGGGCTGCTGCTGTTCCTGCTGATCGCCGACAGCTTCGATCTGGTCGAGACCATCTTCGGCCGCATCGCCAAGCGGCATTATGAGCCCATTCCCGCCCCTTCCGGCGCGAAGCTGCCGAAAATCTCCATCCATCTGCCGATCTGCAACGAGCCGCCGCATATGGTGAAGCAGACGCTCGATAGCCTGGCCGCACTGGATTACGACCGCTTCGAGGTGCTGGTGATCGACAACAACACCATGGACCCGGCGGTGTGGGAGCCGGTGGCGGAGCATTGTGCCCGGCTGGGGCCGAAATTCCGCTTCTTCACCCTGGGCAAGTACAAGGGTTACAAGGCCGGCGCGCTGAACTTCGCGCTGCGGGAAACGGCACCCGATGCCGAGGTGATCGGCGTGATCGACTCCGATTATCTGGTCGAGCCCGACTGGCTGCGCTGCATGGCGCCGGCCTTCGATGACCCGGCGGTGGGCTTCACCCAGTCTCCGCAGGATTACCGTGACAATGACGGCTCCATCTTCAAGCGCATGATGTTCTGGGAATATGCGGGCTTCTTCCACGCCGGCATGGTGACCCGCAACGAGCGCAACGCCATCATCCAGCACGGCACGATGACGCTGGTGCGCAAGGAAGCGCTGCTGAACGAGAATGGCTGGGCCGAATGGTGCATCACCGAGGACTCCCAGCTTGGCCTGCGGCTGTTCCGCGCCGGGTATGAGGCGGTGTACTCCAAGAAGAGCTTCGGCAAGGGCGTGATGCCGGATGACTACAACGCCTTCCGCAAGCAGCGTTACCGCTGGGCCTATGGCGCCATGCGCATCGTCCGCGCCAACGCCGCCGCCTTGTTCAACCCCTTTAACAAGGAGCTGACGGCGGGCCAGCGCTGGCACTTCGTCACCGGCTGGCTGCCTTGGTTCGGCGATGCGCTGGGGCTGGTGTTCCTGGCCATGGGCTTGGCCTGGTCGCTGGGGCTGATCCTGGACCCGGTGCGGTTTGAATTCCCGATCGCCCTGTTCATGCTGCCTTCGATCGGCCTGTTCCTCTTCAAGATCGTGCAGATCCTCGCTCTCTATAAGAACCGCGTGCCCTGCGGCTTTATGGACCGTCTGGGTGCCGCGGTGGCGGGGCTGGCTCTGTCGCACTCCATCGGCAAGGCTGTATGGAAAGGGTTGTTCACCAACAAGCTGCCCTTCCTGCGGACGCCGAAGATGGAGAACGCCCCGGCCCTGGTGCAGGGTCTGGTGATGGCCCGCGAGGAGCTAGTGATCCTGGCGCTCACCTGGGCGGCCGCGCTGGGCGTTGGGTTTGGCCATCACTGGGCGACGCTGGAAACCCGGCTGTGGGTGGCGGTGCTGTTCACCCAGTCCATGCCCTATCTGGCTTCGGTTGGTGTCTCCATCCTGGCGGCAATGCCGGCCAAGGTCGCGAAGCCGGTGGCGGCCCCCGTGGCCAAGACGGTTCCGGCCGCTGCTTTCCACCCCGCGGCGGGCGACTGACCGCCGGAGCCTCCAGGCAAAACCCTCCCGCCCCAAGCGGGAGGGTTTTTTGTTGCCCGCGCCGCGGTTTACTGCATTGCATCATAAGGCTTGCGCCGCCACCGCTTAGCAGCGTAAGGAGAACCCGCTTGCTGCCATGGCGCGAACGAGACATGGCGGCGCTTGCTTAACGGGGCGGGGACGCCCTTTACGGGCTGATTTGCACCGTCCTTTTCCAGTTTCGCGCATGGGATACCGGACATTGACCGCCAGGGTACGAGCCCTCGGCGGCGGAGATGTTTGTAGTGAGTGATTTGACATTTGAGTCTTTTGGCCTGGCCACCCCGATTTTGGGTGCGCTGAAGGCAGCCGGGTTTGTAACGCCCACCCCCATCCAGGCGCGGGCCATTCCGCATGCGCTTGAAGGCAAGGACGTGCTGGGCATTGCCCAGACCGGCACGGGCAAGACCGCGGCCTTCGCCCTGCCGATGCTGCAGGCCTTCGCGACCGAGAAGCTGCATAGCCGCCGCTTTTCCACCCGCGCTTTGGTGCTGGCGCCGACGCGCGAGCTGGCCGTGCAGATTGAGCAGGAAATCAAGAAATTCGGTGCCGGGCTTGGCCTGCGCACCGTTCTGGTGGTGGGCGGCGTCAGCCGTTTCGCCCAGGTGCAGCGCATGATGCGCGGCGCCGACATCGTGGTGGGCTGCCCCGGCCGCGTGGTGGATCTGATGAACACCCGCGAGCTGATCATCGACCAGTGCCAGTTCTTTGTTCTGGATGAGGCGGACCGCATGCTGGATCTCGGCTTCATGCCGGATATCCGCAAGGTGGTCGCGGCCCTTCCCACCCGCCGGCAGTCGGCCCTGTTCTCGGCCACCATGCCCGCTGAAATCGCCAAGCTGGCCAACGGTCTGCTGCGCGAGCCCATCCGGGTGGAGATCGCCTCGGTCTCCTCGACCCCGGCAAAGATCGAGCAGAGTGTGTATTTCGCCGAGGGGCCGGAGAAGCGGAACCTGCTGGTGAAGCTGTTGCACCAGCCTGAATTCGCCAGGACCATCGTGTTCACCCGCACCAAGCGCGGCGCGGACCGTGTGGCGATGATGCTGAATGGCTCCAAGATCTCGTCCGCGGCGCTGCATGGCAATCTCAGCCAGAACCAGCGCCAGCGCGCGCTGGATGCCTTCAAGGCCGGCGAAGTGCGCGCTTTGGTGGCGACCGATATCGCCGCGCGCGGGATCGACGTGAATGGGGTTTCCCATGTCATCAATTTCGAACTTCCGAATGAGCCGGAGAGCTATGTGCACCGTATCGGCCGCACGGCGCGCAATGGCGCGGACGGTATGGCGGTGGCGTTCTGCGACGCGACGGAGCTGCCTTATCTGAACCAGATCGAGAAGCTGACAGGTATCAAGATGCAGGTGGCGGGCGGTGAGCGGCCGCGCCAGGCGATGCCGGTGAAGAAGCCGGTCCGCCATCCGGATATGCTGGTGCGCAAGGTTAAGCCGCGCCGCCCGCAATATCAGGAGAAGCGCAAGGTTGCGTAAGGCCTGAAAGAATCATAGACGCTTCTGGATGCCGCCTTTTGATAAAAAAGGCGGCATTTTTTATAGCTTTTTGAACCCTTGTTGCACGCCCCGATTCAGACTACGCGGCTTTGCCGCTGCGTCATCGGCACGCGGGGCGGCACCGGAAAACTTTCGTTTTGAAACTGGAGCGCGAAGATGGGTGAGACGAAGCAGCCGGTCATCGGCATCATTGGCGGTTCGGGCCTTTATAATATCGACGGCCTCAAGAACACCAAATGGGTGAAGATCGACACGCCCTGGGGCGACCCGTCCGATGAGTTGCTGACCGGCGAATATGAGGGCGTGAAGGTCGTGTTTCTGCCCCGTCATGGGCGTGGCCACAAAACCTCTCCCACCGCGCTGAATTACCGCGCCAATATCGACGCGCTGAAGCGCATCGGCGTTACCGACATTCTTTCTCTCTCCGCCGTCGGCTCGCTGAAAGAGGAGCTGCCGCCTGGGCATTTCGTCATCGTCGACCAGTTCATCGACCGTTCCTTTGCCCGCGAGAAAAGCTTCTTCGGCGCGGGCTGCGTGGCGCATGTCTCGATGGCCCACCCTGTATGCGCGCGGCTTGGCGATGCGCTGGAGGAAAGCCTGAAGGCGCTCGGCCTGCCCCACACGCGCGGCGGCACCTATCTGGTGATGGAAGGCCCGCAATTCTCCACCCTGGCGGAGAGCAATCTCTACCGTTCCTGGGGCTGCTCCGTCATTGGCATGACCAACATGCCCGAAGCCAAGCTCGCCCGCGAGGCGGAGATCGACTACGCCACCGTGGCGATGGTGACCGATTATGATTGCTGGCACGAGGACCATGACGCCGTGACGGTGGACCAGGTGGTGAAAGTGCTGCTCGGCAACGCTGACAAGGCGCGCGACCTGGTGAAGCAGGTATTGCCGCGCCTTGGCGCCCCGCGCCCCGTCTGCCCGCATGGTTGCGACACGGCACTCACCTACGCCCTGATCACCGCGCCCGAGGCGCGCGACCCGGAGGCGGTGAGGAAGCTGGAGGCCGTGGCCGGCCGGGTGTTGAAAGCCGGTTAACCCCATGTGCGGTTTTTGCGGCGGCGGGCTTACGCGCCGCCAGCTCTGCCTTGGGGTGCTGGCCGCCCCGCTGGCGCTGGGGCCGGTGCACAAGGATGGGCTGGTGGAGCCGGTGCTGCGGCTGCAACCGCAATCCGGCCCGCGCCGCGTGGCCGTGACACTCGATGCCTGCCCCGGCCATTTCGACCCGCGCGTGGCCAATCTCCTCGTGGAACGCGGCATCCCCGCCACCATCTTCATCACCGCGGTCTGGATGCGGATGAACCCCGAGGGGCTGGCCTTCTTCCTGGCACATCCCAAGGTGTTCACCTTGGAAAACCATGGCGCGCGGCATTTGCCGCCGGTGCTGGGCACGCAGCGCATCTATGGGCTGGAAGTGGCCGGAAGCTGGCCCGCCATCCAGGCGGAGATCGAGGGCGGGGCTGAGGCCATTGCCAAGGTCACCGGCCGCAGGCCGGTTTGGTACCGTGGCGCCGCGGGGCTTTACACCCCTTCCGTGGTGCCGGGTATCGCGGCCACGGGTGTGCGCGTGGCGGGATATTCGTTGAATTCCGATGCAGGCGCCTCGCTTTCGGCGGAGACTGTTGCGGCGCGGCTCAAGGCCGCGCGCGATGGCGATGTGATCGAAGGCCATATCAACCAGCCGCACCGCGCCAGCGGGGCTGGCATCGCTGCTGGACTGGCGGCTTTGCAAGAATCCGGGGTGCAATTCGCGCGCCTTGACGAGGCGGCCTGAAGCCCCGGTTCGTTTCAGGAAAGCGGGAAAGCGCATGCTGCGCCGCCACATTACGAAATTTTAATAACCCGCTTTCTGTACAAAGCCGAAACATCAATAATCTGAAGAAGCTTCTGAATTTCCATTTTAATAATTTGTTTTATAATAATTGGTACAACTATATCTAAATTTATAGATGAGGTTGGCCATGTCAGACCCGGCACCAAGCACCGCAAATCCGAGCGAGACGTTATACGCCTATTACCTGACCCTGAATCACGGTGGCGCGGGCATTGATGACAGCACCTATTTCGTCTCGGGGGCGTTTCCAATTCAGCCGCAGACCGTTGTGTCTGCGAATGCCTCGCCGGTTTTATCTGGTGGCGAGCATTTCACCATCATCGGCCAGACCGATGTGCAGACCTATATTGGCACCGCCACGGACGCGATCTCCGGCAAGGTGATCGGCTTTATCTTCGAGGATTCCACGACAGGACAATATTTCCTGTTCTCGGCAACCCCCTATGTGTGGTTCGGCACACCCGTCGTGCTGAATGTCTCCACCGGCGTGAACGACCCGAACCCGGCAAATTGGAATCTATGCACCGGCACCCCGGTTTCGCATTGCTTCATGGCGGGCACGGCGGTGATGACGCCGGACGGGGAGGTGCCTGTTGAAAGCCTGAAGATCGGTGATTTCGTAACGCTGAGCGATGGCAGCGCGGCGCCGGTGAGCTGGGTCGGCGTACAGACGATCTCAACGCGTTTCGCCGACCCGCTGCGGGTTCTGCCCGTGCGCGTGGCCGCCGGCGCGCTGGGCGAGGGCTTGCCGAAGCGCGACCTGCTGATTTCGCCGGACCATGCCATCCTGCTGGATGACGTGCTGGTGCAAGCCGGCGCGCTGGTGAACAGCGGCACCATCATCCGCGAAACACAGGTGCCGGAGGTTTTCCGCTATTATCATGTGGAGGTCGAGGACCATTCCCTGATCCTGGTGGAAGGCGTGGCGGCGGAAACCTTCGTCGATAACGTCACCCGCATGGGGTTCGATAATTGGGAGGAGCATGAGGCGCCCGCCCCGGTAGAGGAAATGGCGCTGCCGCGCGTGAAATCCGTCCGCCAATTGCCGCGTGCTCTACGCAGCAGGCTGCGGGCGCGGGCGCGGGAGGCATCCGGCACGGGTATCGCCGCTTAGAGTGCGATGATTTTAGCTTCGCTCGCCTCGCGAGCGCGGATAAAGTCTAAATCGCCCTCTAAAACATAGAGGTAGAGGCGGATTCAGAGTTTAGATCGGATCACAAAGTGATTCGATCTAAACTCATCCGGCTCCGGCGTTGCAAAATTATATCTCTGCCAAGGCGGCTCCTTGTGGGAGCCGCCTTTTTCACGTGCGAGGGCGGGTGCTTGACCATGCACCCGCGTGCGGTTCATCCTGCGGGCGAACACATAATTAAAAACGCCGGGAAAAACGCTAGGCATGCCTGCCGGAAGAGGCGCTGTTGAATGAATTGCGTAGCTTCGATCTCGCGGCGGCAGGAATCGAGTCGGTCACCGCCATCGGGGATGCGCTGGCTCCCGCCACCATTGCCCATGCCGTCTATGCCGGGCGGCGCTATGCGGAGGAACTGGACGCTGCCCCCCTGCCACCTGATACAGTGTCTTTCCACCGGGAAATCACGGCACTTTTATGACCAGAAAGGAGAGCGATGTGACGGAGTGGAGAGGTTATCTGGAGGACATGCAGCCTGGCATGAGCTGGACCAGCCCGCCCGTGCCCATCACGGGCGAAGCCATCATCGCTTTCGCCCAGACCTACGATCCACAACCCTTTCACATGGACCCTGAGTCGCCGGAAGCAGCCTCCTTCGGCGGGATTATCGCCAGCGGCTGGTACGTGACGGCGCTGAGCATGCGGCAGATGGTCGGCTTGCGGCCTTTTGGCCTCTCCCCGATGCTGGGGCTGGGCGTTGACGAGCTGCGCTGGTTGAAGCCGGTACGCCCCGGCGATGAATTGGTGGTGCGGCTGGAAATACTGGAGGTGAAGCCCTCGCGGTCCAGGCCCGGCCGGGGTGTCATCCGCGCGGCCACAACCGTCACGAATCAGCACGGCGAAAATGTCATGCAATTCGTCTCCAGCCTGCAGCTTGCGGCGCGCCCGGAAGGTGTTGAGCCGTAGGGTTATGATTTTTTTGCATATCGGTGCGTTTTGGCAGGATAAACCATCCTGGAGAGCCGGGCGGCCAGGGCGTTTGTTCAGGCTGCGCGCGGCTCTGGGCGGGGGGATGTTTTTCTCTTGATTGGCACTTGCGGGCTTAGCCGCAACAGGCTACCTAGCGCGCCACATTCGCGGGTTTCGCTGTCATAGCTCAGGGGTAGAGCACTTCATTGGTAATGAAGAGGTCCTGGGTTCAATTCCCAGTGACAGCACCAGCGAGCTTGCAATGGGTTGCCTGATCCGTTAGGCAGCCCTGACCAAGGGCCCAGATAGCTCAGTTGGTAGAGCATGCGACTGAAAATCGCAGTGTCGCTGGTTCAATTCCGGCTCTGGGCACCATTTCCCCCTCTTCTTCGCAAAGGCCCAGCAAATCGCCGTAAGCTTTCCCAATGCGGCGGCGAGGGCGGTGAAATGGGGCGTTTTTGCAAAAAAACTTTCATAGCGTCTTGTTAAGGCTGGTGTTTTCCGCAGGCCAAGGCTAGACATTTGGCATTCACTCCTGGGGGATAGTAGAGTCCCGTGGATTGAACAGAGGAATCTTCGGTCAGGGTTTACATCCGGCCAGGCCGAGCAAACAGGAAGAGGCTTTTAAAATGTCGAAAGCGTTTATTGCTGAGGTTATTCAGAATTCCGCTGAAATCACCGGCGTTGCGGCCAACCGTGCGGCGACCGATCTGATCGAGGCGATCGTTAAGGAAATGAAGAAGAACGGCAAGTTCACCCTGCCGAGCTTCGGCACGTTCACGGTGCGCAAGACCAAGGCCCGCAAGGGCGTGAACCCGCGTACGGGTGAGGAGATCAAGGTGAAGGCCGGCAAGACCGTGCGGTTCAAGGCCTCCCCGTCCCTGAAGAAGATGGTCTGAACCGTTAGAGGTTTCGGTAAAAAAGGCCCGGCGGCAGCGCCGGGCCTTTTTTGTTAGAACCCGCCCCGAAGACCTGACAGGAAGGCCCGCATGCCGGAAACATCACATTATAGCTGGGACAATGCCGTACCATACGGAGACGCCAAGGCCGACCGCAGGCTGATCCCCGGCCAGGCGGGAGATCTCAAGCGGGTGATGGTGAAGGCGGGGACCGTGGCCGCCCGGCATGAGCATGCATTCGAGCAGTTTGTCATGATCGCTGAAGGGCAGGGCGTGCTGCTCTGTGCCGAAGGCGAGATTGCGCTGCGCCCCGGAACCGTGATTCACTTCACGCCGCATGCCTGGCACGAGGCGCGGTTTGAAACCGATACCGTGCTTTACGAGGTCAATTTCCGGGAATAGGGCGCGATGCGGTATTGTCTTCTTTCCGGTTTTGTTTTCTTCCTGGCCATGCCAGCGGCTTTTGCGTCGCCGCCATGCGCGGGCATGAACTTGGCGGTCTCGGAGGCAGAGAGGCAGGCCTGGGAGCCAGCCATCACCGCGCAATTGAACCAGAAACGGCCTGAAACCCGTGCCTTGGCGCATGTGGACCATGCGCGGTTGCTTGGCGGCTTGCACGATCATGGCTGGCGGATTCTCTTCGTCGATACCGGCGTGTCCGACGAGGGTTATCTCTTCTAATCCGCCAGCCCGGCCAGGCAGAACTACCTCACACTTTGGGGTGGCGCCGCGACGCTCTTCGAGCGCGACAGCATCAAGCGCTGGGCGGAAACGCAGGCGCCTGGGATTCCGCAGGCCCTGGCTGCATGTTTTGCATGGACGGTAACTGGCGGCGATTGATTTTGTGCGCCGCAGCAGGCGCGCGGCGCAACCTCAGATATCCAATTCCTGAACCCTGCCTGCATTTTCCTGAATGAACTGGAAACGCAGCTCCGGGCGCTTGCCCATCAGGCTGTCCACCAGGTTGGAGGTTTCGGCCCGCGTCTCGGGGGCGGCGACAATTCGCAGCAATACGCGCTTGGCCGGGTCCATCGTGGTTTCCTTCAGCACGGCCGGCGGCATTTCACCCAGCCCTTTGAAGCGGCTGACCTCCACCTTCGATCCTGGTTTGAAACTCTTCATCACCTTTTCGCGCGCCGCATCATCCATCGCATAGATGCTCTTGGCCCCTTGCGTCAGGCGGTAGAGCGGCGGCTGTGCCAGATAGATATGGCCATGGCGGATCAGCTCCGGCAGCTCGCGGTAGAAGAAGGTCATCAGCAGGGAGGCGATATGGGCCCCGTCCACATCAGCGTCGGTCATGATGATGACGCGCTCATAGCGCAGATTGGCGCGGTTGAAGCCGGTGCCGGTGCCGCAGCCCAGCGCCTCGATCAGATCCTTCAGCTCCTGGTTCTGCCGCAGCTTTTCGCCGGAGGCGGAGGCGACGTTGAGAATCTTGCCCTTCAACGGCAGGATCGCCTGGGTGTTGCGGTTGCGCGCCTGCTTGGCGGAGCCGCCGGCCGAATCGCCCTCGACCAGAAAAATCTCGGTGCCATCGGCACTTTCCGTCGCGCAATCCGCGAGCTTGCCGGGCAGGCGCAGCCGGCGCGTGGCGGATTTGCGCGGCGTGTCCTTCTGCTCCTTGCGGCGGATGCGCTCTTCCGCGCGGTCCACCACATAGGCCAGGAGATTATCGGCATTGGCCGGATCGCCCGCCAGGTAATGGTCGAACCGGTCACGCAGCGAGGTCTCGGTGAGGCGGCCCGCCTCCTGCGTCGTCAGCCTCTCCTTGGTCTGGCCCTGGAATTGCGGGTCGCGGATGAAGAGGGAAAGCTTTGCGCGCAGCCCCCCGAAAACATCCTCGGCAATGATGGCGCCGCCGCGCTTATTGCCGCGCGTCTCCGCCCAGCCGCGCAGGCCCTTCAGCAGGGCGCTGCGCATGCCCGCCTCATGCGTGCCGCCCAAGGGCGTGGGCACGGTGTTGCAATAGGTGTCGATGGTGGATTCGCCCTGTTCCACCCAGGCCAGCGCCCATTCCAGCTTGCCCTGTTCCTGGCCGTTGGCGGGGGCGAATTTTGCCTCGCCCGCCCAGATCTCCGGCAGCACCAAGGGGGAATCACCCAGCTCGGCCGCCAGGGAATCGCGCAGCCCGCCGGGGAAATGCAGCTCCGCCTCGGCGGGCACGTCCGAATCGGCTTTCAGCAGCGAGGGATCGCATGCCCAGCGGATTTTCACGCCGCGGAACAGATAGGCCTTGGAGCGGCAAAGCTTGAACAACCGGGCGGGAGAGAATTTCAACGCCCCGAAAATCTCAGTGTCCGGAATGAAGCTGATGGATGTGCCGCGCCGGTTGGGGGCGGCACCCACCTCTTCGAGTTTCGTCCGCGGCGCGCCACGCGCATAAATCTGGCGGTAGAGCTTCTTCTCCCGCGCAACCTCGGCGATGAAGCTGGAGGAGAGGGCATTGACCACCGATGAGCCAACGCCATGCAACCCGCCAGAGGTCGCATAGGCCTTGCCTGAGAATTTGCCGCCGGAATGCAGCGTGGTGAGAATCACCTCTAGCGCAGATTTGGTTTTGAATTTCGGGTGCGGGTCCACCGGAATGCCGCGCCCGTTGTCGCGAACAGTCAATTGGTTGCCGGGGGCCAGGCTCACCTCGATGGTGCTGGCATGTCCCGCTACCGCTTCGTCCATCGAGTTGTCGAGAATCTCGGCGGCAAGATGATGCAGGGCGTTTTCATCCGTGCCGCCGATATACATTCCAGGACGCCGGCGAACGGGCTCCAGCCCCTCCAGAACCTCGATATCCTTGGCGCCGTAGCTATCCTTGGCCGGGATATTCTCGAACAGATCACTCAACGACGCCAACTCCTAACTGCACCGGGCATCCTGGTTGCCATGCACCATGTGGCGCAGGCAAGGGGGAGGAAACTTATTCCCCGATGCGGTGCAGGTCGAAGGAGCGGATACCCGGCTTGCCGTGGAATTTCAGCCAATCCTTGTGGTTCAGCGTGTTGCGTGTGTCGTAATAGCCGGTACGCCAATGCTCCTTCATGGAGATGCGGCTGAATTCGTAATCCTTGGCATCGCCTTCATAGGCTTTCTGCTTGTAGATCAGCTGCAGAATATTAATTTCCGGCAATTGCTGCAGTTCGGCCTTCATTTCCTTCTGCTCCTCGCTCAGTTCCGTCTCGGGCACCTTCTCCAGCGCGTCGCGCAGGGCCAGTTTGAACTTGTGGGTCTGCAGGAAATGGTCGGTCGTGGTGCGGGTGCGGGAGGAATACTGGATGTCTTTCTGCCTGGCCAGAACCTCCGGCATGTCGCGCGGAATGGCGCCGTGGGCGGAGAACAGATCCACCTGGAAGGCCAGCAAATTCTTCGAGCCGATATTATCCAGCAGATGCTGCAGCGGCGTGTTGGAGACGAGCCCGCCATCCCAGTAATGGTGGCGGCCGATGCGGATCATCGGCAAGCCCGGCGGCAGCGCGCCCGAGGCCATGATATGCTCTGGCTCCATTTCGCGCACGGCATTGTCAAAATACACGAAATTGGCCGTCTCCACATCCACCGCGCCGACCGCGAGACGCACCGGCCCGTTATTGATCAGCTTGAAATCCGCCAGCTTTTCCAGCGTGTGGTGCAGGGGCGAGGTGTCGTACAGCGCGGTGGCGAAGCGTGCCCCGCGCGGGGCGAAGAAGCCCGATGCGGGAACGGGCTTGAAGAAGCCAGGCTGGCCGAACACCATGCCATGCATGGCCGAAAGCCCGTTGCGCAGCTTGCGGGCGTCATCGCCCTCGAACCAGCTGGTGTAGGGGTCCCGGGCGGTGATATCCATCCAGAATTTTTCGAGCTTCTCAACCCGGTGCTCCGGCTTGTTACCGGCGATGATGGCGGAGTTCACCGCGCCGATGGACACGCCCGCCACCCAGTCCGGCTCCAGCCCCGCCTCGTGCAGCGCCTGATACACGCCCGCCTGATACGCCCCCAGCGCGCCGCCGCCCTGGAGCACCAGCCCGATCGTATCGCACCCTTCTGGCCGCTTGATCGGTGAAATTGGCTGCAGCGCGGGTCGGTGGGGGCGCTTTGGGTCGGAGAGTATGTCCATGCGCGATCAATCCTTCACGGCTGAGGGGGGGGCGGCAACGGGGCGGTACCAACCCTATATCGGAGCTGAGTTCACGCCATCCCAGCCATATCTGTCAAACCGGCTATGCGGAAGGATCAATGAAATTATATCCCGGGAAATTATATCCCGGCCGGGCCAAGGTGGCTGGAGGATGCGATCTTAGCGTAGATGCTCGGCGAAGAAGGCGAGCGAGCGCAGCGCCGCCAGCTCCCAATCCTTATGGCTGTAGCTGGCTCGTGCCTCACAGCCGAAACCGTGCTGCGCCCCTTCGTAGACATACACCTCCACGCCCGGCTGCGCCGCCTTGATGGCCTCGACATCGCTGAGTGGGATGCCGTGATCCTCGGTGCCGAAATGCATTTGCACCGGGCAGTTTGGCTTTGCGCTTTTCTTCGCGGCAATGCCGCCGCCATACCAGCAGCTCGCGGCCTTGAAGAGTTTCGTCTGCGTGGCACCATCCCAGGCCAGCGTGCCGCCCCAGCAATAGCCGATGATGCCCACCGGCTTGCCCGGCCCGAAAGCGGCTGCGGTGGCCTCTATATCCAGCAATGCTTTGTCATCGGCGATCTTGGCGCGCGCCTCCCGTCCGGCCGTAATCCCGTCCTGGGAGTAGTCCAGCTCAATGCCTGGGCTCACACGGTCGAACATGGCCGGGGCCAGCACACGGTAGCCATGGCCCGCCAGGCGCTCAGCCACGTTGCGGATATGCTGGTTGACGCCGAAAATCTCCTGCACGACCACCAGGCCGCGGGGGGCATTCACGTTACCGGCCTCGAAGGCCCGGAATTTATGTCCATCAGCGGCGGTGAGCGTCATCATGGGCCAACTGGTCCTTTCCTATTGAGCTTGGCGGTCAATTTCGCGGGTTTGGCTTGTATCAGGCAATTCAATCTAAACCCATATTGATCTAGCCTTGCGCGTAAGATGCGAAATCCCGCGCCAGCCTCTCATAGATGTCGCGCTTGAAGGCCACCGCAAGTGCGGGCAGCTCCTGCAGGCGCACCCATCTCCACGCCTCGAACTCGGGATGGTCATCCGCATCCAGATTTATGTCTGAGTCCTGGCCGGTAAAGCGCAGCGCGAACCATTTCTGGCGCTGGCCGCGATATTTGCCCTTCCAGGCCACGCCAAGCAAATGCGGCGGCAGGTCGTAGAGCAGCCAGTCCGGGTGTTCGGCCAAAATCTCGGCTTCGCCGGTTCCGATCTCTTCCTTCAGCTCGCGCAACACGGCCTGGCGGATATTCTCGCCCTCGTCCACGCCGCCTTGGGGCAATTGCCAGGCATCGGGAAAGCCCTTGCGCTTGCCCACGAACACCAGACCGTCCCGCGAAAACAGCACCGCGCCAACATTCAGCCGGTAGGGCAGGGATTCCTTGTCCGCCATGTCGCTCTCCTCATTCCTTCAGGCCGGCGGGGCCGCCGCGCCGGTGTTATCGCAGGGGAAAGCGGTCAGGGCTAGATCCGGATAATTTCAGATCGAATCGCGCAGCGATCCGCTTTGAAATCTAAATCCGGCGCTACTTCAATGGTTTAGATGGCGATTCAGGCTTTATCCGCGCTCGCAAGGCGAGCGAAGCTAAAGCCATCGCGTTCTAGTTGGCGGCGGTTGTCGTCGAGGCGGGTTTCATGTCCGCGATCAGCTTCAACGCCATCTGTAGCTGGAAATCGGTCGAGGGTTTGGTCGGGTCGAGGGCCGGCCAGCCAACGGGCGGCTTGTCCGGAATGCTCGCGGCCACGGGGGGCAGAGGCGGGGCAGGGGGCAGCGGCGGGGCTTTCTGCTGGGTCGGGTTGGTGAAGGAGTTGAGCAGATCGGTCTCGCGCAGCTGGGAGAAGCTGTCCTCCGGCTCGGAGCTATCGGCCACGGTCACATTTGGCGAGACGCCGTAATCCTGGATCGATTTGCCAGACGGGGTGAAGTACAGCGCCGTGGTCATGCGCAGCGCGCCTTCATTGTCGATGGGGATGATGGTTTGCACCGACCCCTTGCCGAAGGTCTTGGTGCCCAGCACCAGCGCGCGGCGGTTTTGCTGCAAGGCGGCGGTCACAATCTCCGCCGCCGAGGCCGTGCCCGCATTGGTCAGCACCACGATCGGCGCGCCATCGGTGATATCGTTGCCCTGGGCATACCAGACCTGATCATCCTCCGCATGGCGGCCATGGGTGGAGACAATTTCACCGCTGTTCAAGAAATCATCGCTTACCGCCACGGCCTGGTCCAGCAGCCCGCCCGGATTGTCGCGCAGATCGAGGATATAGCCATGGATCTGCCCATTCGCCTGCTTGGTGAGGCTTTTCACGGCGTCGCGGATATGGGCATCGGCGGGCGCGTCGAAACTGTCGAGCCGGATATAGCCGATAGGCCCGGCGGTGCTGGTGAGCAGCTTGCTCTTCACATCGTCGACCTTGATGATCTCGCGCGTCAGCGTCACGTGTACGGGTGTGTTGACGCTGTTGCGCTTCAAGGTCAGCGTCACCTGCGTGCCGGGGGCGCCGCGCATCTTGCTCACCGCATCGTCCAGCGAGAGCCCGTCTGTGGCATGGCCGTCGATCTCGACGATGATGTCGCCCGGCTTGATGCCGGCCCGGGCACCGGGTGTGCCGTCAATCGGGGTAATGACTTTCAAAAGCCCGCTCACCTCAGTCACTTCCAGCCCCAGCCCGCCGAACTGGCCGGAGGTCTGCACCTGCATGTCCGCATATTGCTGCGCGTTCATATAGCTGGAATGTGGATCGAGCCCCGAGAGCATGCCGTTGGCGGCATTGTAGATCAGCTTGTCGGTGGGCGGATCGATTACGTAGTTCTGCTTGATCTGCGAGAGAATATCGCCGAACAGGGAGAGCTGCTGATAGGTGCTGTCACTCGGTGCCGCCTGGCCGAAGGCCCAGGACAGTGGCTGCGCGAGCGAACCGGCGGCCAGCCCCGCCACAAAAATCCCGCCGAGCATCAAACCGTTGCGCAACCGCATACACTACTTCCCCTCAACTGCCGGGCGCATTGCCCTGGCCTTATTAGATAGCATCCCGGCCGGTTTATCCAGAGCGCGGCCTTTATATAAAGATGGTGCGGGGAAACGTTGAAGTGGGCTTCGGGAGGGAGAGTGTTTCAACAACTCGCCGCCAGCCAGGCGGTCGGGTCGATTGGCGCGCCGTTATGGCGTAATTCCACATAGAGGCGTGGCTGCCGTGCCGGGTTGGCGGGGTCGTAAGCCTGCATGCTGCCCAAAGGCTGGCCATGCGCCACATGCTGCCCCTGTGCCACGTCCAGATGGTTCATGCCCGCCAGCACCGCCGAGAGCCCGTTGCCGCAATCGGCGATCACCACATTGCCGTAGCCCGTCAGCGGCCCGCCATACATGATGGTGCCCGTGCAGGGGCTGGTGACGCGCGCGCCAGGTGCCGCGGCGTAAGAGATGCCGGTGGCCGGCCCCGCCAGGGTCGGCGCGCCATAAGGCTGGATCACATGTCCTGCCACCGGCGCCCCCGCACCCCCGGCGGGTAGGTTCACAGGCGTGGCCTGCGGCGGGGCTTTCGGCACCAGATTGGCGATGGCCTGGTCGAGGTCCGAGAGTTCGTGCTTGGCCTTGGCCGCGGCGGCGGCTTCCGCCACGGCCTGGTCGGCATCGGCCTGCTCATCGGCCTTGGCGTTGTCGATATCGGCGGAGAGTTTCACTTCCGCCGCCTGTTGCGCGGCCACGGCGGCGTCCAGATTCTGGCGCGCGGCCTGCGCTTGGGCGATAGCGGCGGTGAGTTTCCCGGTTTCGGTCTTCACGGCGGTGGCCTGGGTGGCCACTTCCACCGCCATGCCCTGCAGGATGGCGATGCCGCGCACCGCATCCTGCGGCGCCAGCGGGGCGGCGAGCAGCGTGGTCGCGGGGGCGGAGGAGAGACGCTGCATCACCGGCAGCAGTTTTTTCAGGGCTGACTCGGCTTCATCCAGCCGCGCGGCGGCTTCGCCCTGCTGGGCGAGAAGCCCGGCAAGCTGCGCGGCATCCTGCGATGTCTGGTCCTCCAGCCCGCGCAGGGCGGCGGCGGCCTGCACTTGCTGCTGGGCCAGCGCGGCGGCCTTGGCCGCCACCAGCTTGCGGTGGGCGGCGGCGGCGGCGGCGGCCTCCTGATGCGCCTTGATCTCGGCCTGGGCGGCGGCGCGCCGGGCCTTCAATGTGGCTGCATTATCCGTGTGGGCTGTGTCCTTGGCTTGGGCACCGCCCGCCAGGCCGAGCCACAACGCGGCCAAAGCCGCGTTTCGCAGGAGCCGTGGCGGCCTCACCTCAGCCGAACAGCGGCTTGCCGGTCATCGCGGCGGGCTGGGCCACGCCCATGAGTTTCAGCAAAGTGGGGGCGAGGTCCGCCAGCACGCCGTCATGCAGCTTGATCCCCTCCGGTCCCCCGGCCACGAATACCGGCACCGGGTTGGTGGTGTGGGCGGTATGCGGGCCGCCGGTTTCCGGGTCGCGCATCATCTCGCAATTGCCATGGTCGGCGGTGACGAGAATGGCCCCGCCCTGGGCGTGTACCGCCTCCCAGATCCTGCCCAGCCCGGCATCCACGGTTTCCACCGCCTTGATGGCTGCGTTCAGCACGCCGGTATGGCCCACCATGTCCGGGTTGGCGAAGTTCAGGATGACCATGTCGTATTTGCCGGTGTTGATCGCTTCCACGGCCTTGTCCGTCAGCTCTGGCGCGGACATTTCCGGCTGCAAATCGTATGTGGCCACCTTCGGCGAGGGCACCATGATCCGATCCTCGCCGGGGAAGGGTGTTTCCTCGCCGCCATTGAAGAAATACGTCACGTGCGGATATTTCTCCGTCTCCGCCATGCGCAGCTGCTTCAGCCCCTGGGCGGAAACCACGCCGCCCAGCAGATCGTCCATGCGCTGAGGCGCGAAAACGGTCTGCATGAAGGGGGCCAGCGCGTCGGAATAGGCGGTCATGCCCACCGCGCCCACGAGTTTGGGCTGCCTGGCCTTGAAGCCGTCGAAGGCCGGGTCGAGCAAGGCGGTGAGGATCTCGCGCACGCGGTCGGCCCGGAAATTGGCGCAGATCACGCCATCGCCATCCCTCACGCCCGCGTAATCGCCGATTACGGCGGGTTTGGTGAATTCATCCGTCACGCCCGCATCGTAGCCGGCCTGGATGGCGGCTTCGGCCGTGGGGAAATGTTCGCCCTTGGCGTCCACAAGCAGCTCATAGGCTTGGGCGACGCGCTCCCAGCGCTTGTCACGGTCCATGGCGTAATAGCGGCCGGCCAGCGTGCCCAGCTTGGCGGCATCGCCAAGGTCAGCCAGATATTTCTTCATGTAGCCAAGCCCGGCCTGGGGCGGGGTGTCGCGCCCGTCCATCCAGCCATGGACAATCACGGGAATGCCTGCCCCATGCAATATCTTCGCCAGCGCCACCGCCTGGTCCTGGTGCGAATGCACGCCGCCGGGTGAGACGAGGCCCAGCAGATGTGCCGTGCCGCCCGATTTTTTCAGTGCCGCGATGAAGCCCTGGATGGTCCCATTTTTGGCCAGGGAGCCATCCTCGATGGCGGCGTCGATCCGCGGCAGATCCTGCATCACCACCCGCCCCGCGCCGATGTTCAGATGCCCGACCTCGGAATTGCCCATCTGCCCCGAAGGCAGCCCGACCACCCGGCCCGAAGTGGTGAGAAAGGCATGGGGAGAGGCCGCCCAGAGCTTGTCGAAATTCGGCTTGTTGGCCAGCGCCACGGCGTTATCCTCTTGCAACTCATTCCAGCCGAAGCCGTCGAGGATCACCAGCATCACGGGTTTCTTGGGCATCTTGGTCCTTAAGGCAGAAGCGGTTCTCGGCGCGATTTTAGGGAAAATGGGCTGGTTTGGCCATGGCGGGGAGGTTCAGGGCCGCCCCGCGCGGTGATAGGGATGCCCCGCCAGGATGGATTGCGCCCTGTAGATCTGCTCCGCCAGCATCGGGCGCACCAGCATATGCGGCCAGGTTAGCGTGCCCAGCGAAAGCTTCGCCCCGGCACGGGCCAGCACCGGCGCATCCAGCCCCTCCGCCCCACCGATCACGAAAGCCAGTTTCTTGCTCCGCTCCAGCCACCCGGCCAGCAGTTTTGCAAGCCCTGGGGAATCTGGCGCGGCACCGTCAATATCCAACGCAATCAGGAATTCTTCCGGCTTCAGCGCGCTCAGGATGGCTTCACCCTCGCGGCGTTTGATCTCGGCGGGCGCACCTTGCCCGTCCGTGAATTCAACCAACGTGAGGGCGGGGCGGATGCGCTTGGCGTAGCGGGCGAAAAGCTCCATCTCCGGCGCCTTGGCGGGCGCCTTGCCGATGGCGAGCAGGCGCAAGCTTAGGCGTCCGCCTCGTCCAGCTCCGCGCTCCACATCTTCTCAAGCCCGTAGAGCGTGCGCGCCTCCGGCTTGAACAGATGCACGATGATATCCCCGGCATCGATCAGCACCCAGTCGGTCCCGGTGGCGCCCTCGGTGAGCGGCTTCCGGAACCCTGCCTCGTGCAGTTTCTCGTGCAGATGCGTCGCCATGGCGGCGATCTGCCGGTCGGCGAGGCCGGTGGCGATGATCATGCGGTCCGCGAAGCTGGCGCGTCCGGCCAGGTCCAGCGTCACGATATCCTCGGCCTTGTCATCCTCCAGCGTGGAGACGATCACCGCCTGCAGCCGGTCCAGGAACTCGGGCTGGGGCTTCGGCTCGGCCGTCTTGCGTTTCGGGCCCGCGATGGCGGCCTTCTTGCGCGGCGTGCCCGGCATGGTGGCAACGGCCTCCGCCGGCGGCTTGGCAGCGCGCGAGCGGGGAGTGGCGGTCTTGGCGCCCCGTTTGGCCGGGGTGCGGGTGGGCGTGCGCGTTATGGCTGCGTTCCTTCTAAAATCCTGCGGCGCAATTCAGTGGCTGACGCCGCATTCTCCCTCACAGGCAGGAGAATCCAGGCCGGTGCCCTCTTCGCCGCCAGACATAACCCAGCCTGCGCGGGAAGGCGATATTTTTGGTGCCGTTTTGCCGCTTGGCCCGCCAGGGCGCGGCGCGTGGCCCCGGGGCGGGGCACCACCAGCATCGGCATGGCATGCATGATCTCCAGCCAGCGCCCCCAGCGCGGCAGCTGGATGAGATTATCCGCCCCCATCAGCCAGACGAATTGCACGCGCGGAAAGCGGCATGTCAGTTCGCGCATCGTATCGCGCGTGTAGCGCGTGCCCAGGCGCAACTCGATATCCGTCGCGACGATCCTGCACCCATCAGCGATCCGCCCGGCACTTGCCAGGCGTTCGGCAAGCGGGGCCATGCCGTTTACAGGCTTCAGCGGGTTGCCGGGTGAGACCATCAGCCAAAGCTGGTCGAGCCCCAAATGCCGGATCGCCTGCCGGGCGACGTGCAAATGCCCCTCATGCGCCGGATTGAAGGAGCCGCCGAGCAGCCCGATCTTCAACTTGTGATGATGGCCATGTGTGGGGGTGGCCGTGCGGCCAGAGCGGAAATTCAGGGACGCACCTGGCCGTTGCCGCGCACCACATAGCGGAAAACCGTGAGCTGCTCAGGCCCAATGGGTCCGCGCGCATGGATATGCCCGGTGGCAATGCCGATCTCCGCGCCGAAGCCGAACTCGCCGCCATCGCAGAACTGGGTGGAGGCGTTCCAGAGCGTGACCGCCGCCGGGCAACGGGCGAGATAGGCTTCCGCCACCTGTTCATCCTGGGTGATGATCGCCTCGGTATGCTCGCTGCCATGAGTCACGACATGCTCAAGCGCGGCATCCGGCCCGTCCACCACCGCGATGTTCAGGATCGCATCCTGCCATTCCGTGTCGAAATCAGCGGGACCGGCGGCGGGGAGTTCCGGGCAGATGGCCCGCGCCCGTGCATCCGCCTTGAAGGCGCAGCCCAGAGCCGCGAGATCCTTCACCAGAACCGGCAGCAAAGCGGGGGCGATGGTGGCGTCGATCAGCAGGGTCTCGGTGGCGCCGCATACGCCGGGGCGGCGCATCTTGGCATTGGCCAGGACCTTGCGCGCCATCTCAGGGTCGGCGGCTTCGTGGACATAGGTGTGGTTCAGCCCCTCGGCATGGGCCAGCACCGGCACGCGGGCCTCGCGCTGCACCAGCTCCACCAGCGTCTTGCCGCCACGGGGAATGATAAGGTCGATATGCCCCACCGCGCCCAGCATGGCGGCCACGAAGCGACGGTCGGTGGTGGGCGGCACCTGCACGGCATCTTCCGGCAGCCCGGCGGCTTTCAGCCCGGCCGTCACCGCCTTATGAATGGCCTGCGCGGAGTGAAAACTCTCGGAGCCGCCGCGGAGCAGAATCGCATTGCCGGATTTGATGGCGATGGCCGCCGCATCCGCGCCGACATTCGGGCGGCTTTCATAAATCATCCCCAGCACGCCGATGGGCTGGGCCACGCGGGCGATGCGCAGGCCGTTGGGGCGCGTCCATTCCGCCAGGGTCTGGGCGAGCGGATCGGGCAGGCCGGCCACCTCTTCCAGCCCGCGCGCCATGGCCTCAACCCGCGCCTCGTTTAGCAGCAGCCGGTCGCCAAAAGCCGGCGTGCCCTTGAAATTCGCCATGTCCCGCGCATTCGCGGCCAGGATCGCCGGGGCGGCCTCGCGCAAGGCGGCGGCGGCTTCGCGCAGCGCGGCGTCGCGCGCCGGGGCTGGCAGCTTCGCCAGGGCGGCGGCGGCGGCGCGGGCCTTTTTGCCCATCGCGTCCATGATCTGCGCGTATGTATCAGTGTCGGCGTCCATGCGCCGCATGCTTGCCCAGTCCTGGCGGGAAGATCAACAGCGCGTTACACTGGCCGCAGCATGCCTGACCTCTTCAATTCGCTGATGCCCGGGATCGCGCCGCCGCCTGGCCCGGTACTGCGCACCTCGCGCCTCACCCTGCGCCCCCTGCATGGGGAAGACGTGGCCGCCTTTCACCGGCTGATCAATGACTGGGATATTTGCCGCCGCGTGCCGGATGCGCCCTTTCCCTACCCGGCGGCGCAGGCGCGGGAATGGATCGAGGCCGCCGCCACCGACCGTGAGGCCAGCCGGGCGGAGCAATTCGCCATCGCCGAAACACTCTCCGGCAGGCTGGTGGGCTGTGTCGGGCTGAAGCTGGCGAAAGACCGCAAATCAGCGGAGCTGGGCTACTGGATCGGCCGGCCGCATTGGCGCCAGGGCTTCGCGCTGGAGGCCGTGCGCCGCATTACGGAATGGGCCTTCGCCTCTCTGCCCATCGCCCAGCTTCATGCCGTGGTGGCGGCGGATAATGACGGCTCCCTCGCCGTGCTGCGGCATCTGGGCTTCGCGCAGACCGGCAAGGGCCATCGCGTCTTTTCCTGCCGCCCCGGCCAGAAGCTGCCGGTGAAACATTTTGCCCTGGCGCGGGAGGCCGAGGCGCCCGCCGAAAGCCCGGCGCCGGTGGCGGCGCAGAAATCCGCCACGCTGCTGGTGGTGGCGGGAGCACTGATCGACCAGCAGGGCAGGGTGCTGCTGGCCCGCAGGCCGGAGGGCAAGAAGATGGCGGGCTTGTGGGAATTCCCCGGCGGCAAGCTGGAGCCTGGCGAAACGCCGGAGGCCGCCCTGGCGCGGGAGCTGCGCGAGGAGCTGGGGCTGGAAACCGACCCCAAGGATTTCGCCCCCTTCGTCTTTGCCTCCCATGCCTATGACAGCTTTCATCTGCTGATGCCGGTGTTTCTGTGCCGGCGCTGGCAAGGCGAGCCGCGCGGGCGCGAGGGCCAGAAGCTGGCCTGGGTGGCGCCGCAGGACCTCGCCGAATACCCCATGCCCGCCGCCGACCGGCCTTTGATTCCGATGTTGAGGGATTTTTTATGACCATGCCCAAGGCCAGCAATCCGACCGCCGCCATCCTCATCATCGGCAACGAGATCCTCTCCGGCCGCACGCAGGATGTGAATGTCCAATTCATCGCCCAGCGCCTGGCGGAGCTTGGCATCAAGCTGCAAGAGGTGCGGGTGGTGCCGGATGTGCCGCACCGCATCATCGGCGCGGTGAACGAGCTGCGCGCGGCGTATGACATGCTCTTCACCACTGGCGGCATCGGCCCGACGCATGATGACATCACCAGCGAATGCATCGCCGCCGCCTTCGGCGTGCCCTGGGAGCTGCATGAGGAAACCGACCGCGAGATGAAGGCCGTGATGGGCGAGCGCTACAACGCCGCCCGCCAGCGCATGGCGACGATGCCGCGCGGCGCCGTGCCCATCAAGAACGAGGCGAGCATCGCGCCGGGTTTCTCCATCGGCAATGTGCATGTGATGGCGGGCGTGCCGCGCATTATGCAGGCCATGATGAAGGCGCTGGAGCCAAGCTTGCCGCGCGGTGAAAAGATCGAGATGCGCGCCGTTTACGGGATAGGTGTGATGGAAGGGGCCATCGCCGAGGGGCTTTCCGCCATCCAGGAACGTTTCCCGCAGCTCGATCTCGGCAGCTACCCCTTCAAGCGCGACGGTGCCTGGGGTGTTGCCCTGGTGGCCAAGGGCACGGATTTGCCCGCCATGGAGGAGGCTGCCCGGCAGGCGACGGACCTGATCGCAGCCCAGGGCGTGGAGCCAGTACAGGGGGAGCCAAATCCTTCCTGAACAGACAAACGTTGGGCGGCGGAGTAGCGCTCTGAGAGATATTGGCGACATACTCCGTGTGACGCTTTATATCTTTTTGTGGTTTGTCGTGCTTGCCGACCTTGGATTTTTGGCACTGTTTTGGGTTGTTGCCATCGCGTTTGATGACAGTGGGGCACCAGTAAGTAAAATCACGCTGCAATTTGCCGTCCTTGGATTGGTTCCTCTATCCGTGGGCGGGATTGCGCAGGCATTCTGTCTCTGGCTGGAGGCACGCAAGTGGAAGGGCCTTGCTGTCTTGTTGGCGCTGGCAGCTATAATTCTACTATTGCTTCCTATTGGAGATACTCTGCTGCCGCGTTTTGGCCATTTCTTTGTCCATTTCTGGGTGCGGATGATGAGTTGGTTCTAGGTGCGGATGATGAGTTGGCGGGCCGCATACCGACGCTCAGAGCAGCGACGCCGCGATATTCACCGACAGCGCCAAAATCACCGTATTGAACAGAAACCCGATCAGCCCCTGCAAGGTCGCCAGCCGCCGCAGCTTTTTGGACGTGATGTCGCAATCGGACACTTGGAACGTCATCCCCAGCACGAAGGAAAAATACACGAAATCCAGGTAATCCGGCCGGTCATCCCGCGGGAAGTCGATGCCGCCATCCACCGTCTCGCGGCCCAGATCGAACGAATAATATTCATGGGCGTAGCGGAAGGCGAAGGAGGTGTGCGTCACCGCCCATGAAAGGGCGAGGGTAATGATGACAAAGCCCAGAAATGCCGCCTCATGCGCCTTGCGGCCCGCCGCCTCGGAGAACAGGAAGATGGAGGCGAAGCTCATCCCCGCCCCCAGCAGGATGAGGGTGAATATCGTCCATTCCCCTTCCTGGTAGGCCTTGGCGTCGGCGCTGATGTCGCGTTCCAGCGTGCGGGCGAACATGATGAAGGTAGTGGCGAGGTAAAGGAAGCTGCCAATGTCCCAGGCCGTCACGGCCCGGATGGCGCCTGACTTCACCGGCATGAGCAGGAAATAGCTTACCGCCCCCAGAGCGTAGCAGGCCGTGAAGAACGGCCTTGCCCGTAAGATCCGGTAAAGCCGGAGGAAGGGGGCGGGGACCAGCAAGCCCTCTCGCCTATTTTTCCAGCGCCGCCAAAGCGGGGGAGAGCTTTTTCACTTCGATCTCCACGAAGGCCATCGGCGCGGTGCCGCCATTGCGCACATCATGCTGCGCCCCGGCATCGCGCACATAGGAATCGCCGGCTTTGCGGATGATGGTCGTGATTTTATCGCCGTCATGCACTTCCTGCACGGCATCCGTCAGCATCACCACGTAATAAGGCCAGCCATGGGTGTGCCAGCCGGTCACGGCGCCTGGTTCGAAATCCCAGCGGGTGATCCGAACCTCCTCGTCATCTTGCTGCACGGTGGGGGTGGCGGGAAGGGTACAGGCGAAGGCCATCGGAACACCTCAAAATTGCTGTTGCCTTAGCTGTAACACGGCCCAAGCGCTTGAAAAACCTGGAGCGGGCGGGGGCGGCGCGTGAATTTGTCTTCGGCTCCACTTTATCGGGGTTGCCAAATGCGCCGCTCTGCCTCAAAAGCCGGGCGAACAGCGCGGCCTTACCCAGGCGGCGCCGTACCTGTTTGACATTTTTCCCGCCCGTGGAGGCAATGATGGCTGAAACTGACCTTAGCAAGATCCGGAATATCGGGATCACCGCGCATATTGACGCGGGCAAAACCACCACCACGGAGCGCATCCTCTACTACACCGGTGTCTCTCACAAGATCGGTGAGGTCCATGACGGCAACACCACCACCGATTATATGGACCAGGAGCGCGAGCGCGGCATCACCATCACCTCCGCCGCGGTGACCTGCGCGTGGAAAGACCACCGCATCAACATCATCGACACCCCCGGCCATATCGATTTCAACATCGAGGTGAACCGCAGCCTGCGCGTGCTCGATGGCGCGATCTTCATCATCGAGGGCGTTGCCGGCGTGCAGCCGCAATCCGAGACCAACTGGCGCCTGGCCGACCGTTACAACGTGCCGCGCCTGATCTTCATCAACAAGCTGGACCGCACCGGTGCCGATTTCTACCGCGCCTTCGACACGCTGAAGGAAAAGCTGGACATCGTGGCGCTGCCGCTGCAGCTGCCCATCGGCATCGAGGATAACTTCCTCGGCGTGGTCGATCTGGTCGAGATGAAGGCGATCATCTGGGAAGGCGGCGAGCTGGGCGCCAAGTTCCACGACGAGGAAATTCCGGCCGATATGCTGGAGAAGGCCAAGGAAGCCCGCCAGGTCCTGCTCGACACCGCTTTGGCAGTGGACGATGCCGGCATGGAAGAATATTTCGAGAAGGGCGATGTCTCCGTCGAGACCCTGAAGCGCGCCATCAAGACCGGCACGATCAGCGGCGCCTTCCGCCCTGTCATGTGCGGCACCGCCTTCAAGAACAAGGGCGTGCAGCCGCTGCTGGACGGCGTGCTGGATTATCTGCCGTCCCCGGTCGACGTTCCGGGCATCAAAATTGCCCCGGAAGAAGGCCAGGAGGAAGATCCCAACGCGCGCCGCATCAAGGCCGACGTGAAGGCACCCTTCGCCGGCCTCGCCTTCAAGATCATCAACGACAAATACGGCTCGCTCACCTTCGTGCGCGTTTATGCCGGTACGCTGAAATCCGGCGACACCGTGCTGAACACCACCAAGGGCCACAAGGAGCGTATCGGGCGCATGTATCAGATGCATGCCGATAAGCGCGTGGAAATCCAGGAAGTCGTCGCCGGTGATATCGCGGCCTTCGTCGGCCTAAAGGATTCCGGCACGGGTGACACGCTGGCCGCCGCCGAAGACCCGGTGGTGCTGGAGCGCATGGCGTTCCCGGTCCCGGTGATCGACATCTCCGTCGAGCCGAAGACCAAAGAAGGCGTGGAAAAGATGACGATCGGCTTGCAGAAGCTGGCGTCGGAAGACCCGTCCCTGCGTCTGAAGACCGACCAGGAAACCGGCCAGACCATTCTCTCCGGCATGGGCGAGCTGCATCTGGAAATCATCGTGGACCGGCTGAAGCGCGAATATGGCGTGGACGCCAATATTGGTGCGCCGCAGGTGGCCTTCCGCGAGACCATCACAAAGGAACACACCGAAACCTATACCCACAAGAAGCAGTCGGGCGGTTCGGGCCAGTACGCCGAGGTGAAGATCGTCTTCGCGCCGCGTGAGCGCAACGAGGGCATCGAGTTCCAGAACAAGGTCGTCGGCGGTGCGATTCCGAAGGAATACATCCCGGCCGTTGAAAAGGGCATCAAGAACCAGGCCGATACCGGCGTGCTCGCGGGCTTCCCGACGGTGGATTTCAGCTACACGCTGGTGGACGGCAAGTACCATGACGTCGACTCGAGCGCCCTGGCGTTCGAAATCGCCGCCAAGGCTTGCTTCCGCGAGGGCATGAAGAAGGCCGGCCCGGTGATCCTGGAGCCGATCATGGACGTGGAAGTCACCACCCCGAACGACCATGTGGGCGACGTGGTGGGCGATTTGAACCGCCGCCGCGGCATGATCCAGAACCAGGAAAGCTCGGGCTCCACCGTCATCGTGCGCGCGCATGTGCCGCTGAAGGAAATGTTCGGCTACATCTCGCAGCTGCGCTCCATGACCAAGGGCCGCGCCAGCTTCACGATGCAGTTCCATCATTACGATCCGGTGCCGCGCAACGTGGCCGACGAGATCATGGCCAAGAGCGCTTAATCAGCTTCTGGCTGCGATAAAGGAAAAAAACGGCGCTCCGCAAGGGCGCCGTTTTTTGTTGAGGTTCGGCAGGCATTTGACAAGGTTTGGTTTTTCCGGAGAGACGAGACGGCCGGAGGAACGAATGTTGATTCGAGACAAGCGCGAGACGCTGAGCCTATTTTACACCGCCACACTCCTGGCCGGATTCGCGGCGCTTGTCCTGGCGCGGCTGTTCAGGCGTTGGTTTATCTTACCCATATGGAACCTGCCCGGAATGGGCATCTCAGCTTCACGGAGTTGATGGCGGCGATCGCCCGGCTCCCGTATGGCTGCTTGAATGGCGCCCTTTGCCAATGGCGCCAACTAGGCGCAGCAAATGGCGGAATGGCATGAAAATCCGCAAATGGTGTTAAGCATCTGGCCAAGTCATTGGGACTTGCCTTTGCCGCCATGGCAATAACGGTCATGGGCAGGCGCCGCCGATTTTAGCCACATGGCCGTGGTTTCCTTGTTTCCAAGGCAGGATAAAGAGATTCAGAACTAACAAGCGGCTATGAATGAGTTTTATAGGTTCAAGACATGTCTGACGCCAGAATCGCAGTTCTGATCCCGTGCTATGATGAGGAGGTCGCCATTGGCCAAGTGGTGCGGGATTTCGCCGCGGCGCTGCCGGGGGCGGCGATTTATGTCTATGACAATAATTCCGCTGACCGCAGCCGGGACGTTGCGGCTGCGGCGGGCGCGATTGTCCGGCGTGAGACACTGCAAGGCAAGGGGCATGTGGTGCGGCGCATGTTTGCCGATATCGAGGCCGATGCCTATGTGCTTGTGGATGGCGACGGCACCTATGACGCAGCCGCCGCCCCTGAAATGGTCCGTCTCTTGCTCGAAGACCAGCTCGATATGGTCAATGGCCAGCGCATCGAAGTGGATGGGGAAGGGCCGGTTGGCGCCTACCGGCGCGGGCACCGCACCGGAAATTTGGTGCTCACCGGGCTGGTGCGGGCGGTGTTCGGCGACCGGATCAAGGATATGCTCTCCGGCTATCGTGTTTTCTCCCAACGGTTTGTGAAGACCTTCCCGGCTCTGGCGGAGGGCTTCGAAACCGAGACGGAATTCACCATCCATGCGCTGGACATGCTGATGCCGCTGGCGGAGGTGCCAACCCGGTATCTCAGGCGCCCGGCTGGCTCGGTCTCCAAGCTGCGGACCTATTCTGACGGGCTGCGCATCCTCAATACCATCATCAAGCTGGTGAAGGAGGAACGGCCCTTGCAGTTTTTCTCCATCGCCGGGCTGGTGCTGCTGATATTCGGGCTGTTGATCTCGCTGCCGGTGCTGGTGACTTATTTCCAGACTGGTCTTGTTCCCCGCCTGCCCACGGCCGTGCTCTCCATGGGGTTCGTGGTGGTGGCGATGCTCTCCTTCACCTGCGGGCTGATCCTGGATTCGGTCGCGCGCGGGCGGCGGGAGACCAAGCGGCTCGCCTATCTGACGGTGCCGCGCTGGACGCCGGAAACCTAGTTTCCCTGAGAAAAGAGCTTCAGCCCGCGATGGCGCCTTTAACCGCCGCGAGTGCCGCATTGGCCTGGGCGGCACTCGGCGCACCGGCCTGGGCCACGGCCTTGTTGCCGCCGCCACCCTGGCCGCCCGCCGCCGTGGCCGCCGCGCGCACGAGATCGACCGCGCTCTGCGGCAGATCATCGGCCACGGCCACGATGATGGCGGTCTTCTGCTCGGCGGTGGAGACCAGTGCCACAATGCCAGAGCCGAGGCGCTTCAGCAGATCTGTCGCGATGGGCCGCAGCTCCTTCGCCGCCACATCGCCCACATTGCGCAGAATGGCGCGGGTGCCGGCGACATCCTCAAACTCTGTCGCCGTCGCCAGCACCAGCTTCTTCTGCAGCTCGGCCACTTGGCGCTCCAGCCGCTTCTTGTCCTCCTGAAGCTGGGTGATGCGCCCCGGCAGCTCGGCGGCGGGGGCCTTGATGGTCGCGGCGGCTTCCGCCAGCAGCCTGGCCTCGCTCTCCACCTCGGCCACGGCGGCTTCGCCAGCCACGGCCTCGATACGGCGGATACCGGCGGAGACAGCACCTTCGGACACAATGCGGAACAGCCCGATATCGCCCGTGCGGGCCACATGCGTGCCGCCGCACAGCTCAATGGACCAGGCCGATTTGCCCTCATCCGCGCCGCCCATGGAGACGACGCGCACCTCATCGCCATATTTTTCGCCGAACAGCGCCATGGCGCCCAGCTTCACGGCCTCCTCCGGCGTCATCAGCCTTGTGGTAACTTCGCTATTCCCACGGATATGCGCATTCACGTCGCGCTCCACCGCCGCGAGTTCCTCCGCCGTGACCGGGCGGGGCTGGGAGATGTCGAACCGCAAACGGTCTGGCGCGTTGAGCGAGCCTTTCTGCGTCACATGCGCACCCAGGGCCCGGCGCAGCGCCTCATGCAGCAGATGGGTGGCGGAATGATGCGCGCGGATCTTGCCGCGGCGTTCATGGTCCACCTGCGCCACCACGGGCAGGCCGATGCGGGCGGTGCCTGCCTCCACCACGCCAACATGCACGAACAGTCCGCCCAGCTTCTTTTGCGTGTCGGTGATGCGGATGCGCAGATTATCCGGCCCGGTGATGAAGCCGGTATCGCCCACCTGGCCGCCGCTTTCGGCATAAAAAGGCGTCTGGTTGAGGATGACGTAGACTTCCTGCTCCGGCAGCGCCTCATCGGAAGGCTGGCCGTTCACCACCAGGGCGGTGATGCTGCCTTCTGCGGTTTCCGTGGAATAGCCGAGGAACTCGGTGGCGCCGAGCTGTTCATTCAGCTCGAACCAGACCGTCTCCGTCGCGGCCTCGCCGGAACCCGCCCAGGCGGCGCGCGCACGGGCCTTCTGCTCGGCCATGGCTTCGTTGAAGCCCGCCACATCCACGCTCTTGCCCTCTTCACGCAGCGCATCCTGCGTCAGGTCCAGCGGAAAGCCGTAAGTGTCGTAGAGCTTGAAGGCCACGGCACCGGGCAGCGCCCCGCCGGCGGGGATGGCTCCGGATTCGTCCCTGAGCAGGGAAATGCCGCGATCCAGCATGGCACGGAAGCGGTTTTCCTCAAGCTGCAAAGTCTCGGTGATCAGCGCCTCGGCCTGGTTCAGCTCCGGGTAGGCCTGGCCCATCTGGCGGGTGAGGGCCGGGACCAGCCGGTACATCAGCGGCTCCTTGGCACCCATCATGTGTGCATGGCGCATGGCGCGGCGCATGATCCGGCGCAGCACATAGCCGCGGCCTTCATTCGAGGGCAGCACGCCATCGGCAATGAGGAAGGAGGAGGAGCGCAGATGGTCCGCCACCACGCGGTGGCTGATGCGGAACGCGCCATCCGGATCCTGCCCGGTTTCCTCGGCGGAAGCCAGGATGAGGGCGCGCAGCGTATCCGTGTCGTAATTATCGTGCTTGCCCTGCAGGATGGCGGCGAAGCGCTCCAGCCCCATGCCGGTATCGATGGAGGGGCGGGGCAGCGGGTTGCGCGTGCCGGGCGGGCCTTCCTCGTACTGCATGAAGACGAGGTTCCAGATCTCGATGAAGCGGTCGCCATCCTCATCCGGGCTGCCGGGCGGGCCGCCGGGGATGGAGGGGCCGTGATCGTAGAAAATCTCGGAGCAGGGGCCGCAGGGGCCGGTATCGCCCATGCGCCAGAAATTATCGTCGGTGGGGATGCGGATGATTTTCTGCTCCGGCAGCCCGGCGATCTTGCTCCACAGCCCGGCCGCCTCATCATCCGTGTGGTACACGGTGACCAGCAGCTTCTCCTTGTCCAGCCCGAAATCCTTGGTCAGCAGCGTCCAGGCATGCAGGATGGCTTGTTCCTTGAAATAATCGCCGAAGGAGAAATTCCCCAGCATTTCAAAGAAGGTATGGTGGCGGGCGGTGTAGCCGACATTATCCAGATCATTATGCTTGCCGCCGGCGCGCACGCATTTCTGCGAGGAGGTGGCGCGGACATAAGGGCGCTTTTCCTGGCCGGTGAACACGTTCTTGAACGGCACCATGCCTGCGTTGGTGAAGAGCAGGGTGGGATCGTTGCGCGGCACCAAGGGTGCGGAGGGCACGATCTGGTGGCCGTTGCGGCCGAAATAATTCAGGAAAGTGGCGCGGATATCGTTGCTGGTGACCATGAGCGCTGGATTACAGGGCGGATTGGTTTTCGCCAAGCCCGGTTCCTTTGCTTTTGCGCGGCCCGATTCAGACTGCGCAACCGCGCCGTTTCGTCATCGGGACGCGCGCGCCCACGGCTTAATCGTCCCCGCTATCCTCGCCACCATCGGCGGCCATCAGCGCGTCGGCAATGGCGCCAGCCTGGTCACGGATCTTCTTCTCGATCGCGTCGGCCATTTTCGGGTTGTCCCGCAGGAATTGCTTGGCATTCTCACGCCCCTGGCCGATGCGCTGGCTGTCATACGAGAACCAGGCGCCGGATTTCTCCACCACCCCGGCCTTCACGCCGAGATCCACCAGTTCCCCGGATTTGGAGATGCCCTCGCCGAACATGATGTCGAACTCCACCTGCCGGAAGGGCGGGGCCAGTTTGTTCTTCACCACTTTCACACGCACATGGTTGCCCGTCACTTCCTCGCGGTCCTTGATGGAGCCGGTGCGGCGGATTTCCATGCGGATGGAGGCGTAGAATTTCAGCGCGTTGCCGCCTGTGGTGGTTTCCGGATTGCCGAACATCACGCCGATCTTCAACCGGATCTGGTTGAGGAAGATCAGCATGGTGTTGGAGCGCGCGACGGAGCCGGTGATCTTGCGCAGCGCCTGGCTCATCAGGCGGGCATGCAGGCCGACATGGGAATCGCCCATCTCGCCTTCCAGCTCGGCGCGGGGGACGAGGGCGGCGACAAAGTCGATCACCAGCACGTCGATGGAGCCGGAGCGCACCAGCGTATCCGCGATCTCCAGACCCTGTTCCCCGGTATCCGGCTGGGAAATCAGGAGATTGTCCACATCCACGCCCAGCTTGCGGGCATAGATGGGGTCGAGCGCATGCTCGGCATCGATGAAGGCGCACACGCCGCCGCGTTTTTGAGCCTCGGCGATGGCATGCAGGGCCAGCGTGGTTTTGCCGGAGCTTTCCGGGCCGTAAACCTCGATCACGCGGCCGCGCGGCAGGCCGCCAATGCCCAGCGCCAGATCCAGCCCCAGCGAGCCGGAGGGAACGACCTCAATCGCCTCGGTACCGCCTTTGGCGCCCATGCGCATGATGGAGCCTTTGCCGAAGGCGCGCTCAATCTGCGCCATTGCGGCGTCGAGCGCCTTGTTCTTTTCAAGATCAGGTTTTGCCATAGACGTTACTGTTGCCATTAAGGGTGCCTCCGGAGCGTCCAACATCGACTCGATTTCTGTCAAACGCGGCTTCTTGCTTGCGGTGGATGCAACCATAGCGTGTTTTCCTGACCTTGCCAGAGGTTTCATTACAATTCGGATAGAATCGTCTGATGAATCTTGGCATGGCGAGAACAAAATAGCAACAAGTCTGTTAATAAATTGTTCGCTTTTTGTTCGGTTGGTGTTTTTTACCTATATTCGAACATTCCGCCAGAAGTTTTACCGGAATGGCTGGTCCATTCCGTGACAGTGTTTGACAGTTTCTCCCGCCCGTCATCATCCTCGCCGGTCAAGACAAGAACGAGCGAGGAAAGCCATGACACAGACCTATAAAGGCGCCTGTTTTTGCGGGGCGGTGATGCTGGAAGCTTCCGGCGCGCCGGAAGCGATGGGCTATTGCCATTGCGGCTCCTGCCGCTCCTGGTCGGCCGGGCCGGTGAATGCCTTCACCCTCTGGAAGCCGGAGAGCGTGAAGGTCACGCAAGGGGAGGGCGAGATTGCCACCTATGCCAAAACCCCCGCCAGCGAGCGGCAATTCTGCAAAAAATGCGGCGGGCATCTGATGACGGTGCATCCCGGCTTCGGGCTGATCGACGTGTTCGCGGCCACGCTGCCGGGCCTGGAATTCAAGCCCATGCTGCATGTGAACTATGCCGATACCGTGCTGCGGATAAAAGACGGGCTGCCCAAGCTGAAGGATTTCCCCGCGGAGCTAGGCGGTTCCGGCGAGATGCTGGCCGAGTAATAAAAAAGGGCGCCGAAGCGCCCTTTTTCTTTTTCAGAGGCTGCCGCCCCGCCGCCCGATGGCCGCGCCAAGCCGCAACCGCAGCGAATTGAGCTTGATGAAGCCCGTCGCATCCTGCTGGTTATAGGCGCCGGCATCATCTTCAAAGGTCACCATGCGGGTATTGTAGAGCGAGTGCGGGCTCTCGCGGCCCGTCACGATCACATTACCCTTATAGAGCTTCAGCCGCACCGTACCGGAAACGGAAGCCTGGGAGGCGTCGATGGCCGCCTGCAGCATCCGCCGCTCAGGCGAGAACCAGAAGCCGTTATAGATCAGCTCCGCATAGCGCGGCATCAGCGAATCCTTGAGGTGTCCGGCCTCGCGGTCCAGCGTGATGCTCTCAATGCCCCGGTGCGCGGCGAGCAGGATGGTGCCGCCCGGTGTCTCGTACACGCCGCGGGACTTCATGCCCACGAAGCGGTTTTCCACGAGGTCCAGCCGCCCGATGCCGTTGGCCTTGCCGTATTCGTTCAGGCGCGTGAGGATCGTCGCGGGGCTCAGCGCCTCGCCATTGATCCCAACCGCATCTCCATGCAGGAAATCGATGGAAATCTCGGTCGCCTTATCAGGCGCGGCCTCGGGCGAGATGGTACGCTGATACACGATCTCATCCGGCTCCATGGCTGGATCTTCAAGGATTTTACCCTCGGAGGAGGAGTGCAGCAGGTTCGCGTCCACGGAGAACGGCGCCTCGCCGCGCTTGTCCTTGGTGATGGGGATCTGGTTGGTCTCGGCATATTCCAGCAGCTTGGTGCGGCTGGTCAGGTCCCATTCGCGCCAGGGGGCGATGACGCGGATATTCGGGTTCAGCGCGTAATATCCCAGCTCGAAGCGCACCTGGTCATTGCCCTTGCCGGTGGCGCCATGGGCCACGGCGTCGGCCCCCACCATCTCGGCGATCTCGATCTGGCGTTGGGCGATCAGCGGGCGGGCGATGGAGGTGCCCAGCAGATATTGCCCCTCATACAGCGCATTGGCGCGGAACATCGGGAACACGAAATCCTTCACGAAGGTCTCGCGCAGATCCTCGATGAAGATCTCCTTGATGCCGAACATTTCGGCCTTCTTGCGGGCGGGCTCCAACTCCTCCCCCTGGCCGAGATCGGCCGTGAAGGTCACCACCTCGCAGTGATAGGTGTTCTGCAGCCAGCGAAGAATGACCGAAGTGTCCAGCCCGCCGGAATAAGCCAGGACGACCTTTTTGACTTTCTGTTCCATGTGCGCGGCTTATTACGCCGCGCGGCCAATGCCAAGGGAGGCCCAGCTTTTTCCCAGTGCCTGCCAGAATAATTTTAGCCCCGTCGCCTGCTGTGCGAGGTAGGAGCCGGTGGCCAGCGCCTCGGGTGCCCGGGCATCGCCGGTGGGCAGATACGCGTTTGAGAAATCGGCCGTGCGGAAGATAATATCCCAGACCGGGAACACGGAGGCGTAATTGCAGCTATTCCGCCCGGCGGCGCGCAGGCCGTGGTGGAAGCGGTGGAAACGCGGTGAGACGAACAGCCATTCCAGCGGCCCGAAGGACGAACGGATATTGGCATGGCTCAGGCTCTCGACAAATTTCAGCCCCAGCACGAGCAAGGGGAATTGCAGCGGCGGGATGCCGATGACCAGCCCGATCACGAAGAACCACAGGAAACTGATGACATCGTCGATCAGATGATTCCGGTCATCCGACCAAAAGCTCATCTGCCGTTGCGCATGATGCAGCGCATGCAGCGCATACCACCAGCGGAAGGAATGGGAGAGGCGGTGGCGCCAGTAATCCGCGCAATCCAGGATCAGCGCGTAGATCAGGAAGGTGAGCATGGGGCGGCCGAGCAGGCCGGGCACCAGGCTGTCCAGCGTGGGGGGAATGAAGCCGCGCTCCACCAGAAAGCCGGTGGTCCAGGTCTGCACCTGATAGAACAGCACGAAGGTGACGATGGGCACCACGCCGACCCGGTTCAGCAGCGTATAAAACACATCCACCAGCACCGCCTTCTGGTCTGGCCATTTCTCAACCGGCTTCCAGGCTTCCAGCGGCAGGCAGACCGCATAGGTGATGAGCACCGCGAACAGCCCGTAGACACAGACCAGGCACCAATCGAAGGCCAGATCGTCCCACGCCATCCAGTGGAAATGATACAGCACCGGCAGCACCGCGTACTGGTCCATATATCCAGCGAGATTGGAGAAGAGACGATCGAGAGTCATCATCCGGAAGGGCCTGTTTCGATAAAATTCAGCGCCTTGGCACCAAATGTGAGTATAAGCCGCCGCCCCCCGCTTTGCGAGGGGCATGGCCTTGTTGTTACATTCTTTCCGCCGTGATTTGCCCTTTCTGCGTCAGCAACGTGCTGAGGAAGATGCCGTGCGGCGAGCGCCCGACCGGGATGGTGGTATAATCCCCGCTCTCAGGGTCCAGGATTGCCACGGACTCTGCATATCGCAGTGCAATCCAGATCTTGCCGTCCGGGGCGATGGCGATGTCATCCGGCCCGCCGGGCATGGGGTAGGTGCGGATCGGCTTCAGCGTTTGCGGGTCCAAAGCGGTGAGCGAGGTCTGGCCCGGCCCGCGGTTGGAGACGTAGAGAATATGCTTCTGCTCATCCAGGAAGATATTATGCGCGCCGTCGCCGGTTTTCTGCCAGCGCGTGATGCCGCCCTTGATCGGGTCCACCTCCACGATGCCGCCCTCACCCATGATGCACACCAGCACGCGCCCATTCAGCCACAGCACGCCGGCGGGGGTGGTGCCCACCTTCACGCTCCAGCGCTGGGTCAGGCTCACTAGGTCAAAGGAACAGAGCGTGTCGGAATTCTGCATGGAGTTGAAGGACCAGCGCGAATCCGGCGAGAAATCCAGATGGCTCGGCCATTGGCCCGGCTTGAAGCGCTTCACCAGCGAAAGGCTGGGGCCGTCATACACATCCACGAAATCCAGCCGCAGGGAATTCACGACGAAATAGCGGTTATCCGGCGTGTAGCCGATCTGGTACGGGTCGGCGATGCGCTTATGGCCCAGCGGGTCGCCGGTGCGCGGGTCGTAGATGAACAGCGCGTTGCCTGAGGCATCCGCCACCAGAAGCTGCTTGCGGTCCGGCGTCAGCGCCCAATGGCTTGGCTCGCGATAGGCGGGCACGGTGCGCACCACCTGATGCGTGTCCATGTCGATGATGCTGATCGAGCCCTCGGCCGAGTTCAGGACGAAGGCCAGGGGCGGTGTTGCGGCCAGGGCGGGCCCGGCGGCGGTGAGGGCGAGGGGCAGGGCGAGAGCGATGCGGCGTGTGAGCATGCCGCCCGTGTAGACCTGTTTTTTGCATCTGCGAAGATGGCGCTTGCCCACAGGAAGAACGCGGAACCGGTGGTGGCGATGAGGGTGTTATCCGTGATGGACTGAATGGCAAAGGCAATGAAAATAAGTCGCATGAGCCAGGCTTGCGCCCGGGGCAGCGAGCGTGACCCGCGCACCACCCACAACGCCATCAGCGCCGCCAGCAAAGCGAGGCCCAGCACACCACCCTCGCTGCCGATGCGCAGATATTCATTATGCGCGGCATTGGTGCCGAGAAGCTGGTTGAGCTGGGAGGTGACGGGGATGATCACCTTGCCCGCCCCCACGCCCCAGCCCACCCAGGGCGATTGCCGGATGGCATCAAGGAAATAGGGCCAGACCAGCGTGCGGTGGGAAAGATCGGTGGCTTCGCCGAGTCTTGTCAGGTCCACCGCCCGCAGAAAGCCGAGCAGCCCGGAGCCCAGCAGCGCCAGGGCCACCAGCGCCCCGGCGGCGGCCAGGGGCAGGATCCGCCGCCGCATGAGCAGCAATGCGAGCCCCAGCAGCCCGCCCAGAACCAGAGGCGAGCGCGCACCGGTAAGCAGAATAATGGCGAAATTCGCCGCCGCCAGCCCCGTGGCACCCTTGCGCGGCCGGCCAGCCAGCTCCAGCACCGACGCATAGAGGCCGGCCAGCGCGAACCCGCCCAGGAAAGGCGGCTGCCCGTTGCCGCCCAGCCGCAGCGCGCCCTGCTCCAGCGTGTAGAACTGATCCAGCCCCGCCAAGGCCAGAACCGCATCCAGCCCCACGGCGAAGAGCGGCGCCCACATCACCGCGCTGATGGCCGCGCGGCGGAATTTTTCGTCCTGGCGCAGAAAGCCGAACAGAAACGGGGCCGCGGAGCCGACCAGCGAGCGCAGCGAGGCCCCGAAACTCAACCCCGGATGCAGCCCATGGATCAGCCCGGTGCAGAACATGGCCAGGAAGGCGAAAGCGGGGTTCCAACGGTCCATCCGCACGCCGCCCCGCAAGGCCGCCCCCGCCAGCACCGCCAGGCCGAGGCCCTTCAGCAGTCCGGCTGTGGTTTCCGGGTCTCCGGTGATGAAGCTCAGCCAGTAATCCGGCCCCGTGGCCAGTGCGAGCACCCAGACCCAAAGCCCCGCGCGCGGCCAGGCCAGTGCCAGGGCCAGGAGCATCATTGCAAAAACCACAACCAAGGCGTGCAGCATGGGTTTGTCATAACCGCTTCCGGTGCCGCGCGCTTGAGATTTTCGCGCAAAGGCCCAAAGATGAACCCCATGATCTTGAACGTTTCCGAAGCGGGGGAAGGCTCCCCGCTGGTGCTGCTGCATGGGCTTTTCGGCGCCGCGCGCAATCTGGGTGTTCTCACCCGCGCGCTTTCCTCCAGCTTCCGCGTCTTTGCGCTTGATCTGCGCAACCACGGCGACAGCCCGCGCGGCGAGGTGATGGATTATGCCACCATGGCGGCGGACGTGGCGGAGACGCTGGCGGATCTGGGGCTGCCCCAGATCCGGCTTTGCGGCCATTCCATGGGCGGCAAGACCGCGATGATGCTGGCCCTCTCCCGGCAGGATCTGGTGGAGCGCCTGGCGGTGATGGATATTGCCCCCGTCTCCTACCGGCATGATTATACCAGCTTCGTCGAGGCCATGCGGGCCATCCCGCTCATCCCATCGCTCACCCGTGGCGCGGCGGATCAAGCCCTGGCCGCCTCGGTCAAGGCCGCGCCTATGCGCGCTTTCCTGCTCAATAACCTGGTGCTGGGTGCTGCTCCGCGCTGGCGCGTGGGGCTGGATGAGATCGGCGCCAACATGGAAAAACTTTTCCGCTGGGATGATCCGCCCGGCACCCAGCCATATGCCGGGCCAAGCCTGTTCCTGTGCGGCGCCGATTCTGAATATGTGACGCCGAGCGCCGAGCCCGCCATCCTGCAACGCTTTCCGCGCGCGCGGATTGAGCGCGTGGCCGGTGCCTCCCATTGGCTGCATGCCGAGAAGCCGGAGCAGGTGATCGCCTCCTTGAGGGAGTTCTTCGCCTGATGAGCCAGAATTTCGATGTCATCGTTATCGGCGCGGGGATTGTCGGCGCTTCGATCTCGGCCGGGCTTGCCCCCACGCACCGTGTGGCGCTGGTGGAGGCGGAGGAACAGGCGGGTTACCATACCACCGGGCGCTCCGCCGCTATCTGGGTCCGCAATTACGGCCCCCCGGCGGTGCGCGTTCTCACCGGCCTCTCCCGTGATTTTTATAAGACGCCGCCCGCCGATATCGGTTCGGACCATCTCGCGGTGGACCGCGCGATTCTCTATCTGGCACCGGCCGATCAGGGCCGGCAGCTTGACGATCTGATCGCCCAGGATCTCGGCATCGAGGAAATCTCCCTTGCCAAGGCCAAGGCGCTCTGCCCCGCCATCATCGACGGCTACGCCACCCGCGCCGGGCTGGAATCGGACGGGTTCGACATGGATGTGGCCGGGCTGCACCAATATTACCTGCGCAAGACGCGCCAGGGCGGCGGCCAGATTCTGCTTCGCAACCGCGCCGGGCGGATCACACGCAAGACTGGCACCTGGGAGGTTGAGACCTCGGCCAACCTCATCATCACCGCCCCCATCGTGGTGAACGCCGCTGGGGCCTGGGGCGACGAGGTGGCAAAGATCGCCGGGTTGGCGCCCATCGGCCTTGTGCCTTGCAGGCGCACCGCCGCCATCATCAACCCTGCACCCTTCGAGGTTGAGCATTGGCCGCTGGTGCAATCCGCCGCCCATGACTGGTATGCCCGCACCGAGGCGCGCACCAAGCTGATGGTGACACCCTGCGATGAAACGCCGGACGTGCCGCACGATGTGCAGCCGGACGAGCTGGATGTCGCCATCGGGATCGACCGCATGCAACAGGCGCTGGATATCCAGGTGCGGCACGTGGAACATAGCTGGGCGGGCCTGCGCACCTTCACGCCGGACCGCTCCTTGGCCTTTGGGTACGACAAAGCGGTGGAGGGTTTCTTCTGGGCCGTGGGGCAGGGGGGCTATGGAATCCAGACCGCCCCGGCGGCTTCCACGCTGATCACCGCCATGATCAAGCGCGAGGATCCCGGCCCGGCCGCAACCATCGTGCCGGATATCGACCCGATGCGCTTCCGCTAACCTTCCGCAATGCCGGGCTTCAAACGGCCTGGTTGCTGCGCAGCCAATTCAGGCCGTTGCGCAAAAGCGAGCCCGGAATTTGCGCCATCTGCCATTTATGTTTGGCGGTTATCAGCTCGTCTGCCGAATAGCCGAGCAGGGACATGATTTCCGTAACACCGAGCATGTAATGCGCGTCCGCTCCATGATAGCGTGCGAACAGGGAAAGCCGGTCCACCTCACCCGCGTGGAAGATTCGAGGGTGGGAATTCAATGTGTTACCGATGATCGTCGAACCGCAGAATGGCGAACCGACGATAAAAATACTTCGCACTCTCCGATCCTTCTGAGCTAAAATAAGTCATAGGTTCATCCCTGATGATGTAGAGATACAAGCAAAGTATGACAAATTGATAACAGAAAGCTTACTCGATGTTACAGTCTGTCTCTGGCCGATAACTGCCCATTGACCTGCCGGGGACGCAGACGAAATATCCACAAGGGTTTATAGGTCTTGCTAGATGGCATGGCGGGGCGTGATGGGGGGCGTGAATTGAGAATTCTACTGATTGAAGACGACAAGCATGTCGCCGCGTTCATCATCAAGGGTCTGCGTGAAGCAGGCCATAACGTGATCCATGCCGATTGCGCCTCCGCTGGCCGGGAGCGCGCCAGCAAGGAAGCGTTCGACGTCATCATCCTGGACCGCATGCTGCCTGAAAGCGAGGACGGCCTCACCCTGCTCACCAGCCTGCGCGCCCAGCGCGTGGATACGCCGGTGCTGATCCTCTCCGGCCTTGGCGAGGCCGCCAACAAGGTGACAGGGTTGCGGGCGGGAGGGGATGACTACCTCTCCAAGCCCTTCGCGTTTTCCGAGTTGCTGGTGCGGGTCGAGGGTCTTGCCCGCCGTGGCCGCATCACCAGGATGGCCTGAGGCGGCAAACCGCTTGGCGGCCCCGCGGCCAGGAGCGGCGTTGCCAAAAACCGTTATTTTGAGTCCTGGCATGGAAGATAAGGTTTTAGAACGCCAGGCCTTTGGCTTAATGTTCTAAATTTATATTTTGACGGGCAATTTCTTGTGATTGCCTTGCCGCCGCCGCGCCAATCTAATCACATGCTGTTTTAAGCGGCGTCTTCCAGATCCAGCGCATAACCCGCGGCGCGCACGGTGCGTACGATATCGATTTCGCCCGGCCCGTTAATGGCCTTGCGCAGCCGGCGGATATGCACATCCACCGTGCGCGGTTCCACATGAATATCCCGGCCCCAGACGGCGTTCAGCACATCCTCGCGCGAGAAAACCCGCTTGGGGTGGCGCAGAAAAAATTCCAGCAGCCGGAATTCGGTCGGCCCTAGATGCAATGTGCGCCCATTGCGCAGCACGCGGTGCGAGGCAGGGTCCAGCGAGATGTCATGGAAGGCAAGCTTGTTCTTTTGCGGAACCGCCCCGGCCCGGCGCAAAAGTGCCCGGATACGCGCGATCAGCGCCTCGGTCGAGAAAGGCTTGGTAATGTAGTCATCCGCCCCGGTGTCCAGCCCTCGCACCGCATCCTGCTCCTCGGCGCGGGCCGTGAGCATGATGATCGGCAGGGCCCGCGTCGCCGGGCGGCGCCGCAGCTGGCGGCATAGCTCGATGCCGGACATTGTGGGCAGCATCCAGTCCAGCAGCAGAAGGTCGGGCGGCGCTTCGGTGATGCGCGTCAGCGCCTCACCGCCATCGCCGGCATCCTCAACACGAAATCCCTGTTTTTCCAGATTATAGCGCAGCAAGGTAACCAGCGGCGCTTCGTCTTCAACAATCAGGACGTACGGCTTATTCGTTTCTGACATGCTCAGTTCGAAGTGGCGTGGATATATGTCGCGGTGATATCGCCTTTCGGGCGGAAATCCGGCAGGTTTTCACCCGTGATGGCGTAATAGGTCAGCTCGGCGATGTTGGTGGTGTGATCGCCGATGCGTTCCAGATTCTTCGCGATGAACATCAGATGCGTGCAGGCGGAAATATTGCGCGCATCTTCCATCATGTAGGTGATCAGCTCGCGGAAAATGGTGTTGTATAAATCATCCACCATCTGGTCCGCGCGCCAGACCGAAATCGCTTTCTGCGGGTCGGCCTCGCCCACCGTGTCGATGCTGGCTTTCAGATTCTGCTGCACCAGCAGGGCCATCTGCCCCAGCCCGGCGAGCGGGAAGCTGCTTGCCACCTGGTTGATCACGATGCTGCGCTTGGCGATGTTGGAGGCATAATCGCCGATGCGCTCAAGATCGGTGACGACTTTCAGGGCCTGGATCGCCTGGCGCAGATCATCCGCCACCGGCTGGCGCAGTGCCAGCAGCCGCACCGCAAACTGCTCCACATTATGCTGCTCGGCATCGATCTTGGCGTCGTTCTCGATCACGCGCGCCGCAATCTCAGGGTCGTGGTTCAGTAGTGCCACGGCGGCATCGGCCACGGCGCGTTCCACCAGCCCGCCCATATTGGCGATCATGTCGCGGAGCTTCTTGAGGTCGGCCTCAAAGCTGGAGATGATATGTTTCGGTTCGTCGGGCATATCTCTTGGGTCTTTCAATTAAAGCTGAGCGGGCGGCGCGCGTTTTGGACCAAAATTTCGTTCCAAAAGCGGCCGCGCGCTAGCCGAACCGGCCGGTGATATATTCCTGGGTCTTGCGCTCGCGCGGGGCGGTGAAGATCTGGCTGGACGAGCCAACCTCCACCAGCTCGCCCAGATAGAAGAACGCCACCTGGTCGGCGCAGCGGCCGGCCTGCTGCATGTTGTGGGTAACGATGACGATGCAGAAATCCTGCTTCAGCTCATCCACCAGCTCCTCGATCTTCAGCGTGCTGATCGGGTCCAGCGCGGAGGTGGGTTCATCGAGCAGCAGCACATCCGGCCGCACGGCGATGGAACGGGCGATGCACAAACGCTGCTGCTGGCCGCCGGAAAGCCCGATGGCGGAGCTGCTCAGCCTGTCCTTCACCTCGCCCCAGAGGGCGGCGCGGGTCAGGGCCCATTCCACACGCTCATCGGATTCGGCCTTGGAGAGGCGCTCATGCAAGCGCACGCCGAATAGCACATTTTCATAGATGGATTTGGGGAAGGGGGTGGGTTTCTGGAACACCATGCCCACGCGCCGGCGCAGCTTGTTCAGGTCCATGCCGGGGGCAATCAGGTTGTCTTCACCCATCATCACCTCACCCTCGGCTCTCTGGCCGGGATAGAGATCGTACATCCGGTTGAGGATGCGCAGCAGGGTGGATTTGCCGCAGCCGGAAGGGCCGATCATCGCGGTGGTCTGGCGATCGGGAAAATCGATCGAGACGTTCTTTAGCGCATGCGTCTCGCCGTAATAAAAATTCAGGTTGCGGATGGAAACGCGCGGCTCAGCCCCCTGGGCCTGTTGCAGGGCGGAGGGCAGGGCGGCTTCCGGGTGCATATCGTGACTCGCTATTTCCATGAGAGCTTCCATAAGCGCGTTACGTGACAGTACGATGACGGTAGCGTGAAGCTTCCGTTACGGAAAGCCAAATCGCTCATGGCGGTGCCGGCCAAGGGGGGCGAACCCCCTTGGCGTTTAGAAAATCAGAAGCTCCAGCGCGCGTTACCAGTCAGTTGCACGTCGTTGCCATCGGCCTTGAAGGCGGTGGTTGCCACATCCAGGCTCGCATTGAGGCGCTGGCTGAAATTCGCACTCACCCCGGCGGCAAACAGTCCCCAGCTCCCCGGCTCGTGCGGGTAGATGCTGGTCAGGGTTACGCCCGGCTCATCGGTGAAGGACGAGGAAAAATGCTCGTTCTGGCCAGAGAGCAGGAACTGCGCCGCGGCACTTGCATGCGGGGCAACGGTGAAGCCGCCGATCTGCAGCGTGGTGGCGGCATTCAGCCCCGTGCTGCCGATAAGCTGCTGATAGGTCTGCGAATCGACCGCCTGGGTCAGCAGCGCATCGCCGCTCTCGGTATAACTCCCCAGCCCGCTATTGGTGTAGGCAAGGCCTATTTCCGGCCCGATGGAGAGCAGCGGCAGCGGGTGGAATTTCAGCCCCACCGCGCCGCTGGCGCTCCATGTGCCGCCATCCGGCTTGCCGGTGATGCCGCTGATCACGCCCGCGCGCTGGGTCTTGTAGAAATCCGCATCATACCCGCCGGTGAGCTTGGCATAGGCATTGCCCTCAGTGGCGAGGGCATAGAGGCCGATATCCACCCCCTGGTCCTGCACCGTGCCGCCGCCGCTCACATCCGCATGGCTGTTATTATAGGCCAGCGCCAGGCCCGCGCTGACATTCTCGTTCAGCCGGTAATCCAGCCCGATGGCGGTGACGGCGCTGTGATAGCGGTAGCCAAGATCGAACCCCTTGCTGTCACGCGTGCCGAACTGGCCCGTGACCGCCAGAAACAGCCCGAATGGATGCGACGGATCCGCCACGCCGCCATTCACCCCGTCAATGTTGTAGGAGGCGCCGCTGGCGCCGTTCTGCAAAGCATCCAGCCGCCCGTTCAGCAGGCCGGTGAAGGTCTGGGCCGCATTGGTGCCCAGCCGCGCCGGGACAGTCAGGCTTTCAAACCCGCGCAGCGAGGCACTCGCATATTCGGCGATGATCTCCTGCGCATGGGTGGTGGGGTGCACATCGTCCCAGAACAGATAGGTGTTTTGAGTGGCGGTGCTGCCGGTCACGCAGCTTACCGTGTAGAGGCAGGCATCGGTGACATTGGTGAAGCCGTAGAGCGACGGATCGGCCACCACCCGGTTCAGCAGCGCCTCGGTATTCAGCACGATGATATTGGCCCCGCTGGCCTGATGCAGGGCCTGAATCTGCGCGGGCAGATTGGCGTCATGCGCCTGGGAGAACGCATCCCCCAGCTCCACCCCTTCAGGTGTGGTGTTGAAATCCGGCGTCAGTCCGAGATCCGGCAAATTGGGCACGATCAGCATGCGCGCGCCGAGCTGGATCAGCTCATTGGTATCCTCGGTAAGCTGGGTGAGGGTGGTGGTGACACCCTGTGTGACCAGGGCGGTGGCCTCCGCCGGGTTGGCTTCCGCCGCCGCGGCATAAGCGAAATAATTATTCGCCCCGCCCCAGAGGGTCACGACATCGGTGTTTGAAAATGACCCTCCGGCGGCCGCGAAAGCGGCGATCTCCGTGTTGATTCCAGGCAGGGACGGGGACTCCAGATTGGTGCCCGCATCCACCCCGCCGATGGTCAGGTCGCCGGTAAAAGCGCCGCCATAGGCGAAATCATTGGCCGAGGAAAAACTCAGCCCCGTCAGGGCAGGTAGATATTCCACCCAGACCGGCCCGTTGGAAAACCGCCCTTCATAATAGGGTGCCGGCGGCAGGCCGGTGAGTTTGTAGAGATTGCCGTCGTCCGACAAGCTGTCGCCGAACGCATACAGGCTGCCTGCCCGCGCGGCGGGCGCCGCCAGTAAAGCAAGCGTGGCCGCACCCGCCAAAAGCCGGGTTTTCCTCATGATCGTATCTCCCTTTTTTCTTCTTAACGTTTGCGCATTGTTTATCACGCAATGGTTAGGCGTTCGACGAAAAAGGGATTCTGGCGAATTGTCAAGGATTCAATGGAGCAACAAAAAACGCCGCCTTTCCCAGGAAAGGCGGCGCTCAAAACCCTGATGCGGGGCGCTTAACTCTTCACCACTTTCGGCGGCAGGGCCAGGGCAATGGAAAGCTCCTTCAACCGCGCGGGCGGCACCGGCGCCGGGGCGCCCATCATCAGATCCTCGCCCTGCTGGTTGAGCGGGAAGGCGATGACCTCGCGGATATTCGGCTCATCGGCCAGCAGCATCACGATTCGGTCGATGCCAGGGGCCGAGCCGCCATGCGGGGGGGCGCCGTAGCGGAAGGCGTTCAGCATGCCGCCGAAGCGGGCTTCGACTTCCTCCGGGCCGTAACCGGCGATCTCGAAGGCCTTCAGCATGATGTCCGGCCGGTGGTTACGGATGGCGCCGGAGGACAGCTCGATGCCATTGCAGACGATATCGTACTGGAAGGCCTTGATGGTCAGCGGGTCCTTGGTCTCCAGCGCGTCCAACCCGCCCTGGGGCATGGAGAACGGGTTGTGGGAGAACACAACCTGCTTCAGCTCCTCGTCATATTCATACATCGGGAAATCGACGATCCAGCAGAACCTGAACTCGCCGTCCTTGATCAGAGCTAGATCATTGCCGAGCTTGGTGCGCACGGCCCCTGCGAACTTGGCCGCCGCCTCGGGCTTGCCGGCGGCGAAGAACACGGCATCGCCCGCCTTCAGGCCGCAGATTTCACGGATCGCCTCGGCGCGTTCCGGCGCCAGGTTCTTGGCGATCGGCCCCTGCGGGCCAGCCTCGGAGAAGGTGATGTAGCCCAGCCCGCCCGCACCCTCGGCGCGGGCCCATTCATTCAGCTTGTCGAAGAAGGAGCGTGGATTGCCGCCCGCACCCGGTGCGGGAATGGCGCGCACGATGCCCCCGCCCTCGACGATCTTGGCGAACAGCCCGAAAGACGAGCCGCGGAAGGCTTCCGTCACATCCGAGATGATGATCGGGTTGCGCAGATCCGGCTTGTCCGAGCCGTATTTCAGCATGGATTCGTCATAGGCGATGCGCAGGAAAGGCGGCTTGCCTACCTCCCGGCCATTGGCGAACTCGTCGAACACGCCATGCAGAATCGGCTCGATGGTGTTGAACACGTCTTCCTGCGTAACGAAGCTCATCTCGAAATCGAGCTGGTAGAACTCGCCTGGGCTGCGGTCAGCGCGGGAGGATTCGTCGCGGAAGCACGGGGCGATCTGGAAATAGCGGTCGAACCCGGCCACCATCAGCAATTGCTTGAATTGCTGCGGGGCCTGCGGCAGCGCGTAGAACTTGCCGGGGTGGTTGCGGGCGGGCACCAGGAAGTCCCGCGCGCCCTCGGGGCTGGAGGCTGTCAGAATGGGGGTCTGGAACTCGGTGAACCCGGCCTCGATCATCCGGCGGCGGAAGCTGGAGATCACGCCCGACCGCAGGACAATGTTCTTGTGCACCTGCTCGCGGCGCAGATCCAGGAAGCGGTATTTCAGCCGGATCTCATCCGGGTAGTTCTCATTGCCCGCCACCTGCATGGGCAGCACGTCCGCTGGGCCTTCGACCGAAAGCAAGGCCACCCGCAGCTCCACATCGCCGGTCGGCAGCTTGGCGTTGGTGGTGCCTTCGGCACGGGCCACGACCTCGCCGGTTACGGTGATCACCGACTCGACACGAACCGCCTCGGCCGCCGCGAAGGCGGTGGAGCCGGAGGGGAACACACATTGGGTGAGGCCGTAATGGTCACGCAGATCGATAAACAGCAGCCCGCCATGGTCGCGCTTGGCGTGCACCCAGCCGGAAAGCCGGGCCGTTTGGCCGATATCCGCCGCCCGTAGCGCGGCGCAATTATGGGTACGATAGGCGTGAATCTGTTCCATGGAGCGCGAAAGAAACCGGGACCTGCTTCCTGTCAAGCGGCTGCAACGCTATGGGAAGGGACATGAACGAAAACAAGATCGAATTCATCGCCACCAGTGAGGCCCTGGCCGCGCTCTGCGCCCGTCTGGAAGGGGAGCCCTTCATCACGGTGGACACCGAGTTCATGCGCGAGAAGACCTATTACCCTGAGCTTTGCCTGGTGCAGATCGCGGGGGCCAATGACGTGGCGGTGGTGGATGCCCAGGTGCCGGGCCTTGACCTTGCCCCGCTTGGCCGCCTGCTGGCCAAGCCGGATGTGGTGAAAATCTTTCATGCCTGCCGCCAGGATGTCGAAATCTTCCTGCTCCTGTTCAACGAGGTGCCGGCCCCTTTGTTCGATACCCAGGTGGCGGCCATGGTGGCCGGGTTCGGGGACCAGGTGGGGTATGATTCTCTCGTCCAGGCCCTCACCGGCGCCCATATCGACAAGGCCCACCGTTTTTCCGACTGGTCGGCCCGGCCCCTCTCCAGATCCCAGATCACCTATGCCGCCGCCGATGTCACGCATCTGCGCGAGGTTTACGAGAAATTGCTGGCCAAGCTTGAGGCCGAGGGGCGGCTGGAATGGGTGGGCGAGGAGATGGCGCTGCTCACCAGGCCCGAGACCTATCGCGTGGACCCGGAACGCGCCTGGGAACGGTTGAAAATCCGCTCCAACAACCGCCGCCAGCTCGGGCTCGCCAAGGCCATCGCCGCCTGGCGGGAGCGTGAGGCCCAGCGCATCAACATTCCGCGCGGGCGGCTGCTGAAGGATGAGCAAATTCCCGAAATCGCCTCTCTGGCGCCGGACGATGCCGAGGCGCTGGCCAAGGCACGCGGTGTTTCCGCGGGCTTTGCCAATGGCAAATCCGGCGCCTCGCTGCTGGCCGCCATCGCCGAGGCGAAGGCCCTGCCCGAATCCGACCTGCCCAAGCCCGAGCGCCAGCGCGAGGCGCCGAAAGCCTCTCCGGCGCTGGTGGCCTTGCTGAAAGTGCTGCTCACCGCGGCGGCTGAGAAGAATAATGTCGCCGCCCGGCTGGTGGCGAGCGGCGAAGAGATCGAGGCGCTGGCCCTGGATGAAACCGCCCCCAACCCGGTGCTGGAAGGCTGGCGGCGGGAGATGTTCGGCGAGACGGCCTTGCGCCTGATCCGCGGGCAGATCGCCATCTCCACCCAGGGCAAGCGGATCAAGATCATCGAGCTGTGAAACGGCTGGCCGCCTTCGACAAATTCTGCGCCGGGCTGCCGGGCAGCCATCAGGTGGTGCAGTGGGGCGGCAGCCATGTGCACAAGGTGGGAGCAAAGATGTTCGCGGCCGGCGGCGGCTTTCCGGGTGAGGATGCCTATGTGTTCAAGGCCACGCAGCTCACCTTCCAGCTTTTGCGGGAGCAGGGGCTGGCCACCCGGGCACCTTATCTGCCGCGCGGCAACTGGCTGCGCGTGGAAGGCGGGGCGATGAGCAACGCCGGTCTTTTCTCCCATATCGAGCAATCCTACCGTATGATCGCGGCCTCCCTCACCAGGGCCGAACGCGCGCGGCTTGGCCTTGATTGAACTGCGCCCCGCCCGCCCCGGCGAGGGGCAGACCCTCTACGACATCACCAAGGCCGCCATCCACGAACGCGCCACCGCCCATTACAGCCCGGCCCAGATCGCAAGTTGGATGAGCGGGCGCGATGGCGCTTTATATGAAGCGTTGATCGCGGCGGGCTTCATCATCGTGGCGGCCGAGGGGGACATGCTGCTGGGTTATGTGGCGGCCGGGTCTGGCGAGATTACAAGGCTGTTCGTAAGGCCGGACGTGGCGGGGCAGGGGCTAGGGCGGCGTTTGCTGGAACGCGGCATCAAAATGGCCGGGCCGGGCGAGGTGCGGCTGAACGCCACCCTCAACGCCGCGCCCTTCTATGAACATTGCGGCTTCACCCCGCTGGGGCGTGAGATGTACAGCCATGGCGAGGATATTGAGCCGGTCGAGATCGTGAAAATGCTCCGCTCTGCGGATTAGAGCGTGACCGGCCCACGCCGACTCGCTCTAACCATTTTTTAGCAAGCAAGTTCATTGGTTTACGTTGCCACCGACGCGTCAACCTAAATCAATCTTGCTCGCCGCAAACGCCGCCTGCAACCAGTCCGAAAAAACCCGCGCGGCGGGGCTCAGCCGCTCGAAATCCGGGGCCACCAGCCAATAGGCGCCGCAGGGTATGGCGGTTTCGAAAGGCTGTGCCAGTTCGCCCGTCCGCAGCATGTCCTCCACCAGCACATTATCGCCCAGCGCCACGCCATGCCCGCGCGCGGCGGCGTCCAGCGCCAAAGAGGTGCCGGCGAAAAGCGGGCCTGGCTGCGGCGGCACATCCACCAGCCCCGCCGCCGTGAACCAGTGCTGCCAATAGCTGCGCTTTTCCTCATGCAGCAGCGTATGCTCCAGCAGGTCCGCCGGGGTGGGTGGCGGGCCGTCCGGCGCCAGCAGGGCGGGCGAGAGCACGGGGGACATGACCGCCCTCATCAGCAATTTTGCCTGCATGCGCGGCCAGGCGCTGGCCGCACCGCTCCAGCGTATGCCGATCTCCGCCTCACCCGCGCGGAACTCGATCATCCTGGCTTCCGAGACGATCATCACCTCGATCCCGGGGAAGGTCTCGCGGAAGCGGTTCAGCCTTGGCACCAGCCAGCAGGCCGCGAAGGAGGGCTCAACACTGATCCGCAGGGGTTTATCCGGCGGTGCGGCGCGAATCTCCTCCAAAATACGGGACATATTGTCGAAGCTGTCCGTCAGCAGGCCGAGCAGCGCCTGCCCGCGCTCCGTCAGCACCACCTGGCGGTGGCGGCGCAGGAACAGATCATGCCCCAGCAATTCCTCCAGTTCGCGGATCTGCCGGGAAATCGCGGCCTGGGAGACGAACAGCTCTTCCGCCGCCAGCGTAAAACTCTGGTGGCGCCCGGCGGCCTCGAAACTGCGCAGGGCGGTGAGCGGCAGGCGTCCGCGCTTCATCCTTTGCGGCTCATCAAGGCATAACCTCAAGTCATTTGAAGCGGACAATATACTCGTTTGAGGACGCTGCCTATCCGGCGTTACTCATTCTCCGTTGTTCAAGCTTTGAAGAGGAGATTTCGAAATGTCGAGGTCGCTGGGCAGTGTGCTGCTGATGATGTTCGGTGGCCATGGCGGCTCACGGGAGCAGGATTTGCGTGAGCGGCCGGAACAAGAGATGCGGGTGGAGGAACAGGCCGCCTCGGTGCGGCGCCAAGCTGCCCCGCCCGTGCATCCGCGCCTCTTTGGCCCCTTCGCGGGGAAACTATGCCGGGGGCGCTGATCAGGCCTCCGGCACGATCTCCCCGTCCCACAGCGCCTCGGGCTCCTGGCGTTTGGTGATGAGCTGGAAGCGGCCCTGGTCCACCAGCACGGCGGCGGGGCGGGGGCGGGCGTTATAGGCGCTGCTCATCACCGCGCCATAAGCGCCCGCATCCAGCAGCGCCACGCGCGCCCCTGGCTTCAGCTCCGGCAGCGCGCGATTCGCGGCGAATTGATCGGCACTTTCGCAGATCGGCCCGACCACATCCGCGGGTGTTGCCTTCGCCTGGAAGCTGGCCGCATCCACAGGCAGAATCCCGTGCCAGGCTTCGTACATGGCCGGGCGCATCAAATCGTTCATCGCCGCGTCCAGCACCAGGAAGCGCTTGCCCGCCCGCTTCTGCAAAATCACCGAGGCCAGCAAAATCCCCGCCGGGCCAACCAGATAGCGTCCCGGCTCCATCATCAGCCTTACGCCCAGGCCGTTCGTCACCTGCCGCACCACCGCCGCGAAGGCGTTGGGGGAAAGTCCCGGCTCGTCCTGATAGCCGATGCCAAGCCCGCCGCCGATATCCAGCACCTCGACACTCTGCCCCGCCGCGCGCAGGGAGCGCACCATTTCGGCCCCTTTTTCATAGGCCAGCCGGTAGGGCTCGGTGGATAGAATCTGGCTGCCGATATGCATGGCGATGCCCGCCACCTGCACGCCGGGCAGGCTGGCCGCGCGGGCGTAAAGTGCCGGAATATCCCCCGCGGCGATGCCGAACTTGTTCTCCGCCAGGCCCGTGGTGATCTTGGCATGGGTGCCCGCATCCACATCCGGGTTCATGCGCAGCGCAATATTGGCCATCACCCCAAGCCGGGACGCCACGGCGGAAATCATCTCGACCTCTTCGGCACTTTCCGCGTTGATCTGCCCGGCCCCAGCCGCCAGTGCCGTCTCCAGCTCGGCTTCGGACTTGCCGACGCCGGAATAGACCACATCCTTCGCCGCGATGCCCACTTTGCGGGCGCGCAGGAACTCGCCGATGGAAACCACATCCGCCCCCGCGCCCTGCTCACGGAACAGGTTCAGGATGGCCAGATGGTCATTGGCCTTCACCGCGTAATGGATGTGCATGGGCACAGTCTCGGCGGCGAAGGCATCGCGCAGCGCGGCGAAGCGCGCGCGCATCGTCTCCGCGCCATAAACCCAGACCGGCGTGCCGAATTGGTCGGCGATCGCGTTCAGCGGCACGCCTTCCAGGCACAGCCCGTCCTGGGCGTGCACCTCAAGCTGCGGGCGCGCGGCCAGCAGGTCCCGCAGATCCGGCTCCGGGCCGGAGAACGCCATGTCAGCCATTATTGCGCCGGATACACATGGGGGTAGGTGATATCCTGCGCCGGGCCGGGAGGCTCCGGCGCGCCACGCCGGCCGCATCCGGCCAAAGCCGCGAGGCAGAGCAGCGCCAGAATGAGTCTCATGCCAATGCCTCCAGCCAGAGTGCCGCCTGCTTCGCCACATTGGCAGGGGCGGTGCCGCCATAGGAAATGCGCGAGGCGACGGAAGCTTGCACCGTCAGCACCTCGAAGATCTCGCCGGTGATGCGCGGCTCCACGCTCTGCATGTCAGCCAGCGTCAGCTCCGAGAGGTCGCAGCTCTTGCCCTCGGCCAGGCGCACGAGTTGCCCGGTGGTGTGGTGGGCATCACGGAAGGGCATTTTCAGCACCCGCACCAGCCAGTCGGCCAGGTCCGTGGCGGTGGAAAACCCCGACCCCGCCAGGGCTTCCATCCGCGCCGTGTTCGCCTTCATATCCAGCACCATGCCCTGCATCGCGGCGAGGCTGAGCGAAATCGCGGCCACGGCGTCGAACACCGGCTCCTTGTCTTCTTGCATGTCCTTCGCATAGGCCATGGGCAGGCCCTTCATCACCGTCAGCAGGCCTGTCAGCGCGCCAAAGATGCGCCCGGTCTTGGCCTTGGTCAGCTCAGCCGCGTCCGGGTTGCGTTTTTGGGGCATGATGGAGGAGCCGGTGGTGAAGGCATCCGACAGCTCGATGAGCTTATAGGGCGAGGAGCACCAGATGATGATCTCCTCCGAGAAGCGGGAGAGATGCATGGCGCAGATGGAAAGGGCCGAGAGGAATTCCAGCGCGAAATCGCGGTCGGAAACGCTATCAAGCGAATTTGCCGTCGGCCGGTCGAAGCCCAAAGCGGCGGCGGTGGCAAACCGGTCTATGGGGAAGGAGGTGCCAGCCAGCGCCGCCGCGCCCAGCGGGCATTCATTCAGCCGTGCCCGCGCATCCTTCAACCGCCCGGCATCGCGTGCCAGCATTTCCACATAGGCCAGTAAATGGTGGCCAAAGGTAACCGGCTGGGCGGTCTGCAAATGGGTGAAGCCCGGCATCACCGTGTTCGCGTGCTCGGCGGCGCGCTGGGCCAGTGCCTTCATCAGGCCATGAATCTGCGTCAGAACGCCATCCATGGCATCGCGTACCCAAAGCCGGAAATCCGTCGCCACCTGGTCGTTGCGGCTGCGCGCGGTGTGCAGGCGGCGCGCCGCCTCGCCGATGCGCTCCGTCAGCCTTACCTCGATATTGGTGTGGATATCCTCCAGCGCCTCGGAAAACTCAAAATTCCCCGCCTCGATCTCAGCCGCGATCGCCTCCAGCCCGGCTTTGATGGCGGCCTGGTCGTGATGCGTGATGATGCCCTGCGTGGCCAGCATCGCCGCATGCGCCTGGCTGCCCGCGATATCCTGCCGCCAAAGCTTGGCATCGAAGCTGATCGAGGCGTTAATGGCTTGCATCACCTCGGCGGGACCGGCGCCAAACCGCCCGCCCCACTGCAATTGGCTTTTCACCGGAGACTTGTCTTTGTCCGTCAAACCCAAACGCCCTTTGCTCATGCGGCGGTCACTTATCGCCGCCGCCCCTGCCTTAGCCCTGGGCGCCGCCTGGAGCAATCGCGCCGTTGCGCAAACCGAGTCCGATGACCTGCCGGACGCCTCCACCGGCTGGGGGGCTTTTCCACCCGCCGCGCCGCCGCCGCTGACCTTCCAGAACGAAACGGGGAAGACCCTGACTCTTGACCATTTCAAGGGCCATGTGCTGCTGGTAAATCTTTGGGCCACCTGGTGCGGCCCCTGCAAGGCGGAGCTGCCGACCTTCGCCGCCCTGGCGCCCAAGCTCAGGAGTTTCGGCGGGCTCATCCTGCCCGTCTCCATCGATGTGGATGGGGTTTCCGCCGTGCGCAGCTATTTCCAGCTACAGGGGATCAAGGACCTGCCCATTCTCGTCAATCCGGCCGGGGACGATCTCGACATGATGCAGACCGACGGGATTCCCGTCACCTTGGTGGTGGCCCCCTCCGGCAAGGCCGTGGCCCGGCTGGATGGCGCGGCGGACTGGAATACCAAGGCGGTGATCGCGTTCCTGCGCCATCTCGCCAGGGGCGGCGAGCCGAATCCGGATGGCTTCGTCCAGACCTGAGACACAAAAAGGGGGCTTAGAGCCCCCTTTTTCAATTGCCAGCCGGCTCGATCTCAATGTTTTAGAGGGCAATTCAGACTTTATCTTCGCCCGCAAAGCGAGCGAAGATAAAGTCATCGCGCTCTAGTTGGGCACGTCGGTGCTGGCGCTGGCGGCGCGGCGCTGCTGCCAGAGGCCCACGAAATCGATCGGCCCCAGCAGCACGGGCGGGAAGCCGCCATCGCGCGTTACGTCCGCCAGGATGTTGCGGGCGAAGGGGAAGAGCAGGCGCGGGCATTCCACGAGCAAATCGGCTCCTGCTGGTTGTCCGGAATGCCGTTCAGCGTGAACACGCCAGAATAGGACAGGTCCGCGATGAAAACCACAGGCGGTTTCTCCTGCGTGCCGCCCGCGGCTTTCGGCGGCTCGGTGGTGCCCTCGGCGCGGATGGCCAGCGTCACCTCGAACACGGTCTGGCCTTCCTCGATGCGGCGCACCTGCACGTCCAGGTTCAGGTTCACATGCGGCTGGGCGCGCAGCTGGGTATAAATCGCGGGCGCGCCGGGTACTTCGAAGGAGAGGTCCTTGGTGTACTGGATGTTCAGGATCAGCGGTTGCGGCGGCAAGCCGGCTTGGTCGGACATATCTGGGTTCCCTGTTGAAGGCTGCCGGTGCCCTAGCATGATGGTTCCTTCATGATAAGAGTAGCGCCATGAGCGCGCGCATCTTCATAGACGGCCAGGCCGGCACCACCGGGCTTGGCATCGCCCAGCGGCTTGAGGAAGCCGGAAGCTTCACCCTCGTCACCCTGCCCGAGGCCAGCCGCAAGAGCCCGGAGGCCCGTGCCGAGGCCATGGGCCGTGCGGACCTCACCGTGCTCTGCCTGCCGGATGACGCGGCGCGCGAGGCGGTTGCCTTTGCCCCGCAGGGTGCCCGGATTCTGGATGCCAGCACCGCCCACCGCGTCGCGGAAGGCTGGGTCTATGGTTTTGCCGAAGCCATGCCCGGCCAGGCTGGGCGCATCGCCCAGGCCGTGCGGGTGGCCAATCCCGGCTGTTATGCTACCGGCGCCATCGCGCTGCTGCGCCCGCTCACGTCCTTGGGCCTGCTGGCGGCGGAGGTGCCGGTCTCCATCAATGCCATCTCCGGCTATTCCGGCGGCGGCAAATCCATGATCGCCGAGCATGAGGCAAAGGGCGGCCCGGCCTTTGAGCTTTACGCGCTGGGGCTGCAGCACAAGCATCTGCCGGAGATCGTGCGTTATGCGGGGCTCGCGAAGGCGCCGATTTTCGTGCCCTCCGTCGGCCATTTCGCCCAGGGCATGCTGGTCTGCATCCCGCTCCATCTCGAGCAGCTTGCCAAATCCGGCACGGCCGCGCAGCTCGCCGAGGCCTATGCGGATTATTATGCCGGCGCTGAAACGATCTCCGTGCATCGTGGCATCTGGGACCAGAACCTGGACCCGCAGGCGCTCAACAACACCAACCGGCTGGAAATCTTCGTCTGCGCCAACGAGGCGGCGGGGCAGGCGGTGCTGATCGCGCGGCTGGATAATCTCGGCAAGGGCGCTTCCGGGGCCGCCGTGCAGAACATCAGCCTGATGCTGGGGCTGGGCCATGAGTGAGGCGCAACGCCCCGGCGGGCTGCTCTACGCGCTCGGCAATCTGGTGCCGCAGATCGACCCCACCGCCTGGATCGCTCCCACGGCGGTGCTGATCGGCGATGTGCGCATCGGCCCCGGCGCCAATATCTGGTTCAACTGCGTGCTGCGCGGCGACACCAATCCGGTCATTGTCGGTGCGCGCTCCAACGTGCAGGACGGCACGGTGGTGCATGTGGACCATGGCGACCATCCCGCCATCATCGGCGACGACGTGACCATCGGCCATTCCGCCATCATCCACGCCTGCAAGCTGGAGAACCGCGCCTTCATCGGCATGGGTGCCACGGTGATGGATGGCGCGGTGGTGGAGGAGGGCGGGCTGCTCGGCGCGCGGGGCCTGCTGGGGCCGGGCAAGCGCATCGGCCGCCAGGAACTCTGGGCCGGCGCCCCCGCCAAGCTGGTGCGGGTGATGAGCGATGGAGAGCGCGCCCGCTGGGATGAAACCGTGCCGCATTATCTCGGCCTTGCCGCCCATTACGGTAAAGCGTTACGGCCAATTACTTAATTTTCCTGGAAAATCAGGCTGGGCAACGCTAAGTTCAACCCATGACCGACCAGGAATTTGAAGCCGCCCTCGTCGATGCCGCCTTTACCCTGGGGACGCAGGCCGGATGGTCCCGCGTTTCCGCCGCCGCCGCCGCCCGCCATGCCGGGCTGGATCTGGTGCGCGCCCGCTCACTGTTCCCCTGCACGGGCACGATCCTGAAAAAATTCGGCCGCCTGGCCGATGGTTTCGCCCTCACCGGCGCGGCGGCGGATGGCAGCACGCGCGACAGGTTGTTCGACATCCTGCTCCGCCGGTTCGACTTCCTGCAGGCCCGCCGGGCTGGCGTGGTGGCGCTGATGCGCGCTCTGCCGGCATGTCCGCCGCTGGCCCTGGCGCTGGCGGAGCTTAACATCACCTCCATGGGCTGGCTGCTGGAGGGTGCTGGGGTGGATGCCACCGGCCTTACCGGCGCGCTGAGAAAGCGCGGGCTGCTTGCGGTTTGGCTCTATGGCCTGCGCGCCTGGGCGGAAGATGAGAGCGCTGACCTCACCGCCACCATGGCCGCAGTGGACACCGCCCTGGCCAGGGCGGAACATTTCGCCTTGCGCTTTTCTCCCCCCGCCCGGTGGAACCAGAACCGGACTCCCCCGCGCCGGAGGCTGAACCACCCGCCGTGCCTTGAAGCAGCCGTGATACCGCCCGACCACATAAAACCCCGGACCACATAAAACCAAGGAGACGATCAATGGCCGAGAAAACGACGAAGACCGGAGCCCAATCCTTCATTCCCGAGTTCGACGTGAAAAAGCTGCTGGGGGATTTGAAGCTCCCGGCGGTGCCGGATGTGGAAGCGGTTCTGGCCGCGCATAAGCGCAACCTGGAAGCGTTGACCGAGGCCAACCGCGTGGCGCTGGAGGGCGCTCAGACTGTTGCCCGCCGGCATATGGAAATCATGCAGGAAACCATGTCCGGCCTTAGCGGCACGCTGAAGGAACTTTCCTCCTCCCAGACACCGGCGACCCGCGCCGCCAAACAGGCCGAGCTGTTGAAGAAGGCCTATGAAAATGCCGTAGCCAACACCAAGGAGCTGGGCGATCTGATCCAGAAATCCAACGCCGAGGCGATGAGCAAGCTGAATGCCCGCTTCTCCGAGGCGATGTCGGAGATGAAGGCGCTGCTCGACAAAAAGTAAGCCCTAAAGTCATCGTACTCTAGACTTTCACAACCGCCCGGGCGGGGCCATATTGGCGCACATGTCCAGCGCCACGCTCCGCCCGATGCCGCTTACCTTCATCCCCGAAAAGCAGGCCCCGCGCCCGCTTTTGAAGCCGCTGCGCGTGGTCTCGGAATATGAGCCGAACGGCGACCAGCCTACCGCCATCCGCCAGCTTGTGGGCGGCCTTGACGCGCAGGAGCGCGACCAGGTGCTGCTGGGCGTTACCGGCTCCGGCAAAACCTTCACCATGGCCAAGGTGATCGAGGCGCAGCAGCGCCCGGCTTTGGTGCTGGCACCCAACAAGACGCTGGCGGCACAGCTCTATGCGGAGATGAAAAGCTTCTTCCCCGACAACGCGGTGGAATATTTCGTCTCGTATTACGATTATTACCAGCCGGAAGCCTATGTCCCGCGCTCGGACACCTATATCGAAAAAGACAGCGCGATCAACGAAACCATCGACCGCATGCGCCATGCCGCCACCCAGGCGCTGCTGGAGCGCGGCGATGTGATCATCGTCGCCTCCGTCTCCTGCATTTACGGCATCGGCTCGGTTGAAACCTATTCCAAGATGGTGGTGCGGCTGGAAACCGGCGGGCGGATCGAGCGTGACGCGCTGGTGAAGGCGCTGGTGGATTTGCAATATCGCCGCAACGACATGGCCTTTGCCCGTGGCAGCTTCCGCGTACGCGGCGAAACCGTGGACATCTTCCCTTCCCAATACGAGGACCGCGCCTGGCGGATTTCGCTGTTCGGCGACGAGATCGAGAAGATTTCGGAATTCGACCCGCTGACCGGTGAGCAGAGCTCGGTGCTGGAGAGCATCTCCGTCTACGCCAACTCCCATTACGTCACCCCGCGCCCGACACTCACCCAGGCCGTCTCCCGCATCAAGGTGGAGCTGAAGAACAGGCTCGACGAATTTACCGCCAACGGCAAATTGCTGGAGGCTGAGCGGCTGCAGCAGCGCACCACCTTCGACATCGAGATGATGGAGACCACAGGCTCCTGCAAAGGCATCGAGAATTACTCCCGCTATCTCTCCGGCCGCAACGCGGGCGATCCGCCGCCCACCTTGTTCGAATATTTGCCGGAAAATGCCTTGCTGTTCGTGGATGAAAGCCATGTCACGGTCCCGCAGATCGGCGGCATGTACAAGGGCGACTATGCGCGCAAATCCATCCTCGCCGAATATGGCTTCCGGCTGCCGAGCTGCGTCGATAACCGGCCGCTGAAATTCGAGGAATGGGAGAATTTCCGCCCGCAAAGCGTGTTCGTTTCCGCCACCCCCGGCCCGTGGGAGCTGGAGCGCACGCAAGGTGTGTTCGCCGAACAGGTGATCCGCCCCACCGGGCTGGTCGACCCCGTTACGGAAATCCGCCCGGTCGAGCATCAGGTGGATGATCTGCTCGGCGAGATCAGGAAGGTGACCAAGCTTGGCGGGCGCGTGCTGGTCACCACGCTCACCAAGCGCATGTCCGAGGACCTCACCGAGTACCTTACCGAGCAGGGTGTGCGCGTGCGCTATTTGCATTCGGATGTGGACACTCTGGAGCGTATCGAGATCATCCGCGATCTTCGGCTTGGCGCCTATGATGTTCTTGTCGGCATCAATCTGCTGCGCGAGGGGTTGGATATTCCGGAATGTATGCTCGTTGCCATTCTGGATGCGGATAAGGAGGGTTTCCTGCGCTCCGTCACCTCCCTCATCCAGACCATCGGCCGCGCCGCCCGTAACGTCGATGGCCGCGTCATCCTCTATGCCGATACGATGACCAGGAGCCTGAAACAGGCCATCGAGGAAACCGAGCGCCGCCGGAACAAGCAGATCGCCTGGAATGAGGCGCATGGCATCACCCCGCAATCCGTGCGCAAGAATATCGGCGAGGTGATCCACTCCGTGTTCGAGCAGGATTACGTCACCATCGCCCCGGTGAAGAACTCCGGCCTGGACGAGTTCGTCGGCAAGGATCTCGCCTCCACCATCGCGGCACTCGAAACCCGCATGCGCGCCGCGGCGGCGGATCTGGAGTTCGAGGAAGCGGCCCGCCTGCGCGACGAGATCAAGCGGCTGGAAGCCCTGGAGCTGGGGCTTGAACCGCCGCCTGCCTCCAACCGCGCCCCGCCCAAACCGAAAGGCCCGGTGCCGCTTGGCCCCGGTGGCGGCGGGTACGACCCGGCCAAGCGCAAGGGCAGGGGACGGCGCTGAGGCGGAATTCGTAAACCATCCACAATAAATTGATCGTCAAAACCCGGTTGCGCGCTTAATATATAGTTCGCGTTCAAATCGTTCTGGCTTGGGTCCCACAATCAACAAAATGGGGTGGCGGTAATGAAACGGCATACTCTTGGGTTGGCTTTGGCGGTTTCACTGGCCCTGGGAGGCCTGGCGGCGGCCGATACGCCGGCGGCGGAAGACCCTGTGCTGGCCAAGCTGCAGCAGATGATCGGCAATCTTGGTTACAGCACCATGCTGGCGACCGACAACCAGTCCTTCGGCTTCCAATGGCAAGCCAATTACAATTATACGATGAGCTTTGAGATTTCGAAGGACAGCACGCTGGCCTATGCCTACGTGAAGCTCGGCACCTATGACCCGGACCAGCTCGCCAAGCTGAATTACACCAGGCTGCTGGAGACCAGCGACACCGGCGATTTTTATTTCTCCATGGAAAAGCGCGCGGATGGCAAAAGCGAGTCCCTTTATGGCAATACCCTGGTGCCGGTGAGCGGGCTAACCCCCGAGGTGCTGCGCGGCCTGCTGCAAGCCATGGCCGACAAGCTCGACAACAGCGCGGCGATCTGGGATCCCAGCCTCTGGAAATAACGATGGTTTGACGGCGCCACGGGGCCGGGCATACTGCGCGCCATGAAGCTCTCCGCATTTGCCCTGCTGGCTGCGCTGGCCCCGATGCCCGCCCTCGCCGCCGACGACCTCGCCAGCCAGCTTACAGGCCAGCATGCGGTCTATACGCTCAGCCTCTCCAAGCTGCGCACGCATGACATCACCGGCGCCACGGGGCAGATGAAGTTCGATGTGGTGGATGGCTGCACCGGCTGGGCGACCACCCAGCATATGACCCTGATCATCCGCAATGTGGATGGCTCTCTCACCAAATCCGTGAGCGACTATATCACCTGGGAAAGCAAGGACGGCAAAACCCTCACCTTCACCCTGCGCGAGAGCGATGACGACGGCAAGGTGAAGATCGACGATGCCGGCACCGCCACCCATACCGGCTCCGATGATAGCGGCGTGATCAGCTACACCACCCCCGCCAATACCGAGCTGAAAATGCCGCCGGGCACACTCTTCCCCATGCAGCATACCGAGGCGCTGCTGGCCGCGGGCCGGGCGGGCAGCAAATTCATCTCCCCCTTGCTGTTCGACGGCACCTCCGCCGACGGCGCCCAGGCCACCTTCATCACCGTGCTCGGCCATCACGGCCCGGAAAAATCCCAATGGCCGGAGCTGGACAAATACGGCAGCACGGATGTCGACATCGCCTTCTTCGAACGCAAGAATGATGATGAGACGCCGGATTTCCGCACTTCGATGCGCTATTACGAGAACGGTGTGGCCACGGCCCTGGTGCTGGATTTCGGGGATTTCGTGATGACCGGCAAGCTCACCGGCCTGAGCGTCCCGCTTTCGGCTTGCCCGCCGTCAAAGTCGCCCTGAGCAGCGCGACCCGCCGCCCTTGAGTCCCGCCCCCGCTCAGCCGCACCTCGATCTCAGGCGCGATGGAGCCATGATTGAGCACCGAGACCATGACGATCCCGCCCGCCATGTTGCCCAGGACGGTGGGCGCGAAGAAGCTGAACGCATAATCAGAGAGCGTGGCGGCACCTGAGAGCACGCCATAAGCCGCTTCCGCGGAGCCGGCGATGATATGCGAGAGCTGCGCCAGCGCCACCACATAGGTGATCAGCAGCACGATGAAAGGCCGGGAGCTGGAGGCGCTGGGCAATATCCACACCATCAGCGCAATCAGCCAGCCCGCGAAGAAGGCGCGCACAAAGGTGCTGGCGAAGCCGGTGGGGAATCGCCTGGGCGGCCAGCTCCCGCAAGGCTGGGGTCACATCCGGCGGAAATAGCCCTGGTGCATGTACAAGGGCGGCAAAAATCCAGGTTCCGGCGATGTTCGCTGTCAGCACCACCGCCCATAGCCGCAGCGTGCCAAGCAGCGTCTTGCGGTCGCGCCGCGTGATCAGCGGCAGCAGGGCCGTGAGCGTGCTTTCCGTGAAAAGCTGCTGGCGGGCCAGCACCACGATGATGAAGCCGACGGCATAGCCAAAGCTCGCCAGCGTGTGCCGCCAGACCGTATCGGGCAGCCCGGCGATCAGCAGTGCCTCGGTGAGAAAGGAAAACCCCATCGAGAGCCCCGCCGCCAAGCCCGAGAGCGCCAGCGCCCCGGCCTCGCGTTCCAGCTCCTCTTCACCTTCGCCCCTGATGATTTCGTGAATCAGAAAGGCGCGCGGCACCGAATGGCGCTCGGCCAGGCGCTGTTCGCCGTCGTCAAGGTGCTGGAAATTATTGTCTTCCGCCATGAATACCTCCAGCCAGAGGAGATAGGGGGAGGTGCCCCCGGCGCTTCACGGGAAGATTAATTCTACGTTGGGCTGGCGGCTGCCGCCTATTCGTCGGAGGGGTTCAGCCGCAGCTTGGCCCGTGCATGCCGGTTGCCGCCATCCACGAGGATGGCGAGCAGGGAGAGAAAAAGCTCCCGCTCCGTCGGATCCAGCGGCGCCATGGTGCGCTCATTCGCGCGTGAGACCGGCTTCTGCATCTTGGCCAGAATCGCTTTGCCCTTGGCGGTGAGCTGAAGCAGCTTCTGCCTCTGGTCGGTGCGGCTGACGGTGCGGCGGATCAGCCCGGCGGACTCCAGCCGGGCCGCGACGCTCGCCAGCGTCGCCCTGTCCACGCCGATTTCCTCGGCGATGGCGGACTGGTCCCGCCCGCCTTGCTTACCCACCGCCCCCAGCACGCTGAGCTGCACGGGGGTTATGTCGTGGCCGGCCGCTTCCTCTGCAAACAAGGCAAGATGAATCTGATGCAGCCGGCGGATCAGAAAACCCGGACTGAGCGCCGAAGCTGTGAATATTGGGCTCTTTCCACCAACACCGATATCCATGGCTTCGCCATCCCTATGTGCAAAAAAAGACACATCTCTTGTTACTTAGGTCAGTTAGCATGATCCATATAAAAAAAACAACCACCTGGGGTGTGTAACATGTTTTTGATCAACCTGGTGTCGAAGTTCCAACAGAGGCAGCGCCGAGCAGCCCCGGATTGGGGTGGATGATGAGCTTTACCGGCATCTCCGCCAGCAATGGCTGAAACCGCCCTTTCGCCAGGAAGCGCTGGGCAAAGCCGGTTTCCGGCAGCAGATCCGCCAGCCGTGGCACAATACCCCCGGCGATCACAACGGCCCGGGCGCCATGGGCAAGGGCGTAATCCCCGGCCATTGCCCCCAGCACTAGGCAGAAGCGTTGCACGGCGGCGGCGGCCAGCTTGTCCGTACCTGAAATGCCCGCCTGCCAAAGGGTGGCATCTTCGGTGAGATGCGGCGGGCTGTTCTCCAGCTTCGCCAGCATTTTATAGATCTCGCGCAGGCCCGGGCCGGAGACGATCCGCTCCGCCGAGACGCGCCCATGCCGGGCGCGCAGCCGCGCCAGCAGCGCATCCTCGAATTCATCCAGCGGCGCATAGCCGATATGCCCGCCCTCGCTCTCCATCACATAAGCCTGGCCGCCCTGGCGCAGCACATGCGCCACACCCAGCCCGGTGCCGGGGCCCAGCACGGTGATCACGCCATCCTCCGGCAAATCCTGCTCCGGCCCGGCCAGGTGGCGGTAATCCCCCCGCCCGAGCTGCGAGAGCGAACGCCCGACGGCGCCGAAATCATTCACGAAGTTCAGTGCTTCAAGCCCCAGCTCGTCCGCCAGCGCGGCGGGGCGGATGGTCCAGGGGTTATTGGTCAGTTTCAGCACCTCACCTTGCACAGGGCAGGCGACGGCAATGGCGGCTTCCTCAGGTAAATCCCGGCCCAGCCGCGCCTCGAACGCCCGCCACGCACCAGCGAAGCTGTCGTGATCCTTGGTCTTGATCTTGACTGGTTCCCCCAGTGAGACGACGCGCTTGCCTTCCAGTTCCGCAAGGCAAAAGCGAGCATTAGTGCCGCCAATGTCGCCAGCGACGATTTCCCGTTTCCTGGACATGATCTTCATGTGTTGCGGGCTTCGCCAAATTGCAAAGCAAAAATCGGCAAAGAAAATGCCGCTCCGGGGCGGGGGCGGCATTTTGGGGGCAGGATATTCAGCCCGCGCGGGCTTCGATCATCAGCCGTTTCATCTCGGCGATGGCCGAAGGCAGGCCGATGAGAAGAGCCTCGCCCATCAGGTAATGGCCGATATTCAGCTCCGTCACTTCCGGCAATGCCGCGATGGGGGACACATTGGCAAAGGTCAGCCCATGCCCGGCGTGGCATTCCAGCCCGAGCTTGGCGGTGAGCGCCGCGCCTTCGCGCAGCCGCTCCAGCTCGCCCAGCTTTCCATTCGCATAGGCGCCGGTATGCAGCTCCACCACCTGGGCACCCACCTCGGCGGCGGCGTGGATCTGCTCCGGCTCCGGGTCCACGAACAGCGAAACGCGGATGCCCGCCTCCCGCAGCCGCGCAATGGCCGGGCGCAGGGAATCGCGATGGTTCGCCACGTCCAGCCCGCCCTCGGTGGTGATCTCCGCCCGGCGCTCGGGCACGATGCAGCTTCCATGGGGCTTCAGCCGCGAAGCGATGGCGACCATCTCATTCGTCGCCGCCATCTCGAAATTCACCGGCTTGCCCGCCCAGGCACAGATCGCCTCGGCATCGGCGTCACGTATATGGCGCCGGTCCTCGCGCAGATGGATGGTGATGCCATCCATACCCGAGCCGACCAGGGATTTCGCCACGGTCAGCGGGTCCGGATGATTGCCGCCACGCGCATTCCGCAGCGTGGCGACATGGTCGATATTGACGCCGAGACGGATCATCAGATGTGGATCGGCCGGCCGTCGACCGCCAGAGCGGCTTCCTTCACGGCTTCGCTCAGGGTGGGGTGGGCATGGCAAATGCGGGCCACATCCTCGGCGGAGGCGCCGAACTCGATGGCGGTGACACATTCGGCGATCAGCGCGCCCGCATCCGGCCCGACGATATGCGCACCCAGCAGCTTGTCCGTCTCCTTCTCGGCGATCAGCTTCACGAAACCATCCGTGGCACCCATGGCGCGGGCGCGGCCATTGGCCATGAAGGGGAATTTGCCGATCTTGTAAGCCACGCCGGAGGCTTTCACCTCTTCCTCGGTCTGGCCCACGGCGGCGACTTCCGGCCAGGTGTAAACCACGCTCGGAATGGCGCCGTAATTCACATGGCCAGCCTGGCCGGCCAGGATCTCGGCCAAAGCCATGCCTTCGTCCTCGGCCTTGTGGGCCAGCATAGCACCGGCCACCACGTCGCCAATGGCGTACACGCCCGGCACGTTGGTCTCGAAATGCCGGCCGATCTTCACGCGGCCGCGCTCATCGGTCTCAACCCCGGCGGCGGCCAGGTTCAGCCCCTCGGTATAGGCGTAGCGGCCAATGGCCAGCAGCACCACATCGGCGGTGAGGGTCTCGGCATCGCCGCCCTTCGCGGGTTCCACGGTCAGGGTCACTTGATCGCCCTCAACCTTGGCGCTGGTCACCTTATGGCCGAGCTTGAACTTGAAGCCCTGCTTGGTGAGGATCTGCTGGAAGCTCTTGGAGATCTCGCCATCCATGGTCGGGGTGATCTTGTCGAGGAACTCGATGACCGTGACGTCCGCGCCCAGGCGGCGCCAGACGGAGCCCAGCTCCAGCCCGATCACGCCGCCGCCGATGACGACCATGTGGCCCGGCACCTTGTCCAGCTCCAGCGCGCCGGTGGAGGTGACGATGTGTTTTTCATCCACCTCGACGCCCTTCAGCGGCACGGAATCGGAGCCGGTGGCGATGACGATGTGCTTGGCGGTGTAGGCTTTGCCCTCAACCTCGATCTCATTGGCGCCGGTGAACTTGGCGGCACCCTTCACCCAGGTGATCTTGTTCTTCTTGAACAGGAACTCGACGCCCTTGGTGTTGGCGGTCACCACCTCGCCCTTGCGGGCCTGCATCCGGGCCAGATCCAGCTTGATCTCGCCGATCTCGATGCCATGGTCCTTGAAGGAATGAGCGGCCTCGTGAAAATTCTCGGAGGATTGCAGCAGCGCCTTGGAGGGAATGCAGCCGATATTCAGGCAGGTGCCGCCCAGGGTGGCGCGCTTCTCGACGCAGGCTACCTTGAAGCCGAGCTGTGCCGCGCGGATGGCGCAGACATAGCCGCCAGGCCCGGACCCGATCACGATGACGTCGAACGTTTCGGCCATACTTCCTCTCCCAAGGACAAAAGATTGCGTCCCGGGTCATAGACCCACTCGCCGCGCCGGACAATTCGCCCAAGGCGGGGCAGACCAGTATTTTAGTGCATGGGCTTCAGGCGGCGGCCAGCCGGAAGCGGGCTTTCGTCACCGCGTCCTGGTCCAGTGCGGCCTTTATGTCTGCCTCGCCAGACAAAGAGGCCAGCACCACCACGCGGCTGAAATAGGGTGCGGCCCCCATGGCGCGGTCCCGGTACAAGGCGGAGAACGCATTGGCCGCCGGGCCGCGCGCCGCGCAGCAGAAGCAGCCCGGCTGGTGGCCGAATTTGGGGGCCACGAAGCGCATGGCATGGCCGGTGGCGGGCATGTCTTGCCCGTCCTCCACCAGCACCGCGTCATCCGGGCCGGGTGCGCCGCCTATATAAACGGGAATACGCAGGTCTTGTTCCATGCATTGGAGATAGGGATGGTCAGGTGTATCTGACAAGCATGTCGAAACGTCCGCACCTGCTTGAGGCCCTTTCCCGCAATGTTCTGCTCTGCGATGGCGGCATGGGCTCGCGCGTCCAGGCCCTCACCCTCGATGTCGAGAAGGATTACTGGGACAAGGAAAACTGCACCGAAGTGCTGAACCTCTCCCGCCCGGATCTCGTTCGGGAGATCCATCGCGGCTATTTCGAGGCCGGGTCGGACATGGTGCAGACCAACAGCTTCGGCGGTTCGCCGATCACCCTGGGCGAGTTCGAGCTGACCGACCGCGCCTTCGAGATCAACAAAATCGCGGGTGAATTGGCGCGCGAGGCCGCCGAGAGCTTCGCCGATGGCCGCACGCGCTGGGTTATCGGCTCCATCGGGCCGGGCACCAAGCTGCCGACCCTTGGCAACGTTGCCTACGACCCGCTTGAGGAGGCTTTGTTCCTCCAATCCCAGGGCCTGCTGGCCGGCGGGGTGGACGCCATCCTGATCGAAACCTGCCAGGACACGTTGCAGATCAAGGCCGCGGTGAACGGCGCCAAGCGCGCCATTGCACAGGCTGGGTCGGACATTCCCATTTTCGTGCAGGTGACGGTGGAAACCACCGGCACGCTGCTGGTGGGGCCGGACATCGCCGCCGCCGCCACGGTCATCAACGCGCTGGACGTGCCTTTGATGGGCCTTAACTGCGCCACCGGCCCGCAGGAAATGGCCGAGCATGTGCGCTATCTCTCCCAGAACTGGCCGGGCAAGATTTCCGTGCAGCCCAATGCCGGGCTGCCGGAGCTGGTGGATGGCGCCACCCATTACCCCCTCGGCAGCGCCGAGATGGCGAGCTGGGTGGAGCGCTTCGTGGTCGAGGATGGAGTGAACCTGATCGGCGGCTGCTGCGGTACGAGCATCCCGCATATCCAGGCGCTGGACGGCATGCTGAAAAAGCTCGGCAATCCGCGCCCGGCCCCTGTCGCGCGCAAATTCTTCTGGGTGCCCTCGGTGGCGAGCCTCTACGGCGCCGTGCCGCTGCGCCAGGAGAACAGCTATTTCTCCATCGGCGAGCGTTGCAACGCCAATGGCTCGAAGAAATGGCGCGAGTTGCAGGAGGCGGGCGACTGGGATGGCTGCGTGGCCATGGGCCGCGAGCAGGTGGCCGAGGCCTCCAACGCTTTGGATATCTGCACCGCCTTCGTCGGCCGCAACGAGACCAAGGAGATGAACGAGGTGATCACCCGCTTCACCTCCTCGGTGAACGCGCCTTTGGTGATCGATTCCACCGAAACGCCGGTCATCGAGGCGGCTTTGAAGTTGCATGGCGGCAAGCCGATCATCAACTCGATCAATTTCGAGGATGGCGAAGGCCATGCGCATGACCGTCTGAAGCTGGCGAAAAAATTCGGCACGGCGGTGATCGCGCTGACCATCGACGAAGTCGGCATGGCCAAGGAGCCTGCGGACAAGCTGCGCATTGCCACCAGGCTGGTGGAGTTCGCCTGCGGCAAATACGGCCTGCCGCAGTCTGACCTGCTGATCGACCCGCTCACCTTCACCATCGCCACCGGCAATGAGGATGACCGCAAGCTGGGGCAATGGACGCTGGAGGGCATCAAGATGATCCGGGACAAGTTCCCTGACATCCAGATCATCCTCGGCCTTTCCAACATCTCCTTCGGCCTCAACCCCGCCGCGCGCGCGGTGCTGAACTCGGTATTCCTGGACCATGCGGTGAAGGCCGGCATGACCGGCGCCATCGTGCATGTCTCCAAAATCCGCCCGCTGCACATGATCGACCCGGCGGAGGTGAAGGTCTGCGAGGATCTGATCTTCGACCGCCGCGCCGAAGGCTACGACCCGCTGCAAAAGCTTCTGGAAATGTTCGCCGACCGCAAGGCGGCGGACGCCACCAAGAAGAAGCGCGCGGAAACCGTGGAAGGCAGGCTGAAGGACCGTATCGTCGATGGCGACCGCAAGGGGCTGAACGATGAGCTGGACGTGGCGTTGCAAACCCACAAGCCGCTTGAGATCATCAACAACATCCTGCTGGACGGGATGAAGGTGGTGGGCGAGCTGTTCGGTGCCGGCAAGATGCAGCTGCCCTTCGTGCTGCAATCGGCCGAGACGATGAAGGCCGCCGTGGCCTATCTCGAACCGATGATGGAGCGTGTGGAGGGCGAGGAGCGCGGCATCATCGTGCTCGCCACCGTGAAGGGCGATGTGCATGATATCGGCAAGAACCTTGTCGATATCATCCTTACCAATAACGGCTACAAGGTGATCAATCTCGGCATCAAGGTGCCGCTGGCGGATATGGTGGCGGCCGCCAAGGAGCATAGGGCGCATGCCATCGGCATGTCCGGCCTGCTGGTGAAATCCACCGTGGTGATGCGCGAGAATCTGGAAGAGATGTCTCGCCAGGGGCTGGAGATTCCGGTGCTGCTCGGCGGCGCGGCACTCACGCGCAATTATGTCGAGGATGATTGCGTGGCCTCCTACGGCTCAGGCCGTGTCGCCTATGCGCGTGATGCGTTCGACGGGCTGCATCTGATGGACAAGGTCACCGGCAATGATTTCGACGACTATCTTGCCGCCATCCAGGCCAAGCGCGTGGGCAAGGCACGCAACACCAAGCGCAGCCTTGGCCAGGCGGATGAAAAAGCTTTTGCGCCGGTAGACATCAAGGAGGTGCAAACCCGCCGCCGCCGCCTGAACGCGGACCAGTCCGCGCTCACCCCGCCTTTCTGGGGTGCTAAAGTTCTGGAGGCCGCGCCCAAGGCCGTCGTGCCTTTCCTGAACGAGCGTTCGCTCTTCCAGTTCCAATGGGGCTTCCGCAAGCAGGGCAAGAGCCTTGAGGATTTCATGGGCTGGGCGCGCCAGGAGCTTCGCCCGGTGATGAAGCGCATGCTCGATCTCTGCGAGGCCGAGACCATACTGCGTCCGCAGGCGGTCTATGGTTATTGGAAGGCGGCGGGGCAGGGGAATGATCTGGTCCTGTTCGATGAAGACGGCGCCACGGAAGTTGCCCGCTTCACCCTGCCGCGCCAGCCCAAGCAGGATGGCGAATGCATCGCGGATTTCTTCCCCGACATTGAAGATGGGCGCGGCGTGATCGGCCTGCAGGCCGTGACGATGGGGCAGCGCGCCTCGGAGGTCGCGCGTGAATGGTTCGAGGGCAACCGCTATCAGGATTATCTCTACCTGCACGGTGTGTCGGTGGAGATGGCGGAGGCGCTGGCGGAATATACCCATAAGCGCATCCGCGCGGAGCTTGGCTTCGCCGCCGAGGATGACCGCGACATGGAGAAGATGCTGAGCCAGGGCTATCGCGGCAGCCGCTATTCGTTTGGATATCCTGCTTGTCCGAAGCTGGAAGATCAGGCGCAGATCCTGAAGCTTCTGGATGCCGGGCGGATCGGGCTTTCATTGTCCGATGAGTATCAGCTCCATCCAGAGCAATCGACGAGTGCCATTGTGGTGCTGAACAGCCACGCGAAGTATTTTTCGGTTTAAAGGCTTTCCGTGGGGGCTTTTAGTAAAAAGCCCCCACACCCACAAAAACGTCCGGAATTTATCCTTCGAGTTTTTCCAATATCGCCATGCGTGCCGCGGGCGGCAAATCCGCCAGCGCCGCGTTCAGCCGGGCGGCGTTGCGGCGCAGCTCGTAAAGCTGGTCCAGCAGGGAGAGCACCACCGGCATCGCCGGCTCGCCAATTTCCAGCTCGTGGCGCAGCGTATGGATCAACCTGATCCGCGCCACATCCACGTCCTCGAACTGCCAGGCGCCCCGCATGCCGCGTGCCCGTACCCAGGCGGCCTCGATCCAATGCGTCAGCTCAGCCTCATCCAGCCCGGCGATATGCAGGGATTCGAATGTGATCATTTAAGCCCCTCCCGCGGATTGAAGCCCGGCTGCTCCCAGCCCTCAAGAAATGTTTTCAGTTTCTCATCCGTGGGCCCCACCACCACGTTCAGCTTCACATGCAAATCCCCCGCCGCATGTTTGCCATGGGCCGGCACGCCGCGCCCGCGCAGCCGCATCTCGGTGCCGCTCTCCGTACCCGGGCGCACCGTCATCGCCACTTCGCCCGCCGGGGTCGGGATGGTCACCTTGGCCCCCAGCACCGCCTCCTTCAGCGAAACCGGCACGTCCATGTGAATATTGCGGCCAATCCGCCGGTAGAATTTATGCGGCGCGATATGGATCTCGATCAGCGCATCTCCCGCCGGGCCGTTGTTCATCCCCGGGTCACCCTTGCCGCGCAGGCGCAGAACATCCCCTTCCTCGGTGCCGGGTGGGATCTTCACATCCAGCGTGCCGCCATCCGGCAAGGTGATGCGCCGTGTTGCCCCGCTTACAGCCTCCAGGAATTCCACCTCCAGGCTGTAATGATGGTCATGCCCCTTGGCCGGGCCGCGCGGGCGCTGGCTGAAGATATTGGTGAACAGGTCCTCGAAATCCGCCCCGCCCATGCCGCCGCCGGTGGAATAGGCGTAACGCTCGCCCGGCGCACCCTCGGCATATTGCCGCCAGGATTGCTGCGGCGCGCGCTCCGCCCCAGAGGCGTCGATCTCGCCCCGGTCGAACTTGCCCCGCTTCTCCGCGTCGCTCAATAATTCATAGGCGCCGGAGACGGCCTTGAACCTCTCCTCCGCCTCCTTGTTGCCGGGGTTCAGGTCGGGGTGGTGTTTCTTCGCCAGCTTGCGATAGGCGGAGCGGATCTCCTCCGCGCTCGCCTCCTTTTTCACACCTAGAACTTTATACGGGTCGTCTGCCATGCTCGTCCCTGATTCGTGACCATTGTGATCCTGCCCCAAGATAGGGAGCCCAGCCTTGATTTAACAACGGGTTTTACGATTGTCGCGGGGCAGCCATCGCGCCGTGGCACCGGCGGGCATGGCGCATTCAGGTGTTGGCCGAAGGCTCCATTTCATATTTTAGCTATTGGTTTCAGAGGCTTAATTGGCGGCGAAGCCCAGTGCATGCAGGGCCGTGCGCGCCGCCGCCGCCAGCCGGAACGGCTTTGGCAGGAACAGCCCCAGCTCGGAAAGATTTTCCGGGCCGGGATCGCCCGATGTCAGCACCCGCTTGATATGCGGAAAGGCGCCGCGCACCCGGCGCAGCAGCTCCATGCCGCTCATGGAGCCGGGCATCGTCACATCGGAAAATATAAGATCGACCGGCGTGCCGGATTCAAGCACCTCCCAGGCCTCATCCGCATTGGTGGCCAGTGTCACAACCAACCCGTGGCTGCGCAGTTCTTCGGCCAGCAGGGTGCGGATGATGTCCTCATCCTCAACCAGCAGCACATGAGCTAGCACCGAAGACTGGCGCACTGTCGGGTCAAGCAACATTTGATGTGAACTTTTGAAGCCGCCTTGAGATATGGGCTGAAAGATGGTGCGCGCGCCAGCCTTGTTCAATCGCCTTTCAGTGTTTCAATGTACTGGACAGAAATTGTTTAAACCGCGCCGTCTGCGGGTTGGTGAACATCTCATCCGGCTTGCCTTCTTCCTCGGTCAGGCCCTTGTGCAGGAACATCACCTGGCTCGCCACCTCGCGGGCGAAGCCCATTTCATGCGTCACCACCAGCATGGTCCGGCCTTCCTTGGCAAGGTCGCGCATCACCTTCAGCACTTCACCCACCAGTTCCGGGTCCAGGGCGGAGGTCGGCTCGTCGAACAGCAGCACGTCCGGCTCCATCGCCAGCGCCCGGGCAATGGCCACGCGCTGCTGCTGCCCGCCGGAAAGCTGCGCCGGAAAGGCGCTCAGCTTGGCGGAAAGCCCCACCTTTTCCAGCATCGCCTCGCCCCGGGCGGTGGCGGTTTTCTTGTCCAGCTTCAGCACATGCACCGGCGCCTCGATCACGTTCTGCAGCACCGTCATATGGCCCCAGAGATTGAATTGCTGGAACACCATGGAAAGCCGGGAGCGCAGCCGCTCAAGCTGCTTCGGATTCGCGCAGGCGCGGCCCTGCTTGCCCTCCCGCATCTCGATCGTCTCGCCCTTGATCGTGACTTTGCCCTTATCCGGCATCTCCAGCATGTTGATGCAGCGCAGGAAGGTGCTTTTGCCCGAGCCGGAAGACCCGAGAATCGCGATCACGTCCTGGTCCCTGGCGGAGAGGGACACACCTTTCAGAACCTCCACCGTTCCGAAGGATTTATGGATATCCTCGACCACGAGGGCAGGCATCAGCTGGACGTTTTCGGACATGAAATGGGCCTCAATCTGGTTTTTCTATAATTGCGTCAGAAACAGCTTTGCAAATTATGTGCCCTCGGGCAAAAGGGAAGCGTCCTTATTCGGACGCAGGAGAGAGTGGAGACATGAGTTTCCGCCGCCGAAGGCGCAACCGGCCCCCGGAACCGCTCAGGCAACAAGGGCTGCGGATCGTCACAGGGGCACTCTGGAAAGCCGGCGGAAAACTCCCGCCGCACCGACGGGGTCAAGGGTTTGAGCCATTCATGGGCCAGCCCGAAATCTCTCAGGTTTCAAGACAGAGGGGGGTCAGCGCTTCCGGCGGTGTTAGCCGGGTGGACTGACGATTGGGGGATAGTTCGTGGCCAAGACACCATTGGATGCTCTGCACCGCCGGCTTGGCGCGCGCATGGTGGAATTCGCCGGCTATGAGATGCCGCTGCAATATCAGGGCATTATCGCCGAGCATCAGGCCTGCCGCACCGGGGCGGCCTTGTTCGATGTCTCGCATATGGGCCAGGCCGAGATCGCGGAGATCGGCGCATTCTCGCATCTGGTGCCGGGCGATATTGCCGGGCTGAAGCCGGGCCGCCAGCGCTACACGCTGCTGCTGAATGAGACGGGCGGGATTTTGGATGATCTGATGGTGGCCAATCTCGGCCCGCATATCCAGGTGGTGCTGAACGCCAGCCGCAAGGAGGCGGATGTGGCCCATATGCGCAGCCATGGCGTGGCCGTTACCACGCAGTTCAGCCGCGCCCTGCTCGCTTTGCAGGGCCCGAAGGCGGCGGAAACCCTGCCGGAGGCGGCGGGGCTGAAATTCATGGATGCCGCCGCCCTGAAAATTGACGGGATTGACTGCATCGTCACCCGTTCCGGCTATACCGGGGAGGATGGCTTCGAGATCGGCTGTGCCGGTTTTGACGGTGAGGCCCTGGCCGAGCTGCTGCTGGCCCGTGGCGCCACCCCCGCCGGGCTGGGCGCGCGCAACTCGCTGCGGCTGGAGGCCGGGCTCTGCCTCTACGGCAACGATATTGATGAAAGCACCAACCCGGTCGCCGCCGGGCTGGGCTTCGCGCTGTCCAGGAAACGCCTGGCCGAGGGCCATTTTCTTGGCGCCGCGGCGGTAAACAAGGCGCTTTTAGAGGGCACGGCGGAAACGCTGGTCGGCATCAGGCTGGAAGGCCGCGCCCCGGCCCGGGCCGGGGCCGAGATCCGGCTGCCGGGCGGCGAAAGTGTTGGCCGTATTACCTCCGGCGTGTTTTCTCCCACACTCAACGCGCCCATCGCGCTCGGCTATGTACGGCTGGACTGTACCAGGATTGGCACAAAGCTGGATTTGATCGTGCGTGATAAACCGCTTCCCGGGCAGGTCACCGCTCTGCCCTTCGTTCCTCACAACTATGTCCGCTGAAAGGAAGGCTTCGATGTCCCAGATTTTTTACTCCAAGGATCATGAATGGGTTTCCGTGGGCGCGGACGGGCTGGCCACCATTGGCATTACCGACCATGCGCAAGCTGCGCTGGGTGATATCGTGTTTGTTGAGCTGCCGGAGCCGGGCCGCAACGTCGCCAAGGGCGAGGCTTGCGCGGTGGTGGAGAGCGTGAAGGCGGCCTCCGACGTGTATGCGCCGCTTTCCGGCACGGTGGCGGAGGTGAACCAGACCATTGTCGACGAGCCCGCCAAGGTGAACGGCGAGGCGGAGGGCGATGGCTGGTTCTTCAAACTGCGCCTGGCGGATCCGGCCTCACTCACCGAATTGCTGGACCGCGCGGCCTATGACGAATTTTTGGGGACGCTGGCGTGAATGCATTAACTGAACTCGCCGTGCTGGAGCGGCGGGATGGTTTCGTTGGCCGCCATATCGGGCCGGACGAAGCGCAGATTGCCGCGATGCTCAAGCTGGTCGGCGCGCCAAGCCTGGAAGGGCTGATTGCCGAAACCATCCCCGAGAGCATCCGCACCAACGCCAGCCTGGCGCTGCCGCAGGCCGAGGACGAGGCCGCATTGCTGGCCCGGCTGCGCGGGCTGGCCAGCCGCAACGTGGTAAAGAAATCCCTGATCGGGCTTGGCTATCACGGCACCGTCACCCCACCGGTGATAAGCCGCAACGTGCTGGAAAACCCCGGCTGGTACACGGCCTATACCCCCTATCAGGCGGAAATCTCCCAGGGGCGGCTGGAAGCCATCCTGAATTTCCAGACCATGATCATCTCGCTGACGGGCATGGAAATCGCCAATGCCTCGCTGCTGGACGAGGCGACGGCCGCCGCCGAGGGTGTGGCCATGGCGCATGCGATGAGCAAGGCGGGCGGCAATGTCATCGCCATCGCCAGGGATGTGCATCCGCAGACCCGCGCCGTGATCGCCACCCGCGCCTGGCCGCATGGCTGGGAGATATTGGATGTGGCGCCGGGCGATGCCGCCGCCATCACGGCTGCCAAGCCCTTCGCGCTGGTGCTGAATTATCCGGGCTCCACCGGCGCGGTGCGGGACCTCACCGCGGAGATCGCGGCGGGCAAGGCGGCGGGGGCGATGAGCATCGTCTGCGCCGATTTACTGGCGTTGACGCTGTTAACCCCGCCGGGCGAGATGGGGGCCGACATCGTCGCGGGGTCCGCCCAGCGCTTCGGTGTGCCGATGGGTTTCGGCGGCCCGCATGCCGGGTTCTTCGCCACCAAGGACGCATTCAAGCGCGCCATGCCGGGGCGGCTGGTCGGTGTGTCGGTGGATGCAGCCGGCCGGCCGGCCATGCGTCTGGCGTTGCAGACGCGCGAGCAGCATATCCGGCGCGAGAAAGCCACCAGCAATATCTGCACCGCGCAGGTGCTGCTGGCGGTGATGGCCGGGTTCTACGCCGCCTGGCACGGGCCGGAGGGGCTGAAAAATATTGCCCGCCGGGTGAATTTGCAGGCCCGGCTGCTGGGTGAGGCGGCGCGCAAGGCCGGGTTCACCCTGCGCCACACGGCGTTTTTTGACACTCTGGCGATCGAGGCTGGCGCGAAGGCGGATGCGCTGATCCAGGCCGCCGAGGAAGCCGGGTTCAATCTGCGCCGGATCGATGCAACCGGCATCGGCATCGCCTTGGACGAGACGGTGACGCGCGCCGAGCTGGAGGCGCTGGCCGGGTTGTTCGGCGCCAAGCTGACCGAGGCGCCGCCCTCCATCCCCGCCGCGCTGGCGCGCAAGAGCGGCTTCTGCACGGAGGAGGTGTTCAGCGCCCATCATTCCGAGCATGGCATGCTGCGCTACATGAAGCGGCTGGAGGACAAGGATGTCGCGCTCAACCGCTCGATGATTCCGCTTGGCTCCTGCACGATGAAGCTCAACGCGGCGGTGGAGATGGCGGCGGTCAGCTGGCCGGAATTCGCCGATATCCATCCCTTCGCGCCGGCCGCGCAGACGCAAGGCTTCAAGCAGCTCATTGACGAACTTGCTGGCCTGCTCTGCGAAGTCACCGGCTTCGCGGCGGTCTCCTTGCAGCCCAATTCCGGCGCGCAGGGCGAATATGCCGGGCTGCTGGCCATCCGCGCCTGGCATGAGGCGCGCGGCGAGGGGCTCAGGAATATCTGCCTGATCCCGGCTTCCGCCCATGGCACCAACCCGGCCTCCGCCGCCATGGCGGGCTATAAGGTTGTGGTGGTGGCGTGCGACAAGAACGGCAATGTGGATGTGGCCGACCTGCACAAGAAGGTGGAGGAGCATGGCGAGCGCCTCGCCGCCTTGATGATCACCTATCCCAGCACGCATGGCGTGTATGAAACCGCGATCCGCGACATCGTGCAGGCCGTGCATGCGGCAGGCGGGCAGGTTTACATGGATGGCGCCAACATGAACGCGCAGGTGGGGCTGACCAGCCCGGCCAATATCGGCGCGGATGTTTGCCATCTGAACCTGCACAAAACCTTCTGCATCCCCCATGGCGGCGGCGGGCCGGGTGTGGGGCCCATCGGCGTGGCAGCACATCTGGCGCCGCATCTGCCCACCCATCCGCTGCGCGCGGATGCCGGGCCGGCCACCGGCTATGGCCCGGTTTCGGCGGCACCTTTCGGCTCGGCGCTGATCCTGCCCATTCCCTACGCCTATATCCGGCTGATGGGGCCTGAGGGCATTACCCAGGCGACCAGGGTGGCGATTCTGAACGCCAACTACATCGCCGCCCGGCTGCAAGGCGCCTATCCCATCCTGTACCGGGGCGAGCAGGGGCGGGTGGCGCATGAATGTATTGTCGATTGCCGGGGCTTTGCCGCCAATTCCGGCGTGCAGGTGGAGGATATCGCCAAACGCCTGGCCGATTACGGCTTCCATGCGCCCACAATGTCCTGGCCTGTGGCGGGGACTTTAATGATCGAACCCACAGAGAGCGAGGACAAGGCGGAGCTGGACCGGTTCTGCGATGCGATGCTGAGCATCGCGGGCGAGATATCCCTGATCGCCTCAGGCGGTTTGCCGAAGGAGGATAATCCGCTCAAAAATGCCCCGCACACCGCCGCCGAGGTGATGGCGGAAGCATGGACGCATGGTTATTCGCGGCAGGTGGCGGCGTTCCCGCTGCCTTACGTTGCGGTCCAGAAATACTGGCCGCCCGTTAAGCGGGTTGATAATGTGTATGGGGACCGTAACCTTGTCTGCTCCTGCGCGCCGCTGGAAGCGTATCAGGACGCAGCTGATTAACAGAAATATACCTGTTCTCTTCTTGAAGGTTCCGTGAAAACCCCTTGCTCCGATAACGCGGGGCAGGGGGTGGTTTTTTTCAGGGCCTGCATAAAAATATCACTTGCATCCAGGGGGGTATGGCCTCATAAGCCCCCCCCACTGGCCCAGGGGGGCGCAGCGCGGTGCTGCGTTCTACAGGCTGTCTACTAGTTAGGGGGTTCGCAATGAACGCACTTGCCCAACTGGGGATGGTCTCGGAGTCTCCGAGCGAAAACCAGACGATTTCCATGGTCTCCCCGGAGCCGCAGAAGGACTATTACGTCGAGAAGGATGGCGTGAAATACGCCGGCATGCACCTGATCATCGATCTGTGGGGTGCCTCCAATCTCGACAGCCCACAGCTGATCGACGAGACGCTGTGCAACGGCGCGCTGGCGGCCGGGGCGACCATTCTGCATCATCATTTCCACCATTTCGAGCCGAATGGTGGCGTTTCCGGCGTGGTGGTGCTGGCGGAGAGCCATATCTCCATCCATAGCTGGCCGGAGCGGAATTTTGCCGCGCTGGATGTGTTCATGTGCGGGTGCTGCGATCCGTACAAGCTGATCCCCTTCCTGAAGGAAGCGTTCACGCCGAGCCACATCCAGATCAACGAGCAGAAGCGCGGACTGATCGCGTAGAGTGCGATGGCTTTAAGACGAACCATTCATGGTTCGGCTTGAAGTCTGAATCGCCCTCTGGATTGATTTGGCGCTAAGCGCCGGGCGGCGCTGCCGCTTGGCTCCATTTTCCCCCGAACCATCCTAAGCTGGCCAGTGGCTGGAGAAGGCTTTGGCTTTTTCCGGCGCCGGCCCGGACAGACGAGGTGTGCCCATGGCCGATACTTGGTTGAACGAGACACTTTATCCCGATTGGGGTCAGCGCTTCAAAACCGTGCGCGAGCTGGCGCGGGTGAAGAGCGATTTCCAGGATATCGGCGTGTTCGAAACCACCAGCCATGGCCGGGTGCTGACGCTGGACGGCGTGATCCAGATCACCGAGCGCGATGAATTCGTCTATCAGGAAATGCTCGCCCATGTGCCGCTGCTGGCGCATGGAAATGCGAAGAACGTGCTGATCATCGGCGCGGGCGACGGCGGCGTGCTCAAACATGTTTTGATGCACAAGGGCGTTGAGCGCGCGGTGATGGTGGAGATCGACGGCGAGGTGATCCGCCTCTCCAAGGAGTTCCTGCCTGGCATCGGTGGCGATGCCTGGACCAGCCCGCGCGCCGAGGTGATCGTGGGCGATGGCATCGATTATGTGAAGAAAGCGGCCACCGGCTCGTTCGACGTGATCATCGTGGATTCCACCGACCCGATCGGCGTGGGTGAAGTTCTGTTCACGGATGATTTCTACGAGAACGCCGCGCGCATCCTGGCCGATGATGGGCTGATCGTGAATCAATGCGGCGTGCCCTTCATGCAGGCGGATGAGCTGCATGAAACATCGGTGCGCCGGAAGAATTTCTTCCCCTTCGTCTCCGCCTATATCGCCGCGGTGCCGACCTATGTGGGCGGCTACATGACGCTGGGCTGGGCGGGCAAGGACCCGCAACAGACGCAGGTGAGCATTGAGGAAATCGCCAAGCGTGCCGAGGCGGCTGGCGATATCGCGGGCAAGAGCGAGTATTGGAGCCCGCAAGTGCATGTGGCCAGCTTCTGGCTGCCGCCTTACATCGCCAAACATCTGCCGAAGTAAACCCGTACGTC
>CAWCEU010000002.1:0-121387 GCA_963794625.1 uncultured Pseudomonadota bacterium
TGAACGCCCAGGTGATATACTGTTGGCAAGACCACACAGCCTCCAAAAGCAGCTGCTGCTCCTCAGATTTTACTGAGAACAACAATTCGCCTCCGCCAAGCAAGGGGACATGCTCGCGAGGCAGCTCAGGGTAGCACACCTTCGGCTGCATGGGCCGGCAGGCCTGTGGGCCCGGGAGTGTGGAGCAGCTCAGCCTCCAGCTCAGCGGTGCCACCTGTCGGATCCTCGATGGCAGGCGCTGCATGCGCATCCTCCTCACCTGCACCAATGGTGTGCTCGTGTCAGGCGTCGAACTGCATCTGGGTTCAAATAGCTCAAAGTCTGATGCATGGAGCGCTCTTGCCAGGCGTCCAATTGCGTCTGGGTTCTGATAGCTTGGAACGCTGATGCCCCTCGTGCCACCATCTTGGACCGTGAGACACCTGGTCAGTGTCCCCTAGGAAGTATGGAAGAGTAGTACCCTCTGTAGCGTGAGCATGGCCTCCAAGGTCGCCATTTGCCTGTGGCAGTTCTTCGCCGCCGCCGACACTCATGTTCTGCATGAGCGACAGCAGGTCCTGCATGCCCTCGGACTCGTGCAGCTGGAAGGAAGCCGCCGGCCGCGGCTTGCTCTGCTTCTGAGCCTGCACGCGCATGCACCTTCATCAGACAAGCTAGCCTGTCTGATGCCTTGAAGCCCAGCTTTGGACATTTTGCAGGCACCCACATGTGACACAGAAACTCCGGCGCTGCTTGAGCCAGGCCACTCCAGAGGTGTGCAAAGAGGGCAAAGAGCGCATGTTGAGGCACAAACCCCTGAAGACCAGATCACAGACAGCCAGACTGAACAGAAAGCATGAGGGCCTCGGGCATGTCAATGTGCTGCACCGCACCTGATACTGCTCTGCGTGAAGGGCGAGGTCCAGGTTTGGGAACAGGTTGGGGTATTGCGCTGGGTCCGCTAGAGACTCTGCAGCCTTGGCATTGATGCTGGCCAGGTCCTCCCGCCACAGCTTTACCACCTGCAGTGCACACACCGCATGAGGTCATGCAACTGTGCGGCCAGTGCATGCTGCTGTGGCTCCCGCGGCATGGAAGCTTGAGCTGATATGCACGGATGCATGCTCATGGCCTGTCTGCAGTATGACACCCCTGACATCAGTGCTTGATCTGCCACAGAGCCCTCCACACAACACAGGGGAGGCATAGGTGGACGGCACCTACATTACATGGCAAAAGGGATGCACGCCCTGTGCAGACAATCAATTGAGGGCCAGCACTGACCTCTGTCATACGGGAGGGCACATATGTGCGTGCGAAGAAGGCGGCCTCAGGTATCCTGTTGGTGGCGATGAGCAGGTTCACGCAGGAATTGAGGTTGCCCAGCAGCAGGTGGCACAGGAACACGATGTTCTGCCGGTTCTGCGCGCCCGCGCTCTTGATCAGCTCACCCAGGCCCGCCCCGCTGCCCTTGGCCGTGTACAGCAGCAGCAGCCCGCTCAGGTCCCCGGCCTTCTGCAGACACTCCTCAGCCACCTGCACCAGCACTCAGCCTTGGCCCAATGTGACAGCCATTCTCTCATTCCCGTTGTTGCATATGTCCATTCTGAAGTGCCGACCCATGCTATGGATACGGCACATACCACATTAGACAAGGAGCAGACATGCGCATGTAGATGCTGTGTCTGTCTCCGGGCTTGGTACGGATCCACATCCGCAATTTGCACACTATCTAGCCGTCATCACAGACTCTTGCGCTCAGAGCTTGTCATGCAGCCTTTAAGCTGCATGTCCCACCTGCAGCTTCCCGGCCGAAAGAGCGAGCTCGCCCAGCTGGCGCCACTTCAGCTCGGAGCCGGACTGCTCGGCCAGGCCCAGCGCGGTGCCCAGCTCTCCCAGGGACACCGCCAGGTCAAAGCGGTAGTCAGGGTCTGTCGCAATCTCCAGCGCCTCGCGCTTCATGTCACGCGCGTCCAGGAAGCGCGCCACGGCGTCGCGCTGCTCCTGCAAGAGAAAGGTCAGACAATCGTGAGATTGCATGCACTGTCTCTGGTCCTAGCTCCACCACACAAAACTTGCAGTGGGCCTTGGCATTGCCCTCCCGGCATTCCCATGACTTAAATTTGCTAAAAGTATGGCCAGCTGACACTGCTTGAACACACTTTGTTTTAGCACCTGACCTTCATACTTGGGTGTCTCAGGCTCTGACACTCAGTGGGCAAGATCTATCATCATACTACTAGGACAAAGCTTCTGCTGCTGCTGCATACCTGTGGGATCTGGGGCAGAATCTCATTGGCTTGATCAAAGTCGCCGCGCATGACCAGCGTCTTATACTCGATGAGGGATAGCAGCAGGGTGTATCCCATCACGCTGAACTCCTGCACGATCACTGTTCACTCAAGGCCAACATCCCTATTTGCTGCATATCCTTGACAGGAACGAGCTAGGTACTACTACAGCGATAACTTTAGTGCTGCATAACTCAGCACATCACAGCAGGGACGCTGTCCCCCAAATGCTAGGTGACAATCTTCCAGGCTGGTTTCGACCAATGTTGCCCCAAAATCCGTAGTCTGCTCTCCGAATGCTGCTGTGAGGGGGAGATGCGCGCTGCACACGCTGATCCGCAGTGCAGCATTCCAGAGCTCAGCATGAAAATAAGGCCTGGGCTGATGGCAACCAGCCAGAATGGCGAGCATTGAAAGGACCTTCCCACAGCACATAAGCCAGGTGCGCACCTTGTCAATCAGGTAGACCTTGGACTGCGCAGCCAGGTAGCCCAGCAGATACATGGGACGGTCCAGGTGAAACATAGTGGTGACTTCCCCGCCCACGCAGTAGTTTAAGCGCCACGCCCCATTGGTGTAGATGAAGCAGTCGCCGATCCACAGCCCTGGGTGCAGCCATCCTCACATTCAGTTGCATCTTACCGCACAGCAAGCACCCACTGAATCTGCTCGGCAGCCAGCCAGCAGACTGGACTGCCTGACAGGCTCTGGCCCCTGATTGTTACACATGTGCGACTCCCATGTGCCCCTTGCGGCAGTGCTCCCAAGCACAGTTCGCCAATGCTCAGCACCAGCGCTCTGACCATAAGCAATCACAGCATCATGTGAGACCTCAGGGACGCGCATGGTCTAATAGGTCTCTGGCTCCTGTTGAGAGACATCTGTAATCACAAATTGTGCTCTGCGAGAAAGGAGCAAGGAGTGGTCCCTCTCACCAGTGCGCACGGCCTCAGAGGTCTCAGTCTGCAGCTCAAAGGCGTCCTCAATGCCGTCCTCGTCCAGCTGCTCGCCCGACTCCAGCGCGGTGGCCACGGCATCGCGGTCGCAACGCAGCACATAGAAGGAGGCCTCCCCAATGATGGCCACAAGGTCCCCGCCCCCGCTCCACTTAATATCCTTTGCGGGCACCTCTATGCGCCGCACCAGCTGCACAGAGAGTTTAGAGCTCAATGACTGGGTATGTGACGGCCATGCAAGTCCCTCTGAGGTGTTCCGCAGGCACCTCCATGCGTCGCACCAGCTGCGCGACACACATGATATGACCATGGTCAGTGGTCAGCACTTGATGTGACCACATGGCGTATGGCTGGCTGGAGTGGCAGCTCAAGGAAGTTGCTGAGAAGCCTGCTGAGCATTGTGTTGAGCAGGTGGCGCATCACTAGGCGTGAATGCCTGAGGGGACTGCATACCTGAGCAGTGGTCCAGTCGTAGAAGCATACAAAGTCCTGCGAGCGCACACCCAGCAGGGCCCCTCCATGGATCTCCTCAATGGGAAAGCCCGGCTTGATCTGCTCATACTCCTTAAAGTTCTTGTGCAATCTGCACTTGACTGTCACACCTCAGTCCTGCCTGAATGGCATACACTACTCAACTGCACTGAGCCTGCACCAGCAGATGAAAAGCTCTGCTATCCTGAATCGCCGGGCACAAATTCTGCAGCAACCTTTGAAAGGATGGCTCTCGGTGCCCAGAGGCCCCTCGAAGAGGACCAAACCACTGATAGGCCATACTCCGAATTCTTGGGGTAAAGCAATCCCAACTCAAGTTTCTATGGGCGCCCTGCAAGTCTCACCTGACAGAGCTGCTGCTGTCGCGGGTGGCGAACACATTGGAGTCCTCGCCCCACACAAAGCTGAGCGCAGAGCCGTAGCTCTTGTTGCGCCAGGCCAGCGCAGTGTAGGTGATGTACTCGCCATCGCCACACACCGCCACAAAGCGCCCATTGGGGCTGTGCACCAGCGTGGCTGGGTACATGTCGCAGCTGCCCAGGTCCTTCACCACCAGCGGCAGCCGTTCGCCATCCGCCTGCATCAACACGCTGGGCACAGGTGAGAGACAAATCATTCAGGGTGAAGAACTCACAGGCAGAGCTGTTGGTTCCAGCATCAAGACCGTGGGGGTGCTCCACCACCAGCGCTGCTGATGGCAAGGCCAAAGGCAGAACGAGAGCAGCACTGTGTGGGGGCGGATTGAGGTGGCACCCACCTCCTCAAATTCCTGCCCCAGGGACTTGACGTTGACAGTCTGGATCTCATTGTGCCGCGCCCAAATGATCTTGCCGCTGGTGTCCATGGAGGCCACCGGCTCCTCGCGCCCGATCTTGATGAGCACTGTGCCCTCATCATAGCCCAGGCCCACGCTGCGCACAGTGTCATATAGTTCAGAGCCTCGTCCTGTATACACCTGAGCAATGCGGTGTGACAGGGCAATTACAGGTGAGGATTCAGCTTCCCCTATGCGCAGCTCAGAATCTTCTGCTGTGTACAGCATGACTCACAAGTGTCCTTCATTGGCAGTTTCATCCCTCTCTGATTGGGACCAGTGCTCACTGGTTGGAGCCCTTGCAGGCGCCAAGGGCCCACAGACGCTCGAGGCCGTAGTTGAGCGTGGACTCCAGGCGGTAGGTAGTGGAGTGCCAGAACTTGACGGAGCCGTCCTCAGACCCTGTTATGATAATAGGCAGCTCTGGGTGGAAGCAGACGGCGCTGACATTGTGCCCGTGGCCCTCCAGGGTCTGCACGCATGCCTTGGTCTGGTAGTCCCACACCTTGGCCAGCTTGTCGTCCGCACCCGAGATCAGGTACGGCCGGTCGCCTGCACAGCAGCAGGGGAAAGGCTTTTGTACAAGTAAACCGGCAATGCAAGGCTGACCTCCTGACAGCGGAAAGCACACATGCACTGCATGCGGCTGACAGGAAAGGGAAAGGGACAGCTTGCTCTGCACAGGAGGGCATTGTGGCACATGTTGCAATACTTGTGGCACTTGAGCCTGGTGCTGAAAGCTGTAATTACATGTCAGCACTGTAATCAAGTGTCACATAATGGCAGTAAATGCTCTTGAAGCCCTCTGTGCAGGGTACGCGGCACCAATTTGCTGTGCAGTGGCCAGCACGCACACACAGTGAGCGCACAAGCAGCATCGCAGATAGCAGGACCCACCAGCAAAGACTGCTGGATCTTGAGAATTTGAAGTTCTGCAAAGACAGGACCAAAGAGGACTGACGCTCACCGCCAGTGAAGTAGTCCACAGCATTCACCCCCTTCTCATGGCCCTCCAGGGTGAAGTTGGGGGTGGGCTGCCCGATGCTCCACACCTTGACAGTGCGGTCCAGGGAGGCGCTTGCAAAAGTGTTTGTGTCCTTGGGATTGAAGGTGACCTGCGTGCAGCACACAGAGCTCAGGTCTGCCAGTCCCAGAATTGGCTGATTCCAGGTGTTTGCCACCCGACTGCTGTGCCTCCAAACTGCCTGCACAGGCTAGCTGCAACACTGACGCTGCTGCAAATGCTGCCATTTGCGCACAATCCAGGCTCAGGAAATTCACTAAGCAGGGCTCAACTTTTGGTTGGATTGTGACTTGAGTGAATGAGGCATGCACTACGCCAGGTGGCTTGCCTGCATGACGTAGTGGGAGTGGCCCTCGAAGATCTGGGTGCAGATCCAGCCCTTCTCCCAGTCCCACAGCTTGATGAGCATGTCATCTGAGGACGACAGGAGGTATGGCAGGGTTGGATGCACAGCTAGACTCCTGTGCAGACACTTGAAGGCATCATATTGTCAGTCTGGAAGCAGTGCTTCTTGTGAAAGTGTCCACCATAAAATGGCTGACTCGCAGAGCCCCATGCTATGCAGCAGTGAAGCGCAGGCTCCAATCATACAGGCTTGCGAGGCTCTGCTCCTGCGCTGAGGCACTGGCTGCAACTTGACATATACTCATTCGACACAAAGCACTTGTGCTTTTGTTTTCTGCATGAAAGCTTACCTGATGTAGTCAGTATGCGCCTCGAAAGCCTTCACTTTGTCCATTGTGTTGTAGTTGTACACACGGATGAACATGTCGTCTGAGCCTGTGACTATCCATTGCTTCCTCGCCACAAACTTTGCCGTCCGCACTGCACGCAAGCAGGCCTCCTAATGCCTGACATTGCCATTGTCAGCTGTACAATCTATGGTTTTGCCCATGCGCAGCAGCATCCTGTAGTGTTGGCTCATGTTCATTATCTATGTGGTGAGCCACTTTGGGACATTCACCAACATCCTGCATTTCTTTGCTATTCATTGCTGAAAGACAGGATGAATGATGAGGTCATGTGATTTATCCTGAGCTCACCTGGTAGCTCAGTGACCTCAAAGCTCTTCACGAGACTCTGCAAGCAGCAGCGCAATTTTACCAGTTGCAAAGCTGCATGGCCCATTGCAGACATGCTGGACACGGCATCGTGGGCAGTGCATGTCAGGGCAAATCTAAGGCATGATGCGCAGGAGCTGTGACGGACCTGGTCTGCTGTGCTCCATACATAGACATTGCCGCTGTACAGATTGGCAAGGAGCCTGCACATCAGTAGCAACTTGATGCATCATGTAGCTTATGGGCATCAGGCAACGTGCAGCTGTGCATGACAGTGATCAAAGAGGCTTGGGGCGCACCATGGCTCTGTAGGATGTAGCTCTACTCCTTTGACACGATCAGAGCGCTGAGTGAATTTCCTCTGCAGCAGGAACACAAGTCAGGGCATCTTGATACGTGCTGCTGCATCGTATGCGCTCACTGCTCTGCAACTAGTGTGAGCAGCGATGATCAAGTGCCGCAGAGCGGGCTTCCAATGTTTCGCAGCTGAGTGGGGCAGGCAGGTGGCTATGAAAAGAGACGCTGGTGGCTTCTCACCTTGATTTCTTGCTGCAGCAGGAGCAGGACACACAGCAACAATCATTACACATTTAGATATTAAAAGGCACAACTTCAAGCTTGCACAGAGCAGTGGCTCACACTTGTTTGTGCATCAAGGTACTGAGCTTCATCACGCCAAGAAGACAGAGCATTTGAGCAGGGAGTGAGCCCCCTCACCACCATGGTGAGTGGAGTGGATATCAAATATTACGCAGGGTTCTCCTCCATTCAGCGCAGCCAATCCACTGTGTCACAGGGGAGCCGGGGCTGCACTTCTCTGATCACAGTCAATAGATCTTCTATGTCACATGTCTGGCATGCTGCGCACCCAGGACCTTCTGCTGCACTGGGATGTACCACAATAGGAGAACTCCACAATTCACATGCCCAAAGACAAATGCGCAGATCCAACAAGGCAAGGTGCTCCTGTGCATGACGAGGGATATAAACTTATAGACATTGGGCGCCAGGCTTGGCCTGCCTTGGGATGCACGCTGCAGTGTTGCCACCCCACGTCAGACAGGCTGCAATTCCTGAAAGTCTCCTGAGTAGAGAATCCGTGCCCTTGGGCTTACGCTCAGACAGCGCTGCAAAAACATGGCTCAAGGGAAAGGTGAGCTATGCCCATGCCAGAAAATTGGTGGAGTCCTTCATGCAATGTGAACAGCATTACATTGTCTCTATCCAGTATCATTACTTTGACCTTATATTTGTCGAACAATTATGAAACTGGCGAGAATTGACTTTATCACCTGACGACCATTCCGGAATATCATGCCTGGTGTCGTTATCGTGACGAGCAAGAGGCTCTTGCGTGGTGTGCAGGGGGTAAGACAAAGGAAGAAAAGCGTTCAGACAAGAGAAAGCGAAAGTATATCAACAGGGAGAGCAAGCAATATGCCCAATATGTGAGTGTACCTCTACTCTCCTGGACATACAGGAGCCATGTGCCTGCCTGGGGCTTTCATGCCATTTCATTCAGCTCCATCAGATGAATACAATTGATATACAGGGGAGCTATTCATATTTGCAGGTGCTTGCGGGCTCGGGAGTGATTTTCCTCCTCATTATTGTGATTGTGTGGTACTGGTCCACCCGCCCTCTTCCTACCAAGGACATCTGAGGATGCGCTGCCCTTGGGAAGAGACGGGAAGCACTGCATGCAGCTGTGAAGGCTCTCTTGCAGCCTTGACCAGGCCATGCCTTTGCTTACATACTCATGGAGCAGCAGAAGGCAGCTTACTGGCCAAAGCCGCAAGCCATTAGAAGTGTGTGGCGCAATACAGCGCACATGCCTGTCTCGCATGACGCAGTGACCATCAGGGATTTCTGTCTGGATGGATGCTGAGAACTGTTACTAGCAGCAAAGTGCTGTGCCAATGAATGCACAGCTTATTAGGCAGGTGAATTGCAGACGGGGTTGTACCTGTGGAGCGTCTTGCTCAGTCGAGGCATATGCATGCATGCAGCACAGTACAGGCTGCCTGGATTTCCTGTACGGCTTTTTGCCGGCCCAGTGAGCTTGGTTGGGATCCTCCTAGCAAATGTTAGGCAAGTGAATGACAGGAAGAAACCTGAACCACTGTCACATGCAGGACGCCTCCTAGGAGGTGACTCCAGCATGTTTGTGCTGCACAACGCGGTGTAATGTATGCAGTTTACTGTGGAACCAGGAGTGCTGCCTAAGTCCGACTGGACATGTCCTATACAGAAGGGAATACAGATGATCTGTGTCAAATGGTTTTGTGGAACTGTAATGCCATGTGCATGACTGACTGTCCTGCTGGGCATCTTGGACAGGCTGGGCTGACTGCTGAGTAGGTCTCGGCAATGACTGTCGCTTTTCCTCCACCCCTGGCGTTCTTCAGTATTCATACAGGGCGCTTGATGAGCCGATTGACATCGCCCTCGCCAGCTGCAACACGGACGCACGCCATTCTTGCATTACATATGCAGTCCTAGTAAAGGTGCTAGGAGGACATGGTGCAGGTTGCCAACCTTGTCCTGGGGCTCGAATTTAAGGATCTACTGGTTGAAGTGACAGAAGTAGGGGGTATTGATCCCGAGAGCAAACCGGAGGATCCGGCGCACACAGCTATTGTAGGCAATGCCACGGGTCACATCAGGCTCGTGTACCGAGCTGCCACAGCAGTGCGACCCACTGTAGTCAAGAAGGGGAAGACATACTCCATTGCAGGTATGTGATCTTGCTGGCCTGACTCTTGATTTTACAGCCGAAATGGATCACCATGCATGGACTCGAGCACTTTCCATGATGTGCACAGGCAAGGTCACGTCACACAATGGGCACGTCCAGATTCAGATTGGGAGCTCATGGGGGAAGATTATTTTGATCAATGGGCAGACGGTGAGGCGTGCATCCCAACTGCTATGCCCTCTCTTTCCATACAGGCATGCCATTGGGAATCCCTGTCATTCTCATTATAAGCTCTTCAGGGTCGAGCTTCAAGACTGAGTTGCATGTGTGGTGCTATGACCGGGCTCTAAGGCTCAAATTCTGCTAATTCTGGTGCAGGTGCCTCACATACCACCGTACTGTGAAGCAACGGATTTATCAGCGCCAGAACACAGCTATGGGGCGGTGCTCCTGCGCAGCAGCTCAGACGAGCAGCAGCAAGCCTTTGTGTGCAGCAGTGGGAAGCCACTGCCATCTGTGACATGCACCTACATGGAAACAGATCGCACTGCAGCATGCAGGTAAGCATCCCATGGCCCATGTTCTTCAATTTGTCTATGTCAAGAGACGGCCCCTAGCGAGCCTGCTTCTGCGACTTCGTGAGTGCTTGTCCTGAGGCACACTGAGGTCATCATATAACGCAGCAAGGAACGTGCTGGAGGAGGAATTGGAAATGCTGCCATGGCTTCAGGCTGCTAATTTTGGCTTTGGTAGAAAGCTCCCAGCGCTCCGGCCAGGGCATCTTTATCACATCCGCCTTTGCAGTGGTCAAAGCGAACTCTGACAACAATAAAATTGGCAGGGCGCTGGAGGTGGGCCTGGAGATGCTGCCAAGTGGGTTCAGGCTGCTGCCTGTGGCTCCGCTAGAGTGCTATGAGCGCTCTGCACAGGGCATCGTCATCACTTCCATCTTTGCAGCAGTAGAAACGAACCCTGCTGACAAGTTCTCCATTGGGGCTCTGGGGCAGTGGCTGCCTGTCCCTGAGTTGCTGCAGAAGGTGTCTCTTTTATAAGTCCTCTGTGACGGCCCTTAGATGCGTGTCTCGCCTTCATGTCGTTTCAATAGTAACACAGGGCTCTTTACCTCGTTGACTGTGGCGCTGTTGGTGCAGGCATGCGGTGAATGCACTGCCGGTGCCTTGCAGCATTCTCGCAGACTACTGTAAGCATTAGTCACAAGTCTGTCCTCGTGCAGGTCTCAGGAGCTTCAAAGAGGTCTTTGCAAGCGCTGATGCAGCAGCTGCAGCAGGCGTCAGCAGTGGGGCTCATCAGCTTGAAGATCACAGGCAGCGCCGCGCCCGCACATGCCGATGCATCACCAGCTGTGCCTGCAGACCGCCAGAATGCGCATGACAGCTCCCCAGCAAGCCATCTCCAGCAGAATACCTTGCAAGATGAGGGGTCAGCTACAGCCTCAGGAGATGAGGGACGCCAAGAGCGTGGCACAGCAAGCACACCCAGAGAGGGCCAGGGGCCTGCTGAAAAGAAAGCTACCGCCGCCAGGCGGTATCCAGAGTGGCTTCCAGGTCAGATGCATGCGATCAAGGGCGGGGGCGCAGAGGCACAGAGCCTGCTGGACCGTTTGGAACCCAACACAGGCATTGCCATTGTGGTCTGGTTTGCAGGCTGGGCTGAGTCCTGCAGAGCCAGCATTCCTGCTCTTGAAAGGTGACCCAGCCTTCTGTTTACAAGTTGTACGCAGGTTGCAGACCAGGGCTCTGGCAGGTAATGCTTTCATGTAAGGGCACAGGTCGACGTGCAGGCAGATACCTTTCTTATTCATGCTGCAGGCTGGCAACCAACATGCTTCTCTTGGTACTTGAAGTAGAGGCAGGGACTGAAATTGACTTTATTGATGCTGATGCAGGCTGGCAGCGGAACGGTCAGATGTGCCTTTCCTATTGCTTGATGTGGAGGCGTCCCCGACAAACAGGGCGCTGGCAATGGAGAAGGCCCTCACAAAGCCCCAATCACAGAGGAGGGCTGCCAAGCCTGTCTTGCGAGGCAAGCACTGGACCTGCCATCCGTCTCATGCAGCTTAAGTGCTCACAGCCGTGTGTATTCCCATCTCCTGAAGATTGTGCCCTACATGTAATTCCTTCCCAAGAGTGCTTGTTCCCTGGGCTGCAAGAAGCACTGCCATGTCTCCCGCTGTGTGAGGGGCTGCATAAATGTGGCTCCTTGCCTGCAGGCGAGCAGAAGTTTCCTGCATTCAGCTTGCACATTGCGCCTTCCCTGCAGCCACAGGAGATTTTCACAGGGCCATCCGCGCTCAAGGATCTGGGCAAGGCCCTGGCAGGCCACCCAAAAAATGCACCCATGGCTGAGGTAGGCCACCACTGTAACGCGAAGGCAGGAACACATGGGCGCTTGTTCTCAGGGCTCCTGCTCAGACCTGCTGCCCTGTCTAGGCAAAATTTTGGCACGATCAACCATGACACCATCATCATGAGGTGCAATTATCCACACTGCCATGATATCCAGTCACACCTCTGCAGGCAGCTTCCACAGATCCTGCAGCTGAGGTGGTAGATGGGGCTTCGGCAACGCCCACGCCAAGCAAGCCTGGACCGAAAGCAGCGGCTGACAAAGCGAGGCTAGCTGTTGGGGTGATTAAGCGAGGCGCCCCAGACCTCAAGCAGAAGCTGCAGGTAGCCCTGTGATTTCTTCCCAAGCTGGATTGTCAACCTCATTGTTACACTGCGCCTCACCAGGATGTGGTCCATGTCTGGGGCTTTCGGGCCAAGCTTTCCGTGCTGATGCCAGACACAACTTGACAGGCGTGAAGCGCAAACCCAATGCCTGCAGGATGCCTCTGAGGCAGGGCAGCCAATGGCAGTCCTGTGGACTTCTGCCGCTGCGGAAGCTGCTTGTGAGCCAGCCCTGCAAGCATTCAAAGGCCTGGCTTCAAGCTGCACCGGTGAGCAGCATAACAATCAGGCTGCACTGTGTGAAGCATGCCTGATGCGCCTGCTGCGTCCATGAGGAGCATCTCTTCGTGCTTCACATGCTTGCGATGGCAGCTGCCCTGGAGGGTCGCTGTGATGCGTAAGGTGTTCTTGAAGTCAGACCCGAGACGCCTGCCAGACAGTTCATTCCTGGTCTGCGCATGCAGCAGCGGTCCTATATGAGGCACCTAGCGACATGTCCAAAGCGAATGGGATGCTGGCAGAGGCCCTTGGTGTCAAAAAATCCCCAACCCTGCAGGTAAGCATCGGAACCAATTCCTGCATGAGCCCGGCAGCGCCGAATCATGTTGTCCAATGTACCTGGTCCTAGCATAGCATGTTTGGACATGCAACAATGATAATTTCTGCCTGCAAAGCTGCCTGGTGTATTAGACAGTCAAGTGCCGGTAGAAGTTGCTGTGCTAACGCCTCATGGACTCTTCAGGTGTTCAGGGACATGAAGGTGCAGCAGAGCATCTCAGACTGCTCAGCGGAGAGTCTGAGGTCCGCCTTGCAAGCAGCCGCGGCAGGAGATGCACCTCCTTCAGCAGCACATGAAGCGTCTGCAAGGCTAGAAGATCTAGCTTTAGGCACTAGGCAGACAGCTTCTGCAGCAATTGAGACACTCAAAGAGTTTGGGCCGCCAGCACATGCAGCATACCTTCAGCCTGGATTAGCAACAAGAGATATGCAGACTGCTCCTGCAGCGCAAGACACGTCTGAGAGGTCTGAGAAGTCTGAGTCAGCAACAAGGGAGAAGCAGAGAGCCTCCACAGTGCACGAAGCACCTGAAACTTCTGAGTCAGCAGCCGACTCAGCGGCAGGGCAGAGCGGCAGTGCTGCGCAGCACCCTGAACAGGATGACAGTCATTTTGCACCGCTCATGGGCAAAGAGGCCACTTCAGGAGCGCAGCGTTCCATGCCTGGCGGCAAGAAGGGATTTTTCTGGTCCGCAAACTGTCTATATACCCTCATGCTGCATGCTCATGCTGCGCACTTGTGTGGGTTCATGGCTTCACAATTATGATCGCTGCCTGCCCTTTCTCCAAGGCCGTTAGAATGGGTCTCAATCCAGTGAGCACAAGGAGAAGCCAGACAAAGCAGAGCAAATGCGCATGCTGGTCTGCATAGGCCCCACAGATGTGAACACAATACTTGGTACATGTCTGACCATGCAGGCCCAAGATGCCATGCTCTGAGGTGTGGGTGCCCCTGGTACTCTGGAGAGGACTGGGACGCGGTGTGCATGCGCTGCGGATGGGACTGTCAGATCAGCGGCTATGATGATGAGTCACAGCCGCTGCCTCCATTCAGGGCGCAATGGCAGGAGTTCACTGCAGAAATCAAGCAGGGCAGGACGCCTGAGTATAATGGCAAGCGCACATCGATCAAGGCAGAAGTGATGACGTTAACAGGCAGGCTGGCGCAACAGGAGTGTTTATTTTTCTGGTGCTGAATGAGTGTGTGCCAGTTGCTCAGATATCTGCTGATTGCAGCTCACTGCTTGATGCAGAGGTGATGACAGTCTGTTTGCACCTCGAAGTGCCTTGCTTGTTCCGCAAGTAGTGCGACCAATGGAGAAGGCTGTTTTTGAGCGCCAGGAACTCAAGCTGACCGATGCCGAGAAGCGGTATTTGGCCCGGGAGCAAGAATTCCTAGCGCTCAAGAACAGCCTTCTCCATTGGTCGCACTACTTGCGGGACAAGCACTTCGAGGTGCAAACAGACCATGACAGTCTGTGACAGTTTGTGCCATAGTGGGGCCTGCCTAACAGGATCTCATGCATCTTGGAATTGCAACATCCTAAATTTTGCTGCAACTGCAATTGCATATGCACACGATTACATGCCCCATGTCTGTACTGCTTATCACCAGCCACAGTGTCAACCTGCAGTGTCAGCAGTGCTCACGCACGCGTAAGCAGGACCCTTATTGTCTCCTGAAGCTGCTGCGTGACCCTCCTGTTGTGCTGCAGCTGTGCGGGGCTCATCAGCTCTGTCTTAGCGGCCCTTTGGTACTGCACCAGGGTGGCAAGCAGGTTCTGAAGCATAGCTGAGTCCCTCACCAGCTCCACTGCACTGTGCGGTACCGTGCCTCGCAGCAATGAGCTCCTTGCTGTGTTGCCTGTGAACGCAGTATACACCGCTCACAACATTCCCTCATGCATAGTGAAGGATCTTACAGACCAGCGCACAAGCAGGGAACGCGACAGCTGTCAGTGCAGCGCTATTGCGCCCACATTTGACAGGATATTTTTTCACAGAGGTACAGCACACTTCACTGACAACGTTGCTACAGCGACCAAGTGGAGCCTGTTGCATTGGCAAGCCTGGCATATCCGGTCTGGAGCTGAAGACAGAGAGGCACATGAAAGCACCTGCTGTGTCAGAGGTGCTGCGCATTGTGGAGGACGATTTCATTGTAGATGGTGAGGGATAGGCTGCGCGCTCAGGCGCGGGCCGGCTGCTGCTCTGCTCTGAGAGACTGCTCGCCAGCGCTGCCATCAGCTCCCGCCCCGAGCAGGGAAAGTGTCTTGTGTAGCCCTGCACACAGGCATTGAGTTTACCTCAGACAGCTCACTGGAAAGATGATGTGCAGTGCACTTCTGATGGGCCTGGACAGCCTCTGTTCTTGAAACTGATGCGCTATTAACTGGCGTTTGCTTGTGCTTGCAATAGAAGGGGCTGTGATAGGGCTCCTTTCCATTCCCAGAAGGAGCCTCCAGCGTTGCAATAGACAGAGGCTTACCCTAGGTCCAGGAGGCCTCCCAGGGGCACTTGAGGTGGCATGCAGGAGTGTCAATGGGCATGCATCAGCTGCCCGGATAAAGGGCAGCGCGGGCAGTGGCCCTGCCCCAAGTATGCTGTGCACCTTGGCCATGAGGCGTTCCCTGCACACAATGTGCACTCAGCCTCCCTCAACATGGGCATGTTGCCTGTGACTGCTTGGCTTGTGGATAAAGAAGCACCTGAGGATACCTTTTGGCACATGCACTTTGCTCTTAGGCAGGCTTCAGGCATGAGCAAGCTCAAGAGAGGGCTGCCTGCTCTGTGTTGTGGCTCACCTGTCGGACATGGGCTCCTTGTGGCTGGTGTCTGTGTATGCTGCAGAGCTGCTCTGCAGCTCCCGCATGCCCCTTTCTGCAGTCTCGCTCCTTTGCATGCTCTGCCGCGGCCGCTGCTGCTGCTTGGGAGTGCTGGCCAGGGACTCATCAGCGGGCTTCAGCGTAGCAAATTCACTGCACAGCGCGGCTTGTGTCACATCGAGGTGTGCCACAGCCAGGCGGCCTCAGCCCAACAGCCCAAGCTCATCTCAAGCTTCATGTTCTAGTGATTCCGAAAAATGAAAATGCATGCAACACAACCCTCTAGCACACTGCAGCCTTATCCCTTGTGATACATGCTCCAGAGCCCATCAAAAGTGTTGCAGCAGGCCTCACCCTCCATCATCCTCCGGGGCGCCTGCTCTCAGGGCTGCCAGGTAGTCACTGCTCTCAGAGGCATTGCGCCCAATCACTACCGTGTCACCCGCTGCCAGCCGCGTCAGCACAGGGCTGGCCACACCCTCGTTCACAATCATCGTGCCCGAAGCTTCTGAAAAGGCAGACGCTGGTGTGCGTGCTGGGGGCCCAGTTGCGCCCCCCTGCACAGAGAGCATCGAGCCTCACGTCTGTGCTCCAGCACATCAGGCTTCCAGTTGGCATCCACCGTATTGGCAGACGTGTCCCATACGCATCTGACAGTGCAGCCATCAGCGCACACTGCATCCATCTCCCTCCCCTGACAAGTTCTGCCGGCTGTCTCAAAGGAGTCTGAAAGCCAGGGGGTGGACAAGAAAGAGGGCCACGAGCGGACCAAGGGCGAGAGAGGGCCTCTGGAAGGGCTGCGATTCCACACGGAAATGCGCGGCTTTGGGAGGGGCGCTCGGGGAGAGAGTCCCCCCAGTGCCCGATCAGCAGGGCCCCCCGGCGCCGGGGGAAACCTCGTGGCCACTGTACCTGAGGCAGGGTTCTCGCTGGCGCGCCATGAGAACCTGCCCGTGGCATCAGCTGTCGTCGGCCTGCAGTGGCATGCAACACTCATGAGCCCGCGCAGGTTGGGGACCTTGGGCGTTGCCTTGCTACAGACATGCGCTGAGAGCTGAGCCCCAGCGTTTGCATGCATGCACAGTCATGCACACTTTGAATGTGGCATCCCACAGTGCGCTGCACCCTTGACATACATGGGCCTAGGGTATTGCAGCATCCAATTTGGGCATGTGCGATCTCACCCATCATCATCAGCACAAACACCTGCAGGCATGTTCGATGGCGTAAATGTGCGGGCACTCACTCGACGCCGGTGGGCAGCTTCGGGGGGCCATCTGACTCCGTGTACAGCGTTGCCACCATAGAGCGCGACTGCTGAATCAGCGGCAGCAGCGCCGATGCAGCATTCACATGCGGCCCAGCCACAAATTCGTGCCTCTGCAGGGCTTCTGCGCCCGGCCTGGCATCTGGATCCTGCTCAGCATAATGATTTCAGTGTGCATTGCATGCCGATGCAGCATTACTCGTGCGGCCCCGTCATGAACACACGCCTCTGCAAGGCCTCTGCACTGGGCCTGGGATGCAGATCCTGCTCAAGAAAAACAATTACTGCCTGCAGTGCGTCGGTAAGTGGACAATCATCTGAGGCTATATCAGGTTGCAAATATAGCAATGAAAACACTGATGACATGTAGGGACTGGCATGGGAGCAGGATAAGGATGTGTGACTGTCACAGCGGCTTGCAGGCCAGATACCTTGCGCAGGGCAGCCGCAAGAAAGCTGTGGAAGGCGGGTGACCAGTGCTGCTTTTCTGCCAGCTGTGGCGAGGGCTCCCGGGGAATCATGAAGATGACGCGCATGGGGTGCACTGCCCAGCGCGGGGGCGTTACCTCCGCCATCTCTATCGCACTCACGCCCAGCGCCCACACGTCAACCTGTCCACATGCCGAGCAGGCGTCAGCTGTAATGATGCTGCCGTCCGGGCCAATTGTTACATTTCAACTTGACAAATGGCCAAGAAGCAGTCAGCAACAATCTCTACTTTCCACAGCAGTCGTGCCCGTTGCTTGTGCATCTGCCGCTGAGTTTCAGCATGTCCACTTCAACTGGCGTGCATGCAGTAGCGAGTGTCTCCACTCTTCCTGCAGTGTAATATGAGGTTGAAAGAAAGGCGTGGAGATCTTGCCTTGCCGTCGTAGCGGGACTCCTGGATGACTTCGGGGGCCATCCAGTGGGGGGTCCCGATGAAGGTGTTGCGCTTGGACATGGTGCGCGTCAGCTGCGCGGCCACCCCGAAATCCGCCAGCTTGACCTGCCCGCTCTCAGTCAGCAGGATGTTCCCGCACTTGATATCCCGATGCACCTGCATGGCATTTCGGCGTTTTGAGATGGAAAAGTTTGCATTAGCTGACTCCTGCAGCACGAGAGGTCCTAAGTGAGTACATGCCAACTGCACCTGTCCACTTTCTGCCTGGAAGGGAAACTGCACCTTGCCGATGGAGTGCAGGTACTTGAGGCCGGAGAGGGTCTCTGCGCACAGGTAGGCAATGATAGGCTGCTCTAAGGGGCCATCAGCAGCATGCACCAGGTCGGCCACACTGCCGCCCCCGCAATACTCCATGGCTATCCACAGCGCGCCATGCGTCCTCCAGCTGCCCTGCAGAGTGTTGCGATGAGCCTCATTTTGCAGGCCCTTGCGCTCCCTTGCCCAGGCATGGGCAGTGCCAGGATCGGCCTTCGAGCTTATCTGACGCGGAGCAACTGAAGGATCTCTGCACCACACGCAACATGCGCAGCAGGGTGATCATGCGGTGCCGAATGCAGAGATTGTCCACATTGTGGTGCCACACTGCCTTCGGCTCCCTTGCTCCTTTGCAGGCTTACCCCTGAGAATCGCCCCAGGTGCCTCTCAAGGTCGCATGCACTCAGTAGTGCTGCATTGCAGGTCCTCAACCGAAGCTTCCATCCAGCCCATGGCTTCTTAAACGCCTCCAGCCAGCCTCCAGCCTTTATCAAAGCAAGGGTGCCTGTCAGGATCTAGAGAGCATAGAAAGGATTGAGAGGAGCTCACCAAGTAGTGCACCACATTGGGGTGGTCACACTCTTTGAGCATGGCGATCTCCTTCTGTATGTCCTCAATGTCGTCATTCTCCCCCACAGGAATGACTTTGATGGCCACTCGCTCCTCAGTGCCTTTCACTCTGGCCTCATACACGGAACCATACGAGCCCTTGCCTGCCCAGCAAAAGCAGACCTTGCATGGCAAATGTGCTTGGCCTAGGGAGAGTCCATGACATGTCTAGGCTGGCATGTGCTCAGGCGTAGGTGCTGGCACTCTTGAGCCTCATGTTGGGCTACAGACATTTGTAGAAATGTACTAAGGAGGCAAATAAAGCTTACCTAGCTGCAGGAGCAGCTCGAAACGATCTGAGGGGTCCTCATCATCTGCACATGCATGCAAGGGATTAAACTTACCGTGTCTAAGCTGATGCCACAATCTGCGTTTTACGTGCGCCCGATGGACAGGACACCCACCGACAAGGGGCCAAGAAGAGTCCTCAGATGCCAGCTGAGGCACCTCCTCCTGGCTGTCATGGTACTGAGATTCCTCGCTGCCTTCGTGTGCAAGCGAGGATCTGCCCTCCATAGTCTACGCTACTATTGGTAGCTACAGGAGGTATCCACGGATCGCCCATCGCTGAGATGCTGAGGACAGGGGGCCATTTGAGGCATGGCGGTGTCTGGGTTTCCTGCTCTCACTTCAAACCCTGGTGATGGAGCTCGAGATCCCAAAGGCACATTCTTATCTGTGCTCTACTAGCTAATTCGCAGCCGTGCTCTACCTGATGTCACGGAATGAGACATGCGAGTTGTGATGGTCAATGTTACTGATTCAAAGCAGAGCAGATAATGGCATGATGTTGGCCTATAGAGTTCGAGACCAACCAAGCGTGCCAGGCAGTATCACAGAAAGCAATGCGGATGAGAACTCTCTGTGCTGGGTTCGTCTTGGCATGCTGCCCAAGCGTGCCCACACATGGTCATTGTTGCAATGTACTTTCGTGGACTTTCGTGGTATTTCCGTCGATTTTCAGTGTGCATACCGTCTCAGGTCATCCTAAGTACTGGTCCTGAACACACGGCATGTGCTACATGAAGTACTTTCTGTGTGCTTCCTGCTTGTCAATGTAAGGCTGCCAGTTCGAATAGAACAGCAGGGATGGCCAATTATGTCATATTTCAGGGCGTTGAAGTGAGTCTTCCTTTGGATGTTGCCTTCGCGCACAGAGAAGGCTGTCTGGAGATAGACCTGACTGGATTGGCTGGAAAGCTCACTCTGAGGCCAGGTGCATCCTAAGCGCATCCCACAGGAATCCCACCTGTAGCAGATGTGAAGTGACCAGTTCAACCGTCCCAATATGCTCAAATGGTGGGCATTAGAGCATGATTGAGCAGCAAATGGACCGCCGAACCAAAAAGAATACTTCAAGATGGCTGCTGACAGACAGCAACAGGTGGGCTTTCCTTTGCAGCTCCCGGCACCGAGCACGCCTGCTCGCGGCAAGGACTGCCTGCAGCTCGTTGCGCGCCTCTGCAACGACTGCTGAGCGACAGCACCCTCGTCAAAGACAGCCTTGAGCCACCAGTGAGCCAAGGATGGAAGACCTTGCCTGCAACGTGGCTGACCGCCTCGCCCGTAGCCAGCAGGCAGCTAGAGCAGAGCAATGACGGAGTGGACGCAGAGAATCTCGCAACTGACCAGCCATCAGCTCTGTGTGAGACCAGGAGCCAGCACAACAAGCTGGACACAGAGGAAGCGCTGCCTGACGCTGAGGCAAAAGTTGCAGCTGGGGTCACAGGTGAGGCCTCTGTTTCCTGCATCTTTGTGCCACCGATCCTTCATTTTTCGTGATGCATCAATACTGTGCTGCTTGACCAGGGTGACTTTTCGCTGGCTTTCCCAAGTGGAGGTGCAAATCATACCCGACTCTGCAGGCACAAAGTGTGATGAGCAGCTTAGGCAGCTGCGCTGCATGCAGATGAGATCAAGGACGCCCCAAAGCCTCCTGTAGAGCCAGAAGTTGCCATTGCCCCAGGCAGCACTCCTCCTGCAGCTGAGAGCCCAGACGACCCCGCTGAAGCTATGGAGCCCTCTGCTGAAGCCGACAAGGAGAACGAGATCATGGTATGATCTCACCTTGCCTTTATGAGACTGGAGGAGGAGGAGGTGAGTCACAACTACAGCTTGTGGCTCTTTGAGAGGGCAGCTTGGTGCTCAGCCACAAAGCTGAGCTGCCCAGGAGGTGACGCTGTTGCAGCCAGCGTCTTGACGACCATGCTGGTGCATTGCATGTTTGAGAAGTCTGGCACATAAGAGCTACTGGTCATGGTAAGCAAGTGGATTGCAGCAGGATCTGCGGACACCTGCTCCCGCAAAAGGACAGGAGCTCAAGTTAGCCATAAAGGAGAAGCGCTCCTGTGAGGGCGCCCCAAAGAGCGGCCCATCCTCATCAAAGCGCCAGAAGGCTTTCGCCATCGCAGCAACGCCCCCCAAAGGTAAGCGAAACCCTGTGCAAGCTCGCTCATCTGTCCTGGCTCTTGATGCATGCAGCGCACACATTGAGTTCCCACTGGCGTGAGCATGACAGCAGAGCTGATCAGGGCCATCTGTGAACATATCACCATCCTCATGCATGCTTCTCGGCAAAAGACATTCCTGTATTGGGGTCGCCGCACACATGACAATCCGGCAAATGCTTGAGCTTGTTTGGGGCTCGGCTTGCCAGCTTGCATCACTGCTGCCATGTCACTGCAGAGCTGGCAGGGCGTTGGAGGCCTCTGGAGTGCCCCAAGAGCTCCTCTAATGAGGAGACGTGCCCCAGCGCCAGATGGGGTTCCTCCTTCACTGCCCTCAGCGCCACACAGGTAAGCGACTCTGTTGAAGTTGCATGTCACCGCGCATGCAACCATCAGATGAGTGCTGAAGCGCAGAGCAGCAAAAGGGATGCTCACACACATTATTGTGGAGAGGTTGCGGCAGCATATTGTCAGACGTGGAAATGTGGGAGGTTCCTCTGGATCTTTTGCACAATGCATGCAGAAAGATGCCAAACTGCATCCATACGTTCCGAACTGCATCCATAGGTTCACCTAGCTGCCTGCTTGGTTGAGAGATGGTCATGGGCGATGCAGGGCTGCTTGTATGGCGGCCAGAACGAGGAGGGGCACCTGGGGGATGCCTGGCTGTTTGACGCCGAGGCGATGACCTGGCAGCAGACCGCCACGTCAGCCTTCGGAGGCTTCAGCGATGCCGCCAAGGCGTGGCATGCAGCCGCCGTCCTCAAGTGCACAGACGTGAGCGCCTCAACATGCATGTCGCGCTCAGTTGCAGGCCTGTATCCTCAAGCCTGGAGCGAGGGGTTGCTGAAGTGAACGCACATGCAGTTTGCAGAACTCTCTTTTTGACCTGTGCAAGACTTACAGATGTAGGAGCATGGGTGCTTGATAGAGTGCTGCTGGATCTGGCTTGCAAGGAGGCGGCATCGAGCATCAGGGATATTCAAATTCTTGCAGTCATCTCCAGGCCATGCGTTGAATTGCAATGATGATGGCAGCTGAAGCACTCTGCAGGGAGACCAGCTGGTAGTGTATGGTGGGGAGCGCGGGGTAGGGGTGAAAATGGACAGGCCGGAGGCGCAAGCGGATGAAAATGAGGAGGGAGATGACGAGGATGACGACGCCGAGCCTGTTTCGGACGTGTGCCAGCTGGACATGCAGTCGCACTACTGGGTGATTTTGCCCATGGAGGGCGAAACCAAAACCCCGCTGCCCGCTCGCACAGGGCCCACCATCACTGCCATGCCTGACGGCCGGGGCCTTGTCTTTGGTGAGCATGCTCGCTGGCTAGGGATCTTGAAACTGAATCCGCTCACCCGGCGGATGCGCCCAATGATGTGGCTATGCCTAGGCCCCCAGGGCTCACATACATGCGATTGCTTTCTTAGGCTGAGCGCTGAGAGAAGGTCTCCTACCACATGCAGGCGGCCTGGACTCGGAGGGCAAGTTCCGCAACGACGCTTTCATAGTAGACCCGCGCTCCTGCAAGTGGTTTGGACTGAGCGGCATCATTAAGAACGCGCCCCCCAAGCCCCGCGCCTACCACACGTGAGTGGCATCTCGTCCCCAATATGAGATCTCTCACTGGCAGCATCGCTGAAGAGCGTGTATGTCCTGCGAAGATTGACTGCCAGGCAAGACCTCAGCGATGCAAGACAGCTGTGAATACTTTCTGCTGCTTTTGCAGGGCCACGCTGGTAGGCAACAGGGTGATAGTCATGGGAGGTATGGGGTCGCGGCTGTGGTCCTGCAAGGAGGTCAGCTCGAAGTATCCTCCTCTCAGACCTGCAAGCCAGATGCCTCATGTGCTCTGTTTGAGGAAGCACCAGCAGGCACTTGGGAAAGAGTTTCCCTGGAAGAAGAGTCCAACTCGCAAATGAAGAAAGCTAATGATCGGAATCATGTTGCACCAGTGCCGCCCGGTGAGGAGAGGTTTCCACTATCTGGCAGGCGTATGAACCGTCCAATGACTTTTTAATGGAGTCCATAGTACTGCTCATTGACCTGCAGGTGTATAGCCTGCAGCTGGACAGCTGGAAGTGGACGGAGCATACCTCTGAGGTGGAAGGGGACGCCCCCGCGCCCAGGTCAGGGCATGCTGCGGTGGCGCTGCCAGACGGGCGCCACCTGGCGCTGTTCGGCGGGGGCGACTCTGACAAGGACCTTTTCTACGCCAATGTGGCAATCCTGGACACCATGACATGGCGCTGGAGCACGCCTAAGCTGCAGGTAGGGGTCCTACCGCAGCAGAGAGGACAGAATAAAATGCCTTGGCCTTGCTGCTTAGTGCCTTGACCAAGGCTGTTGGGCACATATCGTACAGCATTGTGAAATGTTATAATCCTGCATTCTCCAGGCTGATGAACAGAGTGTATCAAATGAACAGCTCCCTGACATAGCAAGATATAATTGGTATGCTGCCAAGTGAGCTTGCGCTGACGCATCACTGTTGTGCTCCAGAGCATTGCCCGGCCCAGCGGGCGCGCTGGGCACAGCATGGCGCTGCTGCGCGGGGCAGGCAAGAAGCAGATGCTGGTGGTGCACGGCGGCCGCACCAAAGACGAAAAGCTGTGCAAGGACACCTGGTTGCTGGAGCTGGTATCCTAGGAACACTGCATAGGTCTTGGCTTCTGCATGTTGCCAGCGACTGGCCCTCCCAAGGGAGTGGCTGCTCGCTGCATGCTCGGTGGATGGCCTGGGCTAGAGATGGAGCCAGGATTTGCACTGAATGCCAGTGTGGAAGGAAGGCAAATTGCTGCTCAGGATGGCGACATAGAGATACCGCAGCAATAGGCTGCTAGGATCACACTCTGAAAGGCAGCCTGCAAGGAATGAGCATTGATAGATGGATGGCGTGATAGAGGTGCAGACTGCGTTGTAAGATGATACACAGGTCGTCATGTTCATTTTCTTGCCAAAGTTGGCACTTCAGTCATGACTAAGGGCATCTAGTATTCCAGATTGCAACATCAGGCCATAGTATCTCACTGACCTAGGAAGCCTCAACACACTGTCAGAAGGCAGCGCGTGCGCTGTTGAATTCAATGAGCGCTGCGCACAAATTCCAAAATGGAGTTCAGGGTTGGTTTCTTGTCAATTGTTTGTCCTGTGAGAGCACTTCCAGGCTACAAGATCTTGTTGACCTGGCTCTCGAGAGCCTCAACAGACCGCCGCAGGCGGCGCGTGCGCTCAGCCAGCAGGTCTGTTCCCCTCAGCTCCTTGCTCAAAGCAATACAGCGGTGCGCCAGCTGCCGCGCTGTTGCCATGGCCTGTTCTGTGGAGCTCTGCATGCAGGAGGTGTGATTCTTGTCAGTATGTCGCACACACACTCACCCTGGGGGAGCCACTGTCAGCCTGCACACCTGTGAAAGGCGCGTTTGGGGTGTGAAAGTGCACAATATTTGGCACCAGGCTGGTCACAGGGGAGCACTGCAATGTCTGGGAAACATGGCGCTGCTGTGACGGACAATATGCATATGCATGGGTGAGGCCGTTACCTGCAGCTCACCCACGGCAGAGTCATAGAGCGTGGTGTGCTCCAGGGTGAGCTTTGTTGCATCGTGTACAGACATGCTGAGGCTTCCCAGGAGCTTCTCAAATTCTGCCTTCAATCTGCCAAAGTCCTCATTCAAGCCCGCCATAAGGAGACCTAGATCATTGTCTGGACCATGCGTAACCACCTGCACAGAGTCTTGACAATTGTTGTTAGAGCTATTGTCCCAGCTATTATCAACTATTGTTTCCATCACTGGTTACTGGGTGGCATGGCAGCTCATGGACTGAGAAGATACGTGATGGACTTCTGCTCGCCTGAACCTTGCTGTCATCAGATGTCTCGGTATGCCTGGCATTGTTAATTTCACTCATGTCGATCGTGCGCTTCTGGGGCCCCGGTCAGCATTGGCAGCATCATACTCAAATCATGTTGGATAGTACCGGCACCGCCCAACGTCTCCTGTGCGAAATTAAGCCTGGTGCAATTGCATCACCTTATTCCACACACATTGCCATGCACTTCACACAGAGAGTCTCATTGGCACGCCTGAGTAAGGCTCCATGTGAGATCACATGATGCATGTGCCCCCAGAGGGCTCTTCGCCTTCCATTCCCAATGATCTCATCTTTGAGTTGCCTGATGTGCTTTTAGTATCCAATACTTCTGCAAACGCTTTTCCAGCATCGTGCACACTGGTTGGCAGCACAGGCAAGAAGAGAGGCTTGGACGGTTTGCAGATTCGACACCTCCTTCCGGCATGCCTCGAGGACCTGCGCTGATTCCAACCATGTTACAAGCTTTTAGACTCTTTTAGCCATGTGATCAGCAAGATGCGGGACGACTCGGCGAATAAGGTTCGTGTTTACCCTTATACGATCATAAAAGGCACGTCTTTGCTAGCAGCGCATGCTGGCCGACTATCTTCTGTATCGTGAGATACTACATTGAATTGCAGCTGGAAGAGTTGACACACGAGGAGCGAAAGCCGCTGAAGACGGTCAAGAGCTCCCTCAAGGGCTCAAGCTCCCAGCTGTCTCTGGAGAAGGTTGCCATTGAAGCCAGGAAGAACGCTGCCAGGAGACAGACCAGGAACAGGGCAGATGCAATCTTGCAGAGCCTCCTGCATTCTGCTGAGAAGGCAAGAAAGGTGAGCACAGCTGCCTGGCTTGAGGATCATGAGTTGGGCAGCACAGCCCCATGCAGTCTATCTGAGCAACTTGCGACCTGCTGCAGGCACGAGGGCGAAGGAAAAGCCTCAGTCTCCGTCCCAACTCGTTCAAAATGGACCCTACCTCCGGCCTTGCTGCCAAGCAGCCCCAGGCAGTCGTGATAGCCTGCACTGACTGCGACCTACCCCTCCCAGAGACCTTTGGCACATCTGCTTCAGATGTCATTGTGCTCAGGTGCTCAAGCAATGTTCCCTGCGCCCATGATGAGTGCTACGCCATATCTTTTGCCGCAGCACATGCACTCAAGATGTGTGGCATGCAGTAGTTTTCAAGGGGCATGCATTCGCATATTTGAAAGGTCTCTAGTGGATGCTGTGAGGCTGAGTTCATGTACTACCCAAGACTTCCCAGCACGCAGCAAGATGATATCAATCATGCGCCTAGCTTTCAACTGCTATCCCAGGTCGAAGGGCAACTTTGCGACACCTGAGGTAGCCTCTGATGTGGCGTTGGCGGTACAAGACTCCGGTGCGCGGCTGATTATGGTGCTGGGCCACACCCAGTGCTCAGCCATAGACGTGGCGGTGGACCGCTGGCTTGAGAAGAAGTTTTCAGCCTGGCCCTGGCCCTCCAGGCCTCCCCGGAACGGTTGTTGCTTCCGCCGACATATAGACTGTGCACAGTTACTCTTGCCTGTTGCTCATCATGCTGGGCCACATTGAGTAATTAGCAATGGATGTGGCCGTGGTTGACATGAAAGCTCAGCTGCAGCCTTTGGTACGCATCGCTTGCGCCAAGGGCATAGAGTGAGGTGACAAAAATTCGGCGCGTGACTGCAGAGGATGAAGAGGAGGGCATATTGCTGGAAGATGACTCGGCTGCCAGGCTCCAGGCTCCTGCAAAGACCCCAAAGCCCTCCATAGACCCTGAGAACAGGCCTGCTCAGCGACCAAGCGAGGCCACACGCACGGACAAACTCTCCATGACAGGGGTAGGCCCACCCTACCAGCTCAAACAAATTCCATCCATGTCTGGGCACTGCACTGCTGTCCACTGTCTGCATGCCTCCAGTCTCTCCTGGCTGCTTCAGAGCAAAGCTCCCTGTCAAGGGGACAATAGGCTCTCTGTGTGGCCTGAGCTGCGGGATGAAATATTTCTAATACTGCAGAACGTGAAGGGCCATGGCATCTGGAAGAGCCTGTTGAGCTGCTACTGCGGAGCAGACATGACTCAGGACGAGAGCCACCATAGCAGGTGCTCCTCCACTCTGGCGCCACTTCTTGATGCTTGCCTGAGAAGGCTTCTGCATGTCCATAAACCTCAACCTTGCCATGATTGGGCCACTGAAGTGGGAGACACTTGTAGAACGCTATGCGTCCTGCTTGAACCGCCATCTGTGCTGCTTGCAGGTCGTCCACGTCGCCTGATGTCAGCCAGCGTGCAGAGGGGCTGCGAGCATACCCCTCCAATGCCATGCTCAACTGCTCCGACAGGACTGTCGTGCTGTCCCTCGGCAATACAGTGAGCCCTGCATCTACTGCCCTTTATATTGTGTGTTAATGGTCACCTCAATGCAGCACTTGCCTGTCTTCTCTGACAACTGAACACTGCATCGATGCGGGAAGGCGGAGAAGTAGACATGGAAGCCCCTGCTCCTTCCATGCTAGGTTGCTTGTGAGGCTGAGCAGACAGTTGATGCCAGGATATTATGCCTGCAGTTGGAGGCGGCTGTAGATGAGGTTGCCTTGGAGCGTCTGAAGATTGAGGAGGCAGAGAGGGAAAGGCTGGAGGCTGAAGCACCCTTGCCAGACCCTGAGCGCAACCCCATCGAGGCACCGCGGGCGCGCCGCTGCAACTCAGACATCAGCACCAGTACGTCCCTCTCATGGCCGCGTGCTCAGCCTCAGTCTTGCCTGCACCTGTACTGTCCCATCTGAGCAGGTGTTGGCCATCCTGCAGCCATGTGCGCTTGATGCTGCGCTCTTTCATCGACTCTTTACAGGCACCATGCTTGCTGCAGGCGTGCGCACGAGCAGCGAGCAGCAGGCTGCCGACCAAAAAGAGGCCGCTGTGATTCAGCGAGACAATAAAACGGCGCTGGAGGTCACGAATGCAAATGCCAAGCTCGCAGCGGAGGCGCTGCTGCGTGGCTTGGCGAAGCGCGTGAACAACAATGTCATGCATGAGCTGGAGGTTGTCGCAATCACCGCTGATGTGGACACTGCCAAATTGAGCCTGCTGCGAAAGGGGTGGTATCAGCATGCCACCTATTTTTTTGAGTAGACATTCAGCCATACAACCTATGGACTGCATGACATCCTCCAGATCTTACATTCCAAACTCAGCCCATCGCGATCGGGGCAGGTCAGGACTTGCAATATCTAAACCCTAAAAGGCCGCACACACGTGCTGCAGCAAATTTGTCTTTTGCCTACTATAGAAAAGCCATCCCAGCTGAGACCTGTGTCATCCTGATAGATAGCGGTATTGCACAGACCATGGCAGACTTCATCAGACTGCATTACACAGGGCACCCAAGAACAGAAATGTAACTCTATTTTAATTCTTTGGGCATCCTACAGAAGCAGCTTGACGAATCTGTCTGATAAAGCAGGCCAACTTTCAAATCAGCCAAGAGACGCCTGACCTGGTACTGGTGCCCAGAACAGGGCAGGACAATGCAGTGACTCACATCAGAGCCTGCCTGCATGCTACACTCATATCAAAGCAAGGAAGACGGTCACAGCGACGGTAAGGACAAGCTTAAGCATCTGTCAGCGTCCCAGCATAGCATGTAATGGCTGGAATCCAACTCTGGGAGCTGCAATGATTGATAGCAGGCCCAAGTGCAATGCAAGCGCTCACATGGGAGCAAGGACACCAGTCAAGTCGATTGTAAGGACAAAGCCAGCACCCGCCAGAGCTCCAGCATAGCATGCAGTGAGTGGAATCCACTGGTAATCCCACTCTGAGGGGCCTTTGCCTGGAATCGGCAGCAGCCAATGCACCAGCCTCGGACAGAGGTCCCGTGCAGGGTTCATGGCGATTCCTGCGAAGAATGTAAGCCTTGGGTGATGGCCACGACCCATCTTATCAGATTTCAAGATCTGGTGTTCAAGCAGCTGTCTTGTTTGGGGATGGTGTTCACATAAATGCACAGACTAAACAGGGAACCAAGCGCCCCAGTGTGCCGGCTCAAGGTTCTTAAAGTAGCGCATAGGTGCGCAGACAGCCTTCTAGCAGTGCTGTCCAATGAATGGGAAAGTCAACCTCATCACATGCTGATGTGAGACCCAGATCTCTCTAGAGAGTTACGAAGCACTTACCAGTTGGTCCACCCAGGCCCAGAACGAGGACTGCAATGATAAATGCAGAGTAGAGCGCCTTCACGGTGGTCCATATAACAAGGTCATCTGCAGATAGGCCTGCTCCGCGCTTCTCCAGCAGCTGCATGCTCGTCATCATCACAGCTGTCCCAATGAATTCCTGCATTGTGCACATTTTCTGAACTCAGGCCCATGCAAGATATACTACATGTGCTTCACATCACTTGCTCCAGCGGCAGTGTGCTGTAATGCATGCGGTTGAGCATATCAATTCATACAGGTATGCAAGGGCAGCCCCCAAATGCATTGCACCCCGTCTCTGCTGTAAGCATTGCTCATGTCTTTGCTGAACAGACTTCACATCCGATAATCAGGCTGTCATGCTTTGAGTACAAGCTGCAATCACGAAGTCCAGCCAGCAGGACACCGCATGGGTGTGGACTTACCACAATCCAGTTGAACAGTGGTGACCTGATTCCTGGCCGAGTGGCAAACACGCTCAACTTTGCATTCTGCACCCAACACCTTCCATGTGACTGGACAACCAGGAACCCTCTGGTTATTGTCAGCACATGGCTTTCAGAGGGCATCATTCCACACCCTTTAGCTGTGCATCAGTTGCATAAGTATTTTAAGCTGTGCCGTGGCAAGACTAGCACACACATCCCCCAGTAGGAGGTCCTGCCGCAGCATGCCATTCTCACAGCCGTGTCTCTTTTTAAGAGAGGTAGACTCGCATGGGAGCACGCATTACCTGGTCGGCAGTGACAGCAGCCTTGTAAAGTGCTTCATTTCTCAGGCGCTCACTCCTTTCCAGCCTCATCTGCAAGCAAGAGAATTGCCTTCTCGCAGATCTATGGACCCTTGGATCAAGCCTCAGATGTCTGCTGCAAAGGCAACAGATCCAGCCCAAGCCAATGGCACCCGTGAGAGCATCCAGAACTTCTTGCAGATGATGTAATCATTTAAGATGTCTATTTTGAGCTGTCAAGGACCCTTGAAGGCTCACAGTTGCAGCAGCCAGGCACACGAATTGGTGTATGAATCCAGGCGTAGGAAGAGTGAACATGCACCGTCATAGTTCGGCGTCTGACAAAGGCCTTGTGCTGTGACTCATCCTCATGCGCTGAGTCAGTATCGAGCAGCGGGCGCTCAGCGTCGCTCTCATTGTCTGCATGGTTGTTGATATCACCCTCCCCCGGCGCCAGACTTGTGAGATACTCGTGAATGTCCCTCAGAGCATCCCCCGGGCCTACGCCTGATTGTTCGTCCTCCCTTGTATCGTACGATGCAATACTGCGAGGAGATAGGAGACTGATCAGTGACCCAAGAATACGCACCACCCCTAAGGCTAGCCAGGACTAGCCAGGGGCTACGCTTGTCAGATATTCCTGAATGTCACTCAACACGTCACCCTGGCCACCTCCGGAGGTCTCAGGATCCTCCCTTGTGCCATACGACACAATGCTGCAGGCAAACAAGGGACAGGCACATCTTGACATCAAACACCATGTGTGCAGCACATGTCTCACGTGTTCTGAGGCCGTACAGCATGTACGCACTGCGTCTGGCAGCCGATGCAATGCAAGCCAGGACACCTGGACGGCAGGCCCAAGTGCATGCTAGAATGTGACATCAACGGCAATATGAGGTGGAGAGAAAGCACAGGTGAAGGCACCTACTTGAGAGCATTGCGGGACACTGCGTCTCTGCTGCGAAGAAGAGCATCCTCAGCATTGACAGGTGCAGGCTCGGGCAGTGTCTTGAAGTGAGGCAGGTGGTACAAATACACCCCAAATGACCCTAGAGCGGCCCCAATGTATATGCAGGCGCTGAGGGCTAGGCAGTCCACGAAGCTGAGCTGTCCCATCACCCAGAGCCCTACATGACACAAGTCAGTTTCAGCCTCATGAGACGGGGTATAAACACCCCAAAGGAGCCCAGGATTGGCCCAGATGAATGCATGCCATAAGGGCTCTAGCAGACACCAGGCTGAGCTTTCCCATCACCCAGAGCCCTGCATCTATGTGGCACAGACAGATCTGATATTCAAAATCTCAGACAACAATGCCCTTCCACTTGATGCCTTGCACCTGCAGGGCAAGGTGTTGCTTTGAAACACCCAAAGCTTGTGTCACCAGCGGAAAAACTATGGCCAGGTACTGAGCGGGATCGCGCACCAAGGACAGAGGCAGGATTCATGTTGGCGCTGATGTGATTGAAGCAGATGAGGCTGACAAACAGGGCAAACGCAAACCCGAAGGCTACAGCCAGGAACCTGCGTGAGATATTCTGCTGGGTGCTACATCATCAGAGGCCATGCAACACCCTTTGCGTAACACCTTTCTGGAGTGATTTACAAGAATCTCGACGCTTCCCATCCACTGCAACAGTAAGCATGCCCAATTCCGGGCACAAGAGGCAGCTACATGGCAGGGCTCACGGCAATCACAATCACAGGGCCATCAGGGCAACAGCACGGAAGGTGCGCACCCCATTCCATGTCCCTTGGTCTTGGCAAGGAGCTCGTTCCCGAGGGTTCCCAGGCCAAGAAAGAGCATCAGGGCCGTTGCAATGAACTCGCTGAAGCATCTTGCGCCCAAGCTGTATTGGCCTGTATACATCTGATTAATGCCAAAGCAGTCAAGGGGCTGCCTGAGGCATGTTCACACACAAAATACTGCCTGCAAAGGAAGGAAAATAAGTGTGTCAACCAATCTGAGTCATGTCTTCAGTCCTTTGCATGCCAAAGAGAGACCACATGGATGCCCACCCAAGTGCATGTCAAAGGAAGGTCACAGAAGGCATCTTGGCATGAAGGCATCTAGCAATGATTTATGCGCTTCAGCTAGTGTCTGGTGAATTTTTCTGCACCTTGTAAACTTGTATCCGTGGCAGGAACCCGACTATAAAATGCCAGGCGGCAACCTGGTTCAGCTTCACATCAACGGAAAAGGAACAACAACCATGGCCAGACCCATCCCCTTTGCCCTTGTTACTGTAACCTACTCGTTCAGCGTGTTGCTCAGGCGCCACCTCCGCCAGCCCGGGCGGGATAAGCTGCGCGGCCGGCCGACGCCCCCCAGCCCGGCCATCGCCGCCGCGCGCAGCCCGCTCAAACTGCCGCTGGTGCAGGCCACCCGCCAGCGCCGCCCCACCGCGTCCAGCACCGCCAGCGCGCGCTGGCGCGTCATGCTGGGCGGCGGATAGATCACCAGCGGCAGCGCCTCCTCCGGGTCCGGCAGCATGCCCGCGCGCCCCACCCAGCGCAGATCATCCACCCAGGCCCGCCGCCCGCGCGCATCCCCCTCCCGCCGCTTGGCGGGAAATCAGGTCGAGCTGCCCGGCATCGAAGCGCTCATACAGCACCTCGCTCAGCCCCACGGTCAGTTCCAGATCCACCTCCGCATGGCGCGCGGTGAATTCCGCCAGCATGTCCGGCGGCGCCGAAAACACGAAATCCTCCGACGCCCCGAACCGTATCCGCCCGCGCAGCGCCCCGCCCTGGAAATATTGCCTTATGCGCGCATTCGCCTCCAGCGCCCGCTTGGCGAAGGGCAGAACCGCATCGCCATCCGGCGTTGTCGTCACATTATGCGTATCGCGCGCCAGCAGCTTGCGGCCGGTCTGCGCCTCCAGCTTCGCCATGTGCTGGCTGATGGTGGACTGGCTAAGCCCAAGCTGCTTCGCGGCGGCGGAAAACCCGCCCGCCTCCGCCACCGCCACAAAGCTGCGCAACAACACCGGGTGGAGCAAAGATTCCATGCCCCTGCTTATCACGAAATCGAATAACAAATATCGCTGTTATTTCATTCCTGAAAGCGCCAAAACCCAGCCATTACGATGGGAGCATTCCGATGGGCGGCAAATCAGCACGGCAAAACCTGAAATTAGCGGCGGTCACGCTGCTGGTGGGCGTGGCCGGCGGCGTGGGCGGGGCCAGCATGGCGCTGGTTCTGCATTTCGTGCAGCACATCACCTATGGCTACAGCCTGGGCTATCTGGTCGGCCCGGAATCTTTCCTGCAGGCGGTCAGCCATGTCTCCCCCCTGCACCGCGTGCTGGCATTGCTGGCGGGCGGGCTGGTGGCGGGGCTGGCTGGTGGGCGGTGTATAATCGCGGCGCCAGGCTGGTGAGCATCAAAACCGCCTCCGCCACCGGCAAGCCCATGCCCTATGGCAGCACCACCGGCCACGCGCTGTTGCAGATCATCACCGTCGCCATGGGCTCGCCTTTGGGGCGGGAGGTCGCGCCGCGCGAGATCGCCGCGATCCTGACACAGAGGATCACCAGCTGGGCCGGCATCTCCGGTGAGGACGCGAAGATGCTGCTGGGCTGCGGCGCCGGGGCGGGCCTGGCGGCGGTGTATAACGTGCCGCTGGGCGGGGCGGTTTTCGCGCTGGAGGTGCTGGTGCTGCGCATGGATGTGAAGGCCATTTTGGTGGCGCTCACCACCTCCTGCATCGCCGCCGTCACCGCCTGGGCGGCGCTGGGCGATATGCCGCAATATCACATTCCGGCATTCAGCCTCTCCGTGCCGCTGATGGCGCTGTGCCTGCTCAGCGCCCCGCTCATCGGCCTGGCCGGGTTCGGCTTCAACCGCCTCACCGCCGCCGCGCGGAAGAACATGCGCACGGACAGGCGGATCATCTGGCGCTGCGTGGCTGTGTTTCTGGCGGTGGGTCTGGCCGCCACGCTGTTTCCGCAGCTTCCCGGCAACGGCAAGGGGCCGATCCAGCTGGGGCTGGAGAGCGCTATCCCCGCCCGGCTCGGGCTGGAATTGCTGGCGTTGAAGGTGGCGGCCATCGCGGCGGCGCTCTGGGCCGGGGCGGAGGGCGGCGTGCTGACGCCAGGCCTCACCGTCGGCGCGCTGATCTCCGGCCTGCTGGCGCTGGGGTGGAACATGATCCTGCCGCCCGTCTCGCCCGGCGCCTTCGCGCTGGTGGGGGCGGCGGCGTTCCTGGGGGTTTCCATGGAGATGCCCTTCACCGCCGTGGCGCTGATGTTCGGCTTCACCCATGTCTCCCAGGATTTCCTGGTGCCGCTGATCCTTACCGCCGCCATCGCCAGCGCCACCGGGCGGGCGGTGCCGATGGCGCTGTCAGCCGTCCAGGGCCGGCGCGCCCGCCTCCTTCATCCCCATGCCGGTGAGGCCGCGGCGCAGAGCCTCGCGCATCAGCCAGGCGAGCATGTCAGCGGTGGTGCTGTAAGGCAGCCCGCCATGCGCATGGATGTTTGAACGGAAATTTTCCCCATGCCCCGCAATAGAGGTCAGCGCCAGAAGGCAATGTCCGGGCACATGCCCTTAGGGGGCAATTCAGATTTGCCCAAACGCAAGCCAGACGCACGCTATTCCGCCATCATCGTCCGGATTTTTTTCGCCAGCCCGTCAAGCGAAAACGGCTTGGTGATGATCTCCATGCCAGCCGCCATGGCACTGCCATTGCCGACCTCGATATTATGGGCGTAGCCGGTCATGAACAGCACCTTCAGCGCCGGGCGCAGGAGCTTCGCCGCATCGGCAAGCTGGCGGCCATTCTGCCCCGGCAGGGTTACATCCGTGACCAGCAGATCGATCTGCCCCGGCGCCTTCAGGATTTCGATCGCCGAGGACGCATCCGCCGCCTCAATGGCGGTATAGCCCTGCTCCTAGCGTTTCCAGGACGAGCATGCGCACCGTCGGCTCGTCATCAACCACGAGCACGGTCTCGCCGATGGCCTTCGGCGCCCATAATTCTCCCATCCAAATCCCCCTTTGCGAGGATTGTAACGCAGCGAAACAGGCGCGCAAAGCTTAATTCACCTGGACAAAAGAAAGCTCTCTTGCGTCAGGTCAGCCGGGTCAGCTCATACAAAGCCACCGCCCCGGCGGCGGACACGTCAGGCTTTCCATGCCGCCCGGCATGGAAAGGGCGCAATTTCATCACAGGTTTCGCGGGTGAGGCGACGCATGCCCTCGCCCTCGCTGCCCAGCACCAGGGCCACGCGCCGGCCGGCGAAGGCCTCGCCGCGCAGCTTGGTATCCGCATGGCCATCCAGCCCCACCACCCAGACATTGGCGGATTTCAGCACGATCAGCGCACGCGAGATATTGGTAATGCGCAGCAGCGGATCGTCTCCAGCGCGCCGGAGGCCGCCTTGGCCAAGGCCCCGGTTTCCTCGGGCGCGTTACGGTCCTGCGCGATCACGGCGCAGGCGCCGAAGGCCTGGGCGGTGCGCATCAGCGCGCCGACATTGCGTGGGTCGAAAATCTGATCCAGCACCAGCACCGGGCCGGGGCGCTTCAGCGCGTCCTGCAGCGAGGGCGCGGTAAGCTGGTCCGCCAGCAGGGCAATGCCCTGGTGCACGATGCCCGAACCCGGCCGGGCGCCAAGAATCTGGTCGATTTTCTCGCGCGGCGAAATTTCCGGGTGAATCGGCCAGGGTTGCGGACATTCCGCCGCCAGCCCGGCCTGGGCCTCCTCGGTGATCACCAGACGGCGCAGCAGGCGGGCCGGGTTTTTCAGCGCCGCCGCCACCGCATGGGTGCCGTAAAGCCACACCGCCCCCGCCGGGGCGCCGGGGCCGCGCCGTTCATGGCGCTCCCCGCCGCCGCGGCGATGCTCCTGCCGCAGATCCTGCCGTGGATCCTGGCGTGGATCTTGGCGGGGCTCCTGACGCTCGGGGCGTTTCTGGCCTTCCGGCCGGGTGCCGGGCAGGCTCAGCCTGTCCTCTCCGCGCGGGCGTTGTCTCGGGCCGTTTTTGCCATGGGGGGGACGATTTTGACTCATGCGCCCTCACTATCCCCGCCCCCCCGCGTTGACAACCAACCCCCTCCCGTTGCATGACGCGCCCCACGGAAGGGTGCCCGAGTGGCTAAAGGGGACGGACTGTAAATCCGTTGGCGTGCGCCTACGTTGGTTCGAATCCAACCCCTTCCACCATCCCCCGCCCGGCCCTGTATTCACAAGACAAATCGCCGCCGCCCCGACCATCCCCGATGCTTCCGGCGCTCAAATGCCGGGCATTCAAAATCGGGCCAACTCCGGACAACGCGGGCGAAGAATGTTCAAACGAATGTATAGGGTTGCAGTTATGCTGCTTCTGCTTATTAGCCAAAGCCGGGCCAGCTGACGGGGAGATAAAATGGCAGAGACGCAAGCGCCGCAACCGCGCCGGTTCATAGTGCCCGGGCGTCTCTGGCGGATTCTCAGCTTCGTGGCGGCGGCGCTGGTGCTGTATCTCTTCGTCAGCCAATGGAACCGCTGGGAAGGCGATGCGCGCTGGCAGATCACGGATGACGCTTATCTGCAGGCGGATCTGACCCCGCTCTCCGCCCAGGTGCCAGGCTATGTGCAATCCGTGCCGGTGCAGGATTACGCCAGCGTGAAAGCCGGGCAGCTGGTCGTGCAGATCGACGATTCCCAGTACCGCGCCCAGGTGGAGCAGGCCGAGGCGGATGTGGTGGCCGCACAGGCCCAGATCGAGCAGGTGCAGGCGCAGTTTCCGCTGCTGGAAGCCAATCTGCGCGCGGCCGAGGCCAATGCGGCGGCGACGGCGGCACAGCTTATCCAGAGCGGGCGGGACCTCGCCCGTGAGCAGCGGCTGCTCACCACCGGCTCCAGCTCCACCGAGAATGTGGAAAAAGCCGGGACCACGCAGCAACAGCTCACCGCCCAGCTCGCCGCCAACCGCGCCCAGGCGGATGCGGTGAGCAAGCAGATCAACCTGCTGCACGCGCAGCTCGATAGCGCGAAGGCAGCACTTCTGGCCAAGCAGGCAATGCTGCATCTGGCGCAGATCAATCTCGGCTATACGCACATCACCGCCCCCACGGATGGGGTGATCGGGTTGCGGCAGGTCTTTCCCGGCCAGTTCATCGCCGCCAGCACGCAGGTCACCACGCTATCCGATCTGCCGCATCTCTATGTGCTGGCGAACTACAAGGAAACCCAGCTTACCCATGTGCGCGTCGGGCAGGCGGTAACGGTCACGGTGGATAGTTTTCCCGGCGCCAAGCTGCGCGGCCATGTGACGGCGATTTCACCGGCCTCCGGGGCGCAGCTCGCCTTGTTGCCGCCGGACAACGCCACCGGCAATTTCACCAAGATCGTGCAGCGCATCGCGGTGAAGATTGCCATCGACGATCCGGACGGGCTCAAGGGTCTGCTGCGCGCGGGCATGTCGGTCGTGCCGAGCATCGACACCCATTCGGACCCGCGCTCATGAGCGGCACGGCCGCCGCCGCCCCGGCCCCGGCCCCGGCGGACCAAAAAATTCCCTGGCTTGGGCTGGCCGGGGTGTTGCTCGGCACCTTCATTTCCACCCTCACCGGGCGGCTTTCCACGTTCGGCCTCACGGATATTCGCGGCGCCCTGCATGCCGGGTTCGATGACGGTGCCTGGATCACCACCTCCTTCACCGTGGCGCAGATGCTGGTCACGCCGTTCGCCGCCTGGGTGGGCGCGGTCTATGGGCCAAGGCGGATTTCTCATCGCCGCCGCGCTGATTTTCGCCACTGCCTCCTTCCTGCTGCCATTTTCGCAAAACCTGCCGGTGCTCCTCGGCCTGCAATTCATCGCCGGGCTGTCCTCCGGCTGTTTCATTCCGCTCACGCTCGGCTTCGTCCTGCGTTCGATGCCGCTGAAATATTGGGCCTATGGCGTGGCGCTCTATGCGCTGCATCTGGAATTGTCGCTGAACATCTCGGCCTCGCTGGAAGGCTTCTATGTCGATCATTTCACCTGGCACTGGATTTTCTGGCAGAATGTGCCGCTGGCCCTGGGCATGGCGGCCTGCCTGCATTGGGGGGTGAAGCCGCAGCCGCCCACCAATTGCATCCACTGGGACCCGTACGGGCTGACCGCCTGCGGGGTGGGGTTCGCGCTGCTCTATGCCGCCCTGGACCAGGGCAACCGGCTGGCCTGGCTGAATTCCGGGCTGATCTGCGGCTTGCTGCTGGCGGGCGGCATCATGCTCATCGCCTTCGTGATTTATGAGCTGACGGCCCCGCATCCCTGGCTGGACCCGCATGTGCCCTTCCGCTGGCCCCTGCCGCTATTGCTGCTGCTGATTTCGATTTTGCGCCTGACCATCCAGAGCACGGCGGTGCTGATCCCGTATTATCTGATCGGGGTGCGCGGCTTCCGCGCCTTGCAGGTGGGAGACACGCTGATCTGGATCGCCCTGCCGCAGCTTGTCATCTGCATGGTCGCGGCCTGGATGCTGCGCCGTTTCGATTCACGCATTTCGGCCGGGCTCGGCCTGTGCCTGGTGGGGCTGGCCTGCATGACGGTGGCCTGGACGCTCACGCCCGCCTGGGGGTCGGACCAGTTTCTGGTCTCGCAGCTTTTGCAGGCGGTGGGGCAGAGCCTGGCGCTTTCCGGCGTGGTGTTCAACGGCGTGCTGCATCTGCGCCCGCAGGATGCGCTCTCCTTCGGCGCCACCATCCAGATCGCCCGGCTGTTCGGCGGCGAGGTCGGCGCCTCGCTGATCACCACCTGGAACCGGGTACGCGAGCAGCGCGCCTCCAACCTCATCGGGCTGCATGTGCAGAAAGGCGCTTTGGATGTGCAGCACAGGCTGGCCGACTACCAGCATGTGCTCACCGCCCATGGGCACCCCGGCACGGCGGCGCCCGCGCTGCTCAGCAATGTGGTGCGGGTGATGGCCACCACCCAATCCAGCATTGACGGTTTCGTGCTGGTGGCCGCCGCGGCGGGGCTTGGGCTTGCCTTGTTCGTGCTGGTGGTGCCGCCGCCGCCGAAAACGCCTGCCTCGCACGTGCCGCTGTTCCGCCGGAAGAGCGCGCCATGACCAGACGTTTCTGGCTGCTGCTGGCGCCCGCATTGCTGGCTGGATGCGCGCTGGGGCCGGATTATCACCCCCCGGCGGAGCCTGCCGGGGCCACGGGCGGGTTTGTCTCCACCACCGCCGCGGTTACCCAGGCGCCGCTGCCGGATGATTGGTGGGTGCTCTACCAGGACCCGGAAATGAACCGGCTGATCACCCAGGCCTTCGCCGCCAATACCGATCTGAAAGTGGCGGAGGCCAATCTCTCCGCCTCGCGGGCCGTGCTGGAGAATGCCCGCAACGGGCTGTTCCCGCAGACCCAGCTGAAAACCGCCGGCACCTATGGCCGCAACCCCACCACCGATGAGATCCTGGAACTCTCCGGCCGCAAGCCGCAGACGGGCTGGACCTATGACGATCTGCTGGATGCCTCCTACGAGCTCGACCTGTTCGGCTATGTGCGCCGGTCGATCGAGGCGGCGCGGGACAATGCCGAGGCGCAGGCGGCGGCGCGGGACGATCTGCGCGTGACCATCGCCGCCGAGACGGCGCGCGCCTATGGCGAAATCTGCGCGCTGGGCGAGCAGATTTCAGTGGCGCAGCGCGCGCTCGACCTGGCGACGCGGCAATACCAGATCGTGCAGCAGCGTTACCAGGCAGGGGCCGGCACGGAGTTCGACGTCACCCGCCAGGGCGTGCTGGTGGCCCAGCAGCAGGCCGCCTTGCCGCCGCTGCAAGGCCAGCGCCAGGCCGCCTTGTTCGAGCTGGCCGATCTTCTGGGCGAAACCCCGGCCCAGGCGCCACAGGAGGTTCTGAACTGCCAGACACCGCCCAAGCTCTCCGCCCCCGTGCCGGTGGGCGATGCCGCCGCGCTGCTGGCCCGCCGGCCGGACATACGCGAGGCCGACCGCAAATACGCCGCCGCCCTCGCCGGGGTGGGGGTGGCCACGGCCGATTTATTCCCGCGCGTGACAATCAACGGGTTTTATGGCGGTGCCAGCAACACCATCCACACGCTGGGCAGCAATAACGGGCTGGCCTGGGGCGTGGGGCCGGCGATCAGCTGGGATTTCCCCAATCTGAACGGCAAGCTGGCGCAATTGGCGCAGGCCAAGGCGGAGAGCCGGGCGGCACTTGCCGGGTATGATTCCGTGGTGCTGCAGGCGCTGACGGAAACCGAGCAGGCGCTGACAACCTATGAATCCGAGCTGAACCATAATGCCGCCCTGGCGCAAGCGGATATGCAGGCCGGGCTGGCGTTCCAGCAGGCGCAGGACCAGGAGAGCGCGGGGGCGATCAGCGCGCTCGACCTGCTGACGGCGGAGGAGACGCTGATTTCCGCCGATGCGGCCCTGGCGGCCTCGAACGGCACCTTGGTGCAGGACCAGATCGGCCTGTTCAAGGCGCTCGGCGGCGGGTGGAGTTAGAGCGGTCGATGTCATGCGTCTGGATTGAGGCTGGCGTTTCGCCCATCGGCCCGTTGAGGCATATCGTTCAGCCCGCCCGCAGATAAAGCGTCAGCATCCGGGTAAGTTCCGGCAGCGCCGCCGCGTCTTCCGGCCCGGCATGGGGCACCTGCTTCATCAGCAGCAGCACTGGCAACGCCATGGCGGCGGCGCGGCCAGGGGCCAAAGGCGGGCTCGCGGCTTGCAGAACGGCTTCCACCAGCGCCAGCGTACGGGCCCGGAAATCGCCTTTGCGGCCCGCCATCCCGGCACATTCCTCCAGCAGGCTGGTGGCCAGGGCGCGCTCTTGCGCATGGGCGCGCATCACCCCCAGCAGCCCGGCGGCCAGGGCAGGCGTTTCCAGGCCGGGGGCCGCCGCGCGCAACGCCGCCAGGCTTTCCTCCAGCCCCGCCGCGTAGCGCGCCAGCAGCGCCTGCGCCAGCGCCTGCTTGGCCGGGAAGAACTGGTAGAGCGAGCCGATGGGCGCCCCGGCGCGTTTGGCGATTTCGGTCATCGTCGCCGCCTCAACGCCTTTTTCGGCAAACACGCCGGCCGCCGCATCCAGCAGCGCCGCCACCCGGCGCTCGCCCCTTGCTTGTTTGGGCGCCTTGGCCAAAGCTGGCGCGCTTGAAGAATGTGAGGGCATGCTCATATATCCATATGTGAGGATATCCTCATAATGTACAAACCGCCTTTTTGAAAGTGCCAAACCCATGACCCCTCTGAATCCGGCCCGCGCCGCCCTCGTGCTGATCGATCTGCAGAGCGGCATCACCAGCCTGCCGCTGGCGCCGTGCAGCGGCGCGCAGATCGTGGCGCGCGCCTTGCCCTTCGCGGACAAATTCCGCGCCGCCGGAGGGTTGGTGGTGCCCGTGCATGTCGGCTGGCACGCGGATTTCGGCGATGCGCTGCGCCAGGAGGTGGACCAGCCCCTTTCGCGCACGGGTGCCCTGCCGCCGGACTGGATGGATTTCGCCCCCGGCTTGGTGCAGCCTGGCGATGTGACGATCACCAAGCGCCAATGGAGTGCCTTTCATGGCACGGAGCTGGATTTGCAACTGCGCCGGCGCGGGCGGGAGATCATTATCCTGGGCGGCATCGCCACCAATTTCGGCGTGGAATCCACCGCCCGGCAGGCCTGGGAGCTGGGCTACCGGCTGATCATCGCCGAGGATCTCTGCACATCGCTGGACGCGGCGGCACATGAATTTGCCTGCGCCAAGGTCTTCCCGCGCATCGGCCAGGTGCGCCAAAGCGCTGAACTGAGCTTCGGCGGGTGATCGCGGCACTGCCCGCACCTGTCCGGCTGCTCGGGCTGCTGCTGCTCTCCGCGCTGTTCGAGGCCGCGCTGCGGGCGGTGCGCCTGCCCGCGGCGCCGCTATTGGGGCCAATGGCGGCCGCCATCGTCCTCGCCGGTTTCGACGCCGGCATCCATTTGCCGCGCTGGCTGTTCTCAGCCTCGCAAACCATCATCGGCTGCATGATCGCCCAGGCGCTGAACATCGCCATCCTGCGCGACATGCTGCATGACTGGCCGCTGCTGCTCACCTCCTCGGCGCTGGTGACCGGGGCGAGCTTCCTGCTGGGCTGGGGGTTGACCAAGACGCGGGTGCTGCCGGGCAGCACCGCCATCTGGGGTTCGGCACCGGGCGCGGCGACGGCGATGGTCATCATGTCCGAAGCCTTCGGCGCCGATATGCGGCTGGTGGCCTTCATGCAATATCTGCGGGTGGTATGCGTGGCCAGCGCGGCGGCGCTGATGGCGCGCCTCTCGCTCGGCAACGCCCCCCTGCCGCCCGAACCCGCCTTGTTTTCGCCGTTCGATGTGAGAATGTTCGCGGCCACGCTGGGGGTGGCGCTGGTGGGGCTGGCCAGCCAGCGTGTGCGCGCCTTGCCCGCCGGGCCGCTGCTGGTGCCCATTCTGCTCGGCGCGGGGCTGGCCAATAGCGGCGCCATGACCATCACCCTGCCGCCCTGGCTGCTGGCCAGCGCCTATGCCGTGATCGGCTGGACGATCGGCGCGCGCTTCACCCGCGCCATCCTGCGATATGTGCTGCACGCCTTGCCGCGTGTGCTCGGCTCCATTCTGTTCCTCATCGCGCTCTGCGCGGGGCTCGGCCAGCTCCTGACCATCTGGCTGCATATCAGCCCGCTCACCGCCTATCTGGCCACCAGCCCGGGCGGGGTGGATTCCGTGGCGATCATCTCCGCCACCACGCCGAATGTGAATGTCGGCTTCGTCATGGCGATGCAGATGGCGCGGTTTCTGGTGGTGATGTTCACGGGGCCACCCTTGGCCCGCTGGGTGGCCTTGCGGTTTTCGCCGCGGCAGACGGTGAAGATTTAAGCGGCGGGCCGAGACGCGGCCGCACAACCTCACAGCCAGTGGCCACGCCCGCATGGGCGCCATATGCGGGGTCTCTAAGAACGGCCCGGTCTGGCTGAGAAAATCCTCATGCCAGCGATCGTCATCGTCATGGATCGCGAGGAACGCGCCGCGCGCCACGGCGAGGCCCGCATTGCTCGCGGCTTCCATGCCGCGTGATTCGGCGCGGTAGTGAAGTGCTCCGATTTGGTGGTCCGGCCCAACCCAAAGAATTGACCAATCCGATCCTGCACCGTCATTGCCGCTCCATCGGCCTCGCCCTAATATCGGCCCGCATGCCTGATCTCCCGCACATACTCCTGATCATGATGCTCGCAGTGATGGTCCTGACTGAATTGGGCTGGCTGCCGATTTGGTTCCAGGACCGGAGACACAGGGCTGTCTTCTGGAGCATGATCGCCGCCGCCGTTTTCACCTTTAGCATGATTTGCCGTGTGACGCTGCCGTTCCTGCCAGCCATCGCCATCGCCAATTCCGGCCTGCTGATCGGCCATGGCCTGATCTGGACGGCCTGCCGGTCCCTGCGCAAGCTGCCGCCCATGTCGGTCTGGATCATGGCACCGGCGATGATTTGGCTCGGGCTCTGCTTCGAGCCCGCGTTCCAGGCGAATGTAAATCTTCGCATCTTCGTCTTCGGTATGTTCGCCGTCTGCTTGAACGGCCTTGCCGTGCGCGAGGTTTGGCTGATCAAACGCGGTAGCATTGTCATCCGGGGCTGGGTTCTGGGCATTCTCAGCATTCAAGCTACGTTGAAACTGGTCTGGGCGGCCTGGACGCTGGCCCAGCCTGTCAGCCAGGGCCTGACTTTCTCCTCGATCCCAGGGGTTGTCCCCACACTAACCGGCGTCATCGGCTTCATTTTGCTGCTCGGCCCAGCCATTGTCGCTCTGGACAAGGAGCAGTCCGATCTCCGCCAGCAAGACATCGCCAGGAACGATTTCACAACAGGTGTCGGCAACCGCCGCTATTTCGAGGAAGCCCTGAACCGGCATTTCAACCAGGCCGCCAAGCGAGGCTATTCCCTCTCGCTCATCATGGTCGATGTCGACCAGTTCAAGGACTATAATGACCTCTACGGCCACCCGGCCGGAGACCGGTGCCTCCAGGCATTGGCCGAGGCGCTCAAATTCTGCTGCCGGCAGAGTGATGTCGTCGGACGCTATGGTGGCGAAGAGTTCGCGATACTCCTTCCCGATACCGATACCAAGATGGCGTTGGCCGTTGCGAAGCGAATGCTCGCCAAAGTCCGGGACCTCCGGTTGAAGCATGCCCTGCGGCCAGATAGCATCACCACGATCAGCCTCGGCGTGGCTTCGGTAAAAGCGGGCATAGACAAGACAACGCCGGATGAATTGGTCGAGATGGCCGACCGCGCCTTATACAGGGCCAAGCATGAAGGACGGGATAGGGTCTGCCTCGCCTGCGATGAAGACGAAGTCGTGGTGCCGTTTCGGAGAACCGTGGAGTGAGTGAGCCTGTCCCCATCGTTGGTCCGGTCTTTACGAGAAAAACCGACCTTTTTGGCTCATGGGCAGGGTGCTGCTCCTGAGCTAAAAGCGTGCTCCCATGGGGTTCGGTTGCCAAGGGAGCTGTGCGGGCGGTGTCCGTTATAATCCACCCGCCATGCCTCACATTTTACCCGTGTGTCGTCCAAGCTCAAGAACCAAAATGCCTTCAAGCACTTGGCGCGGACGCGGCCATCGAACGGCTCAGCAAAAGCGTTGGCGGTTGGCTTGCCTGGCCGGCTGAAGTCGAGCACCACGCCATACGTGTATGCCCATAGATCGAGGTCCCTGGAGATGAACTCCGGCCCCTGATCAATCCGAATGCGCTCGGGACGCCAATATCTTTGTGCCACCCGTTCAAGCGTTTGTACGACATCTGCCCCTCTATAGCTAAAGCGCGCATCTACAGCCGGCGATAGCCGGGTAAAATTGTCTTCGATCATCAGAATCCTGACCTTTCGGCCATTGAATAATTGGTCCGATAGAAAATCCATCGACCAGCAATCGTTCACCGCAAAAGCCGGCGTGCGATCCTCCCGCAATTTGGCTTTGATACGGCGCTTTGGCCTTTTACTGCGTAATTGCAGGCCAAGTTCACGATAGAGCCGGCGGATGCGCTTTGCATTGACCACCCATCCTTCGCGGCGCAGAAGCACATGAATTCGCCTGTAGCCATAGCGCACGCGGATCGCTGCCAGCTCTTTGATCCGCATCTTCAGACCGGCCTGATCAGGACGGCGGGACTTATAACACAGCATCGTCCTATGGGCCGGATGTTCTCTTCCTCAAGCTGCTTCAGGCGCTTCATCTCCGGCGGCATCAAGCCACCGTATTTGCTGCTCCATCGGTAGTATGTCTGGATCGAGACCCCCGCCTTCCGGCAGACCCCCTCAACCACCGGCCCGTCCTCAGCCTGCTTCAAAATAAACGTGATCTGCTGCTCGGTAAATTTCGACTTCTTCATCCCCAGAAGCCAACGGCTCACAATAGCCAAACCTAACCGAGAAATTCCCCTAAAAACCGGACCAAATTACCGGGAGCAGGGTCAAAGCGGATCAGCGTCGTGAACAGCCGGAAGTCCGCTTCAGTTAGCCTGTTTCCGATAAGGAATTGGTCGCGTGCGAGCCTCTTCTCGAGCCAGTCGAGCGTCTCGAAAAGCGGGCTAACAGCTTCCTCATAGGCGGTTTGCGTCGTGGCAAAACCCACCTTGTAAACGCCATTATTGAGGGTGTTATAAACGCGGGCGTTGATCAAATCGATTTCGGTTTGCCATTGTGGCGGGTAATAGTCGTCCGGCTTGGAGCCAAGATTATCAAAGGCGGAATTCAATATCCGGATGATTTCTGACGAATCATTGTTTACGATCGTCCTCTGCCGCTTATCCCAGAGCACTGGTACGCTCACCCGGCCCGTGTAATGCGGATCCGCGATCGCATAGACTTCGTATAGAAATTGCGCCCGATTGACCTCGTCGGGGACAACGCCGGGCCCATCGGCAAACGTCCAGCCGTGCTCCCGCATTCGCCAATGGACGACCGATACGGATATCAAATCCTCGAGCCCCTTGAGCGCACGCATGATCAGTACGCGATGTGCCCAGGGGCACGCGAGGCTGGCATATAGATGATAGCGGCTCGCCTCGGCTACGAACCCCCCTGTGCCAGACGGACCAGGTTCGCCCCCAATTGTTATCCAGTTGCGGAAGGCCGAAGCCTTGCGGATAAATCGGCCGTCGGTCTACGCGGTCTCTTGCAACGCACCCCGCCACTGCCCTTCGACAAGAAGTCCCATCAGCAAAATCCTCGACGGTTAATGCAAAACGAAATCGCCCGTAGCGCTGGAAGCCGCGCCATATAAGAGTGGAAAGAACGGTGAGATCCGCGCCATCCGGCACTCATCCAATAAAAATAACTCCGGCATGGCGGAGCCTCTCAGCCATGCTGGAGTTCTGCCAATCCACGCCAGAGTAAGACGTTTAAAACTCAAACCCAGGCCACGCGGAATTACTGACTGTGAAATTTCCTATGTTCCAAAATTTACAAACTCTGCCGTAATCGTCAAAGCCTACCAGGTGTGCTGGGTTCCGAGATCAAGAACTTGTGCTGTGCGACAAACAAGATGAGAGTGCGTATTGCCTCACGAGAATAAGTTCCCGGACGGTTGAAGCTTCCGCCAACGCAGCCGCCACACGCACACGCAAATCAAGGGAAAGTGGTCGAACCATAGCCGCTGACCTGCTGCCCAGCGACCGCCTTGAAGCACGTCACACTCGCGTCGGGGAACACCAATTCAGATTCAGTCCGGACTTTTGAAACTACCTCTTATCGGCCAGTCACGTTGCGCTTGGGGTCCCGCCGCGATCCTTCACGCCGCCGAGCCGACCAGCCTACTCTGTAGATCGTCGAGCGACTTCTTGGCGTCGCCATAGAACATCCGGGTTTCCGGTTTGTAGAAAAGGGGATTCTCGATCCCGGAATAGCCGGTGCCCTGGCCGCGCTTCATCACGATTACGAGTTTCGACTTCCACACCTCGAGCACCGGCATGCCGGCAATCGGAGAATTCGGATCCTCTTGTGCTGCCGGGTTCACGATGTCATTCGAGCCAATGACGATGGAGATATCCGTCGATGGAAAATCGTCGTTAATCTCGTCCATCTCCAGCACGATGTCGTAAGGCACCTTGGCTTCGGCCAGTAGCACGTTCATGTGCCCTGGCAAGCGGCCAGCCACAGGGTGGATGCCGAAGCGCACTTCCTTGCCTGCTGCACGCAACTTGCGCGTAAGTTCCGAGACTGCCTGCTGCGCCTGGGCCACCGCCATGCCGTAGCCCGGTATGATGATGATGCTCTCCGCATCATTCAGCGCCGCCGCCACGCCATCGGCGTCGATCGCCACCATCTGACCGGAAATCTCCTGTGCCGGTCCGCTCGTACCGCCGAAACCGCCGAGGATTACCGAGACGAAGGAACGGTTCATCGCCTTGCACATGATGTAGGACAGAATCGCACCTGAGGAGCCGACCAGCGCGCCGGTGACGATCAGGAGGTCATTCTCCAATGTGAAGCCGATCGCCGCGGCGGCCCAACCTGAATAAGAGTTCAGCATCGACACGACGACCGGCATGTCCGCCCCTCCGATGCCCATGATCAGGTGCCAGCCGATGAGCAACGCGAGCCCCGTCATCAGAGCCAGCGCGGCGATGCTGCCAGTACCGAAATAGACGAACAGAAGGATCAGCGACAGCGCCGCCGCCGTAGCGTTCAGCAGATGACCGCCCGGCAACCTATATGGCCGGCTGTTGATCTTGCCTGCGAGCTTGCCGAAGGCGACGACCGAGCCGGTAAACGTAACCGCGCCGATGAAGATGCCCAGGTACAGCTCCACCTTGAACATGTAGATTTCGACTGCATTCTTCGCTGCCAGCTTGGCCTCAAAGCCGCCGAGCGCCGAGAGATTTGCCCCCAGCGCCTTCAGGGCCGTGACATGTCCGAGTTCGAGATTGGCGTTGAGCCCGATCAACACCGCCGCCAGGCCAACAAAGGAGTGCAGTGCCGCGATTAATTGCGGCATCCCAGTCATCTGCACCCGGCGGGCGGCGAAAGCGCCGATGACCGCGCCAATGGCGACCATGGCGGCGATCACAATGCCGTGGCCAATGCCCGGCCCGAAGATTGTGGCAAGCAATGCCAGCGCCATGCCGACGATGCCGTACCAGATCGCATATTTCGCGCTCTCCTGCCCCGACAATCCGCCGAGCGAGAGGATAAACAGGACTGCGGCCGCGACATAGGCCGCTAAGACGATACCAATGCTCATGGCCGAACTCATTACGATTTCTGAAACATGGCGAGCATCCGGTGCGTGACCAGGAAGCCGCCGAAGATATTGATCGACACGACAAGCACCGCCACGGCGGCCAGCCCGACGACGAGCTGGGAGCCTGAGCCAATCTGCAACAGCGCGCCCAGGATGATGATGCCTGAGATCGCGTTCGTCACCGCCATCAGCGGCGTGTGCAGCGCGTGAGAGACGTTCCAGATCACCCGGAAGCCTACAAAGCAGGCAAGCGCGAAGACAATGAAATGGCTCATGAAGCTGGCAGGCGCGACGGCCCCGATCAGGCCCATCAGCACCGCCCCGATGGTCAGGAGCGTCACCTGGTTCCGAGCCTCCTTCTTGACAGCTTCAGCCTCGGCGGCCCGCTTTTCCTGCAGCGTCGGCTCCTTCACCCTGACCCTGGGCTTCACCGCCGAGATCGCCTGGATTTTCGGTGGAGGCGGTGGGAAGGTAATCGTACCCTCGAAGGCGGCGGTTGCCCCGCGGATCACGTCGTCCTCCATGTCGTGGACGATCACGCCATCCTTCTTTGGTGTCAGATCCGCTATCATGTGGCGGATATTATTGGCGTAGAGCATGGAACTCTGCGCCGCCATGCGCGATGGAAAGTCGGTATAGCCGATCACGGTTACCTTGTTCCCGGTCACGATTTTCTCATCAGGCACCGTCAGATCGCAATTGCCGCCCCGCTCGGCCGCAAGGTCGACGATGACCGAGCCGGGCTTCATCAACTCGACCATGTCCGCAAGCCAAAGTTTCGGCGCCGGGCGGCCTGGGATCAGCGCGGTGGTGACAACGATGTCCATCTCGGGGGCAAGCTCACGGAACTTGGCAAGCTGCTTCTCGCGGAATTCCGGCGAAGAGGGGGCGGCATAGCCGCCGGTCGCGGCGCCGTCTTGCCCCTCCTCGAAGTCGAGGTAAACGAAATTTGCGCCCATTGACTCGATCTGCTCCGCCACCTCGGGACGGACATCAAAGGCGTGGACAATAGCGCCAAGACTGATGCTCGTACCGATCGCGGCAAGCCCGGCAACGCCTGCACCGACGACGATAACCTTCGCTGGCGGAACCTTGCCAGCCGCCGTCACCTGGCCGGTAAAGAACCGGCCAAAATTGCTCGCGGCCTCCAACACGGCGCGGTAGCCTGCGATATTGGCCATGGACGAGAGCGCGTCCATTTTCTGCGCGCGGCTGATCCGCGGCACCATGTCCATCGCGATGACATTACCGCCTTGGTCTTTCACGAGTTCCAGAAGCTGCCCGTTCTGGGCCGGGTAGAAGAACGAGATCAGCGTTTTGCCCTTCCCGAGCCACTTCACCTCCGCCGCTTCCGGCGCGCGTACCTTGACCACGATATCGGCGGCGGTCCAAAGCGCTTGCGCACTATCCACCACCTCGACGCCCGCGGCGGCATAGGCCTCGTCGTCGAAGCCGGCCATCAACCCCGCCCCGGCTTCCATCGATAGATCATGGCCCAACTTCCTCAGTTGCACGGCGGAGTCCGGTGTCATCGCGACACGCGCCTCACGCGCGTGCGTTTCACGCAGAACACCAACCCTCATTCGGCAACCCTCGCCACTGAGTTTTTCCGTGGGGAAAGCATGTCCGTGATCGTCCCTTCGATGATTTCGGCCGCGAAATTCACCGTCTCGGACAATGTCGGATGCGGGAAAATCGTCTGACCAAGGTCGCCGGCGGTGGCGCCCATCTCTATGGCGAAGGCCAGCGACGCAATTAGCTCCCCCGCACCAAGTCCCACGATCGCTGCGCCAATCACTTGCTCGGTCCCAGGATCGACAAGAAGTTTCGTCAGGCCCTCGGAACGGTCGAGCGAAAGCGCCCTGCCTGAAGCGAGCCAGGGAAAGACCGCCTTCTTCACCTTGACGCCCTGAGCCCGAGCCTGGGTCTCGGTCAGCCCAACCCATGCAACTTCGGGGTCCGTGTAGGCAACGGCGGGAATCACCCGCGCATCGAAATGCCTCGGCAGTCCGCATGCGGCCTCGGCCGCCACCTTTCCCTCGTGCGTGGCCTTGTGCGCGAGCATCGGCTGTCCGACCACATCGCCCACAGCGAAAATATGCGGAACATTGGTGCGACACTGACTGTCAACGGGGATGAAGCCGCGCTCGTCCACCGTCACGCCTGCGGCCTTCGCGCCAATCCGCGCGCCGTTCGGCTTTCGGCCAACCGCCACGAGAACCTTGTCGAAGATTTCCTGGCTCTCGCCGCCCGCCTCGTCCTGGAATGTGACCCGCAGCCCCGTTTCCAACGGCTCGACGGCGGCGACCTTTGTCTTGAGCAGAATCCGCTCGTAGCGGGCCGAAATCCGGTCGTGGAGCGGCTTGACGATGTCTCGGTCCGCCCCGGGAATGATCTGGTCCGTGAGTTCGACGATGGTGATCGCGCTGCCGAGCGCAGCATAGACGCAGGCAATCTCGAGCCCGATGATGCCGCCTCCGATCACGAGCATGCGCTGCGGTATGTCGGTGAGTTCCAGGGCTCCAGTGGAGTCGATCACTCGCGGGTCACCATTGGGAAGGAACGGGAGGTCGACGGGCTCCGAACCCGCCGCGACGATGCATTGCTCAAAAGTGACGGCCTCGATGCCAGCCGCGCCATTGAGCTCGATCCGATCTGGTCCGGTAAAAATGCCGGCGCCCTGAACCACCTCAACCCCGCGTGACCTTGCCAGCGCCTTGAGACCGCCCGTCAGCCCGCCAACAACCGTCCCCTTGAAATGCCGCAATTTTGCAAGATCAATGGCTGGCCTGTTGAAACAAACGCCGTGCGCGCCCAGTTCCTCTGCCTCGGCGATTACCCGCGCCACGTGGAGGAGAGCCTTGGATGGGATACACCCCACGTTCAGGCAGGTGCCGCCCAATGTAGGGCTGCGTTCGATCAGGGTCACCTTGCGGCCGAGATCGGCCGCCCGAAAGGCGGCAGTGTACCCACCCGGCCCTCCACCAAGGACGACCAGCTCAGCATGTTTTTCCGCCATTTCCGTTCCTTTAGAGTAGAATCCGCCGTGGATCGGCGATCAGGCGACCATAATATGCGAGGAAGCGTGCCGCATCGGCGCCATTGATGACCCGATGATCGTAACTTAGGTCGAGCGGCACCATCGATACAGGATGCGGTGTGCCGCCCTGCCAGACCGTAACGGTCTCGTTGCGGGAGATGCCCAGAATCGCGACCTCCGGCGGATTGACGATCGGGGTGAAACCGATACCTCCGATACCGCCCAGGCTGGTAATCGACATCGAGGCTCCCCCCATCTCCTGCGGCCGGACCTTCCGCTCCTGTGCGCGCCCGGCGAGGTCAGCCAACTCAGCGGCGATCCGCCAAACCCCCTTGCGGTCAACGTCGCGGAGCACCGGCACCACCAGCCCGTATGGCGTGTCCACCGCTATACCAATATGAACATACCCCTTGAGAAACAGACGCTTACCATCGGCGCTGAGCGAAGCGTTGAAGCGCGGGAATTTCCGTAGGGCCCGCGCCAGTGCCTTCACATGGAAGGCAAGAGCCGTAAGCTTGATGCCACGTGCCTGCGCATCTGACTTTAGCTGCATGCGTATCGTCTCGAGCATCGTGACATCGGCGCGGTCATGATGCGTCACCTGCGGAATCAGACTGTTCGCGGCTGAAAGATTGGCCGCGGAGACCTGCGCCATACGGCTTGTCGGCTCCTCGCGAACCGGACCGAAGGCCGCGTGATCAACGTCCCAGTACGATGCGTCGCCTGCGGCCGCCCTTCCGGCCTCAAGATCCTCGCGGGCAATGGAATTGCGGCCAGTGCTACGGGCGAGTTCTTCGATATCGATTCCCTTCGCGCGGGCGATTGCCCGGACCGAGGGAGGAGCGATTAGATTCGACATTGCATCCCCCTCACCAGCTCGCCGAGATATATTGTGATTCCATGAATTCGAGCATGCCCTCATAGCCACCCTCGCGGCCCAGGCCAGACTGCTTGGCACCGCCGAACGGCGCAGCGGGATCAGAAACGAGTTCGCGGTTGAGACCGACCATGCCGTACTCCAGCCGCTCGCAAACCTGCAGGGCCCGCTTCATGTCACCTGAAAAGACATAGGCCACGAGACCATATTCGGTGTCGTTCGCACGCCGGATCACTTCGTCCTGGTCGGTGAAGGTTTGAATTGCCGCGACCGGGCCAAAAATCTCATCGCGCAGGCACAAGGCGGTATCGGGCACGTTCGAGAGAACGGTGGGAAGATAATAGAACCCCCTGCCCTCGGGCGCGGGGCCACCACATTCGATTTTCGCACCCTTGGCGACGGCATCAGCCACGAATTCCGCCACCTTGTCACGGGTATCGGCATTGACGAGCGGCCCGACATCGACAGTCGGGTCAGCGCCATCGCCAACTTTCAGCGCCGCCATCCTCGCTGTCAGACGTCGCGTGAACTCCTCAACGATCTCCTGATGGACATAGATCCTGTTGGCGGCGGTACATGCCTCGCCAAGATTGCGCATCTTGGCAAGCATCGTCCCCTGAACGGCGACATCGAGATCGGCATCCTCGAAGACCAAAAGAGGGGCATTGCCGCCAAGCTCCATCGCCGGCTTCAACACCTGGTTAGCGGCGGATTGGAGGAGTTTGCGGCCCACGCCCGTGGAGCCCGTGAACGAGACCACGCGAACCCGCGGATCCTGCATGAGGTGGTCGACCAGTGCGCCGCTCCGGCGGGACGGCAGGACATTGATCAGCCCCGGTGGAACGCCCGCCTCCTCAAGGAGCGGCATCAGCGCCAGCATCGTCAGTGGTGTTTCGGACGCAGGCTTGATAATCACACCGCATCCGGCCGCAAGTGCGGGGGCAATCTTCCGGGTGCCCATCGCCGCCGGATAGTTCCAGGGCGTTACCAGCACGGCCAGCCCAGCGGGCCGGTGCTGCACGATGATCCGGGCGCCCGAAGAGGGCGCATGCATCATCAAGCCATCCGCGCGCACTGCCTCCTCGGCGAACCAGCGGAAAAATTCTGCGGCATAGACCGTTTCGCCCATCGCATCGCCGCCAGCCTTGCCGTTCTCCAGCGTTATGAGGCGGGCAAACTCCTCCTTCCGAGCGATCATCAACTCGAAGGCGCGGCGCAGCACTTCCGAGCGGGCGCGGGGGGTACGGGCCGCCCAGTCGGCCATGGCGGCTTCGGCCGCATTGAGCGCCAGGTCAGCATCCGCGAGCTCGGCCGAGGCCACCGAGCATATGACCTCTTCGGTCGCCGGATTGAGCACGTCGAAGCGGACCATTTCGGCGCCGGGGCGCCATTCTCCGCCGATATAGAGATCGGTCTTGAGCATACCGAAGGGAGTGTCCAACTTGGTCATCTCATCATCCTTTCCGATCAGAGAAGCTGTTGCAGCGGCTCTGCGATCCGCTCGGCAAAACCTGCAAGGAATTCTAGGGCAAGCGCCGGCGGCAGCAGGTCTCGCGAGGCATCAAGTGTAAGGGTCAGGGTTTCAGCCCCAGTCAAAGTGACGACAGGCTGCGGCTCGACCCCGAATGTGACCGAGGTCAGCTTCGTACCCGCCAGGTCACGCAGCAGAATGTCCGGCACGCCATCAGCCTCCCCGATCTCACCGAATGGCACGAGGTCGGGATCGGAGAAGGTGCGAACCCTGTCCTGGTGCTGGATCGCGATAAAGAGCGGCTGGCGCGGCATGAGCGCGCGGAGAGCCGCCCCGGCAAAGGCGGCGAGCACGGCGGCGCGGCCGGGTTTCGTCCCCTCCTCCTCCATCCAGCGCAGGAAGGCTGTTAATGGCGCGGCATCCACTTCAGCGGCCAGCCGAAGCATCTGCTCGGCGGAGAGGGCCGGCGGCGCCACGCGCGGCGCGGGCAGTCCAGCAAGGTCAGTTGAGCGAATGGGCTGCCGGTAACCGAGCCGAACCAGATCCTGCAGGTCGATATTACGCTCCAGCGCCAGCCGCCGCGCCTTTGGCGAGGCAAGAACGCGCCCCTCGTTCATAGCGCTATCGGGCATAGGTGCCTTCGGCACAGCCAGAACATCCTGCTTCGCGGGATGAGCATGTGCTACGTCCGGCGCGGCCTCAGCCGGGATCGAAACTGCCTTAGCCGCGGGCGTTACGGGGGTACCTTCCGCCGTCTCGCTGATCTGCGCGATCACATTGCCTACGGCCACTTCCTCCCCGGCCGCAGCGCTAACATTTGTTAGGAAGCCATCGACCGCTGCCTCGACCTCCATCGTGGCTTTATCCGTCTCGACCTCGAAAAGCGCATCACCCGCTTTCACGGCATCGCCAGGTTGCTTTAGCCAGCTAACGATGAGCCCGCGGTCCTGAGCCATACCGAGCGCCGGCATTATTACTTCATGCGGCACGGATCAGCTCCTCGGAAATCATCATGCGTGCCTTCGCCGCCACGCCTTCGGGCGTAGGTACCGTGATATCTTCGAGCGCGGGGCTGAACGGCACCGGCACATCCATCGCTCCCATGCGCAGTACGGGCGCATCCAGATAATAGAAGGCTTTCTCATTGATCCTGCTTGCAATCTCGCCCGTAATGCCAAAGTTCTGGTGGCCTTCGTCCACAACAATTACCCGCGACGTCTTGCGGGCGGAGGCAAGCAATGTCGCCTCGTCGAGCGGCACGATCGTGCGTGGATCAATGACTTCGGCGGAGATGCCTTCTTTGGCAAGAAGCTCAGCCGCGGTCTCGCAGACTTTCACCATTGAAGACGTACCGATGAGGGTAACGTCGGTTCCGGCACGTTTGATGTACGCCTGACCGAACGGAATCAAGTATTCTTCTTCTGGTACCGGCGCCTTTTCATTGTACATGAGCTTGTCTTCAAAGATGACGACTGGATTGTTGTCCCGGATTGCACTCTTCATCAGGCCTTTGGCCTCATAAGCTGAGGAGGGTAGCGCAACCTTCAGACCCGGGATATGGGCAACAAGCGCATGTAGCGATTGGGAGTGTTGGGCAGCTGACCGGCGGGTCGCGCCGAGATTGGTACGCACCACCATCGGCGCTTTCAGCTTGCCGCCCGACATATAGTGAGCCTTTGCCGCCTGATTGCAAAGCTGATCCATGATCAGGAACAGGAAGTCGCCAAACATGAGATCGACGATCGGGCGCATGCCCGTCAACGCCGCCCCGAGCGCGATTCCGGTGAAGCCCGGCTCTGCGATCGGCGTGTCGATGACACGGGCCAGGCCAAATTCCTCAACCAGGCCCGAGAGAACCTTGAAGGGCGTACCGGCTTCCGCCACGTCTTCACCGAGAATAAAGACGGTGGGGTCGCGGCGCATCTCTTCGGCGAGCGCCTCGTTCACGGCTTGCGAGAGTGTGATTTCACGCATGAAAGCTCTCCTCAGGCGCCAACGCGCAGCGTGGTGGGATCGGTCTCGGCGAAGACATGCATGTCCACCTCGATCGGGTCGGGATATTTCGCGGCCATCGCATAGGCAACGGCCTCGGCGGATTCCGCGCGGATCTCCGCCTGGATGGCGTCGAGCTCGTCGCGGCTGACGATGCCTTGATCGTCGAGCCACTTGCCGAAATTAACGATAGGATCGCGCGTAGACTTCCACAGAGCCTCTTCGTCCTTACTGCGGTAGTACTGCCTATTGATGTCACCAACATGGTGGCCATGGTAGCGATAGGTCAGGAGCTCAACGAAGAAGGGGCCTTGACCCTTGCGCGCACGCTCGACAAGCGAACGCGCAAGGGCGTTAACAGCAAGTACATCTTGCCCATCGACCTGATGGCTCTCGATGCCGAAGGCCTGCGCACGGGCGAGGATTGAACCAGCGGCAATCTCATCCGTCCTGGTGTACTCGGAATAGCCATTATTCTCGCACGCATAAATGACGGGCAGCTTCCAGAGCGCGGCCATGTTCATCACTTCGTACCACAGCCCTTGCGCAGTGGCGCCGTCGCCGAAAAAGCAGACGGTCACCTCGTCAACACCGCGCATCTTGGCCGAGAGCGCCGCTCCGGTGGCGATGCCCATCGAGCCGCCGACGATGGCATTGGCGCCGAGATTGCCATTAAGCTGATCGGCGATGTGCATAGAACCGCCTTTGCCACGGCAATAGCCTTCCTCTTTACCGAGAAGCTCACAGAACATTTCCCGGAAATGCGCCCCCTTGGCGACGCAATGGCCGTGGCCGCGATGCGTCGACGTAATCTTGTCGGTAACCTGCAATGCCTCGCAGATCCCGACCGCCACCGCCTCCTGCCCGGAATACATGTGCGTCAGACCGGGCATCTTGGCCGAAAGATAAAGCTGGTTGGCATTGTCTTCAAAAACGCGGATACGGACCATCTGGCGGTACATCCGCAAATAGCTTTCCAGATTGGCTTTCTGCTTGGATTTCACGTTCGCAACTCCTCGGGTTTTACCCGGCCGGTCTCGGTGGAGACTTCGCATCAGTAACGGTTCGCAATGGGCAGATCCTGTGCAGGGAAAAGCGATATGACCTCGCAGCCGCGGTCAGTCACAACAACCTCCTCCTCGATCCGTGCCGCCGAATAGCCGTCGGTGGCGGGGCAATAGGTTTCAAGCGCGAAGACCATGCCGGTCTTGATCTCCATCGGATTCTCAAGGCTGATGGCGCGGCTAATGATCGGCCGCTCATGCAATGCGAGACCGAGACCGTGGCCAAATTGCAGGCCGAAGGCCGAAAGCTCATCCGGAAAGCCGAACTCTTCGGCCTTGGGCCAGGCGCGGGCCACCGTATCGGTGGAGACGCCGGGGCGGATAAGCGCGATCGAGGCGTCGATCCATTCACGGGCCTTGACGTAGGCGTCTCTCTGGGCCGGCGTAGACGTACCAATGTTGAAGGTTCGGTAGTAGCAGGTGCGGTAGCCCTGATATGATTGCAGGATATCGAAAAACGCCTGATCGCCCGGCCGGAACAGCCTGTCTGTGAAATTATGCGGGTGTGGGTTGCAGCGTTCGCCGGAGATGGCATTGATCGCCTCGACATCGTCCGATCCCATCTCGTACAGAAGCTTGTTGGATAGGGCCACGATGTCGTTCTCGCGGATACCAGGCTTCAGCTCCTCCCAGATCATGTGATAGACACCATCGACCATGCTGGCGGCCTGGGTCAGAAGTTGGATTTCATCCCAATTCTTGATCTCGCGGGCGCCGAGCATGATCTGCTGACCGTCGACAAGATTGAGCCCCGCTTCCTTCAATGCCTCAAACATCGCGGTCTCGGCATAATCCACGCCGACCGGCATGCCCGCCATTCCGGCATCGCGGATCAGCCCGGCGATCTCCTCGGCATAGCGCTTCATCAATCCAAAGCTTGGTGGAATTGTGCCGCGCATGCCGACGACGCCGGCATGGCAGTGGTCGGGCAAGAGCCAGTCTGAGTATTTGCGATGATGCACAGCCGCCGAACCGAAGTCCCAAACATGCGGTGCATCGTCGCCGGTGAGCAGGCAGAAACGGCACATCTTGTCCCGCTCCCACTCGCCAATTTTCGTCGCTGATACATAACGAATATTGTTTACGTCAAACAGCAGCAACGATCCAGCCCCACTTGCCTTCAGCGCCTCGACCGTGCGTCCAAGACGATAGCGGCGCAACCGGTCGTGATCGATGCGGCGCTCGAAATCAACTGAACCATGGCCCCAGGCCGGCAGCCGGGCGCCCCAGTTCCAGCTTGGCTCCAAATCTTTCGGGGTAAGTATGTTAGGCGTGAGAGCGCGGGACATTGGACGAACTCCTGATTAAATTGTTGCAGTAAATGCGCTTGAGAACCTTAAGATCCGAGATTACGTAGATGCGGATATTGTTCGGTTAAAAGAGCCCCCGGGTAGTAAGTCGGCTTGAACGGTGGCGTTGCCTTTATCGCTTTTAACCACTCGGTAATTTCCGGGTTGTCCTTCCACATTGACCCGAGCCCGATATCTTCCGTCCGCACAATCACCGGTAAGATGGCAATATCGGGGAGCGTGATGCTACCGCCCATTGCCCAAGGTCCGCCACTCTCACGCAGCCAAGAGGCAAAGCGCTCGATACCACGGCGCAGCCTCTCAAGCGCCTCGTCCATCTCAGCCTGTGGGAAGCCCGTCCGTCCCATCCGCATCAGGAATTCGCGCCGCAACGGCTTAGACTCGCAGAGCGCCAGGAATTCCTCCTCGGTCATTTTTTGATAATGCGGCAAGAACGCCAAATTATAGCTCGGGACGCGGACCGCCGGCGTCGGAACCTCATCAATGTACCGCAGCATCGCCCGCATCCGTGCCCGCTCAACCGGATCCTCCGGGACAAGGCGATGACCATCGACCACCTCGTCGATATATTCAATGATCACCGCACTGTCGGTTATGGCTTTCCCACGATGAACCAGTGACGGAACCACGCCATTCGGATTGATCGCCAAATATTCAGGCTTAAGTTGATCTCCTCGAAATAAGTCAAGCTTATGTTCTTCAAAGGGTACCCCCTTGAGATTCAGCGTATACCGGACCCTCTGAGAACAAGTCGACTGCGGTGCATTGTAAAGTACGAAGTCCATGGTTTCAATCCACATAAGAGGACGCTTGAAAGTTGACGTTCTATACGAGCGTAGTGGAGTCAATGAGCGGAAATACGGCGCCACGGTTGCCGTGAGTTCAGCGGCAAGGAGACAGCAAATCAGGCCCGACCACGCGCCCAATGAGCCTCTTGTGACCACTTCCTAGCGCCAAAAGCTGGAAACACCGCCGATCGGCATGCAAGACATCTCGCCCGACAGCCTCCGCCGCCAAACGATCAAGCAAAAAACTCCATTAGAGCCAAGGTTACGAAGGCCCTTTATTCGGCGGCTTCAGCAGGTAATTCGAGCCCGGTCGGCACATACACATTCTCACGATCGAGACGCATTCCCGAGACCAATGCGACAGTCTCAAGAACCGCAGCGAAATCCTGGGCAAGATAGGCCTCAGGATCGTCCTTCAACTGGGCCACACCGAAATGAGCTTGATACGCTTCGCGTGTTGCCGCAGTTACCGGCATGGTCACGCCCAGCCTTCGAGCTGCAGTCAAGCCAAGATCGAGATCCTTCCGCATTAGCTCCGGCGTGAACGTTGTCGTCCAATCCAGATTTACAAGCGCATTCGCCTTATATTGCGTGAAGATCGAGCCCATTACAGAGTTGTTGACGAAATCGAGAAAGGCCCGCCGGGAAACTCCAGCCTTCTCCGCGAGCAGCGTTACCTCGACAAGATTTTGCATCACCACGCCAAGAAACACATTGTGCGCGATTTTGCAGAAGCGGGAAAGCTCGCCTTCACCAACATAACTCACACCACGACCCGCGATTGTGGTGATAAGGCGCTCAACCTTTTCGAACGCCTCCCGAGGCCCCGACGCAACCGCACTGAGCTTACCCGCCCGAACACATTTACCGTTTCCGCTTACTGGAGAAGCGACAAGGACAGCACCGCGAGCGCTCAGCCGCTCGCGGATTTCAGCCGACTGCTTAACGTCAATTGAAGAGCAGTCAACGAAAATGGCCGGCGTCTTCTCTCCTGATAACACACCATCTTTGCCGAAATAGACTTGCTCCACGTCGGCCCCCGTCGACACCATGGTAAACAGGACGTCGCAGGACGAGAGGTCGCTCGGCCGATTTACTAGCGTGGCACCAGCCCGGGCCAGCGGTTCCGCCTTCTCGCGTGTCCGATTCCAGACGGAGACATCAAAACCTGCCCGCACCAACCGTTCGGCCATGGGATTCCCCATGCGGCCAAGCCCAATCCAGCCGATTTTATACTGCATCGTCGCTCTACTCCAAACTTATTTGTTTTCGCTTATCTTCACAATGCCGCCGACACCGCCCAAGCGCTGTGCCAGTTTAAATTCGACAAAGCGTGCAACCGATTGCACTTATATTAATAATGCCCACTATTTCCGATGTCAACTGCATTTGCAGTCCTGCGCTGTACTCATCTGTGGACGCCTCCGGGGACGCAGTTATCCACCCGGTAAGAGCCGCCTCCTGAGGTATTGGTGCGGCTATCCATAAGTACGTCCTGCAGGTCGACGTTAAGGATGGGACGGATGGAGATTATCACGGGTGTTGAGCGCCATCGTCGGTGGCGTGTTAAGGAAAAGCTGTGGATTGTGGCTGAGGCAAAGGTGGCATTTGCAGCCTGGATTGGGCTGACACCATGAGAGCATTCCACTGACGTCAAGAATTGCTTGGGCAGTTGTTGATTTTCGTTGAGATCTGACCCGGGAATTGGAGTGAACCCCTGGGGCTGGACCGACGCGGCGCATCAAACTAAGCCGTTTGATGGGCGAATTGGGTTTCAAATTCCTCTGGTGATCTATAGCCAAGCGCCGAGCGTAAACGACTGGTGTTCTATATCTGCTCGATGAACCTCTGCAATCGTTCCGCTACGTCGGCGAAATTGTCGTAGCCTGCGACGTAGACATCCTCGACTTTTAGAGTCTTCCTGAAGCTCTCGCCCTACGCGTTATGATAGGGGTTGCCAATGGCGCTCATGGAACCTTGTAGTCCGGCAGCGTCGAGCGCTCTTCGTAGATATCGGAGGCATATTGGGCGGATTCAACAGCGTTTTCTTAACCTTCAGCGTGGCGAGATCGAAAAACCGACAATGTGCTGGCACCGGAGCTGTCGGTAAAACCAAAACAGATAGCGGGATCGAAAGCGATACCGTGCGTATCGTCCAACCCCGCTATGTCGCTTCATGGCGGCATAAAAATGCGGATAATCCCTAGCAAAAATCTAGATATACCATGTTACTATTTCCGTAGCATCAACGTAGGGGCTGTTCGCCAACGGCGCCACGCAGGGCCGCACGCCGGTATGGCGTGAGGCTTTAGCTCTGGCACCTTTAGGCAATAAGTTCACGACCTCGGGTTTCAGGAACGGCCAAAGCCATTACGAAAACCAGCGCATACCCTCCGGCGCCGACAATGCCGATGGCATGGCCAAGACCAATCCGATGCGCAAGAAGCCCCACCACAAGCGGCATCATTCCTCCGATACCGCGCCCGACATTATGGACGAATCCAAGACCTGTCGCACGGATGCTAGTCGGATAGATTTCGTTGTACAAAGTCGGCGTCGCGGCAAAAATACCTGACGTGCAAAAGCCCAACGGCAGGCCAAGAATCAGGAGCAGCACGCCGTTAACCGGCAGCATTGTATACCCCAACACCACGAACACGCCAAAACCGCCAAAGAAAAAGAACACCCGGCGGCGGCCGATATGATCGGACAGAAAGGCACCCAGGATGTAACCGAGCAACGATCCGAGAATAGTCACCAGCATGTAACTGCCCGTGCCAGTGGAATTAAGTCCGCGCGTTTCATGGAGAAAGGTAGGTAACCATGTTCCCACGCCGTAGGTCGCAGCCATCGCGCCGGTTGAGAGCAGCGAGCAGGTAATCGTGACGGCAAGCAGTTTCCCACTAAAAATCTCCGCCGGATTCGGTGATTTTCCTTGCGCTTTGAGAACTGCTTTCGAGGTGCTGTAAATGTCCGGCTCCCGGAGATAGCGTTGCAGGAATAGAGCAAATACCGCGGGCATGGCCCCGACTATAAACAGCCACCGCCACGCGATCGCGGGCGCCAGGAAGGCGAAGAGCCCGGTATAGAGCAGCGCAGCAATGCCCCAGCCAATGGCCATGCCGGTTGACATTAGGCCAAGCACGCGCCCACGCTTCGACTGACGGATCGTTTCCGCAAGCAGCACGGCCCCAACCGCGTATTCTCCACCGAACCCCAAGCCGAGCATCGCTCGCGCCGCGAACAGTTGCGTGAAGTTCTGCGCGATACCGCACAGCAACGAGAAGAAAGCAAACCAGAGAACCGTAATCTGCAACGTCCGCACCCGGCCGATGCGATCGGCAAGAATGCCCGCCCCCCAGCCGCCGACAGCCGACAAAAGTAATGTCGTTGTCGCGAGCATTCCCGCCTTCGCGTGGGAGACGGACCAGAGCGAGATCAGCGTTGGGATCACGAACGGATACATTTGCAGATCCATACCGTCCAAGCACCAGCCGGCCCAGCAGGCCAAAAACGTACGACGCTCCTGCGGGTTGAGTTGCTCGGTTTGCATGGCCCCGGCGGCTGTGGACGCCAGATCCATCGGCATCACAATCTGCTTGTTAATTTCTTCGCTCACATACTCCTCCTCTTACGTTTTTACTTGGAAGCACGGGGAGGCCGCCAACCGGCGTACCCGGCACTCCGACGGAGGTTTTCATTTCCTTCCGCCCAGAACGCCGGACCACCAGCCAAGGCCACGGCACTGGTCTCACAGGTCAAGCCACAGGCCCTTGTGCCGGCATTCTCTCAACACTTGAGATCGACGGATTCCCGCTCTCCGGCGCGCACGCCCAAGCCCCCCGGATCGGTCGTGAAGAACGCACTTCGCAGCTAAATTGCCTTGCATGGGACAAATAACCGTCATGTGTTCACGACGTATATTTCCTCTTGGTTATGTATTTGATCTTTTATCGTGCAAACGGTTGCGTATGTCAAGGCGTGAAAATGGCGCCTCATAGTCCCACATGCCAAATCGTTGTTCCCTTTTCTCCGCCAAGAGGTACCGATTGCTCGCCTTACCTATCACCTTCAATGCCCTAACCAAAGCTGTGAGACCACACGTCTCGACAATATTGCGCCTGTAGAAATTACGGGGCTGGTGAGGTATTCTACTTTTTGAGCTTTATCGAGAAGGCATGTTTCATGACCAACGAAGAGCGGGAACTTCAGCACAAGCTGCTCAGCATACCCGGACACATATCCAAAGCATGTCGTTATTTGGGATTAGCCGGGCAAACTTTTATAGATGGCGGGAGCAGTATCTGTATGATGGAGAGGTGGGTTTGCCGGTTGACAAAAGTTGACCCTGTGCGGTTGCTTGTTGCTCCGCCCTGACACTTGTTGCGTGCAATCGTTTTCTATATACTTTACCTTGAACAGAAATGTTGACACAGCGCGGCGCTGTCCGTCTGGATTTATTGTGAGCTCTGCACATGGTTATGTAGAAAGTGCTTTTGAAAGAATGCGCGCTGCATTGCAGCATGCAACGCAATTTATGTGGTGTAGCTGTTTATCTTTCTTCAGTGAATTGGACGAAAGGACACCAAATGGTTGAAAAGACACGGGACAAAACAAACCTGAACCGACCGTATTGGGACGACGTTCTTCGCGGCAAGATAGTCGAGGTTGGCAACGAAGGAGAATTCTCCGTTATCGAAGAAGCCGCTACTGCAAGCTCGCTGGGGCGAGTGGTGTATGCAGATAAAACATTCGTAGACAAAGCGGTCGTAGATTCCGGGCAAGCATTCCAAGGCGATTGGTCTCAGCGTTTTCCTAATGAACACACCAGGCTATTGTATAAAGTCATGACGGCAATTCGCAAACACGCCGACGAACTTACCGAGCTTGAGGCGCGTGAAGTGGGTAAGGGACGCTAGGACGGTGGAGATGCGTTGCTACAACCAGCATTGGCGCCAGCGAGCCCATCGGCCGAAGACAGTGACGTTCGGGCTGTATTCCAGCGGCAGAGCATAGGCATGGAAACGCCACGCAAATGCAACCTCCCCTTTATCCACTGCCCGCGCGCACTTATAGTTGCTTTTGCAGCCGGTGTTCTTGCCGCTTTCAGGGAAGGCGGTGCAACGTATTGCATCCATGGTTGGTTATACTTCGATCATCTTGATTGCCAAATCGTAACGACTTGCAATTATGAACAAGAGCCATCCTGTAATAAAACGGCCCCGCCGATGGTATGAAAACCATACAATGTGTCGCAGCAAAGCGAGGCAAAGTCATGCCATTGAGACTGATCATGTCGTTCAGAGCGGCAATTTTGCTACGGCAGAAGCCGTCGCCAAGCCATCCAGCCCTCCGACGTGATCGGGCGCGGGCTATTCTGCGTCAATCGACGACCGATGAGCCGCCCATCTAAAACGACGGATGAGCGCGGCGCCCAAGGCGCGGGTGACTGACCTAGTTCGCCATCATTGTAACCGGTGTAAGTCCCCACGTCGCGGCGCGGTTTGATTTACTGGACAGTGCCCTCCTGAATTTTGGAGGTGATCCTGTGTGAACATGCCCGTATCATCGATCGGTCCCATAACCAGCCTGGGCGGACATTCTATGACTGGCGGCACTATCTCGCTGTCATCCAGCGCAAGCCAGATGCCTTGCGCAATGGCGCGCCCTTCACCGAGATGCCCGAAGCCTTCAGGCAATTGCAAACCCAGCGGCTGCGCCGCCCTGGCGGTCACCACGAGAGGGTTGAGATCCTGGCTCTGATTCCGCACCATGATGAACAGGCGTTGCTCTGTGCTGTCGAATTGGCACTAGAGGCAGGTGTCGCGACCAAGACCCACATTCTCAACGTGCTGCATCGGCTGACCGATGGTAAGGCCCCACCGGCCGCGTCGATCGACGCTCCCCAGGCCCTGCGGCTGAACCGGGAGCCATTGGCCAATATCAAGCACTATGATGCCCTGCGGGATCGGGAGCAGCCCCATGCGTCATGATCCAGCAAGTGCCGCCGCCATGGTGATGCGCGGCCTCAAGATGTTCGGCATGGCACAGGCTGTGGGCGATCTCATCAAGCAAGGTGCCCCGCCTTCGACGCCGCCGTGCCCACGCTCTCCCAGTTGCTCAAGGCCGAAATGGCCGAACGCGAAGTCAGGTCGGCGGCCCCGGAGCCGGCAAGAGCCATATCGCCGCCGCGCTGGGCGGAGCGGCCCAAGGTTCCGCGTGCGAAGCAGGTGGAATGTCCGCGGAGGGGTGCAGGCGGTCGAGCGTCACCGCAAGAAGGTCAGGTTCTTTGCCACCGCCGATCCGGTCAATGCGCTCGAACAGGAAAAGGCAATGAATAGAGCAGGCCAACTGGCCGAGCGCCTGCTGCGCCTCGACCTCGTCATCCTCAATGAGCTTCGCTACCTGACGTTCAGCCCGTCAGGCGGCGCACTGGTCTTCCACCTGCTCAGCAAACTCTACGAGCGCACCAGCGCCGTCATCACCACCAACCTAAGCGTCTCCGAATGGGCTGCAGTATTCGGCGATGCCAAGATGACTACAGCCACGCTCCACCGCCTGACCCATCATTGCCATATCCTCAAGGCCGGCAATGACAGCTTCCGCTTCAAGGCAAGCTCGGTGACACCCAAAAACAGAAAGGAGAAAACCACAGTTTGACCACGCCCCCGCAACGCGGGACATAGCTCAAACCCGGTGAGTCAATCCCCGATGAAAACCCCGGGTCAAATCTCAGGTCGCTTGTTTTGTTTTTTTGGAATTCTCCCTTTCGCAAATCCCGCGGACTTGCGAATTTCACTTACTTTGCCTTTTTACCTCTTTTGTTAGTTGGCTGTGGGCGCGTACACGTCAATGCAACCTTGCTTACCGCAACCGCCAGCCTTCACCGACTGAGGTACAGCCAGAAGGCTGTGCTTATAGTCAACGGCGATCGAATGGGAGTGCCCATTACCGGTTGGCACATTTTGAACCCATGTATTGGTTGCCGCATCAATTACGCCAATCACGCCACCGCCCGGCATTCCGTCCGCCGCGACAAAATATTGATTGGTACCGGGATCGTAAGCAACCTGATCAGAACCGCCGACCTGAGTGATCGACGCAACAACCTTGCCGTTGTCGTTCATAATCAACGTCAGAGGCGGTAGCTTGGAATCATCAGACCCGGCATCACAGCCCAGAACAAAATTGCCCTTGGGACCAAAGGCAAGCCCCCCTGAGATGCAATTATGCACTGGGAACGTCTGAACCACTTTGACGGTGAGCGGGTCAATCACGGCAATTTCACCATCGGTTTGGCTGGTGCCGACATTCGGAACCGAGAGGTAGAACCTGCCATTATTGGCGTCGTAGGTCGGCTCCTCCAATCCACCAGAAGCATCTGGAAATGGAATATGACCGAGAACCTGATAACCCGGCTTAGTCGAGACCAGCGTCACGAACGGCGGATTGTCACTGTCATTCTCAATAGCCATAATCTGATCTTTGTGATCATACCCCATTTCGTCTGCACGGTCCTTGCCACCCGTCTGTACGACATGTACCAGCGCGCCAGTCGCCAGGTTAAATATCCTGACGGAGCCATCACCATTCGACGCCCAAAGATTACCGTCGGCAATGGCGAGGCCAGAGGGGCCGGCCTTTGAGAAATCACCCGGAACGACCGCTGGCCCTGTGAACCCGCCGAAGCGCCGGATAAGCTTACCATCAACTAAACTGTATTCATCTACGCCAGAATTTGAAGAATCTGACAGGAAATAATGCCCGGTATTCTGGTCGATATAGCTGATATCGAAACCCTTCAGAGGCTTGCCAGGCACCAAAATCTTCTTGGTAAGCGCATAATGCATCTCAGACGCCATCGCAGCGCCGGCACTAAGGCTGGTAAATGTCAGCACACCGCACATAAGCATTGTACAAATTTTCATTGTTTTTCTCTATTTTCTTGTTGAGTTTCCCTAGGCCTATTTCGAAGATGACGACGTTAGAGGACGCACCTCCTGTCGTTGCATGTTTTTACATATATTGGGGCTTTTCAGACCGCCATTGCGGAGCGGCTGAAACATGGACAGCGGATTGAGACGCCGCGAGATTCCACAACACTGAAGAGTGTCAGTTTCGCGCTTCCTGCTCGCTCCCCTTAATCTCCGAACCCTTTGATGTTCGTGCCATAATTCACAGCTCCGTACGGTCCACGTTTCATATCAGGCCGAGCATTGCGCGGCATTGCGGATGATTCCCCTGTCTTATACGTTTATACGCAACCGTTTGCACGGTAAATGCAATCGGTTGCGGTTGTCAACAACAATGTGTCGTGTCACAATTTGAGAACTCGTCCCTAGCGGCCTTTTTATAGGTAATGGTGGTTGGGCTTGACGGCGCGTGCGTCGATCAACTTCACCATAATCAAACCTAAAAGTTCTCGTAAAGCTGGACCAGATTACCAAGAGAAGATCACAGACAGGAGGCATTTTCATACCGAAAAAGCAGATAAGTGCGGAGCAGATCGATGTGCAAACCGGGTATGACAACGTTATCTGATCTGTCGGCCACGGGACGGGATCTCAGATAAGAGCTATTACCGGTACCGGAAAGAGTATGGCGGCCTGGATATGGACTAGGCAAGCGTCTGAATGAGTTAGAGAATGGAAGCAACCTGGAGTTGCCCGATTTGTTGGACACTTTTAAATTATTATTAGAGGTGTTCCATGCAACGATATGAACGGCTTATCCGCCTGAATTTCGGCGGCACGTGGCAGAGTTGGGGTGGTCTGGCCGCACGCTGAGGAGCTATCCTGCGGTACTCAACGTTACACCGCTCTGACGGGCAGCTTGGCTATAGGCGGATCATTGCCGCAGGCCGCCGGATGGGAGGTGGGCACGGACCGTGGACAGCGGATCTGGCACCGCGAAGGGCTGAAGATTCCACAGAAGCAGAAATCCAAAGGCCTGCTTTGGTTGGATGACAGCTCCTACCCCCTGCTGCAACTAGAGCTGCACAAACATGTCTGGTCATGTTCACACCTGCGGCGCGTACTTCCATTTTGCAGTAACCCCACACATCTCGATAGTTAGACTTGAAACTGTTGATGTCGTCCGCTTTGCCGGCCCGCGCAGAGCGCGTCCTTCGTGGGCCTGGCCTTCAGGGGAAGCGAGGGTTATCGCGGCATTTATGATGCATGTTTCCTCTTGGGCACGGCTCGATATGTTTTAACGAAATCGTTTGCCCATGCTGGCCAAAACTCTTGCCCCGCCGCCACGCACAAACCATTGCACGCCGCCGCTTCACCCGTTACCATGTTTGGATATGCGTCCCTCGTTCATTACCCTTAAAGATGTAGCCAAGGCCGCCGGAGTGCACCTCTCCACGGCCTCTCGCGCACTTGATCAGGCCACTCGGCGCAAGATATCACCCGATGTTGTCACGCGCGTTGAAACCGCCGCGCTGGAACTCGGCTATAGGCCCAACGCCGTTGCTGCAAGCCTGCGCCGGCGCCGGTCGGAGGCGGTCGGGCTGATCATCCCAGATCTCATGAACCCGGTATTTCCACCAATCATTAACGGTGTAGAAGAAACATTGCGCGAAGCTGGTTACGCGCTCGTCATTGCCAGCAACTCGGGGGAAGGCGCGCGGCATAACGATGTGACAGATGCAATGCTTGCGCGACAGGTCGACGGGCTGATCGTGGCGAGTGCGACGCTGGATGATCCTGTTATCGACGATCTGGTCCGCCGCCGCATCCCGGCAGTACTGATCAATCGCCGCGATCTGCGGGGGCGGAACTCGTCGGTGATCAACGATGACGCCGGTGGGATCGAAATGGCCGTCGCCCATCTTGTGGGTCTTGGGCATCGCGCCATTGCCCATCTGGCCGGACCGGAGAAAATCTCCACCGGCAGTCTCCGCAAACAAGGCTTTTTTGCGAGCATGCGGGCGCGTGATTTGCCCGTGGATGCCGCGCGGGTGATCGAAGCGGAAGCCTTTACGCGGGCGGCGGGCCGGGCAGCGACAGCAAGGTTGCTCGCGTGCCGTCCGCGACCCACTGCGATCGTGGCCGCCAACGACCTGCTCGCCATCGGCTGCTACGATGCCCTACGCGAAGCTGGGCTCTCATGTCCAAATGACGTATCCGTCACCGGCTTCAACGATATGCCGTTGATGGATGTGTTGGCGCCCCCGCTTACCACGGCTCGGGTTGCGCATTATCAAATGGGCGCCGAGGCGGCCCGGCTCCTCCTGCGCCACCTGGAAGAGCCCACCGCGCCGCAGTTCGACGTGGTTTTGCGCGCGGAGTTGATCGTGCGCGGCTCAACGGCAGCTCCCAAGAAAGCTGCCAGCCGCTAAGCCTCGACTAAACAAACGGGCCTACAGGCTCGACAGGCTACAAGCATAATGCAAACGTTTGCGTGACGCTTCCATTATGCTTGTAGCAAATGAAACACTCCCAACTGACACCGCGCTGCACGGACCCGAGTGCAGCAAGTATCAATAAGGGACCATATGATGTTAGCTTTCAACCACGACCTCTTTATTATAGGCGCAGGTTCTGGCGGGGTACGCGCAGCTAGGCTGGCAGCACTGAATGATGCCCGCGTTGGCGTGGCGGAAGAGTGCCGGGGGTACTTCACACCGATTTTGGTCCGGCTTTCATGCGAATTTTCGGGTATTTGAGCCTGTCCCCCTCGTTGGTCCGGTCTTTATGAGAAAAACCGGCCTCTCAGTGAACCGGCGCGCTCAAGCGAGCAGCCTTCTTTGCCTACGCCACCAACTATCTGATCGACACTGAGAACGCCGTCATCTTGACGTCGAGGCCACCCGCGCGATCCGTCAAGCCAAGGTCGGTGCATCGCTCACCATGTTGGATCGGGTGGAAGCACGATGGGGGTTAAAGCCTGAGTGGGTGGCTGCTGACAGCGCCTATGGTTCAGCCGCGAACCTCGCCTGGCGGGTGAAGGAAAAGCAGATCGCGCCGCACTTCCCGGTCTTCGGCAAGTCGCAACGCACCGATGGCATCTGGTCACGCGAGGATTTTACCTGGGACGGTGAGCACAACCGCTACATTTGTCCGGAAGGCAAGGAACTCTTCCAATACCACAGGACCTATGCAACGCTCCGGACGGGCGTGGACAAGTATGGCTGCAGCCGCTACCGCGCCACCAAAAAAGACTGCTCTATTTGCCCTTCAAAACCCGTCTGCTGTCCAAATGCGCCAGCCCGCAAGATTACGCGCGATTTAAACGAGGACAGCCGGGACGTGGCACGTGCCATCGCAAAGACGCCGGGTTATGAACGAAAGCAACATCGGCGAAAGAAAGTCGAAATGCTGTTCGCCCACCTCAAACGCATTCTCCATCTTGGCAGGCTACGACTACGAGGACCATTAGGCGCCCGTGACGAGTTCCTGCTCGCCGCAACTGCCCAGAACCTGCGAAAACTGGCAAAGCTCAGGCCGCTCAAACCCCGCGAGAGTCTGACGGTAGCCGCATAGGTCAAGCCGCCGAGGCATAAACGGTGGGAAAATCGATGCCACGGCTTCCTGAGGTGAAACACAGCCGGTCCAGCCAAGAGGAGCGCGTGCCAGCTTTCCGACTAAATCAACAATATCTGCCCATGGCTGTCGCTTTTTCGGCATTGTGATCGCTCCCGAAGGTGAGCTCTAGTTTCAACTTTACCCAGCAGGCCAAAGGACGGTCAGCAACGGTGCGATGATGGCGGTAAGCAGACCATTAAGTCCGATGCCCAGCGCTGCGAACGCCGCCCCCAGTTCGTTGAGGCTGGCGATTTGCGCTGCCGCGACACCGCTGCCCGCCACACCAGCCGCCAGGCCATGGGCGCGCCAGTCAGTCACCTTGAAGCGGATTAGCATCGCCCGCCCGGTGATGGCCACGACGATGCCGCCCAATATGGCGAGTGCCGCCGTGAGCGCCGGCACCCCGCCGATCTGTTGCGAGACCGCCATGGCGATCGGCGTGGTGACACTTTTAGGCGCCATGGAGAGTGCCACATTTTTGCTCCCGCCCAGGGCCCAGACGATGGCCACGCCACTGACGATGGAGGTGACGGAGCCCGCCAGAAGTGCGAGGCCGATGCTGTAAAAATGGCGCCGGATGAGATCAAGGTTCCGCGCCAGCGGCAGGCCCAGCGCAATGGTGGCCGGCCCGAGCAGAAAATTGATGAACTGAGCGCCGGAGAAATAGGCGGCGTAAGTGGTGCGGGTGGCCAGCACCACGAGCGCCACAAGGGCGATGGCGATGAGAACCGGGCTGGCCAAGGGCGAGCCCTTGCAGGCACGCTGAAACCATTTCCCGCAAAAATAGGCCGCCAGTGTTACGACCAGCCAGACCAGCGGCGTGGTGGCGAGCGGCGTCCACAGGTTTTCGACGGAATGCAGCATATTGTTACTCCGGAATATGTTCCGCGCCGGTACTGGGCGCGGCGCTTTTGCGGGTTGGTGCGGGCTGCATCGTCCAATGCATCACCAGCCCTGTCGCAGCGGCGCTCAACAGCGTTGAACCGAACAGGCCCACGGCGATGGGCAGCCAATAATGCCGCAGCAATCCGGCCTCCGCGATGATGCCGGCACCCGCGGGCACAAAAAGCAGGCCCAGATTGGCGATCAAGCCCTCGGCCAGTCTCTCGAAGCGTTCGGGCAAGCCCTTGTCCGGCGCGGCACGCAGCCGCCAGGCGCACAGGCCAGCGAGCAGGAACATGCCGATCACCGGGCCGGGAATGGGCAGATGCAACGCCTCCCGAATCAGCTCGCCCGCGAACTGGCACAATAGGAGAGCCAGAAATGCCAAGGCCATTTCTATTCTCCTGGCTTAACGGCAGGCCCGCCGCCGGCCGTTTCCAAGGCCGTGCCGTTGAGGATAAAAATCTGGCTGCCACAATGTTTGAGCAAAGGAAGGGCACGGGTCAGCCCCGCATCGGAACCGGTGGCCAGGATCATCACATCGCGGGCCTGTTTCAGTTCGGGAGCACTGAAGGCCAGCGCCATCACATAATGCTGCCCGGCCGTTTCGTGAGCCGCCTTGAAGCGGCGGGAGAGCTCCAGACTGATGGTGCATAGGGTGATATGCAAGCTGCCGGCGGGCATGGAATGCACGAGTCCGCCCTCACCCAGAACCATCGGTTCGAGCACCGCATCATCCGGCAGGCAGGTGATCACGGCATCGCAGGCGGCCAGCCCGGCTACCCCGGACGCGCCCTCGAAGCCCGCCTCCAATAGCGGCTCGATGCGGTTAAGATCAGGATCATGCGCGATCACGCGAAAGCCGGCGCCGATGAGAGTGCGCGCATAAGCGCTGCCAAAATCCTCGAGCCCCACCACACCGATCATGGACGCTGTTTTGTCTATGATGATTTTTGCGTCTTCGGTCGTGTCCTCTGCCCTCGCCACATTCCAAGTCTGCATGCCGAACCCCTGAAATACCTACGCTTTCCAGAAGAAATATGCGATGAGGGGGCGGCCGGACACCGCTCGCCAAGCAAATCATTATTGCTCGTTGGGGAAGAAACGACATGGATTATTTCGCCGCGATGAAGAGTTTCGTCCGTGCCGTCGAGTTGGGCAGTTTCTCGAAGGTCGCCGACGAGACCGGCATGAAAGTATCCACCGTCTCGCGTTATGTCGGCGCGCTTGAGGCCGATCTCGGGGCGTCGATGTTCAACCGCACGACGCGGCGCCTGCACCTGACCGAGGCCGGCAGGATTTTTTATGAACGCGCCGCGCAGATACTGGGAGAGTTGGAGGAGGCCCGCAACGCCACCTCCGCGTTGAACGAAGGGCCCCGCGGCTTGCTGCGCATTAACATCCCCGGCGCCTTCGGGCGGATGCACGTGATGCCGCATATGAAGGCGTTTCTTGAAAAATACCCTGATATAAGACTGGATGCGACCCTGACGGACGATACGGTCGATGTGATCGGTACCGGCACCGATATTGCCATCCGCATCGGCGCCTTGGCTGACTCGTCGCTGATCGCGCGGCGCCTGGCGGCGCAAACGCGGCTGCTGGTGGCCAGCCCGGCCTATCTCGCTAATCATCCCGCCTTGCATAAGCCGGAAGATTTGCGCCAGCATGAATGCCTGGTGTTTGCGCTGCAACCCACCAATAACTGGTATTATCGCGCCCATGCGGAGAGAGAGGCGGATTTGCTGGAGATTTCCGTCAGCGGCCATTTACGCGCGAATAAATCGCACACGCTGCATCAGGCGGCGCTGGATGATCTCGGCCTCTCGCTGCTGCCCACCTGGCTGGTGGGGGCGGATTTACGGGCGGGGCGGTTGCAGTCTGTGCTGACAGGTTGGGATTGGATGATTGCGCCAGGGCCGGAGCGCGCGATCTGGGCTGTGTACCCGCCCAAGAAGGTGGTGCCGCCGAAAACCAAGGCATTCCTCAATTTTCTGGCCGAGCGCTTCGGATCGCCACCCTACTGGGAACCGATTTAGGCAAGACCAGCGCGGCATTGGCCCCACCGCGCAATAATCATTTGCCGTCCAGGGCATTTCTGGCGCCCCCCGGGGGGAATGTAGCACGCGCTTCAGGTCGGACGGCATCTCGTCCCCCTTTCTGGAGACCGCGATGACTGACAATACAACGTCGCTCAGGCGCCGGAACCTGCTGCTCGGCGCGCTTCGCACCATCCCGGCCGCCGCTCTGGCCGGCGGTGGTGGCGCCATGGCGGCAGCCGCCGCGCCGCCCGCGTATCAACCGGCCTATTTTACCGCTGATGAATGGGCATTTATCCAGGCGGCAACCAGCCGGCTGATTCCGGCCGACGAAAACGGCCCCAGCGCCGGCACGCTTGGCGTGCCCGAATTCATCGACCGGCAAATGGACAGCGAATATGGCCATGGCGGGTTCTGGTATTTGCAAGGCCCGTATATCCCCGATGCACCGGCCACATTGGGCTATCAGCTGCGGTTCAACCCGCGCGATCTGTACCGGGTAGCGATCAAGGATATTGATGGCTGGACCTTCCGGAACCATGGCGCTGCCTTTGCAGCACTCACTCCGGCGCAGCAGGATGAGGTTCTGGCCGGGCTTGAAAAAGGCGCCATTGAACTGCCGCACGTGAAGGCGAAAATCTTTTTCGCGCAGCTGCTGGCCAACACCAAGGAAGGCTATTTCGCCGACCCCATGTATGGCGGCAATCGCGGCATGCAGAGCTGGAAAATGATCGGCTTTCCCGGCGCGCGCGGTTGAGATTATCAATGCCATGAAGCCGAAGAGTTTTACCACCTGGGCGCCACGGCCGGGTGATGATTTCGATGTCCGCCACTACCAGTCCACCCACATCACCGGCGGCGTCATCACCGGCGCCGATCCGGCAACGAGCGCGCTGAACCGCTATTTGCAGAGCTGGGACGTGCCAAATCTGTTTGTCACGGGCGCCTCGGCTTTTCCGCAAAATATTGGGTATAACCCCACCGGCCTCATCGGTGCGCTCACCTATTTCGCGGCGGACGCCATCAAGACCCAATACCTGAAAAATCCCGGTCCCCTTGTGCAGGCTTGACCCATGAAACGCTCAATTTTCATTTATGGCATTGCCGGACTTGCCGCCCTCGGCATCGCCGGTGTGGCCGGTGCCTTCGCCGTCTCCGCCGCGTTTGGTGGCATGACCGGAGACCGCTCGGCACAGCTGGGCGAGGCGGTGACACCAGCCCTGATCGCGCAAGGCCAATATGTCGCCATTCTGGGCGATTGCGCCGCTTGCCATACCGCACCGGGAGGCCAGGCATTTGCCGGTGGCCTGCCGATCGCCACGCCGATGGGCGATGTGTTCACAACCAACATCACACCTGATAAAACCACGGGTATTGGCAAATACACCTATGGCGATTTCGAACGCGCCGTACGCCGCGGTGTAACGCCGCGCGGCCACACGCTCTATCCCGCCATGCCTTACCCTTCCTATGCCCGCCTGACCGACGCCGACACCAAGGCGCTCTATGCCTATTTCATGAACGCCGTGAAGCCGGTGAACATAGCCAATATACCCCCCAGCATTCCCTGGCCATTATCCATGCGCTGGCCGCTCACCTATTGGCGTTGGGTGTTTACTCCGGGCGTTACGCCAGCGACGGACATATCCTCGCCGGATGCCGAACGCGCGCGCGGCGCTTATCTTGTGGAAGGGCCTGGCCATTGCGGCAGTTGCCACACCCCGCGCGGCTTCGGGCTGGAAGAAGAGGCGCTGACGGACCAGGATGGGTCTCGCTATCTGGCGGGTGGCGTGGTCGATAATTTCGTCGCCGCTGATTTGCGTAGTGATCCGCTCACCGGGCTTGGCGCATGGAGCGAGAGCGACATCGTTGCGTTCCTGAAAACCGGCCACAACACGCATTATGCGGTATTTGGCGGCATGAGTGATGTGGTGGCGCACAGCACCCAGTACATGACCGGCTCTGACCTGCAGGCGATTGCGCATTATCTCAAATCGCTGCCAGGAACCGGCACAGAGAGATCTTTTACCTACGATGCCACAGAGGCGAACCAGCTTGCGGCGCTGAATGTGCCGGCACCCGGTGCGCTCGACTACATGAACAACTGCGCCGCCTGCCACCTTTCATCCGGCAAAGGCTACGACAATACTTTTCCAGCGCTGGCCGGTAACCCGGTGGTGCTTTCGGATAATCCGGTCTCGCTGATCAATATCATCTTGAACGGCTCCATCCGCCCGGCCACAGCCAATGCGTCAACGAATTTTGCCATGCCGCCCTTCTCGAACCGGTTAGCGGACCAGGAAGTTGCAGATCTTGTCAGTTTCATCCGAAACAGCTGGGGCAACCATGCGGCTCCTGTTTCGGTATCCCTGATTAGCCAAATTCGCCGGAAAACCGGTGCGCAGGCTGCGGCGGCGAACTAACCGGACAATCCTAAAACTGCGTACAAAATAATAAGGACGGAGATGATCCTTCATCTCCGTCCCCGGATGGTTGCCGTCTTCGACACTTCATGCGGTCTGTTTATGAAACACGCTCCGCTCACCAACTGCGCAAATATGCCGGAGGTTCATAGTTTGGAGACAATCAATTGATGTTCCGCTTTGGCCGCATTCACGCAATCCGGATTATTGGCAAGATCGCCAGGATCGGCCTGGCAGACGGAAATCTCCGCCTGAAGCTGCTGCGGATTGGCTATGTACCAGGGCACATCGTGCTGGGCTGAAGCAAAGGCTGGCGCCGCGGAGGCCGCCAGCAGAAGAGGAACAGCGAAAAGGTGACTGCGCATTTTCAATTCTCCTATGGAAGATTTGTTTGCCTTGTATGATCAAGGACAATGCGAATTTACCTTGTGAACGAGGCGTAGAATAAGATACCGGCGAGCAAGATACTTTTGCACGATCAGGAAGGGTGGCCAGTCGTTGAAAAGGCGCAAATTGCGCGTAAGGCGCAGAATATAGAATGGCCGCTTTTCCCGTAGAACCGCCCGCAACCTATCCATCGGGAATCGGCTCGTCCTACCCGTCGGCACGGGCGCTTCTAGAGGTGAGCCTAAGTCCGAATTTGCCAAAAAACCTGCCAACAAAGGCAACGGCTTGGAACGGCAGGTTTGCCCCTTCCTCACCGTTCGCGGTTTCCAAAGGCGTGTCCGCTTCAAGGATTGGCCGTGGAGGCCTCCTAAGTCCATAATGGGCGCAGAGCTGTCGAGGGCTTCGGGTGGCTCGAACGGTCCGTTGCCGGACATTTAAAACTACCTTAGAGCCTTTGAAAAAAGCTGCACCAAAAACTTTGGGACCTATATACTTGACTAGCCAAAAATAACTTTAGATTTGGCTAGCCGATAGACTAGACGTAAACTCGTTTAAAGATTCAAACTTATTATATGGTGGCGCTGCTACCGCTTACTCACCGACTAAAACGGCAATGTATATTGCCGTGGTAAAGACCGCCAGTGCTGGCAAACCAGCTCAAAACGGCCGAACCGATAGCGCACGTACTGACATACGTGAACTACCTTGGGTCTGAAAATCAGTCCCATGATCGTGGCCTCCAGGTGGGTTTGAGCCCACCGCTCTCGACGCCCCATACGCCGCCGGATTCGGCTTCTGGGGATTAGAGAGTGAGGCACGATAGCAGCGCCGAATCGAGCAAGACACGGGACCCCGATTCGTCACAAGAAGATTTTTCGACTCACGCTGTGATTCTTGTCTTAAATATGAGATCTGAATCGCTTGAGGATTCAATCGTCGTTCAATAAGAGTTCCAACTGCGTTCCTTTTTTTGGAAAAGCGCGGTCTAACAATGATTTGAATTGATCCCATGTAGCTGATGCTCGCATCAAACCAATGACCGCGTGTAAATGCTGGGCTAATGCCGGATGGCCAATGTCGTCTGTGAGGTGCTGATGGTGCTTACGGGGCCGCCCCTTATCATCAACAGTCGGATTTAGGCGCTGGAGTTCTTCGAGTATTCCGGGTGCAAGACGCTCATAAACTACATCGTTTGTATAACGGCCTACAACGCCAGGACGCGCAACTGACATCGCACTCCAACTCCACCCTCTTAAACGAAAAATCTCTCGATAAAATGCATCGGGAAACCGCTTAGCCCAAGCTGCGAATTCTTTCTGAAGGTACTTGTCTAGGATAGCTTGGAGAGCTTCGCGGTCGCGTGTGTCTTGATAACCCGTTGCTTCATCGATCAAGGCGATGATGCCGACCGTGGCCAAACCACGCATCAAGACTTCGGCTGCCTGGGCCCTGTCTTCTTGCTGATCGTCAAGTTTCTTATCTTGCCGCGCTTGAAGCCAAATATTGCAGATTTCGGGGAGCGCTTCAGCTTGGTATCCAACCACATTCTCATCGCCAGATTTGTATGTGATCGGCTTCAGGGGCCCGACCAACAATTCTTCTGAAATATACGGCGCTAAGCTCTTGCTAGCCAAGAAAACAGGGAGATGGGCCCCTTCTTCGGCTGCTGCTGTTTTCAATCTTTTTGCAGCGCCACTTCGGCCGCCAAGGGCATTAGCGATGCCATTCTCGGATAAGACGCGCGTTCCGTCGCGTAAAACCGCGCACGGAATAGACACAGGACCAATTGTAAGTTTGCCCCGATAAGTCGCCTCATTACCAGGGCCGAAAGCCTCTCCTTCCAAGGCCACAACGGCTGTAGAGCGGGGTTTGGCCTTGGGAACGATGGCCCCGACAACCTCATCAAAGGGAGCATTTATCGGTTCGATGATTTTGTCTTTAGGCAGCATTGATTAACCCTTGATAGGTGAGGCGCTTGCCCTCAGACCGGGCAACGGTCATGGCCATGAACTCCAGGGTTGAGACCTTAGTCGTATTATGGCGGAAGGAAAACTCGTTAACGTAGCGATGCAAATGCTTGGCACTCATGAAGTGGTAAATACCGTAGTAGCCGCGCTTCAGGAGAGCCCAGAAGCTTTCGATGCCGTTGGTATGGGCCATCTCGCGGACGTATTCACTGATCGTATGGTCGACCGCAACGTGGTTATAACCAGTCATCCCGCGATAGGTGCGCAAGCCGTCCGTAAATACAGTTGAGCCGAGGCGGACGTGTTGGGCGATCAGACCATGAAGCGCGCCCTTATCCACTGTGGCTAGGTGAGCGGCGCGAATCTCACCAGTGCGGCCCCGGATGCCAACAACAGCAGCCTTACCATGCGATCCGCTACCTTTAACTTTCTTATTCTCATGACGGTTCTTGTTTTTGCCGCCAATGTAGGTCTCATCGACTTCAACTTCAGGGCCCATGTCACCGCCGCCTTGGCTAGCAAGCCACGTCTCGCGGATGCGCTGGGCCAGGAACCACGCGCTTTTCTGGGTAATTCCAAGTTCACGGGCCATCTGTGTAGACGGGATGCCCTTACGCGCGGTGGTCATCATGTAGATTGCCATGAGCCACTTATGCAGGGGGAGCTTGGATTCAGTCAGGACGGTAGCGGTGCGAACGCTGAAATGCTTACGGCAATCGCGGCAGCGATAGGGCATTGGCTTATGATTGACGCACTCGGCCACGTCGCAACTACCGCAATGAGCGCATGCCACGCCGGACGGCCAGCGCTCAGCCTCGAAAAACTGGCGAGCCGCATCCTCGTTCGGGAACTTCTGGAAGAACTCATAAAGGCTGAATGTCTCGCTCATGTGTACTTTACTAGCCAAAATTGAGCGGCTAGTAAAGCATTATTTGGCTAGTCAAGTATATAGGTCCCAAAACTTTTGTTCGTTTCAGCAAGGTTTACGAACAAACTTTTGTGATTTTAGAGCGAAGCTAAAGCCATGGCGCCCTATACCAGCCGCCCGTCGCGCAGGGTGATCTGCCGGTCCATCCGGGCCGCCAGATCGGGGTTATGGGTGGCGATCAGCGCGGCGGTGTTTTCGCTGCGCACCACGTGCAGCAGTTCCTGGAATACGATGTTCGAGGTGGCGACATCGAGATTGCCGGTGGGCTCATCGGCCAGCAGCAAAGACGGGTTGTTGGCCAGCGCGCGGGCAATGGCCACGCGCTGCTTCTCACCGCCCGAGAGCTTGCCGGGCAGATGGGTGGCACGGGGGCCGAGGCCGAATTTCTCCAGCAATTCCATGGAGCGCTTATTGGCGTCCGGCTGGTTCACGCCAGCGATCATTTGCGGGATGGAGATGTTTTCAAGCGCCGTGAACTCGGCCAGCAGATGGTGGAACTGGTAGACAAAGCCAATATGTTTCAGCCGCAGCGCGGTGCGCGCGGCATCGTTCAGCTCGCCGGTGTTCTGGCCATCGATGATCACCGCCCCCGCATCTGGTTTTTCCAGAAGCCCTGCGAGATGCAGCAAGGTTGACTTGCCCGAGCCGGAGGGGGCGACGAGGGCCACGATCTCGCCGCGCGAAAGGGTGAGTTCCGCGCCGTCCAGCACGGTGAGCGCGCCCTCGCCGGATTTATAGGTGCGGCCAATGGCTTTGAGGGAGAGGAGATATTCACTCACTGCGCAAGGTCTCCACCGGGTCGATCTTTGCCGCCCGCCAGCTTGGATAGATGGTGGCCAGAATCGAAAGAGCGAGGGACATGACGACCACTTCGGTGACCTCCCGCCAATCCAGCTGGGCGGGGAGCGATTCCAGGTAATAGATGGTGGGATCAAACAGCGTCTGGCCGGTGATGTGCTGGATGAACAGCCGGATATCATTGATATACCGGCAGAACAGCACGCCCAGCACGAAGCCGATGAAGGTGCCGAGCACGCCGACGGAGGCGCCCGCCATTAGAAAGATACGCAGGACAGCACCGGAGGTGGCACCCATGGTGCGCAGAATGGCGATGTCCTTCGCTTTGTCCTTCACCATCATGATCAGCGAGGAAATGACGTTGAAGGCGGCGACGATGATGATAAGTGTCAGGATGAGGAACATCACGTTGCGCTCGACCGTGACGGCGGCCAGGAAGCTGTCGTTATTCTGCCTCCAATCCTGAATGTTCAAGGGCACGCCGGGGAAATCATTGATGATCGCCTGCTTTACCGCATCATCGTGGTCAGGGTCGGTCACGAAAACCTGGATCTGCGTGGCGGTGCCGTTTTGCTGAAACAGGGTTTGCGCGGCCTGCAGCGGCAGGAACACGAAGCTCGAATCATATTGCTGCATGCCGGTCTGGAAGATGGCCACCACCCGGAAGGATTGGATGGAGGGGATGGTGCCGATGACCGTCGCTTTTCCTTGCGGCAAAATCAGCGAAATCTGCGAGCCGATGGAGAGATTGAACTGGCTGGCCAGGCCGCCGCCGATGGCGATGGTGTCACCGCCGGTGAGGTCCGCGAGGCTGCCCGCGATGACATGTTTGGAGACGGTGGGAAGCTGCTTCAGACCATCTTGCGTGATGCCGCGCGCGATACCGCCAGTGGCCCCGCCTTGCGGGCCGGACATCAGCACCTCACCCTGGGCGATGGGGAACGCCCCTGTCACATCCTTGATGGTTCTGATCTTGGCGGACATGGCATCGTAATCGCTGATCGGCGCGGTGGTGCCGTAGACGCCGATATCGCCGTTCAGCCCGAGAATCTGGCTCAGCAATTCCTGCCGGAAGCCGTTCATCACGCTCATCACGATGATCAGCGTGGCGACACCGAGCGCGATGCCGACAAGCGAAAAAATAGCGATGACCGAGACGAAGCGCTCACCCCGCCGGGCGCGCAGATAACGCGCCGCGATCTTCCGCTCGAAGGCGCTGAACATCAGGCGCGGACCTTGGCCAGGGCGTCCTCGACGGGGAGTTCGAAACGCTCACCCGTGGCGCGGCGCTTCAGCTCCACCACGCCATTGGCGGCACCGCGCGGGCCGATGATGATCTGCCAGGGATGGCCCAGCAAATCCGCTTCCGCGAATTTCGCACCCGCGCGCTCCTCGCGGTCGTCGTAAAGCGCATCGTTGCCGAAGAGGGCGTAGATTTTTTCGCACAGCGCGTCGGTGGTGGCGTCGCCCTGGCGGAGGTTGAGGATGGCGGCCTTGAAGGGTGCGATGGCGTCGGGCCAGATGATGCCGGCCTCGTCATGCCGCGCCTCGATGATGGCGCCGACCAGACGGGAGACGCCGATGCCGTAGCTGCCCATCTCGGGGAAGATTTTTGAACCGTCCGGCCCGGTGACGGCGAAATTCATCGCCTGCGAATATTTGGTGCCGAAATAAAAGATCTGCCCAACCTCGATGCCCCTGCCCTCGCGCTTGCGCTCGGCCGGGATTTTGTCCCAGGCTTGCGTGTCGTGTTTTTCGTCCGTCGCGGCGTAGATGGTGGTCATCTGCTCGTAGAACGCCTCAAGGTCGGTAGCACCCAGCGCATCGCCCGCCTCGAAGGCGGCATCGTAGAACACGCCGGATTCACCCGTGGGGGCGAGAACGTGGAATTCATGCGAGAGATCACCGCCGATCTGCCCGGTATCGGCGCGCATGGGAATGGCGGTGATACCGATGCGCTGGAAGGTGCGCATATAGGCGAGCATCATTTTCTTGTAGGCCACCACAGCGCCTTCGCGGTCCAGGTCGAAGGAATAGGCGTCCTTCATCAAAAACTCGCGGCCGCGCAGCACGCCGAAGCGCGGGCGCACCTCGTCACGGAATTTCCACTGGATGTGATAGGGGATTTGCGGAAGTTCGCGGTAGGATTTGATGGAATCGCGCATGATCGCGGTGATCATTTCCTCATTCGTCGGCCCGAAGAGCAATTCGCGCTCATGCCGGTCGGTGATGCGCAGCATCTCCTTGCCGTAAGCGTCGTAACGGCCGGATTCACGCCAGAGATCCGCACTCTGGATCGTCGGCATCAGCACTTCCTCGGCCCCCGCCGCATCCTGCTCCTCGCGCACGATCTGCGCGATCTTGGCAAGCACGCGCTGCCCCGTTGGCAGCCAGGCATAGATGCCGGAGGCCATCTGCCGCACCATGCCGGCGCGCAGCATGAGACGGTGCGAGACGATCTGCGCCTCGGCGGGGGTTTCCTTGAGGGTGGGGATCAGGCTTTTGGAGAGACGCATGACAAACCTTAAAACAGGGATTGAGGCTTTTCGGTGGCCGCTTTGGCGGGCGTGGCGGGTTCGGTTTCTGGTTGCAGCCAGCGATTGGCGGCGCGGCGGCAGGGCTGCTCCACAAAGCCGCGCAGCAGAATGGCGAGGATGAAGGTAAGTCCCGTCATGCTGGCGGCGAAGAGCAGCTTCTGGTCCGCCGGCTGCCAGCCGAGATGCCGGAACGCCTGGACGGTGAGCAGCTCGGCGATGGCGAAGCTCATATAGAAGCAATAGGACAGCAGACCCAGAAAGCGCAGCACCGGGCGATGGCCCAGGATAGGCGGCAACCCGGTATCGGCCTGCATGTAGAAGGCCAGGAGAATGGCCCAGAGCCCGGGGACGATCACGAGATCAACGCCCGCTACCGCGCCGGCGAGGGTGAGACCCACGCCACCCCACAGGAACAGGCGGCGGGCAAATACATGGTCCGCCAAGGGCGCGGTGAGGCGATAGGCCGTGATACCGGCGAGGAACTCCGGGAAGAACCTGATCAGCCCGGCCGAAAAATTCAAATTCAAGCTCCGCCCGGTAAAGAAATAGACGACCCCCAATATGGGGAGGAGAAGCACAGTCACCTGCAAGGACACGTCGCGCGTGAAATAGGACAGGATGCAGGCAAATAGCGGAAACAGCAGATAGCCCGCCCATTCGGTGCTGATCGACCAGGCCGGGTAATTCCAGGTGCCGAAATGATCCCCGCCCCAGCCCTGCACCAGCAGCAGGTTTTGCACCAGCCCCGGCAGGCCAAAACGCTGCGGCGCCAGCGGGGTAAGCCCCAGGGCGGCCCCGCCCGCAACCAGCGCCAGCAGAATGAGGATGGTGGCCAGATGCACCGGATAGAGGCGCGCCAGGCGCTTGCCGTAGAAACGCAGCATCGCATCCGGCGCCGGCCAGCGGAATTGCGGCCGCGGCGTGTCCATTTTCGGCACGTAGAATTCGCGGTGCGTATGCATCATGATCAGGCCGGAGAGGATGAAGAAACCATCCACCCCCATATAGCCGTGCCGGACCAGCCCCGCCGCCGGGCCCAGCCAGGCGGCGAAATTCAGATGCAGATCCACATGATAGATGAACACCCAGGCCGCGAAGGCGGCACGGCAGATCGTAAGGTCGGTGATGTCCGGCTTCTAACTCATCGGCGCCACTGCTCTAGATCAATCCGCGCTTTGATAGAAGCAGCCGCACCGGCCCCGGCATGGGAAAAACGCCAAAAAGAAAAAAGCCCGCCAACCCGGATAGGGCGGCGGGCCAAGTTCAGGGAGGAAACGCCAGTCACACGGCAGGATGAGAAACCAAACCTCATCCTGAAATGATAATGCAACGCAGCATTAGGTGTGGTCCACAAAAAACGCTCATAAAACAGCTTGTTTTTTGAATACGCATGCAAAAATTGATCTATTTTTGATCCAAATGATCAAATATTCTCCAAATTTGATTATATTTTAATCAAATACGGAGAATATGCACCTCCACCAGCGGCCGCTTGCCAAGCGGCTTGCCCACGATGCGCCGCAGCCCCGCCCGGGCGGCGTCGGAGAAGGCCAATTCGTCCTGGCGCAAGGAGGGGGCCAGATCCTCCAGCAGGTCATGGAATTCCTGCTCATAGGCGAGGCGCCGGGTGCCATCCAGCTCATCCAGCAGGCCGGGGGCGGAGATGCGGGGCACGCCGTGCAGCCTGCCCCTGGCGTCGATGGCGAAGCTGCCCACCACCACGCCGTTGAACAGCATGCGCTTACGCGCCGCCAGCACGCCGCCTTTCAGCGGCAGGATCTTCTCGCCATCCACCACCAGCCGGCCGGTGGGCACGCTATCCACCACTTCCGGGCCCCGGGCGCCGAACAACACCACATCGCCGTCCTCGACCAGCAAGGTCTTGATGCCGTTTTCCTGGGCAAAGGCCGCCTGGCTGGAAAGGTGGCGCCACTCGCCATGGGTGGGGATCACGTATTTCGGCCGCACCAGCTTGTAGAGCTTGCGCAGCTCCTCGCGCGCCGGATGGCCGGAGACATGCACGAACTCATCGCCATCCACGATCACCTGCACCCCGCGCCGTGCCAGCTGGTCCTGCACCGCGAAGATCGCCCGCTCATTGCCTGGAATGGTGCGAGAGGAGAAAATCGCCTTGTCCCCTGCCCCCAGCACGGCATAGCGGTGCGTGTCAGCCGCGATGCGGGCCATGGCGGAGCGCGGCTCGCCCTGGCTGCCGGTAACCAGCAGCAGCAGGCCATCATCCGGCATGGAGCCGATTTCCTCTTCCGGCACGAAATCCGGCACGTCTTTCAGGTATCCGGCCTCCTGCGCGGCGGTGATGTAGTTGTTCAGGCTGCGCCCGACCAAAGCCACATGCCGCCCGGAAATTTCCGCCGCCGCGATGATGCTGGCCACGCGCGCCACATTGCTGGCAAAGCAGGTAACGGCCACGCGCCCGGTAAGGTCCGGCAAAAAGGCCTCGAAGCTTTTCTTCACATCCAGCTCCGAGCCGGAATGGCCCTCCACCATCGCATTGGTGGAATCCGAGACGATGGCCAGCACGCCCGCATCGCCCAGCGCCTTCAGCGCCGCCTCGTCGGCGACATCGCCGATCACCGGGGTGGAATCGAATTTCCAGTCTCCGGTATGCAGCACGGTGCCGTATTGGGTGGTGATGGCCAGCGCCTGCGCCTCCGGGGTGGAATGCGTCATGCGGATATAGCGCAGCCCGAAGGGCCCCAGCGTGAAGCCGCCGCCGGGCTCGATGACATGCAGCTTCACCTCGCGCTGCAGCCCGGCCTCCTGCAGCTTGCGGCGGATGACCGCGGCGGCGAAGGGCGTGGCGTAGACCGGGCAGCGCAGCTGCGGCCAGAGCCGGGCGATGCCGCCGATATGGTCCTCATGCGCATGGGTGATGACGAGGCCCAGCAGATCCTCGCGCTGTTGCGCGATGAAGGCCGGGTCCGGCAGCAGGATTTCAGCCTCCGGCGTTTCCGGCCCGGAGAAGCCCATGCCGCAATCCACGGCGAGCCACGCGCCATCGCAGCCATAGAGGTTGAAGTTCATCCCGATCTCGCCCGTGCCGCCTAGGGGCACGAAGATGAACCCCGCCTCGGCCTCGTCTATGGCGGGGGCGGTCTTGCCTTTGGATTTAGCCACGAACGCTAGGTCTCCTGCGCGCTGTTATTCGGTTTCCAGGAACCGCGCGCGGTCGCGCGGTAAGGCTGGGGGCTTATTGCGCAAGGAGAGCAGGCGCAACCCTTCTAAAGTCAGATCAGGGTCAATGGCGGTGAATTTACTGGTGCCTTCGGCGAAGAGCGGCGCCAGGCCGCCAGTGGCGATGGCCTTCAATTTCGCGCCGAACTCACCCTCGATACGGGCCAGCAGCCCCTCGATAAGGCCGATATAGCCCCAATAAATGCCCGATTGCATGGCGGGCACCGTATCGCGCCCGATGACCGATTGCGGGCGGCCGATGCCGATGCGCGGCAGCCGGGCGGCGGCCTGGTGCAGGGCCTCGATGGACAGATTGATGCCGGGCGAGATGACGCCGCCGACATAGGCGCCGGTTTCATCCACCACGTCGAAGGTGGTGGCGGTGCCGAAATCCACCACCACCAGCGGCCCCCGGTAATGGGTGTGGGCGGCCAGGGCGTTCAGCAGCCGGTCCGCGCCCACGCCGTCGGGGTTGGCGGATTTGATCTCGAAGCCCCAATCCAAAGCGGCGCGGGCGACCAGCGGCTCGGTATCGAACCAGTCGCGGCAGAGGCGGCGCAGATGGTACAGCGCCGCGGGCACCACCGTGCCGATGACAGCGCGGGAAATTTCCTCGGCGGGTATGCCGGCGCGGCGCAGCAGCACCTCCAGCCAGACGCCATATTCATCGGAGGTGCGCTGGGCCGAGGTGGCCAGGCGCCAATTGCCGCGCCATTGCGTATCGTCATGCACGGCGAACACGATATTGGTGTTGCCCGCATCGATGACCAGAAGCATGCCGCTCTCCTCCGATTATGCGTTCGCCAGCAGCACTTCGCCGGTATTGAGGGCCTCGATACGATTTTTGCACTGCAACAGCAATTCACCGCTCTCGGACAAACCAGCGAAGAGGCCCGCACGGCGCTGCCCGGCATAGGCGATTTCCAGGGGCGTGCCGGGGGCGTGGCCCCGGCTGAGCCAGGCTTCGCGGATGGAAGCGCCCGACGCCTCGGCCCATGGCTCCAGCCGGGCCAGGATGGCGCGGGCGGCGGCAGCGGGGGCGATGCCCAGCCCCTGGGCGGACAGGGCCGCAATGCGGCGGCCTGGAATCTCCGGCGCGGTTTGCAGATTGACGCCGAAGCCGATCACCAGCCAGTCCAGCCGGTCGCCGTCGGGTGCGGCGTCGATGAGGATACCCGCGAGCTTGGCGCCGTGATGCAGAACGTCATTGGGCCATTTCAGGGTGAGGTCTTTCGCCCCCAGCCCTTCCAGCGCCTCGGCCACGGCGATTCCGGCGATGAGGGAGAACAGCCCGGCCTCGGCGGCGGGGCGGGCGGGGCGGAGCAGGAGCGAAAGATTGAGATTGCCGTCCGGGGCACTCCAGGCCCGCCCGCGCGAGCCGCGCCCGGCGGTTTGCTTCAGCGCCAGCACGGCGAGCCCGGCGGGCTCCCCCGCCTTGGCCCGGCCTACACATTCATCGGAGGTGGACCCCAGCTCGGCGTGCTGCTCCAGGCGCCAGGGGTTCACCCCATCAGGGCTTTCGCGGCCTGCCCGGCCAGCGCCATCAGCGGGCCGGGGATGATGACGAAGAACATGGTGACGAAGCCGCCCACGGCCATCACGAAGCCCGCACCGGCGGAGGTCCTGTCGAATTGCGGCTGGCCCTTGTCGAAATACATCACCTTGATCACGCGCAGATAGTAGAAGGCGCTGATGACGCTGGCGACGATACCGATGATGGTCAGCGTGTCATACCCGGCGTTGAAGGCCGTGGCGAAGACATAGAGCTTGGCGAAGAAGCCCGAGAGCGGCGGGATGCCGGCCATGGACCACATGAACACCGCGAAGGCGAAGGCAAACCCCGGATGCTCGGAAGACAGCCCGGCCAGATCGTCGATATTCTCAACCGCCTTGCCATTGCGGCGCATGGCCACGACGCAGGCGAAGGCGCCGAAGGACATCACCACATAGAGCGCGATGTAAACCAGGCTGGCCTGAATGCCGGCGGCCGTGCCCGTGGCCAGGCCCATCAGCGCAAAACCCATATGGCTGACCGAGGAATAGGCCAGCAGGCGCTTGATGTTGGACTGGCCGATGGCGGCGAGCGCGCCGATGACCATGGAGAGAACGGCGAGGATCTGGATCAGCATTCCCCACTGGCCGGTGAGATGCCCGAAGGGTCCGGCCATCACCGAGATGAACAGCGCCATGGCGGCGGCCTTGGGCGCGGTGGCGAACAAGGCCGTGACGGAGGTGGGGGCGCCTTCATACACATCCGGCGCCCACATATGGAAAGGTGCCGCGGAGATCTTGAAGGCCAGCCCGACCAGCACGAACACCACGCCGGCCACGGTGCCCAACCCGGCACCCTGCTGGAACACATCCGCCAAAGCAGCGAAATTGGTGGTGCCGGCGAAGCCGTAAACCAGCGAGATGCCATAGACCAGCAAACCGGAAGCCAGCGCGCCGAGGACAAAATATTTCAAACCCGCCTCGGTGGAGCGCACGGAATCCCGCGCCAGGGCGGCACAGATATACAGCGCCAGCGATTGCAGCTCGAACCCGATATAGAGCGTCATCATATCGGCGGCGGAGATCATCACGATCATGCCGAGCACGGCGAAGAGCACCAGGATCGGGTATTCGAACCGGGCGATCTTTTCCTGCCTGTTGTAATCGACCGAGAGGATGAGGGCCGCGATGGCGCCGAGATAGACCAGGCTGTCCGCGAAGCGGGTGAACAGGCTGGTCTTCAGCAGCCCGCCGAAGAGCAGCGCGTCCGGCGCCAGCCAGTTGAGCACGGCGGCGATGAACAGCAGCGCCACCGCCCCGAAGGTGATGGCGGCGGTACCGTCTGACTTTTTGGCCAGCACGCCGCCCATGAGCAGCACCATGCCGCCGATGCCAAGGAAAAGCGCCGGGAGGAGAGAGGAAAAATCGGTCATTTCGCGGTCACCATGGCCAGCGCCATATGCGGGTTGAGGGCGGCGGTATGCGCCTGCACCAGGGCGGCAATGGGCGCGTCAAACGCGTGGGTGAAGCTGGAGGGATAGACGCCCAGCCACATCACCAGCACCGCCAGCGGCACCAGCATGGCGTATTCGCGGCCGGTGAGGTCTTTCAGCTTCGCCAGCTCCGGGCGGGTGTATTTGTCGAACAGCACGGCGCGCACCAGCACCAGCGAATAGGTAACCCCCAGCACCATGCCGGCACCGCCCAGCAGCGAGACCCAGAAATTCACCTTCAGCGCGCCGACGATCACCAGGATTTCACCGATGAAACCCGAGGTACCGGGCAGGCCCATATTGGCCAGCGTGAAGAACATCAGCGCCGCCGCGAAAACCGGCATGTTCACCGCCAGCCCGCCGAGATTTTTCAAGGAAAGCGTCTCACCGCGCGCGGTGATGATGCCCACGCAGATGAACAGCCCGGCGATGACGAGGCCGTGGGAGAGCATCTGGAACAGCGCCCCCTCGATCCCCTCCACCGTGAAGGTGAACAGGCCGATGATGATGATGCCCATATGCGCGACGGAGGAATAGGCGATCATGCGCTTCATGTCCGTCTGCGCCAGGGCGACATAGGAGATGTAGATGACCGCCACCACGCCGAGCACGAACATCAGCGGCTCGAAGGCGGCCGAGGCTTGGGGGAGCATCGGCAGGGCAAAGCGCAGGAAGCCGTAGGCGCCCATCTTGGAGAGCACGGCCGCCAGCATGATGGTGCCGGGCACCGGGGCCTCGCCATAGGCATCCGGCAGCCAGGTATGCAGCGGCCACACCGCCGCCTTCACGCCGAAGGCCGCCAGGAAGGCCAGGAACAGCCAGGTCTGCGCGTTCGCGGGGATGCTGGAATGGGTCATCACCGCAATGTCCGTGGTGCCGAGATGGCGCCAGATCCAGACCACGGCCAGCAGCATGAACAGCGAACCGGCCAGGGTGAAGACAAAGAACTTCACCGCCGCGTAGATGCGCTTCTCCCCGCCCCAGACGCCGATGATGAGATACATCGGCAGCAGCACGGCCTCGAAGAAAATGTAGAAGAGCACGAAATCCGTGGCGGCGAACATGCCCACCGTCATCGTCTCCAGCAGCAGCATGGCCGCGAAGAAGCTGCGCGCGCGGATCTTGATGCCGTGGCTCGCGAGAATGGCGACGGGGGTGAGCACCAGGGTGAGCAGGATGAGGAAGAGGCTGATGCCATCCACACCCATGCGGTATTCCACGTTGATGCCCGAGAGCCAGGGCACCACCTCAACGAATTGATAGCCTGCGAGGGCGGGGTTGAACTGCGTCCAGAGGAACACCCCCAGCACCAGCACGATGAGCGAGAAGATGAAGGCGATGCAACGCGCCTTGCCGGCCGCCGCCTCGTCATCCCCGCTCAGCGTGGCGACCAGGAAGGCGCCCAGCAGCGGCAGATAGGTGATGAGCGAAAGGATGGGAAAACCGAGCTGGTTCATGATCACCGCACCCAGATGAAGAGGCTGACAAAGACCAGCAGGCCGATCAGCATGATGAAGGCGTAGAGCGCGATGGAGCCGGTTTGCAGCTTCACGGCCTGGGCCGAGGCATCCGATGTCAACGCCGCCAGCCCGTTGGGCACGCCGTCGATCACCTGCTCATCGCCGCGCCAGGCGAATTTCGCGAGCTTGAGCGACGGGCGGACCAGCAGCGCGTCGTAGATCTCGTCGAAATACCATTTATTGAGCAGGAATTTGTAAACCGGCGAGAGGCCCTGGGCGAGCCGCCCGGGCAGCGAGGGCACCAGCAGGTAAAACAGCACCGCCACCAGAATGCCGATGATGGCCACCGCCAGCGGCGCCACAACGGCCCAGCCGGGAATATTGTCCATGCTGAACATCGCGGAATTGGCCGCGACATCGATGGAGCTGCCCCAGAAATTCTGGAATTGCGGGCCGATGAAATCCGGCTTCAGCACGAAACCGCTACCGAACGCGCCGATGGCCAGCACCAGCAGCGGCAGCAGCATCACCGCCGGGCTTTCATGCACATGCTCCTGCACATGCCGGGGCGCGCGGGATTTGCCGGTGAACACCAGGAAGAACAGGCGCGAGGTATAGAAGGCCGTAAGCCCCGCCGCCGCCGTGCCGCAGATCCAGCCATAGGTGGCCATCGGCGTATGCGCGGCCAAGGCGGCGTCCAGGATCGCGTCCTTGGAGTAATAGCCCGAGAAAGGCGGGATCGCGATCAGCGCCAGGGAGCCGATCAGCATCATCGCGCAGGTGAAGGGCAGCTTGACGCCCAGCCCGCCCATCAGGCGGATATCCTGCTCGTCGGACATCGCGTGGATCACGGAGCCGGCGGCGAGGAAGAGCAGCGCCTTGAAGAGGGCGTGGTTGATGAGATGAAAGATCGCCACCGGATAGGCGCCCACACCCGCCGCCAGGAACATGTAGCCGAGCTGCGAGCAGGTGGAATAGGCGATGACGCGCTTGATGTCGTTCTGCACGCAGCCGATTGTGGCGGCGAAGAACGCCGTGCTGGCGCCGATAAAGGTGATGAACGCCATCGCATCAGGTGCTGCGTTGATGACCGGCGACATGCGCACGATCATGAACACGCCCGCCGCGACCATGGTGGCGGCATGGATGAGGGCGGAGATCGGCGTCGGGCCTTCCATCGCATCCGCCAGCCAGGTGTGCAGCACGATCTGCGCGGATTTACCCATGGCGCCGATGAAGAGCAGGAAGGAGATGACCTCCAGCACCGGCATCTGCGTGCCGAACAGGATGTAATGCTGGCCCACATGGGAGGTGACGCCCGCGAAAATCACATCGAACTGGATGGAGCCGAAGGTGAAATAGGTGAGCGCGATGCCGACGGCGAAAGCCAGGTCGCCAATGCGGTTGACGATGAAGGCCTTGATGGCGGCCTCGTTGGCGGCCTTGCGGTCGTACCAGTAATTGATCAGCAAATAAGAGACGAGGCCCACACCCTCCCAGCCGAAGAAGAGCTGGACGAGGTTATTCGCCGTCACCAGCATCAGCATCGCGAAGGTGAAGAGCGAGATATAGGACATGAAGCGCTGCGGCGTCTTGTCATGCGCCATGTAGCCCACGGAGTAGACATGGATGAGCATGGAGACCACGCTGACCATGACCACCATGACGAGGCTGAGCTGGTCCTGGCGCAAGGTCCAGTCCGGCGTGAAGGCGCCAACCTGGATCCAATGCGCGATCTGCAGGGGCGCCTGCACACCGGCATGATAGGCGGTGACGGACGCCGCGGCGGAGACGAGCATGAACAATATGCTCGCCGCGATGGAGAGCTGCTTGCCCAGCAAGGGGCGGGCAATACCCGAGAGGACCGAGCCAATAAGCGGCGCGAAAACGGCAATCAAGGTGAACATCTTCAGCCCTTCATCAGCGTCACGTCCTCGACCTCGATCGAGCCGCGATTGCGGAAGTAGATGACCAGGATGGCAAGACCGATCGCCGATTCAGCGGCGGCGACGGTCAGCACGAACATGGTGAAGACCTGCCCGACCATGTCGTGCAGGGCGCCGGAGAAGGCGACGAAGTTAAGGTTGGCGGCGAGCAGGATCAGCTCGATCGACATCATGATGACGATGATGTTCTTCCGGTTCATGAAGATGCCGAAAATGCCGATGACCAGCAGCATCGCCGACACCACCAGGTAATGGGATAGCGGGATGAGCATCACAGCATCTCCTTTTCCGTCTGCTTGGCGGGCAAGGGCGCACCCTCGCCCAGCTTGGCCGGCACCATCACCAAGGTCTGCTCCGGGGTGCGGGCATGCTGGGCGGTGATGTTCTGATGCAGCGAGCGCTTGCGGTCACGGTGGGTGAGCACGATGGCGCCGATCATCGCCACCAGCAGCACCATGCCGGAAAGCTGGAAGAGCGGCAGGTAGGCGGTGTAGATGAGCTGGCCGAGCGCTACGGTATTGGTGACGTTATCCGGCGTGGGAAACAGCCTGTCCGCGCCGCCGGCCGGGGCGATGGCCCAGCTGCCCGCGATGAAGGCGAGCTCCACGAACATGATCAGCGCCACCAGGGCACCCACCGGGGCGTAGCGCTGGAAGCCTTCATGCAGGGCGGTGAAATCCACGTCCAGCATCATCACCACGAACAGGAACAGCACCGCGACGGCGCCGACATAGACGATGGCGAGAATAAAGGCCAGGAACTCCGCCCCCGCGAGCAGGAACAGCACAGCCGCGTTCACGAAGGCGAGGATGAGGAACAGCACCGCATGCACGGGGTTGCGGCTGGTCACCACCATCACCGCCGAAGCCAGCAGGATGAAGGCGAAGAGATAAAAGGCGAGATTTGCGATCATATGTGCGTGCCCTTACCGGTACGGTGCGTCCAGCTCGAGCCGCTTGGCCAATTCCGGCTCCCAACGGTCGCCGTTATCCAAGAGCTTGGCCTTGTTATACATCAGCTCCTCGCGCGTTTCGGCGGCGAATTCGAAATTCGGGCCTTCGACGATGGCATCCACCGGGCAGGCTTCCTCGCACAGCGCGCAATAGATGCATTTGGTCATGTCGATATCGTAGCGCGTGGTGCGGCGCGAGCCGTCCTCGCGCGGTTCGGCCTCGATGGTGATGGCCTGGGCCGGGCAAACCGCCTCGCATAGCTTGCAGGCGATGCAGCGTTCCTCGCCATTGGGGTAACGGCGCAGCGCGTGCTCACCCTTGAAGCGGGCGGAGGTGGGGTTCTTCTCGAACGGGTAATTGATGGTCGCCTTGGGCCGGAAGAAAAAGCGCAGGGTGATGCCAAGGCCGCAGATGATTTCCCACAGCACCAAGCTCCATGTCCAACGAAGGACCTTGTTCATGATTGCGCTCCCTTACGCATTGGGCAGCCAGCCGAGATATTCCATCACGCCCGCGACCGCGACGAGATAGACGAGAGAAATAGGCAGAAACACTTTCCAGCCCAGCGCCATCAGCTGGTCGTAACGCAGGCGCGGCAGCGTGGCGCGCACCCAGACGAAGACGAACAAGCAGATGAGGATCTTGAAAATGAACCAGAGCGGCCCGGGGATCCAGGTGAAGGGCGCGAAGGGAATGGGCGAGAGCCAGCCGCCCAGGAAGAGCGTGGTGGTCATGCCGCTGATCAGGATCATGTTGGCATATTCGCCGAGGAAGAACAGCCCGAAGGCCATCGAGCTGTATTCCACGAAGAACCCGGCGACGATTTCCAACTCGCCTTCCGCCAGATCGAACGGGGCGCGGTTGGTTTCGGCCAGGCCCGAGATGAAGAAGATGACGAAAAGCGGGAACAGCGGCACCGCGAACCAGAGATGCTTCTGCGCCAGCACGATGTCATTCAGGCTCTGGCTGCCTGCGAGGATCAGCACCGTCACCATCACGAAGCCCATGGAGACTTCGTAGGAGACCATCTGGGCTGCGCTGCGCAGCGCGCCGAGGAAGGCGTATTTGGAGTTGGACGCCCAGCCCGCGATGATGATGCCATACACGCCGAGCGAGGAAATGGCGAAGAGATAGAGCACGCCGACATTGATGTTGGCGATGGCCCAGCCGTCATTCACCGGCATCACCGCCCAGGCGATGATGGCGAGGCCGAAAGTGATCATCGGCGCCAGGATGAAGAGAACCTTATCCGACCCGGTGGGGATGATGGTTTCCTTGGTCAGCATCTTCAGCGCGTCGGCAAAGGGCTGCATCAGGCCGAACGGGCCGACCACGTTGGGGCCCTTGCGCAGCTGGATGGCGCCCATCACCTTGCGTTCAAAATAGGTGAGATACGCCACGCCGATGAGCAGCGGCACCACCAGCGCCAGGGTCTTCAGAAGCGCGAGGATCACGATCCCCGTATATGTATCCCAGAACGGGCTCATTCCGCGGCCTCCGCGAGGGCAGGATAATGGGCGGCGACACAGGCGGCCATGGTCGGGCTGGAGCGGCTGATCACGTCCGTCTGGTAGTAATTCGGCAGCAGCGGCGCGAAGGGCGCGCTGCTCAGCGCGCCAACAGCGGCCGGGGCGGTGGCGTCGGTTCCGGCGAAGCGGCGGAATTCTTCGGCGAAGACTGGATATTCAGCCTTCAGATGGGCGCGCAGCTGCTCCAGGGTATCGTAAGGCAGCGCATGGCCGAGATAGGCGGAAATGGCACGCAAGATGCGCCAATCCTCCCGCGCATCGCCCGGCGGCTTCACCGCGAGATAGGCTTGCTGCACGCGGCCTTCGGTGTTCACGTAAATGCCGTCTTTTTCGGTGTAGGCGGCGCCCGGCAAAATCACATCCGCCCGCGCGGCCCCGGCATCGCCGTGATGGCCCTGATAGACCACGAAGCTCTGGGCGGGAATGTTACGCACCGCCTCTTCATCGGCGCCCAGCAGCCAGAGCAGATCCGCGCCGCCGGAGAGCAGCGCCTTGGCATCCATGGCACCTTCGCCCGGCAGGAAGCCGAGATCCAGCCCGCCAACGCGCGCGGCCGCATGGTGCAGCACGTTGAAGCCATGCCATTCCGGCGTGAGCATGTTGAACTGGGCGGCGAGGTTCCAGGCGGCGGCGTGAATGGCGGCACCATCCGGCCGCGCCAGGGCGCCGGCGCCCAGAATGATCATCGGCTTGGCGGCGGTCTTCAGCACTTCGGCGAAAGGATGCGTGCCATCCAGAATCGCCTGGAGCGCATTAGCCCCCTCGCCCACATGGTCGTATTTGTAAGTGAGGTCCGAAGCCGCGCCGATGACACCGACCTTGAACCCGCCCGCCAGCCAGCGCTTGCGGATGCGGGCATTGAGCACCGGCGCCTCATGGCGCGGATTGCTGCCGATGATCAGCAGCGCATCGGCTTCCTCAATCCCGGCGATGGTGGTGTTGAAGAGATAGAAAGCGCGCTTGGAGGCATCAAAGGACGCGCCATCAACGCGGCAATCGATATTCTTGCTGCCCATGGCGGCAAAGAACTCTTTCAGCGCCAGCATGGATTCGACATCGGCGAGATCACCGGCGATGGCGCCCATCTTCTCCGGCGCCGTGGCTTTCATTTTGCCCGCGATGGCGGCGAAGGCTTCTTCCCAGCTCGCGGCGCGCAATTTGCCGTTTTCGCGGATCCAGGGGCGGTCCAGCCGGCGGCGCTTGAGGCCGTCCACCGAGAAGCGGGATTTATCGCCCAGCCACTCTTCGTTCACCTCGTCATTGATACGCGGCAGGATGCGCAGCACTTCCGCACCGCGCGCATCCACGCGGATATTCGCACCCACCGCGTCCAGCACGTCGATGCTGTCGGTCTTGCGCAGCTCCCAGGGCCGCGCGGTGAAGGCGTAGGGCTTGGAGGTGAGCGCGCCGACCGGGCAAAGATCGATGATATTGCCGGAGAGTTCGGAACTCAGCGCCTTCTGCACATAGGTGCCGATTTGCGTGTTCTCCCCCCGGAAGGTGCCGCCCAGCTCGGCAACACCCGCCACCTCGGTGGTGAAGCGCACGCAGCGCGTGCAATGGATGCAGCGCGTCATCGTGGTGCGCACCAGCGGGCCCCAATCGGGCTGTGCCACGCTGCGCTTGTCTTCCTCATAGCGCGAATGGTCGCGCCCGTAGGACACGGCTTCATCCTGCAGATCGCACTCGCCGCCCTGGTCGCAGATCGGGCAATCCAGCGGGTGGTTGATGAGCAGGAATTCCATCACGCCGCGGCGGCCCTTGCGGACCATCTCGGTATCCGTATGCACCACCATGCCATCCGCCACCGGCTGCCCGCAGGAGGCCACGGGTTTCGGCGGCATCTTCTCGATCTCGACGAGGCACATACGGCAATTGCCGGCCACGGAGAGACGCTCATGGTAACAGAAGCGGGGGATTTCGATGCCTGCCGCCTCGGCGGCCTGGATCACGGTCGAGCCGTTCGGAACCTCGACCTCAATGCCATCAATGGTGAGCTTTGCCATGGCTTACTCCGCCGCCTGCGCCTGAACGGGCGGTTGATAATCAATTGCCCGCGCCTCAACCTCCGGCCGGAAGGCGCGCATCATGCCCTGGATCGGCCAGGAGGACGCCTCGCCAAAGGCGCAGATCGTGTGGCCCGCCACCTGGGTCGTCACCTGCTCCAGCAGGTGGATATCCGCCAGCGTGGCCTTGTTCTGCACGATGCGGTCCATCTGGCGCATCATCCAGCCCGTGCCCTCGCGGCAAGGTGTGCACTGGCCGCAGCTTTCATGCTTGAAGAATTTGGAGAGGCGCCAGATGGCCTTCACCACGTCCACGGATTTATCCATGACGATGATGGCACCCGAGCCCATCATGCTCTTCACAGCACCCAGGCTGTCGAAATCCATCAGCTGAACGTCGCACATCGCCTTGTTCAAAACCGGAGAGGACGCGCCGCCCGGAATGATCGCCTGGAGATTATCCCAGCCGCCGCGCACGCCGCCCGCATGTTTCTCGATGAGATCCTTCAGCGGGATGCCGAGTTCTTCCTCGACATTGCAGGGATTATTCACGTGGCCGGAAATGCAGAAAATCTTGGTGCCCGCATTCTTCGGGCGGCCAAGCCCGGCGAACCAGGCGCCGCCACGGCGCATGATGGTCGGCACGCCCGCGATGGTCTCCACGTTGTTCACCGTGGTCGGGCAGCCATAAAGCCCCATCGCCGCCGGGAAAGGCGGCTTCATGCGCGGCATGCCTTTCTTGCCTTCAAGGCTTTCCAGCATCGCGGATTCCTCGCCGCAGATATAGGCACCGGCGCCGCGCTGGAGCACGAGGTCAAAATCCCACCCCGAACCCGCCGCATTCTTGCCCAGCAAACCCGCTTCATAGGCTTCGTCGATGGCGGCCTGGAGGCGTTGGGCTTCGTTGTAATACTCACCGCGAATATAGATGAACGCCTTGTTCGCCCCCATGGCGAAGGAGGCGATCAGCGAGCCTTCGATGAGCTTATGCGGCTCATTGCGGATGATGTCGCGGTCCTTGCAGGTGCCAGGCTCGGATTCGTCGGCATTGATGACGACGTAAGACGGCCGCCCATCGCTCTGCTTGGGCATGAAGGACCATTTCATGCCGGTGGGAAAGCCCGCGCCGCCGCGCCCGCGCATGCCCGAGGCCTTCATCTCCTCCACCAGCGCATCGCGCCCGCGGCCGATGATGGCGGCGGTATTGTCCCAATCCCCACGGGCGCGGGCACCGGCAAGGCGCCAATCCTGCTGGCCGTAGAGATTTTGATAGATGCGGTCTTCGTCCTTCAGCATATGCTCACTCCGCGGAACCAGGGGCTGAAACAAGAGTGGTCTGGCCAGGGGCCGGGGCGGAAGAGGCGCGCCCGCCCAGAGACCCCGCCGGCGGCAATGGCTTGCCCGCCTTCAGATCCTCGATGAGCGCAATTGTGCGCGCCGCATCCATATCTTCGAAATAATCGTCATTCACCTGCACAATCGGCGCGTTCACGCAGGCGCCGAGGCACTCGACCTCTTTGAGCGTGAACAGCCCATCCTCGCTGGTCTCGCCGAAATTCCTGATGCCGGTGGCCTGCTTGCAGGCGGCGACCACATCATCCGAGCCGCGCAGCCAGCAGGGTGTCGTGGTGCAAAGCTGGACATGATATTTGCCGACCGGCTGCAGATTGAACATCGTATAGAAGGTCGCGATTTCATAAACGCGGATCGGCGCCACGCCGAGGCGCTCGGCCACCACATCCATCGCGGCACGGGGCAGCCAGGCGGAGCCGGTATCCTGCTCCATCTGGCGCTGGGCGATGTCCAGCAGCGTTTTCACCGCGCTCATCTGGCGGCCTTCGGGATATTTCGCGATCGCCTTCTCCACCAACTTCAAATTGTCGGCGGTAAATGCGAAGCTGGTTGGGTCTGCGTGTTTGCTCACCGGTCGATCTCACCAAAAACAACATCGAGCGATCCGAGGATCGCCACCATGTCAGCCAGCATGTGGCCCTTGCAGAGCTTTTCCGTCGCCTGCAGATGCGAGAAGCCGGTCGCCCGGATCTTGCAACGGTAAGGACGGTTCGTGCCATCCGCTTGCAGATACACCGCGAACTCGCCCTTCGGCGCTTCCACGGCGGTATAGGTCGCACCGGCGGGAACGTGATAGCCCTCGGTATAAAGCTTGAAATGATGGATCAGCGCTTCCATCGAATGTTTCATCTCGGCGCGGGTCGGCGGGGTGATCTTGCGGTCCTGCACTTTCACCGGGCCAGGCTTCATCTTCGCCAAACATTGCCTCACGATCTTCACGCTCTCGCGCATCTCGGCCATGCGGACGAGGTAGCGGTCGTAGGAATCACCGTGCGAGCCGACGGGAACATCGAATTCCACCTCGGCATATTTATCGTAAGGCTGGGCGCGGCGCAGATCCCACGCCACGCCGGAGCCGCGCAGAGACGGGCCGGAGAAGCCCCAGGCCAGCGCATCCTCAGCCGAGATCACGCCGATATCGACGAGACGCTGCTTGAAGATGCGGTTGCCGTTGAGAAGGTTTTCCATCTCATCGATGAATTTCGGAAACTCCGCCGCCCAGGCCGCGATCTCCTGCTCCAGCCCGGCCGGCAGATCTTTCGAGACGCCGCCGGGACGGAAATAATTGGAGTGGAAGCGCGCCCCCGATGCCGCCTCATAAAACAAGAGGAGCTTTTCCCGCTCCTCATACATCCAGAGACTCGGCGAGATGGCGCCGCAATCCAGCGCGAAATGCCCGACATTGAGAAGATGGTTCAGCACGCGGGTGAGTTCCGCGAACATCACGCGAATCCATTGCGCGCGCTCAGGCGCCTCAACGCCCAGCAGCTTCTCGGTGGCGAGCGCGAAGGCATGCTCGCAAGCCATCGGCGAGACGTAATCCAGACGGTCGAAATACGGAACCGCCTGCATATAGCTCTTATATTCGATCAGCTTCTCGGTGCCGCGATGCAGCAGCCCGATATGCGGGTCGCAACGCTCGATCACCTCGCCATCCATTTCCAGGATCAGACGCAGCACGCCATGCGCTGAAGGGTGCTGCGGGCCGAAATTGATGGTGTGGCTATCGACCTCGAAGATCTTGGTGTTCGGTACGGTCTCGCTCATGACCGGCTCCTGTTCACTTTCTCATCGCCGGGCAGCAGGGTCATGCCTTCCCACGGCGAGAGGAAATCGAAATTCCGGAATTCCTGCGTCAATTTCACCTTGTCGTAAACGACAGCTTTCCTATCTTCGTCATAATGAACTTCGACATAGCCGGTGAGCGGGAAATCCTTGCGCAAAGGATGACCTTCAAACCCGTAATCGCTGAGGATACGGCGATGATCTTCCAGCCCCGTGAAGCTGATGCCGAACAGATCCCACACCTCGCGCTCCCACCAAATGGCGCAGGGCCAGAGATCGCTGACCGAGTCGACGGAGCTGTTTTCATCCGTGCATAAAATCACCCGCACACGCTCATTCCGGGTAACGGAGAGCAGGTTGTAAACCACCTCGAACCGCTCGGCGCGTTCGGGGTAATCGACACCGCAAATATCCATCACCTGCTGGAAGGCGAATTGATCGCGCAATGTTTTCAAAAGCGCATGGGCGCCGGCGCGACCGGCTTTCAGCACAATCTCCCCGAGCAGACGCTTCGCATCGCTCACACCCGGCAGCGCCTTCAGCGCCTCCAGCACCGCATCGACGGGTGCGGCGGGTGCGTCTTCCTGAATTGCGGTTTCCTCAGCCACGCAGCACCGTCCCCGTCCGCCGGATCTTCTTCTGCAATTGCATGATGCCGTACACCAGCGCCTCCGCCGTGGGCGGGCAGCCGGGCACATACACATCCACCGGCACGATGCGGTCGCATCCACGCACGACGGAGTAGGAATAATGGTAATAGCCGCCGCCATTGGCGCAGCTGCCCATGGAGATCACCCAGCGCGGCTCGGGCATCTGGTCATAGACCTTGCGCAAAGCCGGGGCCATCTTGTTGGTCAGCGTGCCCGCGACAATCATCACGTCCGACTGGCGGGGCGAGGAGCGCGGGATGATGCCGAACCGGTCCAGATCGTAACGCGGCATATAAGCGTGGATCATCTCCACCGCGCAGCAGGCCAGGCCGAACGTCATCGGCCATAGACTGCCGGTGCGCGCCCAGTTCACCACCTTGTCCAGATTTGCGACGATGAACCCCTTGCCGGCAAGCTCTCCGGTGATGCCTTTGATCACCGCGTCCTGCTCGGCCCCGGGGGCAGATGCTCCGCGTTCCAGGCGAGCTCGGCGCTGTCTGCGGCTGTAGTCATGCCTTTACTCCCAATCCAATGCGCCCTTGTTCCACTCATAGATGAAGCCGACGGTGAGCACGCCAAGAAAACCCATCATCGACCAGAAGCCGAGCAGGCCGATATGGCGCAGCGACACCGCCCAGGGGAACAGGAACGCCACCTCAACGTCGAAAATAATGAACAGGATCGCCACCAGGTAATAGCGCACGTCGAAACGGCGGCGGGCATCGCCAAACGCCTCGAAACCGCATTCATAAGCCGAGAGCTTGTCGGCATAGGGCTTCTGCTTGCCCGCCAGGAAAGAGCCGGCGATGAAGGCGATACCCAATATGGCGGCAAGGGCGATGAAAATGAGAATCGGAAAGTACTGCGCCAGGTTCAGCTGCACTTGCTCATCTCCTTGATCGCGCCGGGACGGCCAGAAGGGCCGCGCCCGAAATGAACTGTTACCCGCCGTGTCGCACCGCAACAGTCTGCGGTCAAGCCCGCCCCAAAAGGGCAGCCATGCTGCAATAAGCAATGCGGAAAATGTTTTTCCCGGGCCTGAGCAGCAAGCTATTCGATTTTAAGGAAGAAAGGAATGGCGCGAGTGACGGGGCTCGAACCCGCGACCTCCGGCGTGACAGGCCGGCGCTCTAACCAACTGAGCTACACCCGCGTGAGGTGTGGGCGCCGTGTACTGGGCATTCAAATCAGCGTCAAGCGCGTGACAATGCCCACTGGCGAATAATTAGTGCCGATGTTTCGGTATAGGCGGTGACGGTTTCGAACCGCCGACCCTCTCGGTGTAAACGAGATGCTCTACCGCTGAGCTAACCGCCCCTGGAATAACGAAATGGAAATGGACGGCACGCCGCCCATTCCTGAAACCTCAGCCTGGCTTAGTTGACGGCGTCTTTCAGCGTCTTGCCGGGCTTGAAGCGGATGGAGGTGGAGGCCGGAATGTCGATCTCCTCGCCCGTGCGGGGATTGCGGCCCTTGGAGGCCTCGCGCGTCGGCGGTGGCGAAGGTGCCAAAGCCAACCAGACGGACCTCTTCCTTCTTCTTCAGCGTCTTCTCGATCGCGCCGAACACGGCATCAACGACCTCAGCGGCCTTGGCCTTGGAAAGGTCGGCGTCTTCCGCCACGGCGGCGATCAGATCATTTTTGTTCACGGGCAAAACTCCCTGTTGTGAGTGTGACGGGCTTGTCCGCAAACCTAGCGGGCAGACCACAAAAAAAGGTGGCGCGCGGTCTTAACCAAACTGCGCGCCACCCGTCAAACGCCTGCCGCGCTTAATGCGGCAGCGAGGCAGAGACTCCGCCATCAGGCGCCTTGGCAAGCTCCTCCGGCGTGTCGTCCCATTCGATCGGCTCAGGGGCGCGCACCAGCGCCCGGCTGATCACCTCATCCACATGGCTGACCGGGATAATGGTCAGGGCCTTCTTCACATTCTCAGGGATTTCAACGAGATCCTTCTCATTGTCCTTCGGGAATGAAGACCGTGGTGATGCCCGCGCGCAGGGCCGCCAGCAGCTTCTCCTTCAACCCGCCGATCGGCAGAACCCGCCCGCGCAGGGTGATTTCGCCGGTCATGGCGATATCCCGGCGAATGGGAATACCGGTGATGGCGGAGACGATGGAGGTGGCCATGGCGATGCCCGCCGAGGGGCCGTCCTTCGGAGTCGCGCCTTCGGGCACGTGGACATGGATGTCCCGCTTGTCGAAGAAAGGCGGCTTGATGCCGAACTGCGTGGCCCGCGAGCGGATATAGGAATAGGCCGCCGCCACGCTCTCCTGCATCACATCACCCAGCTTGCCGGTCTGCTTGATGATACCCTTGCCGGGCAGCAGCACGCTCTCGATGGTCAGGATCTCGCCGCCAACCTCGGTCCAGGCGAGGCCCGTGACAACGCCAACCATGTCCTCCGCCTCGGTCTCGCCGTAGCGGAAACTTCGGCACCCCGGCGAATTTCTGGAGGTTCTTTACCGTGATCACCACCTTCTTGGTCTTCGCGGTGACGATCTCCTTCACCGCCTTGCGGGCCAGGGTCGCGATCTCCCGCTCCAGGTTACGCACGCCGGCCTCACGGGTATAGGTGCGCACCAGCTCCAGCAGCGCATCGTCGGAGACGGACCATTCGTCCTTCTTCAGCCCGTGTGCCTCGGTTTGCTTGGGCAGCAGATGGCGCTTGGCGATCTCCACCTTCTCATCCTCGGTGTAGCCGGGGATGCGGATGATCTCCATGCGGTCCAGCAGCGGCTGGGGCATGCGCAAGGAATTGGCGGTGGTGACGAACATCACATCCGACAGATCGTAATCCACCTCCAGGTAATGATCGGCGAAGGTGCCGTTCTGCTCAGGGTCCAGCACCTCCAGCAAGGCGGAGGTCGGATCGCCGCGCCAATCGGCACCCAGCTTGTCGATCTCATCCAGCAGGAAGAGCGGGTTGGAGGTTTTCGCCTTCTTCATGCCCTGGATGATCTTGCCCGGCATGGAGCCGATATAGGTGCGCCGGTGGCCGCGGATCTCCGCCTCATCCCGCACGCCGCCCAGGGACATGCGGACGAATTGCCGCCCCGTGGCTTTCGCGATGGATTTGCCCAGAGAGGTCTTGCCAACACCCGGAGGCCCGACCAGGCACAGAATCGGCCCCTTCACCTTCGGGCTGCGCGCCTGCACCGCCAGATACTCGACGATACGCTCCTTGATCTTGTCCAGGCCGAAATGGTCGGTATCGAGGACTTTCTCCGCCTCGATCACGTCGTTCTTGATCTTGCTGCGCTTCTTCCAGGGGATGCCGACGATCCAGTCCAGATAATTGCGCACCACCGTGGCTTCGGCGCTCATCGGGCTCATGGAACGCAGCTTCTTCAGCTCCGCCATCGCCTTCTCATGCGCTTCCTTGGAGAGCTTGGTGGCCTTGATCTTGGCTTCCAGCTCGGCGGTTTCGTCCTTGCCGTCCTCGCCCTCGCCCAGCTCCTTCTGGATCGCCTTCAGCTGCTCGTTCAGATAATATTCGCGCTGGGTCTTCTCCATCTGCCGCTTCACGCGGTTGCGGATCTTCTTCTCCACCTGGAGCACGCCGATCTCGGCCTCCATGTGGTTGAACACCCGCTCCAGCCGTTCGGCCGTGCTGTCCAGCTCCAAAAGTTCCTGGCGCTCGGAAATCTTCAGCCCCAGATGGCTGGCGACGGTATCGGCCAGCTTCGAGGGGCTTTCGATCTGATTGACCGAAACCAGCACCTCAGGTGCGATCTTCTTGTTCAGCTTGATGTATTGCTCGAACTGCGCCACCACCGTGCGGCCCAGCGCCTCCACCTCCTTGGTGTCGTCGCCCCGGTCCTCGATCGGCTCGGCCTCAACCTCGAAGAAATCCTCGGAAGCCTTGAAATCGGTGATCTTCGCCCGGCGCAGCCCTTCCACCAGCACCTTCACGGTGCCGTCCGGCAGCTTCAGCAGCTGCAAAATCGTGGAAACCGTGCCGACGCGGTAGATATCATCGGCGGCGGGGTCGTCCAGCGCGGCGTTTTTCTGCGCCACGAGCAGGATCTGCTTATCCTCCTTCATCACGCTTTCCAGCGCCCGGACGGATTTCTCACGGCCCACGAAGAGCGGCACGATCATGTGTGGAAACACCACGATATCGCGCAGCGGCAGCACCGCTAGGGACTCAATGGGCGATCCGGGCTTTTTGACATCTGACATCAATTGGTTCCTTCGGTCTCCCGGCTGCCCTTAAGAGGCACAGCGCGGGGTGCCGTCACATACGGCCACAAACGACATATCGGCAGGCGGGTTAGGCCCTGCAAGCCCCCGCCGGGCGGCGGCTTGCAGGTGCGGCGTCAGGAGGCGTTCTCCGCGCGTTTTTCGGCGTATAAATAGAGGGGCTCGGCACGGCCCTCGGCCACTTCGCCGCTGATCACGACCTCGGACACGCCTTCCAGCCCCGGCAGCTCGAACATCGTGGAAAGCAGGATGCCTTCCATGATCGAACGCAGGCCGCGGGCGCCGGTCTTGCGCTTGATGGCGCGGCCCGCGACCACTTTCAGCGCATCGTCGGTAAAGGTGAGCTTCACCCCCTCCATCTCGAACAGCCGGCCATATTGCTTCACCAGCGCGTTCTTGGGCTTGGTCAGGATCTCGATCAGCGTGACCTCGTCCAGATCCTCCAGCGTGGCGACCACCGGCAGACGGCCGATGAATTCGGGGATCAGCCCGAATTTCAGCAGATCCTCCGGCTCCACCTCGCGCAGCACCGCGCCGGTGCGCCGCTCATCCGGGCTGCGCACATCAGCACCGAAGCCGATTCCAGCGCCCTTGCCGCGCCCGGCGATGATCTTCTCCAGCCCCGCGAAGGCGCCGCCGCAGATGAACAGGATGTTGGTGGTGTCCACTTGCAGGAATTCCTGCTGCGGATGCTTGCGCCCGCCCTGCGGCGGCACGGAGGCCACGGTGCCCTCCATGATCTTCAGCAGCGCCTGCTGCACGCCCTCGCCCGAGACATCACGGGTGATGGAGGGATTGTCCGATTTGCGGGAGATCTTATCCACCTCGTCGATATAGACGATACCGCGCTGGGCGCGCTCGACATTGTAATCGGCGGATTGGAGCAGCTTGAGGATGATGTTTTCCACATCCTCACCCACATAACCGGCTTCGGTGAGGGTGGTGGCGTCCGCCATGGTGAAGGGCACGTCCAGAATCCGCGCCAGCGTCTGCGCCAGCAGCGTCTTGCCGGAGCCCGTGGGCCCGATCAGCATGATGTTGGATTTCGCGATCTCGATATCGTTGTTCTTGGTCGCGTGCGAGAGGCGCTTGTAATGATTATGCACGGCAACCGAGAGCACACGCTTGGCGTGCGCCTGGCCGATGACGTAATCATCCAGCACCTTGCAGATCTCGCGCGGCGTGGGCACGCCATCGCGCGTCTTCACGAGGTGCGTCTTATGCTCCTCGCGGATGATATCCATGCACAGCTCGACGCATTCATCGCAGATGAACACGGTCGGGCCGGCAATGAGCTTCCGCACCTCGTGCTGCGATTTGCCGCAAAAGGAGCAGTAAAGCGTATTTTTCGTGTCGCCCGATTTACTGGTCATAGTCACTCCACAACCCGCGTCTTGAAAAAAAAGACTAATCCCCTGTGCTGGAGGGCACAAGCACCGGGTATTTTCACGAATAATTCTGGGTTTTCAGGCCCATAAACGGAAAATCCGGACTGGAACGGTCATTTTTCATGCCGCTTAACGTCAAAAAACTGAAAAATCCGGCCTTCCCAGAACGGGAGGAGCCGGATTTTCCGATGCTACCGGAAGATTGAGGCCTGGCCTTAGCTCCCGCTGGATTCGGTCTTCGGCGCCTCGTCCTTCTTGGGAGCGGGCTGGTTCTTCACCACCTCGTCCACCAAGCCGAAATCCTTGGCTTCCTGAGCCGACATATAGGTGTCGCGCTCCAGTTTCGCCTCGATCGCCTCGAGGGGCTGCCCCGTGTGGTCCACATAGATCTGGTTCAGCTTGCTGCGCAGCTTCAGGATCTCGCGGGCCTGGATCTCGATATCCGTAGCCTGGCCCTGAGCACCGCCGGAGGGCTGATGCACCATCACGCGGGCATTGGGCAGGGCGAATCGCTTGCCTTTCTCACCGGCACAGAGCAGCAGGCTGCCCATGGAGGCCGCCTGGCCAAGGCACACGGTGGAAACCGGCGAGCGGATATACTGCATCGTGTCGTAGATCGCGAGGCCGGAGGACACCACGCCGCCCGGGCTGTTGATGTAGAAGGAGATTTCCTTGTTCGGGTTCTCGCTCTCCAGAAACAGCAGCTGGGCGCAAAGCAGGGAAGAGACCACATCATTCACCTGGCCGGTGAGGAAGATGATCCGCTCCTTCAGAAGCCGGGAATAGATGTCGTAAGAGCGTTCGCCCCGGGCCGTCTGCTCCACGACCATGGGCACGAGGTTATTGTTGTAAACCTCGACAGGGTCCCGATCCCACATATGTTTTCAATCCTTTATCTTGCACAACCGCCGGAAACAGCCCCGCGCCGCGCCAGAAGCGGCCACGGCGCGGGCGAAACGCGGCGTCATGAGCTTAGGTTAGAGCATCTTTCCGGTTCGTCTAGAGCGCGATGACTTTATCTTCGCTCGCTTTGCGAGCGCGGAGAAAGTCTGAATCGCCCTCTCAAACATCGATGCCGAGCTGGAAAAGCAAAAGCCCTGCCTCCATGGGAGACAAGGCTTTTGCCCGAGTTACAGACATCTTGGCGCGGCCTTTTGCAAAAGCCGCGTAACCTTTTCTTACTCTTCCGGGTCCTTCGCCAGCTCTTCGGCGGAGACCTGAACCTCATCCTGCTTCACGCTGCCCAGCAGGAAATCGATCACCTTGTCCTCGAAGATCGGGCCGCGGAAACGCTCCATCTGCTGCGGGTTCTTGCGGAAGAACTCCACCACCTGCATGGCCTGGGCCCCGTAGCGCATGGCTTCGTTGAACATGGCGCGCTGCAGCTCCTGGTCGGTCACCTGCACCTCGTTGGCGCGGCCGATCTCGGCCACCAGCAGGCCCAGGCGCACACGGCGGTCGGCGATCGCCCTGTACTCGGCCTTCAGCGTGTCCTCGTCCTTGCCCGCGTCTTCCGGATCAGCCTGGCCGGAGGCTTTTTCAGCCTCGACCTGCTGCCAGATGGCGTTGAACTCGGCATCCACCAAGGAAACCGGCGCCTGGAACTGCGCCTTCTCGGCCAGCGCGTCCAGCAGAGCGCGCTTCAGCTTGGCGCGGGTCAGGCCTTCATATTCGCGGCTGATCTGCTCCTTCACGCGCTCTTTCAGCTGCTCCAGCCCTTCGAGGCCCACAGCCTTGCCCAGCTCGTCATCGATCGCCGGAATCTCGGCCACCGCCAGCTCCTTGGCGGTGATCTCGAATTCGGCGGTCTTCCCGGCCAGGTCCTTCGCACCGTAATCCTCGGGGAAGGTCACGGAGATGGTCTTGGTCTCGCCGGCCTTCATGCCCTCCACCTGCTCGGTGAAGCCGGGGATGAAGCCGTCGCCGGCCACAGTCAACGCCACGTCCTGCGCGGTGCCGCCCTCAAAGGCCACGCCGTCGATGCGGCCGATGAAATCCACCTTCAGCTGCTCGCCGGCGGCGGCGGGGCGGGCTTCCTCAACCGGCTTGAAGCTCTTGCGCTGGTCGGCAATGTTCTTCAGCGCTTCGTCGATCTTCTCTTCGCTCACCGCGGCGACGGGCTTGGACAGCGTCACGTCGGACAGGTCCGGCACGGAAACTTCCGGCAGCACTTCCATCTCAACGGTGAATTCCAGGTCGGAATCGGTACCGGGCTTGGTGATTTCCAGCTTCGGCTGCATGGCCGGGCGCAGATTGCGCTCGTTCAGAAGCTGGCTATGCGCCTCGTTCACGGCACCTTCCAGAATTTCGGCGGCCACGGCCTCGCCATAGCGCTTGCGCACGATGTTCAAGGGTACCTTGCCAGGGCGGAAGCCCGGCATCTGGATGGTCTTGCTCAGCTCGGCCAAACGCTGCTCACGCTTGGCGGCCAGCTCGGGTTCGGGAACCACGACCGTAAAGCCGCGCTTCAAGCCGTCGGAGAGCGTTTCAGTAACCTGCATGGACGAACAAACCTCAATAAAACAAAAACTTAAGCCAACTTGGTGCGGGCGGAGGGACTTGAACCCCCATGGCTTTCGCCACCAGAACCTAAATCTGGCGTGTCTACCAATTTCACCACGCCCGCAGCTGGCGCCTCAACTCAAGCCGCGCCGCATAGCGCGTGTTGCGGGCTTTCACAAGCTTACCCCTCGTCTATTGATACAAAAGCGATTAATTCCGGCGCATGGACAGGCAAAGAGCACCCGTTTCGCACCAGAAACCCCGTACCAGAAGCTGGCGGACCTATGCGGCCCTGGCTGTCGCGGTCATCATCCTGGTGCCTTTGGCGGGGCTCGGCGTGTTCATCGCCCGGTTCGACCCCAATGCCTATGCGCCGCAGATCATCGCCGCCGTGCAGCAGGCCACGGGCCGCACGCTCACCATCGGCGGGCCGATCCGGCTGCAGCTCTCCCTCACACCCACGCTCGCGGCCAGCGATCTCAGCCTCGCCAACCCGGATGGATTCGCCGACCCCTCCCTGCTGACGCTGGACCAGGTGGAAGCGCAAATCGCGCTGCTGCCGCTGCTGAGCCACCGTGTGGATATTCTGGATCTGAAGCTGGAAGGGCCAAAGCTCTATCTGGAGCGCAACACGGCCGGCCAGGCGGACTGGAATTTCAGCACCGCCGCCCCGCCCGCCGCCGCATCCGCCGCCACCCCCGCCGCCGCGCCGCCCAGCACCCCCTCGCGCTACAAGATCGCGCTGGAATCGGTGGAGCTGGATCAGGGCCAGATCGTCCTGCGCCCGCAAGGCCCCGGCCAGCCGAACATCATCCAGCTCACCCGCCTCACCGGCCAGGCGGATTCGCTGTCCGCGCCGCTGCATCTCACCGGCAGTGCCGCCATCGGCACCGCGCCGCTGACGCTGGAGGGGGTGGTCGGCCCCGTGGAGCGGCTAACCGGCGCGGGCTCCGCCCCCTGGCCGGTGGATCTCTCCTTCGGCTTCGCGGGCGCCACAGCCAAGCTGCAAGGCCAGGTGGCCAGGCCGCAGAATGCGCGCGGCTACGATCTGACGCTCACCGCCGCCATTCCCGCGCTGGAGGCCGTTGGCGCCGCCCTGCCGCCGGACTGGCTGGGCGGGCTGAAGCTGCCACCCATCCATGACCTCAACGCCACGGCACGGCTTGCCGACCAGGGCGCGTTATTGCCCGCCATCACCGATATTTCAGTGAAAACCGGCGGGTCGGATCTCTCCAGCCTGCGCCCCGGCCTGGCCCTGGCGGCGCTGGATCTGGAGCTGCCTGACCTCTCCAAGCCCGGCACGCTGAGCGCCAATGGCACGCTGGGGCAGACGCCCTTCGTGATTCAGGCCAATGCCACGGCGCTCAACGCCTTCATCCCCCCCGCCTTGCTGCCCGCCAGCAACCCGCCCGCCGCCAGCTTCAGCGAAAGCCTGAATGCCAGCCTGGGCAAGGCCAGCCTGAGCCTGACCGGCGGCATCGCCACACCGCGCACACTCAGCGGCGCCGCCCTGGCGTTGACGTTGAATATTCCAGACCTCTCCGCCCTCGCCGCCGCCGCCGGCCAGCCCTTGCCTGCCTGGAAGAATATCGCGGTGAAAACGACGCTGATCGACCCCGGCGGACAAGGGCTGGGCCAGGCCATCGGGCTCGACAGCCTGACCGCGACGATGGACAATGCCAGTTTTGGCGGAGATGCCAGCCTGAGCCTGAAGCCCGCCCCGAAGCTGGAGCTGGATATTTCCATCGCCAACGCCAATCTGGATGCGCTGCTGGCCGCCCTGCCCGCCCCGCAGGCGCCACCCCAGGCCACCTCCTCCCCAGCACCCGCCCAACCCGCACAGGCGGTGCCGGACATCGCCCTGCCGTTGGACCCGCTGCGCCATGCCAGCGCTGATATTTTGCTGAACGCCGATACCCTCACCTTTAACAAAGCCACCTACACGGCGGTGCAGGGCCATGCGGTGCTAAATAACGGTGTGCTGACGATCAACCCGCTCACCGGCCAGTTGCCGGGCGGCGCGGTCTCGGCCTCCGGCAGCATCGATGCCAGCGTGGAGCCCGCCGCCGAAACGCTGAAGCTCAACGCCCCCGCGCTGGCGCTCGGCCCCTTCCTGCATGCCTTCAACCTGCCGGATGTGGCGCAGGGCACGGTGCAGGCGCAGCTCAACGCCTCCGCCACCGGCGATTCCCTGCCCGCCATTCTGGGCTCGGTCACCGGCCAGCTCGGCCTCGCCAGCGTGAATGGCGTGGTGGATGGCAGCGTCATCAACAAGCTTTTCGGCGCGGCGCTGCAAGCCGTCCGGCTGCCCGCCAGCCTCGCCGGGGCGCCGGGGCCGGTTGCCGTGCGCTGCGCCGCTTTGCGGCTGGATGCGAATAACGGCAGCGGCACGGTGAAGGCGCTCACCTTCGATTCCAGCCGCCTGCTGCTGGAAGGCGGCGGCACGGTGAATTTCGCCTCCGAAACGCTGGGGCTGGTGCTGAAACCCCGCATGAAGGTGGCCGATACGGGGGTGACCGTGCCGATCCAGGTGGGCGGCACCTTCCTGGCGCCCAGCTACAGCGTGGCGCCGCAAGCCACAGTCCAGGCGGCGGCGCAGGCCGCCGTGGGGCTGGCGGGCAACCCGCTGCAACAGATCCTGGGCGGCAACACATTGCTGGGCCAGGCGGTGGGCGCGATCAGCGGCAGCCAGAGCGATGTCTGCCCCGCCGCCCTCAGCCTCGCCCGCATGGGCCAGGCCGGCCCGGCACCGGCCGCCGCGGGCAGCGCATCCACCCCGGCCAGCGGCGGCCAGAAGCAAAGCGGCCCGCGCAGCCTGCTGAACTCGCTGCTCGGCCAATGAAGCGCTTCTGGTCCAGCGCCACCCCGCTTCAGGAGGCGGGGCTCTATATCGTTCAGCTCGACAAGCGGCCGGTGAAGATGCCCAGCGGCGCGCCACTGGCCGTACCCCACCAGGCGCTGGCCAACGCCATCGCCGAGGAATGGAACCAGGCCCGCGCGGAATTCTCGCCCGATGACCTGCCGCTCACCCAGCTGGCCTGCACGGCGCACGAGCGCGTGGCCCCGCACCGGCCAGAGATCATCAGCCAGCTTGCCGCCTATGGGTTGAACGATCTGCTCTGCTACCGGGCGGACAGCCCGCCGCCCCTGGTCTCGCGCCAACATGCGGAATGGGACCCCTGGCTGCGCTGGATGGAAGCCAGCCATGGCATCGGCCTCATCACCACCAACGGGCTGATGCCGGTGAACCAGCTGCCCTGGACGGCGGGCAAGCTGGAAGCGCTGCTGGCCACCCGCACGGATTACGAGCTGGCGGCGCTGGGCGTGCTGATCCCGGCGCTGGGCAGCTTCGTGCTCGGCATCGCCACCGCCGAGGCGGCCTTGGACCCCGAAACCGCCTGCGCCACCGCCGCGCTGGACGAACTGTGGCAGGCCGGACAATGGGGCGAGGACCCCGAGGACGCGGCGCGGCGCGCGAAAACCCAGGCCGATGTGGAGGAGGCCGCCCGCTTCATCCGCCTCACCGCCCCATGACGGCCCTGCATTTGGTCATCCATGGCCGTGTCCAGGGTGTGGGCTACCGGGACTGGCTGATGCGGCAAGCCCGCGCCCTGGGCCTCGCCGGCTGGGTGCGCAACCTGAGCGATGGCACGGTGGAAGCCGTGATCGCGGGGCCCGAAGCCGCGCTGCATGCCTGCCTCGCCGCCTGCCATGAAGGGCCGCCCTTGGCGCATGTGTCTAGAATTGAGAGCAGCGCCTGCGCGGCGCCCGCCAGCCTTGATTTCGAAAAAAAGACGACCGCCACACGGCAAAGCTGACGGAATCGACTCGCCTCCTCTCCTCCGGGTGTTTATAATCTTAAACGAACCGCAAGGGCGGTGATTGTTTCACTCGATGGAGATGCGACCAGGATGAGCACGAACAGCGAACTGATGGCCCGCCGCGTGGCGGCCGTGCCGCGTGGCGTTGGCAATGCCCATGCGGTGTTCACCGCCAAGGCGGAGAATTCCGAGCTGTGGGATGTCGAAGGCAAGCGTTATATCGATTTCGCGGGCGGCATCGCGGTGCTCAACACCGGCCACCGCCACCCCAAGGTGATCGCGGCGGTGCAGAAGCAGCTGGACGCCTTCACCCATACCTGCTTCCAGGTGACGCCTTATGACAGCTATATCGAGCTGGCCGAGAAGCTGAACGCCATCGCCCCCATCGAGGGCCCGGCCAAGACGATTTTCTTCACCACCGGCGCCGAAGCGCTGGAGAACGCCGTGAAGATCGCCCGCGCCCATACCGGCCGCCCCGGCGTGATCACCTTTGCCGGCGGCTATCATGGCCGTACGCTGCTGACCATGGCGATGACCGGCAAGGTGCTGCCGTACAAGAAGAAATTCGCGCCGATGCCGGGCGAGGTCTATCATGTGCCGTTCCCGCACGAGCAGTTCGGCGTCACGGTCGACGAGGCGCTGAAATACATCAACATGCTGTTCCGCGCGGATATCGAACCCTCGCGCGTCGCTGCCATCACGCTGGAGCCGGTGCAAGGCGAAGGCGGCTTCCTGCCCGCGCCCGAGGAGCTGCTGGTGGGCCTGCGCAAGATCTGCGACGAGCATGGCATCCTGCTGGTGGTCGACGAGGTGCAGACCGGCTTCGCCCGTACCGGCAAGATGTTCGCCATCGAGCATAGCGCGGTGAAGCCGGATATCATGACCATCGCCAAGTCGCTCGCGGGCGGGTTCCCGCTCTCGGGCGTCATCGGCAAGGCCGAGATCATGGATGCCGCCGAGCCGGGCGGGCTGGGCGGCACCTATGCCGGTTCGCCGCTGGGCTGCGCCGCCGCCCTGGCCGTGCTGGAAGTGATCGAGGAGGAGAAGCTCGTCGAGCGCGCCAACATCATCGGCGCGCGGATGAAGGAGCGGCTGGAAACCATCTCCAAGCGCAACGACGCGCACCCGATCGCGGGTATCCGCGGCCCGGGCGCCATGATCGCCTTCGACGTGGTGAAGACCCGCGGCACCAACGAGCCGGACCCGGAAACCACCAAGAAGATCCTGGCCACCGCCATGGATAAAGGGCTGATCCTGCTGTCCTGCGGCGTGTTCGGCAACGCCATCCGCCTCTTGATGCCGCTCACCATCTCGGACGAGCTGCTGGACGAGGGGCTGGATATTCTGGAAGCCTCGATCACCGCCGTATAAGAGCAGAGCTACGTTTTAAAAATTTTTTGGGTGCCGCCTTTTTTATAAAAAGGCGGCATTTTCATGGGGGCTTTTTGAAAAACCCTCACACACCCAAAAACTCTTATTAGCATGCCCTAACTCTGCGCCGCGATATGGGCCACGAAGCGCGCCCCGGCGGCCACCAGATCTTCCGCCACCGCCTCGCCCAAAGCGGCACTGCCCTGCGCCCAGGCGGTTTCGATGGCGGGCTTGGGCACAATGCCGAATTCCAGAGGCGCCTCCACCGTCAGCCCCTCGAAATCCAGCGCGCCGAAATCCCTCGCCTTCAGGCCGAGCAGTTCGCCGCCATCCGCCGGCGCCGCGCCGGGGCGCACGCAATCCGGCCGCAGCGCCATGTTCAGGGACAGAAGCGGCTCCGCCCCATGGCCGAACCGCGCGCTACCGCCCTCCAGCCGCCTTTCCATGAGCTGCCGGGCGATTTTCCAGAGATAAAAAGACGGGATCACCACCCCCTCCCGCTGGCGCAGCGCCAGCGTCACCTCATGCACCACCGGCACATTGCCGCCATGGGCGTTGAGGATGACGATCCGGTCCAACCCATGGCGCAACAGCCCCTCCAGCCACTCGGTCAGCACGCGCCTGAACGTCTCCGGGGTCAGCGCGGTGCCGCCGGGGCTTGACCCGAAATAATCCGCCACGCCGAAAGGAAATGCGGCGCTCACCAGGCAGGGCGTTCCCGCGTCCCGCGCCCGGCGCGCGATCCGCTCAGCCAACAGACCGGCCAGCACAAAATCCCCCATCGGCTGGTGCGGGCCATGATCCTCCTGGCTGCCCAGTGGCAGCAGGATCACCGGGCGGCTGGGCAGCAGGGCGGCAAATTCCGGCGCGGTGAGGTCTTGCAGCCGGACAGAGGGCGTGGCGTTTGTCATGCGCCGCACTCTGCCAGCCTCGCTGGACAGATTCCAGGCACGAGAGTTAACTCGGCCACGCTGAACAAGGGGGTATGATGCCAAGCCAGGCTGTGGACGAAATGCTTGTTCCGGTGATCTTATGCGGCGGATCTGGCACCAGGCTCTGGCCGGTTTCGCGCAAGAGCTTCCCCAAGCAATTCTGGCCGCTGATCTCCGCCACGCCGATGCTGGCCGAAACCGCCCTGCGCGCCGCCGGGCGGGGCTTCACCGCGCCCATCGTGGTCGCCAACCAGGACCACCGCTTCATCGTCGCCGAGCAATTGCGCGATGCCGGGGTCAACGCGCCGCAAATCCTGCTGGAGCCGGTGGGGCGCAACTCCGCCCCCGCCATCGCCGCCGCGGCACTTCTGGCGGCGGAAACCAACCCCCAGGCCGTGCTCTGGATCATGGCCGCGGATGCCGCCATCCAGAACCTCCCCGCCTTGCACAAGGCGCTGGACAGCGCCGCCGCCGCCGCGCGGGCGGGCTATATCGTCACCTTCGGCATGCACCCCACCGCGCCGGAGACGGGCTATGGCTATATCGCGCAGGGCGCGCCGCTGGAGGGCCTGCCCGGCGTGCACAAGCTGGAACGCTTCATCGAGAAACCAGACGCCGCCCGTGCCGCCGCCATGCTGGAGGAAGGCGGTTATCTCTGGAATTCCGGCATGTTCGTGTTCCGGGCGGATGTGCTGATCGGGGAAATGCAGGCCCTGGCGCCGGATGTGCTGGAAGCCGCGCGCAAGGCCGTGGCCGGGCGCAAGAGCGACCTCGACTTCATCCGCCTGGACGAAGCCGCCTTCGCCGCCGCGCCTGATATTTCCATCGACTACGCCATTGCCGAGAAAACCAGCAAGGCCGCCGTGGTGCCCGCCGCCATCGGCTGGTCGGATGTCGGCTCCTGGTCCGCCCTGGCGGAGATCGCCCCGCGCGATGCGGCGGGAAATTTCGCCCAGGGCGATGTGGTGCTGGAAAACACCGAAAATTGCTATGCGCGCTCGGATGGCAAGCTCACCGCCCTGCTGGGGGTGAGGGATCTCGTCGTCGTCACCACCCAGGACGCGGTGCTGGTGGCGCATAAGAGCGAGGCGCAGAACGTCAAGAAAATCGTCGACCGGCTGAAGGCGCAGAAGCGCCCGGAGGCCGAGGACCACACCCGCACCTACCGGCCCTGGGGCTTCTATGAGGGGCTGATCCAGGGCGACAGGTTCCAGGTGAAGCGCATCGTCGTCTGGCCGGGCCGCAAGCTCTCGCTGCAAAAACATTTCCACCGCGCCGAGCATTGGGTGGTGGTGGCGGGCTCCGCCCTCGTGACGCGCGATGAGGAAAAGATTCTCATCCGCGAGAACGAAAGCATCTATCTGCCGCTCGGCTGCGTGCACCGCCTGGATAATCCGGGCAAAATCCCGCTCACGCTGATTGAGGTGCAGTCCGGCGCGTATCTCGGCGAGGATGATATCGTCCGCTTCGAGGATACGTACGGAAGAAACTAAACCCGCCAGGCGGCCGGCCGCGCGGGTTTATTCCTCCGGCGTGCGCAGCGTGAGCGAAAGCGCGTGCATGCCGGTGGAAAACTCCCCGGCCAGCGCCTCGTTCACCGCGCGCTGGCGCGCCACGCGGGATTGCCCGGCGAAGGCGGCGGAAATCATCGCCACGCGGTAATGCGTCTCTCCCGCCTCCAGGCCGTTGCGCCCGGCATGGTTCGCATGGCGGCGGCTTTCATCCTCGATCTCCAGCGCCAGCGGTTGAAACCGCGCCTCCAGCGTGGCCCTGATCCGTTCGACCCTGCTCATCATCCTCAACTCCATCATCAGTCCCGCGCCGGGCGCATGGCGGCATAAAGCATTATTGCCGCGCGGCGCATCAGCGCGCACATTAGGCGCATGATTTCTTCCGACGACAAGCCGCACAGCAGGCGCCGCGCCTATGCGCCAGACCCGGCGGCCTCCGGCCAGCCCTGCGAGAGCCCCGGCTGCCCGCATGCCGGCGAATACCGCGCGCCCAAATCCCGCACCGCGTTGCGGGAATTCCACTGGTTCTGCCTGGACCATGTGCGCGCCTATAACGCGTCCTGGGATTACTATAAGGGCATGTCCCCCGATGAGATCGAGGCGGCGGCCCGCGCCGATACCTCATGGCAGCGCCCCACCTGGCCGCTGGGCCAGAATGGCCGGGCCTCGCGCATGGAGGAAAAGCTGGAAGCCGAGCTGCACGCCTTCGCTTTCGGCGCGCATCCCAAAAAACCCGCCGCGCCGGACACGCCGCCGGATCTGCGCGAGCCCTTGCAGGTTTTCGGCCTGTCCTGGCCCGTCACGCTGGAGGCGGTGAAAACCCGCTATAAGGAGCTGGCCAAGCGCCACCACCCGGATGCCAACCATGGCGACCGCACCGCGGAAGAGACTTTGAAGACAATCAACCTTGCCTATGCGGCGCTACGTGGCAAACTGACCCCGTCTCCACGCCGGGAAGCGCAAGCCGCGGCCTCCTGAAGGCCGCACCCTGGCAAGGACCTGAGCGCCGACAGCGCGAATGATTAGGAATGGATTGGATGAACGACGCCGTGATCACCGAAACCCGCCCCCTGCCGACCTCGGCGATCGATCTGCCGGATATCACGGTGAAGGCGCGTGACATCTTCGGTTTCGAGTCCGATCTTGAGATACCGGCTTTTTCCGTGCGCACCGAGCATGTGCCCGAGATCGACCCCACCTATAAGTTCGACCGCGAGACCACGCTCGCCATTCTCGCCGGGTTTGCCTTCAACCGCCGCGTGATGATCCAGGGCTATCACGGCACCGGCAAATCCACCCATATCGAGCAGGTGGCCGCACGCCTCAACTGGCCCTGCATCCGCGTGAACCTGGACAGCCATATCAGCCGCATCGATCTCGTCGGCAAGGACGCGATCGTGCTGAAGGAAGGCAAGCAGGTCACGGAATTCCGCGAGGGCATCCTGCCCTGGGCATTGCAGCATGCCTGCGCCCTGGTGTTCGACGAATACGATGCCGGGCGGCCGGATGTGATGTTCGTCATCCAGCGCGTGCTGGAGGTGGAGGGCAAGCTCACCTTGCTGGACCAGAACCGCGTCATCCGCCCGCATCCGGCTTTCCGCCTCTTCGCCACCGCCAACACGGTGGGCCTGGGCGACACCACGGGCCTCTATCACGGCACCCAGCAGATCAACCAGGGCCAGATGGACCGCTGGAACATCGTCGCCACGCTGAATTATCTGCCGCATGTGCAGGAAGCCGCGATCGTGATGGCGAAGATGGGCTATGCCGCGAATGACGAAGCGGCCAAGAAGCGCGTGGGCGCGATGGTGGCGCTGGCGGATCTGACGCGCGCCGGTTTCATCGCGGGGGATCTCTCCACCGTCATGTCGCCGCGTACCGTCATCACCTGGGCGGAGAATACGCGCATCTTCGGCGATATCGGTTTCGCCTTCCGCCTCACCTTCCTGAACAAATGCGACGAGGCGGAGCGCCAGACGGTGGCTGAATATTACCAGCGCTGCTTCAACGAAGACATCCCGACCGGCCTGCGCAAGAGCGCCTGACGCGCCATGAGCGGCAAGCAGGACCAAGGCAAGGCCGAGGATTTCAAGCGCGCGACAGCCAGCACGCTGCGCGCCATGGCCCATAACGCCGATGTGCAGGTGGCCTATCAGCCCGGCCCCTCGGGCCTGGCTGGCAAGCGCGCCCGCCTGCCCGCGCCTTCGCGCGCGCTGGCGGCACCTGAGATGGCCAAGCTGCGCGGCGCGGCGGATTCCATCGCCCTGCGGCTGCGCTACCATGATGATGGTTTGCACAATGCCCGCGCCCCGCACACGCGCGAGGCGAAGGAGGCGTTCGACGCGCTGGAGCAGGCGCGGGTGGAAATTGTCGGCTCCGAATTCATGGCGGGTGTGGCCGCCAATCTGCGCAACCGGCTGGGTGAGGAATGCACGCAAGCCGGGCTGGAGCATGTGACCTCCCGCGAGCAGATGCCGCTTTCCGCCGCCCTTTGCTTGCTGGCGCGCGAACGGATGGACCCGGCCTCGGTACCGGATGCCGCCAGGCATGCGCTCGATCTCTGGCGCGGCACGCTGGGCCAGGAAGCCGAGACGGCGCTGAACGATCTCGCCGCCGCGCGGGAAAACCAGACCGATTTCATCACCGCCGCGCGCAAGCTGCTGGCCGCCGTCGATCTCGCCGAGGGCGAGGCCGAGCCGGGTGATAACGAGGAGTCGGAACAGGACTCCGAAGGCGGCGAACAGTCGCCGCAGCAGGATAATTCCCAGGACAGCCAGAGCGAAGCCCAGCAGCAGGAAGCGCCGATGCTCGCCTCCCAGCCGGAGATGGCCGAGGCCGAGGGCTCCGACGAACCCAGCGAGGATGACGAGACCTCCGAGGACATGTCAGCCGATGACGGCGAAGCCCCGGCCGGCCCGCAGCAGCGCCGCGCCCGGCCGCCGGGCGACGACAAAACCGCCTACCGCGCCTTCACCCGCGCCCATGACGAGGAAATAGAGGCCGAGGCGCTATGCGACCCCGACGAGCTGGCCCGGCTGCGCATGCAGCTCGACCAGCAATTGCAGCATCTGCAGGCGCTGGTCTCCAAACTCGCCAACCGGCTGCAGCGCCGCCTGCTGGCCCAGCAAACCCGCGCCTGGGAGTTCGACCTGGAAGAAGGCATGCTGGACCCGGCCCGGCTCTCGCGCGTTATCGCCGACCCGTTGCTGGCCCTCACCTATAAGCGCGAGCGCGACACGGATTTCCGCGATACGGTGGTGACGCTGCTGATCGATAATTCCGGCTCGATGCGCGGCCGGCCGATTACCGTGGCGGCGATGTGCGGGGATATTCTGGCACGCACGCTGGAGCGCTGCGCGGTGAAGGTGGAGGTTCTGGGCTTCACCACCCGCGCCTGGAAAGGCGGGCAGAGCCGCGAGGCCTGGGTGGCGGCGGGCAAGCCCGCGCATCCCGGGCGGCTGAACGATCTGCGCCACATCATCTACAAGGCCGCCGACACACCCTGGCGGCGCGCGCGCAAGAATCTCGGGCTGATGCTGCGCGAAGGGCTGCTCAAGGAGAATATCGACGGCGAGGCCCTGCTCTGGGCCTATCGCCGCCTGCTGACGCGGCCGGAGCACCGGCGCATCCTGATGGTGATCTCCGACGGCGCGCCCGTGGATGACAGCACGCTTTCGGTGAACGCCGGAAATTACCTGGAACGGCATCTGCGCGATGTGATCAAGGAGATTGAATCGCGCGACGCGGTGGAGCTGATCGCCGCGTTGCGCTGCCCAGTATTCGAGTGTCACCGGTTTCGAAAGATACTGACTGCGAAGATGGTCTTGCGGTCCAGCGTCACGTCGAAGACGTACTCGGTGGAAGGGGCGTCGGGATCGTCCGGCAACGCTGGCCGTTGTCCAACAAAGTAGTACTGGTAGACGTAGCCGGTTTGCGCGGCATAATTCTTCCACTGCGTTGTCATAGAGGCAGCACGGCGTACGCTGAATCAATGCCGGTCGCGCAGGCGACCGTTATCAGCGTGCGCTCGCCGTTAACAGCAGCTTCATAATGTATTCGCTCGCCTGCTCCGGAGTCATCGGGTCGAGGCCGCGCGAACTGATCACCACAATTTCATTGTTCGGCGTAGTCGAGAAGCGCAGGGAGTACGTACCATCTTTCAGAGTGGTACAGCGAGGGGTGCCGGTGAGCGCTTGAATTGGATGTCGGTGTATTCCTGATGGAATACTTTACCGGGACGATTCAAGGTCACGCGCAGACCTCCGCCGAAGCTGGTGATCAATCCCGACAAGTCTTGCAGGTAAAGCGAATCGACCGCTGCAGCGAGCTTTTCCTGCAACTCGCTCCAGAATCTCGGAGCGCCGCGGTTCGATCAACTGCCCTTGCGCGCGGCTTCCTGGTTTCTCAGGCTGAGGTTTCGTCCATCCCGGGTTCGATGAGTCGCTCATAGGTTCATCCTCAATGGAGCTGATTTGCACTGCTTCCATTAGTCCGGTGAATTTGGACAGCTATAGGGACCAACTTCTCCCGCTACTTCTATTACTCCGTGGGCCGTTCCCGCAGAATCGCCGCCGACGTTTCCGAGCTCACCGGCGAGTAGTACACCTCTTTGAAGGTATAGGACTTCGCCTTATTGCCAATGATGGGCAGGATCTCCAGGTGCCAATGGTAGTCGTCCTCGATGGTCTTCCAGAAGCCCAGCGTCTCCGACCTGTGCATCGTGTTGGGCGAGGTGTGCAGCACCATGTGAAAGCCATCGGCGATGGTGCGAATGCGGAACAGCGTCCGCCGCAGCAGTGCGGCGAAGTCGCGCATCGCACCCGACTCAGCGCGCTGCGCTCGAAGTATGCTCATGATTGCGCGGCGCAATCCACGTCTCGTACGGCACTCGCGGCGCATACGGACACGCGGCGATATACTCGCCGCGAATCTCCACCACACGCTGGCGCTGCTCCTGCTCCTGATGCAGATGTCGCAAAACACACAGCGCTCTTTCACGTGATAGTGCTCGCTTGCGCCGCCCGCAATTCGTAGAGCACTCTCCGCGGAACGAAAGTCGTGGCCACAATTTCCGACGTCGGGTGGTCGAATTCCTGCCCCGACATCGCACCGTAATTCTTGAACACGTGATGTACTTGAAGCGAACGTCGCCCTTCAGATCCTGGATGCGCTGTCCGCAAAGCGCCAGATACTCCTCGATCTCACGATCGTCGGCATTCCATAGGTGGCGATCATGGCGCGCATTCTCCACCATGACCTCGTGCGCGCCCACCGGCCGCATCGTGTCGTAAAGTCCATTGCCCGATCGGCCGGATCGCCATCGATCCCATAAAGAGGATGCGGATGAACCACTGCCCGCGACGACCACGGGCTTCCATTCACCGTGGGTGACGTAGCTACCACCTGCAGCGGCAAGCCTGACTCCGGGCAGAACGGACAGAACCCTCCAACCGAGCTGCTGCCCTCGGGCTCGTCGCCGCAGATGACCCACGAGCGAGTGATGGGATCTTTGCGTATTCCATCACCTTTACTCTACGTCGCCAAGCGCTGTGCTGGAAAGAGGCATTCAGCCGCAACATGCTCACGACCGCCACCGCCTCCCGCTTCGGACCTCAGGCTGGAATGGGATGTTCGCCGAAGTAAACAATCCCAAACCGGGCATCCTCCCGAAGGCGAACGATCGCCGTCTTTTCTCGCCGCAATCTGACTGGACATCACAGTCTTCGGCGAAGGCTTGGCGTTGCAATGGCTCTATTGAGAAGGAGCCATTTGCCGTGACCAAAGCAACTGTTTCCATTAGCCTGTTGGGGCAGATCTTCGCGCTGGCGTTGCTATGCGGATGCGGAGGTTCGCCGCAACCCGATCCGCCTTTGCCTGCGCAAAGCCCACTGAACGCCGAG
>CAWCEU010000003.1:0-454892 GCA_963794625.1 uncultured Pseudomonadota bacterium
CAGCGAGCACATTGAGAAAATACAGGTCGTAACCGGGTGCCGCCATCGACGGGCCGTGGTAGCCGTAGGGAATGAGGATCGCGTCGCCCGTGGTGACTTCGGCGAGCACGTCGATCTGTCGATCCGGACCGGAACTGTAGACCCGTTGGTAGGCGCCGGGTCCCGGCTCACCGTCCCCAGCACCGCCACGTACTTCGAAGTAGTAGATCTCTTCGAGCTGCGCCTCTCCCGGTCGCACCTCGTCGTGCTTGTGCGGTGGATAGGAGGCCCAATTCCCGCCCGGCACGAGAACTTCAACGGCGACCAGACGGTCCGTGTGGAATCCCTCGGGCGACGCGAAGTTGTTGCATTGGCGACTCATCGAACCTGCTCCGCGCAACTCGACGGGCACGTCGTCGGCCGGTCCGTAGCGCGCGGGCAGTACGTTGTCCGCGAGTGCGCCGGCGAAGGCGAAGCGGCCACCGAGTTCACTGTGGACGGAAACGTTCGACGACCGCGGCACGTACGCGAAATCGCTGACCCGCTCAAAGACGCTCGCGCGACCCTCGAGTTCGAATCTCGCCTCGCCGCAGTGCACCGAGCAGCTACCCGCGAGCGGGAGCACGATCCACTCGGACTCTCCGGTCGTCCACTCTTCGGTCGCGCCGGGTGCGAGTGTCGACCACGCGAAGCGAACTGTACGTCCAACCTGCGTCTGCCGGCGAGATGTCGATGCGGTAGGGGTTCGACTCCTCATTTCGCGAGTGCAGGTGCAGGCGACTGCGTCATAGAAGACTGACGGCCGTCTTGACGGCCGTCGCGACGTCGTCGTCTGGAGGGTAGAGCAAGTTGCGCCCGACGACGAGACCACGAACGCCCGGTAGGCGCAGCGTCTTCTCCCACTGTTCGAACATCTCGTCGGGTCGGTCACTTCGCGGGCCGCCAAGGAGCACGAGTGGCATGGTCGTCGCTTCGGCGACGCGCTCCATATCGTCGACGACCGGTACCTTCAACCACGTATGCGATGACGTCGTCGCCCAGAGCGCTCGCGACCGCCATCGAGCGGATCACACCCGCCGCGCGTCAAGTCGTGTTGAATTCGTCCATCGACGCGACGACTCAGGAACGGTTCCAACATGGCGATGCGGTCGGCCGCCGCCAGCTCGGTCACCGCGTTCGCGCAGGACTCCAGCGTGTTCGCGGTGCCCGCATCCTCCAGATTGATTCGGAGCAACATCTTGCCGCCGTCGAGGCGAGATTTGACGATTGACTCGACCGTGTAACCCGTGAAACGGTCGTCCATCTCGAAGACGGCGCCCGGAAGTCCGCCTCGATTCATCGACCCAAAGACGTACTTCTTCTCGAGGGCGTTGAGGAGTAAGAGATCCTCGATGATGTCGGGCGTTCCGAGCACCCCGTCGACGCCCGGAATGTCCAGCGCGGTGACGAGACGATCCAGCAGGTCGTAGCGATTGGCCATCGCGATCTGGTTGGATCCCACGTCGAGCATTCCTCTGCGCCGTGTGGTCGGCGGCGACGATGAGTATTCGACGCGACTCTCCCGTCATCGGTCGCACGTCGCGACGCTTGGCTGCGTCGGCGACGTCGCCGGGACGAAGGAACCTCGTCTCACGCAGTAGATCCTGCTCTCTCTGATTCACACTCGTTCCCCCTCCAGCACCTTTCGCACTTCATCTTCCGTCGGCATCGCTTCAGAACACGCGAGACGAGAGGCGACGATGGCGCCGGCCGCACTCGCGAATCGAATGGTCTCGTCCAGCGCCCACCCCGACAGCACGCCGTGACAGAGTGCGCCGCCGAAGGCATCACCGGCGCCGAGTCCGTTGACGACGTCGATCTCGATCGGCGGAACCTCTACGCGTTCGTCCTTCGTCTTGGCGAGTACGCCGTCCGGTCCGAGCTTGACGATCACCAGTTCTTGGCCGAGTTCCAAGAGACGATCGGCCGCCACGTCGGGCTCGGCGCTCTCGACGGCCACCTCGACTTCGCTGAGGTTGCCCACTGCGACTGTCGTGAAGCGCCAACGCGTCGCGGGTGGCCCGTCGAGCATCGTCGCTCGACGTCCAGAACGATGGTCGAAAGTCGAGATCGAGGACGGTTGGATGAACTCGGTCTCGCGCTTCGAGCGCCGCCATCGTCGCCGAACGACTGGGCTCCATTGACAGTCCGCTCACCGTCGCCCAGAACAGGCGAGCGCGCGCGATTTCGTCGAGATCGAGTTCCGACGGATAGATCTCGAGGTCGGGCGCCTTTGGTGCTCGGTAAAAGTAGATGGGGAAATGGTCAGGGGGAAACGTCTCACAAAACGTCACGGGCGTTTGAAACCCAGCGCATTCGGTCACGAAGCGGTCATCAACACCGAACCCCTTCAGCGCAGCGTGGATGTACGCACCAAAAGGGTCCGGTCCGGTCCGACTGATCAACGCGGCGTGCTGACCGAGCCGCGCGGCCGCGACCGCCACGTTGGCGGGGCTTCCCCCGAGGAACTTGTCGAAGTGCTGGACGTCGACGAGACTGCCGTGTTGGGTCGGGTAGAAATCGACACCGACCCGGCCAATGGTGATGACGTCAAACGGCTCGTTCACGCCGCATCCTTTGCCGAGCAGTCGGCTCCAGCGCGCACCAAAGACTCGAAAACTGGGCCATATCGTGGGTGAACCTACCGTGGCCGCCGCCAACCACACACACGACCCCCTCGTAGCGCGCGGCGATCTGCGCGGTCGCGACGGGTCTCAATGTGCCGAAATTCGACGGAACTGGCATATGTCAGGACAATAGCAGTACCGACGTGTTTGCGACATAGACTTTTGTCAGGTCGCGCGACAAAGGATTTCAATGGCTCGTCAAGAAGTGCTGGCGTACAACCCCCTCAAGACCATGGTGCTCGATCGCGACAGCCCGGTGCCCCTGTACTTCCAGTTGGCGCAACACTTTGAGAACGAGATCAAGGCCGGGAGTCTCGTCTCGGGTGATCGACTCGAGAACGAAGTCAAGATCGCCGAGGACCTCGGACTGTCGCGTCCCACCGTGCGGGCCGCGTTCGGCTACTTGGTTGATAAGGGCCTGGTACTTCGTCGCCGAGGTCAGGGCACCATCGTCACCAAGGGCAAAGTCAGCCGTTCGGTGAAGCTCACGAGCCTCTTCGACGACCTCGCGAAGTCCGGGAAGAGCCCCACCACGAAGGTGCTTCATAACGAAGTGATGAAACCATCAGACCTGGTCAAGAGTGCTTTAGGACTGGAAGACAACCAACTCGTGATCTATCTCGAACGGTTGCGATTCGGAGAGGGCGAACCGATTGCCCTGATGCACAACTATCTGCCGATCACGTTGGTGACCATGAGCAACGAGATGCTCGAGGAGCACGGGTTTTACGAGCTCCTGCGGGCGAGTGGGATCTTCCCGGATCACGCGGCCCAGCGGATTTCCGCAAAAAATGCGTCGACCGTAGAGGCCAACTTTCTCAACGAGCCGCGCGGAACGGCCCTGCTGACAATGGAACGAACCACCTATGACGCCGCGGGCAAGGCGATTGAGTTCGCTCAGCACGTGTATCGAGCGGCGCGCTACTCCTTGGTTACGTCGGTGAATATCGGTGACGCCTCCACCGATTAACGGCGGATTACATTTGATAGTAGTTATTGACAAGCAATTGTCTATGCACTACGGTCGCTCGCAGGCGAGCCATACAAAAGGTTGGTCGACGACTTCACCTTTGTGGCACGAAGTGCGTAATTTACGACAGGGCAGCTTGTTTGGAGGGCAGTGGAGACACTGAGGGGAACGAGAGCGCGCGTACCCAGGACGCCGTCTCACGACGCGCCCCGAGTGGTGGCGCCGACAAGGGCTTCGTCATGAACGAGATCCGTTTCGATCACGTCTGGAAACTCTTTGAAGGCAACGCCGTCGTCTCCGACCTGAATCTCGGAGATTCCCTGCGGAGAGTTCCTCGTTCTCGTCGGTCCTTCAGGTTGTGGCAAGACGACTTCGCTACGGATGCTCGCCGGTCTCGAGCGTCCCAGTCACGGCCGAATCTGGATGGGTGACAAGGACGTCACGGACGTGCCCACCGGACAACGTGACTTCTCGATGGTGTTCCAGAGTTACGCGCTCTATCCGAACATGACCGTGTACAAGAATCTTGCCTTCGGACCGAAGGTGCGCAAAGAGCCACGCGACACGCTTCGTCAGCGAATCAACGACGTGGCCGATCTCCTCGAGATTCGCCACCTGCTCGATCGGTCTCCGGCCGCGCTCTCAGGTGGCCAGCGCCAACGAGTCGCCCTCGGTCGCGCGCTCATCCGTGAGCCGGAAGTCTTCTTGATGGACGAGCCGCTCTCCAACCTTGACGCCGCACTTCGGGTACAGATGCGCGCGGAGTTGATCCGTCTCCACCAGCGACTTGAAGACACGACGACGGTCTACGTCACGCACGATCAGGTCGAGGCGCTCACCATGGGTGACCGTGTCGCCGTGTTGAAAGATGGCGTCCTCCTCCAGGTCGACTCTGCCAACGATCTCTATGAAAATCCGGGATCGGTCTTCGTGGGCGAGTTCATTGGTTCGCCAAAGATGAACGTCGTGCCCGGCACGCTTATGGTGAGCGACGGATCCATCGTCATCGAATGCCTGGGTGTTCGCACCGACGTGACCTTTGAGCTCGCGGGACGCCTCGGGCCATCTGCGTCGAACGGCCCGGTACTCGATCGGGATCCGTCCCCACGATCTGCATCTGGCGGGTGAGGCGGCCACCGACGGGCCGAAGTTCAAGGTCGGCGGTGGATATCTGCGAGCACACCGGGACTGAGATTTTTGCGACCGTCGAACTCGGCGAACAACGCCTGATCGCGCGCCTTCCCCGCTCTCCCGTCCCCTCAACGGGTCAGACGCTCGAGTTGACGTTCAACAAGGATCGACTGCACCTCTTTGACGTCGAGTCGCGTCTGAGCCTGATGGTCCGAAACCCCGCGCGTGAGCACGTCAACGTCACGACCGAGTCCTCCACAGCACAGCCAACTCCGTAACAGTCAATGAAAGGAAATGAGGGGAAACAAATGAAAGTAATGCTTAGAGGTGCAATACCGAGATTGATCGCCGGGACGGCCATCATTGCTCTGTCGACGGCGAGCCTCGCAACGGGTGTCGCGTCGCAGGCGGGTGCGTCGTCGAAGGTCACGATCTCCGTGGCGTACGCAGCCAACACCACCTTTGACACCACGCCACTCGGTTTGACGTGGTGGACTCAGGTGAAGAAGGAGTTCGAGAAGCAGTACCCGAACGTCACCGTGAATCTTGACGCGGTCTCGGGCGGCGAACCGGACTTCTTGACGAAGTTGGCGCTGCTGTACCACTCGACGTCAACTGCGCCGACGCTGGCCCAGTTCCCGTCGACCGAGATTGCGCTGTACCAGTCGACCGGCTACTTGGCGAACATGAACAAGTACCTGGCGACGACGTCGTGGTTCAAGGAGTACCCGAAGGTCATCCAGAACGAGGGCAAGATCGGCGGCAAGATCTACGCGGTCAGCTCTGGTGAGAACAACGTCGGTCTGTACTACGACAAGGCGATTCTCCAGAAGGCGGGCATCGCCCTCCCCTGGCAGCCCAAGACGTGGGCCGACATCATCAGCGCGGCGAAGAAGATCAAGGCGGCCGAGCCCAAGATCATTCCGCTGTGGGTTGACGCGGGTACGAGCGCCGGTCCCAACGGCGCCGGCTACGGCATCTTGAACCTGCTGGCTGGCTCGAGCACGCCAACGATCGAGACGTCCAGCGGCAAGATGGTGGTGTCCAGCAAGGGACTCCTCCAGACGTTGGACTTCTTCCACACCGTCTTCGCCGACGGACTCGGTGCACCGACGTCACAGCTGTTCAGTCCGAACAACGCTCCGAACATCCCGTCGACCGACTTCTTCAAGGGCACGCTGGGCATCGCGGTGGGTGCGAACTTCCTTGGCGGTAACTGGACCAAGCAGGTGAGCTTCCCCTACTGGGCGAAGGCCTCGACCGCCATGGGTGTCGCCGGACTTCCCAAGATCAACGGCGGCGGTTACGCCTCGACGTTGAGTGGCTGGGACTACGGAATGTCCTCGACCGCGACGCCGGCACAGCTGACCGCAGCGGGCGAGTTCATGAACGTGGCCCAAGAGCAGACCAACTTGATCGAGGCCGGTAACTGGGCTGGATGGGTTCCGCCGGTGCAGTCCGACTGGACCGTCCCGCTCTACACGAACTTCGCCGCACCCTTCAACGAGGAGTTCGGCAAGTTGCTCCCATCGTCCTCCGAGCTTCCATCCAACGCGAACTACAACGTTTGGGTGCAGGGCATCGAGCAGGCGAGTGGCACCATTGCGGAGAAGCCGAGCACCACGGGTGCCCAGGCACTCGCGACGATGAAGGGCTTCGTGACCAACCAGTTAGGTTCGAGCGCAGTCGTCACTCTTCCGTAGCGAGAAGTAGGTAACGAACGAATGAGAAAGGTCCGGTGATGGTGTCGTCTTCCGTGGTTGACACCGTCACCGGACCATCTCTGGGCGAACTCTGGAAGACGCGTCACGACAAGGCGCGCTACCAGTGGAGCAGTCTCGGACTGCTCACGCCAACCTTCGCGCTGCTCATCTTCTTGTTCCTCGTACCGATGGGTTTCGCGATCTATCTGGGGTTGACCAATCTGACCTTGATTGGACCGACCGCAGTGCATTCGAGCTTCACGGGCATGCAGAACCTGATTCGCCTGAAGGGCGACACCACGTTTTGGAGTTCGCTCTGGGTCACCGGGATTTTCATCGTCGGTTCGATCGCTGGCGTCGTCGTACTCGGCTACACCTTGGCGTCGCTGCTCATGCGCGCCACCGCGTGGATGCGCATCGTCGTGGGCGGCGTCGTCGTGATCTCGTGGATGATGCCCGCGGTGACCGCGGGCATGACCTGGTACGCGTCAACGACCGGTAACGGTACGTTCGGCACGCTCTTCGGACATCCGAACGCGAATCTCCTCGACGCGCAACCGCTCCTCGTGGTGACGTTGGCGAGCATCTGGTCGATGACGGGTTTCTCCATGCTGGTGATGGGCGCGGCACTCCGCAATATCCCGAGCGAGGCGATCGAAGCGGCGATCGTCGAGAACGCGTCGACGTGGCAACGATTCCGGATGATCGTGCTGCCGCTGCTTCGACCCACCATGACCGCCATCGTGCTGCTCACTGGACTGCTGGCGTTGGCGAACTTCTCGCTGATCTACGTCATGACCCAGGGCGGACCCGGCAACTCGACGAACATCCTGCCGCTCTACTCGTACCAGCAGGCCTTCACGTACAACAACCTGGCGTACGGGGCGCTCATTGGCAACGTCATGGTCCTCATCGCGACGGTCTTTGGCGTGTTCTACGTTCGCATCACGGCGAGGCGCATATGACACCAGACAACGTCCTTGAAAGTACCCTCGTCCACGGCGCCCGCCACTGAGCCGGTACTCCCTCCCGAGAATCGACAGACGAATCGCACCGTCGCGCGCAGCCTGACCTTGCACACCGTGCTCGCCGGGATCGGTATCTTGTTCCTCGCCCCGATGCTGTGGCTCTTCCTCGCCTCCATTGACTCGCAGGCGTCGTGGGGGATCGAATGGCCACACTTCTCGCTGATCAATTTTCGCCACGTCCTCACGGGCAGTCTGCTCCATTCACTGTGGAACAGTGTCGTCCTCGCGGTAATCTCCACGCTGATCGCTTCGGTCGCTGGTGTGTTCGCGGCGTACGCGCTGTCACGTCGGCGAATCCCGTTCAAGGGTCCGCTGATCCTGTTCATCATCTTCTCGTCGGGCGTGCCACTCGCGATCATGGTGATTCCCGTCTACGAGATCTTCTCGAGGTTTGGCTTCCTCTCCATCCTCCCGACGGCCGTCTTCCTCTCGGTGACGTCGCTCCCCTTCGAGGTCTATCTCATGAAGAACTTCATCGACGCCGTTCCCACCGATCTGGAAGAAGCGGCGCGCATGGAACGCGCCTCGACCTTCCAGGTGCTGCGTCGGGTGGTGATCCCCTTGGCTCTACCCGGCATCGCCGCGGCGGCGATCTTTGGCTTCGTGAACGCGTGGGGTTCGTTCGTCGTCCCACTCATCTTGATCAGTCCCGCCAACCAACAGCCCGCGCCGATCGCGATCTACACCTTCCTCACCTTGCCCAAGGCCCAGTTCGGCAACATCGCGGCCTACTCGCTCATCTTCTGTGTGCCCGTCTTCATCCTCTACGCCGTCTCCTCACGACTCTTCCGAGAAGGTTTCGTCCTCGGCGGAGGCGTGAAGGGATGAGACGAGGCGTCTACCCCCTCGCGACGGTCGTAGCAACGCGTCGCCTTCGTCGAATCGGGTTCGTGTCATGAGTCGACGGCTACGAGTTGGAGTGATCGGCGTCGGCGTCATTGGTCAGGTGATGCACCTGCACTTTCTGCGCGAACTGAAGGATCGCTTTGAGATCGCGGCGATCTGCGACCTCTCCCTCGAAAGTGCGCGAGGCTGTGCCGAGGCGTACGGGGTCGAGTCGGTCTTCAGCGACTGGCGCGAGATGTTGCGTAGTCCACTCGACGCAGTGTTCGTACTCACGTCGGGTAGCCATGCGCCGATCGCCGTGGCGGCGGCTCAGGCCGGCCTTCACGTATTCGTGGAGAAGCCGATGTGCTTCTCCACGACAGAAGCGACGGAGATGGTGGACGCCGCGAAGGGCTCCGGCGTCACGCTCGATGGTTGGCTACCCGAAGCGCTACGACCCCGCCTTCTTGCGCTTCCGCGACGAAGTCGCACGCATTGAGGCGCCAAAGCTGCTTCGTGTCACGACGACGGAGTCGCCGTTCCTTCCCTACATTGGCCACTACGCGCTCGTGGCGCCCGGCTCGGTGTCCGACGAGGTGTTGGCGCCCCTGCGTGAAGAGTCGCATCGTCGACTGGTCGCGGCGATTGGTTCGGACGACGCGTTCTTGGTCGAGCAGTATCAGAACGTGTTGCTCGACACGCTCGTGCACGAGATCAATACCGTGCGTGGCGTCCTCGGCGAACCCGCGCGGCTCGACTACGTCGATATGCGCAGGGGTTCGCTCGCGGTCATCCTCAACTACGGGGCGACGTCCGCCGCGATTCACTGGGTGGACGTCCCGGGGATGACGCGCTACTCGATGGAGTTCATGATGTTTGGTTCGTCACAGCGCGCGACACTCACCTTTCCGTCGCCGTACCTACGCAACGCGCCCACCATGCTCGAGCTGGAAAGTGGTTCGTCCGATGACGTCGCGTCGTGGCGGCGTGACGAGGTCACTTCCTACGAGAGTGGATTCAAGGAGGAACTCGTCGCCTTCTATGACGCGGTGACCGGCGTCGGCGCCCGTCGCGACCGACGGGGCCGACAGCGGACGCGACATCGCCCTGTGCCAGGCGATCATTCGATTCGTCCAGGACGGTAAACCCGTAGAACGACCCACGGAGTACTAGGCGTCCGTCCAGAGTTAAGTCGCAGTGCCAACAAAAAGGAAGAAGATTATGAAAGCAACAGTCGCCAACGCACCGATCAGTTACGGTGCCTTCGAACTCACGGTCGGCATCGATCCGAACGTCCCCGACGGCGAACAGATCTTGGATGAAGTGCAGAGCGCCGGATACGCGGGCATCGACCTCGGCCCAGTGGGCTACCTCGGCGACGGTCCCGTTCTCGCGGAGCGTCTCGCATCGCGACAACTCGGGCTCGCGGGCGCGTACCTGGAGTTCCCCTTCACGGACCACGACGCGCTGAAGGGTCTCTACCCGGACCTCGACGCGATGCTCGACACGTTCGACGCGGTTCGTTCGGTCGTCCCCGGACCTTCACCGCGTCCGACCATCGCGGACGCCGGGAGCGAGGCACGCCGCGCTGCACCGGGTCGCAGTCACTTGGATCCGTCGCGCGGTCTGGACAACGATGGGTGGGAGCGCATGAAGGTCGGCCTCGCGTCCGTGGTCGAACGCTGTCGGGCGCGAGGGTACGAGCCGACGTTCCACCACGAGACGGGTACCTACGTCGAGGCGCCCTGGGAGATCCAGCGGATCCTCGATATCTCGGACGTCGGCTTGTGTCTGGACACGGGCCACTTCTTCATCGGCGGCGGCGACCCGGTCGTGGCGATCCACGAGTGGGCCGATCGAATCAACCACGTGCACGTGAAGGACGCGCTACGAGCGGTCATGGACGGCATCATCGCGGACGATGCGCCGACGACGAGCATCTGGTCACGCGAGGCGTTCCCCGCCTTCGGGACGGGCGACGCCAACGTCGCGGGCGTGCTCGCGGCGCTCAAGGAGATCGACTACGAGGGCTGGCTCGTCGTGGAGCAGGACATCTTTCCCCAGACCTCCGATCGATTCGCCCAGGCCATCGACGACCAGAAGAAGAATCGCAACTACCTCGCCGAACACCAGGTCTAGGCCGAGCGATGTTTCGAATCGGACTCGTCGGAGCGGGGAGGATGGGCCGCACCCATTTGCGGGCGCTACAGGAGAACGCCAACGTGCGAATCGTGGCGGTGGCCGAACCAGTCGACTCGTTGCGCGACGACGCCGTATCGACCTTCGGGGTCACCGGGTACGCGACGCTCGACGACATGCTCGGCGCCGGCGACATCGACGGGGTCTTAATCGTCACGCCGAGCGACTCGCACGTCGAGGTGATCGAACGTGTGTCGAGAGCCGGTCTCGCGATCCTTTGCGAGAAGCCGTGTGGGGTGACGGCCGACGACACGCGACGTGCTCAGGCGGTCGTGCGCGACGCGGGGGTCGCGTTGCAAATCGGGTACTGGCGCCGATTCGTCCCCGAACTCCAGGCGCTGCGCGACGCGATTGGCGGTGGCGACTTCGGCGACGTGCTCTCGCTGTCGTGCCTGCAATGGGATGGTGAGCCACCCTCGGCGGCCTTTCGAGCGCGCAGTGGCGGGATCTTCATCGACATGGGTGTTCACGAATTCGATCAGGCGCGGTGGCTGACGGGTGGCGACTTGAGTGAACTCAGCGCCTACGCGTCACCAACGATCACCGATGTCGAGTGCGACGACGATCCCGACAGCGCCCAGGTGCTGGCCGCGACCACCTCGGGCGCCACGGTCTTCGTGTCGCTCGGTCGCCACTACGCCGGCGGCGACATGGCGAGCGTCGAACTCTTTGGCACGAAGGGCCACACCGGGTCGGTCTTCTTGGATCCCGATCGACGGTGAGCGCGCCCAGCTGGAGGCGTTGGTTCGTCAGGCCGAGGCGTTCGCGGAGTTCGCCGCGGGAGGGCCCTGTCGCGGTGCGACCGTCGACGACGCCATCGCCGCGCTCGAGGCGGCCGGCCGATGCGCCGATCAGTTGGCGCAGAAGCGCTGAGCCGTGGCGTCAACGAAGGAACTGCGCGTCGGCATCGTCGGCTACGGCATGATGGGCCGCGCACACGCCTACGCCTATCGCGCCGCACCCTTGATCCGGCCGTCGTCCGTGGTCTTCACGCCCGTCGTCATGTCGGGGCGCAACGCGCACGCCGTGGCCAAGGTGTCCGCCGAGTGCATGATCGACGACTGGGTGACCGAGTGGCGACAGGTCGTGGAGCGAAGTGACGTCGACGTCGTGGATGTCTGCACCCCACCGGGCACGCACGCCACGATCATCGAAGCCGCGGCGCTCGCTGGCAAGGACGTCTTTTGCGAGAAGCCCCTCGCGACGAACTACGCGGACGCGTCGCGCCGCGCGCGACGCGGTCGTTGGCGCCGGCGTTCGTCACGCGATCGGGTTCAACTATCGTCGCCTGCCCGCGGTGTCGCTGATGGCCGAGATGGTCGCGAACGGCGAGCTCGGCCAGATCAACCTGTGGCGTGGAACGTGGCTGTCCGACGAGTTCGTGGACCCCGAGATCGGTTTTGATTGGCGCTTCGAGTCGTCGATGGGCGGTTCCACCATTGGCGACCTGGGCAGTCACCTCATCGATATGGCGACGTGGATGCTCGGTCCGATCGATGACGTTTCGGCACTGTCATCGACCTTCGTTCGCGAGCGCGACGAGCAAGGCCACCCGCGTGCCGTTGAGGTCGATGACGCATCGTCCGCCCTCGTGCGATTCGCGTCGGGCGCGCAAGGAACGATGGAGGTCGCCAGGGCCGCCCCACGTCGGCCGTGTGACTTCACCGTCGAAGTGAACGGCACCAAGGGAACCGCGATGTTCTCCTACGGCCAGTTGAACGAGTTGTGGGTTGGGAGTACCGATGACGATCCACGCCTGTACGGCCTACGACGAATTCGCGTTGAGCACCCATCCCAACCCGAGACCGCCGGGTGGTGGCCTATCGGTCAGGGCGTGGGTTACGACGCGAGTTTGATCAACCAGGTCGCCCACTTGGCGGCGACCTGGCAGGACCACGCGTGGAGCCCCGACTTCGCCGTGGGCGCCGATGTCGCGGCCGTGTGCGGTGCCATGGAACTCTCGGTGTCGGATCGTCGCTGGGTATCGGTGGCCGATTTCGTCAACGGGTGAGCAGCCCCCGCGGAAAACCCTCTGATTAGGTACTTTGCCTAGCCTCCCAGTGTTGTATACTTGTCTACATGACTACAAATAGCAATCTTCAGCAGTTCCTCAATGGACTCATCCCCACCGAATGGTTCGTGGCGCCCGTGGACGTCCAGTTCGACGACGACGAGATCCTTGTCGTCGGTCCGATTGGCGGCGACCGCGGAGTCGATGAATTCAGAGACATCACCCGACTCGACCGGATGGCGATCGCGGATCAAGTGGAGGCCCACTTCGGGCGCAAGGTTTCGTGGGGCGTTATCCAGGGCGACGTCACCACGCTCTTCACGACCTACAGCCCTCCCATCACCACGCGTCTTCGAATCTCTGAGCGTGCGGTCCTCGATACTCTGGTGAGCGCCGGTGTCGCTCGAAGTCGAAGTGACGCCCTCGGCTGGTGCGTGAAGTTGGTCGCTCGTCACGAAGCCGATTGGCTGGCTGAACTGCGAAGCGCGTTGGTCGGGGTGGAGAAAGTCCGCGACAGCGGACCGACTGCGAAATAGCGATCCACGATCGGACGATCAGGTCAAGAGACCATCGCCTCGAAGTGCTCGTAGAGCGACGCCTCACCTGAACCCTCACGCGCTTGCAGCACGTGATCCTTGACCAAGGGCCAAATACCGTCAACCCACCACACGTCACGCACGAAGGCGAGACTGACGGCGTCACGCTTGACCAACGCGCCCACGAATTCGAAGAACCAGAGGACCTTGCGCACGTTGGGATCATCATCGCCCCCGGGCTTGATCTCGGTGCCGGGCATGAAGAGAGCCGCCAGTGCCTCCTCAAGTCCCATGTCGGTGCCCCATCGAGAGAGTTCGATCATCAGTCGCGCTTCATCTTGTGATTCAGTCATTGCTGTCTCCTGCTCCTGTTGTCGTGCACACCTGTTGCGCGCGAATCCTTCACTGTGTAGACGTTACGAAGTTCCAGAACTCATCGCTGGCCCACGAATGTCTTCCTAGGCGGGAATCTCCAAGGGGAGATTGAAACGGGGAAAGACGCTCGATCGTTCGAATCCCCGTAGATCGCTGCACAAGAAACCGGTGACGTCCGAGATCAGGTCTCCTTTGAGCGTCACGACATCAATCACCGTCGAGAGGTAGCAACCGCGAGCCTCGTCGTAGATGTAGCCCGCGATGGCGAGCTGAAAGTTTGCGGTGACCACGATGTGACGCCATCGCTGCGGTGCGACATCGTGAGTGATGAACGCGGCGATGTCATCCTTCCCGCGGAAGTACACCGCTTCGGGTGGCATCGACCACGAAGCGTCATCGGTGAGGAGTTTCATGAGCGACGCCACGTCGCCCGTTTCAATCGCATCGCAGTACTGCACGGCCAACGCGCGGATCTTGGCTTCGCCCAACGTGGTGTGGGCGACCTGTTGACTCGACTCCGGGGTACTCGCGTCAATGGTCGCGCGTGCTCGTTGCAACGAACTGTTGACAGCCGCCACCGTCGTGTCGAGTAACCCGGCGATCTCAGAGGCTGAGTACGCCATGACCTCGCGAAGTAAATAGGTGGCGCGCTGTTTGGCCGGTAGGAGTTGGAGCGCGGCGACGAAGGCGAGTTCGGTGCTCTCTCGAATTTCGTAGCGCGCTTCGGGCGTCGGCCTCGAAGGAGTGGAGACGTAATGCTCGTTGGGGTACGGCTCGAGCCAGGTGACCTCATACGGTGGTGACCACCACTGCGTACCGAACTGCGACGGAGCTCCCAATCCAATGGGTAGTTCGCGCTTCGATCGGCCCTTGGCGAGGTCGAGCGCAGCGTTCGTCGCGATCTTGAAGAGCCACGTCCGTACCGAACTCCTGCCTTCGAATCGGCTGATGCCGCGCCACGCCCGCAACATGGTGTCCTGCACGGCATCATCAGCGTCCTCTACGGAGGCGAGCATCCGATAGCAGTGGGCGTGGAGTTCGCCCCGATGGACTTCGATGAGTTCGCGATACGCGTCCTCGTCGCCGCCTCGGGCCGAGTCGAGGAGCGCTTGGTCGTCGGGACCTGAAAGGTTCGCCACAAGTGTCATGGTAAGACAGACTGCGTTTTCCATGAGAACTCATCGCGGCCGTGTTCGCGGCGAGAAATACGTTACGGCGTAAGGATTTTCTGGAACCTGCGCGACGCGATGTACAGACCGACGAGGGCGATCCCGAGGAGGTAACTCGCGCGCATGATCATTATCCAGCCGAACTGACCGAGTGAGAATCCTCGCAGCAACGTCGCCGATTGATAGAGCGGGGAGAACGAGATGATCCCTCCGAGCCATCGTGGATAGAGCGTGATCGGGAAGAACGTCGCCGAGAAGAGGAAGAGGGGCATCTGCACCAGTGCCACCAGGTCGAAGTCCTGCCACGAGCGGATATAGGTGCACGCGGCGAGTCCAAAGCAACTGAAGGCGAAACTCGTGAGGATCGCTCCGGGCCAGCAGAGGATCACCCAGGGCGTACCGGCGTCACCGAGCAGTGCCATGGCGGTGATGAAGGACGCGGCGTACAAGGTGGCGCGCACCAGCGCCCACAACACTTCTCCGAGGGCAATATCGGTCACTTCGAGCGGCGTCGCGAGCAACGCGTCGTAGGTACGCGAGATCTTGAGGCGAAAGAAGGGGTTGAAGATTGAATCGATCATCGCGCCGTTCATCGCCGAGGTCGCCAGCATTCCCGGTGCGACGAACGTGGCGTAACTGATTGCTTGACCGTCGATGTGGACCGGCCCGGCGAGCTTATTCAGTCCGATGCCGATCGAGAGGAGATAGAACAGCGGCTCGAAGAACCCCGACAGCAGCATCAACCACTGGCTTCGATAGACCAGCGCGTTTCGTTCGAGGACGCGGACCGACCGGCGCGAACCGAAGAGTGGGAGCGTACGAGTCAACATCAGTCGGTCAGCCTTCGACGCATGGTCCGTCGTCCCCAGGCAATACCCAGGACCGCCATGACCAGCAAGAACGCCACGTGAGCCAGTTCGTCGCCCACGGTGCCTTGGCCGAACGCCGCGGCACGGGCGAGCGCGACGCCGTGATACAGCGGAATCAGTTGCACGACGGGACGCAAGTAACCGGGGTAGGACGAGAGGGGATAGAAGGTCGCCGAGAAGAGGAACATCGGCACGAGAGCGAATCGGTACAGCGTCGTGAACGCGGCGTCGGTTTCCGATCGCGCGGCGAACGCCACGAGCGGAGCCGAGAACGCGATCGTCACGAGCGTCCCGATGAACGGGAGCGTGAGGCACCACCACGACTGCAACACTCCGAAGCAGGCGATGATCAGGGTGTAGACCAGCGCGGTCACGAATCCCCTCGTGGCGACCCACGCGAGCTTGCCGTAGAGGATGTCATCGGGTTCGAGCGGCGTCGCCGCAGCGGCGTGGTAGCCGCGTGTCCATTTCACCGACGCGAGGACGGGCCACAGTGATTCACCTTCGCCCAGCTGCATCGTCGTCGTGGCGAGGAGGCTCGGCGCGATGAAGTGCAGGTAGGTCTGACCTTCAACGAGACCGTGGTGGTGCGCCACGAGGTGACCCACTCCGATCCCGATCGACGCGAGGTAGAGAAACGGGAAGAGGAGCGAGCTCGCCACTGAGCCGCGCCAGGTCTGGGCAAAGAACGTCGCGTGCGACCACCAGCTACGGAGCCAGCGGGCGTTGTCGACGTGGGTAACGGAGAGCTCGTCCATGGTCAGTCGGTGAGCGATCTGCCGGTGAGATGAAGGAACACGTCCTCGAGCGAGCTGCGTCGAACGAGCGCGCTCGCCGGTGAGATACCCGCCGCGTGCACGTCGCGCAGAGCGTCGTCGCCGTCGTTCACGTAGAGGAGGATTCGATCGGGGAGTACTTCGACCCGGTCCGCGAACTTCGTGAACTGATCGAAGTACTGCTCGTGATCGTCGGTGGCGAAGCGAAGTTCCACGACCTCTCGAGTGGAGAAGCGCTCGATGAGCGCCCGCGGGGCACCCTCGGCGACGATCTTGCCTTGATCCATCACGACCAGGCGGTCGCAGAGTTGCTCCGCTTCATCCATGTAGTGCGTCGTGATGATGAGGGTGACACCCTCACGCTTCAATCGGTAGAGACGATCCCAGAGGAGATGACGAGCCTGGGGGTCGAGTCCCGTCGTCGGCTCGTCGAGAATCAAGATCTCGGGTCGATTCATCAGTCCACGTGCGATGGTCAATCGTCGCTTCATACCCCCCGAGAGGTTGTCGACCTTGTCGTTCGCCCGTTCGCTGAGTTGGGTGAATTCGAGCAACTCGGTCATGCGCTCACGAATCACGCGGCGAGGTAGGTCGAAGTACCGGCCGTACATCAGCAAGTTGTTCTTCACCGAGAGTTCGAGCTCCAACGAATCCTCTTGCGGCACGACGCCTAAGCGGCGGCGAATCTCAGGTCCGTCGACGCGCGGATCGAGTCCGAATATCTCGATCGTGCCGTCCGTCGGTTGCGAAACCGCTGAAATCATCCGCATCGTGCTCGTCTTGCCCGCGCCGTTGGGTCCAAGGAATCCGAAGCTCTCGCCGCGATCGATGGCGACGTCGATGCCCTTGACGGCTTCGAAGTCGCCGAAGCGCTTGACGAGGTTGCGTGCCTCGAGGATGTGCCCGTTCGTCATGAGTCACCATCACTACGTGGATGAGCGTGCTCGACCGAACACGATGCGAACTTCACTGTGTACTCCTAGGAATGTCCCTTTACGAGGGCGAAACGCCGATTGCGCGAATGATTCCACGCCGATGTGACACTCGCCCCCACGATTCACGTCTCCACGGGACCACGCGACAGCTCACTGTCGATTTGCCCGGAGAATTAGTGTACACAGGCTGTTTCATCGAGTAACGAGTTGCAACAGAATTGCAACACAGAGGTTTGACTACGCCCGCAGGTCTTCGTGGCCAGTCACGCGTCGTCAGGATCTCGGCCATTCGGCGCAGGAAGCGCGCGGCGTACGCGCCGTCGACCGCGCGGTGGTCGAACGTGAGCGCCAGCATGCCGACAGAATGAATCGCGATCGATTCAAGTCCGTCCTCGGTCGTGACGACGACCGGTGTTCCGGGTGACGGCGTCAGTCGAGAGGATGGCGACTTGCGGTTGATTGATGATCGCCCCGGTGAGCAACGTCCCGTACGGGCCGGGATTCGTGATGGTGAACGTCCCGTGGGCCAGTTCGTCGACGCCGAGCTTCTTCGACCTCGCCCGCGTCGCGACGTCGCGAATTGCCCGGGCGAACTCGCGCAGACTTGCGCGTTTGCGCATCGCGGAGCACCGGCACGACCAGACCCTCACTCTCGAGGTCGACCGCGATGCCCAGATTGACGTGTCGATGCACAATGAGCTCGTCATTGCCCACTGAGGCATTCAGATGCGGGAACTCCTGCGAAGGGCTCGATCGCGGCGACCGCGTTGAAGGGAAGGTACGGTGAGAGTGAAGCCTTCATCCTCTTTGAACTTGGCACCGTGTTGCCGGCGACTCGAGTCGACACGTTCATAGTCGACCTCTCGCACCATGAGGGTGTGCGCCGAGGTCGATTTGGACGTCACCATATGTTGGGCGGTGAGTCGGCGAATCTTCGTGAAGGGGATCACTTCGTCATCCGGTCGAGACGGTGACGGCGGGACTGAGTTCGCCTGGATCTTCGACTCAACGTCGGTGCGAAGAATTGTGCCACTTGGTCCTGTGCCGTTGACGGTCGCAGGATCGATGTCATTGTCGCGTATCAAGCGGCGAACGATCGGCGATTGCGCCTTGCTCAGCTGCTGTGGCTGCGGCTGACCCGCGACGAAGTCCTGGACGTCCTGTTTAGTGATGCGGCCGTTGGGTCCGGTTCCCACGAGGTCTCCGACGTCAAGGTGTGTTCCTCAAGGAGTCGGCGAACAACGGGCGAGAGTTGAATCTCGCCACTCGTGGTATCGGTTTGCTTCACGACGCGGGTGTTCGTCTCGCCCGAAGCGACATTTGCGGGCTCGGCACGAAGGCTCGACGGCTCATTTCACGCGGTGCACTGGTCGTCGCCTCCGATGACGGCCAACACGGTGCCCACATCGACGGTCGCACCTTCATCAACCAAGATCTGCGACAGGATACCACCGGCCGGCGCGGGTATCTCCGTGTCGACTTTGTCAGTCGACACTTCGAAGAGGGCTCGCCCTTCGTCACCATGTCGCCGAGACTCTTCAGCCACTTCGTGACCGTTCCGTCGGCGACGGTCTCCCCCAACTGCGGCATGATCACGTTGGTCATTGAAATTGGTCCTCCGCTCCTCCATGCAACGCACGGCTCGCAGCGATGTCGCCATTCGCGCTCAGGAAGTTCCCACCAAGTTGAGCAGATGACTGCTTTCTCGCATAACCAGTGAACTTCAAGGATATACGACGTTAAGTGCGGATGAACAGCCGTTGAAAAGTCTCCACCTCGATGAATCCCTAGCGCATCACGGGGCTGGCGCCACGTCGGGTGTCTGGCTCGATCGAGAGTTGCAGACTCGGTAAGAGTGCCGCGAAATCGATAGCGCCGTAACCTCCTGCGACGCGGTCTTTGGCGAGTGCGTTGACGAGTTCGATCGCCGGGAGGGAGAGATCCCCGCGTGCGCGAGATCAAGGGCGAGATCCAGGTCCTTGACGAGGAGGTCGGTCGTGAAGGTTGCGGAGTAGTCGTGATTGCACGAGTCCGGAGGTCTTGTAGCGAAGGAACGGGTGAACCAATGACGGATTGGCCCAAGGCGTCGAGAAGGGCGGCGCGATCAATGCCGTTGTTCTCGCCGAGCACAATGAGTTCAGCCATGATCTGCGTGGTGACACCGAGCGCGGAGTTGATCGCGAGTTTGAGCGTGCGAGCCTGCTCCTCCTCTCCCAAGTAGAGAACCGTCGGTCCAATCGATCGCAACAGTTCCTCCATCTGGTCGAACGTCGCACGTGGTCCCGACACCAGGAGCGTGATGGTGCCGCGCGGCGAGCACTTGAGGATTTCCGCTGACGGGCGAGCGGAGGTACGCGACACCGACATCGGAGGCTCGGCCGGCGATATCGCGAGAAATGTTCGGCGACACGGTCGACATGTCGATGAGCACTCGACCCTCGGGTCCTTCGCGCGAGTAGCCCACCTTCACCGAGGCAGACGCTCGCCAGTGCGTCGTCGTTCTCCAGGAAGGTGATGACGACCTGCGCGTGTTGCCACAAGGTACCGAGTTCGTCGTGAAGGACCGCGCCACGCGACTCGAAGTGCGACAAGGTCGCGCGGTGAACGGTTCCAGAGGCGAAGCGGCCACTCCTGGTCGAGGAGGCGTCCCGCCAATGCTTGACCCATCTTCCCCATGCCCAGCACCGCGATGGTCGGCCGATCGCTTCGTTGCATTCCTCATCCTTTCTTGTGTCGCACTAGCAACAAGGCTGATCCGTTCCGCCACGAGTCGCGGGAGTGAACTCCCGACGGAGAGACTGTAATGTACGGTGCCACTTAACATCGAGCGCAACCTGGGAGCCCGTCATGACAAAGATCGCAGCGCCGCCAGCGATTGATCTGCTCCTCACAACGGCCGCATCTGGACGGGCAGTGAAGTCACGACCAGGAACCAAACGAAGTCGCCGCTCTGGCGGTGCGGGCGGGCGTGGTCGTTGCCATGGGATCTTCGGAACAACTCTCGGGCACTCGGGTCAGTAGCGGCGCAGCGTCATCGACCTCCATGGTCGACGTGCCGTGCCCGGCCTGATTGACTCGCACATCCACGCCGTTCGGGCCGGATTGACCTGGTCCCTCTCCCTCCACTTTGACGACATTCGTTCAGTCGGCGAAGGTCTGGCGCTGATCGAATCGAGAGCCAATGAGATCGAGACCGGACAGTGGATCACCGTGACGGGGGGTTGGCACTCGCGACAACTCGATGAAGGCCGGCTTCCCTCTCGAGAGGAACTCGATGCCGTCGCCCCGGATCATCCCGTCTATATCCAAGAGCTGTATTCCAAAGCGGTGTTGAACACCGCAGGACTCGCCTCGTGTCGGATGGGACGACGACGCGATCGACCCATCGGGTGGCCACTTGTTGCGCGACGACCTCGGCCATCTCACCGGTGAGGTCGAGGGCATGGGCGCGTTTGCTGTCGCATGGGCGCCGCCCTTCGACCGACGCGTCCAGGAGTCGGTCGAAGGCACTCGCCAGATGTTCGCTGCAGTTCGCGTCGCACGGCGTCACCACGGTGCTTGATGGTGGCGGACTCTTCATGACGCCCGACAAGTACGCCCCGCTCTATCGACTGTGGGACGAAGGTCGCGACTCGACGTTCGCGTACGACTGTTCGTGTCGGCATGGAACCGCGGCGACGAACGCGCGTGACGTGGCGACGCTCATGCAGTTCCTGCATCCGGGTTTCGGGGACGGGCTCTTGCAGGTGGCGGGACTGGGTGAGATCCCCCACCTCGGGCTGTCACGACATGGAGGGATTCGAGGAGTTCTCGATCTCCGACGTCGGCGTTCGAGGAGTTCGTCGACATCACTCGATGATGCGTCGCGCAAGGTTGGCGGATGTCGGTGCACGCCGTGCTGGATTCGTCGCTCGGGCGGGTGCTTGACGCCTGGGAGTTGGTGGAGCGTGAGACGGGGTTGCTCTCGACGCTGCGGTTCTCGATCGTCCACGCCGATCAGGCGTCGCTACGCAATATCGAGCGGATCGCGGCACTCGGCGCGGGCGTCATGGTGCAGAACCGGATGAACTTGCAGGCCACGGACTACGTCACGAGACTGGGGGCGCGACGCAGTTCGTTGCGCACCGCCGATCTCGCTGATGCGTGCGAACGGCGTCACCATTGGCGGCGGTACGGACGCGACACGAGCGAACCGTTTCTCGCCCTGGGCGTCGCATCGCGTGGTTGGTGACTGGTGAGACGGTTGACGGCGCGACTTTCGCGCGACGAAGAGCACCTCATGAGTGCGCCAGAGGCCCTCGCCTGCTTCAATCGTCACGCCGCGTGGTTCGTGGGTGAAGAGGGACGTCGCGGTCGGCTCAGTAGCCGGATTCGACGCCGACCTCAGCGTGCCGACCATCGATCCACTCGACTGTCCAACCGAACGAACTCGCATCGATTCGCAGCGACCTGACGATCATGGGCGGCCGGGTGACCCACGCGTCGCGGGACTTCGCCGACTGCTCGGACTAGTTCCCTCGGAACTCCATGTTGACCCAGATCGCCTCGACGGCGACGTCGCCAACGTTGTAGAGGCGGTGCGGACGACTCGAATCGAACGAGATGGAGTCGCCGGCTTGGAGAACGTGGGTATCGAAATCCGAGGGCAATCTGCAACGTGCCACTCAAGATGTATCCGTACTCGACCCCGGCGTGGCGGATCAGTCGATCCTCGAGCGTGGAACTGCCGCCCACTTCGTAGCGGACGAACATGAAGTCGGTCTTGTCGTGGTGCGACGACGTGAGCGACTCCCACGTCACGCCCGAGTCGAGGACGAGTACCTTTCGTTCGTTGGGCCGTACGACTGGCGACGACGCGTGGCCCCGTCGCTTCGTTGATGAACCGGCCCGCCGGTGATCTTCTCGGGACTACTCCACTGGTTGTTCGAGGCGTCGGTGAGGCCGGTGGGTGCATTGGCGTCGGCGACGTCGGTGGACACCTCGTCGGTGAACAGTTCGTCGATGGAAATGTCGAGTGCCGCGCAGATGGAGAAGAAGGTGGCCACCGAGGGCTGCGCCTTGCCCGTCTCGAACTGGGAGATGAACGATGCCGACACGTCAATGTCGCGGGCGAATTGGCGAAGCGAGATGCCTCGCGCCATGCGGCGCTCACGAAGTCGTGCACCCACGAGACCAGGGGCGAGGCGGTTGGTCGCGGGTATGGGCTGGGGTTCGGTACTGCACGGTCTTGCGAGGGTTCTTGCCCGCGCGTGTGGCGTCGCTCTCGAATCAGTGGCCACTGGCTTGGAAATCGCCATCTAGCAGTCCCTCTTCCTGATCGCGACGGTCGCAATCCCTCTGCGAACGCGTTGACTTCTGCGCTACATCGTGAAGTAACAGATTCTATTGACACCTACTCACCTTCCGTCAATTTCTGTGCGAGATGCTCCCATTCACGGCTGAAGCGATAGGAGTGTCGTGGCGGCGGCGCGGGTGCTTGGACTTCAATCCAGCGTACGAGCCCGTCACTTCGATTCTCGAATCCGTGGTCCGCACCGACGCCGGCCCAGAGTACGTCGCCGGGATGTAGGACCATCAATTCGCCGTCGACGAGAGCGTGGACTTCACCTTCGCACGAAGACGTACGCCTCTTCGAAGGGGTGGTCGTGGGGGTGCGCGATGGCGGTCGGCTGGTAGTCGACCATGAACATCGTGTGTAACTGAGCGCCCATCTGCTGGTCGATGAGCATCTTGACCGCGATGCCGCTGTAGGCGAGGAGCGCTGTCGCCATGCTGGGTGACACGGTCGGCGCGGCGACGTCCGACCCGCCCGAGAGTCGTCGAAGGTCCATGGAGTCTCCGTCGAAACGAACCGCGTTTCGGTTTCGCGGATCGCGCATGTCGGGTATGTCGAGAGCCGTTTCTACGAGTACGTCGCCCGTGAAGAACGTGTCCTGACGTCGACCATCGTCGAGCTCCGCCGGTGCCTCCATCTGCAGCCACTTCACCGGCCCGTCAACGGCCCGCAGCGTATAGGTCGTAGCGAACGGCAGCACGATGCAGTGATCCGGACCGAGTTCACTGGTCTTGCCGAGCGTGGTCACGGCGAGCGTTCCCGAAAGCACGTAGAGACTTGTCTCGAAGGAGTGCAGCACGGCGTCGACGTGGCCACCGTCGCTCAGGTGAGCGACGGAGAGCGTCATGTGCGGAGACCCGGTCGCGCGATTAACCAGGATCTGGCGTCGAAAGCCCAGACGAGTGCGACTCGAACGCCTCGCGGCGTCGTCGCGCTGTCGTCGTCGATCACCGTTACGTGGTACATAGTCCTCTCCTTCGTCGCTTCAAGTTCCTCACCGAACTACTTGCGTAGCCAGCCACCGTCCACGTGCAGATTGACGCCGTTGATACCCGTGTTGGTGAGTAGGAATTCGACGGAGTGGACGATCTCGTCCATCGTGACAAGACGTCCGAGTGGTGTCCGATTGATGACGTGACTGTTGTCCTTGCCCTCCCAGTAAGGACTATCGCCGATGATGCCGGGGTGGATGGCGTTTATTCGAACGGGCGCCAATTCGGTTGAGAGCGAGTGGACGATTCCGACGACGCCGCCATTCACGGTCGACACGGTGGTCGATCCCGGATAGGGACGCTCGAACGCCAATCCACCGAAGAGGACGACCGAAGCCTGATCGGTGAAGCGATCGCGAAGGACGTGAATGGTCTCGGTGTAGCCCACCAACTTGAGGACGATCAATCGAGTCGCTGCCTTGACGTCGTAATTCGCCATCGTGTTCGCGTCGCGCTCGATGGCGGCGATGACGAGGTCATCGACGTTCGCAATGCTGGCGAGCGAGTCGGCGATGGTTTCGGGTTGAGCGAGGTCAACCACAATCGGTATGGAACCCATGCCGATCTCATCCGTCGCTTCGCGCGCACTCTCGAGCGTTCGCCCCGAGACGTAGACGGTCGAGCCCTTCGAGGCCAACGTTCGCGCGACCTCTTTGCCCAGACCCTTGGACCCCCCGATGACGACGGCGGTGCGCCCCTTCTGGCTCTCTGACATGTACGATCCCCCTTCGAGTGTTCAGTGAAGTCAAACATACTCCAAGGATTCTCATTTTTGCCACGACAAATCGTGCGACGAACGGTGCGGTCACGTCGACAAATCGTTGAACACATAAGGAGTTTGTCGCGTCACCGGTGAGGAAATCGTGCGTGAAGTCACTATTGACAATCAGTGAACACGGTGCTACGCTCAGCGCCTAACGCAAAGTTATTGGGGGATTGCAATGAGCAATAGCGTCAACTCGAAGGGTGAATCACTCGAGCACGGACGGTCAATCGTCTTTCGAAACGGCATCGTCGTCACGATGGACAATTCGCACCGAGTTCTGAAGAACGCCGACGTGCTTAATCGTCGATGGGGTCATCAAGGAGATCGGCACGAACATCACCGCGCCCGACGACGCGCTCAGCATCGACGCGACCGGTGGCATCCTCATGCCCGGCATGATCGACACGCACCGTCACATGTGGCAGACCGCGATGCGCGGCTACGGCGCGGACTGGAGTCTCGCGCAGTACTTCGTTTGGTACTACCTGCAGTACGGAAAGAACTTCCGTCCCGAGGACATCTACGCCGGAAATCTCTTGTCCGCGATCGAAGCGGTTGACGCCGGCGTCACGACATCGGTTGACTGGTCGCACGGCCTGCAGACCACCCAGCACGCCGACGCTGCAGTGGACGCGCTCGAGGCGGTACCGGGTCGCTTCATTCTCGCGTACGGCAACATTCAAGCGGCACCGTGGGAGTGGTCGGTCGACCCCGCATTCAAAGAGTTCTACAAGCGGCGTTTCGACGGCAAGGGTGACATGCTCGGCTTCTCATTGGCCCTCGACGTCTTCGGCGATGCGGCATTCCCCGAGAAGGCGGCCTTTGACGTCGCCAAGGATTTGGGCGTTCCGGTCACGACCCACGCAGGCGTCTTCGGCGTCACGGGCGACGAAAGCATTCGCCTGATGCACGAGAACGGCTGCATGGACGAAAACACTGTATTTGTGCACAGTTCAACGCTTTCAGAGGACTCCTACCACCGAATTGCGGCCTCGGGTGGATCGGCGTCGGTCGCTACGGAGAGCGAACAAAGTGCGGGCCAGGGCTACCCCTCGTCGTGGAAACTTCGTCAATTCGACATTCCGATTTCCCTGTCGCACGACACGACGGTCTGGTGGAGTGCGGACCTCTTTTCGGCGATGCGCACAACGGCGGGAGCGGACCGGTCGCGCCAACACATGGAGGCCCACGCACGTGGTGAGCAGGTGGTGAATCTCGACCTTCGCTGTGAAGAAGTCGTCCATTGCGAGCGAAGCTACACCAGGGCATTGTGAAGGGATGCGCCTTGGACCCGTGCCAGTTGTATCGTAGGAACTTTCGAGGCCGAACTTTGTTTTCTCCCGGCTTTGCTTCCTTCCGCGCTCTCACGTAAATTAATCGCTTAGAGCTATGCCTGCCTGCCCCACCTGCAAGTCTGACGTCGCAGCCAACAGCCGCTTCTGCTCGTCTTGCGGAGGCCCTATGACTTCCGGCGATCTGGCGACCATGGACGCCTCCAGCGAGGATGCGTCAACCATGGATGTCGTCACTCCCGCACCCCGCCGCCGCGCCGCCAGTTCCTCAGCAGGGCGCACGCCCTCGGCAACCATGGCGACTGATTCTGCCGAAGGCGGCGATGCGGGCTGGGCTGTCCACCCCGCCAGCGCAGATGAGGGGCTTGTTGTTCAACCCCCGGCGTGCGGCGCGGACCAAAGCCAGAGGCTCATCCTCGATGGCGCGGTAGGCCAGCAGATCCACCCCGGCGCAGCCTTGGGCGATGAAAGCGGCGCATTGCGCTTCCACCTGCGCCGCCTTGCCGCCCAGTTGGGTGGGATGGCCGATGGGGGTGCCGGGGAACGGGTAATATTCCACGTTGCTGCCCGCCAGGACGCCCAGTGTTTCCGCCACCTGGGTGCCGCCCAGCAGCCTGTTTACCCCGATGGATTTGCCGATGCGCGCGGAGTGCAGGGCGCTTTCCGGTGTGGTGGCCACCACCTCCAGATAGGAAATGGCGCCCAGCTCCTTGATCCGCGCATCTAGCCGGCGCAGCGTCGCCTCATCCGCGCCGATATCCTTGAAGCCGATATGGCGCAGGCCGAGCGGAGCAATCTCTTCCAGAACCGCCAGGCAATCCGGCACTGTACGGTCCTGCCTTGTGAGCATGAAGATGAAATCCATGCGGCAATGTTCTCATTGACGGACGGGCCGGGCAATAACTGAAAGTAAAAATTTCTTATTGCCCAGCATGAAGGGACGTTCCACCCCGTGATGCAGCAGGGCGGCCGCCACCACGGAGAACAGCATGGCGAGCGGCAGGAAAACCAGGGTGAACTGCGCCGGGCTGTGCCCTATGGCAGGCCCCAGCCAAAGCGCCAGAAGCCGTTCCACGGGCTCGTTCACCAGATAGAGCGGGTAGGAGATGGCGCCGAGATAGAGCAGGGGCCGCGCCGCCAGGGGGCTGCCCCAGCCATGGCGCTGCGCCAGCATGATCAAGATCCAGACCAATGCGGTGATTGATTTGCCCGGCCCGTCGAATTGCGCCAGCAGGCAAATCCCGGCCAAGCAGGCGATGAACAGGCCAAGCCGGTCGGAGACCAGCCAGAGGCGGCTGGCGATGCCCAGCGCGAACCAGGCGGAGGCGGACGGCAGAAAGGCGCGGGAGAATTCATCACCCAGGGGCAGAAGCTGGTAGGCGAATGCCAGCCCCAGCAGCAGCACGGCAAAAACGTCCAGCCGCCTTGGCGCGGCCAGCGCGATCAGCAGATAGAATTGCCATTCGGTGGAGAGCGACCAGGCCGGCCCCAGCAATGTGACCCAGCCATAGGGCAACACGCTGTCCGGGATGAGCCCGTGCAGCAAGGTGAGATGCGCCAGAAAATGTGCCCAGAGCGGGTGGGGCAAGGCGGGGGAGACGATCTGCCGCGCGGCTTCACCAGCCCAGGGCAAGCCGGGCAAGGGGTCGCCCTTGGTTGCAACCAGCATCGCGAAGCCCAGCACCGGGATGTAAACCGGCAGCAGGCGGCGGGCGCGGGCGGCCATGAAGGGCCAGAACTGGCGGCCATGCCGCTCAAGCGATCCCGCGATGACCAGCCCGCTCAGCGCGAAGAACAAATCCACCGCCGCCTGGCCATGGGCGAACAGGCCGCTAAGCCAGACGGGGCTGACGGCCAGGGGCAAGGCGTGGCCAAGCATGACGTATACCGCCAAAAGCCCGCGCACCCCATCCAGCCGTTGCATCCGCTGCATGGATACAACTTAAGGGGGAATTCACGGTTTTGCCAGAGTTTATATTCCCAGCAGCAGCACCAGAACCGGCAACACAAGGGCGGTAACGACGCCGTTCAGCCCGATGGCGAGGCCGCCGAACGCCCCCGCCGTCTCATTCAACCGCAGCATGTGGCTGGTGGCGAGGCCGTGTGCCGCCGTGCCCGCCGCCAGCCCCTGGGCCTGCCAATCCTTGATCCGCGCCGCCTTGAAGAGCGGGCCGCAGATCAGCGTGCCGAACATGCCGGTGATGATGACGAACACGGCGGTGAGCGCGGGCAGCCCGCCCAATTGCTGCGCGACACCCATGGCGATGGGGGTGGTGACGGATTTCGGCCCGAGCGAGACCACGATGTCCCGCGGGGCCCCCAGAAGATGCGCGATGACCATGGCCGAGAGTGCCGCCACCACGGACCCGGCACCCAGAGATACCAGGATGGGCACGAAATTGCGCTTGATGGCGGGCCAGTTGGCATACATCGGCACCGCCAGCGCCACGGTGGCGGGGCCGAGCAGGAAATGAATATAGACCGCGCCGGTAAAATAGGCCTGATAGCTGGTGCCGGTGATCAGCAGCACCGCCACCAGCATCAGCACCGCCAGCACGGTGGGGTTGGTGACGGCCTTATGGCCGCACCGGGTGTCCAGGAAGGAGGCCAGTTCCCACGCGCAGAGCGTGGCGGCCAGCCCCAGCAGCGGCTGGGTCTGCAGATAGACCCAGATATGGAAGAAAGGCAGCGGCAGCAATCTATGCATGGTGTTCCGGCTCCCGCCGGGAGAGGAACCATTGCATGCTTGCCCCCGTGACGAGCAGGCCGAGCGCGGTGGAGACGGCGATGGCGACGATGATGGCCAAAGCGTTCTGTTTCAGCACCCCCAGCTCATTCACCATTCCCACGCCGGCGGGCACGAACAGGAGGCCGAGATATTTCAGCAGGCCCTGCGCGGTCTGGCGCAAATCATCCCCCGGCGGGCCGAATTTCAAGAACCAGGCTAGCGCCATGACCAGCCCGATGACCGGGCCCGGCACCGGCAGCCCGGTGCCTTGTTGCAGCACGGTTCCGGCAAGCTGATATAAAATCAGGATTGTGAGCGCTCTGACCAAATCAAACCTCCTGAAAGCCTTGTGCAAAATGGTGGCAATGCCATGTTGCGATGCGGCCGCTTCCGTAGACCTTACAGGAGCTTGATAGTTATGCCGAGCTGGCAGTCTTATGTTGTGCATCCGGTTTTGCGCCTTTTCGTGAAGCGGCGCCTGGCCAAGGCCTTTACGCCGCAACAGGCGCGGGCGGCGTTTGGCAAGCATCCGCCACAGGCGGTGCCGGGTGTTACCTTCTCCGCCGGCAGGGAAGGCGGCATATCGGGCGAATGGGCGCGCGCGGTCAGCCCGGCGGCGGGGGTCATGCTGTATCTGCATGGCGGCGGGTATTTCGCTTGCTCCCCCAAAACACACCGGCCGATTACCGGCGGCTTTGCCCTGCATGACCTCACGGTTTTCGCCCCGGATTACCGGCTGGCGCCGGAAAACCCCTATCCCGCCGCCATTGAGGATGCGCTGGCGGCTTACCGCGCCTTGCTGGCGGCGCATGGGCCGGGACGGCTGGTGGTGGCGGGCGATTCCGCCGGGGGCGGGCTGGCTTTGGCCACGGTGCTGGCGGCGCGTGAGGCGGGGTTGGCGCTGCCCGCCGGGCTGGTACTCTTCTCACCCTGGACGGACCTGGCCGGGACCGGCCCTTCCATCCAGGCCAATGCGGCGCGGGAGAGCATGCTGGTTGGCCCGCGCATCCAGGAAGTGGCGGCCTTGTATCTGGACGGGGCTCACCCTGAAACGCCGCTGGCTTCGCCGCTTTACGGCGATCTGGGCGGGTTGCCGCCGGTGCTGGTCCAGGCGTCCGACCGGGAGATCCTGCTGGATGACTCGACCCGGCTGGCGGAAAAAATCCGCGCCGCCGGGGGGCGGGCGGAGCTAACCATCTGGCCGAACTTGCCGCATGTCTGGCAGATCAGCCAATCTTTCCTGCCGGAAGCGCGCCAGGCGCTGGGGCAGGCGGCCCATTTTGCCAAGTCGGCCCTTGCATCCGGCGCGGCGGCGGCGTAAAGCCGGGCCTTCCTCGCTGCCGGTCGGGATCGGCGGCTTTTTCTGCATGGAGTTTATACGGTGAAAGCCAACATTCATCCGGACTATCACGAGATCAACATCATCATGACGGATGGGACGGAATTCAAGACCCGGTCCTGCATGGGCAGCGCGGGTGAGACACTGCGCCTGGACATTGATCCGAAGTCCCACCCGGCATGGACGGGCCAGCAGCGCGTGATGGACACTGGCGGCCAGGTCGCGAAGTTCAACAAGAAGTTCGCCGGCATCGGCATGCGCGCGAAGTAAGCCGCGGCACCGCGAGGAGAGGCTACGGCAAAGGCCGCCCCAGGGGCGGCCTTTTTTGCGTTTGAGGTGGATAACTGAAAGGCGGGGAGGGGTTAAGCCTCGGCGATCAGCCGCCCGGCTTCCTGCACGCCCAGCGCCTGCAGGCTGCGCAGTGCCGCGCTCAAACCGCGATTGAGCTGCTGGGCCCGGCGGCTGGCATTGGCCGAGCGCTTGGCAAAGCGGGTGAGGGCGCCGCGCAGCGCATCGGCCAGACCGGCGGCGTCCGCCTGCTCGATATGGCGAAGCTGTGCCGCCGCCGCCGCCAGGTTGGAGGCGCCGAGACGCCCCATCGCCTCGGCGATTTCGGCGAAGGAGGGGGCTGCATCGTTCAGCGCCGCTTCAACGCCGGCCGCCGCTTCGGAAACCTCACTCGGCTTGCCGGTGAGCATCAGCCCATCCAGCCTTTGCAGCTTGAGGGTCAGCTCCTCCACCAGTTCCAGCCCCTGGCGCAGCAGCAGGCCGACGGGAGGGGCCTCGCCGGTTGGAATTGGGGCCTCCACGGGACGGAATTGCCCGGAGATGTTCATGATGGCGTCTCGCTCAGCACAGTGGAGATCGCCTGGGCCAGATCTTCCGGGGAGACATTATAGCTGCCATTTGCCAGGGCGGTTTTGATGGCGTTGACATTGGGCTGATCAATGCCGCTGGAGCCGCGCGCGGCGGTGAGCAGGGCGGTGCTGGCCTGCGCGGCGGTGCTTAGTGTCACGGAATCGGTTTGCGCCGGCTGCGCCGGGGCGGCGGCCTGGGGCTTGGCGGCCGCTTGCGGGGGGCTGGCGGCATCCGTTGCCGGCAGGGGCGTAAAGGGCTGGATCCTGTTGGTCATGCGGCCACCACGCTTTCAGATGTTTTTATCATGTCACGGTCCAGAAGGGCCAGGGCGGCATCGAAATCCCGCAGCGCTTCCAGGCTGTTTTCCGTATTGGCCCGCAGCAGGGTGAAACGCAAAGCGGCGTAGACGATCATCAGGGCGGGGCCGAGCGTTGTGCCCTCGGCGGTGTCGAGCACGCCGGACATGAGGTTCAGCAACTCATCCGCCCGGGCGATCATCAGCGCCTTGGTTGCCTGGTCGCCTTGCTCAATGGCTGTGCGCGCGCGGCGCCCGTATTGGCGCAGGCCGCGCCAGCCTTGGCGCAGCCAGTGCAGGCCCGGTTCACCATCGAACATGGCGGCGCGGTAGGTGGTGCGGATGACATCCATGCTGATCTCGTTCATCGTTTAGCCCGAGCTTGAGGAGGAGGAGCCGAGGAAGATGCTCAAATAGGCCTTCGTGATGCCGGCCGAGCTGGCCTTGTTTTCCGCCGCCGTATATTCATTCGCCAGCTGCTTCAATGTCGCGGAGCTTTGCTTGGTGAGCAGCGTGACCTGCTGCTCGATCGAGTTGACCGAGTTGTTCAGGGACTCCGTTTGTGAGCTGATGAATCCGGCAATGGTGGTGCCGGTGGTGGAACTGGCGCTGGCCTTGCCGACCGCGCTGGCGGTGACGCTGTTGAGGCTCGTGTAGAGCTTGGAAACCAAATTCTCCACGCCACTGGGATTCTTGGCATAGGCGGAGGAGAAGGCGGTGCTGTTGAATGTCACCGCGCCAGCACTGGTGAGGGAAAACCCGATGGCATTCGCGCTGATGCCGCTGGCCTGCAGTGAGCTGACCGCGCTCATCAGCTTGTTCTTGAGGTTCGTGGCCGAAAAATTGCCAAGCAGCGGGCCGGATTTCGCCGAGGATGAAGATGCATTGCCCGGCGATGCCGAGCCAACATATTTCGTCTCCGAGGTGATGGCGGAAAGGGCCGCGTTCAGGCCGGTGGCCACGGCGGAAAGATTATTGGACAGGCCGGAGGGCGAGGAGCTGACCGAAACCACGGCATTGCCCGAGCCCGCCAAGGCAATGGTGACCCCGGCAATGGCGCTGCCCAGCGTGTTGCTGGTGCTGGTGATGGGAATGCCGTTGAGCGTGAGGGTTGCATCGGCGGCACGTTGCGCCAGCACCTCGCTGCCGGGGGCGGCGCTGCTATAGGCGAATTGCGCCAGGGCCCCCGTGCCGGACACGGAAAATGACGTGTCGCCGCCGGTGCCGCTGCTGGCCAGCACAAGCCGCGCGCCGCTGGTGGTGCCGACGACGGATGCCTTCACACCGCCAGCCTGTTTGTTGATCGCGGCGGCGACGCCGTTCAGTGTCAGGCTGCCGGAGCCGACGGAAATGGTTTCGCTCTTGCCGCTGGCGAGGGTGACGGCCAGGGTTCCCGCACCGCCGGAGAGTGTGCTGGCGGCGGAGCCGAGCAGGGCGGAATACAGCTCCTGCCCTTTTGCCAGGGAGATGCTGGTGAGATTATAGGTGCCGGTTGCGGCACTGCCGCCCGCAATGGCGGTGGCCACGCCGCTATTGGTGCTGGTGACGCCACGGCTGTTGATGGTGGCGAGATCTTTGATGTTGGACAGGCTGTCCGACAATGTGGAGACCGCGCCGCTGATGCTGCCCCAGGCGGAGATGAGCGCCTTGTCCGACGTAACCTGGCTTTGCAGATTGGTGATCGGCGCTTCGAGACGTTTCTCGACGGTCGCGATCTCACTGTTGATCGCAGAAGAGCTGAGCGAGGAAACGGTCGACATGTTTCACCTGAAACTTCTGGAAGAAAAACGGGTAGGCCGGGGCAATTTGCCCCGGCCAGGTTAACCAATCCCTTACGGCAGCAAAGACAGGAAGCTCTGCTGCAGCTGGGTGGAGGATTTAAGTGCCGCCACGCCGGACTGCGCCTGGATCTGTGCTTCCGTCAGCTGGTTGGAGACGGCGGGGATGTTGGCATCCTGCACCACGCCCAGGGCGGTCGTCAGGTTTTGGCTGATGGTGTTGCTGTTGTTGATGTTGGCGGTGAGCGCCTGCTGCACGGCGCCGAGCTGGCCGCCCTGATTGTTCAAGGCGCCAAGCGCGTATTTCACGACATTGATGGCCGTGGCGGCGCCGGAGGTGGTGGAGACATCGATCGAGGAGAGAGAATCCAGCGTCGATTTGCTGGACAGGCCGATTGCGGAGGAATTGCCGACCGTGAAGGCGCCGGAGGATTGCAGCTGCACCTGGCCCTGAATGACGGCGGAGGCGGTGCCGCCCTTGCTGATGGTGGTGGGGGTGGTGCCGAGTGTTGCCAAGGAGCCGGAGCTGGTGCCGGTGATGTTGATATTGTCGCCGGTGGTCTGGGTGAGAACCAGATTGCCGCTTTTATCCAGCGAGGCAACGATGCCGCTGTTCGAGGACTGGCCGTTGATCTGGCTGACAACCTGCGCCGCCGAGGAGGCGTTGATCGTCTGAACCTTGCCGATGCCGGATGCAGCACTGCCGGCACCCGTGGCGGATTGGATGTTGAAGGAGAAGCCGCCATTGGCCCCCGCGGTGAGCTTCAGGGAAATGGAGGTGGTGGCCTGCGCCTGCACGCCGGTGGAACCGGAGACGTTATTGATGGCGGAGGCGAGGGAGGCCGCGGATTCCTGCGCGGTGGTCACGGCAACCTTGGCGGTGCCGCCGTTCTGGCCGGTGATGTTGAGGTCCGTCGCCGAAGAGGTGGATTTGGTGAATTTTCCGGCGGTGCCTGACCCGATCGTGGCGGCTGTGCCCGTGGTCAGGGCCGCGGAGGTGGCCTTGACGTTGGTGCCGTACACGGCGGTGCCGGAAACAGTCGTCGCGTTCAGGCCAATGGCGGAAGCTGTCAGATTGCTGATGGAGAGTGTCGAGGTCTGGCCGTTATTGGCGCCGATCTGGAACTGCACGCCGGAAAAGCTGCCATCCAACAAATTGATGTTGTTGAACTGCGTTTGCTTGGCGATGGTGGAAACCTGGCTGGTCAGCTGGCTGACCAGATTCTGCAGGGATTGTGATTCAGAGGAGGTCTGCGTGCCGTTGGCGGCCTGCACGGCGATGGAGTTGAGCTGCTGCACGACGCCGATCTGCTGGGTGATGGCGCCATCGGCGGTCTGCAGCAAGGACACGGCCTGATTGGCGTTGGAGGTTGCTTGCGCCAGGCCGTTCAGCTGCGAGGTGAAGCCCTGGGCGGTGATAAAGCCGGCCGGGTTGTCGGCGGGGGAGTTGATCGACAGGCCGCTGGAGAGCTGCGACTTCGAGCGAATTATTCGTTGCGGTGGTGTTGGCGAGAGAGTTGAGCGCCTGCAGCGCGCCGGTGTTTGTCAGAATGGAACCTACGGCCGACATGAACTGAGCTCCTTGAGTTGGGGTTGCCGTACCCATTCATTCGCTCGGGGCTTTCAAAGTTTTCATGCCGGGCGGTAAAATTTTTGATCCGCTGGAATGCCGCGCTTAGTTCAGGCGCAGTTCCACGCCTTGCGCCGTTACCTGCGCGGTGAAGCGCCGACCGCTGCCTTGGTTGGTCAACAGGATTGTATCGCCGATATGCCCTGGCTGGTCCGCCGTGGCGTCCACCGCCAGCGTTACCCCGCCGCTATAGACATACACGGTGACAAGCTGGCCCGATTTCACCACCAGGGGTGCCTGCACCGCGCTTTGCGTGATGATCATCCCGGCGGCCATGGACATCACGGCGCTGGCGCCGCCGATCTGCGCGGGATCGGTAAAAACCTGCCGCCCGGCGAAATCCTGCACCGGCAGGGTTTTCACCATCAGATCGTCCGGGGTGATGGTCTGGCCCGCCACCAATGGCCTGGCGGCCACCACCACGGCCTCGCTCTGCGCGATGGTTACGTTGACGTACAAGGTCCAGCCCGGAGAGGGGCATTGCACTTCGGCCTGTTCGTACGGCGCCACGCCGCTGAGGCTGATGGAAAGCGGCGCCGTGCAGGCTGGCATGGTACTGGCGCCGCTCGTCGGCCCGAGGCTGATGCTTGCCCCTGGCGGCGCCAGGTTTTGCGCCGCTTGTTGCACGGCCTTCGCCAGGGCGGCTTCGTCCTGCATCACTTCCGCCTGGGCGGGCAGCAGCCAGCAGCCAGCCAGCAGCAAGGCAAGGGCGCTGGCCTTCATTCGGCGGCACTTGCCAAGGCGGCTGGGCTTGGCTGCGCCAGGCGGGCCCAGCCGGGCGGCTCCTGTTCAAGCGTTGGCAAGGCGAGGGAAGCGGCGCGGGTGCGGGCACCTTGCCGCAGCGTCTCGGGCAAATTCACCACGGCGTTTTGCAGCGCCGCCGCCCAATCCTGCTTGCGGTTGGGCAGGCGCAGCGCGCCGAGGCTGGCGGGGGCGTCCAGCCGGCTGTCGATGATCAGCCTGCATCCGGCGGCGGCGGCGAGCAATGCGGGGTAATGGTCCGCATGGGTTTCGGAGGCGGCGGGGCGGAGCATGATCTGCGGCCCCAATTGTGCCAAGGCCTGCGCCCAGGCCAGCTCGCTCTCCTGCGGTGAAATACGCGCCACGGCCCCGGCATATTGGCTGCCTTGCCGTTCCACCACGATCCAGGAGGCGATTTCCAGCGTCTCGTTCACCAGATCCAGGAACCAGGGCGGGGCGATGCCTTCATCCACCCAAAGCACGCGCGGCTTGGTGTTCAGCCCCTTTCCGGCCTCGAAATCCCGCCAATATTGGCCGGACAGGGCCGGGCGCCAGAGCGTGACCGGCACCCGCGCCGGGGCGAGCTTGCGCAGAGTGGCGGCCAGCCCCGGAGAGGTGGCGAAAATGCGCTCCGCCGCCGCCAGGGCGGGTTGGGCGTCCGGCTCCGGCATGGCGGTGAACAGGGCAATGTAAGGCGGGCTATGCGTGCGGGGCGCGCGCAGCGGGTTCACCCGTACCCAGGCTTGCGGCGCGCGGCGGCCAATATCGCCAGCGCCTGGCAGATCCTGCACCCAATCGGCCTCGATCATCCCGGCGCGGCGCAGGGCCCGCGCCGCGTTCAGTGCCGCCCCGGCCTGCGCGGCCTCGCCGCTTATCAGCAGGCTGGCGGGGTCCGCCGGGGCGGCCCGCACCAGGCCGGTGCGGGTTTCCGCCGCCAGCAGATCGCCATGCAGGGACAAAGCCGGGTGATGATACGGGTCCGCCCAGGGCAGGGCCCGCGCCGCAAGGGAGCCGGTGCGGAACGTGGCATCGCCATCGGGCTTGGAGGCGGTGCCGGAGGGCATCACGAAGCTCACATCCGGTGTCCAGACCAGCCTGGCGCCGCCCGCGCGCATCTGGGCGCAGAGATCGATCCAGAATGCATCGCCCTCCAGATGGCTGGACATGGTGCATGCGGCCAGCGCGGCGCGGCGGGCGAGCAGCCCTGGCGGGGTAATGGCGCTGGCTTCCTGGTCCACCAGCAGCCAGCCGCCGGGGCCGGGGTCCAGCGGCCCATGCCCGGCACCCAGCCTGGTATCGGCGCCGAGGATGATCGGCCCCAGCAACTGGCCATGCCGCCCATCCGCGCCTGATGGCGTGAGGGTGCGCGCCGCCACGGCGGCCACCCCAGGGTCGGCCAGGCGGGCGCGCAGCCCTTCCAGCCAATGCGGCGTGACCTCCTGCATGCGCGCATCCAGGATCGCCACGAGCGGCGTTTCCGCCAATGCCAGCGCCTGGGCCAGTGCCGCGCCATATGTGGCGGCCATGGTGGCGAGAACCTGGCCGTGCAGCGCCTCGCGCTGACCAGCCACGGCGGCCAGATAGGTTTGCATCTGCGGCGAGGTGTCGGCCCCGGCCAGAATCACCGGGCCGCTGAGCGCCTTCCCGCTCAACAGCGCGGCCAGCCATTTATCCAGCACGGGAATTTCGGCGCCGCCGCACAGCATGATGATGGCGGTGCCGGGGTCTTCCATGGCGCGGACATGGTGGAACAGCCCCGGATGCTGGCGGTTCTGCACCTGCGCCTTCATGCCGCCCTCGGCCAGATGCGCGGTGAGGGAAGCGGCCGCGCGGGCGCAGAAGCTTTGCGGGGAGATATCGTCGCGCCGGCTATGGGCGCTGCGGGTGAAGACCGCTTCCGGCAGGCGTTCCACCCGCGCGCCCTGTGCGGCCAGGCGCAGTTGCAGACCATATTCTTCCGCCCCGGCCTGTTCCGGGTTGAAGCCGCCCGCCGCCTGCAGCGCGCGAGCGCCGTACCAGACCCAATCCCCGATATAGGCGGCCTGGCGCAGGCGGGTGACATCCCAGCCTGGCTTGTGGCGGACCCAGGCGCCGCCCTCGCGGGGCACGATCTCGTCGGAATAAATCATGTCCGCCTGGGTTTGCGCCGCCAGCAGCGCGAAGCGCAGGCAGCCATCCGGCGCGATGGTGTCGCCCGCGTTCAGGATGGCGACATAATCCGCCTCTTCGGCGCAGAGATTCAGCTCCGCGCAGAGGCGGCGGGTCATGGCCTCCGGTTCTGCCGTTACCGCCAGGGTGGGGATGGTTTCGAGCGTTAGGGAGTCGGTGGACAGAACCTTGATGATGGCGGGGGGCGCCCATTGGCCGCGCAGGCTCTCCAGCGTTTCGTTCACGGCCGGTGCCCGCCCGCTGGGGGCGGCGATGAGCACCGCCAGCCGGGGCAGGGGGCCGGATGCGGCGCGAAGCGCTTCCAGCCGGGCCTTGGCGCCGTCATCCATGCGTTCGGGCGGCCGCAGCCCGGGGGCGGAGGTTCTGCCCGGCGCGGCGGCCTGCGCCGGCGCGCTGCCGAAGGCCGGCAAGGCCCGGCCGCGGCTGGCGCCGATCTCGCTGAGAAACCCGACCAGATCCGCGGTTTCCGCCGCCAGATCGTCCCATAGCGCCGGCTGGAAAGTCCGGGCCTGGATCGCCTCCCAGGTGCGCAGGACGAGATTTTGCAGAGGCCGGCTGAGATCATCGCAAGGCAGCGGTTCGGAGCGGTTGAGCTGGCCGGTGAGATAGGCGCTGGCCTGCGCCAGATCATCGCCCTCAGGGCCTTGCAAGGTGAGGCCGAGCTCGGCCTCGATCCGGCGCAGCGCGGTGGCGGGCTGGGCGAGCAGGTCGTGATATGTCAGCCAGCTTCGGGGCAAATGCCTGGCCTGGCGTTCGGCATCCGTGGCGTAGCTCATCCAGAGCAGCAGCGCATGGGCGCGGCTCAGCCCGTTCTTGCGGCTCTGGCTGGAAGCCGCCGTCCAGGGGTCGCGGAAGATATGCACGATGTGAGGTTTGTGCCCGGCCTGTTTTGCCGCGCGTTCATAAAGCGGCAGGGTGCGGCAGAGATGCGGATGCTTCAGGCCCCATAGCAGATCCTGCTGGGTGAAGCGGCGGCGCAGAATTTCCTCAAGCCGGGCCAGCAGGCTTGCCAGATCCGCCCGTTCGGGCCAGCCTTCCGGCAGGCCGCGCACATCCGTCCAGTCCACGCCGAGGCGGTTGAACAGATCCACATCCAGCTCGATCAGTTCCGGAATTTCATAGAAGCCGAGCGGGTTATGCTCGTTCGGGTCGGCATCGTTATAAAATTTCACGCCCGCCCGTTGCAGCGCGCCGGAAAGGGCGGAGGTGCCGCTGCGGTAATAGCCGACAATGAAGATCGCATCCGACATGGCGGGTCTTTCTTAAAGATAGTTGAACAGGCTGAGGCTTTGCGCCGTGCCGAAGGTTTTCATCGCCGCCTGCAGCGCGGTCACGGTTTCATCCAGCGCGGAGATGGCGGCCGGCATGTTCACGGCGGTGGCGTTGCTCACATTGGTCTGCGCCGCTGTTTCCTGTGTGGTGTTGCCCGTGGCGGCGGTGGCGAGCGCCTGCAAGGTGACGCCATTCTGGGCCTGCGCGGTGGTAACGGCTTGCTGATATTGCGACAGGCTAGCGAGGCTCTGGTTGAGTACCTGATTGGTTTGCGCGACCTGCGCCGGGGTGGAGCCCGCACTAGCCAGCGCATCGGAAATCTGTTTCAGCAGCGCGAAGGCCGATTGCGGGCGCGCGGGGGAGATGGTGAAGCTGTCTCCATTCGCGGGGCTGCCGGTGATCTCGTAATCCACCCCCGCGAGCTGCACGCTGGTCTGCCCGGTGCTGGTGCTGTTCAGCGTGCCGGTGGAGAGGGTGGCGCCGCCTTGCGTGGCGGAATAGGTTGTGGTGTTGCCGGAGACGGCGAAGCTGACGGTGATTGGCGCATTGCCCTGCTGGAAGGCGGAGGCTGTGCTGGCATTCACCAGCCCCTGCTGAAGCACCTGCCCGGAGCCGCTATTGCCGGTGCTGGCGCTGACGGTGGAAATACCGTCCCCCGCCAAGGCGGAGGTGAAAACCTCGCCCGAGACCAGCGTGTTTGCCGTTTCGCCCTGGCCAACGGTGGCTTGCCCCTGCCCGGCATCACCGAAATAGGCGATATTGCCGTTGGCAGTCCGGCTGGAACGGGGCGAGCGTGCCGCGCGAGCCGCTGAACAGATAGCTGCCATTGGGCGCCAGGCTGTTGCCGATGGAGAGCAATTGCTGCGAGGCGCTTTGCACCTGCAAGGAGAGCGCATTGAGATTCTGCGCGTTGGAGGTGCCGTTGAGCGCCTGCAGGACGATGGATTGCACATTATCCAGCAGCGTGCTCGTCGAGCCATAGGCGTTATTGGCCGCGCCGAGCTGGGTCTGGATCGCGGCCTGGGTGGTGTTGTCGTTGGCAAGCTGGCTGATCTGGTCGTTGCCCAGTGCGGCTGTTTCATAGGCGGCGGGGTTCTGGTCGGGCGTCTGCACGGTCAGGCCGGAGGCGATCTGCTGTTGCAGCACGTTGATCTGCGCTTCCTGCGCGGCGAGCGTATTGTTGAAATTGCTATAGAATGACAGATCCATTTTTGGCTTCCTTCAAACCTCAGGCCAATGATTCGCGATTGACGGGGCGCGGGGCGGGGCGGTTCTGGGCGGCCCGCTCCAGCGCCTTGCTTTCTTCCAGGCGCAGCGCGCCCGCCCGGCGTTCCTGCAAGCTGCGGCGCCGGGCGCGCAGCTGCGCCAGGGCCGCGGTGCATTCGGCAAGTTTCGCGCGCTCGGCCGCCATGGCCTGCGTCAGCTGCGCGTTGGCCGTGTCCGCCTGATGGTTGAACTGCCCCGCCCGTTTCGCATCTCCCGCCCGCACCACGGCGCCATTGCGCCACAGATCGCCCAGACGGGCCTGATAGGCGGCCAGAACCTCGCGCTGCGCCTCGTAACGCTGCAAGGCCTGGCTGTGGCGGGCGAGGGCTTCCAGCAATGCGGCTTCCTTTGCCGCTGCCAGCAGGTCCAGCTTGGCCAAGGCTTGCGGGTTCATGCATCGTCTCCGAATACCGCGCGCAGCCGTGCCAATGCGGCATCCAGACCAACCGGGGCCGCCGCATCCTGGCGCAGCAGCGCTTCCATTGCCGGGATGCGCTGCAAGGCCTCATCCAGCAGCGCATCCCGCCCAGGCGCATAGGCGCCGAGATCGAGGATATCCTGCTTCTCCCGCTTTCTGGCCCAGAGTGCCCGGAAGCGCCCGGCAAGCTGCAAATGCTCCCGCGTCACCAAGCCCGGCATCGGCCGGGAGAGCGAGGCGGCAATATCGATGGGCGGATAGATCGCCGCTTCCGCCATGGCGCGGGAGAGGACGATATGTCCGTCAAGGATCGCGCGGGCGGTGTCGGCCACCGGGTCGCCCACATGGTCGTCCCCTTCCACCAGCACGGTATGGATGGCGGTGATGGAACCCTGCCCGGCGCCGTTGCCGGCCCGTTCCGCATAGGCGGAGAGTGCGCCGAACACAGAGGGCGGATAGCCCCTGGTGGCGGGTGGCTCACCTGCCGCGAGCCCGATCTCGCGCAGCGCCATGGCCAGGCGGGTGAGCGAATCCACCAGCAGCAGCACATGCTGGCCCTGGGCGCGGAAAAACTCCGCTATGGCGGCGGCGCGGTAGGCGCCATGCACCCGCGCCAGCGCCGTATCATCCGCCGGAGAGGCCACCACCACCGAACGCGGCCGTGCCGTGCCCAGATGATCCTCGATGAATTCGCGGATTTCCCGCCCGCGTTCGCCGATCATCGCCAGCACCACCACATCCGCCCTGGCATGCCGGGCGATCATGCCAAGCAAGGTGGTTTTGCCCACGCCGGAGCCCGCGAACAGCCCCACCCGCATGCCGCGCCCCAAAGTGGTGAGGGCGTTGATGGCCGCGACACCGGCATCGAAGGGGGTTTCGATTCTGGCCCGCGCCATCGGGTTGATCGGGCTGCCCAGCATGGGCCAGGGCGTGGTGGCCTCCGGCGCCGGGCCGCCATCCAGCGTGTTGCCGCGCGCATCCAGAATCCGGCCCAGCAGGGCGGGGCCGGTCATCACCGCCATCTGCGCGGTTTCCACCCGCACCCGCGCCCCGCGCATGATGCCGCGCGTGCCCTGCTCCGGCATCATCAGCATGGCGCCGGCCTCGAAGCCGATGATCTCGGCCGCGGCCTCGCCATCCTCCTGCTCGATCATGCAGCGCGCACCGATGGGCGCGCGCAGGCCGCTGACCCGCAGCATCTCGCCATTCGCCCGCAGCACGCGGCCATAGCGGCGCACGGGATCAACCGCGAGGGCGGCGCGCAGCCGTTCATCCGCCAGGGCCCTGATGCCATCCAGCGTGATCATGCCGTGTCCTTCCCCGGCAAGGCGAGGGCGGAACGGATTGCCGTGAAGCGGCTTTCCAGCGTGGCATCCCATTCCGCCTTGTCCAGCCTGCTGCCCTCTTCCGGCAGCAGCTCCACCATGGCGCCGCCGGGCGCGATGCTGTCATCCGCCACCAGGTCCAGCTCTGCCTCCGGCAGCTTGCCTTTCAGGGCGGGCATATCGGAAGAGTTGAGGCGCAGGCGCAGGGTTTGGCGCGGGCCGCGTTCGGCGGCGGCTTCCTCCAGCAGGGTTTTGACCAGCCCCGCCAGCTCGTGTCTCGCCTCTCCGCTTTCCCCGCCCGCGATATGCCGGGCGAGCAGGAAGGCCATGTCCAGCACCAGTTCCGCCAGGTCATGCTCCTTGCGCGCCAGCGGCGCCGTGAGCTGTGCGCTGGCTTGTTCCAGAATTGCCAGGGCCTGGCGCAATCTTTCCTGTTGCGGTGCCATCGCGGCGCGCGCGGCTTCCTCCCCGGCCTCTCTCGCCTCGGCGGCCGCGCTGTCTCGCAATTTTGCTACTTCCTGTTTCACGCGGCGCTGGATTTCCGCCTCCTGCGCGGCAATCTCCGCCGCGTCCTTCGCCAGCACCGTCTGCACGAAATTGCGGCCGCGGGAGATTGTCACGAAGCTCATGAGTCAGCATCGCCCCGGCTTGGGAAGCTGGCATTGCCGAGCAGCATGCGCGCTGATTCCACGCAGAGCCCGCCGAGCGGTGCCAGCAGCGCCAGCCCGGCCCGCACCAGCAGCCCCACCGCGAGGGCCGCCAGCAGCCAGGCGCCCGCCATGCCGGGATTGTTGAAGCTTTCGGGCTCATGCGTGGCGGCCCAGCCTGTCATCGCCGCCAGGCTGAGCAGGAAGGGGCTGAATAATTTTCTGGGTTTGCCGGATTTCGCCTTGGCCATGTTCGGTTATTCCTTGGAAATATCAGCGGAATGATCAGCCGCCGCGCCGGCGGCGGGGTCCGGCGCATGCACCACCACCACCACGCGGCGGTTCAGGGCGCGGCCGGCATCATCGTCGTTGCCGGCAATGGGTGAGAACTCACCGAACCCTTCCGCCGCTAGCGCGCCGCCCTTGACGCCATTGCTGACAAAAAGCTCCACAACCGCAACGGCGCGCTCCGCCGAGAGCGACCAGTTGGAGGGAAATTGCGCTGTCGCGATCGGCTGATTATCCGTATAGCCTTGCACGGTGATCCGGTATCCGTCCGGCAATTGCGTCAGCCCGGTTCCCACCTGGGAGAGCAGCTTCACCGCATCCGGCTTCAGCTTCGCCTCACCGGAATCGAACAGCACGGAAGCATCGAGCTGGATGGTCAAGGTGAGCGGTGCGTTGCTGATGGCCACCTGGTGCTTGTCGATCATCGGCCGGAACAATGTTTGCAATTTCAGTTGCAATTGCTGCAGGGTTTGCATGTCCCGCGCCAATTCCCGGGCCAATTTTTGTGGAATCCGTGCATTGGCGGAGGCGGGGGTCTCCGCCGCCTTGGGAATGGGCGAGACCTGATGCTGCAGCACGCCGCGCGAGCCGGTAGGCTGCGGTACCGCGATGGCGGGCGGCGTGCCATGAAAGGCCTGGATGAAGGCGAGCGCGATCTCATCCTCCTTGTGCTTGTTGCGGGTGGATGAGGCGTAGAGCACCACGAAGGTGGCCAGAAGCAGCGTCAGCAGATCGGCATAGGAGATGATCCAGCGCTCATGATTGGCACGGGCCTCCGGCTTTTTCTGCTTCATGGGAAAGCGCGTGCTGGCCATGCCTATGCCGCCTGAGAGGCACCGTCCGGCGCCTCCTGCTCATCCGGGGCCGCTTTGGCCTTCGGGGCCTCATGCAGGAAACTCTTCAAGGTCTGGCGGATGACGATGCCCGGCTTGCCTTCCGCCAGCAGCAGAAAGCCCTGGATCACCACCATTCGCTCGCGCTCCAGCTCCTTGGCGATGGATTTCAGCCGCGCCCCCAAAGGCAGGGCGATGAGATTGGCGAAGCCCACGCCATAGATGGTGGCGATGAAGGCGGTGGCGATGCCTTCCCCCAGCTCGTCCGGGTGGTCGAGCCGCATCATCACATGAATCAGCCCCAGCACCGCCCCCATCACGCCGATGGTGGGGGAATAGCCGCCCAGCGCCTCCCACACCTGGCCGGGATGTTCCTGTTCGCGGTCGATATTCTCGGCGGCGATGCTGAGCATCGCGGCGAAATCCTCGGGTGCGGTATTGTCCACGATCATCTGCAAACCCTGGCGCTGGAACGGATCCTCGACTTTGGGGATCTCTTGCTCCAGCACCAGCGTGCCGAAGCCGCGCGCCTTGGCGGACCAGTCCGCGACTTTGTCGATGAATGCGGGCAGATCAATCCTGGGCGGCCTGGCCAGCCACATCACCGCCTGCAGACCCGAGAGCATTGTGCCGAACCCGAATTGCACCAGGCAGGCCGCCGCGGACCCGCACATGACGATGATGAAGGCGGTGAGATTGAGCAATGAAGAGACCGGCACATGGTCCGTCAGCGCGCCGCCGAGGATAACGATAACCCCGAGCAGCAGCGTAGCCAGATTTATCAAGACACGAATTCTCCTCGTTGCGCGGCGTTGATCTGAATGGCGAGCGTCTCCAGCGCCCGCTTGCGCAGCCGCGAGGCATAGCCCTCGCTGATATCCAACACGCTCGCGATTTCCCGATTGTTAAGTTCATCGTAAAAATGCAGCGCCAAAATCCGGTATTCGAGCTGCGGCAAGGCGCGCAGGGCCTCCACCAGCAAGGCGCGGTTATCGGTGCGCGTGAGCAGGGAGAGAGGATCTTCCGGCCCGTCCCCGCCCTTTTGCGCGGCGATCTCGACTGTCTCGGGGTCGAAGATGGCCTCGCCGCGCCGGCGCGAACCTTCGCGCCGCAGCCCGTCGATCATGGCGCCGCGTATGCGCCGCGCGGCGAAGGCCTGGAAGGCCACGCCATGGCCGGGATCGAAACGCTGCGAGGCCTCCATCATGCCGATGGCGCCCCATTGCAGCATCTCGTCCACATCCGCCCAGGGCATGCGCGCCTTCAACAGCAACGCCATGCGCTTGATCCAGTCGCCATAGAGCGCGGTGAGCGCCTTGCTGTCCGGTATGGGCTGGTTAGCCATTTGCGGGCTCGGCCGTGTGTATCACCTGCAACGGCATGGTTTCGGGAATTTCCTCCAGCGCGATCACGGGGGTCATCCCGCTCACGCATTTCGCCACCGCGCGGCGCATGGCGGCCTGCACCACCAGCACCGGCTTGGCGCCGCGTGCGCGCATGGCTTTCGCCGCCTGCTCGGCCGCCTGGCGCAGATGCGTGGCGATCTCGGCCTCCACCTCGCCGCCCGCCCCCTCGCGCGCGGCGCGCAGGGATTTGGTCACCAGCTCCTCCAGCTTTGGTTGCAGCACCGCCACGCGCAACGCCGGCTCCGCGCCCGCGAACTGGCTGACGATGAAGCGCCCCAGCCGCAGCCGCACCGCGGCGAGGAGTTTTTCAGGGTCCTTGGCACCGCCATCGGCGGCTTCCACCAATGCTTCGCCGATGCGCTCGAAATCCCGCACGGGCACTTCCTCGGCCAGCAGCCCTTGCAAGACCTGGCGGATGATGCCGATGGAAAGCGTGGCGCGTAGATCCTCGGCCAGGCGCGGCGTGGTTTCGGCCAGGCGCGTCATCAGCCCTTCCACTTGCGGGCGGCCCAGCAGCTCCGCGCCGTAGCGTTTCAGCACCTCGGCGAAATGGGTGGCCATGGCGGAGGCGGCATCCACCACCGTATAGCCAAGCTCCTCCGCCGCCGGGATCGCGCCTTGTGGAATCCACACCGCGTTCTGGCCGAAGGCGGGGTCTTTCACCGGGCGGCCGATGCTGAGTTTTTCCACCACCATTGGCCCTTCTATGGCCAGCCACTGGCCTGGCCAAGCTTCGCCGCCGCCGATGGCCGCCCCGCGCAATGTGAAGCGGTAGCCATGGGCGGGCAGCTCCGAAGAGTCGCGTATATGCACGGCGGGCACCAGGAAGCCCATGGCGCGGCCATAGCGCTGGCGCACGGCGGTAAGGCGCCCGAGCAGCCGGCCTTCCCCTGGCCCCACCATCGGCGCCAGGGCGAAGCCGATATTCATGCCCAGCGGGTCAACACCGCTGACATCCGTGAGGTTATCGGGCTTTACCTCGGGCTTGCCGCCCTCCGCCTCGCCGGGTTTACGCGCCGTGCCAGCCTCCGCCGCCTCAGGCGCGGCGCGGGAGAGCCGCCAGGCCGACACGCCCAGCGCGCCGCCCAGCAGCAGAAAGGGAATATGCGCCATCTGCGGCACCAGCCCGATGGCGATGGTGATGGCCGAGGCGATGGCCAGCGCCTGCGGATATTTGGCGAGCTGGGATTTGATCTGCGCGCCGATATCCTCGCCCGTGGTTACGCGCGTGACGATAAGGCCCGCCGCGATGGAGATGGTGAGCGAGGGAATTTGCGCCGCCAGGCCATCCCCCACCGTCAGCAGCGTATAGGTGCGCGCCGCATCCGCCAGGGGCAGCCCATATTGCAGCGTGCCGATGATGAGCCCGCCCAGCATGTTGACGGCGAGGATGATCATCGCCGCCACCACGTCGCCGCGCACGAATTTGCTGGCGCCATCCATGGCGCCGAAAAAATCCGCCTCGCGCCGCAATGCCTCGCGCCGCCGCTCCGCCGCCTGGGGGGAGAGGATGCCGGCATTGATCTCGGCATCGATCGCCATCTGCCGCCCCGGCAGGGAATCCAGCATGAAGCGCGCGGAAACTTCCGCGACACGCGAGGCGCCCTTGGTGACGACGACGAAATTGATGATGATGAGGATTAGAAAAATGATGCCGCCGACAACATAATTGCCGCCCACAGCGAACTGGCCGAAGGATTCGATGACATGCCCGGCCGCCCCCGGCCCGGTATAGCCGTTGAGCAGAATGGCCCGCGCGGTGGCAACATTCAGCGCCAGACGCATCAGCGTGGTGGCCAGAAGCACAGAGGGGAAGGAGGAGAATTCCGACGGCGAGGGGATGTAGAGCGAGGCGCCGAGAATCACGAGCCCGGCGGAAATATTCAACGCGAACAGAAAGGAGATGGCGGGCGGCGGCAGCGGCACCGCCAGCATCACCAGCACCAGCAATATGACGATGGGCCCCGAAAGCTGGCTCAGGCTGAAGCCGCGCGGGCGCGGGAGGGCAAGCGCGTCAGCCATGCAGCAGCCCCGGAATCGCGTTGAACAGCCTGGTGGCGTAATGCTCGATGCCGTTCATCATGAAAGGCCCGGCGGCGGTGGTGAGCAGCGCCATGCCGCCCAGCTTGAGCACGAAGGGGATCGAGGCTTCGCGGACTTGCGTGGCTGTCTGCACAATGCCTGCCGCCAGTCCGATGACGAGCATCAGCAGCAGCACCGGCCCGGCCAGCTCTGTAAAGGCCAGCCAGGCACCGCTATTCACGCCATTGGCGCTCATGGCGCGGTGTCTTCCTCTTCTTCATTCACGGCGTCTTCCGCCAGGGCGGTTACGCGCACGCCGTAACGGTCATTGGCCACGGCGACCACTTCGCCATAGGCCAGCTTCTGGCCATTGGCGAAAATCGCCAACGGTTCGCCGATCACCTGGTCGAGCTGCAGGATTTGCCCATGCCGCAAGGCGCGCAGATCCTTCACGGTGATCTGCGTGCGGCCCAGCTCCACCGCCACCGCCACCTGCACGCGGTCCAGCACCGCCTTGGCGGTGATGGCGGCGGCGCCGCGCGGCTGCGCCTTCAGACGTTCCAGCTCCACGCGCTCGGGCTCGATCAGTTTCTCCGCGCCGGTGATGCGTTCTTTCTGTTCCGCCATTTCGATGTCTCCTTCTTCCGCGGCCTTTACGCGGCAACACACGTAACCATCCTGCTGGCCGTAATCGGCCAGAAACAGATCCACCCCGCCGCCCACCGCCACCGCATGCGGCCAGAGCGTGAAGGGCAGCACATCGCCCGGCGCCAGCGCTTGGAATACGGCCAGGGGCACATCCGCCCGCGCCAGTTCGAAGCGCAGCGCAAGGGGCGTCGTGTCCGTCAGCAATTCGATGCCGCCGGTCCAGCTCGTATCGGTGCCGCGCCCGCCCAGCAGGCCGGACTGGTTGGCGATTTTCGCTTCCAGAGTCTCGAAGGCGGAATACGGCACGATGAGGCGGATGGTGCCCGAGCCCAGCTCCGTCTCGAAAATACCGGTAACGGCAATCATCCAGTCCTGCCCATCGGCGATGGCGAGCATGCCAGTGGCGTTCTCATAGGCGATGGCATCCAGATTCAGCGGCACGATGGGCGCGAAGGTTTCGGTGATGGTGGCGAAGGCCAGATCGACCATCTGCCGCCCGACGCGCGTTTCCAGCGCGGAGAGCTCATAACGCTCGAACGGGTGGGCGCTGGTGGCGCCGCACATCGCATCCACCATCGCGCCGATGAGATCGCCATCGATGGCGAGCAGCATGCGCCCGCGCAGAGGGGTTAGTTCCGAAATGCCCGCCAGCATCACTTCCGGCAGGGCGGACATGGCGGATTCGTGGCTGATGACGTTCTGGATGCAGGAAAGCAACTGCACGGAGTGGCGCATGCGCTGGAATAAAGCGAAAGCGATCTGCCGCATGAACCGGTCGGCCAGCGTCTCCATGAGCACCGAGCGCAGCAAGGGTGCCCGCATCGGGTCGAGCAGGTCGAGCGCTTCCACGTCCTGGTTTGCATCAAGCATAGGCGCTTAATCCGTTTGCCGGGGCCTGTGGCTCCGTGGCGGAACCGCTGGCGCCGCCCTGGCGGGGTGGTGTGTAGCCGCCTTGCCCATTCTGCCCGCCTGGCTGAGAAAACTGCCCGCCCACCTGCGCCTGGCCCAGCGTGAGGCCGGATTGCGCCATGGCGCTGCCAAGGCCAGGAAGGGAGGATTGGATGGCCTGTGCCGCATCCGCCGTGCTGGGCAGGAACAGCACATTCACCTGCCCCTGCGCGCCGAGCCCGACCTGCACAGAAAGATGCCCCAGCCCCGGCGGGTCCAGCCGCAGCACCGTGCCGGCTTGGCCGGATTGATGCAGCGCCGTAACCGTGGCGGCAAGGGCCGAGGGGCCGGTGCTGGCATTGCCGATATTGGTGCCTGCTGGCGCCGGCACGGCGCTGGTGCTGGTGCCGGTGGCGGGCAATGCGGCCGTGGCGCCGGTAACGCCGCTGAAGCCAGAGATGGGCTGGGTGCTGCCCTTCTCTTTGCCCTGAAGCATGGCTGCATCGCCCTGAGGCATGGCCGCATCTGCCTTTGGCATTTGCGCCGCACGTATGCTCAGCGCTTGCGCGGTACTGGAAGGGAGGGGGGAACTGGCGGCGGCCTGATGCGCCACCGCGCCCTCATGCGGCGGCGGTGCGTTTCGCGCCGTGCTGGCGGGGCTTTGCGTACCGGCGGGTGCGGCGATGCCCGTGCTTGAGGCTGTGCCGGTTTGCGCATTTGCGCTGGGCGGCGCGGCGGGTGACGCGGCGCCTTGCGTTTGCCCGGCCGGTTTGCGGGGGGGTGCGGTGGTGCTGGCTGTGCCCGCCGTGCCGGAGGCGGATGGGCTTTCCGCCTCATGGCCCGTGCCGGGCCCGGGCGAAGCCGCGCCGGCCATGAGCTGGGATGAATCGGTGTTGGATGCGGCGCGCGTCTCCCCGCCTGGCGTTGCATGGGCTCCACCCGCCGCTTCGCTGGCGTTATCCTGCGTTCTCTTGGTGGCGCCGTGAGCGGGTTCAACCGCCATGGTTTGTGCCGATAGGCTCACCGCCGCGCCGTTATTGTTCTGTGCGCCATCCTTCCTGTCTTCCTTCGTGGCAAGGGCCGGGGTGAGGGATAGGCCGGTGGCCGCGGGCCTGGGTTTTCCGCCTTGGCCCGGCGGCGTGCCCTGCGGCAGGGCGGGTGCGGCAGGTAGCCCGGCTTGGGCGTTAGCCTGCGCGCCCTCATCGTTTACAGTCTTTGCCGTTGCGGGGGCTTTGTCCTCCGCATTTGCGGCATTGCCCTGCTGCGGCGCGGATTGCGCACCGGTGAGTGCCTGCCGCCATGCGGATGGGTCTGCCTTCGGGCCGGTTTCCGCCACGGGGGCCGTGCTCTGCGTAACGGAGAGCGTTTGCGTTACAGCCATCAGACCATCTCCTCGGTGGCGTTGATGGAGATGCGCCCCTCGGCCGCGAGCTTGAGCGCCGCATCGACAATCTCGCTCTGTGCCGCCAGCGCGTCGGAACGCCGGATCGGCGGCCCGCTGGTCAGCTCCTCCTTCAGCACTTCCACCTGCCTTGCGGAAAGATTTTGGAAGAAGCGTTCCCGCAATGTCTCGTCCACCAGCCGCAGCGCGGGGGCGAGCTTGTCCGCTGGAACCTCGCGCAGGAGAATTTGCACCGAACGGTCGGGGAGTTTTCCAAGATCGATGAAGGTGAACAGGTTTTCGCGTATCTTCTCCGCCGTTTTGGCGTCTCTCTGGTCGATCGCACCCAGCACGTTGTCGGACATGGCGGAGGGAAAATGATTCAATATATCGGCTGTCTGTTTCGCGCCGCCCAGATTGGTCACGCGCCGCCCGCTGCCGCCGGTCTGCATGGCGAGTTCGTCCAGCATTTCCCGCAGCTCCTTCACCACGCTGGGGGACACCACATCCAGGTTGGAGAAGCGGTATAGAGCTTCCGCCGCCAGCGGCTCGGGCAGAAATGTAAGCAGGTTGGCGCCCATCTCATGGGGAATATGCGCCAGCAGCAGGGCGATGGTTTGCGGCCGTTCATGAGCCATCTGCATCGCCAATGTCCGCGCATCGGTGTTCGGCGGCAGATAGAAGGAAGACCGCCGTTCATTGCGCCGCAGCCGGTCGAGAATCTCCTTTGCATTATGCTCGCCAAGCGCATTCACCAGCACACGGCTGAGAAACTTCATGCTGTCGCCGCCGATGGTGGTGATGCCAAGATCCGCCGCGAAGGAGAGCATGATATCCTCGCGCAGCTGCGAGGTGATGCCCTTGAGGCTGGACATTGCCAAGGAGATACGGCTGACCGACATCTCATCCATCTCCCGCAGCACGGCGGCGGCGGTTTCCTCGCCAAGCTCACGCAGAACCATGGCGGCGCGCTCCGGCCCCGAGAGGCCAGCGGGGGCGGGTAATTGCTTGGTGTCTTCAGTCATTTTCCTCAGCCCAGCTTTGCAGAAGCCGCGCGACGCCAGGGATGTTCTCGGCCGCCTGGTCGCGCAATTCGGAGAAATCCCGCGGCGGGATCACCACCGGCAGCGGCCTTGGCGCCGGCGGGGGGGATGGCAGCAGGGTTTTCAAGATTGACATTGGCCAGCCGCCGCCCGGCGGGCAGAGCAAGGCCAAACAGCAGCGCCATTGCCGCCAGCACTTCCAGCATGGCATGCGCCAGCGGATTGGCGGCCGCGATGATCGGCGCCGCGCCCATGGCCGCCACCGGCCTCTGAAATGGGGCGGCCAGCACGTTCACCGTTACATCGGGGTACGCAAAGGCCGAGGCGATCGCGGTTTTGATCTGGTCCACCGTCAGGCCCTTCGGCAGCGCCGCCTGATTCAGCACCACGGACACGGCGATTGATTTCACCGCCCAATCCGGCTTGGTGATGTCGCTCTCCGTTTGGTCGGTGACGAATGTCTGGTCGAGATCATTGCTGGTCTTGCCTGGCACCTGTGGATTGGCCGATGCTTGGTTTTGGTTCTGGCCTTGCGCTTGTACCTGCGCCTGGCCTCTGCCTGGCGGGGTACCGGCGGCGGGCGCCGGGGCCGGGCTGGCATTGCCTGCCGTGGTCTGTCCCGGCGGCTCGTTGGACAAGGCGCCGGGGATGCCGAGTGCGGCGCCGTCGGCACCGGTCTGCGTCGATTGGCTGCTGCTGGAATGTTGCACGATATGCGCCGGGCCATAGCTCGTTTGGTGGATGTGAGCCTGGGTGAAATCCAGGTTGGCGGACACATCTGTCTGAAAATTCCCGGCGCCGACCACGGGGATCAGCAACCCGGCCACCCGCGCGGCGGAGCTTGCCTCCACCTGCGCGACGGTTGCGAATTGTGTGCCGGTGTTCATCGCCCCGCCCGCCGGATAGACGGTGGCGCCCGATGTCGTCACCACCGTCACATCCTCGGCCGCCAGCCCCGGCACCGCGCCCGCCACCAGCTTGGCGATGGTCTCGCCTTGCGCGGCGGCCTGCATCTGGTCGGCATCCACCACCACGGAGGCGGCGGGTTTCGGCTGGTCCGCCAGGAAGGGTGTTTCCGGCGGCAGGGCCAGGAACACTTGCGCGTTGCGTATGCCGTTCATGGCCTGAATGGATTGCTGCAAGGACAGTTCCAGCGCCTGCGTCGCCATCGTCGATTGCGCGAGATCCGATGCCGTCATCGGCGCGGATTCAAGCTGGTTCCAGGCGGTTTGCGTATCCGACCCAGGCACCTGCGCGGCGCCCAGTTGCAGCCTTGCCTGCGCCAGTTGCGGGGCGGGCACGAGAATGACATTCCCCGCCGCCTGCAACTGGTACGCAATGCCCAGCTTCTGCAATTGCGCGATCACCTTGCCGCCATCGGAAGGGGAAAGCCCTTCGCTCAGCACCGCATAAGGCGGGCCTGAGAGCTCAAGCCACAGCACCACGCCCAGCGATGCGAGCACCACCGCCCCGGCCGCCCAGAGCAGTTTTGGAATTTTGCCGGCCTGCTCACGCAGCCGCGCCAGAATCTCCCGCCAGTTGCGCATGGATCAGAACTGCATGTTCATGACCGCCTGATAGGCGGCGACCACCTCGTTGCGGACGGCGACGGTGGCATTCCATGCCACCTCCGCCTTGTCGCTCGCGACCAGCGCCTTGCCCAGCGTGGCGCCGGGAACCCCGGCGGCGTAACCAGCCTCGGCGCTGGTGGCGGCGGATTGCTGAGCGCTCACGCCCTGCAGCGCGTCCGTTACGAGCGTTAGAAAATTCCCGGGCTGAGAGCTGGCGGAGGCCGCGCTGGTGCCTGCCAGGCTGCTATTGGCCGCCAATACGCCCTGGGCCGCGATGTTTGAAACCATTCAATGTTCCTTTTACATGGATTCGGTTTATGTGAGTTCGGCGGGCCGGAACCGGGGGCGCGGCTTGTTAGAGGAAATGGCATGACCCACGACAAACCCCTTGCCTGCCGGGACTTTCCTCTTGCCGCGCGGATATGCCCAAGCCCCTCGGAAATTTTTTTGCACGAAGGAGGAAAACTTTGCTCATGCCGCACGATTAAAGCGGCGGTCCTAATGAATTCTTAAAAATCGCCCGTTGTTTGATGGCGATTGTGTTTCGCGTGACTTTTAACCTGGCTTCAACATTTCTCCGTCACACTCGGGCAATCTTGCGCAAATTCAGTTGAATGGAGCTCCGTTCCCATGCCGACCATCCTCGTCCTCGACGATTCCGCCACAATGGTGATGAGCCTTTCGCATATCCTCAAAGGCGCAGGCTATGACGTTGAGACGGGCATGAACGGCCGCGAGGGTATCGCCAAGCTGGCGGAGGGGGTGAAGCCGTCCGTTATTCTCACGGACCTGAACATGCCGGAGCTTGATGGCATCGGCTTCATCAAGGAAGCCCGCAAGATTGCCTCGGCGCGCTATACGCCGATCATCGTGCTCACCACCGAATCCGGCGGGCGCAAGCGGGACGAAGCCCGGGCCGCCGGTGCGTCCGGCTGGCTGACCAAGCCGGCGGAACCCAACCAGCTGCTATCTGTGGTCAAACAGCTTTGCCCGGTGAAATAGCGGGTAAAGCCGATGAGCGACGCGGCCGAGGCCAATGAGAAGCTGGTATGCGCCATCCTGGCCGAACAGATGGCAAATCTGCGCGACAGGATGGATGCCAGCGAGGCGTTCGATCTCTTATGGCGCGTTTCGGCGCTGCTGTCCTGGCTGGCCGGGTTGCTGGGGGATATCAACAGGCAGGCCCAGCACGCCAGCCCGCTGCTTGAGCGTGAACGCAATGAGGCGATTGCCGAAATCACCTCAATCCGGCGGCAGCTTGACGATTTGGCCTTCGTCCAGGCCCAGCGCCAGGATTTCACGCGGCAGATCGCCGATTGCGTGATCACCTCGCTGGAGCGCATGTCGGACGCGCAGATGCCGGCGGGGACGCGTTTTGCATCGTCGGATCTCGCCGCGCTTTATGTCAGCGATGATCAAAGGCGGTTGCATGAGGATGTGCTGAAGCGGCTGCGCGGCTAGCTTATTTTTCAAATAGCCAAAAATCGATAATTTTTCGCCGCGGGGCAGGAAAGAAAAATTCCGCCGGTGCGAATATATGACCGACGATGGAAATAACCATAATTAGCATGGCCGCGTGCTTTTTTACCAATCCTTAAACATGCCTTTGTAGATGTCTTCCAGGCGCCATCTTCCGGCGCCGCTGGCGGGGCTTAACCCAGACCGGGAAGGCAAGGTGGCATGCAGGTTGGATTTCTGGATTTCTATGGCGGTGTCTTGAATGTCAGGCAGGAGCGTGCCGACATGATTGCCAATAATATCGCCAATGCGGATACACCCGATTATAAAGCGGCCGATATCCCGTTCAATTCCGCATTGGCCAGCGCGCTGGGAACACAGACGGCCGCTGCGCCCGGCCCGCAATACCGGCAGGATGGTGTTGTCGGCCTCAATGGCAATGATGTCTCTCTTGACAGCGAACGGGTTGAGGCCGCGGAAAATGGCCAGCAGATGCAAGCCTCTTCAGTCTTTCTGCATCAATCGACAACGGATCTTGTCACCGCGCTCCGCCCTAATCCTGGCGGCATCTAGGCGCTGACCTTGAATCCAATCCTGAAACGGAGCCTTGACGCATGAGCAACGGAATTTTCTCGATCATCGGCAGTGCCTTGAATGCGCAGGATCTGCGCATGGGCGCCATCTCCGCCAATCTGGCCAATGCGTCGTCGGTGGCGGCACCGGGGCAGCAACCCTATCGGGCGCATGAGCTGGTCTTCCAGGCCCAGCCGGTGGTCGATGGGGAGGCGGACGGAACCGGCGGTCAATCCGATGCATCCGCGCTGGGTGTTCAGGTTGTTACCACGGTACAGAGCAACGCGCCGCCAGCGCGCACATACGACCCTGGCAATCCCTATGCTGATTCCTCGGGCTACGTTACGTCCTCCAATGTCTCACCGGTCGAGGAGATGGTGAACATGATCGACAGCTCCAACTCCTATTCAGCGTCTGTCGCCATGCTGCAGCAGGCAAGCCGGATCGACCAGCAAATGATCAACAGCTTTCAGGTGACCTGATGACCAGCCTTTCCGCCAACGGCGCGAATGCCGTCAACGCGGCATCTGTCGCGGCATCCAGCACCGCCGGGGCCAGCTCGTCGAGCGGTGCGGCGAATCTAACGCAATCTGATTTTCTTCAGCTTTTGACAGCACAGTTGAAATATCAATCGCCGTCGTCTCCGGCAGACCCGACTCAGATGGCGGAGGAGTTCGCCTCCATTTCCACGGTCGATGGCATTAACCAGCTGAACACCGAGCTCAGCTCCATCGCCACTGGCAGCGGTGCGGCGCAAATGGCGCAGGCTTCCTCTCTGGTCGGGCGGCAGGTGGCGGTTAGCGGCAACAGCCTTATTCCATCCGCCACCGGCAAGGCGGAGGGCGCTTTCAGCCTGCCGGATGCCACCGCCAGCACGAACGTCACGATCCTCAACCCCAATGGCAGCGTTGCGGGCACGCTCAATCTTGGCGCGCTGTCCGCGGGGCAGCAGAGCTTCAACTGGAGCGGCGGTACCGCCGGTACCACGTATAGCTATGAAATCAGCGCCACGGATGCCAGCGGCAACGCCGTCAACGCCACGCCCTATACGGTTTACGATGTGCAGGGCGTCAATCTTTCCAGCTCGTCGCCAACCCTTAATGTCGCCGGGTCGGCCACCGCCCTGCCCGTTTCCTCCGTGCAAACTGTTCTTGGAGCATCCTCATGACATTGCAAACCGCCCTGTCCGGCCTGCTTGGCGCGCAAACCGGCCTCAACACCGTTTCCAACGACCTCGCCAATGCCAGCACCACGGCGTATAAAAGCCAGACCGCCTTGTTTCAGGACATGTTTCCGGCCAATGCCACGAATACACCTGGTATAGGCACCTCGACAGAAGGTATCTCCACCGACCTCACCCAGGGCAATCTCACCTCCACCGGCAATTCGCTCGATGCCGCCATTCAAGGCAATGGCTATTTCGTCGTCTCCAATAATGGCACGCAGCAATATACGCGTGACGGTGCTTTCCAGCTCAACTCCGCCGGCCAGTTGGAAACGTTGAATGGCGCCTCGGTGCTTGGCTATGCCAGCACCAATGGCGTGCTCGGCAGCACGCTGGGGCCCATTACCATTAACACCGGCGCGGTGGCGGCGAATGCCTCCACGAAGATTGGCGCGACGATGGATCTCAACTCCGGTGATAAGGCGATTCCCAGCACCACCGCTTTCAATGAGGCAGATCCTTCCACTTATAGCGAAAGCACGTCGGTGGTGACTTACGATTCGCTCGGCAATGCCAATCGCGTGCAACTTTATCTGGTGCAGAACCAGCCGGCCACGGCCGGTACCACGGCGAGCTGGACGGTCTATGCTCAGCCCGAACTCGCCAATGGAACCGCGGTTGGCGCGCCGCAAAATATGACGACGTTGAATTTTTCCACCTCCGGCGCTCTCACCTCCGGCAGTCCGGTGACGTTGAATGTGAATTGGGGCAATGGCGCCGCCGCCTCCAATGTCGCCTTCAATTTCTCTGGCACCACGCTTTCCGCGCAAGATTTCGCGGTGGCGGGCGTCACTAATGACGGTTACGCGGCGGGCAGCTATACCGGAAGCTCCATTGCCGCGGACGGATCGGTGGAGGCAACCTATTCCAACGGTCAGACCGTCAGCGCCGGTAAGATCGCGTTAGCGAATTTCATCAACCCTGAGGGTCTGACACCGGTTTCCGGAAATCTCTACACCGCCAGTAATAACTCCGGCCAGGCCGTGGTCAATACGCCGGGGAGCGGGCTCGCGGGCTCTTTGTCCGGCGGTGAACTTGAAGCCTCGAATGCCTCCACCTCCTCCTTGCTGGTGTCGCTGATCCAGTATCAGCAGGCTTATCAGGCCAACACCTCCGTTATCCAGACAGAGCAGCAGGACAGTCAGCGTCTCGTGCAGATTTAAAAAGGGCAGGGTTGAGCGATGTATTCCGACTCTCTCTACACTGGCATGGCCGGTTTGCAGGCCATCACCGCGCGGATGCAGGCGGTGGCCAGCAATCTTGCCAATACGCAAACCCCTGGCTACGAAGCCGTGCAGGCCGTTACCGATGCGCAGCTCTACCAGGGCACCAACGCGCCAGCCGGTGCGGATCCAGCGCTGGAAACGCTCGGGCCCGACCTTAAGCCCGGCCCGTTGAAGGAAACCGGCGATCCGATGAATATTGGCATTGGCGGCGATGCCTGGTTGCAGGTGCAAACCGCCAGCGGCATTGCGCTCACGCGCAATGGCTCGCTCAGCCTCTCTTCCGCCGGCATCCTGACGGATTCGGCGGGTAATCCAATTCTGAACACGAACGGCACGCCCATTAGCCTGCCATCGCTCGCCAAACTCGAAATCGGTTCGGATGGTACACTCTCTGGCGTGCTGGCTTCGGATACCAGCGGTAACTCCCGGAATTTCGGGCAGATCGCGCTGGTTTCCACACCGCCCGGCAAGCTCTCCTCACTTGGCGGCTCGCTATATCAGGCGCCCTCCGGCGCGGCCCTCACCCCAGCGGCGGATGGCTCCTTGCATCAGGGTTATCTGAATGACAGCGATGTCGACCCCACCACCGCGATGATGGAGATGATCGATAGCAGCCGGTCCTACCAGTTGCAGACGGATCTTATGAAAAGCCAAAGCAGCGCGTCGCAGGATTTGAATAATTTGCTGGCTGAAGGCTAGCGCACCCCATGTCGATGAACGGAGCGGCAAGATGAATCATGCCTTGGACACCATTGCCACCGGCCTGGCGGCGAGCCAGACGATGATGGACACGATCGCGGATAATCTCTCGAACGTGAACACCACCGGCTTTAAATCCGAAACGCCGGAATTCCAGACCTTGCTCTACCAGGACGGTATTCAGCCCGGCGCCAATTCCACGGGGCAGACGGTCTACCCTTCCGGGCTGGAACTCGGCACGGGCGTCAAGGTCGCTTCCATTAAGGATACATTGACCCAGGGCACGCTCACCAGCACCGGCAATCCGCTGGACATGGCGATCAACGGCTCCGGCTATTTCCAGGTGCTGCAGCCGAATGGCCAAACCGCTTATACGCGTGACGGCGCATTTCAGTTGAATTCCACGGGGCAGCTTGTCACGTCGTCCGGGTATCAGGTGCTTCCCAACATCACCATTCCCAGCAATGCCACCTCTGTCACCGTCGGCACGGATGGCACGGTCTCCGTCACGCTGCCGGGTTCGTCCACGGCTTCGCAGGTGGGGCAAATCCAGATCGCAAACTTCGTGAATCCACAAGGGTTGCAGCCTTTGGGGGGAAATCTCTACGCTTCCACGACATCCTCCGGCACCGCCGTCAACGGCGCGCCGCAGAGCAACGGGCTGGGTTCGGTCAATCAATCCTATCTCGAAGCGTCCAATGTCGATGTGGTGCAATCCATGGTGAACATGATCTCCGCCGAGCGTGCCTATCAGCTTGGCACGCAGGCTGCCAGCGCCATTGACAATCAGCTCAACTATCTTGCCCAGGCCGCCGCCGGCGCATGAAGACGCTGCTGCCACTCCTGCTGCTTGCTGGGTGCCAGACCATCGCGGCGCCGCCGCCCACTCTGGTCAAGCCGGCGGCGTTTCCCGTGGCGGTGGAAACCCCCATCGCCGCGCAGGATGGATCCGTGTTCCCCGCCTCCACCTCCGGTTCGCTCTATGCCCCGCGGCGGGATTGGCGGATCGGCGATCTTGTCACCATCAACATCGTGACCAGCAGCGCCGCCAGCAACACGGATAACGCAGCGTTGAAACGCACCGGCACAATCAATGATTCGATGACCAGTTTCATGGGCGTGCCGATGAGCTTCGGCCATATCAACGGCGGCAGCCTGGCCCCGGAGATCGATGCCAATTCCGATCAGGAATATACCGGCACAGGCTCGGCCACGGCGGCCAATAATATCTCGGGCCAGGTGGAGGCCGTGGTCACCAATGTCGATGCCAACGGCATTTTGGCACTTGAAGGCCGCACCAATGTGAACATCAACGGCAATGTCATTTCCATCGTCGTCACCGGCTATGCCAGCCCGGATGACATCGCCGCGAGTACAACCATCAGCTCCAATCAGGTGGCGGATATGAATGTGCAATATGTCGGCGTCGGGCCCATCAACGGTGCGCACCAGCTGCCCTGGCTGCAACGCGTGCTCAACAAAGTGGCGCCGTTCTGATGCGCCGGCGCGATTTTTCCACCCTCTGTTTGGCGCTGACCTTCGGCATAAACACCAAGGCAAAAGCGGACAGCACCACCATCGGCCAGCTTGTCTCTGTGGCGGGCGCGCCAACCAACCAGCTTTACGGTTACGGGCTTGTGGTCGGCCTGCCCGGCACGGGCGACCAGACGACACAGGTGCCCTATACCCAGCAATCCATTCTCAACATGCTGCGGAATATGGGCATCGCGCTGTCCAATGTCTCCACCATGCAGCCGAATGATGTCGCATCCGTTATGGTCACGGCGGAGGTGCCGGCCTTCGCCCATGCCGGGCAGCATGCGGATGTCACGGTTTCGGCTCTCGGCAATGCCACCTCACTTGCGGGCGGGGTGCTGTTGCCCACGCCGTTGCGCGGCGGCAATGGCATTATCTATGGCCAGGCGCAGGGGCCGCTGCTGGTCAGCGGGTTCGCCGCCAGCGCGGGTGGCACCTCCTCCAGTGTCAACGTCCCCACGGTTGGCACGCTTCCCGGCGGCGCCATTCTCGCCAATACCATTCCGGCGGCCTATAGCGTCAATGGCAGCTCCGCGCTGCTGCTCAACCAGCCCAGCTATCAGACCGCGCAGCAGATTTCCGATGTCATCAACGCGGCCTATGGCGGTGGCGCCGCCAGCGCCATTTCTCCGGGTGAAGTGGATGTGAACGCGCAGGGGCAGGACCCGATGCGCTTCATGTCCAACATTCTCTCCTTGCCCATTACCCCGCAAGCCCAGGCGCCGACCATCATCGTGGACGCGCAAAGCGGCACCATCGTGATGAACGCGGGTGTGACGCTCGGCCCCGCCGTGGTCAGCCATGGCGATCTGACCGTGAATATCCAGACGCAGAATGCCGTGAGTCAGCCTGGTCCTTTCTCCAACGGCACCACGGTGGGCGTGCAGAATACGCTGGTCAGCGCCAGGCAGGGCAAGGCGCAGGTTATCAGCCTGCCGCGCGCGGCCACCTTGCAGGATGTGGCGGCGGCCCTGAACGCCGTAGGCGCCACGCCTCAGGATCTCATCGCCATCATCCAGGCGTTGAAACAGGCCGGTGCCATCAACGGCACCATCAAGGTGATCTGATGGTGGCGTCCCTGCACAGCCAGCTTACCTCCTTGCACGGCACGGCCCAGCGCCCCGGCCTGAAGGAGACAACGCAGCATCTCACGGGCATGTTATGGTATGAGATGCTCTCCGCCCTGAACGAAACGGGTATGGACGAAACCACGCTTGGCGCGGGCGGCGGGGATTTCCAGAGCATGTTCCTGTGGAATTTATCCCAGAACGATTTCGGTAAATATGATTCCGGCCTGATGGATGCGGCCATGCATCAGATTGGCGGCACATCCTCCCTGCCTCCCGCCGCACCAGCTTCCACTTTCACCGCGCTGGCGGCCAAGGGCGCTGAAGCGGGTATCGCGCAAGAGGGCTTGCCCAGTTCTTCGCCAGGCGGCGCGTCATCGCCGGGTCTCGTGACCCAGGCAACCAATTTCACGAAAGCCATATGGCCGCAGATTACCGCCGCGGCGCAGGCGCTGGGCGTGCCCGCCGTGGCGGTGCTGGCGCAAACCGCGCTGGAAACAGGCTGGGGCGCTTCCACGCCCGGCAATAATCTGTTCGGCATCAAGGCCAGCGATGGCGAAAGCGGGTCCACCCGCGCCACCCATGAAATGGTGGATGGCGTGCTGACCCCGCAGCTCGCCAGTTTCCGTAATTACGGCGATTCCGCGGGCAGTGTGTCGGATTATGTCGGGCTCATCCAAACCGCCTATCAGAATGCGGCGGGGCAGGGGAGCGTTGCCGGTTTCGCACAGGCATTGCAGGCGGGCGGCTATGCCACGGATGAAAACTACGCCGCCAAGATCGAGCAGATCGCTCAATCCCCCATCATGGCCCAGGTTCTCCAGGCCGTCGGCGCCTCCTCACCCTCATCAAGCAACGGATCAGCACCATGAGCGGCATTACCAACGCCATTAACGCCGCCCTCTCCGGGCTGGAATTATTCGAAGCGGGGATCTCGACCGTTTCCAACAACCTCGCCAATGCCACCACCAGCGGCTATGCGGTGGAGAGCGTGAACGCGCAAACCCAGGCAGGGGCCGCAGGCCAGCCGGGCGCGGGGGTGCAGTCCGCGCAGATCACCCGCGCCGCCTCCGGCTTTGCCGCCGCGCAATTGCGCAATGCCAACACCGCCAATGCCGCTGCCTCCGCGCAATCCACCTCGCTCACCGCGCTCTCAAATGCCCTCACCGATAATGGCGATGTGCGGACGGCGATCAATCAGCTCTTCCAGGATATCAGCACGCTCGCCTCCGAACCCACCAGCACTGCCCAACGCCAGACCGTGCTGTCGGATACGCAGACCGTCACGGGATCTTTTCAAACCGCCGCGACGAGCATCAACAGCACAAGCGCTGGCGCGCAGGCGAGTTTGTCCGCCGGAATAACCTCGGCGAATAAGCTGCTTACCCAGCTCGCCACCATCAATGCGGGGCTGACGCAATCGCCGAACGATCCCAGCCTGCTCGACCAGCAGCAGGCGGCGTTGAATTCGCTCTCGCAATATCTGCCGGTCAACGCCATCACCCAGAGCAATGGCGGTGTCATCGTTACCACCGGGGGCACGGTGCTGCTGGACCAGAGCGGCGCCCAGGCCCTGGCCGCCGCCACCGCGCCGGACGGCACGGTGCGCGTGACCGCGGGGAGTGACAATACGCCCGTCACGCTCACCGAGGCCGATGGGTCTCTCGGCGGTGCCATCGGCACCATCGCCGCCTGTGGCCAGGCCTTGCAATCGCTCGGCACATTGGCGGCGATTTTTTCAAACCAGGTGAATACCGCCCAGGCCGAAGGGCTGGACCAGACAGGTGCCGCCGGCAAGCCGCTTTTCTCCGTGCCCGCTCCCAGCGTGACCCCCAATGCCAGCAATGGCGGCAGCGCCGTCATCACCGCCAGCATCGCCAACGCCTCCGCCCTGCCAGCCGATGGCGGCCCTTTCACCCTCACCTATAGCAGCACCGGCGGCTGGAGCGCGGTTGACCAGGCCAGCGGCCAGAGCTACGGCGTCAGCGGCACGCCGCCCAGCTTCGCGGGGCTGGCGCTCAGCATCTCCGGTGCGGCGAATAACGGTGACAGTTTCACCATCAACCCGGCGCCATCCGCCGCGTCGGGTCTCAGTGTCGTGGCAAGTTCCGCCAGCGATATCGCGGCCGCGGACCCTTACGTGTCCACACCCGGTACGCTGCAAAGCGATGGTTCGGTGCAGAATAACAATGCGGGCACCATCACCGCAGGCGCGGATAGCGTCACCAGCAGCCCGGCCAGCGGCGCGGCAATTATCCCCGCCAGCTATTACGGGCAGGATCTGCAAATCAACTTCACCTCCGCCACGGCCTACACCGTCAGCACCACGGCGAATCCCGGCACGGCCATCGCCAGCGGCAATCTGGGCGGCAATGGCGGCGATATCGCCATCGCCTACCCCTCCGGCCTGGCCTCGGGCCAATATTGGCAATTGCCCATTTCCGGCACCCCCGCGGCGGGGGACACGCTCACCCTGACTCCCGGCAGCAGCTCCAGCGGCAGCAATGCGCAGCGCCTCGCCAAGCTCTGGGCCGCTCCCGGCACCACCAGCGCTGGTTCGCTTGAGCAAAGTTTCATCGGGCTTTCCACCGGGCTGGGTGCCAATGCCTCGGCGGCGCAACAGCTTGCCACCGCCACCGCCACGCAGGTTACCACCGCCACCAGCAATCTCTCAGCCGTGGCGGGGGTGAATAGCGATCAACAGGCCGTCACCCTCACCAATTACGAGCAAGCCTATCAGGCCGCCGCGCAAGCCATCAGCGCCGCGCATACAATGTTCGAATCCCTGCTGACTTCCATTTGAGGTTTTTGAATGAAGAAGATCATTCTCGCTGCCATCGCCGGCCTTGCGCTGCTTGGCGGCGGCGCTGGCGGCACGCTGGCCTATCTGCAGATGAAGCACCATGCCGGGCCACCCAAACCACCCCCGCCAAAACCGATCTATTTCGCGGAGCTTGATGATCTCGTCGTCAGCGTGCCGGCCGATTCCGGCGGTCAATCCGGCCAGTCCTATGTGCAATTCTCCGTGCAATTCGCCAGCACCGACCAGCAGGCGGTGGCCATTTTCACCGCCTTGCAGCCCATCGCCAAGGCAGAGACCATCGATCTCTTAATGTCGGAAACCGCCCGGCAACTCATGGACCCCGCGACTCATGCGGCCCTGGCGAAAAACTGTCTCGCCATCGCCAACCAGGTGCTCGACAAAAATGCCGCCTATACCCCGCCCAACCCTTTCACCGCCGCCTATATCACCAACATCGTAGAGCAGGATTGAAAATTTTGGACACGGAAACAATTTCCGGTGCCGCATCCACCATCGCCTCCCTGCTCGTCATTCTCTTCCTGCTTGCCGGCCTCGCCTTCCTGGCGCGGCGGTTGCGGGGCAGGGTGCCGGGCAGCAAAGCGGGCGGCAATATGCCGGTTGCCGTTCTCTCCTCCCGCCCGCTTGGCGGCCAGCACAGCCTCGTCATCGCGGAGGCGGATGGGCAGCGTTTTCTGCTCGGCATCAGCCGTGGCGGGATTGCGCTGATCAGCAGGCTCGATGCGCATGAATAGGAAACTACGCCTGGTGCTATTCGCGCTGCCATGGCTGGCCCCCGCCACCGCCTTGGCGGACCCGGCGGGCCTTACCATCGTCAACACGCTGGCGGGCAATGGCGGCGAAGCCTATTCGCTGAATGTGCAAAGCCTGCTGGTCATCACGGCTTTGGCTTTTCTGCCGGGGCTGATTTTGCTGATGACCTCCTTCACCCGCATCATCATCGTGCTCTCGGTTTTGCGCCAGGCGATGGGGCTGCAAACCACGCCGCCCAACATGGTGCTGGCGGCGCTGGCGCTCGCGCTTTCGGCGTTCGTCATGCGCGGCGTCATCCAGCAGGAGCAGAGCCAGGCCATCCAGCCCTATCTGGCCGGGCAGATCACCTTCTCCCAGGCCATCGATGCCGCCGAACCGCCCGAGCGCGCCTTCATGCTGGCGCAAACCCGCAAGGAACCTCTGCATCTCTTCGTCGATCTCTCCGGCCAGACCTATGCGGACCCGCAGCACATCCCCTTCACCGTTCTCGTCCCCGCCTTCGCGACATCGGAGCTTGAAACCGCCTTCCAGATTGGCTTTCTTATCTATATTCCCTTCGTGCTCATCGATCTCGCTGTCGCTTCCATCCTGATGTCGCTCGGCATGATCATGGTCTCGCCGACCCTCATTTCCCTGCCGCTGAAATTGCTGATGTTCGTCTCCATTCATGGCTGGGTGCTGGTGCTCGGCACGCTCGCCAATAGTTTCAAATAATGCCGCTTTATCTGAAGCTCTTGCAGCACGCCTTCGCCACGGAGCTTTCCGCCATCTGGCCCTGCGTGCTGGTGCTGCTCATTGTCGGGCTTGTCACCTCCATCCTGCAAGCCGTGCTGCAGATTGAGGATGCCACCTTCGCCCTGCTGCCCAAAACCCTGGCGATGGTCGTGCTGGCACTCACCGGCGGGTTCGGCGCGCTGGGCATGTTTGAAGCCTTGGCCAGGGATTTCATCACGAATGCTCCGGCTCTGGTACATCAATCATGGTATTAGATGAGCATAGCGTGATGCTCTGGTTCGGCCGCTTCCTGTGGCCGTTCCTGCGCATCACCGGCCTGTTCCTCACCGCGCCGTTTTACGGCTCCTCGCTCATTCCCAACATGGTGAAGGCGATGCTGGCGGCGGCCCTGGCGCTCTGCCTCGCCATGTGGCTGCCGGATTTGCCGCCTTATCCGGCGGACCCGTTCAGCGCCATCTTCACCGGCTTCGCGCAGATCGCCTATGGCGCGGTGCTGGGCATGGCGATGCAGATCGTCGTGGCCGCCATTTCCGGCGCGGGCGAGATCATGGGCCAAGCCATGGGGCTCTCCTTCGCGGAGCTGCAATTCCACGAATTGCTTGGCACCAGCGCGGTCTTGTCGGACCTCATGCTCTGGGCCGGGCTGCTGGGCTTCATGGCGGCGGGCGGGCCGGTCTGGCTCTTCGCCGCTCTGGCGCATTCCTTCGCGCATGGGGCCGGCGTGGCGCCCATTACCTCCTGGGCCAGCCTCGCCGGGCTGGGCGCGAATTTATTCGCCGCCGCCGTGGGGCTGGCGTTGCCGGTGCTGGCGGCAACGCTTTGCGTCAATCTTACCGTCGGCCTCACCACGGTTTTCGCGCCCAGCATGAATTTGCTCTCCATCGGCTTTCCGCTGCTCATTCTGGTGGGGCTTTGGGTGCTGGTGGCCAGCATTCCCGCCATCGGCGTCACCGCCCAGCATCTCACCGCCATCTGTATGGGGGCGCTGGGCGGGATGCTGCCGCATGGCTGAGGAAGGCGCTGGCGAAAAGAAGCATGCGCCAACCGAGCGCCGCCTGGCGCAGGCGGCGGAACGTGGCGATGTCCGCCGTTCGCAGGAGCTGCCAAAAGCCGCCGCCATCGCAGTGGCCACGCTGCTGGCGCTGGGTGCCGCGGCGGGGTTGGGGGACAGGCTGCTCAACCTCTTCGCCGTCTGCCTGGACCAGGCGGGCACCGCGCCGCTTTCCGCCGCAACGGGCTGGTCGGGCGCCATGTTCTCCGCTCTGTTTCCGTTGCTGGCACTCGTCGCCGCCATCGCTTTTGCGGGGAGCATCGTTTCCGGCGGCTGGGTCTTCGCACTCCGGCTTCTGCAACCTGATTTCTCCAAGCTCATGCCGCAATCAGGGCTGGGCCAGATCGTCTCCGGCCATGGTTTTACCGAGCATGGCAAATCCATCCTGAAAATCCTGGTTATCGGCGGGGCAGGGGCGCTCGCCATTCTGGCCCGGCGGGGGCAATTCGCCGGGCTGGCGTTCCTGCCCCGCCCGCTGCCTGGGGCGATGCTGGGCATCGTGCTGCAGACCCTCGTCATCATTTGCGTGGTTCTGGTTTTGCTGGCGGCGGGGGATCTTGCCTTGCAGATCTGGCTGCACCGGCAGAAGCACCGCATGTCGGATGCCGAGATCCGCGAGGAGATGAAGGACGCCGCCGGCAACCCGCATGTGAAATCCCGCCAGCGGGCGATGGCCCGCAAGATGGCCCGTGCGCGGCAGATGCAGCGTATCCCCGAGGCATCGGTCGTTGTCACCAACCCTACCCATTATGCCTGCGCCATACGCTACCGCCGTGGGGGAGACAGGGCCCCCTTGCTGCTGGCCAAGGGGGTGGGGATGCTGGCGGAGGAGATCATCACCCGTGCCCGCGCCCATGGCATCCCGGTCGTGCAGTCTCCGCCGCTGGCCCGTGCCATCTATCGCCATGTGGAGCCGGATGACCATGTGCCGGTGGCGCTTTACCGTGCCTGCGCCGAGGTTCTGGCCTATGTCTGGCGCCTGCAGCGCTGGCGCGCACAGGGCGGCGCCAGGCCAATGCCGCCCAGGCCGCAAGAGGGTGAGATCGAAATCTCCCGCTGGGCGCCCTGGAGCGGCTGAGCCGGAGCGGTTGACGGTTTTCCTGGATTTCGCCCGCCCGAATCCCTAGGTTTACCCCATGCAGGAAGACGATGCGCCCTTCGCCGCCTTCGCCGCGGAGACAAGTCTGCAATCGCCCCTGCGCCAGGCCATCACCGCCGCCTGCCGCCGTCCCGAGCCAGAGGCCATCGCCGCCTTGTATCAGGCCGCCAGCCTGTCACCAGCCGAAGAGGCGGCATCGCGTGAGACGGCGCTGGCGTTGATCCGTGCCGTGCGCATCGCGCCGCCTTCGCAACTTTCCAGGCTGCTGCGGGCCTATCCGCTCGGCGGCGCGGAAGGGTTGGCGCTGATGGGCCTTGCCGAGGCCCTGCTGCGCACGCAAGATGCCGCCACCCGCGATGAATTGCTGCGGGACAAGCTGGCCGGGCGCCATTGGGCGCGCGGCGGGCTGGCCCTTGGCCGTGCCCTGGCCCTGGCGGCCTGGCTGGCGGAAGGCCCCGCCTGGGCGCTGGCCGCCCCCTTCATTCGCGCCATCGCAACCCAGGCGGTGCGCCGCATGGGCCACGCCTTCGTGCTGGGCGAGACCATGGCGCAAGCCCTTGCGCGCGCCGCCCCTTTGGCCGCGCGCGGCTACCGCTTCTCTTTCGACATGCTGGGCGAGGCCGCGATGACGGCGGAGGATGCCGAAGCCTTCTTCCAATCCTACCGCACCGCCATCCTTGCCTTGCAAGGCAACGGGGATATACGGAACTCACCCGGTATTTCCATCAAACTCTCCGCTTTGCACCCGCGCTATGTCCGCGCCCAGCGCGCCCGTGTGCTGGCGGAGCTGGCCCCGCGCCTCACCGCGCTGGCACAGCTTGCAAAGGCCAGGAGGATCGGCGTCTCCATCGACGCCGAGGAATCCGAACGGCTCGATCTCTCCTTGGATCTTCTCGAAATCCTCTGCCAGGACAGCGCGCTTTCGGGATGGAACGGCATCGGCTTCGCCGTCCAGGCCTATGGCAAGCGCGCCCCGGCGGTGATTGAATTCTGCGCCGATCTCGCGCGCCGCACCGGCCGGGTGATGATGCTGCGCCTGGTGAAAGGCGCGTATTGGGACCAGGAGATCAAGCAGGCGCAGCTCGGCGGATTTTCGGATTTTCCGGTTTATACAAGGAAAATTCACACGGATATCGCCTATCTCGCCTGCGCCCGCCGGATGCTTGCCTCGCCTTTGCTTTATCCGCAATTCGCCACCCATAACGCCAATACCATCGCGGCCATCCAGGCCATGGCGGGCGGCGCGGATTACGAGTTTCAATGTCTGCACGGCATGGGCGAGGCGCTGTACGACGCCGTGCAAAGCCGGCCCAATGCGCGGCATTGCCGCATCTATGCGCCGGTTGGCCCGCATAAAACGCTGCTGGCCTATCTGGTGCGCAGGCTGCTGGAAAATGGCGCCAACTCTTCCTTCATCCATCAGCTCCACGACCCCGCCATTCCACCGGAGGCTTTGTTGCAAAACCCGCTGCGCGAGAGCCAGGCGCTGAGCCCGCCCGGCGCCCCGCATGAAAAAATCGCGCGCCCGCCGGACCTCTTCGGCAAGGAGAGGCGAAATTCCACGGGGCTCGATCTCGCGGACGACTCCGTGCTCGCCGCCCTGGCGGCCGAGCTGCCGCGCGGCTTTCCGGCACCCGAAGTGAAACCGGCCACCGCGGTTGATCTCGAAGCCGCCTTCGCCTTTGCGCAAACCTATGCCCCGCCGCCGCCGCGCCAGCGCGCGGCAATTCTGCGCCAGGTCGCGGATCATCTCGAACGTCACCGCGCGCCGTTTCTCTCCTTGCTGGTGCGCGAAGCCCGCAAGACCATCCAAGATGCACAAGGCGAGCTGCGCGAGGCTGTGGATTTCTGCCGTTATTACGCAGCACAGATGGAAAACTGGCTGGAAGAAACGCATCTGCCCCTGGGCACCGTTATCTGCATCAGCCCGTGGAATTTCCCGCTCTCCATCTTTCTGGGCCAGATCGCGGGCGCTTTCGCGGCGGGCAATGCGGTTATCGCCAAACCGGCGGAGGAAACGCCACGGGTTGCCGCATTTGCGGTGCAATTGGCGCATGAGGCCGGGCTGCCGCGCGCGGCCCTGCACCTGCTGCAAGGCGATGGCGGGCTGGGGGCCGCGCTGGTGGCGGAGGCGCGCTGCCATGGCGTCGCCTTCACCGGCTCGCTGGAGGCGGCGCGGGCCATCAACAATACGCTGGCGCAACGCCTGAACCCGGATGGCAGGCCGGTGCCGCTGATCGCCGAAACCGGCGGGCTGAACGCGATGATCGTCGATTCCACCGCTTTGGCGGAGCAGGCGATTGCGGATATTCTTTATTCCGCCTTCAATTCCGCGGGTCAGCGCTGTTCGGCCTTGCGCCTGCTTTGCCTGCAGCGGGACAGCGCGGCGGAATTCCTGCCCCGGCTGCGCGCGGCGATGCGCGAGCTGCGCGTGGGCCCGCCGGACCGTCTCGCCACCGATCTCGGGCCGTTGATCACCGGCGAAGCCGCCATGCGCGTGCGAACGCATATCGAGGCGCTGCGCGCGCGGAATTGCGTGATCACCCAGGGCGCCGCCCCGGAAGGCCCGGCCTATGTGCCGCCAACAATCATCGAGATTCCTGATCTTTCATTGATTGAAAAAGAGGTTTTTGGTCCTGTGCTGCATGTTCTGCTTGTCCCGCGCGCCGCGCTGCCCGGGCTGCCGGAGAGGATCAACGCATTGGGCTACGGCCTCACCTTCGGCGCGCAGGGACGGATTGACGCCCGGCTGCGCGGCTGGGAGGAGGCGATTCGCGCCGGAAACATCTATGTCAACCGCAATATTGTGGGCGCCGTGGTGGGTGTGCAGCCCTTTGGCGGGGAAGGGTTGTCCGGCACCGGCCCCAAGGCGGGCGGGCCGCTTTATCTGCACCGGCTGCTGGCCCGGGGACCGGCTTGCAGGCCTTGCCCGCAAAACGTCACCGCCTCTCCTGTCGGTGAGTGTAACAAATACGATGCGCGCCCGCGCGGGCTGGTATTCTGCCGGGCCAAAACCCAAGCCGGGCGCCGCGCCCAGGCACAGGCCCTTGAGGCCGCGCGCTGCGCCGCGACCATGGACATGGCGGCGGATTTTCAAGCGGCGCTGCTGGAAGGTGATGAGTCAGATATGCTGACCATAGCGCAACAATTGGCCGCGCGGCCGGGGGGCATTATTCCCCTGCATGCGCTCGCCCCGGCCGCCATCGAAGCCGGGGATTTCTACAACCCTGGCTGGCTGATGGCCGAGCGCAGCATCTCCATCAACAGCGCCGCCGCCGGGGGCAATGCCAGCCTGATGGCCGAAATCTAGGGCGTCAGGCTGAAGCTTAACTGCCCCGGTCCCCTATCCTGGCGCTCAATTTCACGTGTTAGCTTGTATCCGGCCATTCGATCTAAGCCCATATTGATCTAGCCTGTATTGACGAACTGGCCTAAAGGGCAGAGTCTTGGGTCTATCACGCAACGGCTAAAACCAATAAAACGTCAGGAAAACAACAGTGAGTACAATTCCCCGTTCCGGCGAACGGCTGCAGCGCGATAGCCTGGGCCTCTCGCAAATCATAGCCTCGACTCTCGCCAATATTGCACCGGCCATGAGCTTTTTCTTCGGCTTCGGGCTTATCGCCTCAGGTGCCGGGGTAGGCGCGCCGCTGACCATTCTGGTCGCCATGGTGGTGATTCTGTTCCTCACCAACACGCTGGCGCAATTTTCCAAGTACCGGCCAAGCGCGGGGTCCTTCGTTACCTTTATCGGCATGTCCTTCGGGCCGTGGGCGGGGGCGGCGGCGTCCATCTTCGTGGTGGTTGGGTATTGTATCGCGGCTGCCTCGGTCGTGGTGATCTCCGGCGGCTGGGCGGCGCAGACGCTGCAAACCTTCCTCGGCATCAATGTGCCCTGGCAGGTGCTCAGCGTTCTCGCCACCGTGATTGTCGGGCTGCTGGTTTCGCGCGGCATTTCGCTCTCCACCACCTGGGCGGCGATCTTTTTCTATTTTGAGCTGGTGCTGCTGCTGGTCGGCGCGGTGATCATGCTGGTGGTCAACCATAAGGATATTTCCCTCACATCCTTCATGCTCTCCTCCGTTACCGGCGGCTGGAAGGGTATCGGGCTTGGCTTCCCGCTGGCCATTTATCTGTTCATCGGCTGGGAGAATTCCGCCATGCTGGCGGAGGAAACCACCAACCCCCGCCGCAACGTGCCGCGCGCGCTGATCGTCGGCACGCTCTCCATCGGCGTTTTGTACATGTTCCTTGCCTTTGCGACAGAGACGGCCTTCCATAACGATCTGAAGGCGATCACCAATTCCTCCCTGCCGTTCGTGGATGCCTTCAAGGCCTCCGCCGCGGGGCTGCTGATCGTCGCGTATCTGGCCGGTGTCACCTCGATCTTCTCCTCGCTGATCGGCCTGACCAACGCGCAGGCACGCATCCTGTTCAGCTCGGCGCGCGAGGGGCTGCTGCCGCAATTCTTCGGCAAGATCCATCCGCAGCACCGCACGCCGCATACCGCGATGTGGACCTATATCGTGGTTGCGCTGGCGATCGTGCTGGGTTTTGGCACGTTCTATAACATCGACCCGGTGACCCTGTTCGGCGATACCGGCACGCTGGGTACGATTCCCGTGATCGTGACCTATCTGCTCACCAACCTGGCGTTGCCGGTCTATATGCTGCGGTACCACCGGGAGGATTTCAACGTCATCACCCATCTGATCGTGCCGCTGCTGGGCACAGCCCTGATGCTGATGCCGCTCTGGGGCCTTGTTGAGCCGGGCCAGCCTTATCCGTTCAACCTCTATCCGAAGCTGACGCTGGGGCTGCTGGTGATCTCGCTGATCTATGGCGCGCTTCTGGCCAAGTCGAAGCCAGACCTGGTGCACCGCATCGGTTCCTACGTCGCCGACGAGGAATATTGAGTGACAAGGCGGCCCTTCGGGGCCGCCTTTTTTATCAGGGCAGCATCAGATCCTTGGCGCGGCCATGCTGTTGCAGGTGCTTCTCGATCACCTCATCCACGGCCGCGAAACTGTCCAGCCGGTACCAGATGCCCTCTGGATAGAACACCGCGCAGGGGCCAAGCTCGCAACGGTCCAGGCAGCCGGACTGGTTGACGCGGATATTCTCCAGCCCCAGCTCCTTCACCCGGACCTTCATGTAATCGCGGATTTTCTCAGATCCCTTGCTGGAGCAATCGCCGCGTGGATGGCCTTCCGGCCTGCGGTTGCCGCAGACGAAGATATGCGTTTCGAAATACGGCGCCGGATCGCCGGCCAAGCGTTCACCCAAAGCTGTTACTCCTGATCGTTCGCGCCTATCTAAGCCCTGAACCAGGAGCCGGCAAAATGCAGAACCGCTTGAAGGATGCGTCCTCTCCCTATCTCCTCCAGCACCGGGACAACCCTGTGCATTGGCATATGTGGGGCGAGGAGGCGTTTGCCGAGGCCAAGGCGCGCAATGTGCCGGTGCTGCTCTCCATAGGCTATGCGGCCTGCCATTGGTGCCATGTGATGGCGCATGAAAGCTTCGAGAACGAAGACGTGGCGGCGCTGATGAATAAGCTGTTCGTCGCCATCAAGGTGGACCGGGAGGAGCGCCCGGATATCGACCAGACCTACATGACCGCCTTGCATGCCATGGGCGAGCAGGGCGGCTGGCCGCTGACCATGGTGCTGACGCCGGATGCAGCGCCCTTCTGGGGCGGAACTTATTTTCCGCCCACGCCGCGCTTTGGCCGGCCCAGCTTCCCGCAGGTGCTGGTGGCGCTGTCCCAGGCCTGGAAGGACGACCAGGCGCGGATCGGCCGCTCGGTGGAGTCCATCAAGGGCGCGCTCTCCCAGGCCGCCGCCGCCAAGCCTGGTGATCCGCCAGGGCCGGAATTGCTGGAGGCGGTGCGCGCGGCGTTTCTGCGCGGCATGGATTGGGAACTGGGCGGGCTTTCCGGCGCGCCGAAATTCCCGAATATTCCGGTGTTCCGCTTCCTCTGGCATGAATATTTCCGTGGGCCGGATGCGCGCTGTGCAGAGGCCCTGCATCTGCTGCTGGAGCGGATGAGCCAGGGCGGGATTTATGATCATCTGGGCGGCGGCTATGCCCGCTACGCCACCGACGATGCCTGGCTGGTGCCGCATTTCGAGAAGATGCTTTACGATAATGCGCTGATTCTGGAGATGCTGGCTTTCGCGCAGGCTAACAAGCCATCCCCGCTGTACGAGGCCAGAGCGCGGGAGACAGTGGAGTGGCTGACGCGGGACATGAGCGCGGAGGGCGCCTTTGCGGCTTCGGAAGATGCGGATTCCGAGGGTGAGGAAGGCAAATTCTATGTCTGGTCCCGGGCGGAGGTGCTGGAGATTCTGGGGGCGGAGGCGGGGTTTTTCGAGCGTTTCTACCCGCTGCCAGAATATGGCAATTGGGAAGGCAAGATCATTCTGGAGCGCCGCGCGGCGCTCGGGGCGGATGAGGCGCGGCTTGCCGCCTGCCGGGCGAAGCTGCTGGCGGCGCGCGGCGCGCGGGTGCGGCCAGGGCGGGATGATAAGATACTGGCGGATTGGAATGCGCTGACCATCGCGGCTTTGGTGAAGGCGGGCTGCGTGTTCGGCGAGCCGGGCTGGGTGGCGTTGGCCCGTGGCGTGTTTGAGGCATTATGGGCTGCGATGGGGCAGGTGGATGGGCGGATTGCGCATGCGATGCGGCATGGCAAAATCTCCGCCGCCGGGCTGCTGGAGGACCAGGCGGGGATGATCCGCGCGGCTTTGGCGCTGTATCAGGCGACAGGCGAGGGCGCGTTTCTGGCGCGGGCGGAAGGGATTTTGGCGGCCACGGAAACGCATTTCGGCGATCGGGCAGGGGCGTTCTATATGTCCGCCGATGATGCGGGGGATGTGTATGCCCCGCGCGGGCGGAGTGTGCAGGATGGCCCCGCACCTTCGGGCATCGGCATGATGGCGGAGAATTACGCGGCTTTGTTTCATCTCACCGGCAAGGATGAATATCGCGCCAAGGCGGAGGCGGTGCTGGCGGCCTTTGGCGGACGGGCGCGGGCGCTGACGGGTTCACCGATTTTGCTGGCGGCGGCTGATCTTTTGGCGAATGCGGCCTGTGTGGTGGTAACCGGCGGCGCGGAGGAGCTGGCGCAAGCGGCGCTGGCGGCGGCGGACCCGGCGGTGCTGGTGCTGCGCGGCGGGGCGGGTGTTGGCGCGGCGCATCCGGCTTACGGCAAGCCGGACGATCTGAAGGCGGCTTATGTGTGCCGGGGCAATGTTTGTGGCCTGCCGGTGAGCGATGTGGAAAGCCTAAGGCAAGCCCTGAAACGTTCCACGTGAAACATCATTGGGGAATTTCCATAATAACGCTACGTTAGACATTGAATCTAAACGACCGCATTTCATTTTGAATAAACATCAAAAGTTTTGGCAACTATATACTTCGCTAAGTAACTCAGTCGTTTACGAAGGAGATTTCTTAAAATAAATTAGACGGTTATCCTGCTATTCGTCTTCGGAATCTTCTTCCCCGTGGCGAAGAAGCCTATCGAAATCATCAGGCTTCATGTGTCGCACCAATTCTACCGTCTTTCTATCATAAGAACGATCATTCGGCTCACGCCCAGCCTGTGCTTGACGTCCAGATTGCTGAACAAAAAGCTGCGCGGCAGCAGCTTTCTGTTCGAGCCGCTCTCTTGCATTTAGTTTCTTTCGTTTAGTTTTCGCGGTCCACGCCTCAAGACTGCTGTACATTGAAGGTGGGCGCTGTCCCTTTGGTCCTTTTGGCATGGTAGCTCTTACAGTTGGTATCTTGCCCAGAAATACTGCAACCAAAATCACGATGCCACATTATTTCGATTTTGCCGCCCCGTCACTTAGCCAAGTATATAGTTACCAAAGTTTTTGCTGCAGCTTTTTTCAAAAAGCTGCGAAACCTAAACCTTATCCTGATGATATTTGAACGACGCATTGATCATGTCCAGCAGATGCTGCCCCGCCGTGGTGGGCGGGTATTTCGGCGCTTCCCCCGGCTTCAGGCAGGTGGGCAGGCATTCCACCGGGGCGTAGAAATCGGGGTCAAAGAAGAAGGGCAGGGAATAGCGCTCTTGCCCTGAGATGTTGATGACGCGGTGCGGGGTGGAGCGGAAGACGCCGTTGGTCCAGCGTTCCATCATGTCGCCGATATTCACCACGAAGGTGCCGGGAATGGGCGGGGCGTCGATCCAGCGCCCATCCAGCCCCTGCACTTGCAAGCCGCCGGAGCTATCCTGGTGCAGCAGGGTGAGGCAGCCATAATCGGTGTGTTTGCCCGCGCCCAGCTGCGCCTCGGTGATGCGCCCGGTCTGGGGCGGGTAGTGCAAAGGCCCCAAAGTGGTCATGGTGATGCCGAGCCAGGGCTCGAAATAATCCTTCTCCAGCCCCAGTGAGACGGCGAAGGCGCTGAGGATGGTTTTGCCCAGCTCCACCAGCCGGTCGTAATAATCCTGCATCACCTCGCGCCAGCCCGGCAGGTCAGGCCAGATATCCGGCCCGTGCAAGGGCAGCCCGGCCTTCACGCGCTCATGGTCCAAAGGCAGGTCGCGGCCGATCTTGAAGCCTTCCTTTAGGTCGCCCGCCTGTTTCTGCTTTTCGGGGTCGAGATTCTCGCCCCCCACGCGGAACCAGCCGCGATGGCAGGATGAATGCTCGATGGCGGATTTCTCTTTCTCCTCCGGCGGCAGGGAGAAGAAGCGCTTGGCCTGCGCATAAACCTGATCGATCAGCGCCTGCGGGATGCCGTGATTGGTGATGTAGAAAAACCCGATCTCCCGGCAGGCGCGGCCGATGGAATCGGCGGGGGCCATGTTTCCGGCCAGAAGCGGGCCGATATCGATGACGGGGATGGCATCCAGGCGGGCGGCGGTGAGGCCGGGGGCGAGTTCTATGGTATCGGGCATGGGGTGGATGTTAGACTCGTCCTATCTTCGATTCCAGGAGCTTTTCTTTGCCAGAAACATATTTGCTCGGTATCGACCTTGGCGCGGGCAGCCTGAAGGCCACGCTGATTACGCCGGACGGCGTGGTGAAGGCGGAGGCGAGTGCCCCGGTTTCCACCCATGTCCGGCATTTTGGCTGGGCGGAGCAGGACCCGGCGGAGTGGTTTGCGGCCCTGTGCAAGGCGGTGCCCGCCGTGCTGGCGGCGGGGCAGGTGGCGCCTGAGCGCATCGCGGGCATCGGCATCTCGGCTGGCGCGCATATTCCGGTGCTGACGGATGGGCACGGCACGGTGCTGCGCCAGGCGATCATGTGGAGCGACCAGCGTGCCGCTGCCGAGGCCGCCGCCCTGCATGAGACGGCGGGGGCCAAAATCATTGCGACATCGCTGAACCGGGTGAACCCGACCTGGACGCTGGCGATGCTGGCCTGGCTGAAGACCGCCGAGCCGGAAATGATGGCCAAGGCGAAGCGGCTTTATCTGGCGAAAGATTTCCTGCGCCATTGCCTGACCGGCACCTGGGAGACGGATTATTCCGACGCGGTGGGCGCGCTGATGGCCGATGACGCCACCAAGGGCTGGTCGGCGGAGCTGGCGGGGCTGATCGGGCTCGACATGTCCATCCTGCCGCCGATTGTGGCGCCTGAGCATGTGGTGGGCGGGGTGACGGCGGAAGCCGCCGCCCGCACCGGGTTGAAGGCAGGCACGCCGGTGGTGTGCGGCTCCAACGACACCACGGTGGAGTTTTTTGGCGCGGGTGGCACGAAGCCCGGCATTGGCGGGGTGAAGCTGGCGACGGCGGGGGTGCTGTTTCTGGCCACGCAGGGGCCGGTGGTGCAGCCGCCCATCTCCTGTTACCCGCATATCATGCCCGGCATGTATTACACCGCCACCGGCACCAATAGCTGCGCCTCGGCGCATCGCTGGGTGCGGGATTTGATGTTCGCGGAAGGCGGGTTCGAGGCGATGGACGCGCTGGCCAGCGCCGCGCCGCGCGGCGCGGGGGGGATGCTGTTCCACCCTTATCTGCAAGGCGAGCGTGCCCCTTACTGGGACCCGCTGCTGCGCGCGGATTTCATCGGCATGACCATCTCCCACGGCAAGATGCATTTTGCCCGGGCGGTGTATGAGGGGATTGCGTTTTCGATCCGCGATCTGCTGGGCGCGGCGCGGGAATTGGGGTTGGAGTTCAGCACGATCCGGCTGATGGGCGGCGGCGCGAAAAGTGCGACCTGGCGGCAGATTATCGCCGATGTGACGGGGCTGGTGATCGAGCGCACGGAATCCGGCGATGCCTCTTTCGGCGCCGCGTTGGTCGCGGGCATGGGGGTGGGGCTGTTCGATGGGCCGGAGGATGCGGTTTCGCGCTGCGTGCGGCTGCTGGATGTGACAAAGCCGCAAGCGGAGGCTTCGGTTTTTTATGACAAGCTGTTTGGGATTTATAAGGATGCGCAGGCGGCGCTGGCGGGGTTGAACCACCGGCTGCATGGGTTGGTGGCGGGGGGGTAGGGGCTGCTTGCGACCCTATTCGGCCATAAGAAGGCGAGAATGCAAAACCAAAACCAGTCATTCGCCAATGTCGGCGTGCAACGGCTCCGCGCCTAACCCCGCTGCACCCGACCCTTAGTTAGGCACCCCAGAACGGACATTCCTATGATCGAAAGCTTTTCGCAGCGTCGTGGCGGTTCAGCACTATTATGATCGTTCCAAGCTTCCTGCTGCCATCTCGGTAGCAGGCAGTACCCTTTACTCGCGTTTTTTGATTGCGAGACCAAACGTGCCCGTTCCGGTCATTCCTAGCTCAAGTGAATGCATAGAAGCTGACATTCTAACTGTCCCGTCAGCCTTTTCGGAAGCGCCTTTTCAACTGAAAAATCACTTTCACGGGTCTAAGAACTCATCAAGGCGAGTTTCTTTGGCTCAAGTTTTTTAAATTGGCCCACAAAATATGTGCTTCTTCGGCCTGAGATATGGGCGGAGGAGGCTTCCAAGTTTCGTTTGCATTGGGGTCTCCAATGCAAGACGTTGTCTGTATTTCGGGCTGACAATAAGCCACAAAATCTTGAATTTCAGAATGTAAACTTGACATTCCGGGTGGAAGCCGTAACGCAAGAAGTTGCATCGTGCGCCAGTTATAATCATGAAACAAAGAAATTGTACCGTAGGTCGGAAGAGTAGGTAGATGAGACCCCGGGTAGGGAATAAATCGAAAATTCATAGGTAATCCCCAGCCGATCGCAATACCTAAACCCATTCGACTAGGAGGAGTTTCATATTCGAAGACAGAGCTATTCAATTGAGTTATAGAATCGGTTGAATATCTTGGAATTAAAAAATCCGATGCTTTGATTTCTCTTCGGAGTTTCTCCACTGACGAAACTTCATCTTGAATTTCTGATTGCGAAATCAATGCCGAAAAATAAGTCCCTCCATAAGCTTCCGACATTTGATCAAACTCGTCATATCGAAGATGATCCGCATTATTGTCCCACCTCTCATAAAGAACTACCGGATCAGTTGGGGCTGTATAACCTGGAGGAACTACAATCAAAGTTGTAGCTGAACCATCAACAACAGATGTAGTGGTCTCGTGAGAGTAAGTTGAAAAGCAAATCCATCCTCTCGGAGCCAAAACATGCGCACTATCGCCATAGTAGTATGCGAGTTTCGAAGCTGCTTCGGGTGACGCATTAACGGTGGCGGGAATGTCTTTTTCCAGTGGCATATTTCCACCCATGCCACTCTGGTGACATCCAACTGCTGGAATTGCTATTCTTTGGGAGACTGAAGCCAGATGTTGAGAACCTTCCTTCAGTGTTTGAGATATGTCGGATCCTGACTTCAGCTATTATGGTAAACAACTTCTGGCCATCAATCGTTTGTTCACGCAAAGTGAAGCTGAATTTCGAAGATCCATAGGATTGAGCTGCCGTATCGTGATTGTGAACAGACCAAAGTATGGTGCCGCTAATCACACATGTTGCTGTTTTCTGATCGCATTTTGCTTGAGATCCATCTTGCATTAAATAATTTCGATCAGGCCAGCGCCTTACAAAGCTCTCTTCAATGCGCATGTATTCTCTGTGAGAAATTGACTTGCCAAAAAAACTAATTCGATCGCCTACGGAAGTGTCAATGTAAGGGATGGCAACCTGGGCTGCGCTCGACCAATTCAACCAGAAAGAGTTGACAAACTGAAGCGCTGCCACTGTATTGGGATCATCAGACGGCTGATCGGCATGCGCCCAAGTTGGTAGAAAAATCAGGAAAACAGCGAGAATAACTTTCTTCATTTTAGGTCTTTTCGGGCTTGTGGGACGCTACCAACCGTCTCGTCAACGTTACGGCGGCGGGAGACATCTGTCGAGCGCATCACTACTCAAGCGTTCGTCAAATTTCCGAGACTGTACCGGGCCCTGAGCAAGTATGTAGTTCAAATAGCCCGAATTCCCGCATTTGGGCTATCTACTCTAATGTGACCGATACCGTAGACACCGACCCACGCCCAGTCTGGCTACTCCAGTTCGTCGATCTATGCGACAGACCGGATATGTCCGCTTTACCAGCCAGTTCGTTCCTAAGTGGACGGACAAAAACCCCCCAAAATCGCCTCGGCGCGGTGGCTCACCCAAACGCATACGCATCCATCCGCATAAACCCATACTCCACAGAGCTGTGCAGCTTCTTCGCCGCCATGTCCGGCCCGGCTGCACCCAGCGCCACATGCAAAGGCAGCAGATGCTCTTCCGTCGGGTGTTCATCCACCGCATGCGGGGCGAGGCGGCGGTAATCTGCCAGGGCGTCTACGTCCCCGGCCATGATCTTTGCGTCCATCCAGGCGGAGAAGTCGGTCACGTCCTGCGTCTCTGGCGCGTCCAAGGCGGGGCGGCTGGAGCGGAAGCGGCGCAGATCGTGGGTGAAGGTGCCGGAGCCGAAAATCAGCACATCCTCTTCCCGCAGCTTTCTCAGCGCCGCGCCGAGGGCGACATGGTGCTTCGCCCCCAGATGGGTCTGCACCGAGAGCTGGATCATCGGGATATCCTCGTCCGGGTAGGCCAGTTTCAGCGGCACCCAGGTGCCATGGTCCAGCCCGCGCGTGGTATCTGTTCCGCAAGCCAGCCCGGCCCCGCCCAGTAGCTCCGCCACGCGCTTGGCCAGCTGATGCGCCACCGGCGGGGTGTAGGTCAGCGCGTAGAGTGCTGGCGGGAAATTGTAGAAATCGTAAATCGTCTCATTCACGGGCGGATTGCTCACCGCCGCGATATCGGTTTCCCAATGGGCGGAGACGGAGAGGATCGCCTTCGGACGGGGAAGGAGGGTTCCCAGCAACTCCAGGAAGTGCCGGGCCGGGGTGTCCTCAAGAATTGTCATGGGCGAGCCATGGCTGATGAAAAGCGTGGGCAGCATGAGAGGAATGTGGTCGGCTTTGCGCACCGGGACAAGCACCGCGCAAGGCGGTTTTGTCTTTCCGGCCTTGTCAGGGCGCGCAAAAAGGACAATCTACGAAGTCAGTATCAGGACCAAACCAGTCCGCTTTGCGGATGAGGAGCAGAGATGTTTATCGAGACCGAAGGCACGCCCAACCCGGCGACACTGAAATTCCTGCCCGGCCAGGCGATTCTGGGCGACAAGACCGCGGATTTTCCGGATGCCGACGCGGCGCTGATCTCGCCCCTGGCCGAGGCGCTGTTCGGGCTGGAAGGGGTTACCCGCGTGTTTCTGGGCGGGGATTTCGTCACCGTGACGAAAAGCGACGGGACAGATTGGCAGGCGCTGAAGCCGCAAATTCTGGGCATGCTGATGGAGCATCTGGTGGCGGGCCGGCCCATCCTGCGCGAGGGCATGGCGCTGGAGGACGAGGATGTGGACCCGGCGGACCAGGAGATCGTGGACCAGATCAAGGATCTGCTGGACACGCGCATCCGCCCCGCCGTGGCGGGCGATGGCGGGGATATCATCTTCCGCGGCTACCGTGACGGCGTGGTGAGCCTGCGCATGCAGGGCTCCTGTGCGGGTTGCCCGTCCTCCACCGCGACGTTGAAGCATGGCATCGAGAACATGCTGAAGCACTATATTCCGGAAGTCACCTCGGTTACACAGGCCGCGTAACCGAGAGGAGGCATAATGGCTCTGGACGATGCGGCGCTGGATGCGCTGTTCCGCAACGCGCGCACCCATTCCTCCTTCAGCGGCGAGCCGGTTTCGGATGACGAGCTGAAGGCGCTGTATGAGCTGATGAAATGGGGGCCGACCTCGGCCAATTGCCTGCCCGCGCGGTTTCTGTTCATCCGCACGCCGGAGGGCAAGGAATTGCTGCGCCCCTGTCTTTCCGGCGGAAATATCGGGCCGGTGATGGCCGCCCCGGTGACCGTGGTGGTGGCGTTCGATCCGCATTTCTACCTCAAGCTGCCGGAGCTTTACCCAGGCGCGGATGTGAAGCCCTGGTTTTCCGGCAATCCGGACCTCGCGGAGGAGACGGCGATGCGCAATTCCTCTCTCCAGGGCGCCTATTTCCTGCTGGCGGCGCGGGCGCTGGGGTTTGCCACTGGCGCGATGTCGGGCTTCGACCGCGCCAAGCTGGATCGCGCCTTCTTCACCCAGAAGGGCTGGAAGTCGAATTTCCTGATCAATCTCGGCCATCCGAAGCCAGATGAAGAGCTGCCGCCACGCTTGCCGCGCCTGTCCTTCGAAGAGGCAGCTGAATTCGCGTGAGCCTGGTCGCGCTTGACGCTTCCGGCCCGTGCGCCGGGCTGGTGCTGCTGGCGGAGGATGGCGCGGTAAAGCAGCGCTGGAGTGCCAAGCTGAAGCCGGGGCTGATCGAGACGCTGCCCTTGCTGTTGCAGGAGGCGGCGGCGGGCCAGGCGATCACAGGTATCGCCGTTTGCACCGGGCCGGGCAGTTTCACCGGGCTGCGCACCTCCATTGCGCTGGCGCAGGGTTTTGCCGCCGGGCTGGGTGTTGCGCTCTGGGGGATTCCGGCGGCGGATGCTTATGGCCAGGCCTTGCCGTCCCTGTCCCGGCCGCTCTGGGTGGGCATCCGGGCCCGGCGCGGGCGGCTGTTCCTGTTGCGCGGCGGCAAGCCCGAGGCGTTTGCCGATGAGGACGTGCCGGTGCCGCCAATGCCCGTGGCCATTGCCGGGGAGGAAGCGCCCTGGCTGGCGGCGTATCTGGCCGCCAGGGGCGCGGATGTGATGCTGACCAGCGCGCGGTTGATTGATGCCGCCTGGGTGGGGCGTGCCGCTCTGGCGCGAAAGGCGGCCGGGCAGGCGCCTGGTGCCGCCCTGCCGCTTTATATCGATCCGCCTGAGGCCAAGCTGCCCGCGGCCGGGCTGCGGCCAGCGCCAGTATGAGCTTTATTGAAGCCGGACCCGCCCATGCCGCCCTGCTGGCGGTGATGCATGGCGCGGTATGCCCTCAAGAGGCGTGGGATGAGGCGGCGTTTCTCTCCCTGCTGGGCCAGCCCGGCGTGTTGGGGCTGATGCATGAGGCGGGCGGCTTTCTGCTGCTGCGCGCGGTGCTGGACGAGGCGGAGATTCTGACCATCGGTGCGGTGGAGAAGCGCCAGGGCGTGGGCGGCGCGCTGCTGCGCGAAGGCCTGCGCCGGCTGCGCGAAGCGGGCGTGCGCATGTTCTATCTGGAAGTGGCCACCAGCAACGCGGCGGCGCGGGGGCTTTATGAAAAATTTGGCTTTGTGACCATTGGCCTGCGGAAAGCCTATTATGACGATGGCGGTGATGCGTTGACCATGCGCCTTGATCTTGGTGCGCCGGATATGGATCGGTCATGAAAATTTATCTTTGGCGCGCAACGGCTCCGGTGGAGAGTAAAGCATGGATCAATTGACCCCTCCCGATCAGCAATCCCGCCCTGTGTTGCGCAGGGCCGTGGTCGATCTCGGATCCAACTCCGTGCGGCTCGTGATCTATGAGGGCGAGCTGCGCAACCCGATGCAGATCTTCAACGAGAAGGCCGTGCTGCGCCTGGCGAAAGGCATGACCAGCACCGGGAGGCTGGAGGATGAGACCCTGGCGCGGACGGAAACGGTGCTGCACCGCTATGCCGCCATCGCCCGCGCCATGGGGGCGAGCCCGTTCGAGGTGCTGGCCACCTCCGCCGTGCGGGATGCCGAGAATGGCCCCGCCTTTGTAAAGGCGATGATGAAGCGCCTGCCGGAGATGCGTATTTCCGTTCTCTCCGGCGAGCAGGAGGCCGTGCTCTCGGCTGAGGGCGTGCTCTGCGGTATTCCCGGCGCCGATGGCATGCTGGCCGATCTTGGCGGCGGGTCGCTGGAGCTGATCCGGCTGGAGGCGGGCAAGGTTGGCCCGGCGGTGACTTTGCCGGTGGGTGTCATCCGCCTGGCCGAGCGTGCGGGCGAGGATATTGGCCGCGCCCGGGCCGTGATGATCGAGGCGCTGGAAGCCGTTCCCTTCGCGGCCGAGGCGGCGGGGAAGGATCTGTACCTCTCCGGCGGTGCCTTCCGGGCGCTGGCGCGCATCCATATCGCGCAGACCGGCTATCCGCTGAACATCGTGCATCATTACACCATCAACCGGGAAGAGGCGCGCGATCTGGCGGGGGTGGTGAGCGAGGGCGGGCGCAAGCTGATCGAGCGCATGCCCGGCGTGCCGCGCCGGCGAATTGAGGATTTGCCCTATGCGGCGGTGATTCTGCGCCGCCTGCTGCGCGCCACCGGCGCGGCGCGGGTGGTGTTCTCCGCCAACGGGCTGCGGGAGGGATGGTTCTCCCGGCTGCTGCCGCAGGAGATCAGGGCCGAGGACCCGCTGCTGGCCGCCTCGCGCGATCTTGTGCGCGGCATGATCCGCGATGGCAATCTGCCGCGCGCCCTGGTGGATTGGACCTCGCCCTTGTTCCCTGGCGAAACCCCGGCACAGAGGCGGCTGCGCGAGGCTGCCTGCTGGCTCTCCGATATCGGCAGCCACGAACATCCCGAATACCGTGCCGAGCAGGCTTTCATGCGCGTGCTGCGCCAGGCGGGGATGAGCCTGGACCACCACGCCCGCGCCTTCCTGGCGCTGGTGACGGCCGTGCGTTACGAGACGCCGCCCGAGGCGGGGTTTCTGGCCCCGGTGCGCACGCTGCTGGACATGCAGGCCGCGCAGCGTGCGGAAACCCTGGGTACGGCGCTGCGGCTGGCCTACACGCTGTCCGCCGGCACGCCGCATCTGCTGGCTGGAACCGAGCTGGCGCTGACGCCGGACCGGCTGGTGCTGAGCCTGGCGGCGGCCAATGGCGTGTTCGCGGGCGATGCCGTGCTGCGGCGGCTGGAGCGCCTGGCGCTGATGCTGGGGCGCGAGGCGGAGACGGTGCTGCAGTAACGCCGGGGAGGTTAAAGGCGGGTTTTATAAGGGAATTATAGACCTGATTCCCCTGGGCTTATTTTGGCGATCCAGGGGTCAAACCCGTCATTGAAAGCCGCGTCGCGGCGCGGCAATCCAGCTTTCCGCGAACGCCTTGGAGATGGATTGCTTCGCGCCGCTCGCAATGACGAGAGAAAAGCCCGTGCATTGCCATGGGAAGTTGAATGTATAATTCCCTTTTATAACGGTGCCGGCGCGTTGTTGCTGGTTCCGGTTATTGTCATGATCGCCGCTGGTATCGCGGCTTTGGAATTATATGCAATCGACCGGTTTGGGTTTTAAAGATGCCAGAAAGTAAAAAACCCGCTATTGCCAGCGGGTTTTTTTAAACAAGCCAGTCTGGCGCGGCTGACTATTCGGAAACCGTGCCGAAGCTCTGGGCCGGGCTATTGGGCGTATCGCTGAGCATTTCGATGCGGCCGGTGATCTGCCCGCCATCTTCCACCTGCAGGCGGCGGCAGCGCGCGGTGCCCAGCACGCGGCCGGTATTGCGCACGATGAGGGTGGCGCGGGCGATCAATGTTCCGTCGATGGTGCCGGCCACCTCGGCGTCATCCACCTCAACCTCACCCTTGAACACGCCGCCGGGGGCGATGGAAAGTTCGGTCGCGTTGATCATCGTGGCTTCCACGGTGCCTTCCACAACCAGGCGCTCGGCGTCCTGCACCGTGCCCTGCACGGAAATGCCGCGGCCCACCACCAGGGTGCGGCGCTCGGCGGTTTCGCGGCCGGGGTTGCTTGGCATCAGCGGGCGCGGTGCCGCGGCGGGCGGGAGGGAGGAGGTTGGGGTGGAGGGGATCGGCGGCGGCGCGAAAGGTGAGCGGGCCATGGGGGTCTCCTTGAAGCTGGGTGGAATGAAGGTGGCGGCCGGGGTGTCATCCTCCGGCATGGAGGGTGCGGGGGTAGGCTTGGCCTCGTCCGCCGGGAGCGCGGTGGGGACCGGTTTCGGCTCTTCCGTCTTGCGCTTGTTAAACACAAATCCTCCGTGGTGGCTCATCGCGAATGATTTCGCGGCCTAGCACGCGCCAGGGGGGTAAACAACCTTGCCGGTCATTTGCCCGTAATGGTCCGCGATGCTAACCCAACGCCGCTGTAATCCGGGGAGGTTTGCCGAATATGGCCGTGTCACAATTCGATATCACCGGCATCGGGAATGCGATCGTCGATTTTCTGCTGCAAACAAATGACGAATTTTTAAGCCGGCATGACATGCCGAAGGGTGCCATGTCGCTGATCGACGCGGATACCGCGATGAAGCTGACGGCGGCGATGCAGGGCGGGCTGACCGCCTCGGGCGGTTCCGTGGCCAATAGCTGCGCGGTGGCGGCGGCACTTGGCGCCAAGGTGGCGTTCCTGGGCAAGGTGGCCAAGGATGAGATGGGCGAGGTGTTCCGGCGCGAGATTGCGTCCGTTGGCGTGCATTACGCCACGCCGCCGCTTGAGGCGCCGGTTCCGACCGCGCGATGCCTGATCCTGGTGACCCCGGATGGCCAGAGGACGATGAACACCTATCTGGGCGCGGGCGGTGAGTTCGCGCTGCATGATCTGGACGAGACGATCATCGCCGCCTCGAAAGTCACCTATCTGGAGGGCTATCTGTTCGATCCGCCGGCCGCCCAATCCGCCTTTATCGAGGCGGCGCGCATGGCCCGCGCGGCGGGGCAGCAGACGGCTTTGTCTCTTTCCGACGCGTTCTGCGTGGACCGGCACCGGGATGGATTCCGCCGCCTGATCGCCGAGGGGATCGATATTCTCTTCGCCAATGAGGCGGAGATTTGCAGCCTGTATGAGGTGAACAGCTTCGATGAGGCAGCGGCCAAGGCGGCCTTGGATGTGAAGCTCGCGGTGCTGACGCGCAGCGAGGCGGGCAGCCTGATCCTGCAGGGCGGCGAGGCCATCACCGTTCCCGCCATGCCGGTGCGGGTGGTGGACACGACAGGGGCTGGCGATGCCTATGCCGCCGGGTTCCTCACCGCCTATACACGCGGCGAGGGGCTGGAGGCAGCCGGGCTGCTGGGTGCCAAGGCGGCCTCGCTGGCGATCGCGCGGATCGGCGCCCGCCCGCCCGCCGGTGAGCTGGCGGCCCTGGCGGCATGATCTTTTCCTGCGTTGTGCTGGCCCTGGCGGGGTTCATCGCCGGGGCGCAGAACGCGGTGGCGGGTGGCGGCTCGTTCCTGACCTTCCCGGCGCTGCTGTTCGCGGGGCTGGACCCGCGCGCCGCCAATATCACCTCCACCATTGCGCTGTTTCCCGGCCAGGCCACCACCGGCTGGGCCGGGTGGCGCATGGCGGAGGGGGCGGCGGGGCTTTCGCTGCGGACCTTGTTCATCGTCAGCGTCATTGGCGGGGCGATTGGGGCGGTGCTGTTGCTGGCCACGCCGGTCGGCATCTTCACCCATCTGGTGCCCTGGCTGATTTTATTCGCCACGGCGGTGTTCGTCTGGGGCAGTTTCTTCCGCAAGGCGCGCGAAGAGGACGCACCCTCGCCCATCTCGCCGCGCATGGCCGTGGTGCTGCAGTTCTTCATCGCCGTTTATGGCGGCTATTTCGGCGGGGGCATCGGTATTTTGATGATTGCGGCGCTGACCGCCGTGGGGCTTTCCGTGCGCCATGCGGGGGCCACGAAGAATGTGCTGGCGGGGGTGGTGAATGTCGCCGCCGTGGCGATCTTTCTTGCCGAGAGCAAGCAGAACTGGATTCTGGTGCTGATTCTGGGTGTTGCCGCCATCATTGGCGGGCAGGCGGGGGTGCTGATTTTGCGGCATGTGCCGGAGAAAATTTTGCGGGTGGTGGTGACGTTCATCGGTGTCGCCTTGACCATCGGCATGTTTGCGCGGGCTTGAGATGGCGCTGGCATTTCATATCCGCCCCTTCGTGAAGGCGGACGAGCAGGGGGTGGTGGATCTCATCCTGCCCATTCAGCAGGGCGAGTTCGGCGTGCCGGTGACGCTGCGGGACCAGCCGGATTTGCTGGCCATACCCGAATTTTATCAAAAAGACGGGGGCGGCTTCTGGGTCGCGGAGGCGGATGGCCGTGTGGTTGGCAGCATCGCGCTGAAAGCCTTCGGCGCCGGCCAGGGGGCGCTGCGCAAGATGTTTGTGGCGGCTCCCTTTCGCGGCAAGGAAAAGGGCGTGGCGCAGAGCCTGCTCAACCATCTGCTGGCCGAGGCCCGGGCGGCCGGTGTTCAGGAGATCATTCTCGGCACCGTGGAAATTCTCCGCGCCGCGTGCCGGTTTTATGAGAAGAATGGCTTCGAGCCCGTGGCGCCGGAGGATTTGCCGCCGGACTATCCCCGCATGGCGGTGGATACGCTGTTCTACAGGTTCAGGCTGGGCTGAGAGCGGGTGCCAGCGCGAAGAGCGCCAGCAGATCGGGCGCCACCGGCGCGCCGGTGGCGCGGGCAATGCGTGGGGCTTCGGTAAGGCTGAGCGGCGCGATGATGTTCAGCGTCTGCCGAGCCACGGGCAAGGCCGGGTCGTGCCAGGAAAGGTCTGGCCGCAGGGCCAGGAATTCCGGCAGCAGGAAAGTGTAATGGGTGCAGCCCAGGGCGACGGCATCGATCGCCTCGCCGCCCGGTTGGGTGAAGAGCGGCGCGATCGCGCCGGACACATCCACCGCGGCGCCGCGGAATTTTTGCTCCGCCAGCTCCGCCAGCGTTGGCGTGCCAAGGGTGAGCACCCGGCAATCCGGCGCGAAACGCTCGATCAGCCCGTTGAGATAGGGGCGGCGCACCGTGGCGGCGGTGGCCAGCACGCCGATGCTGCGGCTGCGGCTGGCGGCGGCGGCGGGCTTGATGGGCGGCACGCAGCCGATGAAGGGGATGTTGAACGCCGCGCGCAAGGCCGACAGGGCGATGGTGCTGGCGGTGTTGCAGGCGATCACCACCGCCTCCGGCTTTTCCCGGGCGATGGCGGCGCCGATCACTTCGATGATATGCGGCAGCAGGATTTCATCGGGCTTCTCGCCATAGGGGAAGAAGCCGTTATCGGCGAGATAGGTGAGCGGCAGGCACGGGGCGAGCTCATTCAGCGCCGCGACGACGCCAAGCCCGCCAATGCCGGAATCAAACACCAGAATCGCCATGGCGGGCTCAGAACCCTTCCAATTCCGGGAATTCCACGTCGCGATGCACATGGATGGACATCAGCACCCCGAAGCCCAGCATCACCGCGGTGAGCGCGGAGCCGCCATAGGAGATCAGCGGCAGCGGCACGCCGCCGACGGGAATTAGCCCCATCACCATTGAGAGATTCACGAAGCAATAGAGGAAGAAATTGGTGGCGATGCCCAGCGCCACCAGCCGCCCATAGACATGTGAGCAGGAGAGAGCGGTGTAATAGGCCAGTGCCACGATGCACATCAGCAGCCCCAGCACCGCGACGGAGCCGAAAAACCCGAACTCCTCGGCGATGATGGTGAAGACGAAATCCGTCTGTTTCTCGGGCAGGAAGTTGAGCTGGTTCTGCGTGCCATGCAGATAGCCCTGGCCGAAGAACCCGCCGGAGCCGAGCGCGATCTTGCTCTGGATGATGTTGTAGCCCGCCCCCAGAGGGTCGGCGCCGGGGTTCAGGAAGATGTCGATGCGCGCCCTCTGATAGGCGTGCAGATGTTCGTAGATAACCGGCGCGCACACCGCGATGACCACTGCCACCAGCGCGAACCACCACCAGCGCACGCCCGCCCCCAGCATCACCGTGGCGCCGATGGCGCCGGTGATGACGGCGGTGCCGAGATTGGGCTCCTTCAGGATCAGCCCCATCGGGACCAGCGTGGCGAGGATGGCGGGTGCGACGAAGAGGAGACTGCCCGTTTGCTCCGGCGTGGCGCGCTTGAAATAGCTGCCAAGCGCCATGGCCAGGAACAGCTTCATCAGCTCGGAGGGTTGGATTTCCACGCCCGCGACGGTCATCCAGCGTTTCGCGCCGAGGCCGACATGGCCGAATTTCATCACCGCGATCAGCAGCAGCACGCCCAGCAGCCAGGCGGGCCAGGAGAGTTTTTGCAGCACGCGGATATCGACCATGGCGATGCCCAGCATCAGCACCAGCCCGGTGCAGAAGCGGGTGAACTGGCTGTCCGCATAGGGTGAGGCAGCGCCGCCGGCGGCGGAGTACAGCGCCGCATACCCCACCCCCGCGAGGGCGCAGACACAGAGCACGAACAGCCAGTTCACGCGCATCAGCTTGCGCGCGAGGCCGAAGGAGCGCTCCCGGAACGGCCGGTGCAGGCTCAGGCTGCCATGTTCGATCACGCGCTGTTCCCCGTGGGCACGGTGGGGGGCGGCTCCGGCGGCGGGTTGGCCAGGGGCGTGTCCCGCCCGGCGGGGTCGTGCAGGATGGCGTAGGTCATCATGTCGTGCGCGATGGGGGCGGCGGTCTGCGCGCCGAAATTGCCGTGCTCGACCAATACGGCGATGGCGTAGCGCGGATTGTCATAGGGCGCATAGGCGACGAACCAGGCATTCGGGCGCTTTTCCCAGGCCATGCTCAGATCGTTGAAGTTCCGTTGCTTCTCGGCGGCGCTGTTGTCATGCACCTGGGCGGTGCCGGTTTTGCCCGCCATCTGCACGTTGGGAATGGTCAGGCGGGCGGCATAGGCGGTGCCGGCGGGGGTGTTCACCACCTCGAACAAGGCCTGGCGGAGGGTGGCGAGATGCCGGTCGTCCACATCCAGCGGCGGCGCGGCGCCGGGAATAGAATTGGGTTGCAGCACGCCGCCCACACGCCTGGTGAGATGCGGGATAACGGCCGTGCCGGTGGCGATGCGGGCGATCATCGTGGCCTGAGCCAGCGGGGTGAGCTGCGTGTAGCCCTGGCCGATGCCCTGCACCACCGTGTTGCCCTGCGCCCAATGGATGCCGTGCTGGCGGGCCCAATCCAGGGTGGGCACCAGACCGTCCTGGGTGTGCGGCACGTCGGAGCCGAGATCCACGCCCTGGCCCATCCTGGTGGCCATCTCCGCGATCCTGTCGATGCCCACCATCAGCGCGGTTTTGTAGAAGAACACATCGCAGCTCACCTGCAGGGCGGTGGTGACGTTGATGCTGCCATGGGCGGTATGATTATCGCACCAGAACACATGGTCGCCCAGTTTCAGGAAGCCGGGGCAGTTCAGGATGGTGTCCGGCGTCAGGGCGCCGGATTTCATCGCCGCCAGCGCGACGGTGGGCTTGAAGGTGGAGCCGGGCGCGAACAGCCCGGCGGCGGCCTTGTTGAGCAGCGGATGCTTGGGGTCGTTCATCCAGCCGTTCCAGACATCGCTGGGCACGCCCTTGTCGAACAGCGAGGGATCGAAGGAGGGGGTGCTGGCCATGGCGAGGATTTCGCCATTGGTCGCATCCAGCATCACGATGGCGCCGGTATTGTCGCCCAGGCTCTGCACCGCAAGCTGTTGCAGCCCGGCATCCAGCCCCAGGGCCACGGTCTGGCCCGGCGTGCCGCCATCATGCGCCACCACGCGCATCACCTCGCCATGCACGTTGGTTTCCGTCTGCACGAAGCCGGGGGCGCCGCGCAGGGCGAGGTCGTCGGTATCCTCGGCACCGGTGCGGCCGACGCGCATGCCGGGCAGCGCCAGCACGGAATCCTGCTTGGCCTCTTTCTGGTTCGGCCGCCCGACATAGCCAACCGTATGCGCGGCCACCGGCCCCAGCGGATAGGTACGGCTGGCGCCTTCCTCCACGATCACGCCGGGCAGGTCGGGGGTGTTCACCTCGATCGCCGCCATATCCGGCCAGTCCAGCCAATCCTTCAGCAGCACGGGGATATAGCCGGGGCGGTCCGCGAGGTCTTCCGCGATGCGGGCTTTCTCATCGTCCGAGAGCGGGACAAGGCGGTAGAAATTCTCCAGCACGGCATCCGGCTCCGGCGCCATCGCCTTCATGAACAAAGCGCGCCAATGCTGCTGGTTGCCGGCCAGGATGGTGCCGAACCGGTCGGTGATCACCCCGCGCTCCGGTGCCACCAGCCGTTCGGAGATGGAGTTCTGCTGCGCCATCAGCGCGTATTTGCCGTGCTCCGAAACCTGCAAATGATAGAGCCGCGCGGTGATGGCCGCGAAGATCGCGGTTTGCCCCGCCCCGATGAGCAAGGCCCGGCGGGAGAAGGAGGTGCGGTTCTTGGCTTGCCGCCTCATGCCAGCTCCACCGCCGCCGGGCCGCGATGCGCCCGGATGAGCAGCGCCGCCAGCGCCGGATACAGCCCGGCCGCCAGCAGGCATTCAAGGATCAGCGGGGAAACTGGCAGCCAGGTGAGGGTGAGGGCGGCTTCCGCCCCCCAGGCCAATGCCGCGCCGGCGGCCGCCATCACCGTGAAGCTGGCCCAGACCAGCAGGAACCTGGCCGGAACCAGTTTACGCCGCAGCAGCAGCGTAACCCATTGCAGCAGCAGCAACAGCACGGCCCAGAGCCCGAGGGGGGAGAAGCCCAGCAGATCCAGCAACAGGCCGCAGAGGGCGACGAGCGGGGCGGGCAGTGAGGCGGGGCGGTAGAGCGACCAGAAATATACGCACGCCATGGTGTAAACCGGGCGCAACGCGGCCTGGCCGGGAATGCCGAAGGGCATGCCGATCACGAACAGGCCGAACACCAGCGTGGCGCATGGAAAAATCCAGCGTGAAGCGGCATCGAGCTGGCGCCACGAGCGGGTGGGCCGGCGCAGGGCGGAACCACGGGCCATCAGCGTTTCCGGTGGTGTTTCGCGGTGGGTGCTGCGTCCGGCTTGATATGGGGGATGGGGGTCAGCGCCGGAAGATTATCGGGGTAGCTGAACAGGCGCAGCACCCGCAGCGCGTTGAGATTGGCGAGCGGCAGCACCACCGGCTCGTTCTGCGCGTCGTAATGCACAACGCCCACCGGCAGGCCGGGCGGGAAGGCGCCGCCCTCGGCGCTGGTGAGCACCATGGCACCCTCCGCGGGTGGCTGGCCGGGCGCCCAATAGAGCAAGGACGGGTTGGGGCCGTTGGTGCCCGCCATCAGCGCCGGAGCACCGCTGGCGCCGATGGCCACCGGAACGCGGCTATTGATGTCATTGATCAGCAGCACGCGGGCGGAACGGCTGCCCGCATCCACCACCCGGCCGGCGAGGCCGCGCCCATCCATCGCCACCGCGCCCACCAGGCTTTGCGGGTTGCCGCCCACGGGGGGCACCAGCACCAGCACCGAGCGCGCATAGACCCCGCCGAGATCCGCCACCACCTCGCCCGTGGAGAATTGCGGGGTGGGCGAGGGCAGGTAGTGCAGAGAGGCCTTCAGCGCGTCATTCTGCGCCTGTAGCGCCATGGCCACTTCCTGCCATTGCAGCAGTTCGGCATTCTGTTCGCGCAGCTGCTCGTTTTCCTCGCTCAGCGAGAAGAGATGGCCGATTTCCCCGGTGCCGTGCTCAGCCGCCTGAATGGGGCCGGAGACCAGCATATAGGCGGGCGCCAGAATGTCATCCAGCCCGGCGCGCAGGCGGTCTGAGAAATTCTGGTCGGCACGGCCGATCAGCACGCAGCCGAGCGAAAACATCAGCATCACCGGCAAAGTGAGACGCGACAAGGCTTGGCGGAACGGGATCGATAATCTGATCACCGGGGATCAATCTCCGAGGGGCGAGAATTTGACGGTTGCAGATACAGCCAAAAACCGCCGCCGCACAGTGCGCGCAAGCGGGAATCGTCACCGGGCCGGGGTTTTAAATCATTAAATATGAATTGTTCGGCCAGGGTGTGGCGGATTCGTGACGCTTAGATCCGGATAAGTTTAGATCGAATCACTTTGTGATCCGCCCTAAACTCTGAATCGCGCTCAGTGCCCATAATCCCGGTGTCCGAAAATCGCGGTGCCGATGCGGATATGCGTGGCCCCGGCGGCGATGGCGGCCGCATAATCGCCGGACATGCCCATGGAGCGCACCGGCAGCCCATGCGCATCTGCCATGGCGGCGAGCTTGCGGAAAAACGGGCTGGGGTCGGTTTCGGCGGGGGGGATGCACATCAACCCCGCCAGCGCCGCGCCGAAGCGCGCGCGCATGGCGCGGATGAAGCCATCGGCTTCCGCCGTGGGGATGCCGGATTTCTGCGGCTCGTCGCCGATATTCACTTGCACCAGCAGTTCCGGCAGCCGCCCGGCGGCCTCGGAGGCGCGGGCGATGGCATCCGCCAGGCGGGGGCGGTCCAGGCTGTCTATGGAATCGGCCAGGCGCACCGCCTGCTCGGCCTTGTTGGTCTGCAATCCGCCGATAATGTGCAGCTTCGCGCCCTCAAGGGGGAATTTCTCCGCCGCCTCCTGCACCCGGTTTTCGCCGAAGATGGCCGCGCCGGCCGCCATGGCTTCCAGCACCGCTTCCTTGGGATGGGTCTTGCTGACGGCAATCAGCGTGATCTCCGCGGGATCGCGCCCGGCGGCGCGGGCGGCTGCGGCAATACCGGCACGGACGGTTTCGAGATTCCGGGCAATCAGGCTAGGGTTGGGCATGGATTCACGGTTAATCGCCTGGGCGCGCGCGGTAAAGCGCCGCCATGCCGGGCCGCCGCCGCTCTGGTTTTTCACCGATGAAACCCGCATGGCGGACCCTTTGCCAGTTATAAGGCGTCTGCCGGCCGGGTTGTGCGGGGTGATGTTCCGGCATGATTCGCATCCGGACCGCGCGGCCCTGGCGCGGGCGGTGGCGCGCATCTGCCGTGCCCGTAACCTGCCGCTCATCATTGCGGGGGATGCGCGGCTGGCGGCATCTCTGGGGGCGGGGCTGCATTTGCGCGGCGGGCTTGGCAATGGGCGCCTGGGCAAGCCGCGGGGGCTGCTCAGCGCCTCGGTGCATCACACCGCCCAGCTTGCCAGGGCGCGCCGCGCCGGGGTGGGGATTGTCTTCATCTCGCCGGTCTTCGCGACCGCAAGCCATCCCGGTAGCGCTATCTTGTCGGTTGCGGGCTGGTTGCGGTTGGCCCGGCAGGCCCGGCCGATAAAGTCCTTCGCGCTGGGAGGAATTACCGGGCGGCGCGTGAGCGCCCTGGGGCGTTTTTGTGCCGGAATTGGAGCAATAGACGCCTTTCTTTAAGGCATTCAGAGCGAAAATAATGCGAGAGCGTTTCAAATCCGAATTAACTCGGGCCTGAAGTATAAAAATACTAAATCAATAGGAAAATATATCTAGCTCTGTCACTAAACTGACTTAGAGCCTGAATTTTCCAGCAAAATTCTTTGTGCGCATTTAACATTAACGTCATATACATGTGGCCTCGGTGCCACAGTAGGCCGAATAAGGCACGGAAAACTAAGTCAGACATTGCTTCCGATTAAGGATGGATATTTAACGGCGATGAGCGCGCCGGTGGCTTCACGAAGCTGCTGGCGCGAGCTTCGGGGGCCGCCACGGTCTAAACGATCACGCCGAATCCGGCGAATGAGGAGATGAATTGATGCGCAAACTTTTACTGGCCTCTGCGGCCACCCTGCTTGCCGCAGGCACCGCTTTCGCCCAGCCGGCTAAGCCGATTGCCGCACCGGGCACCATCGTCGTTCACGTGAATGGCTATTTCCAGTTCGGCTTTGGCGCTTACGGCGCCGGCAGCGCCATGCAGGGCGGCACCCAGGCCGCTGGCACCGCCTATAAGCTGAGCAATTCCGGCACCTTCGGCGATGTCCGTATCTATCCCGGCTTCGACGCCGAGACCGTGAACGGCATCTGGTATGGCGCGCAGATCGAGCTGCGTACCCTGAAGTACAATGCCGGCGCGGGTAAGAACAACAACGGCACCAGCACCCAGGGCTTCGGCTCGCTCTATGTGCAGCGTGCCTATGGCTATATCGGCACCCCGGATTACGGCTTTGCCCGCTTCGGCCAGACCGACAGCGTGTTCAGCCTGATGCAGACCGGTGTGATCGAGAGCTTCGGCGACGGCGCGCAGTTCAACGCCGATGGCGGCCAGAACCTGCTGTATCCCTCCTCCGCTTCGCCTGGCAACTTCATCTATTCTGACGCCAGCGTTCTCTACTCCACGGACAAGATCGTGTATCTGACCCCGTCCGTGTCCGACAGCCTGCTGGGCGGCTCCTTCTCCGGCGGTATCGGCTTCGAGCCGAACTCCAACGGCATCAAGGAAGGCTATGCCAACACCACCACGCTGAACAATGCGAATGCCAACTCCGTGTATGGCGGCAGCAGCACCCGCCGCCGCAACACGCTGGACGTCTCGCTGGGCTACAGCTTGAAATATGCCGGCTTCGCCAACAAGATCTCCGTTGGCTACCTGCATGGCGCGCCGCTGGGCATCGATGGCGGCACCCCGTCTTCCGCCAAGTATGGCTATGACGAGCTGAGCGTGTTCCAGGCTGGTGCGCAGACCACCTATGCCGGCCTGACCGTGGGCGCCAACATCAAGACCGGCCAGGTTGAAGACAACTATGCCTTCAAGCCGAAGGGTGCCCGTAACGGCCTGACCTATATCGTCGGCGCTTCCTACGTGATTGGCCCCTACACTCTGGGTGCTAGCTACTTCAACGGCCAGACTTCCGGTGCCTATGTGCCGGGCAGCACCAAGGTTGCCCGTACGTTGAACGAGTATGGCGTTGCCGCGGGCGGCAACTACCAGCTGGCCAAGCCGATCAGCCTGTTCATCCAGTATGAGTATGGCCATCGTCACCAGCCGGGCAACACCGCGATCAATCCGTCCGGCAACGGGCAGGTGCAGTCCATCGCCATCGGCACCACCATCAAGTGGTAATTGCCTAAACGGCGTCTCAGGACGTTATAGGAAAAGGGTGGCGGGAAACCGCCACCCTTTTTGTTTCAGGATACTCTTTGTATCAGCCATTCTTCCAGCCCTTGGCGTGACAAGGGTTGAAGGCTAAACAGCATGCAGTTTCGGGCTTGGAGAGCAGAATTGAGGATTATCCAACGAATCGCCGTCCCCGCCAGTCTGGCGCTTAGCTTGCTGTCCCTCAGCGCTTGCAGCGGTCTCAAGACCTCCACCCCCGACATCAATAATTACGAGCAGGGCAATGTCGGCGATGCGTCCTCAAGCGCGACCTCGCTGTTCACGTTAGGCAAGGGCACGAGCGGTAATAGCGGCAACACGAATATCCAGGTGAATGCCTTTCTCTGGCGTGCGACGCTCGACACACTCTCTTTCATGCCGCTGGTCTCGGCTGATCCGTTCGGCGGGGTGATCATTACCGACTGGTACAGCCCGCCTTCGGAGCCGGACACGCGCTTCAAGGCGAATGCCTATATCCTCAGCAAGACCCTGACCGCCGATGCGATCCAGGTCAGCGTGTTCGAACAGACCCAGCAAGGCGGCCAGTGGGTGGACGCCCCGGCGGACCCGTCTCTGGCGAGTGGACTTGAGGATCGAATCCTGGCCCGCGCCGCGGATCTTCAGGCGGCGGCGAAAAACACCAAGTAGCTGGTCTGGTATTAAAAAACCCTCCCGCAACGGGAGGGTTTTTTGTTGGGCTTAGAGCGCGATGAGTTTAGCTTCGCTCGCTTCGCGAGCGCGGATAAAGTCTGAATCGCCCTCTAAAACATAGAAGTAGAGGCGGATTCAGATTTTAGATCGGATCACAAAGTGATTCGATCTAAAATCATCCGGCTCTAAGCGTCCAATCAGCCCTTGGAGTCGCGGCCGCTGGAGAAATATTCGGCGATGGCGCCCGCGATGAGAGCCGCCAGCATTGCCTTGCGCGGATCGCGCTTGACGGTCAGCGTGGCAAATCGCAGGGCAAGGCCGAGCATGCCTGCCGCCTCTGAGGCCATGCTGGGCTGGCTCGCCCGCATATGGCGCAGGATCAAGGTGAATGTCAGCGCGATGGCGCAGGCAATCAATAGCAGCACCACCCCGGCAATGGCGGCGGCGGCGGCGGGGCCCAGGTAGTGGCCCACCCAGATCAGGAACGCGGCGGTGAAGAACCCCAGCGCGCCTAACGCGGTGCAGAGCACGGCGATGGTCATCACCACCCACAGCGCGGCGCTTTTCCCGATGAAGCCGGCGCGGCGGGCGAGATTCATACGGGGCTCAGTTGCGGCGCAGGAGGCCGGCGGCCAGCAGCCCGACGCCAAAGGCGATGGCCAGCGAAGCCAAAGGCCGCGCGCTCACCTCGGTCTCCAGCTTGGCCACGGCGTCCTTGCTCGTGCCCTTCAGCCTGGCGCCCAGCACTTCCAGCTCCTCCTCGATCGAGGCAACACGCGATGACAGGCTGCCGCCATTCAGATACGCGGTGATCTGGTCCAGCGCGGCATGCGCGTTGTCGCCCAGCTTGTCGGCGGTCTCGCCGAGCCCGGCGCGGAATTTCTCGAATTCTTGCTTCAGATGATCGATGTCGATGGAAGACGGATCAATTCGCTTCGCACACATGCTGTTGGCCTCCTGTCTATCCTGGTCACGTCGTAAGGCGGTGCAGTGCTTTCAACTCTATACGCTTTCCATAGGACTATAATTGTACGTCATGCGCAACCGCGGTGATGCGGCTTGCACGGGCGGTGCGGTGCTGGCATGGCGGTCGCACGGCTCAAGCAAGGGGCGAGGCGGAAAGATTGGGAGCAGGCGATGAGTGGGCGGATTTTGGCGCTGGGCTTGTTATGGGCATTCCCGGCGGCGGCATCCGCGCAATTCAGCCTGTTTCAGGGGGCGCCGCACTCATTGGCCCCGCTGGTGAAATTGGTCGCCCCCAGCGTGGTCGGCATCACCGTCACTGAGGCTTCGGGCGGCAAGACAAGCACGCCAGCCCCCATGCGGGGCGGCAAAGCCACCCCGCCGCTGACGGAGGCCGCCGGTTCGGGCTTCATCATCAGCCCTGACGGCATGATCGTCACCAATGATCATGTCATCGCCGGGGCTTCCCAGATTATGGTGGCATTGGATGATGGCGAAAAATTCACCGCCAGTTTAGTGGGCGCGGACGACCTCACAGATATAGCTGTCATTAAAGTTAGTCCATCTCACCCCTTGCAGCCGGCCCGCTGGGCGGATTCCAGCAAGGCCGAAATCGGTGACTGGGTGCTGGCCGCGGGCAACCCGTTCGCACTGGGCAATTCCTTCACGCTGGGGATTATTTCGGCCGAAGGGCGGGATATTGGCGAGGGGCCGTTCAACCACTTCCTGCAGCTCGACGCGCCGATCAATCCAGGCAATTCCGGCGGCCCCGCCTTCAACATGGAAGGCGGCGTGATTGGCATAAATTCAGCTATTGTCTCGCCTTCCGGCGGATCGGTGGGCATTGGCTTCGCCATTCCCAGCAACAGCGCGGCGCCGATCGTGGCCCAGCTTGTCGCCCATGGCGCGGTGGCGCGCGGCTGGCTTGGCGTCTCCGTTTCCGACCCGGCGGATGGTTCGCCGGGGGCGGTGATCACCGGGCTGGAGGCTGGCGGACCAGCCGACAAGGCGGGATTGTCACAATCTGAGGTGGTGGTTACGGTGAATGGCGAGACGATTTCCGGCGCTGAAGGGCTGACCGCGGCGATCGCCTCCATGCCGCCAGGGCGCAAAGTGATCCTTGGGGTACGGAAAAATGCACATATATTCCATTTGCCGGTCTTCGTTGGGCGGCGGCCGGTTCAAATAGGGGAGTAGAGATGCGGATACTCGTCGTAGAGGATGACAAGGATGTTGCGGGGTTTGTTCTGAAGGGCCTGCGCGAAGCCGGGCACACGGTGGAACATGCGGATAACGGGCGTGACGGCCTGTTCCTCGCCGCGTCCGAGAATTTCGATGCGATCATCCTGGACCGCATGCTACCCGGCGGCATAGACGGGCTGCGCCTGCTTGAAACATTGCGCGGCCAGGACAATACCACGCCGGTTCTGTTCCTCTCCGCTCTTGGGCAGGTGGATGACCGCGTGAAAGGGCTGAAGGCCGGCGGGGATGATTACCTCACCAAGCCCTTCGCCTTTGCCGAGCTGCTGGCCCGCGTGGAGGCGCTGACCCGCCGTGGCAAGAGCGACGGCCCGGCGACAAGGCTGCTGGTGGGCGATCTGGAAATGGATCTGCTGTCGCGCTCCGTGCGCCGCGGCAGCCAGAAAATCGATCTGCAGCCGCGTGAATTCCGGCTGCTGGAATATCTGATGCGCCATGCCGGGCAGGTGGTGACCCGCACCATGCTGCTGGAAGGCGTGTGGGATTATCATTTCGACCCGCAGACAAACGTAATCGATGTTCATATCTCCCGCCTGCGCCAGAAGGTCGACAAGCCCTTCGAAACGGCGCTGCTGCATACAGTCCGCAATGCCGGCTATATGCTGCGCGCGGAAGAGATTTGAAGCCGGGCTGACCGATCTCCATGGCGAGACGCGGCCCAGCCTCCGCCAACGGGCCATCGCCCGCTGGTAAGCGCAGGCGGCGGGCGCTGTTCCGTTCCGCCGGCGTGCGTTTCGCGCTTGTTTATGCGGTGGTGTTCGGCCTTTCCGCCTTCATATTGGTGGTGGCCCTCTGGTACTCCACGCTGGGCCTGCTGCAACGCCAGGTGCAGAGCGCCATCCATAACGATTCCCAGACGCTTCTGGAGCATGAGCAGATTGGCGGGATTCCCTCGCTGGAGGCCGCCATTCATGACCGGCTGACCGGTTCCTCCGATCCGGATGGGATCTATCTGCTGCTGGACCCTTCCGGCAAGCCATTGCTGGGCAATCTGGACCAATGGCCCGCCGGGCTGAACGAGGATGATGTCTGGTACGAGCTGCCGGTGCGCCGCCAGGGCGTGAGTTCCGTGGCGTTGCTGAAGGTGGAGAAACTGCCCGGCGGGCTGCAGCTTCTGGTGGGGCGCGATGTGCGCGCGCGCCTGCAATTGCGCAACGTGCTGCGGGCGGGGCTGATCTGGGCCGTGAGCCTGATGATCGCGCTCGGCATCGTGGGAGCGCTGCTCATGCGCTCGCTGTTTCAGCGGACGATCAGGAACGTCTCCGCCACCACCGGGGCGATCGCGCGCGGCGATATCACACGCCGGGTCGCCGTGAGCGGGGCTGGCGACGAGTTTGACGAGCTGGCCATGGCCATCAATGAGATGCTGGAGCGCATTGCCCGGCTCATGGAAGGGGTGAAGCAGGTTTCCAACGCCATCGCGCATGATTTGCGCACACCTGTCACCCGTGCCCGCACCAGGCTGGAGGATGCGGCGCTGCGCGCCACCACGAAAGAGGAGATGCAGGCCGCTATCGACCGTGCAACCCAGGATCTGGACGGCATCGTGGCGGTGTTCGAGGCGCTGCTGCGCATCTCGGAGATTGAAGCGGGCTCCCGCCGGGCGGCCTTCGCGGAGCTTGATCTGGCACCCGTGCTGCTGGATCTCGATGAGCTTTACGGCGCCGTTGCCGAGGAGAAGCAGATCATGCTGCGCACCGAAGTGATAGAACCGCTGCCGGTGCTGGCTGACCGTGAGCTGATCCAGCAGGCCGTGGTCAATCTGCTCGATAATGCGCTGAAATTCTCAGCACCCCAGACGGTGATCAATTTCTCGGCCAGACAGGTGGATGGCGTCGTGCAGATCGTGGTGGCGGACCGGGGGCCGGGGATTGCCGAGAAAGACAGGGCGCGCGCGACGGAGCGCTTCTTCCGTGCCGAGGCCGCGCGCAACACGGTTGGTTCAGGGTTGGGGCTGGCGTTGGTGATGGCGGTGGCGCAACTGCATAACGGCACGCTGTATTTGCAGGATAATCACCCAGGCCTGCGGGCAATCATCTCACTTCCCGCCAGCAAGAGATAGGTTTCAGGCCACCTTGTCCTCGGCCGCGCCGATGCCGAGCTGTTTCAGCTTGCGGTGCAGAGCGCTGCGTTCCATGCCGACGAAATTCGCCGTGCGCGAGATGTTGCCGCCGAAGCGCAGAAGCTGTGCCTGGAGATATTGCGTCTCGAACACATCCCGCGCCTCACGCAGGGGCAGGGCCATCACATCCGCCGCGGGATCGATGGCCAGGGCGCGGGGTGCATGGGCGGCGAGTTCCGTGGGCAGATGCTCGGCATGGAACAGCTCGCCCGGTTCGTTCGAGCGCATGATCATCAGCCAGTCCATCACATTGCGAAGCTGGCGCACATTGCCCGGCCAGTCATGCGCCTGCAAAGCCGCCACGGCATCGGAGGCCAGGGTGCGCGCGGGCAGGCCGGAGATTTCCGCCGCATGTTTCAGGAAATGATTGGCCAGGGCGGGAATATCCTCCCGCCGCTCCTTCAGCGCCGGCACGCGCAGCGGCACCACGGAGAGCCGGTAATAGAGATCCTCCCGGAACCGCCCTTCCGCGATCTCGGCCGGCAGATCCTTCACCGTGGTGGCGAGCACGCGGATATCCACCTTCACCCGCGTGGTGCCGCCCACGCGCTCGAAGCTCTGGTCCTGCAACACGCGGGCGATCTTGCTCTGCATCTCCAGCGGCAGCTCGGAGACTTCATCCAGCAGCAGCGTGCCGCCATGGGCACGCTCCAGCACGCCCAGCTTGCGCGGCGTCTCCGGCCCGGCCTCGATGCCGAACAGCTCCGCCTCGAATTTTTCCGGCGCCAGGATGGCGCAGTTCATCACCACAAAGGGCCCGTCCGAGCGGCGGGATTTGGCGTGGATCATCCGCGCCACAATCTCCTTGCCGGAGCCTGGCGGGCCGGAGATCAGCACGCGTGAGCCGGTGGGGGCGACTTTTTCCACCGCGTTGCGCAAGGCGGCAATGCCATGGCCCTCGCCGGTGAGGCGCGTATCGCTGCCCACCCGCAGGCGCAGCTCGGCATTCTCGCGCTCCAGCTTCGCGGCTTCCAGCGCGCGCTTGACCACCAGCAGCAGCCGGTCGGAATTGAAGGGCTTCTCGATGAAATCATAGGCGCCGCGCTGAATCGCGGCGACGGCGGTTTCAATGGTGCCGTGGCCGGAGAACATGATCACCGGCACGCGGGGCACCTCCTGGTGCAGCACGTCCAGAATCCCGATTCCGTCCAGCTTGGAGCCTTGCAGCCAGATATCGAGAATCACCAGGGACGGGCGGCGCGCGCGGTAAGCCGCCAGCGCCTCGTCCGAGGTGCCGGCGCAACGGGCCTCATAGCCTTCGTCCTTGAGAATCGCTTCGACCAGCAGGCGGATATCCGGCTCGTCATCCACGATTAGAATCTCGGTCATCGCGCGGGCAACTCCTTCGCTTCCTCCACCATCGCATTCTCCGGCAACGCCGGCAAAATCAAAGATACCTCGGCGCCGGTTCCGCCCGGCGCGGTTTTTAGCTCAAGCCGCCCACCATGGTCCTCCATGATCTTGGAGACAATGGCAAGGCCAAGCCCGGTACCTTTTGGCTTATGCGTCACATAAGGCTCGGTCAGGCGGTCGCGTCCGGCTTCCGGCAGGCCAATGCCGTCATCCGTCACGCTCAGCACCGCCATCCCGTCTTGCTCATGCAGCCGCAACGTGACATGGCGCGCGCCTTCGCGCATTTCCACCGCATCGGCGGCGTTTTGCAGCAGGTTGGTCAAGGCCTGGCCGATCTGCCGCCGGTCGCATTGCGCCCGCAGCGGGGCATCGATGTCCACCTTCCACTCGATATCCCGGTTCGCCACGCGTTGCAGAACCATGGCTTCACGGGCCAGCCGCTCCAGCGATTCCGCGCGCATCACCGGCTGGGGCATGCGCGCGAAGGCGGAGAATTCATCGACCATGCGGCCGATATCGCCCACATGCCGCACGATGGTCTCGGCGCATTGGGTGAAACTTTCGGGGTCGGAGGTGATTTCCTTGGCGAAGCGGCGCTTCAGCCGCTCGGCGGAGAGCTGGATGGGGGTGAGGGGGTTCTTGATCTCATGCGCGATCCGGCGCGCCACATCCGCCCAGGCGGCCTTGCGCTGTGCCGCCATCAGCTCGGTCACGTCGTCGAAGGTCACGATGAACCCATCCGCCACGCCTTCCTTCATCTCGGCGCCGATGCGCACCAGCAGCACGCGTTTGGCCGTGGCCTTGCCATGCTGGATCTGCGCCGTCGCGGGCCGTTCGGGGATGGCCATCACCGTCGCCATCAAGGGAGAGAATTCGGGCACGATTTCGGCCAGATTCCGGCCGATTTGGGGCAGCAGGTCGAGCTGCAGCAGCTCCGAGGCGGCGCGGTTGGGCAGTTCGACCCGCCCCTTGGCATCCAGCCCGATCACGCCCGCCGACACGCCCGCCAGCACCGTTTCGGTGAAACGGCGGCGTTCGTCGAGCTGGTTGTTCACGTCCAGCAGCTCATTGCGCTGGGCGGCGAGCTGCGCGGTCATGCGGTTGAAGGCGCGCGAAAGCCCCTCCACCTCGTCCCCGGTGCCGCGCTCGGGCACCCGGACCTCCAGATCGCCCTTGCTCACCGTTTCCGCGGCGCGGATCAGAAGCCCAAGCGGCTTGGCGATCTGGTTGGCGATGACGAGGCCGAAACCGATGAGGGCGGAGAGCACCAGCAATGTCAGCACCGCGATGATCAGCGCGAAGGAAACCTCAAGCTGCGAGCGGTTCTTGGCGAGGCGCTGGTATTCATCCACCGCCTCCTGCGTCTTGTTCACATGGTCCAGGATCGCCGGGTCGATCGGTTTTTCCACCATCAGCATCAGGGGTGGCGTGATGTCGAGCTTGATCACCGCCTGCTCCACCGTGCTGCCCGGCGGGCTGATCACCGGCACCTGGCCGTTATTGGCCTGGGAGATGGCGTTGCGGTCCGGCACGCTGGCCGCCATGCCGGCGAACAGCCCGGCGGAGGCGACGACCTGGCCGCTCAGCGGGTCGAAAATCACCGCCTGGGTCAGGCCGCGCACCGAGGTCTGATTGACCAGATAGGACGCGAATTCATTGGGATTGCCAAAGAAGACCGCGCCGGATTGCGAGAGGTCATTGGCCATGGCCAGCGCGTCGAGCCGGATGTCGTTCTCATGCTCGGTCAGATAGCCTTGAGCCACCTGGTTGCTTTCGGCCAAAGCCGTTTGCACCCGGTTATTGAACCAGGCCTGAACGCCGAAATTGAAGAAGACGATGGCGAACACCGCCACCAGCAGGGCGGGTACGGAAGCCACGGCGCCGAACAAAAACACCAGCCGCACATGCAGCCTGGCCCCGGCGGCGCCACGCCGGTGCTCCAGCACCACGCGGGTGACGCGCCCGGTCAGCACCAGGATGAGCAGAAGCAGTGCCGCGAAATCCGCGACGATCAGCCCCACCGCGCCGCCGGAACGCATTGACAGATGCACCCGGCCCGCCAGCAGCGCGAAGGTAAGGATGCCCAGAACCAGCGCCACCGAGGCGACCAGCAAGGTCGCCACGCGGCCGAGCATCAAATCCACAGCCCAGGCGAGCTTGGAGCGCCCGGGCGGTGGGTCCTCTTGTATCAGGCGGCCGCTCATCCCACCCGGCGCTGCACGCCGATGCCGTGCTCGCGGATCTTCTTGCGCAACGTGTTGCGGTTGAGTCCGAGCAATGCGGCGGCGCGGATCTGGTTGCCCCTGGTCTCGGCCAGGGTCATGCGGATGAGTGGGCGTTCCAGCTCGGCCAAGGCGCGCTCATACAGCACGCCTTCCTCACCGGATTCGCGCAAGCTGGCCAGCAGCCGGGCGATATGGCGCTCCACCACGCTGGTCATGTTGTCGCTGTCCTCACCCGGCACCGAGGCCATGGGCTCTTCCGCCGGGGTGTAGTCGGCCAGTTCCTGGGCGATGATCTCCTCGGTGATGACCGGTTGCGGCACCAGGGCGGCAAGGCGGCGGATCACGTTTTCCAGCTCGCGCACATTGCCCGGCCAGCGATAGGAGGAGAGCAGCGCCATGGCGGCGGGGTCGATGGATTTCGCCGGCAGCCCCTCGGCCTGCGCCTTGTTGAGGAAATGCTGGGCCAGCACGGGAATATCGTCCGGGCGTTCGCGGAGCGGGGGAAGCCGGATGGGCACCACGTTCAGACGGTAGAACAGATCCTCGCGGAACTGGCCGGAGCGGATGAGGGCGCGCAGATCCCGGTGGGTGGCGGCGACGATGCGGGCATTGGCGCGGATGGGCTGGCGCCCGCCGACGGTGGTGAACTCGCCCTCCTGCAGCACGCGCAGCAGGCGGGTCTGGGCTTCCGGCGGCATGTCGCCAATCTCATCCAGGAACAAGGTGCCGCCCGCCGCCTGCTCGAACCGCCCCACATGGCGGTTGGTGGCGCCGGTAAAGGCCCCGCGCTCATGGCCGAAGAGTTCGCTCTCGATCAGTTCGCGCGGGATGGCGGCCATGTTGATGGCCACGAACGGCCCTTGGCGGCGGCGGCCATAATCATGCAGCGCGCGGGCCACCAGCTCCTTGCCTGCCCCGGATTCGCCGTTGATCATCACCGTGAGGTCGGTGGTGGTGAGGCGCGCGATGATCCGGTAGATCTCCTGCATCGCTGGAGAGCGGCCGATCAGCGGCAACGGTTCGTCCGACGCCGTTTTCGGCGCCTCGGCCTGCGGGGCCAGGGCCATGGGCTGCTTCAGCGCCCGGTCCACCACCGCCAGCAGGTCCGCAAGATCGAAGGGCTTGGGCAGATATTCGAAGGCGCCGCGCTGGGTGGCCTGCACCGCAGTGGTGAGCGTGCTTTGGGCACTCATCACGATCACCGGCAGCTCCGGGCGGATGCGGCGGATGCGCGGAATCAGATCCAGCCCGTTCTCATCCGGCATGATGACATCGGTGATGACGACATCGCCTTCCCCATCCTCCACCCAGCGCCAGAGCGTGGCGGCGGAGGAGGTGGCGCGCACCTGATACCCGGCCCGGCCCAGCGCCTGGGTAAGCACGGTGCGGATCGAGCGGTCGTCATCGGCAACGAGAACGGTGGGGAGCGTCATATCTTTAATTCACGCCTTCTTCGGGATCTTCATAGACGGGCAGATGGATACGGAATTCGGTGCGGCCGGGGCGGCTATCGACATCGATCAGCCCGCCATGGTCGGCCACGATCTTCGCCACCAAAGCCAGCCCCAGCCCTGAACCCGCCGCCTTGGTGGAGACGAAGGGCTCGAACAGATGCCGCCTGATATCCTCCGGAATGCCCGGCCCGTTATCGCGTACAGACACAAAGAGCGGCAGATTGGGACGCGAACGCCCCGCGGAGGCGGAAAGCCGCACGCCGTGCTGGAAGCCGGTGGTGAGATGGATCTCGCCATCCTGCTTGTCGCCGCCGGAAATCGCCTCGGCGGCATTCTTCACCAGGTTCAGAAGCACCTGGATGAGCTGATCGCGGTCGCCCAGCACATGCGGCAAAGAGGGGTCATAGGTCTCGATGAATTTGATCCGGGAGGCAAAGCCCGAGCCCGCCAGCTTGCGCACATGCTCCAGCACGCGGTGGATATTCACCGCCTGGCGCTCCAGCTTTTTCTCGCCGAAGGTTTCCATGCGCTCGACCATGGCGCGGATGCGGTCCGCCTCGTCGCGGATCAGCACGGCGAGTTCCTTGTCCTGCGGGGTGGCGTTGAGCTCCAGAAGCTGTGCGGCGCCGCGAATGCCCGAGAGCGGGTTCTTCACCTCATGCGCTAAAATCGCGGCCATGCCGGTGATGGAGCGCGCGGCGTTGCGGGCGGACATTTGCTGGTCCAGCGCCTTGGCGGCGGATTCGTCCTGCAAAGTGAGCATCACATAGCCTGGATGGTCCAGCACCGGGGCGGCCAGCACCGCGCAGCCGCGCCGAGTCATGCGCGGGCCTTCCAGGATCAAATCATGCTCGGCGATGGTGACGCCCGCGCTGCGGGCACGCTCCATCATCAGGAATACCGGGTGGTCCACCGGCAGCAACTCACCGAGATTGGATTGCAGCAAAATGCTCTTGGAGGCACCGAAGAATTCCTCCGCCGCGTAATTTACATCGCTGATCACATCCTGCTCATCCACCACCACCACGGCGATGGGCAGGGTTTCTAGAATATACGCGGGATCGAGCTTGACCTGCTTTTCGCGCGGCGCGCGGCGGACGAGTTTGAACGCCTTGCGAAATCCACTCATTTCACATCGCTCATCATTGTGAAATGATTCCTCGTTATGGCGCGCATCATGCCGCGAGCGCCATTTCGTCCTGGCGGACGAAACCCTGCGCGATCAGCGGGTCATAGAATTCATGGATCAACGCCTCCACGGCCCCGCCCGTATCCAGCCGGTTCACCTGGGCACGGAAGCCCGCCGAGCTGTGCAGCCCCTGGCTGTACCAGGCCACATGCTTTCGCCCGAGCCGCACACCCGCCTGTTCGCCGAAATGCGCGCGGATGGCGCGGTAATGCCGGAGAAGAATTTCCTTCTGCGCCGCCAGGGAAGGGGGCGCGGTGAATTGCCCGGTGGTGAGGTAATCGATCGCCTGCTGCAGGAACCAGGGGCGGCCATAGGAGCCGCGGCCGATCATCACCCCATCCGCGCCCGAACGGCGCAGCGCCTCGGCGGCTTTCAGTTCGGAGGTGATGTCGCCATTCACGATCACCGGCAGGGCGGTGGCGGCCTTCACCTCGGCGATGAAATCCCAGTTCGCGATGCCCTCGTAGAATTGCTGGCGGGTGCGGCCATGCACGGTGAGCATCGCAATGCCTGCATTTTCAGCGATTCGCGCCAGGCTGGGGGCGTTCAGGCTGTTATGGTCCCAGCCCATGCGCATTTTCAGCGTCACCGGCACGTCCACGGCGCGCACGGTGGCCTCCAATATGCGCCCGGCCAAAGCCTCGTCGCGCATCAGCGAGGAGCCGGCCATCTGGCCGATGGCCACTTTTTTCACCGGGCAGCCGAAATTAATGTCGATCAGGTTCGCACCGAGTCCCTCGGCGATCCTCGCGGCCTCGGCCATTGCCTCCGGCTCGCAGCCCGCGAGCTGCACGGAGGACGGTCCGCCGCCCGACGCAACCTCCGCCATGCGCAGCGTATTGCGGTTCTCCCGCACCATGGCCCAGGAGGCGATCATTTCCGAGACGACAAGCCCGGCCCCTTGCTCTTTCACCAAAGCGCGGAAGGGCAGGTCTGTCACGCCCGAGAGCGGCGCGAGGATAACCGGATGCGCCAAGGTGACCTGCCGGGGGCCCCGGCCGATCGTCAGCGGCTTAATCATGGGGAAGAAGGCGTCATTGCTCATGATTTGTGCAAATTAGTTCCCAATGCCGCGCCGCGCAATGAGGGTTATTGACGATAATGCCGCCGCGCGTGCATTCCGGCCCGGCAATTTGAGGAGAGACAGCTATGATCCCGCGCATCGGCACAGGTTTTGACGTTCACGCCATGGCGGAAAACCGCGACATGATCATCTGCGGGGTGAAAATTCCGTATGAGAAGGGGCTGGCCGGGCATTCGGATGCCGATGTCGGCATCCATGCGCTGTGCGATGCCATTTATGGCGCGCTGGCGGAAGGCGATATCGGCCGGCACTTCCCGCCCAGCGAGGATACCTGGAAAGACGCTGATAGCGCACGGTTTTTGCGCCATGCGGCGGAGCGGATCGCGGCGCGCGGCGGCAGGCTGGCCAATGCGGATGTGACGATCATCTGCGAGCAGCCGAAGATCGGCCCGCATGCCCAAGCCATGCGCCAGCGCCTGGCGGCGTTGATGGGCGTGTCCATCGATCTGGTCTCGGTGAAGGCCACGACCACCGAAAAACTAGGCTTCACCGGCCGGGGCGAAGGCATAGCGGCGCAGGCGGCGGTGATTGTGCTGGTGCCGGAGGGCTAACAAGCCCTGAAGCATCATGCATGTTTGATAGGCAGGCGATTAGAACCACGCGGAGCCGGTGAATAAAACTTCATTACGCCAGCTTTTCGGCATTGCTGCGCTGCGAAATTCCTGGTTTCGCCGCTTGGATCCGTCAGATATATAATTGGCCATAGGATGAGTTTTCTCTCCTATTTCTTGGACGTTTCCTCCCTAAACTTGGCGGTGCATTTTGCACCGCCTTTTTTTTGCCTGAGGCCGGGTTTTGCCTAAGGCCAGGGCATGCGCCATGCCGCCTCCTTCGGCATTCATGGCGTGCCGGGCTTGTGGTTTTAGGCTATTTGCCTGGCGGGGATGATGGAGGGGGCCATACCCAGCAGCGGGCCGGCGGCGGCCAGGGCGGCCTGCAGATGCGGGCTGGCCATATGCGCGTCCACGGCCGCCTGATCCTTATAGGCTTCATAAATCAGGAAGGTACCGGGGGCTTCGGCGGCCTCGTATAAATGATAATGCAGGTTGCCCGGCTCCTGGCGGGTGGCGGCAACCAGGTCCTCAAGTATCAGCCGCAGCGCCGTGTCCTGGCCGGGGGCGGCAGTGAGGGTGGCGAAGATATAGACAATATTTTGGTCTGGCATGGCTGAGTCCTCTCTATCCTGGGTCTTGATGAGAATTAGCGCCGGCAAGGCGGGCTTTCAGCCATATGCCGGTTTTTCAACGATAACGAAGGGGGGATGGACCGCAATCCATGCGCCAGAGTGGAGCAGGGAAGTGGGGGGCTTCTGTTGCCCGGTGCCCCCCGAACCGCGCTTAGCTGTTTTTAGGCAGCGACAGCGAATGCAACGTTGTTATCGTTCGCATTTAAAGGTTCAGCCCGATAACGGCGGTACAATGCCGGGCAAAAGATGGGTCTTTACCACGCGTGTCGAGTTTATTTCGCCCCCGCAGATCCCCCTGGATCGCGATCCTGATGACGGAGCGGCTTCAGCCGCGCAGTCTAAATCAGGCCGCGAGCGGCCCCTAGAGGCCGCAAGAGATATGGAGGCGCCGGGTACCGCCCCCGGGTCCACAACGCTTATTCCACGCACCGTTTATCACCATAGCCGGCAAGCCGGCATGGATAATATAGTGCCGAATCGCAGAATATGAAAGAGAGGGGGCATGAGCCTCTCACCTGAACAGCAGACCGAGATCGAGGCCGCGCGCGCGGCCTCCCACACCACCCGCCGCCCCACCGTGGCAGCATTGGAGGAGCAGCTTTTCACCGCCATGCCGGTGCTGGACCATGGTTTCGTCCGGGTGGTGGATTACATGGGCGATGATTCCGCCGTGGTGCAGGCCGCGCGTGTTTCCTACGGGCGCGGCACCCGCCGGGCGCTGGAGGATGAGGGGCTGATCCGCTACCTCATGCGCCATTACCACTCCACCCCGTTCGAGATGTGCGAGATCAAGTTTCATGTGAAACTGCCGATCTTCGTGGCGAGGCAATGGATCCGCCACCGCACCGCCAACGTGAACGAATATTCCGCGCGCTATTCCATCCTGGACAAGGATTTCTACCTGCCCGCCCCGGAGCAGATGGCCAAGCAAAGCGCCGATAACCGCCAGGGCCGTGGCGAGGTGCTGGACGCGGAGACCACTATGCGCGTGCTGGGGCTGCTGCGGCAGGATGCCGAGCAGACCTACGGCCATTACGAGCAGATGCTGGGCGATGAGATGGGGCTGGCGCGCGAACTGGCGCGGATGAACCTCACGCTCAACACTTATACGCAGTGGTACTGGAAGACGGATCTGCATAACCTCTTCCATTTCCTGCGGCTGCGCGCCGATTCCCACGCGCAGTACGAAATCCGCGTCTATGCCGAGGCGATGCTGAAGCTCACGGAGATATGGGTGCCGCTCTCCTACAAGGCGTTCTGCGATTACCGGCTGGGGGCCGTTACCTTCTCCGCCAAAATGCTGGAGGCGCTGAAAAAGATGCTGGCGGGCGAGGCTGTCACGCAGGAAGGCTCGGGCTTGTCCAAGCGGGAATGGAGCGAGTTTCAGGCCGCACTTGCGCCTTAAATCCGGTTCTCGCGCTCCGTCAGGCCGGGATTAAGGCGCCACCTTTCCAGCGCTGCAGGGTCACGAAGCTGGCCGTGTTCTGGCCGGTGGTATCGAACACCGCGCCAAAACCGTTCACCAGCGTGCCCGGCGCCAGCTTCACCTTGCGCAGGGCCGTCAGCAGCATGGCCGGGTCGCCGCCCGCATTGTTCAGCGTGTCGAACACCAGCTTGGCGCCGGCATAGGCGGTGCAGGACTCGGCCGAACGCGGCGGCACGCCGAAGCGGACCTGATAGGCTTCGGCGATTGCCTCGGCGGGCCCTGGATAGAAAGGCGGGGCGATAACCAGCGTGCCGTTCAGCGCACCGCCCAAAGCTTGCTCCGTGTCGCGCAGCCCGTAGCCGTTACCGCAGCCGATCAATGAACCAGGCCGCCAGTTCAGGCTTTTCATGGCCTGGAACAAGGCCAGCGTATCATCCGGCCCGGCGGCGTGCAGCAGCACGTCGATCTTGGCGCGCATCATCCGCCCCGCCGGGTCGTACAGATCGACCGCATCCTCCGGATATCCCGCCGCCAGCGTGATGGGCAGCTTCGCCGCATTCAACGCCGTGATGGCGGCGGCGGCGATGGCGCCGCCCGTGGCGCCGGTATTGAACAGCAGCCCCAGCTTCCGCCCGGCGAAACGCGACTGGATGGTGCCGGCCGCCAGCCCGCCGGTCATGCTGGTATTGGGGCCTGTCCGGAGCAGGTATTTGAAGCCGCGTGTCATGATGCCGTCCGCGGGCGCGATCAGTTCGATGAAGGGCATTTGCGCCAGCTCCGCCGCTGCCGTGGCGGGGTAGGAGAGGGCGGACGTGCCGCTGCCGAACAAAATATTGGCATGGGCGTTTGAGATCAGCCCGTTGACGGCGGCGGCGGCGGCGGACTGCACGGGCATGTCGCCCGGCGTAAGGGAGATGGGCTTGCCCGCAATGCCCCCTGCGGCATTCACCGCGTCCGCGGCAAGCTGGATGCCGCGCAATGTCTCGTCACCCTCCAGCGCGTAGGCGCCGGTGAGCGGCAGGGCGGCGCCGAATTGCGGCGCCAGCGCGGGGCTGGCCCCTTGCGTGCCGTTTTTGCTGGCGGCGCGGCCCGTGGCGGCGAGGCTGAGCGCGGCGGCGGCGCCAAGCAGGGAGCGGCGAGGGAGAGAGGACATGCGGCGCCTAACTTGCACCCGGCCAGGGTTGACGCAAGCGGGGGGAAGACGGCGATATGCGCGCATGACCCTACCCGAGACGATGCGCTTTATCGATGTTCCCACCCCCGGCGGCCCGGAGGCGATGGTGCTGGCCACAGGCCCCGTGCCGGTGCTGAAGGACGATGAGATCCTGATCCGCGTGCAGGCGGCGGGGGTGAACCGGCCGGATGTGCAGCAGCGCAAGGGGGCTTATCCGCCGCCGCCCGGCGCCAGCCCGATCCTGGGGCTGGAAGTGGCGGGCGAGGTGGTGGCCCTTGGCCCCATGGCCAGCGGCTTCTACCCTGGCCATAAGGTGACGGCGTTGTGCAATGGCGGTGCCTATGCGGAGTATGTCGCGGTGCCGTGCGGCCAGTGCCTGCCCTGGCCGGAGGGGTATGACGCGCTGCAAGCGGCGTCCATTCCCGAGAATTTCTTCACTGTCTGGGCCAATCTGTTCGGCATGGCGGATCTGAAACCCGAGGAAAGCCTGTTGGTGCATGGCGGCACGTCGGGCATCGGGCTCACCGCCATCCAGCTCGCCCGCGCCCAGGGCAGCACGGTGTTCTCCACCGCCGGGTCCGATGAGAAATGTGCTGTCATCGCGCGTTATGGCGCCACCGCGATCAATTACAAAACCCAGGATTTCCAGCAGGCCATTGCCGAGGCTACGGGCAAGCGCGGGGTGGATGTGGTGCTGGACATGGTGGGTGCGCCCTACACCCAGCGCAATATCAAATGCCTGGCGCCGCGCGGGCGGCTGGTGCAGGTGGCGTTCATGCAGGGCTCCAAGGCCGAGATCGACCTGCTGCCGGTCATGACCAAGCGCCTGACCATCACCGGCTCGACCATGCGCCCGCGCACCGCGCAGGAGAAAGCCGCCATAGCCGCCGCGTTGAAGCAGAATGTCTGGCCCCTCCTCGAACGGGGCAAGGTGGTGCCGGTGATCGACAAGGTGTTCGAACTGGAGCAGGCGGCCCAGGCGCACGCGCTGATGGAAGCCAGCACCCATATCGGCAAGATTTTGCTGCGCGTCTCCGGTTGAGTTTTCCCAGAAACGGGATATGGCTCGCGCAGACAATCGGGACCCTTTTTATGAAATCCAGCTTCCTGGCCGTGGCGTCCATCCTGCTTCTGGCCGGCTGCGCCAGCCAGCCGCAAAGCCAGGCGGCTTCGGCCAACGCCGCCGCCTGCACCCAGGCGGCGGACCAAGCCTATCAGAACAGCACGCTGGACCTGCAAGCCCGCACCGCCCAGAACGGGCTACGCTATGGCGCCCCCACCCAGGTATTCGGCGCCGAGCAGATGGGGGCGCAGAATGACCGCGCCCTGCAGATCCAGCATTGCGAGAATTTCGGCAGCCAGAACGGCGCGCCCACAGTGAACGGGGTACAGGTCGTCACCCCGCATATCGTCAACTGAACGGAGATTTTCATGAGCCGCATCATCCGCACCGAAGCCAGCCCAATTCTGTCCAAAGCGGTGGAGTATCACGGGTTCGTCTACACCATGGGCGTGGTGGCACAGGACACGTCCGGCGATGTCACCGCCCAGACCAAGGACGTGCTGGCCCAGATTGATGCTTTGCTGGAAACGCATGGCACGGACCATACCCGCCTGCTTCAGGCGCATATCTGGCTTAAGGATATTTCAGATCGCGCCGCCATGAACGAGGTCTGGTCCAAATGGCTGCCGGAAGGTCAGGCGCCGGTCCGCGCCTGCGTTGAAGCCAAGCTGGCGGACCCCGCTTATCTGGTGGAAATCATGGTCACCGCTTGCCGGTGATTTTGAATTCGGTTTGTGTTTTGTTAATAATTAAGGAATTGGGGAGCGAGTTTCGCTCCCTTTTTTCGCGAATCGCGTAAGCCGATGCTGCACCGCAACAAGAGAAATTACGTTTTCTGCATTTAGGAAAATTATCTTAAATGACGCTTTCGTATAGTGGCGAGATTAGCGAAAACATATATATGTTGTAATTTTGCCGCAGTCTTGGGTTGCGTCCCACGCATTCCACCCGTAGCCGTTACACATGGTTTCTTGGCGTTTCGAGCAGCTCGGATGAGTGGGAAAAAAATGGCCGGACACGGGGCAAGCACCTCTTTCTATGGCGCAACGCGCGCCTGGCTCGCAGGGGTCTCTTTCGCCGCAATGGCAGTCTTCCTCCCCTGTTCCGCCCAGGCTTCCACACATCACCACACAGCATCGCATAATGTGCAGCGCACCGCGCATGTTTCCGGCAAGCATGCGTCCTCAGTCCACCAGGCCGCGCCCGCCCATAAGCTGGCCAGCACGGGGCATGAAAGCGTGAAGACCGAGCATCTGGCGCGCACCACCCATCATAGCCAGAGCCCGTCGCACCTCTCCAGCCGCACGTCCCGGCATGAAACGCATTATGCCGCCGCCGGGCATTCCTCTCACCGCGAGCGCGTGGCGGCGGAATACCGCCATTCCGGCCTGCAATGCGTGCCCTATGCGCGCGAGGTTTCGCATATCGACCTCTCCGGCAATGCCTTCCTGTGGTGGGCGGAAGCGGCGGGGCGCTATGCCCGCGGTAGCCAGCCCGAGGTTGGTTCGGTGCTGAATTTCCGTTCCATCGGCCGCATGCCGCTCGGCCATGTCGCCGTAGTGACCGCGGTGCTGGACCCGCGCACCATTCTGGTGACACAGGCCAACTGGGTGCGCGGCACGATCACCAACGACGTGACCGTGCAGGACGTTTCCGCGGATAATGACTGGACCGCGGTGAAGGTCGAGCTGGGCGATGGCGACACCATGGGCTCTTCCTACCCCACCTTCGGCTTCATCTATAACCACCCGGATGCCGGCACGGTGATCGCCTCCAATGGCGGGGCCCGGAACGAAGTGGCCGAGGCGCCGGCCGCGCGCCCCGTCTCCTCCGAGGCGCCGAACCGCAATCTGCAGTAAGCGGCGGCGAGCTGCCTCTTTCGATAGGTTTGTAAACGCGACTTTTTGCAAGAAGGGCCGCGTTTTGCTGCCTTTTGGAAAAAACCGCGCCAAAAACGCCTATTCTTCAGGGCTGAAATTTTCGATCTAATCTGTGCGGCGTCCCTGAAGCCTTTTGCCCTGTTTGGCGGAGGCTTTGCGATCACGCGGACCTGCGGTTAAGCTCACGCCGCTCAACGATTAGGAGAGACGAATGACCACGGCCAATTCACGTACGGCTGACCACCCGATTGAACCGATTTTCCTGGAGCGCTGGTCGCCCCGCGCCTTCACCGGCGAGGAGATCTCCGAGCACACGCTGCGCACGATGTTCGAGGCCGCGCGCTGGGCGCCCTCTTCCTATAATTCCCAGCCCTGGCGCTTCCTTTATGCCCGGCGCGATAATGCCCATTGGGACAAATTCCTTGGCCTGCTGAACGAGTTCAACCGGAGCTGGGCGAAAACCGCCTCCGCGATCGTGTTTATCGTCTCCTCCGAAACCATGGCGATGCCGGGCAAGGACACGCCGGTGCCCTCGCGCAGCCATTCCTTCGACGCCGGAGCCGCCTGGGGCTATCTGGCCCTGCAGGCTACGGCCCTTGGCTGGCAGGCGCATGGCATGGCCGGGATCGAGCTGGAGCGTATCTACACTGATCTAAAGGTGCCAGCGGGATACAGGGTTGAGGCAGGTGTGGCCATCGGCCGCCAGGGGCCGAAGACATTGCTGCCGGAAGCGCTGCAGGCCCGCGAGGCGCCGAGCGACCGCAAGCCGTTGACCGAGATTGCCCTCGAAGGCGGGTTTTAGGCTTATATCTTAACAAGCAATTTCAAATGATCGTCTTGCCGCTTGTCTCCGGACAAGCGGTTTTTTTTGCCTGACCGTCAGGCGGGCAGCTTGCCCGCCAGCGCGGTGGGCAGCAGCGCCAGCAGCCCGGCCCGCACGCGGTGCCAGAAGGCCGAGAGCAGCAACAAGGCGCAGCCGGCGATCAGCGCCGTCGCCGCCAGGCTTTCCGCCTCGCTGCCCGCCGTGTGCAGCACATGGGCGAGCGCATAGATCACATAGCCAAGGGCCGAGACGAGCAGTGCCCGCCGGTCCACCAGCAGCGCCACTACGGCCAGAACCGCATAAAGCCCGACAGCAATGGCGGCATCGCCGGAATGGCTGCCGCCTTGCAGCAGCCCCAGCAGATAGAAGGCCGGGTGCACTAGCATGGGCGCGGCGAGGAGATGCAGCCAGAAAGCGACATCGGCGCGCCGCGTCTGCCGTGCGCGGTCTGACATGTCCCATCGCAACGCCAGGGCGAACACGCATAGCCCGCCCAGAATCAGCAGCCAGGGCCAGAGCGCCAGGAGCCCGGGGAAAAAGCCCAGCACCAGGCTGATGGCCAGCAGCACCAGGGCCGCCATGCCCGCCGCCACGGTGATAGGCACATGAAAGCGCCGCCAATGGGCGTAGATGGCCAGCGACACCAGCCCTGCCGTGAAGCCCATGGCGAGATAGAAGCCGGCTTTCGTGCCAGGCCCGTTGGCCCAGGGCAGAAACATCAGCAGATGGTCTGAAACCCACCCGCCGATCAGCTGCATCAGCGTCATCGCCACGCCCGCCGCGAACATCAGCAGCAGCAAAATGCTCGGCAGGGCCATGTGACGGCGGCGGGTGAAATATTCGGACAGCAGCCAACCCTCGGCGGCCAGCGCCAGCCCGCGCTCAACCGGCGGGCCCACCAGCACGGAGGTGGCGATGGCCACCAGCGCGATGGCGATGCTTACGAAGATATCGTTGAAGCCGGTCAGCAGCCGGACATATTCCTCATCCACCGCCGGGCTCTGGCGGTTGGCGGCGACGAACGCACGGAATTTCGCCGCATCCCCGGCTGAGAGAATGCCCGCTGTGGTGGCGGCGTCGAGATCGGATTCGCTGTACATGGTTGTTCTATTTGCGTTGCTTTTTGGCGCGGCGCCAGAGATGGGCCCAACAAAAAACCCCGGGGTTGCCCCCGGGGTTTCCTGTTTCAACCTGGAAGGCTGGATTAGAAATCCATGCCGCCCATGCCGCCCATGCCGCCCATGTCGGGGGCGCCGCCACCGGCCTTCTTCTCGGGGCGCTCGGTCACACCAGCCTCGGTGGTGATGATCAGCGAGGCCACGGAAGCGGCGTCCTGCAGCGCGGTGCGCACAACCTTGGTCGGGTCGATGATGCCCGCGGCAACCATGTCCTTGAACGCGCCGGTCTGGGCGTCATAGCCATGGGTGTACTCGCCATTGTCGAGCACCTTGCCGGCGATCACGGCGCCGTCTTCACCAGCGTTCTCGGCGATCTGGCGCAGCGGCACCTGGATGGCGCGGCGGATGATCTCGATGCCGGTCATCTGGTCGTTATTGTCGGCCTTCAGGCCGTCCAGCACCTTGGAGGCGCGGGCCAGGGCCACACCGCCGCCGGGGACAATGCCTTCCTCAACCGCGGCGCGGGTGGCGTGCAGCGCGTCGTCAACGCGGTCCTTGCGCTCCTTCACCTCAACCTCGGAAGCGCCGCCGACGCGGATCACGGCAACACCGCCAGCCAGCTTGGCCAGGCGCTCCTGCAGCTTCTCGCGGTCGTAGTCGGAGGTGGTCTCCTCGATCTGCGCGCGGATCTGGTTGACGCGGCCGGTGATGTCGTCCTTCGCGCCCACACCCTCGATGATGGTGGTGTTCTCTTTCTCGATCAGCACCTTCTTGGCGCGGCCCAGCATGTTCAGGGTCACGGTCTCGAGCTTGATGCCGAGGTCTTCGGAGATGACCTGGCCACCGGTCAGGATCGCGATGTCTTCCAGCATGGCCTTGCGGCGGTCGCCGAAGCCAGGGGCCTTCACAGCGGCGATCTTCAGGCCGCCACGCAGCTTGTTCACAACCAGGGTGGCCAGGGCTTCGCCCTCGACGTCCTCGGCGATGATCAGCAGCGGCTTGCCGGACTGAACGACGGACTCAAGCAGCGGCAGCATCGGCTGGAGCTGGGAGAGCTTCTTCTCGAAGATCAGGATGTACGGGCTGTCGAGGTCCGCGATCATCTTCTCCGGGTTGGTGATGAAGTACGGGGAGACATAGCCGCGGTCGAACTGCATGCCCTCGACGACGTCGAGCTCGGTCTGGATGCCCTTGGCTTCCTCAACCGTGATCACGCCCTCATTGCCGACCTTCTGCATGGCCTGGGAGATCATTTCGCCGATCTCGGTCTCGCCATTGGCGGAGATGGTGCCAACCTGGGCGGTCTCGGCCGGGGTGGTGATCTTCTTGGTGCGGGCCTTCAGCTCTTCCACAACGGCGGTGACCGCCTTGTCGATGCCACGGCGCAGATCCATCGGGTTCAGGCCAGCAGCCACGGCCTTCACGCCCTCGCGCACGATGGCCTGGGCCAGCACGGTCGCGGTGGTGGTGCCGTCACCGGCGAGGTCGTTGGTCTTGGAGGCGACTTCGCGGATCAGCTGCGCGCCCAGGTTCTCGAACTTGTCGGACAGCTCGATTTCCTTGGCGACGGTCACGCCATCCTTGGTGATGCGCGGCGCGCCGAAGCTCTTCTCGATGACGACATTGCGGCCCTTGGGCCCCAGCGTCACCTTGACGGCATTGGCAAGAGTGTCGACGCCGCGCAGCATGCGGTCGCGCGCGTCGGAACCAAAACGGACGTCTTTGGCAGCCATGTGTGTAGCTCCTTTGTTTGAAGCGGCCTGATTCAGACTCCGCGGCTCTGCCGCTCCGTCATCAGGACGCTATTCGATGACGTAAAAAATTAAGCGGCGATGATGCCCAGAATGTCGGATTCTTTCATGATCAGCAGGTCTTCCCCGTTGATCTTGACCTCGGTGCCGGACCATTTGCCGAACAGCACGCGGTCGCCAGCCTTCACGTCCAGGGCCACCAGGGCGCCGGTCTCGTTGCGCGCACCGGCACCGGCGGCCACAACTTCACCTTCCTGCGGCTTTTCCTTGGCGGTGTCGGGGATGATGATGCCGCCAGCGGTCTTTTCCTCGGCAGTGATGCGACGGACGACGACGCGGTCGTGCAGGGGGCGGAAATTCGCCATGTTGATCGCTCCTAAACATTATGTCTTAAAAGCTTTCCAGCCTGTCCGGCCCAATCTGCGGCGCCGCGGCTGTTAGCACTCCCTTTCTGAGAGTGCCAGCGGTTTAGCCTGACCTTTGAGGATAAGTCAAGAAAAGGCAGCACTCTCAGGTGGTGAGTGCCAAGTTGCTGGATTCATTGAAGATTGTAGTTGCACAACAGGGGGCTGTGTATGGCAATCTGATGAAACCCCGGGGAATGCCAAAGCCGAATTGAATGGAGAGTGCTAAGCATGTCCCTTGCCTTGCAGATGCGCGCCTGGCGCCTGACGACCGCCGAGATCCTCTACCACATGCCGGACCATCCGGGATTGCTGCAAAGCTATATCTGGCAGGAGCTGGATATGGCCCCGCAATTCCCGGCCCTGCGCAAATTCCTGGATTTCTGGACCAGCAACCTGGACGGCAAACTGCATTCTGTGCGGGTGGGCCACGCGGACATCATCACGCCGCCGCGCTGGAACGCGGGGAGCCTGTTCACGCTGCATTAGAATGCGATGACTTTAGCTTCGCTCTAAAATCATCCGGTCAGACTTTCTACGCGCTCACGAAGCGAGCGAAGCTAGGTCATCGCGCTCTAGGGATTCGGCAGCTCCACGAGCCGGAATAGCCCCAGCGGGCGCATGTCCCGTACCGTGGCGGCGGCAAGGTCCGCTTCGGTAAACATATGCCCGAGGCGGAAATCCGGGTGCCAGCCCAGCTGGCCAGAGGCGGGCGCCATGGCGCGTTCCACCCACCAGATTGGCCCAGCCTCCCGGGCAAAGTGATTCACGAACAGGATTTTGCCGCCGGGTTTCACCACCCGGCGCAGCTCCTTCACCAATGCGCGCGGGTCCGGCACCACCGAGGCAACAAACATCGCCACGGCAATATCGAAGCTGCCATCCTCGAAGCTGGTGGCCTGGGCATCCATTTCCAGCAGCGACTCGACATTGCGCAGCCCCAGCCCGGCGGCGCGCTCCCGGGCGATGGCCAGCATATCGCGCGAAAGGTCGATGCCGGTGATCCGCTTGCCGGGGGCGTAGCGCGGCAAAGCGAGGCCCGTGCCGACCCCAACCTCCAGCACCGTGCTGCCAGAGGCGTTGTTGACGGTTTTCACCGCCTCGTTACGGGCTGTGCGGGACACCAGCCCAAACCAGCTATCGTAAGATTTCGCGTGGCGTGAGTAGGCGGCACGGATGGTGTCCGCATCCAGTTTCGCGCGCGGACCATCCATGGCCGCACCGGAGACATCTTGCATCCTTAAGTCCTTGGCGCCTGTCACAATATAGTCATTGAACTTCGCGCGGAATGGGGGCGGGCGCAATGGGCTTAGAGCGCGATGAGTTTAGCTTCGCTCGCTTCGCGAGCCCGGAGAAAGTCTGAATTGCCCTCTAAAACATTGATATAGAGGCGGATTCAGATTTTAGAGCGGATCACAAAGTGATTCGATCTAAAATCACCCGGCGCTAGGGCGTGATCGGCTCCCGCAGGCTCGCTCCAGCCATGTTTTAGCGAGCAGGTTTATTGGTTTACGTTGCCGCTGACGCGCCAAGCGAAACCAATCTTGCTCCAACGGGTTTTTAACCCGAAAGCGCATGCGCGACGATGCCGGGGGTGAGGAGCTGAGGTAAAATCTCAACAGCGCCTCCAGGCGGGTAATAGAGATAAAGTGGCACACCGGCGCGGTGATTTTCATCCAGCAGGGCGGTGATGGCTTGGCTCCTGTCCGTCCAGTCGCCCACCAGCACGGCTACGTTCTTGTCCTTGAACAGGCTTTGCACCGGGGCGGTGGCCAGGGTGGAGCGTTCATTCACCTGGCAGGTGATGCACCAGGCGGCCGTGAGGTCGATGAAGACCGGCCGCCCGGCGGCGCGCAGCGTGGCCAGCCGGGCGGCGCTGTAAGGCGCGGCGCCGGGCAGGGTGAGGGCCGGGCGTGCCGGGGCCGCGTGCAGGAAAGGCAGCAGCACCAGCACCGCAAAGCCGAAACCAGGGCGGCGCGGCAATGCCAGCCCCAAAGCCACGGCGCCCAGCAGCAGCAGAGCCAGCCCCGGTGGCCCCGCCTGCTGGAACAGCACCCAGCCCAGCCAGGCGAAGGTGGCGAACATCGGGATGGCCAGAAGCTTCTGCGCAATCGTCATCCAGCGCCCCGGGCGCGGCAGTGCAGCAGCCAGATGCGGCACGAAAGCCAGCATCAGCACCGGTAAAGCCAGCCCCAGCCCCAGGGCCAGGAACAGACCCAGGGCGGGCAGAGGCGGGAAGGCCAAAGCGGCGGCGATGGCGGCCCCCATGAAGGGGGCGGTGCAGGGCGTGGCCACCAGCACGGCCAGCAGCCCGGTGAAAAAACTATGCTGCGCCGGAATCCGGCCGATAAAGCCGGGTATGGAAAGATGAAACAGCCCGGCGAGGCTGAGCCCGGCGGCGAGGATGACCCAGGCCGCCAGCGCCACGAAGATGGGGGACTGGAACTGGAAGCCCCAGAAGGCCCCAACCCCCGCCGCGCGCAGCCCCAGCAGCACCCCGCCAAGGGCCGCCATGGAAACCAGCACGCCCGCGCTATAGCCTAGCGCCTCGCGCCGGATATGCCCGTGCGCGGCCCCGCCCAGCCGGGCAAAGGCCACGCCTTTCATTGCCAGCACGGGAAACACGCAGGGCATGAGATTCAGCAACAGCCCGCCGGCCAGGGCCAGCAGCCACCAGGGCGCGTGCGCGGCGGGTGGCGCGGGTGTTGCCGCGAGGCTGAGCGCCTGCGTCTGGCCGCTGGGGTCGGTGAGTTCCAGCACGCCGGTCAGTCTGGCGGGCGCGGGCCCGGTAAGCGGCAGCTTCAGCCGCAGCCCGTCCGGGGTGAAAATGAGGGGTTGTGGCGCGTCATTCGCCAGCGCATTGGCCGAGTCGGGAAAGAACCGGGCGGATTTCACCTGCGTGGCGGTGGGCCCGGTGAGGCTGAGCGTGCCGTCCGGCGCCAGATGCGCGGCGTAGGGTGAGGGCACAATGGAAGATGCCACCGGAAACAGCCCGGCCTCCGCCGAGGGGCCGCCGGTCAAAGCCAGGGTGAAGCTGGCATGTTCCGGCACGCAGAGATCCGCACAGACCAGCCAGCGCGCCCGCAGCGTGACGCTGTTCCCGGCATGGCTGGCGGTGAAGGGTAGAATCACATGCCCGGAGAGCACGTAAGCCCCCACGCCGCCTTGCGAGAAAAATTCCGGCGCAGGCCAGGAGAAGGGGCCGAGTGTAACCGGCGCATCGGCCCTGACCTGTGGCGGCAGACCGGCATCGCCAGGGTTCTGCCAGTAAATATGCCAGCCGGGCTGCAGCTTGAACTCTAGCGCCAGCTTCACCTGCCCATTTTCGGCTTGGTTGGTTGCGGAGATCAGCCGCACCTCATCATGCGGCGAAGTAAAGGGCGCGCTGGCGGCGGCTAGGCCGAAGCGTGGGAATAACAGCAAAGCGAGCAGGAGCAGAAAGCGCATCGGGCCGAATATCGCATGAAACCGGCAGCTCTGGTATCGGGGCGCGATGATGAGTGATCTGCCCGTTGCCGAAGCCCTGCCGGACCTGCTGCGCGCGCTGGCACCGGAAGGCGGCAATGCCGTGCTGGTGGCCCCGCCCGGCGCGGGCAAAACCACCTTGGTGCCGCTGAAGGCGCTGGAGGCGGGGCTTGGCAAAATCCTGCTGCTGGAGCCGCGCCGCCTGGCCGCCCGCGCGGCGGCGATGCGCATGGCGGAGCTGCTGGGCGAGGTGGCGGGCGAGCGTGTTGGCTTCCGTACCCGGCTGGAGAGTGCCGTAGGGCCGGAGACGCGCATTGAGGTTATTACCGAAGGCCTGCTCACCTCCCGGCTGCTCTCCGATCCGGCCTCTCCGGCGTGAATTTGGTGATCTTCGACGAGGTGCATGAGCGCAGCCTGGAGGCGGATCTGGCCCTCGCCTTGGTGCGCGACCTGCAGCGCGGTTTGCGGCCGGAGCTGCGGATTCTCGCCATGTCCGCCACCGCCGAGGCGGAGAAATTCGCCGCGATGCTGGGCGCGCCCGTGGTGGAAAGCGCGGGCAAGATGTTCCCCGTGGAGGTGAAGCACGCGAAGCGGGACATCATGTCCCCGCGCGATCTACCGGAGGCGGCGGCCAAGGCGGTGCGCGAGGCGTTGCTGGAACATCCTGGCGATATTCTCGTCTTTCTGCCCGGCATGGCGGAAATCCGCCGGACCGAGCAGGCGCTGGAACGCTGCCCGGCTTTGGTGCTGCCCTTGCATGGCGATCTCTCCCGCGAGGCGCAGGACAGGGCTTTGCGCGAGCATCAGGAGCGGCGGGTGGTGCTTTCCACCTCCATCGCCGAAACCTCGCTTACCGTGCCGGGCGTGCGGATTGTCATCGATGGCGGGTATCGCCGTGCTCCGGTGCTGGACACCGCCTCCGGCCTCACGCGCCTTACCACGCAGCGGATCTCCCGTGCCGCCGCCGCGCAGCGGGCCGGGCGCGCCGGGCGGCTGGGGCCGGGTGTGGCGATTCGTCTTTGGTCCGAGGCGCTGAACCGCGGCTTGCCGCCATTCGACAGGCCGGAGATTTTCGCCGCCGAATTGTCTGGCCTGGCCCTGGCCTGCGCTGCCTGGGGTGAGGCGCCGGGTGATCTGCCCTTTCCCGACGCGCCGCCCGAGGGCGCCCTGAAAGCCGCGTTTTCGTTGCTGTCCGGTTTGGGCGCGCTGGACGAGGGCGCGAAAATCACCCCGCTGGGCCGGGAGATGGCCCGGCTGCGCGCCGCGCCGCGTTTGGCCGCGATGATGCTGGCCAGCCATGAAAAACCCGTGCGCGCCCTGGCCGCCGACATCGCCGCGATTCTGGAAGACCGTGATTTCCTGCCCCAGACCGCATCCGCCGATTTGCAGTTGCGGCTGGAGGCCCTGGCCGGGCGGGGCGAGGGCGACCGTGCCATCCTCTCCCGCGTGCGCCAGACGGCGAAAATCTACCGCAGCCGCCTGGGCGTTGGCACGATTCCCGGCTTTGGCCCGCCGGGCCCGGTGGTGGCTGCGGGGTTCCCCGACCGCATCGGCCAGGCGCGCGGGGAGGCAGGCTCCTACCGCCTCTCCGGCGGCGGTTCCGGCAATCTCCCCGCCTCCGATCCGCTGGCGCGCGCGCGGCTCATCGCCGTTGCCTCGCTGGATGGGCGCGGCTCGAAAATCCGGCTCGCGGCGCCGCTGGACGCGGATAATTTGCCGGATTTCCTGCGGGCCCGCTGCAAGACCACGCGGGAAACGGGGTTCGACCCGGTGAGCGGCGCGGTCTCGGTGCGCGAGCGTGTGCGGCTGGGCAATCTTGTTTTGGCGGACCGCAACGCGCCACCCGCGCCGGAAGAGATCCAGGCGGCTCTGGCGCAGGCGCTCTCCACCCGGCTGGACCAGCTCGACTGGACGGAAGCGGCCGAGACCTTATGCGCCCGTGTAGCGGTGATGCGCGGCGTGGATGCGGCGTATCCCGACCTCTCGCGCCCCGCCCTGGCGGCCGGGGTGCAGGATTGGCTGGCCCCCTACCTGGCCGGCATGACAAATCTGCGGGAGGCGAAGGGGCTGGACCTTTATCAGATATTGCGCGCGCAGCTTTCGCACGGGCAGGCAACGCGGCTGGACAAGGACCTGCCCGCCGAGCTGCATTTGAAGGGCGGGCGGGTGAAGATCGATTATTCCGGCCCGGTGCCCGTCGCGTCCGCCCGCGCGCATGTCTTTTATGGCACGGATGCCACGCCCGCCTTGGCGGGGGGCAAGATTCCTCTGCAACTGGCGCTGCTCTCGCCAGCACAGCGCCCCATCGCCATCACCGCCGATCTCGCGGGCTTCTGGCGCGGTGGCTGGGCGGATGCCAGGCGGGACATGCGCGGGCGCTACCCCAAGCATGACTGGCCGGAGCAGCCCTGGCTGGGTGGTGAAAAGCGCTGAGCATATGGGGAAGGTAGCGAAGCTATTGCATGCGCGACTGGCCGCCTCGATTCGCGCCTGCCGTTTGGCGGCGTTGGGATCGATCGTATGGGCCAACTGCTTGCGTGCGGTATCCCGCGCCACCCTCGCTTCGGCCAACGTAACCTCGGGGTAGGCCCCGAGCGCCGGCTTACGTTCAATTCCATTCATGTGGTACTTGATCCGCCACAGCTTACTCCCCGTTGGGTTAACGAGGAGGTACAGCCCCTGCGAATCAGCGACCTTGTACGGCTTGTCCTTTGGCTTGGCGTTACGAATTACGGTGCCGGTCAGTGCCATCTAGGGGCCCCGGAATAGAGGGGGACTTGCGAGGCCCCCAAATTAGGCCCTCATCTTTGGCGGTTGCTTACGGACGAAGGCAGTCACTGACAACCTATGGCCATATAAAAGTATCTGAAATAACCGGGTTTTTCAACTTTTGGCGGACATCGCCAAACAGGTTTATGGTGCCGTCCGCCGGAATCGAACCGGCGACCTACTGATTACGAATCAGTTGCTCTACCAACTGAGCTAGGACGGCAACTTATTAAATTCGAACGAATTTCTGCCCGAAATTCGGCCGAGATCAATCTTTGTCGCAAGCGGGAGGAGTTTACGGCCATTCCCGGAATGGGAAATGGTACAGCCTGCCATTCAGCTTGCCGGGGGCCTATCGCATATCGATAGTCCGAAATCCACCCCCCCCCCTTTTTTCGGGAGATATTGGCGCCGAATGCGCCCAGGTACTGGTTCAACGCGGCCCGCATCCTGCGTCATGTCCCGCTGGTCAGTGGCTTGGGGGGGTGTTAAGCCGCCCGCAGCCTCGACAACGATATGTTGTTAAGTCATAACAATATCAAATCTAATCATTTTAATTTGCTTGCTGGGGTGGTTGATGCCTGATTGGTTCCGATCTCAACCCAAATCCATGCCGCCTTTGCCGCCGACGCCAGGTACGGCAAATGCAGCTTCCCAGCCCAGAGCCATGCCGCCCTTACCGCAGATACCGGGCAAGCCGGCGGCACCCGCCAGGCCTGGCGCGGCGGCGCCGTCAGGCTGGACCAGGGCCCAGGCACCGGCTCAGGCCTCCGACAAGATGCAGCGGGTCTCGGCCGCCGTGGTCATGCAGCATTTCGCGCGGAGCGAGGTCCGCTCTATCGATTCCGTCGCCGATGCGTATTATGCGGCGGCCGTGATGAAGCTGAGATCCTTGCCGGAATTCGCCAAATTCAAGGACGGGCAGCTCAGGGAGGTCATCAAGAACATCACGTATAAGCTGCAGACCGCGGAGCTGACGATCAATTTCAAGGCCGCGAGCTATTTCAGCATGCCCAATAATTGGCGAACCTACCGCCAGATGTACGATATAGCGGAGCAGCGCGTCACACAGGCTGATGGCAGCACGAAGCGCGAGATGCGGCTGACCGGCAATGCCCTCAACCCCCCGACCACACGGGATGCCGCGGATACAAAGGTGACCTTCGGCGCCAATATCAACAAGCCGGAGATGCAAGGCGTCTCAAGGTTCATGCAGACCGGCGGCCTGAAGGATGTCAGCAACGGCGCTGCGGGCGGGCCTGTCTACGCGGCCAATAATTCGCATTTCAACCCGAAGGCGCGGCAATTATTCGCCGGCCTGAATTATGGGCGCCGCCCGCATGGCAGCACCACGCAATACGGGCTCAGCCATTTCGTCCTGAAGGACAGTTTCAAGATCAACGCCATATATTATGCAGGCGATACGTTTTACGTGGCGGATGCGAATGCGCGCGTGACTTACGGCATGCTGTTCGCGCTTGTGCTGCATGCGTCCAATAATTTGATGAAGAGTATTCTGGATTCCTGCTACCGGCAGACCAGCCTGATGGATTCGGGGAATGGGGATGAGCTGGTCGAAGCCCATATCTTCGATGAGATTCTCTTCGCCAAGGATATAAAAGAGATGCGGGTATCGAATAATGATATCGTGTACGAGACAGGCGCTCTCATGTTGAATGGGAAGGCGCGCATGGAGGATTTGCCGAAGCTGCGCGAGGATATCAAGAAAAACGCACGCGACTTCGCCAGCCGCAACAGCATCAAGCTGGTGTGGATGGATTGAGGGCGCCGGGGGCCTTGGCCTGGCGGACAGCCCCATCCACCCGCATGGCGCGCATGCGAATGGATATGACTATCTCTCTCTGATGACGCCCGCCGGGATCAATCCACCCGGCGCTTATATTTCGGCTTGGCCCGCTCCGCCGCCAGCCCGCCATGCAGGGCGGAGCCGCGGCCGGAGAGGGAGGGGTTGGTCATGAAATACTCATGCGCGGAGGCTGGCGGGTCGCCGGGCAGCACCCGCACCCAGCCGCCATCGGCATGCAGCTCGGAGCTTTGCGCATCGTCGCGCAGATTCACCACCATGATCTGGTCGAGAATTTGCGCATGCACGGTGGGGTTATGGATGGGCACAAAGGTCTCCACCCGGTAATCCATGTTCCGCTCCATCCAGTCGGCGCTGGAGATGAACACTTTCGCGCCGCGCGAGGGCAGCGGGTGGCCATCGGCGAACACGCAGATGCGCGCATGTTCCAGGAACCGCCCGACGATGGATTTCACCTTGATTGTCTCGGAGAGGCCCGGCACGCCCGGGCGCAGGCAGCAAATGCCGCGCACCACGATGTTGATGGGCACCCCGGCGCGGGACGCCTCGTAAAGATGGTCGATCAGCTTGGCATCCACCAGCGAGTTCATCTTCAGCCAGATGCCCGAGGGGGTGCCAGCCTTGGCATTGGCGATCTCGGTATCGATCAGCGTGCCGATGGTCTTGCGGGTGGTGAGCGGGGAGAAGGCGAGCTGCTCCATCGCCTCCGGCCGCGCATAGCCGGTCATGTAGTTAAACAAGCGCGCGGCATCCCGTGTGAGTGCCGGGTCGCAGGTGAAGAAGGAGAGATCGGTATAAATCCGCGCGGTAATCGGGTGGTAATTGCCGGTGCCGAAATGCGCATAGGCACGCAAACCCCCACTCTCGCGCCGCACCACATAGGAGAGCTTGGCGTGGGTTTTTAAGCCCACAAAGCCGAACACCACCTGCACGCCCGCCGCTTCCAGCGCGCGGGAGAGGCGGATATTCGCCTCCTCATCGAAGCGCGCCTTCAGCTCCACCATGGCGGTGACGGATTTGCCCGCCTCGGCCGCCTCGATCAGTGCTTTAACGATGGGGCTGTCACGGCTGGTACGGTAAAGTGTTTGCTTGATCGCGACCACCGCCGGGTCGATCGCCGCCTGGCGAAGGAACTGCACCACCACATCGAAACTCTCGAACGGGTGATGGACCAGGATATCCTTGGCCCGGATGGCGGCAAAACAATCCCCCGCGAAATCCCGGATGCGCTCTGGAAATCGAGGCGTATAGGGAGGAAAGAGCAGGTCCGGCCGGTCATCGACGATAAGCTGCTTCACATCCACCAGCCCGATAATGCCGGATTCGGTGTAAACCTCCTCCGCCGGGGCCTCCACCGCGTCGATCACCAGCTCGCGCAGATCGGCCGGCATGTCCGCCTCGATGGTGAGCTGGATGGCGACACCGCGGCGGCGGCGCTTCAAGGCGCTTTCATAGGAGCGGACGAGATCCTCGGCCTCTTCCTCGAATTCCACATCCGTATCGCGGATCAGCCTGAACAGGCCTGAGCCTTGTACCGAGAAGCCGGGGAACAGGCGGTTCATGTTCATCGCCACCAGCTCTTCGAGCATGATGAAGCGGATCGGCCCTTCCGAGGCGGGCAGGCGGATGAAACGCTCGATCTGGCTGGGCAGCGGGATCAGGGCGGACATCTGCCCCCGGTCATCGTCCCGCGCCAGGGAAAGCGCCATCACCAGCCCCATATTCGGGATGAAGGGGAAGGGATGCGCCGGGTCCACCGCCAGCGGGGTGAGCACGGGGAACACGCGTTCCATGAAATAGGAGTCCAGGAAGGCGGCATCATCCGTGGTCAGCTCGGCGGCGGAAAGCACCACCAGCCTGGCATTGGCCAGCAGGGCGCGCACCTCGTTAAAGGCGGATTGCTGGGCGGCGACCAGCTCCCGCGAGCGGCTTTTGATGGCGTTTAATTGCTGCGCTGGGGTCAGCCCGTCGGCGGAGTGCTCCAGCACGCCCGCCCGGGCCTGGCCGATCAGCCCGGCCACGCGCACGGAGTAGAACTCATCCAGGTTGGAGGCGCTGATGGAGACAAATCGCAGCCGCTCCAGCAACGGGTAGCGCGGGTTGCGGGCCTCGCCCACCACGCGGAAATTGAAATCAAGCCAGGATAGTTCCCGGTTGATGAAGCGGGCGGAATCATCCAGCCCGATATGCTGCGCGGCCGGTGTTTCGGCGGGTGGCGTGTGGGTCTGCTGGTCCATGGCTCTAGCTTTAGCAATCCCTTGGGTGGTGGCATGTTATGTTTAGATAAAAACTTACTCTTCCGCGGCCATTTCCGCCAGGATTTCGGCAGCCATGGCGCGGGTGATGCGCGCCCCCCGGTCCATCGCCAGCCGGTCCAGCCGCGCCACGGCCTCGCGGTAGAAGGCAGGGGCGCGGGGCAAATGCAGCAGCAGCAGGTTGCGCACGGGGATGGGCAGGCTGAGCTGGCGCGCGGCGGCCAGGCGGGTGAGCAGGGCTTCCAGCAGCTCATCCTCGGGTGCCCGGATCTCGATGCTGGCCGAGGCGCGCAGCCGGCTGGTGAGGTCCGCCAGCTTGTAACCCATGCGCACAGGCGGCTGGCGGGAGGCGAGCAGCACGGGAAACCCTTCCTCGGCGGCGGCGTTCAGCAAATGCAGAAATGCCGCCGGCTCGGGCGCCAGATCGGCATCGTCCACCGCCACCGGCTCGCTGGCGCGGACCAATCCGCGCAGCCCCGTGCCATCGATGATCCGCGCGCCATGGGCCTGCGCCCATATATGCAGAAGATGCGTCTTGCCGCATCCGGCCTCGCCCCACAGCACTAGCCGCCCATTGCTCCAGGCTTCCGGCCGCGCCAGCCATTCCCGCGCCGCGGCGTTGGACGGTGCGGGGCAGAAATCCCCCGCCGTATAAAGCTGCGCCAGTTCCGTGAAGGGCAGGGTAAGCTGCCTCATGGGTGTTTGCGCGCCCGGCTCATTCCGGCGGCGCGTCCAGATAGAGCGGGGATTGCATGTAGCGGCGCAGCCAGAACCGGGCGATGACACCCAGCGTGGCCGTGACCGGCACCGCCAGCATGATCCCCAGGAACCCGAACGCCGCCCCGCCCGCGAACAAGGCGAAGATCACCCATACGGCGGAAAGCCCCACGCGGTCGCCCAGGAAGCGCGGCTGGATGACGTAATCATTCAACCCCTGGCCGATGGCGAAGACGATAAGCACGGAGATCACGCCATGCCAGCCATCGCTCTGGCTGAGCGAGAGCAGGACCGCCGCCACCCCGCCCAGCACCGTGCCGACATAAGGGATGAAGGACAGCACCCCGGCGGCAAGGCCCACGATCAGCCCCAGATCCAGCCCGATGATGGTCAGCCCGATGGCGTAGATCGCCGCCAGGGCGAGGCAGCATATGGCCTGGCCGCGGATCCAGGCGGAGAGGATCTTGTTGATCTCCACCGCCTGGGCGCGGATCAGCCCCTCATAGGGCCGGGGCAGCCAGTTATCCACATGGCGGATGATGTTCGGCCAGTCCCGCAGGAAATAGAAAGTGACCACCGGGGTGACCACCAGCAGGGTGATGATGTTCACCACCGCGAAGCCGCTGCCGATGATGTTGGTGGCCGCCTTGCCCGCGAAGGACACCAGCGTGCCCGCCTGGTTGGAGGCGATGTCCTGCAGCTTGGTGCGCAGCGTGTAGGGCAGGCGATGCTGGAGATTTTGCATCATCCTGGCGAAATCGGCCTGGATGGTCTGGATATAGGTCGGCAGATTGGTGATGAAGGCCGCCGCCTGCGCCGCGATGACCGGGTAGAGCAGCAGCACGAACAGGATGACCGCGACGCCGAAGGCCAGCAGCACCAGCAGCGTGCCAAAAGCCCGGCGTATGCCGATCCGCTCCATCCGCTCCACCATCGGGTCGAGGAAATAGGCCAGCCCGGCCGCGACCACGAAGGGCATGAGGATGGAGGAGAACAGCCGGAAGCACAGCCATAACAGCAGCAGCACGGCCGCCAGCAGCGCCAGGCGCTGCCATTGCACGCGCCGGTGGCGCTGCATATCGGCGTTGTTTTCGCTCATCGCGCCCTCGGGGAAGATTGCGCGGCCCGGCCGCCTGTGTTGAAAGGCGGCAAGATTTCGCCGGAATTATTAAGCAGCGCCATGGCGCTGGCTTAGCGCATCGGAGGCTGACATGACTAGCGTGACGTACCGGGATGCCGGGGTTGATATCGAAGCCGGCGATGCGCTGGTGGAGGCGATCAAGCCTTTGGCCAGGGCCACGAACCGCGCCGGGGTAATGGGCGGGCTGGGCGGCTTCGGCGCGCTGTTCGATTTGAAGGCGGCGGGGTTTACCGACCCCGTGCTGGTCTCCACCACCGATGGCGTGGGCACCAAGCTGAAAATCGCCATCGAGACCGGGATTCACGATTTCGTCGGCATCGACCTGGTGGCGATGTGCGTGAACGATCTGGTGGTGCAGGGTGCGGCACCTCTGTTTTTCCTGGATTATTTCGCCACGGGCGCGCTGGATGTGGAGGCGGCCAAGCGGATCATCGCCGGCATCGCCGAAGGCTGCAAACAGGCCGATTGCGCGCTGGTGGGCGGCGAGACCGCCGAGATGCCCGGCATGTACGCGCATGGTGACTACGATCTGGCGGGGTTTTCGGTGGGGGCGGCGGAGCGTAGCACCCTGCTGCCCGCAGGTGTCGCGCCCGGTGACGCGATTCTGGCGCTGCCTTCCTCGGGCGTTCATTCCAACGGGTTTTCCCTGGTGCGGCGCATTTTCGCCGATGCCGGGCTGAATTGGGACTCGGAGATTTTCGGCCGCCGCGCCGCCGATGTGCTGACCACCCCCACCCGGATTTATGTGAAGCCGATGCTGGCTTTGCACAAGGCCGGGCTGCTGAAGGCGGCGGCGCATATCACCGGCGGCGGGCTGCCCGGCAATCTGCCCCGCGCGCTGCCCAAGGGTTGTGGTGCCAAGCTGAGCGGCCCCTGGGAGATGCCGGAGATTTTCCCGTACCTCGCCCGCATTGCCAATGTGGCGGCGGAGGAGATGCTGCGCGTGTTCAATTGCGGTGTGGGCATGACGCTGATCGTGAGCGATGCGGAGCAGGCCGGCGCCATTCTGCGCGCGGCGGGCGAGCAGCCATTCCGGCTCGGCCATGTCACGGACGAGCCGGGTATCGTGGTCGAGGGGCAGGACAAGCTCTTCGCCTGATGAAACCGCCCGCCATGAAGCCAAGGGCCGCAATTCTCATCTCCGGCCGCGGCTCCAACATGGAGGCGCTGGTGCAAGCCGCGCGGGCGCCGGATTACCCGGTCGAGATCGTGCTGGTGCTCTCCAACAAGCCGGAGGCTTTGGGGCTGGAGATCGCGCGCGGGCTGGGGATTGAGGCCATCGCGGTGCCCGCGAAGCCGTTCGGGAAGGACCGTGAGGCGCATGAGCGCGCCATCGATGCCGAGCTGACCGCGCGGGGCGTGCAGATTATCTGTCTCGCTGGTTACATGCGCCTGCTCACGCCCTGGCTGGTGCGGCGCTGGGCGGGGCGGATGCTGAACATCCACCCCAGCCTGCTGCCGAAATTCCCGGGGCTGGACACGCATGAGCGCGCCATCAAGGCCGGGGAGTCCGAGCATGGCTGCACCGTGCATCTGGTGACGGAGGGCATGGATGAAGGCCCCATTCTGGGCCAGGCGCGGGTGCCAATTCTGCCCGGCGATACGGAGGAAACCCTGGCCGCGCGGGTGCTGGCGCAGGAGCACAAGCTCTATCCCGCCATGCTGGCGGAACTTGCGCGTAAAATGAGCTTGCCAGCGGGCTAAGCCTGCCTCTAATTTTCAGGCACCAAGTAAAGAAGACCGGGGAATAAACATGTCGGCACAGCCGGACCATATTATGCAGGACACGGGCAGCGATATCGATTTCGATACGCCTGCCCAGAAAGGCTGGGGTTTTTTCACCAAATTCCTGTTCTGGAACATAGCGGCGGCGATTTTCATCTTGCTCTTCATCGGTGCCCTCACCGTCTGGAACTAATAGGCTCGCTCCCCCATGACATTCCCCGGCGGGTCATAATCGCAGACCAGGAAATCGCTCCCGTTACCCTGGGCGAGTCCGCAGCCGACCTCGGTTGTGCTTCTCCAGATCATCTGGCTGTAATGGCCGACATCCTTCCAGTTGCCGGTGGTGGAAATATCGGGGAAATCACCATTCGTGAAACTGGATTGCTCATTGCCCCAGAGCTGCACGAGCTGTGTCAGGGATTCCGACCCCGCCGAAGCCATGGCGAGGTTTTGCCCCGAGCCGCTATGCACAAGCTGCCCAATTTGGGCGAGATGCTCCGCCCATTGCTTTGCCTTGTCCGCCAGGCGGCTGGACCAATGGAGCGGCGGCAGGCCCAGGCTGGCCCGGTACTGATTATGCGCCGCCAATAATTCCGCCGTGCTGTCCTGGGAGGTTTGTGTGCCGCCCGGATAGCCCGGCGCGTTGTCCGGGTAACTTGGTGTGTTGCCGGGGTAACCTTGAGCGTTGTCAGGATATTCCTGTGTATTGTCCGGGTTGCTGGGTGCGTTGTCTGGATAACCCTGCGTGTCGTCAGGGTAGCCTTGGGGGGCGTCCGGGTAAGTTTGCGGGCTGGCCGGGTAACCTTGAGCATAGCCATAGCCGGGAGCGTAATAGTAGGGGTAGGGGTAGGGGTAGTAGTAGGGGTAAGGGTAGCTCTGGGCGTGCGCCGGAATGCAAAGGCCCAATGCGGCGCAAATGGCGATCAGGGGGGATTTTTTCATGAATTCTTTCGCAGGTCCAATGACAGCCATAGCCGATGGACCGAGGTAACAGGACCGTTATGGCGCGGATATGGCAGCAAACGGCCCGGCGCGGATTTAGAGCTGGATGATTTGAGATCGAATCCCTTTATGATCCGCTCCAAAATCTGAATCCACCTCTACCTCAATGTTTTAAAGGGCGATTCAGGCTTTATCCGCGCTCGCGAAGCGAGCGAAGTTAAAGTTCATCGCACTCTAATCTTCCGCGATCACCTGCCGCAGCAGGCGGCGCTTGGTGTCCTCGAACCCCATTTTCCGGTAGAGGCTGTACGCGCGGTCGTTCTGCGCCTCCACCTCCAGCAGCAAGGCGCGGATGCCCGCCTCGCGGGCCGCCTCGATGGCGAGCTGCACCCCCTGCCGTCCCAGCCCCTGGCCGCGCAGTTCCGGCAGCAGATAGATATCGTCGATGAAGCCGTCCGTGCCGCCATTCTCGACGCTGTAGCCCAGTGTCAGCACGAAGAATCCGGCGGGTTCGCCGCCATGTTCCAACAGATAGGCCGGGGCCAGGGGCTCGCCCGCGCAGACATGGGCGATGGTCGCCTCTCCGGCTTCGTCCAGCGGTGAGCCGTCCTCAAGGTGGAAATCCCGGCACATGCGCAGGAGCAAGGGGGCGTCTTCAGGCAAAGCGCGGCGCGCCGTGAGAGTCTTGGTCTCGGACATTTTTTTACCTCAATGTTGGGGTGGCGGCGCGTTCCTCGGCGACATCCAGCGCCGCCTCGGCGGCGCCCCGGAGCAGCAGGCGCATCAGCCCGCGCGGCGGGCGCGGGCGCAGCCACACTGCCTTGGCCTTCTCACCGCCCAGCTCCTTCACAAGCTGTTCGACATCGCCGAACCCGTCAATCAGCCCGAGCGTTTTCGCGCGTTCACCCAGCATATAGCCGCCATCGAAGATCAGCGCTTCATCGCTGGTCAGGCGCGCACCGCGCCGCTGCCGCACCCAGCCCTTGAACATTTCATGGATTTCATCCAGCAGCCCTTGGGTGAATGCCATATCCTCCTCCCGGCGGGGGGCGAACATGTCGTTCCGGCGTTTATTCTCACCGGCCGTGAGGGTACGGCGCTCAATGCCGTGGCGGGCGATGAACGCGCTGAAGCCGAACCCCTCCGTCACCACCCCGATGGAGCCGACAATGGAGAGGCGGCTGGCGAAAATCCGGTCTGCCGCGCAGGCCAGCCAATAACCGCCCGAGGCGCCGAGATCGCCGATCACGGCCGTCACCTCGATCTTGTTTTTCTCCGCCTTGCGGCGGATGAGCTGGCCGATCAGATCCGATTGCGTGGCCGAGCCGCCGGGGCTCTCGATGGCCAGGACCAGCTTGCCGCTTTTCTTGGCCATGGCGAAGCCGCGTTCCAGCACCGGCGCGCAGGCTTCAAGGTTCAGCATGCCCGGCCGCGCGGCGATGATACCGCGCAGCTGGACAACCGGGATTTTCGGCCGCGAGAATGGGAGCTTCATGCGCCCCTGTTAGCCGTCAATCCGAGGCGGAGGCAAATTTCCGCGCATGCTCGGCCTCGTAAATATAATCGCGGGTCAGCGGCAGCGCCTCCTGCTGGCGGACGAGCTGGATCTGGAAGTTCATATGGTCGGAGAGGCGGAAGGCCAGCTCCGAGCCTGACAGGTAGAACTCGAACATCCTGCAAAAACGCTCGTCATAGAGCGAGGTGATGGCATCGCGGTTGGCCGCGAAGCGCCGGCGCCAATGGGCGATGGTCTTGGCGTAATGCAATCGCAGAATTTCGATATCGGTGGTCTTGAGCCCGGCCTTTTCCACCGGCCCCAGCACCTCGGAAAGGGCGGGGGAATAGCCGCCAGGGAAAATATATTTGGCGATCCAGGGATTGGTCGCCCCCGGCCCTTCGAACCGCCCGATGGAATGGATCAGCGCCACGCCATCCGGCTTCAGGCAGCTTTTCACGGTCTTGAAGAAAGTTTCGTAATTCGGCGCGCCGACATGCTCGAACATGCCCACCGAGACGATACGGTCGAATTGCCGGTGCATTGCCCGGTAATCCATCAGCTCGAATGTCACGCGGCCGGAGAGACCTTCCTGGCCGGCACGGGCGCGCGCGGCGGCAAGCTGCTCCTCCGAGAGGGTGATGCCGGTCACCTTCGCGCCGAATTCCTTGGCCAGGGTAAGGGCCATGCCGCCCCAGCCGCAGCCGATATCCAGCACTTCAAGGCCTGGCCGGTCCAGCTTCAGCTTGGCCGCGATATGCCGCTTCTTGGCAAGCTGGGCTTCCTCCAGGGACACATCGTCCGAGGTGAAATAGGCACAGCTATATTGCCGGTCGCGGTCGAGGAAGAGGGAATAGAGCCGCCCGTTCAGGTCATAATGATGGGCGACATTGCGTTTGGCGCGGATGGCGCTGTTTGCCTGCAGGATGGGCCGCAGCAGACGGCCGGTTTTTGCCGCGAAGGTCAGGACGGGCAGGCTCACCTCATTCTGATTATCCATCAGCACGCAAAGCACGTCATGGATGGAGCAATTCACCGGGATCAGTGTCTCGTCCATAAAGGTCTCGCCTAAAGCGAGGCCGGGATTTAGGGCCAATCCCTTGACCGTTTTTGCATCCTTAAGCTGGATACCCGCCTTGAACCCCTCCGTTCTTCCGTATTCGCTGCGCGACCCGTCGGGCCACACCACCAAGAGAGAACCACGCCGCACCAGTTTGACCAGCCAGCGATCCAAAAGCTTTCGATACAGCCAGATCACGTCAGTCTCCTTGTCACAAGACCGAGTGGAGCTAGTTATTAATCATCAAGAAAAGAAGGTGTGCAAGAAAAAAGCCCCTGCGAAAATCGCAGGGGCCCTTTTCAATTGACAGGAGTCGCGCGGGCGATCAGGCCTCGGACTCTTCCTCCTGGCCAAAGAGCGGGCCAAGATCCGGCTGCTCGTCTTCCTCGCGGGCGATAACTTCGCCGCGGGCCTGCTTGTCCGCCTCTTCCTGGGACCGGGCGGCGTTCACCTTGATCTCGATATGCACTTCCGGGTGCAGCTCAACGCGCACGGCGGAAATACCAAGGGTCTTGATCGGGTGAACCAGCAGCACCTGGGCGCGGTCGATGGAGAGGCCGCCGGCGGTCGCCGCCTCGGCGATGTCACGGCTGGAGACGGAGCCGTACAGCGCGCCGGACTCGGAAGCCTGGCGGATGAGGGTGACGGTCAGGCCCGCCACGCGCTCGGCCACGCGCTCCGCTTCCTCGCGGCGCTTCAGGTTCTGCGCCTCAAGCTGCACGCGCTCGCGCTCAAAGCGCTCCTTGTTCGCCTTGGTGGCGCGCACGGCTTTCGCCTGCGGCAGCAGGAAGTTACGGGCATATCCCGGCTTCACCTTCACCAATTCGCCCATCTGGCCCAGCTTCTCGACGCGCTGGAGCAGGATCAGTTCAACATTTGCCATTGTTCCGCCCCTCTCAGTTCAGCACGTAGGGGAGCAGCGCCAGGAAGCGGGCGCGCTTGATGGCTTTCGCCAGTTCGCGCTGCTTCTTGCCGGACACGGCGGTGATGCGGGACGGGACGATCTTGCCGCGCTCCGAGAGGAAGCGGGACAGGAGGCGCACGTCCTTATAATCGATCGCCGGCGCGCCAGGGCCGGAGAACGGGCAGGATTTCTTCCGGCGGAAAAAGGGGCGGCGGGCACCCACGGCGGGGCGGCGCAGGCCGCCGGTCGGCTCGTTGGTCTCAGACATCAGACATCCTCCTCGGCGCTGTAGTCGTCACGGTCAGCGCGGAACTCGTCACGCGCACGGAATTCCTCACGCTCGTCGAAGCCGCGCTTGCGGCCGGACTCAAAGCGCCCAGCGGGCTTGGGACCACGGAAATTGCGGTCACGCTCATCGGCCTTGCGGGACAGGATCGCGGAGGGTTCCTCGTTGATCTCCTCGACACGCACGGTCATGAAGCGCAGCACGTCCTCATGCAGGGTCAGCTGGCGCTCCATCTCCTGCACGGCGGCGGAGGGGGCATCCAGACCCAGCAGGATATAATGGCCCTTGCGGTTCTTCTTGATGCGGTAGGCGAGCGGGCGCAGGCCCCAATACTCGCGCTTCTTGATGGCGCCGGCATCGGCGTCGATGACGGTGATGGCGGCGTCGACGGCGGCGTCGGCCTGGGCCTGGGTGATCTCGCTACGCGCGATCACCACGGTTTCATAAAGCGGCATTCTGTTCCTCCCTCTGGCTGATCAGCTCAAGCCCTGGTCTGGACCACCCGGGAATTCGGGACGAGCATAGCCGGGCACGATGCCACGCACCCGGCAGGGAAGGCGGGCGTAAAGCACGGGGGGCGGCGGAATTCAAGGGGACTCCAGGGGTTGCTGCCGAAAATCGCGCAAGGCTGGGATGCGCGGGCTATAATTCCAGCTTCGCCTCCATGATATCCGGCTCATCCGGCATGCGTGCCACGGCGAAGCCCAGCCGCCTGACGAAGGCCAGCATCGGCGCGTTATCGGCCAGAATCTGCCCGTTGATTTCCTTCACCCCCTGCGTTTTGCCCCATTCCATCACGTTTTGCATCAGCAGCGTGCCGAGGCCGAAAGTCTTGAAGCCAGGGTCCACCGCCACGGCGAATTCGGCGCTGGTGCCGTCGGTGTCGTTGCGCACCAGCCGGGCCACGCCCACCGTGTCCCCCGTTGCCTCATGCACGGCGATAATGGCCATTTCCCGCGTGTAATCCACATCCGCCATGCGCACGATCTGCTCGATGGGCAGTTTTTTCAGGGGCGAGAAGAAGCGGTAGCGCATATCCTCCTGGGAGAAGCGGGAGATCATCGCGGCATGGGCGTCGGCATCTTCCGGGCGGATGGGGCGGACGAGGAAATTCTGCCCGCGCACGGTGCAATGGTGGGCCAGCTCGCCTGGATAGGGCGGAATGACCAGGGGCGGGCGGGTTTGCCCGGCAGGGCGCAGCCAGATCCGCGCGCTGGCCGCCACCAGCCCCTGCGCCGAGGCGAAAATCGGATCGATATCCAGCGCCAGGATTTCCGGCGTGTCGATGATGAGCTGGCTGACCCGCACCAGGGTCGCGGCGATGGCTTCCTCATCCGCCGCCGCCTGGCCGCGATGTGCGGCCAGATGCCGGGTCACGCTGGAGCGGTTGATGAGCGCGTGCGCCAGGGCCAGATTGAGCGGCGGCAGCCCGGCGGTGAGGCGGGAGACATCCTCCGGGTCGCCGCCCCCCTCGCCAAAGCCGATCACCGGGCCGAGCATGGCATTATCCGCCACGCGGATGCGCAGAATGGTGCCGTGCGGCGCCTGGGCCTGCACCACGAAGCCCGCCTTGGCCGGGTTGGCGCCCAGCCCTTCCACCTGCGCCAGAATCCGCCGCGCCGCGCCCAGCACCGCGTCGGGGTCCGGCAGATTCAGCACCACCGAGCCGGTGAGCAGATGGGTCGGCAGATCTGGATGGGAGAGCTTCAGCACCGCCGGAAAGCCGAGCGTGGCCGCCGCCGTCGCCGCCTCGCCAGGGGTGCAGACATGGCGGCTTTCCAGCGTGGGGACGTGATAGGCGCCAATGATCGCCAGCGCCTCATCCTGCACCAGGCTGTCCCGCCCTTCGGCCCGGGCAGCCTCGATTCGCCCCATCACGCTGGCCTTGTTGGGCTGCACGCTCAGCACGGCGGCGGCGGGCAGCTCGCGCGCCTGGGCGCGGTTGCGGCGGTTTTCCAGCAAATGCCGGAACCCGGCGATGGCGGCTTCCGGGCTGTCGAAACAGGCCAGCCGCGCCTGGCTGAGGATATGCCGGTGCTCCAGCCCCGTGGCCTCGCCCATCGCCGCGATCAGCAGCGGGATCCTCACCGTCTCGGCGCAGGCGGTCAGCGCCGCTATGGCCGCCCCGTCATCGCCGCCGGAAGGGGTATGGATGACCAGGATGCCGCCGATTTCCGGGGCGGAGGAGAGCAGGGCGGCGATGTCCGCCAGTGCCGTGGGGCTGTGCTTGCCCGCGAAGATCGGCCCGGTTTCCGGCGGCACCTTGCGGGTGGTGAGGCTGAGCACCTGCGCCGTCTCCGTGGAGAGCGTGGCGAGGTGCAGCCCGGCGCGCAGCACCTCATCCGCCGCCATGCGCCCCAGTGAGACGGAATTGGTGATGATGGCCAAAGGCTCACTGCGCGCCGGTTTCACGCGGGTGAGTGTCTCGGCGGCGGCCAGAAACTCGCTGACCGAGGCGGTGAGCAGCACGCCGGCACGGCCCAGCGCGGCTTCCATCGCCGCATAGGCGGCGCCGGACGGGTCGTCCAGCCGCAGGCCGGGGGCAATGGCCACCACCGGGCGCAGGCGCGCGGCCATGCGCGCGGCGGAGAAAAAGGCGCGCGGGTCGCGCAGCCGGTCGATCTCCACCATGATCGCCGCCGTGCCGGGGTCGCGGCCCAGATGGTCCAGCACCAGCCCGAAGCCGATGGTGGCGTTGTTGCCGCCGATGCCGATGAGATGGCTGAACCCCACCCCGTTGGGCACCGCCCAGTCGATCACCGTGCGGGCGATGGAGGAGGATTGGCCGACCAAGGCCACCCGGCCCTTGGCGGGAAGCAGCGGAAACGGGCTGGCGTTAAGGCCCAGCCCCGGCAGCACCATGCCGAAGCTGTGCGGCCCCAGCGTGCGGATGCCGGCGGAAAGCGCCATCTCCCGCAGCCCCGGCCCCTGCATATAAGACAGCACGATAGCCCCGCGCGCGCCGCGCGCCGCATGCGCGGCGAGTGCCGCCGCGATATCCGGCTCGTCATCCGCCACCAAGGCGAGGTCGGCATTCGGCACCGGGTCATCCTCCGCCGTGCCGATAACCCCGGTGAAGCCCCCGGCGCGCAGATGGTGGAGCAGCCTGTGCCCGAGTGCTGTCCGGCTGCCGCTGAGGCAGATGGAGGCCGGGTGGAAAATGAGTGCCGGGTCGAACCGCCGCTTTGCCGCCGTGGTCATGAGCTGTCTCCTGCTTGTCCCCGATATACACCGGCGCGGGGGGCGCATCCATGATCCATGCCCTGGCGAGGGGCCAGCGAACTGGGGTATGAAGCGGGCGCATGGACTCTTTCGATCAACCGGCTTCCGGCCTTTCCCAGCGGCTTCCCCCCAGCAATACCCAGGCCGAGCAGGCGCTGCTGGGCGCATTGCTGGCCAATAACAAGGCTTATGAGCGCGTTTCGGATTTTCTGACGCCCGAGCATTTCGCCGACCCGATCCATGGCCGCATCTTCCAGGCCATCGCCCGGCGCTGCGAGCAGAACCAAGTGGCCGACCCGATCACCCTGCGCGCCGAATTGGAGCATTCCGGCGTGCTGGCGGAGGTGGGCGGCACCGCCTATCTGGCGCAGCTGCTCTCCGCCATGGTCGGCATCATCAATGCCGGGGATTATGGAAGGCTGATCCATGATGCCTGGCTGCGCCGCCAGCTCATCGATATCGGCGAGGTAATGGTGAACGACGCCTATGGCGCCGAGCCGGAGCTGCATGGCGCGGCGCAGATCGAGCGTTCGGAACAGGCGCTGTTCAACCTCGCCACCAAGGGCGGCAGCGAGGGCAAGGGCATTTCCTTCCACGACGCGCTGATCGCCGCGATCGATCTGGCGGAGAAGGCCTTCCGCAACCAGGGCTCCGTCTCGGGCCTGGATACGGGTTTGCGGGACCTCAACAAGCGCACCGGCGGCCTGCATAAATCGGACCTCGTGATCCTCGCCGGGCGCCCCGGCATGGGCAAGACAGCGCTGGTCACCAAGATTGCCTTCGGCGCCGCCAAGGCGATGCTGATGAACGCCAGGGCCGAGAACCCCAACGCCATGGCCAAGGAATGCGTGGCCATCTTCTCCCTGGAAATGAGCGCCGACCAGCTTGCCACGCGTTTGCTGGCCGAACAGGCGCGGGTTTCGGGCGACAAGATCCGCCGTGGTGAAATCTCCACCAAGGATTTCGATACATTCGTGCGCGTCAGCCGCGAGATCGCGGATGTGCCGCTGGTGATCGACGATACCCCGGCCATCACCCTCTCCGCCTTGCGCACACGCTGCCGCCGCTTGCAGCGCACCCAGGGGCTGGGGCTGGTGATCGTGGATTATCTGCAGCTCATGCGCCCGGCGCTCGGCACCAAGCCGGAAAGCCGCGTGCTGGAAATCAGCCAGATCACGCAAGGGCTGAAAGCCATAGCCAAGGAGCTGGCGGTGCCGGTGATCGCCCTGTCCCAGCTCTCCCGCTCCGTCGAATCGCGCGATGACAAGCGCCCGCAGCTTTCCGATCTTCGTGAGTCAGGCTCCATCGAACAGGATGCCGACATGGTGATGTTCATCTACCGCGACGAATATTACCTGGCCCAGCGCGAACCCAAGATCACCAGCTTCGAGCGCGACGACAAATTCCAGGAGGCGCATGAGAAATGGCAGGCGGATATGCAATCCGTCTACCAGAAGGCGGAGCTGATCATCGCCAAGCAGCGTCACGGCCCCACCGGCAAGATCGATCTGTTCTTCGAGGGCGAATTCACCCGCTTTGCCGATCTCGATACAATTCACGAGTGAAGTGACGTTTTGACAGCTCTCCTCGACATCGACCTGGCCGCGATAGCCGATAATTGGCGCTTCCTCGCCGGGTTGAACAAGGGCGAGACCGCCGCCGTGATGAAGGCCGATGCCTATGGGCTGGGTGCCGCGCGGATTGCGCCGGTGCTGGCCGATGCGGGGTGCGGCATTTTCTTCACGGCCCATCTGGCCGAGGCGGTGGCGCTGCGGGCGGTGCTGCCGCGGGCGCGGATTCTGGCCCTGAACGGGCTGTTGCCGCACGCTCCGGCGGATTTCATCGCGCATGACATCACCCCGGTGCTGGGCTCCTTGCAGGAGCTGGCGCAGTGGCGGGCGGCAGCGGTGCGGCTGGAACATAGATTGCCGGCCTTCCTGCATCTGGAAACCGGCATGAACCGGCTGGCCTTGACGGCGCGGGAGCTGGCGGCGCTGCATGAGGATGCCACGCTGCTGGAGGGTATCACCGTGGATACGGTGCTCACCCATCTGCTCGCCGCCGATGCGCCTGAGGATGCGCGCAACCGGCGCCAGCTTGAGGATTTCCTGGCCAAGGCGGCCCGGTTTCCGGGGGCCAAGCGCAGCATCGCCAATTCGCCCGGCATTTTTCTGGGGCCGGATTTTCACCTGAACCTCATCCGCCCCGGTGCGGCGCTTTACGGGCTCAACACCAGCACGGCGCAGCCGCGCCGGATGCGCCCGGTGGTACGGCTGAGCGCGCCGGTCTTGCAGATCCATGACATTCCCGCCGGAACGGGCGTGGGATATGGCGGAAGCTGGACGGCGGCGCGCCCCAGCCGGATCGCCACTGTCGGGGTGGGCTACGCGGATGGGCTGCACCGCACCCTCACCAACCGGGCCACCGCCTATTTTGACGATACCCCCGTTCCCCTGGTAGGCCGGGTGTCGATGGATCTCGCCACGTTCGATGTCACCGATGTGCCGGCCAACCCCGGCGATTTGCTGGTTCTGCTTGATTCCCGCCACGGCGCGGATGAATTGGGCCAGGAGGCCGGGACCATCGGCTATGAAATCCTAACCTCCCTGGGGCGCCGTTATCAGCGGCGGTATATCGGCGCATGAAGGCCATTCTGGATGCGGTGGCCTGGCTGGGTGCGGCCGTGCTGGGGCTGGTCGAGTATATCGGCGAGCTGGGGATGTTCGCGGTCTCCGGCGTCTCGCACATGCTGCGCCCGCCTTATTACCCGCGCCAGATCGGCCGGGCCTTCCTGGAGATCGGCTATTTCTCCCTGCCCGTGGTGGCGCTGACGGCATTGTTCACCGGCATGGTGCTGGCGCTGCAATCCTATACCGGCTTCTCCCGCTTCGGGGCGGAAAGCGCCATCGCCTCGGTGGTGGTGCTCTCGGTCACGCGTGAGCTGGGGCCGGTGCTGGCGGGCTTGATGGTCTCCGGCCGCGCCGGTGCCGCCATTGCCGCCGAGCTTGGCACCATGCGGGTGACCGACCAGATCGACGCGCTTTCCACCCTCTCCACCGAGCCGATGAAATATCTAGTGGCACCCCGTCTGCTGGCCGCCACCATCGCGCTGCCGCTGCTGGTGGTGCTGGCGGATATTCTGGGCGTGATGGGCGGGTTTCTGGTGGCCACCCAGAAGCTGGGGTTTTCCTCCGGCGGCTATCTCACCAGCACCTTCAGCAATCTGCGGAGCGAGGACGTGGTCTCCGGCCTCATCAAGGCGGCGGTGTTCGGCTTCGTCATCGCGCTGATGGGCTGCTTCAACGGCTACCGCTCGCGCGGCGGCGCGCAGGGCGTGGGGGCGGCCACCACCTCGGCGGTTGTGTCGGCCTCCATCCTCATCCTGGCGCTGGATTACGTGCTGACGCAGGTGCTGTTCGTCAAATGAGCAAGCTGAAACTCCGCATCCGTGGCCTGAAGAAGCATTTCGGCCCGAAGAAGGTGCTGGACGGCATCGACCTTGATGTCGAAACCGGCACCGGCATGGTGGTCATCGGCGGCTCGGGCACCGGCAAATCCGTGCTGCTGAAATCCATTCTCGGCCTCGTCACGCCGGATGCGGGCAGCATCGAGATCGACGGGGTGGACGTGCTGAAAGCCCCGGCGCGCGAGGCCCGCGCTTTGCGCCAGCAGATCGGCATGCTGTTCCAGAACGGGGCTTTGTTCGACTCCCTGCCGGTATGGGAAAATGTCGCCTTCGGGCTGCTGGCGCAGAGGAAAATCAACCGTGGCCGCGCGCGGGATGTGGCGGTGGAAATTCTGGCCCAGGTGGGGCTGGGGGCGGATGTGGCGGGGCTCTCCCCGGCTGAGCTGTCCGGCGGCATGCAAAAGCGCGTCGGCCTTGCCCGCGCCATTGCCGCGCGCCCGGCCATCATGTTTTTCGACGAGCCCACTACCGGGCTGGACCCGATCATGGGTGCGGTGATCGACGAGCTGATCGTGGATTGCGTGAAGAAGCTCGGCAGCACCTCCATTGCCATCACCCACGACATGGCCTCCGCCCAGCGCATCGCGGACAAGGCGGCGATGCTCTACGAAGGCCAAATCACCTGGACCGGCCCGGCGGCGGAGCTGCTGACCACCAAGGACCCGGTGGTGGATCAGTTCACCCATGGCAGGGCGCATGGGCCGATCAAGATGGCGTTGAGGAAGTAGGGGCGTTTCAGCCGCGCGTGATTGCAGCCGGTGGCATGTCGCGGCTGTGTTTGCCGGTTGAGCCAGGCGAAAATTGGGACGGCAAATGGCCCACCCAGCTGGTGCGGAGCAGGATTGCCGGTCTCGAAAATGGTCATCCATCCGCGTGAGCTGGCAGCGGCTTGGCACCTATCATTATCGTTCTTGAGCGCAGCAGACTTTCCCAAAACCGGCCATTCACTAATTATGCCGGTATGGGTACAAATATCGCCGCCGAATTGCGACAACCCTACCAATGAAGCGTCTGATGACGCTGCTCCCGCTTTTGGTGGAATTCCGCCACCTGGTAGTGGTGTTTCTGTGGACCACGGCCTAATCTTGCCAGATTGGTAACGTGGCAAAAGGCTGAGGTACTGGCGTGCAGAACGGCATTCATTTTATTTCTGGATTACCCCGTTCAGGATCGACCTTGCTCTCCGCCATTCTACGCCAGAACCCGGCGCTGCATGCGGGCATGACCGGTCCCGTCGGGTCCCTTGTCTCGACCATGCTGCGGGAAATGAGTCCCGCCAACGAAACTGCTGTCTTCCTAGATAACAGCCAGCGAGAGGCGATCTTGCGTGGCATCTTCGACAGCTATTATCAAGCGATCCATCCAAACCGCACGGTGTTCGATACAAACCGGATGTGGTGCGCCAAGCTGCATGTGATTGCAGGCCTGTTTCCGGATGCGAAGGTGATCTGCTGCGTGCGGCATATTCCCTGGATCATTGACAGCGTGGAGCGTCTGGTTCGCAAGAACCGCTGGGAACTCTCTCGGATTTTCGATTTTGATACCGGCGGGACCGTCTATTCACGCGCCGAGGGGCTGATGGCGCGCAACGGCATGGTGGGCTTCGCAGGGAGCGCCCTGAAGCAGGCAATGCATAGCGAGGAATCCGGCCGGTTGCTGCTGGTCTCCTATGAGGAGCTGACGCGCGACCCCACAAGCGTGCTTGCTGCCATCTATGATTTCGTGGGTCTGCCGGCATTCCCGCATGACTTCGACAATGTCAGCTTCGACGCGGACGAGTTCGATGCGCGTCTTGGCACACCGGGTCTGCACAGGGTCGCTGCTGCGGTGCGTCCACCCGAGCGGGAGAGCGTGCTGCCGCCCGATTTATGGCGGCGCTATGAAGGGGAAAGCTTCTGGCGCGATCCGGCTTTCAACCGCCGGGGCGTCTGGGCGATTTAGACCTTTAGGGGCGGACCCTGCATCCGCCCCCCTTGCCGTATATCAGGCGGCGGCGCTGTCCGTCGTGCCGATCGAGAGCGCGCGGGCGCGGTCGCGCAGCTTCCGCCGGATAGATAGCGGCACTTGCCGCTGCGACTTTACGCGCGGGCACTCCATTTCTCCGGTGTTTTCGGCATGGGGATAGAGCGCCTCGTGCTCGTCCCAATTGTCGAATCCCATGCGGCCTGCATTGTCCACGAAGGTTTCCGCCGGAGCGCCCTCGGCCAGGATCAGGGCATGATCCGCGAGTTCGACGTGATAATAAGTGAATGTCTCCGGCATACGCGTCTGCCGCACCACGGAGACGCCGTTCACCAGCGAGTCCGCCTCGACCAGGACATCATCGATCAGAACCGCATGGTCGGGCGAAAGAAGCAGATCGCGAACGGGCAGGTTATCACCCAGGGCGCCGGCCTTGATGCGGACCGGCATATAGATGAGAGGGTCAATGAAGCGATAGCCGCGCTGGCCATAAGCGTGCAGGGTGCGGCGCCCGATCCATTTAACCGGCGCGGCTGCACCGTCAGCCGTGGTGACGAGACTGCCGATGGCCAGCGCTTCCACCTTGCAGTCACCATCCGGTGTCGCAATGCGCGTACCTTCAAGGAAGCAGGACACTTCGTCGATGGTTACGTAGCCATTCCCGGTGTTTTCACCTGACACCAGCACTTGGTTCGTGCCCGCATCAAAAGACCCGCCGCCGCCGCCAGCTCTGGCACGAGCGCCGGCACCGCCACCGCCGCCAGAATATCCGCCGCCGCCGCCGCCGCCGTCGGAGCCGCCGCCACCGCCACCACCAAAGCCGCCGCTACCGTAGTAACCACCATAGTAACCGGCTACGCCTCGGCCGCCCGCGGCTCCCGCCTGTAGCGACTGCCCACCAGCATAGTGGTTGCCGTTGGAGCCGCGAACGGCTTCTCCACCCCCGGTGAGGAAACCACCACCACCGCCGCCGCCCGCACCGGCGTAATAGCCGCCACCGCCGCCATTGCCATTGGTTCCACCCGCACCGGAGCCATTCCCGCCGCCATTGCCGCCATAGGTTGTGGTCAGGCCAGGGCTACCGTTCCCATTATATGTTGCACCGCCGCCGCCGCCGGCAATCACCAGAGGGGTAAGCGTACCGTCATTATCCTCAAGCACGAAGCTGCCGCCGCCACCGCCGCCATAGGACCCGCCGCTGCCTCCGGCGCCACCGACAACGATCTCAAGAACTTCGCCCGCCGTAAGCGTAACGTTGCCGCCGATCTCCGCGCCCCCGCCGCCGGTCTTGCTGCCGCTGCCGCCGCCGCTGGCACCAAAGGCTGTAATGTCATAAACGCCGGAGGTTGCGACTGTTACGTATTCGACCACATCAGTGTAGGTAAATTCGTTATCACCTGATGTTACCGTTCCGCTCATGTTTCGGTTCCAGACAAGAAAGAGTTGGTAATGGCAGCGAAGCTGACCTTAACGTAAAGTTGCAAAACGTCGATTAAATATCAGATATTACAACCTTAAAGTCCAGGATCGCGCTCTACACGTTAGTGTGAAGGCCCGCCTCGGGGCGGCTGTGCCATCGAGGCAGTGACGAGACGACCAATGATCAGCGCTTCTACCGCGCAGTCGCGATCGCAGATAACTTTGATCTATCTGCATGCAGTTTCCTAAGAAGGCTCAGTTCCGCAGCGCCCAAAAATCACCCTTGATGAATGGTAGCTATCTTTAGGGTCCTTCCGCAAAGCCGCTCCCGACTCAAAGCGGACACAACAAGCGTGGACCGTGACTTCCATCGTCCGGCAATCCCAAATCATTTCGAATTTATACCAAAATAATGTCAATCGTTTTCTGTAAAAAACTCAAAACGTTTAACATCAACGTCTAATAACACACCGTTAGCAAAATTCCCCACCCATGTTCTACGTGGAACATTCCAGGAACGCCATCCTACACCCCCACCCCCTCAAAATCCTTCACCCCCGCATCCCGCCTCACCGGAAACATCCGGCACGGCAGATACCGCGCCAGTGCCGCCTGCGTCTCCGCCGTTGGCACCGGGGCATCGGGGCTTTCGTTCAGCAGAATGGCGTGGATGGAAATCCCCCGCCGCAGCAGAAACTCCGCCGTGGTGATGCAATGGCTGATGCTGCCCAGATAGGTGCCGCTCACCAGCAGCACGGGCAGGCCGAGATCGGCGATCCAGTCCGCCGTCATCTTCGTTGCCGTCAGCGGCACGGCGGCCCCGCCGGCCCCTTCGATCAGCGTCGCCCCTTTCGCCAGCTCTGTCCGGCAGAAGCCCAGCAGCGCGTCATAGTCGATGCTCTGCCCCTCCCGTGCCGCGGCCATGTCCGGCGATAAAGGGGCCTGGTAGCGCCAGGGGGTGATGGCGGCGATGTTTTGCGCCGTCACCGGCTGGCCCATGGCGGCCAGCAGCAGCCCGGAATCCGAGGCCGGCGCCTGCCCGGCCTCATAGCCGGAGAGCAAGGGCTTGATGGCCCGAAGGCCCGGATTGGCCCGCAGCAGCCCGGCGGTGCAGAAGGTCTTACCCGTATCGGTGCCGGTGGCGGTAACGAAATAGCTGTTCATGCCGGGTTATTTAGGCCGGTTGGCGCCGCCCTTCCATCCGGGCGGGCGAGGCGGTAGGCTGGCCGATATCGCCGAGCTTGGAGTTTGCCGAACGTGCCTGAGAGCCATATCGAAATCCGCCCCCGCTGGACCCGCGCCGACGTGGCCGCCCTGCTGGAGCTGCCCTTTCCCGAGCTGATGTTCCGGGCGATGAGCGTGCACCGCGAATATTTCGACCCCACGAAGGTGCAAATCTCCACCTTGCTCTCCATCAAAACCGGCGGCTGCCCGGAGGATTGCGGCTATTGCCCCCAGGCCGCCGGGTATGAAACCAGCACCAAGGCCTCGAAGCTGATGGCGGTGGAAGCCGTGCTGGCCGAGGCCCGTGCCGCGAAGGAAAAAGGTGCCGCGCGCTTCTGCATGGGGGCCGCCTGGCGCAGCCCGAAGGATCATGACCTCGACACCGTGTGCCAGATGATCGAGGGCGTGAAGGCGCTGGGCATGGAAACCTGCGTCACGCTGGGCATGCTCGACCCCTTCCAGAGCCAGAAGCTGAAGCAGGCCGGGCTGGATTACTACAACCACAACCTCGACACCTCGCCCGAATATTACGGCAAGGTCATCACCACCCGCACCTATCAGGACCGGCTGGATACGCTGGACGCGGTGCGCGATGCCGGCATCAATATCTGCTGCGGCGGCATTGTCGGCATGGGGGAGGATGAGAGCGACCGCGCCGGGCTGATCGCCACGCTGGCCAGCCTGCCCACCCCGCCGGAATCAGTGCCCATCAACGCCTTGGTGGCGGTGGAAGGCACCCCGCTGGCGAACGCCGAGAAGATCGACCCGATCGATTTCGTGCGCGTGGTGGCCGCCGCCCGCATCACCATGCCCAAGAGCTATGTGCGGCTCTCCGCGGGCCGTGAGAAAATGACCGACGAAGCCCAGGCGCTCTGCTTCCTGGCCGGGGCGAATTCCATCTTCCATGGCGAGAAGCTGCTCACCACCAAAAACGCCACCGTGCCGCACGATGAGGCGTTGTTCGGCAAGCTGGGGCTGCAACCGGCTCATTCCTGATGTCTTCCTGGCTGGAAGAAGGCTGGCGGCATGTGTGGCTGCCCTATGCCCAGATGCAGACGGCCCCCTTGCCCATGGCGGTGGCCCGCACGCAGGGCTGCCGCATCATCCTGGAGGATGGGCGGGAGCTGATCGACGGCATCGCCAGCTGGTGGACCGCCTGCCACGGCTATAACCACCCGCATATTCAGCAGGAGGTGGCCAGGCAGCTTGGGGCGATGCCGCATGTGATGTTCGGCGGGCTGGCGCATGAACCCGCCTACAAGCTCTCCACCCGCCTGGCGGCTTTGATGCCGGGGGATTTGAACCGGGTGTTCTTCACCAATTCCGGTTCCGTGGCGGTGGAGGTGGCGATCAAGATCGCCGTGCAGTCGCGCCTCAACAAAGGCGAGCGTGGGCGCACGAAAATCCTGGCCTTCTCCGGCGGCTATCATGGCGACACGATCGGCACGATGGCGATTTGCGACCCGGAGGAGGGGATGCACAGCCTCTATACCGGGCTGCTGCCGGAGCATCCCGTGATGCCCCTGCCCAAGGACGCGCCCAGCATCGCGGCTTTCGAGTCGTTCCTGGAGCGCGAGCACAAAACCCTCGCCGCCATTATCGTGGAGCCGCTGGTGCAGGGCGCGGGGGGCATGGTGTTCCACGCGCCGGAGGTGCTGCAACGCCTGCGCGCGGCTTCGGACCATTACGGGCTGACGCTGATCTTCGACGAGATTTTCACCGGCTTCGGCCGCACCGGCAGCATGTTCGCGTTTGAGCAGGCGGGGGTGGTGCCGGATATCATCACCCTCTCCAAGGCGCTGACCGGCGGTACCAGCCCGCTCGCCGCCACCATCGCCACGGATAGGCTATTCGAGGCGTTTCTCTCCGGCAGCCCGATGACCGCTTTGATGCACGGCCCCACCTACATGGCCCATGCCTTGGGCTGCGCGGCGGCCAATGCCTCGCTGGATCTGTTCGAGCGCGAGCCGCGTCTGGCGCAGGTGGCCGCCCTCTCCGCGCAATTGGCGCGCGAGCTGGAGCCTTGCCGGGGCCTGCCCGGGGTGAAGGATGTGCGGGTGCTGGGTGCCATCGGCGTGGTGCAGCTGGAGGAGATCAAGGACCCGCCCGGCCTGCGGCAAAAGCTGATCGCCGAGGGGGTCTGGGTGCGGCCGTTCCGGGATATCGTCTATCTCACCCCGGCCTTCACCATTTCGCCGGAGGAGCTGTCCCGCCTCACCGGGGCCATTCATAAGGTGCTGCTACAAGGCTTGACCTAACATTAACAAGTTGCAACCTATGCGGGTATATGCCCCGCCCCGCCCACGCGCTTCTGCAACCTGACTGCCCCGTAAAACCCGCCTGGGCGGTGTTCGACCGGGGCTGGTATTTACACCATTACGCCGATGCCCGGGCGCTCTGCGCGGATGCGGCGCCCGAAGCGGCGCTGGATTATTATCTGCGCCTGGGCGCGGGGCTGGGCCACAGCCCGTCGCCCTTGTTCGACGAGCCTTATTACCTGGAACGCAATCCTGACGTGGCGGCCCTGGTGCGGGCCGGGCAATATGCCTCGGGGTTCGACCATTATTGCCAGCATGGCTGGCGCGGTGTTTCGCCGCATTGGCTGTTCGACGATGCGCTCTATGCCGAGCTGTATGAGGACATGACGCTTGAGAATCTTGAGCTGCATGGCTGTTACGGGCGCTACGACCATTATCTGAGATCCGGCCAAAGGGAGCGGCGGATCGGCCAATATCTCTTCGATGCGCCGTTTTACCGTGCCCAGGCCCTGGCGGCGGGGGTTGCGGAAGGCGAGATCGACGGGCCGGGGCCTTATGTGCATTTCCTGGCCTGCCTCGGCTCCGGGCGCGATGAGCTGGCGCCTTCGATTTATTTCGACCCCGCCTGGTATGTGGAGCATCACCCGGCGGCGAAGGCGGAGATTTTGCGCGGGCGTTATGTGGCGGCGATCCATCATTACCTCACCAACCAGACGCCGGATTTGTTCGACCCTGTGCCGCATTTTTCGGAACGGTTCTACAGGCGGCGCTATCCGGACATTGAAGCCGCGATCAAGGCGGGGATGTACCGCAACGCCTATCAGCAATTCGTGCAGCACGGGTGTTTTGAGCTTCGCCAGCCCGTGGCGGAGATCGACCTGGCCTATTACCGGGACATGCACCGCCCGGTGCGCGATGCGCTGAATGCCGGGCATGTGCGGGATGCCTTCGCGCATCTGCGCGCGGCCGGGCTGGTTGAAGGGCTGGATTACAGCCCGCCGGTGCAGGCGCCGGTGCTGGAGGAATATCCGGCGCGCGAGGCCTTCATCCGGAAAGCGAAGGCGGATCTGGCGTTATTCGCCAGGCAGAAGCTGGATTTTTCTTATAAGGGCAAGCCTGAGATCTCCGTGATCATGGTGGCGCATAATAGATTCGAGCTGACCATGCGCAGCCTGGCCTCGCTGCGGCGCAATTTTTCCGGGGCCGTGCAGCTCGTGCTCGTTGATAATGCCTCCACGGACGATACCGGGCGCATCGGCCAATATGTGGAAGGGGCGGTGCTGCTGCGCAATGCGCGGAACATGGGATTTCTGCGCGCCTGCAACCAGGCGCTTGAACATGTTGCCGCCCCGGCCTTGCTTTATCTGAACAATGATGTGGAGCTGGGGTTCGGCGCAATGGCGGCGGCGTTGCGGCGGCTGCGCGGGGCGAAGGATATCGGCGCGGTGTGCGGAAAAATCATCCGCACGCATGGGCGCTTGCAGGAAGCCGGATCGGTCATCTGGAGCGATGGCACGGCGACGGGCTATTTGCGCGATGCCGCGCCTTTGGCGCCGGAGGCGAATTTCGTGCGGGATGTGGATTATGGCTCGGCGGTGTTTCTGCTCTGCCGCGCCGATGTGGTGAAAAGCCTCGGCGGGTTCGACGAGGATTTCATGCCCGCTTATTATGAGGATGCGGATTTATGCGTGCGGATGCTGGGGAGCGGGTATCGCATCGTCTATGACCCGGCGGTGAGCCTGGAGCATCTGGAATTCGGCAGCGCCGCGACCTCGGAAGCCTCGATGGCGCTGATGCGCCGGGGCAGGCGGATTTTCCGCAGCAAGCATCAGGATTTTTTGAAAACGCAGCAGCAGGCGGGAGAGCAGAATTTGCTGCGGGCGCGCGCGCGTGGCGGTGCCAGGCGCGTGCTGTTCATCGAGGATACGGTGCCGCTGCGCAGGCTGGGCTCGGGCTTCGTGCGCTCCAACGACATCGTGCACGCCATGGATGCGGCGGGGTATGAGGTGCATGTGTTTCCCATCAATGGCGCGCCCTATGATGTGATGAGCCTGCTGGGCGACCTGCCGGAGCGGGCGGAGATTTTATATGACCGTGAATTCACCGGGCTTGAGGCGTTTCTGGCCGAGCGGCCGGATATTTACGATCTCATCTGGGTGGCGCGCACGCATAATCTGCGGCGGGTGCAGGGCGCGCTGGACAAGGCCGGCGTGACGGCGCCGGTGATTCTGGATACCGAGGCGCTGGCGAGCCTGCGGGACAGCGCGCGGGCCGCGCTGGCGGGCGAGGCTTTCGATGTCCGGACAGCGCTGGCGGAGGAGTTTGGCGGCCTGAAGGAAACCGCGCGCGTTCTGGCGGTGAACGCGGCGGAGGCGGAGATGCTGAGGCAGCTTGGGTTGAAGCGCGTTTGCGTGCTGGGCACGGCCCGAAAGGCAGCGCCCGCAAAGGCCGGATTCGCGGCGCGGGAGGGGCTTTTATTCGTCGGCGCCATTCATCAGCCGGGTGCCCCGAATGAGGAGTCCCTGCGCTTTTATGCGGAACAGATCCATCCCGCCTTGGCGCGGCTGATGCAGGCGCCGCCGGAACTGAGCGTGGCCGGGCATCTGGCGGCGGGGGTTGAACTGCCCGGCCTGGCCGCGGGGATGAGGTTTCTGGGCGAGGTGGCCGATACCGGGCCGCTTTATGAAAAGGCCCGGGTGTTCGTGGCGCCGACGCGCTTTGCCGCTGGCACACCCTACAAGATTTACGAGGCCGCCGCGATGGGCGTGCCTTGCGTGGTCACGCGCCTGCTGGCGGAGCAGCTCGGCTGGCGGGATGGCGAGGAGCTGCTGGCCGTGCCGGTGGACCATCCCGGCGCCTTCGCGGCGGCGATCGCGCGGCTTTATCATGACGAGGATTTATGGATGCGCCTGCGCGCGGGGGCGTTGAAGCGCCTGGCGCGGGAGAACAGCCCGGCGGATTTTACCCGGCGGGTGAAAAAGCTGCTGGCGTTATAGGCTATTTCTCCAGCACCGCCTGTTTCGGCATTTTGTGCCGGTAGGCCAGAGCCTCAGCGATATGCGCCTTCTGGGTTTCCCGCTGCCCCGCCAGGTCGGCGATGGTGCGGCCCACACGCAAGGCGCGGATCTGCCCGCGCGCGGAAAGCCGCAATTTCTCCGCCGCCATTTCCAGAAAGCCGCGCGCTTCATCAGTGGTGGGCAGCAGCTCCGGCGGGGCTTCGGCGTTGCGGGCGGGGCCGTCCTCGCCAAAGCGGTGCAAGGCGCGCTCCCGCGCCAGGGCCACGCGCGCGGCGACGATCATGCTGCTCTCCCCGGCGGGCGCCCAAGCGAGGTCCTTCGGGCTGAGCGGCATCACCTCGATCACCACGTCCATGCGGTCCAGCAGCGGGCCGGAGAGTTTGTTCTGGTAATCCTCCCCGCAGCGCGGCGCGCGGCCACATTCGCGCCCGCCATCGCCCAGATAGCCGCAGCGGCAGGGGTTCATGGCGCCGATGAGCTGGAAGCGGGCCGGGTATGTCACATGCGCGGCGGCGCGGCTGACGGTGGTTTGCCCGGTTTCCATGGGGGCGCGCAGGGCTTCCAGCGTGGCGCGGGGGAATTCTGGCATTTCATCCAGAAACAGCACGCCGCGATGCGCAAGCGAGATTTCCCCCGGCTTGGCGCGCATGCCGCCGCCGGAAATGGCGGCGGGGCTGGCGGAAAAATGCGGCTCGCGGAAGGGCGGGCGGGTGATGAGCTGGCCGTTGATCAGCATGCCCGCCACCGAATGCACCATGCTCACCTCCAGCGCCTGGCGGGGTGTGAGGTCTGGCAGCAGCCCGGGCAGGCGGGCGGCGAGCATGGATTTGCCGCCGCCGGGCGGGCCGATCATCAGCAGATTATGCCCGCCGGCGGCGGTGATCTCCAAGGCCCGGCGGGCGGTTTCCATGCCCTTCACATCCGCCAGGTCCAGGCTTGGCGCGCCGCCGCCCAGTTCGCCGGGCGGGGGCGCGCCAAGCAGCTGGGTGCCGCGGAAATGATTGATGAGGCTGAGTAGATCGGGTGCGGCCAGAATGTTCAGCTCCCCGGCCCAACCCGCTTCGGCACCCTGGGCGGCCGGGCAGATCAGCCCCCAGCCGCGCCCTTGTGCCGCGATGGCGGCGGGCAGCACGCCAGCCGCCGGGTTCAGGCGGCCATCCAGGGACAGCTCACCCAGGGCGGCATAGCCCGCCAGCTCCTCCGCCGGGAGCACATCCATGGCCGCCAGCACGGCGATCGCCACCGGCAGGTCGAAATGGCTGCCTTCCTTCAGCATGTCGGCGGGGGCGAGGTTGACCAGAATCCGCTTGGGCGGCAGCGAGAGACCCATGGAGGTGAGAGCGGCGCGCACACGCTCCCGCGCCTCGCCCACGGCTTTGTCCGGCAGCCCGACCATCAGGAAGGCGGGCAGGCCCGAGGCGATCTGCACCTGGATCTCGACGCGCTGCGCCTCGATGCCTGAAAATGCGAAGGAATTGACGCGCGCGATGCCCATAACCTGTCCACCGGTAATTATGGACAGGTTATGAACGCAATCTTAAATTGTCTATAGTTGTTCCGGTTTCTGCTGAGATTGTACGCTAATCGCGCTTCACCGCGAAGGGGCCGTTGGCCTGGCAGGTGGGCATCATCTCGATGCGGTTGATGTTCATGTAAGGCGGCAGCGAGACGAGCCAGGAGGCGGTTTCCGCGATGTCATCCGGGTTGAGCGAGCGCGTGCCCTGATAGACGGCGCGGGCCTTGGCTTCATCGCCCCCGAAGCGCACCTGGGAGAATTCCGAGCCATCGACCATGCCGGGTTCGATATCCGTGACGCGGACATTCTTGCCGACGAGATCGGCGCGCAGGTTGAGCGAGAATTGCCGCACGAAGGCCTTGGAGCCGCCATAGACATGCCCGCCGGGATAGGGGTACTCGCCCGCCACGGAGCCGAGATTGAGGATCAGCCCGTCATCGCGCGCCACCATTTGCGGCAGCACCGCGCGGGTCATGTGGATGAGGCCGGTGATGTTGGTGGCGATCATCGTGTCCCAATCCTCCAGCTTGGCGTCCCAGGCCGGGGAGAGGCCCAGCGCCAGCCCGGCATTGTTCACCAGCACGTCAATCTGCTGCCAGGCTTCCGGCAGGGAGGGCACGAAGCCCGCGATGGCGGCCTTGTCCGTCACGTCCAGCGCGGCGATGTGCAGATGTTCGCCCAGCTCGGCTTTCAGCGCCTGCAGCCGTTCCACGCGGCGGCCCGTGGCGATGACGCGGTGGCCGTCTTTAATGAAACGCCGGGCGAATGCAGCACCAAAACCAGCGGTGGCGCCAGTGACCAGAATCGTCTTCATGTTCTTGTCTCCTTTTCGGTGGCCTACCAGGCGAAGCCGGGCAGGATGGCAGTTGGGTTCAGGCCGGAGGCGGCGGCCTCCGCGGGGGCTTGTCCTGGGTTCAGGGCATGGATGCCCGAGAGCACCCAGCAGCTATCGATGCCAGCCGCCTTGGCTCCGGCGATATCGGTGCGCAACGCATCGCCGATGGCCATGGTGCGCGCGCGTGTGGTGCCGAGCATGGCCAGGGTGGGGGTGTAGATGGCCGCGTCCGGCTTGCCGCGCTGGATCACAATGCCGCCATCGCCCTCATAGAGCTGGGCGAGATAGCCGGCGCAGATGATGCGCTCGCCGCCTTTCATCACCTCCAGGTCCGGGTTGGCGCAGACCATCGGCAGCCGGGCCTTCAGACAGGCCTCCAAAGCCGGGCGGTAGAGGTCGGGGTTGTGGGGGCCGAGATCATCGTCCGGCCCGGTGTTCAGCACGAAATCCGCCACCGCCGGGTCGGCGGCTTGCTCGTAATCCAGGTTGTCGAACACATCGCGGTCGCGCGGCGGGCCGAGATGGTAGAGGCGCCTGCCGAGCGTGGCGAATTCCTCCGTGCGGTCCCGCAGGCCGAGATACACCGCCTCGCCGCTGGACATCACGCCGTCATGCAAATCCGGCGTTACCCCCATGCTGGCGAGGAATTTGGCGATGCCGGCCGAGCGGCGCGGGGCGTTGGAGAGAAACACCACCCGCTTGCCCGCCGCTTTCAGGCGCTTCAGGCAGTCCAGCACGCCGGGATAAGGGGCGTAGCCGTCATGCACCACGCCCCAGAGATCGACGATGAAGCCATCGTAATTTTGCGCCAGCGCGCCGAAACCGCTCATAGGCCAGCTCCTACAGCTTCGGAGACAGAGGAAAAGCCGCGCGCCTTCAAAAGTGCCGCCAGCCGGGCCTTCAGGCGCGGCAGCATGGCGGGGCCTTGATAGGCGAAGCCGGAATAGATCTGCACCAGCGCGGCACCGGCCAGCAGCTTGGCCAGCGCATCCTCCGCCGAGAACACGCCGCCCGCGCCGATAAAGGCGAGCCGCTTGCCCGCAAGCTTGTAGGCGCGGGCCAGCATGGCGGTGGAGGGGGCGAAAAGCGGGGCACCGGAGAGCCCGCCGGTTTCGCGCTTCAGCGGGCTTTTCAGCGTATCCGGCCGGGCGATGGTGGTGTTGGAAATGATCAGCCCGGCGACATTATGCTGCACGGCCACGGAAATCACCGCCTCCAGCCCGTCCGCCGAGAGATCCGGGGCGATTTTCACATAAACCGGCTTCGGGCTGGCGATGCCGGAGAGGATGGCGGCCAGCCGCTCTTCGGATTGCAGGTCGCGCAGGCCCGGCGTGTTGGGGGAGGAGATATTGATGGTGATGTAGTCGGCATAAGGCGCCACTGCCTTCACCAAGGCCGGATAATCCCGCTCCGGGTCTGCGCCCTCCTTGTTGATGCCGACATTGGCGCCCAGCACGAGCGCTTTGCGGTCCGCCTGGCTGAGATTGGCGAGATACGCCTCCAGCCCGGCATTGTTGAAGCCCATGCGGTTGATCACCGCCTTGTCCTCGGCCAGGCGGAATAAACGCGGCTGCGGGTTGCCTTGCTGCGGGCGCGGGGTGACGGTGCCGGCCTCGACAAAGCCGAATCCCAGCCGCCCCAAGGCGGAGATGGCATAGGCGTTCTTGTCGAACCCGGCGGCGAGGCCGATGGGGTTGCTTAAGCTGCGCCCGAAAGCCTGGGTGGCGAGGATGGGGTCGTCCGGCGTGCTGTCGTGCCCCGCCAGCCCCCAGCGCAGGGCCTTCAGGGACAGGTTATGGGCGCGTTCAGGGTCCAGCCGCCGCAGGGCCGGCATCAGGAAGGGGGGTGCGAAAATCATTTCACATAGACGAGAATGGCGGAATCGAGCCCGCCGCTCTTGGCGCCGAGCGTGATGCGGGAGGTGGGCACGCCATCCGCCGCGATGGCATCGGCCACCGCCTTGGCCTCCGGCGCCAGAGCGGCGAGGGCTTTGGCGTCGCTGTCCGGATTGCCGGTGCCCGGCGCCTCGGCCCGCACCTCGAAGGCGGCATCGGGCTTGATGGCCAGCGCCTGGGCCACGGCACTCTTCAGCGGGGCCTGGAAATCCTGCGTATCGGGCAGGATGGACACCAGCGGGATGCGGTTCTTGAAGGCATCCGCCGCCGCGATGCTTTGCGTATCCGCCCCGGCGGGGCTGGGGGCGATGGTCTGGCGGCCCGGCGGGGCGCAGGCGGCCAGGGCGAGGGCGGGGAGCAGAAAAAGGGCGCGGCGCATGCACAACATGTAGTCATATGGCGGCTGCGCGGCAATCATCGCGTCCGCGGCTTGTCTGGCGTGTTTCGCGGTCAGCCCATAAGCTTCGGCGCAGATATTATTGGGGACGAAGAGCATGTTCGATCTGATCATCCGCAACGCCAATCTGCCCGGCGGGCGCAAGGGCGTGGATATCGGCGTGGCGGATGGGCGGATCGCGGCGGTGGGGGCGAGGCTGGAGGGCCAGGCGGGCCAGGAGATCGACGCGACCGGCCGGCTGGTGAGCCCGCCTTTCGTCGATTCGCATGTGCATATGGATTCCACCCTGTCGCTGGGCCTGCCGCGCATGAACGCAACCGGCACGTTGCTGGAGGGCATCGCCCTCTGGGGCGAGTTGAAGCCGCTGCTGACGCAAGAGGCGATTTACGAGCGGGCGAAGAAGCTCTGCTACTGGTCGGCGGCGCGGGGCACGCTGGCCATCCGCAGCCATGTGGATGTGTGCGACGACCGGCTGCTGGCGGTGGAGGCGCTGGTGCAACTGAAGCGCGACATCGCCCCCTGGATCGATCTGCAATTGGTGGCGTTTCCGCAGGACGGGTTTTACCGCTACGGCAAGTCCGAAGAGAATCTGCGCGAGGCGCTGAAAATGGGCCTGGACGTGGTGGGCGGCATCCCGCATTTCGAGCGCACGATGGAGGATGGCCGCCTCTCCGTGCAGGCGCTGATGCGGATCGCCGCCGATGAGGGGCGGCTGGTGGACATGCATTGCGACGAGACGGACGACCCGCTCTCACGCCATATCGAGACGCTGACGGCGGAGACGTTCCGGCATGGCATGGGCGGAAGGGTGGCGGGCTCGCACCTCACCTCCATGCATTCGATGGATAATTATTACGTCTCCAAGCTGATTCCGCTGATGGCCGAGGCGGGCATTGCCGCCATCGCCAATCCGCTGATCAACATCACCATCCAGGGCCGGCACGATAGCTACCCGAAACGCCGGGGCATGACGCGGGTGAAGGAGCTGATGGCGGCGGGCGTGCCCGTGGGCTTTGGCCATGATTGCGTGATGGACCCCTGGTACTCACTGGGCAGCCACGACATGCTGGAGGTGGCCGGGATGGGGCTGCATGTGGGGCAGTTGACGGGGATGCAGGAAATCGCCGCGTGTTTCGAGGCGGTGACGCAGGTGCCGGCGCGGATTCTGAACCTGGATGATTATGGGTTGGAGCCGGGTTGCCACGCGGATTTCGTGGTGTTGCAGGCGGAAGATGAGATGGAGGCGATCCGCCTGCGGGCGGAGCGGCTTTACGTGATCCGGCGGGGAAAGGTTTTGGCACAGAGCGCGCCGCGTGAGGCCGTGGTGCGGTTTGGGGAGGAGACACGGCGTGTGGATTTTACGCGGGGGAATTTAGACTGATGCTGCTCCAAAGGCTCAGCCGTCCAGCCAGGCGGCAAGGCCGTCCAGCGTCTGCAGCCCGTATTCCACCGCGCCGAAGCCAATGACAACCTGACGCCGCTCGCGGCTCGGGTGGAGCTGGCGCATGGTTAACACTGTCTTGCCGTCGGCCTGCTCATCGAAGGTGACCGTGGTGCGGAAACGATCGGGGTCGTTGGGATCGGGCGTGCCATAATCCATCACGATCCGCTCGTTGGGCACGATCTCCAGAAAGCGCATGAGGTTCGGGAAGCGCTGTTCCCGGCCCTCGAACACGCCCACCATGTCGAACCGCCAGACCCCGCCCTCGCGAATATCTGCCTCGTGGGACTCTATGCCGAGGCCGGCCGGGCCGTACCATTCGGCCAGCGCCTTGGGGTCCATCCAGGCGGCAAAGACCTTGTCGCGTGGATGGTTGAGCAGCTTCACCAGCACGATTTCGCGATCGAGCGACCAGCTCTCAAGCGGATTTGCCATGTCCTTTCTCCTCCTCCGGCTTGTTCAAATAGACTTCCAGCCGATCCAACCGCTCAGCCCAACGCCGGCGCTCCGCTTCCATCCAGTCCGCCGCCTCGTCGAAGCGCGCCTGCACCAACCTGCACCAGCGGCTGCGCCCGCGCTTCTCGCTGACAATCAGCCCGCAATCTTCCAACACCTTGAGATGTTGGGCGAAGGAAGGCAGCGCCATGTCGAAAGGCTCGGCTAGGGCACTGACTGGCAATTCGCCCTCAACCAGCCGCGATACCACAGCACGGCGGGTCGGGTCGCTGAGAGCGTGAAAGGAGAGGTCGAGCGGACTCGAATGGTAAGGCATATGCCTTAGTAAAGCGAGTTGAGGACGTAGGTCAATGATAAAAAGGTACTTGCCTTAATATTCGGCCTCAAATACAAAGGTATTTACCTTAGTATCAAGGGGGACGCCAGTGGCAGTTCGTATCGATCTCATGATCTCGCTCGATGGCTTCGCGACAACGACGGACCAGACGCCCGAAGCCCCGTTCGGCGAGGACTGGCCGCGCCTCGTCGGCGCATATATTGCAACGCGAACGTTCCGTGAGCGCGTGCTCAAGGATACCAACGGGGCTGGGACCACCGGTGTCGATGACGATTACGCGAAAGAATACTTCGCCAATGTGGGTGCCGAGATTATGGGCGCTGGCATGTTCGGGCTCCACAACTTTCCCGACGATCCGAACTGGCGTGGCTGGTGGGGCGACGAGCCCCCGTTCCGCGTCCCGGTTTTCGTTCTGACCCAAAAGTCGCGGCCCGCCATCGAAATGGCAGGCGGCACAACATTCCATTTCCTCAATACGGCACCGGCCGAGGCACTACAGCAGGCTGTTGCCGCTGCTGATGGAAAAGATGTCCGGATTGGTGGCGGCGCCAGTGTTGTGCGCGACTTCCTCAGGGCAGGACTTGTCGACCGCCTCCACGTCGCCATCGCCCCGATCTTGCTCGGGCGCGGCATCCGCCTGTGGGACGATCTGCGTGGCCTCGAAGCTGGCTACACAGTTAAGGCCGAAACGGCGGAAAGCGGCACCATCCACCTGACCTTCCGGCGCTAGCCGTTGACCTGTGACGTTTGACATGGGGCGATCATGGACTGTCCACAGGTGGTCCATGATATCGGCTTCTCGAGTTATGAGACCAGGTGCAGACAGTCTGCCTCCGGCCCTTGGGCTATGACCGGTGTTGGCCCAGTGCCTTCAGTTCGAGACGCCGCCCCGAAATGGCAGGTTTGTCCCCAACGAAGACCTTGCGCTGAATTGAGGGAGCGGCCGTTTCCGGGAACGGCTACAGGAGCCTGGTATGGCCTTGATGGGGCGCGGAGCGGTCACGCCACGTTCATGGGCATGACCGCGCGACTTCCTCAGTGCCTCCGGCTTAAACCAGCCGGGACTGTTTCACCGCCGCCGCGATGAAGCCCTGGAACAGCGGGTGCGGATCGAAGGGTTTGGATTTCAGCTCCGGGTGATATTGCACGCCGATGAACCAGGGATGGTCCGGGTATTCGACGATTTCCGGCAGCACGCCATCGGGCGAGAGGCCGGAGAAGCGCATCCCCTTCTCCTCAAGCTGCTCGCGGTAATGAATGTTCACCTCATAGCGGTGGCGGTGGCGTTCCTCGATATTGGCCGCGCCATGATAGACCTCGCGCACCAGCGAGCCTTCCTGCAAGGCGGCGGGGAAGGCGCCCAGGCGCATGGTGCCGCCCAGATCGCCTTCGGCGTTGCGGCGCTCGATCTCATTGCCGCGCGCCCATTCCGTCAGCAGGCCGACGATGGGGATCTCGCATGGCCCGAACTCGGTGGAGGAGGCGCCCGGCAGGCCCGCCAGGTTGCGGGCACATTCGATCACCGCCATCTGCATGCCAAAGCAGATGCCCAGGAACGGCACATTATGCTCGCGGGCGAAGCGCACGGCCTCGATCTTGCCTTGTGAGCCGCGCTCGCCAAAGCCGCCCGGCACCAGGATGCCATGCACGCCTTCCAGCTGCTCCACCTTGTCAGGCTGTTCGAAAATCTCCGAATCCACCCAGTCCAGCTTCACCTTCACCTTGTTGGCGATGCCGCCATGGGCCAGGGCCTCGGCGAGCGATTTATAGCTGTCCAGCAGATTGGTGTATTTACCCACCACGGCAATGCGCACCTCGCCCTCGGGGAAGCGCACGGTGTCGACGATATTCTGCCAGCGGGAGAGGTCGGGCTCGGTCTCGAAGGGCAGGCCGAAATGGCGCAGCACCTCACGGTCCATCCCGGCCTCGTGGTAGGAGATGGGCACGGTGTAAATGGTATCCACATCCAGCGCGGGCACCACGGCCTCGGTACGGACATTGCAGAAGCTGGCGATCTTGCGGCGCTCATTCTCGGGGATATGGCGGTCGCAGCGGCAGATCAGCATATGCGGCTGGATGCCGACATTTTGCAGCTCCTTCACCGAATGCTGGGTCGGCTTGGTCTTCAGCTCACCCGCTGAGGGGATATAGGGCACCAAAGTGAGATGCACGAACATGGCATTGGCGGGGGTCAGCTCATTGCCGAGCTGGCGGATGGCTTCCAGGAAAGGCAGCAACTCGATATCGCCCACCGTGCCGCCGATCTCGACCAGCACGAAATCCAGGCCCTCGGTCTGGTTGAGGATGGTTTCCTTGATGGCATCCGTGATGTGCGGAATCACCTGGACGGTGGCGCCCAGATAATCGCCCCGGCGTTCCTTGGCGATCACCCCGGAATAGATCTTCCCGGTGGTGGCGTTGTCCGCCTTGTTGGCGGCAACGCCGGTGAAGCGTTCGTAATGGCCGAGATCCAGATCGGTCTCCGCGCCATCGTCGGTCACGAACACCTCACCATGCTGGTAAGGGCTCATCGTGCCGGGATCGACATTGAGATAGGGGTCCAGCTTCCGGAGCCGGACCGAATAACCCCTTGCTTGCAGCAAGGAACCGAGGGCCGCCGAGGCGATGCCCTTACCGAGGGACGAAACCACGCCGCCGGTGATGAAAACAAACCGCGTCATGGAATCCAATCTTACATGAGTCGCAATGCAGGGGTGAAGGGGAAAGCGCGGTATTACTGGGTCTTGTTTGGCGCAGGGGTCGCGGGCGCCGTAGGTGCCGCGGGTGCCGGCGGGGCGGCGGGGGCTGGGAGCGCATCGGCCGGGGTTTGCGGCAGCGAGGCGGGCAGGGCGGGGGCCGGGGGCGCGCCGGGTGCCGGGGCGGAGGGGCCCGCCGGGACGGGCGCGTTCAAGATCGCCGCGTTATTATTCGCCCCGCTGCCCTTGTAGAGCAGCGCCAGCGCCAAGGAGAGCACGAAAAAGGCCGTGCCCAGAATGGCGGTGGTGCGGGTGAGCAGGTTCGCCGTGCCGCGCCCGGTCATGAAGCTGCCCATGCCCTGGCCGCCGCCAAGGCCGAGTCCGCCGCCCTCGCTACGCTGGATCAGCACAACGCCGATCAGCGCCACGGTGACGAACACATGCAGCACGAGAAGAACCTTGATCATCTAAAAACCCGGAAAATAAAATCAGGCGCGCTTCTAGAGCCGGATCGTCCGAAGTTCAATCGCCGGAGACGATTTGAAGTTCGGGCGTGAATCCGCCTCTGGTTAAATTTGCCGGATCGTCCGAAGTTCAATCGCCGAAGGCGATTTGAAGTTCGGGCGTGAATCCGCCTCTGGTTAAATTTGCCGGATCGTCCGAAGTTCAATCGCGGAAGGCGATTTGAAGTTCGGGCGTGAATCCGCCTCTAGGTTAATTGCCGGATCGCCCGAAGTTCAACTGCGCGGGGCGGCATTGGCGATGGCCAGGAAATCCTCGGCCTTCAGGCTGGCGCCACCCACCAGCGCGCCGCCTACCTCGGGCAGGGCCAGCAGGCTGGCGGCGTTGCCGGGCTTTACCGAGCCGCCATAGAGAATCCGGGTTTGAGCGCCTTCCGCCCCAAGCTGCGCCAGCAAGGCGGCGCGGATGGCGGCGTGCATGGCGGCCACGTCGTCCTCCGTTGGCGTGCGGCCGGTGCCGATGGCCCAGACCGGCTCATAAGCCACCACCCCGGCTCCTCCGGGCGGCAGGGAATGCTGGAGCTGGCTGCGTACCACGGCTTCGGCTTCCCCGGCTTCGCGCTCCGCCTCGGTCTCGCCCACACAGATAATGGGGATTAGCCCGGCGGCGATGGCGGCCTCGGCCTTGGCGCGGATCACGGCATTGCTCTCGCCATGGCCGGTGCGGCGTTCCGAATGGCCCAGGATCACATAAGCGGCGCCGGATTCGGCCAGCATCGGCGCGGCGATGTCCCCGGTATGCGCGCCTTGCGGGCTGGCGTGGCAATCCTGCCCGCCCAGCGCCACGGCGCCGCCCTGTAGCGCGGTGGAAAAACGGTCCAGCAGGGTGAAGGGCGGGCAAACCAGCAGGTCTACATGTGCGGGGGCCGCCTTCATGGCGGCGGCATAGGCGGCCACATCGGCCAGCTTGCCAAACATTTTCCAGTTACCCGCAATAAGTTGCCTCATGCCGCGCTTCCTTTTGATTGATATTGCATATTGTTTGAGGTTTCAGTTTTGCTGCCATGCAGCAAAAACGCTTCCATTTCGATGGTGCGTTGCAGCATATTGCCGCCAGGTCCTGAAGAGGAGTTTTCCAAATGCTGTTTTTCCTGGCGATTTTAGCTCTTGCCGTGGTCTCGCTGCTGCTGGTCCGGGCCATGGATATTGAAGCTGTGAACCAGCCCAAGCCGCCCCGTGCCCCGCGCCCGAAGGTGGAGCGCCTGCCCGCCAGCGCGTTGCTGGATGGTGCCTCGCTTCGCGGCCTGTATTGAATCTGCCCTGAGCCTCCGGTGCCGGGTTGAAGCCGGTGCCGGGCCCGATGGCCGGTCCAGACGCCGCCATGCCCGTGAAAATTGCCCGGCGGCGTATCGTTTTCGGCCTCTGAATTGCCCAGTGCATGCCGCCTAGCTATAGAGGCGGCGGTTTTGGGTAAAGAGAGACGATGCTGGTCTGGGTCCGGAATTTAATGGGAAGCTGGGTGGCGCGCGGTTTTTTCGCGCTGCTCATAGTGGTGTTCGTTTTCTGGGGCATCTCCAACGTCTTCACTTTGACGGGAAGCCCCACCGCTGTCGCCACGGTGGGTGGCAAGCCCATCGATATCAGCGTGGTGCAGGCGGCGTATCAGCGCGCCCTCAACCAGTATCAGCAGCAGGGCCAGCAGCCTGACCAGGCAACCCGGCAGCAGCTTGCCTTGCAGGCGCTCTCCGAGGCGCTCCGGCAGGAGATTCTGCGCCAGGCCGCCACGCAATATGGCGTCGGCGTGCCGGATGACGCGGTGCGCGCCATGCTGGGCGCCATCCCCGCCTTCCAGACCAACGGTGTTTTCGACAAGGCGAAATTCGCCCAGGTGCTGCAGCAGAACGGCATTTCCCAGGACAGCTTTATCGGGCAGATCAAGGATGAGGTGATCGGCCGCCAGCTGATCACGCCGCTCATCAACGGTGCGGCCGTGCCGGATGCGATGCTGACGCCGATTTTCGCCTTGCTGGGTGAGCAGCGCATGGCGGCGCTGGTGAATATTCCCGTAAATACTCAGCCCGCGCCGCCCGCCCCGGATGACGCGGTGCTGCAGCGTTACTGGCAGAACCATCAAAGCCAGTTCACCTTGCCCGAATATCGCAAGGTGCAGGTGGTGATTCTCTCCCCCGCCTTGCTGGCCCCGCAGGAAAGCGTGCCGCAGGACCAGGTGGCCGCGGATGTGGCCCGTGCCGAGGCCGGCAGCCCCAGCGTGCCGGTGCGCAGTGCCGAGGTGCTCTCGGTCGAGGATCTGGCCGATGCCTCGCAACTGAAAGCCGCCTGGCAGAAAGGGGCGAGCTGGGAGAAGATCCAGGCCCTGGCGAAGACATATCACGCCACGCCGGTGCCGCTCAGCGGGATGCAGCAGAACCAGATTCCCTCCAGCTCGCTGGCGCAGGCGGTGTTCGCCGCGCAGCCGGGCCAGGTGGTGGGGCCCATCGCCGGGGATCTTGGCATGTATGTGTTCAAGGTGACGGATATTGCCCAGAACGGGCCGGATACGGCGCAATTGACGGCCCAGGTGACGCAGCAGCTGCAATTGCAGCTGGCGCAGTCCGACGTGGCGAAGAAAGTGGACGCGTTGCAGGATGCCCTGGCGGGCCAGACGCCGCTTGACCAGCTGCCCGGCAATCTCGGGCTGGTGGCCGTGGAAGGCACGCTGGATGCCAACGGCAACACGCCGGATGGCACGCCAGCCCCCATCCCCGGCGGGGATGATCTGAAGAGCGCTATCCTGAAGACCGCCTTCGCCGCCCAGCAAGGCCAGGCGGCGCAGCTGCAGACCGGGCCGGATGGCAGCTATTACGCGCTTTCGGTGCAAAGCGTGATTGCCCCCGCCGTGCAGCCGTTCAGCCAGGCCAAGGCGAAGGTGCTGAGTGCCTGGGTGCTGGACCAGCAGCAGCGCGAGGCGCAAGTGATCGCCGCCAATCTGATGCATGCGGTGAATACCGGCACGCCATTGGCCCAGGCCGCCGCCGCGGCGGGTTTGAGCGTGACGCAGAGCCCCGGCTATACCCGTGAGGCGCAGCCGCAGGACCAGCCCGCCCAGCTTGTGCCGGTGCTGTTCACCCTGAAACCGGGTGAGGCGACGATGCTGGACAATGGCGGCTCCCTCCTGGTGGCGGCGCTGACCAATGTGCAGGACCCGACCCCGCAGAGCGATCCCACCACCTATGCGCAGCTCCAGCAGAGCCTGAATAAGAGCTTGCAGGATGATCTGGGCGGGAGTTTCCTGGCCGGGCTGCAGGCACGCGACAAGGTAACCGTGAACCAGAAGCTGCTCGCGCAACTTTACCAGTGAGGAAGAAGTAGAATTATCATGAACGCCGTTTTGCCAGACCGTTTCGAGACCTTCCGCGCCGCCTATGATCAGGGCCGTGGCGCGCTGGTCTGGCGCCACGGCATCGCGGATCTGCTCACACCCGTCGCCGCCTTCCTGAAGGTGGGGCATGGCCAGCCTTATTCCTTCCTGCTGGAAAGCGTTGAGGGCGGGGCCACGCGCGGGCGCTATTCCGTGATCGGCATGGCGCCGGATCTGGTGTGGAAATGCGAGCGGGGGGTTGCCGCCATCAACCGCGACGCGGCAGAAAAGCCGGAGGCCTTCGCCCCCGTGCTGGAAGCGCCGCTGAAGAATCTCCGTAGCCTGATCGCCGAAACCCGGATGGATGTGCCGGACGGCCTGCCGCCGGTGATCGGCGGGCTGCACGGCTATCTCGGCTATGACATGGTGCGGCTGATGGAGACGCTGCCGGCGCTGAAGCCGGATGTGCTCGGCATCCCCGAAGCCATTCTCACCCGCCCGGGCGTGCTGATCGTTTTCGACGGTGTGACCGATGAGATGACCCTGGCCGCCCCGGTCTATCCGCGTGCGGGGGTGGATGCCGCCCAGGCCTATGCCAGTGCCGAGGCGAAGCTGAACAAGCTGGCTTTGGGGCTGGAGCAGGCGGTGCCGAAGCTCACCGGCCGGCTGCTGGAACCGCTGGAGCAAAGCTCCAATATGGAGAAGGAGGAGTTCCTGGGCGTCGTGGAGACGGCCAAGAATTATATCCGCGCGGGCGATGCATTCCAGATCGTCCCCTCCCAGCGCTTCGAGGCGCCGTTCTCGCTGCCGCCTTTCGCGCTCTACCGGTCCTTGCGCCGCATCAACCCGGCCCCGTTTCTGTTCTTCCTGGATTTCGGCACGTTCCAGGCTGTTGGCTCCTCGCCGGAGATTCTGGTGCGGCTGCGCGACGGCATTGTGACCATCCGCCCGCTGGCGGGCACCCGCCGCCGGGGTGCCACCACCGAAGAGGATGTGGCGCTGGAGCAGGATCTGCTCTCCGACCCGAAGGAGCGCGCGGAGCATCTGATGCTGCTCGATCTCGGGCGCAATGATGTGGGCCGGGTGTCGCAAACCGGCTCGGTGCGGGTGGCGGAGAGCTTCGCCATCGAGAGGTTCTCGCATGTCATGCATATCTCCTCCACGGTGGAGGGTAAGCTGAAGCCGGGGCTGGAGGCGCTGGACGCGCTGATCGCGGGCTTCCCGGCGGGCACGCTCTCAGGCGCGCCAAAGGTGCGGGCGATGCAGATTATCGAGGAGCTGGAGCCCTCGCGGCGCGGGCTTTATGCCGGGTGCATCGGCTATTTCGCCGCCAACGGCACCATGGATACCTGCATCGGCCTGCGCACCGCCCTGGTGAAGGACGGCAAAATGTATGTGCAGGCAGGCGTCGGCGTTGTGGCTGATTCCGATGCCGAAGCCGAATATATGGAAAGCGTGCAGAAGGCCCGGGCCCTGTTCCGCGCCGCCGAGGACGCGGTGCGCTACGTCGCCGCGCCGGAGGTTTGAGACATGATTCTTCTGATTGATAATTACGACAGCTTTACCTTCAACCTGGTGCAGTTCTTTGGCGATCTCGGCGCGGAATGCGTGGTGAAGCGCAATGACGCGCTGAGCACGCAAGACGTGCTGGCAATGGCGCCGGAAGCGGTGGTGCTCTCGCCCGGCCCCTGCACCCCGAACGAGGCGGGCATCTGCCTGCCGATGGTGCGGGCCGCCGCCGAGGCGAAACTGCCCTTGCTCGGCGTCTGCCTGGGCCACCAGGCCATCGGCCAGGCTTTCGGCGGGCAGGTGGTGCGTGCCCCGGCCCCCGTGCATGGCAAGACCAGCCCGGTATTCCACGACAATACGGACGTGTTCGAGGGCCTGCCCAACCCCTTCACCGCCACGCGCTACCATTCGCTCATCGTGCAGCGCGCCAGCCTGCCGGAGAGCCTGGTGCCCACCGCCTGGACGGAGGATGGCATCATCATGGGGCTGCGCCATGCGGAGCTGCCGATCTATGGCGTGCAGTTCCACCCGGAGAGCATCGCCACCTCCCATGGGCATGATATTCTCCGCAATTTCCTGCGTTTGGCGGGGGTAAAGGCGCCCGCCCTCGCGTGAGCACCTCGCTTAAACCCGTGCTGGCGCGGCTTGGCCGGGGCGAGAGCCTGTCTGCCGCCGAAGCCGAGGAAGCGTTTGGCGTGGTGATGGATGGCCAGGCCACCCCGGCGCAGATCGGCGGCATGCTGATGGCCATGCGCGCCCGGGGCGAAACAGTGCCGGAACTCACCGGCGCGGTGACCGCCATGCGCCAGCGCATGACGCGCATCGAAGCCCCTGAAGATGCCATGGATGTGTGCGGCACCGGCGGCGATGGCGCCGCCAGCCTCAACATCTCCACCGCCACCACCTTCGTGCTGGCGGCTTGCGGTGTGAAGGTGGCCAAGCATGGCAACAAGGCGCTCTCCTCACGCTCCGGCGCGGCTGATGTGCTGACGGCCCTGGGCATCGAGATCGAGCCGCCGCTGGGCTCGCTTTCCGGCATCTTGCGGCAGGTGGGCTGCGTGTTTCTCTTCGCCCCGCGCCACCATCCGGCCTTGCGCCATGCCGCCCCGGTGCGGGTGGAGCTGGGCACGCGCACTTTGTTCAACCTCACCGGCCCGATGGCCAACCCCGCCGGGGTGAGGCGCCAGCTCATGGGCGTGTACGACCCCGCCTGGCTGCGCCCGGTGGCGGAAACGCTGCGCGGCCTGGGCACCGAATCCGCCTGGGTGGTGCATGGCGGAGGCATGGATGAGCTGGTGCTGGAAGGGGAGAATCAGGTTGTCTCCCTGCGGGATGGCGCGATCCGGGAATTTAGCGTGACAGCCGCGGATGCGGGGCTGAGCGCCTCCCCGGCGTCCGCCCTGAAAGGCGGCGACGCGGCGTATAACGCCGCTGCCCTGCTGGCCCTGCTGCGCGGGCAGAAGAGCGCCTACCGCGACACGGTGCTGTTGAACGCCGCCGCCGCCCTGGTGGTGGCGGGGCGGGCGGAAACGCTGCCGGAAGGTGTTACACTGGCGGCGAAGGCAATTGATGATGGTGCGGCTCTATTGGTTCTAGAACGGCTGAAGAGCGTGTCCGGAGAGCAGACATGAATGTGATGGTTGACGATATATTGGCGAAGATCTGCGCGGATAAGCGCGCCGAGATCGCCGCGCGCCAGGCCGAAAAGCCGCTGGACGAGCTGAAGGCCGAGGCGAAGGATGCGGGCAAACCGCGCGGCTTCGCCCGGGCGCTGATGGATGCGGCGGCGGCGGGCCAGGCCGGGCTGATCGCCGAGATTAAGAAAGCCTCGCCCTCCGGCGGGCTGATCCGCCCGGATTTCGACCCCGTGACGCTGGCCCAGGCCTATGCACAGGCCGGGGCCTCCTGCATCTCGGTGCTGACGGACGAAAAATATTTCCAAGGAACCCCGGAGCATTTGCAGGCCGCCCGCGCCGCGGTGGCGCTGCCGGTGCTGCGCAAGGATTTCATGCTGGATGAATACCAGATCTATGAAAGCCGGGCGATGGGGGCGGATTGCATCCTGCTGATCATGGCGGCACTGGAGGATGCGCAGGCGCGCGAGCTGGAAGGCCTCGCCCGTGCGCTGGACATGGATGTGCTGGTGGAGGTGCATGAGGAGCAGGAGCTGGAGCGGGCCCTGCTGCTGCAAACCCCGCTGCTCGGCATCAATAACCGCAACCTGAAGACCATGGTGACGGATGTGGCGACGACGGAGACACTCTCCGGCCTCTGCCCGCCGAACAAATTCCTGATCTCCGAATCCGGCATCAAGAGCCATGAGGACGTCGAGCGGCTGCGCAAGGTCTGCGTGCAGGGCTTCCTGGTCGGCGAATCGTTGATGCGCGAGGATGACGTGAGTGCCGCCGTCCACATGCTGCTGGGGACATGACGGGCCTCACCCATATCGGGGCTGATGGCGCGGCGCGCATGGTCGATGTCTCGGCCAAGCCAGTGAGCACGCGCGAGGCGCAGGCCAAGGGCAGGGTGGTGATGAAGCCGGAAACCGCCGCCCTGATCCGCGACGGCCAGGCCGCGAAAGGCGATGTGCTGGCGGCGGCGCGCATTGCCGGCATCATGGCGGCGAAGAAAACCGGCGAGCTGATCCCGCTCTGCCACCCTTTGCCGCTGGATGCGGTAAATATCGATCTCACGGTAACGGAAGACGCCGTGGAAATCACCGCCATCGCCCGCACCACCGGCCGCACGGGCGTGGAGATGGAAGCGCTGACGGCGGTGAGCCTGGCGGCGCTGACGATCTACGACATGGTAAAGGCCGTGGATAAGACCATGCGGATCGAGGCGGTGCGCCTGACGCGCAAGACCGGGGGCAAGAGCGGGGATTTTTCCGCCGCATGAGTATTGAGCCATGATCAGCGTCGAGGAGGCGCGCGCGCGGATTCTCGCCGGGTTGAGGCCGGTGGCGGCGGAGATGACGGGGCTGGCTCAGGCCCATGGACGGGTGCTGGCCAGGCCGGTGCTGGCGCGCCTGACCGCCCCGCCCGCCGATGTCTCGGCCATGGATGGCTACGCGGTGCGCGCGGCGGATGCCCAGCCCGGCGCCCGGCTGCGCCTGATCGGCGAGGCCCCGGCAGGGCACCCCTTCGCGGGGCAGGTTGAAGCTGGAGACACCGTGCGGATTTTCACCGGCAGTGTGATCCCGGCGGGGGCGGATGCGGTGCTGATCCAGGAGAACGCCACCGCCGGGGCCGGGGTGGTGCTGGTGAACGGGGCCGTGCCGGCCGGCAAGCATATCCGCCGCGCCGGGCAGGATTTTGCCGCCGGGGACGAGGTGCTGGCGCCGGGCAGGCGGCTGTCGGTGCGCGATATCGGGCTGGCGGGGGCGGCGGGGCATCCCTGGCTGGCCGTGCACCGGCGCCCGCGCGTGGCGATTCTCTGCACCGGCGATGAGATCGCCCTGCCCGGAGAGCCGGTGCCGGACGGCGGCATCGCCAACTCCAACGCCGCCATGCTGGCCGCTTTCGTCACCGCCCAGGGCGGCGAACCGCTGCTGCTGCCCATCGCCCGCGATACCGAGGATGCGGTGGCGGCGGGCGCCATCGCCGCGCGCGGGGCGGATCTGCTGGTCACCACCGGCGGCGCCAGCGTGGGCGCGCACGACCTGGTGCAGGCCGGGCTGAAGCGGCAGGGTTTTGCGCTGGATTTCTGGAAGATCGCGATGCGCCCCGGCAAACCGCTGATCTTCGGCCAGGTGGACGGGCTGCCGGTGCTGGGGCTGCCGGGCAATCCGGTTTCGGCCTTTGTCTGTGCCGCGTTGTTTTTGGGGAGCGCCATCGCGGTGCTGGGCGGGCTGCCGCCGCAAGCGCCCCGGTTGGAGACGGCCCGGCTAGGCACGGCGATGCCTGCCAACGACCAGCGGGAAGATTACGTCCGCGCCCTGCTCACCGATGACGGTGCCGGCTGGGTGGCAACACCGCTGCCGGTGCAGGATTCCGGCATGCTGCGCGCTCTGGCCAGGGCCGGGGCGCTGATCCGCCGCGCCCCGCATGCGCCGGCGGCCGGGGCGGGCGAGGCGGTCGAGATCCTGCGGTTTGAGATTTCATAACACGCTTGACGTGAAAACGAGAACTAAACTAGAACATCCGAAGTTAGTGCTTTGTTTCTGAAGCCTCTATCCTCGGAGAGTCCCGATGCTCACCCCCAAGCAGCATGAATTGCTGTTATTCATCGACAAGCATCTGCGCGAGACCGGCTGCAGCCCGAGCTTCGAGGAGATGAAGGAGGCGCTGGACCTGCGCTCAAAATCCGGCATCCACCGGCTGATCTCGGCACTTGAGGAGCGCGGCTTCCTGCGCCGCCACAAGCACCGCGCCCGCGCGCTGGAAGTTACCCGCCTGCCCCAGGACATGGCGCCGCGCCCCGCCGAGGCCAAGGGCTTCTCCCCCAACGTGATCCAAGGCAATTTCTCCACCCGCCTGCCCGGCATGCGGGCCGAGGCGCCGGAGGCGGGGGCGATCTCCTTGCCGCTCTATGGCAAGATCGCCGCCGGCCTGCCGATCGAGGCGCTGCGGGACAACGAGGATCATATCGAGGTGCCGATGTCCATGCTGGGCGGCGGCGAGCATTTCGCCCTCACGGTCGAGGGGGATTCGATGGTCGAGGCCGGGATTCTGGATGGCGATACGGTGATCATCCGCCGGGGTGAGACCGCCGATAACGGCCAGATCATCGTGGCGCTGGTGGATGAGAGCGAGGTAACGCTGAAGCGCCTGCGCCGGAAGGGCCAGTCCATCGCGCTGGAGCCCGCCAATATAAGGTATGAGACGAGGATTTTCCCGGCCGAGCGCGTGCGCGTGCAGGGGCGGCTGGTGGCGCTGCTGCGCCAGTACTGAAGGTTTAGCTTTTGGCGGTGCGCAAGGTAGCGCGGCCGCCATCGATGCCGAAGACCTCCCCGGTGATCCAGGTGGCATCCGGGCCGAGCAGGAAGGCGGCCAGGGCGGCCACCTCCTCCGGCCGGCCCAACCGCGGCAGCGGATGCATGGCGGCAATGGCCTCCTTCATTTTCACATTGCCGGTAATGGGCGCGGCCAGGCCGGTTTCTGTCAGGCTGGGGGCGATGCAATTGACCCTGACTTTTGGCGCCAGCTCGGCGGCCAGGGCGCGCGTCAGCCCCTCCACCCCCGCCTTGGCGCTGCCGATGGCGGTATGCAGCGCAAAACCCTGCCGCGCCGCGACGGAGGAAAACAGCACCGCCGCCCCTTGCGCCGCCGCCAGCGCGGCGGCCGCGCCCTGCACGCAGAGCGCCGCGCCAACCACGTTCAGAATGTAGGTATCCAGCATGTCCCGCGCGGTGAGTTTGGCGAGCGGCTTCAACAGGATCGACCCGGCGCAATAGGCCAGGCCGGTCAGCACGCCGCCTTGCGCCGCCTCCGCCACCGCCGCCGCGATGCTGTCCGGTTCTTCCGCCCGCAGGGCCAGGGGCACCGCATCCAGCGGCGCGGCGGCCTCGGCCGCACGTTCGGCGGAGCGGCTGGTGAGGAACAGCGTGGCCTCGGGCCGCGCGGCCCGCAGCCGCCTCGCCAAAGCCTGGCCGATGCCGCCAGTGCCGCCGATGATCAGATAGGTTTCCGCCATTTCACCCTCCGCGCCGCTTTATACGCGGCGGCGGCGGCGCTGGATCAGCCGGGCCGCGCGGCCTTCACCAAGGCACGGCCGGAGCGCGCATGCCGCCAGCGATACGCCAGCCCGGCGGCGGTGCACGCGATACGCGCGTTCAGGGGCGCTCGGCCTTGTTGCGGCGGCGGCGCTGCTGCTCGCTCAGCTTGCCGTCCGGCTTGGCGGAATGGGGCTTGGCGGCGTGGGGTTTGGCCGGGGCCTTCTTGGCGAAAGCGGGTTTGGCCGGGCCATCGAAGCGCGGGCGGGATGGGGCGGCGCCGGGCGGGGCGGCAGGCGCGATCTGCGCCTCGCCCTGGTTTGCGCTGGCCTGCGCGAAGGCCTGTGCGGCATGGGCGGCGATTTCGAATTTCGTCTCGCGGTCGAAGATGCGGATGGCGCCGATCTCCTGCTTGGTGATGCCGCCCGCCTTGCAGATCAGCGGTATCAGCCAGCGCGGATCGGCATTCTGCTTGCGGCCCAAAGGCAGGCGGAACCAGGTGCCGTTGCCATCCTCCTGATGGCGCGGGCCAGCGCCGCGCGGTTCACGCGGGGCGCGGACGGGACGGGACGGCGCCTCGGGCGGCAGGATGGTAACATTCGCCGGGGCGGGCAGATGCGCCTCCGCCAGCTTCACGAAAGCCGCGGCGATGGCTTCGGGGCTGGCGCGCTCCAGCAGCTTGCGGGCCAGCGCCTGCCCGGCCTCATCCGGGGTTTCGCTCAGGCTGGCTTGGTTCAGCAGCCGCTCCTCGTCCTTGGCGCGGATATCGGCCGGTGTTGGCGGGTCTTGCCAGACGGCCTCGGCATTGGCCTCGCGCAGCAGCAGCTCTGCCCGGCGGCGCTTCGCCGGCGGCACCAGCAAAATCGACACGCCCTTGCGCCCGGCCCGCCCGGTGCGCCCGGAGCGGTGCAGGAAGGTGGCCTTGTTGGTCGGCAGGTCGGCATGGATGACGAGGTCGAGATCCGGCAGATCCAGCCCGCGTGCCGCCACATCCGTTGCGATGCAGACCTGGGCGCGGGATTCACGCAGGGCGGTGAGAGCCGCATTGCGCTCGGCCTGGGAGAGTTCGCCGGACAGCGCCACGGCGGTGAAGCCGCGCGCCATCAAATTGGCGTGCAGGGTGCGCACATGGTCGCGCGTGGCGCAGAACACCAGGGCCCGGCTGTCCTGCACGCGCAGGAGATTCACCAAGGCAGCCTCCAGCTCATGCCCCAGCACGCGGATGGCGCGGTATTCGATATCCGCATGCGGCTGGTTGGCGGCCACGGTGTCGATGCGCAGGGCGTTCTGCTGGTAGGTGCGGGCGAGGGCGGCAATTTCCCGCGCGATGGTGGCGGAGAACAGCAAAGTGCGCCGGTCCTCCGGCGCCGAGGCGAGGATGAATTCCAACTCCTCGCGGAAGCCGAGATCGAGCATCTCGTCCGCCTCGTCCAACACCACGGCCTCCAGCTCATCCAGGCGCAGATTGCCGCGCTCGATATGGTCCTTCAGGCGCCCCGGCGTGCCGACGACGATATGGCAGCCCTGGGCCAGCAGCCTTGCCTCGCGCCGCGCATCCATGCCGCCGACGCAGGCGAGGATGCGCGCATGGGCGAATTCATACAGCCAGGTCAGCTCCGCATGCACCTGCAAGGCCAGCTCGCGCGTGGGGGCGATGACCAGCACCAAAGGCGCCTGGGTGGCGGGCATGGCCTCGTTCTCGCCCAGCACGGTGCCGGCCAGCGCCAGCCCGAAGGCCACGGTTTTGCCGGATCCGGTCTGCGCGGAGACCAGCAGGTCCCGCCCTTCGGTCTCGGGGGCGAGGACGGCGCTTTGCACCGCGGTGGGTTCGGCATAGCCGCGCTGGGCAAGGGCCCGGGCAAGGCTGGGATTGGTGACGGGGAAAGGCATTGGCGGCTCTTAGGGGCTGGCCGCATGTGAAACAAGCGGTGGAATAGCCGGGCAGATGCGCGGCCCACCGCCCAAATGCAGGGCTGGGGGCCTCGTTATGCGAAAATCACGGGTATTTTGGCCATTTTGCCCGTGATAGCCTCGTTTTTCGGGATTGATGGGCGCCCCGGGGTGCCCTATGCTGCCCGCGCTTGGCTTGCGCCCGGTGCCCCGAAGTCTTTTAGAGGACAGTTTTTATAGTGCGACCCCCGAAGAACGACCGCCAGCGGCAGAGCCGCCGTCGCGGTTTTGACGACGATAATTTCTATGGCAACGCTCCTGCCTTCCCGCCGGCTTTTTCGGGGTTTGGAGCGACGTCCTCCGCACCGGAAGCAAAGGCAACGGTGAAATGGTACAACCCCGAGAAGGGCTTCGGCTTCGTTGAGATGGCCGATGGTTCCGGGGATGTATTCCTGCATGCGAATTCCCTGCAAAATGCTGGTTTCCAGGCGGTGACGCCGGGTGCCATCCTGCAGATCCGCGTTGGCCAGGGCCAGAAGGGCCGCCAGGTCGACCAGGTGATCTCCGTGACCGAGGGTGAGGCTCCGCCTCCTCGTAGCGGTGGTTTTGGTGCCGGCGGCGGCGGCGGTTTCGACCGCCCGCGCGCCCCGCGCCCGCCCCGCCAGCAGGCCTCCGGCCCGGCGGTGGAGATGACCGGCATCGTGAAATGGTACAATGCCACCAAGGGCTTCGGCTTCATCAGCCCGGAGAGCGGCGGCAAGGACGTGTTCGTGCACGCCACCGCGCTTGAGGCGGCCGGGCTCTCCCCGCTGCAGGAAGGCCAATCCGTGCGCATGAGCGTCGTCCAGGGCGCCAAGGGCCCCGAGGTTTCCTCGATCAGCCTGGGCTGAACGGCTCGATTTCGACGAAAAGCCCCGCGAAAGCGGGGCTTTTTTATTGGCCGCCTTACGGCGCCGGGGTGTGGCAGACGGCTTCGATGTTATAGCCATCCGGGTCGAAGACGAAGGCGCCATAATAATCGGGGTGGTAATGCGGCCGCAGCCCTGGGGCGCCATTATCCTTGCCGCCGCGGGTGAGGGCGGTGTTGTAAAACATGTCCACGCTGGCGCGGCTGCTCGCGGTAAACGCGATATGCGTGCCGGTTCCCGGAACGCCGGCCTGATTGATCCAAAAGAAGGCGTCCGGCGCGATACCGAAACCGGCATAGGATTCCCGGTCGCCATACAGCAAGCTGATGCCGAGCGGCTGCAAGGCCGCCTCGTAAAAAGCGAGGCTTGCCGCGAAATCCGCGACTTTCAGTGAGATGTGATCAAGCATGTGTCATATCTCCGCGCTGTTCACTTTGTTCACCCCCGCCTTTTCCAGCCTCTCCCACGCCGCCGCCAGGGAGCCGTTCAGGTCGATGGCGCGGGATGCGTCCTCGATGAGTGTGGCGTTGAAGCCGAAGCTCCTTGCATCCTCCGCCGTCCAGGCCACGCAGAAATCCAGCGCGAGCCCACATATATATAGGTCTGTGATGCCGCGTGAGCGCAGATAGCCATCCAGCCCGGTGTGGGTGGTGCGGTCAGCTTCCAGGAAAGCGGAGTAGCTGTCCACATTTCTGTGGCTGCCCTTGCGGAGGATCAGGCTGGCATGGGGAATCCTGACCCCCGGATGCAGCGCCGCCCCTGGGGTTTCCATCACGCAATGGGTGGGCCAGAGCACTTGCGGGCCATAGGCTAGGCCGATCATCCCGAACGGCGCCCGGCCCGGATGGTTGGCGGCGAAGGAGATGTGGTCCGCCGGGTGCCAGTCCTGGGTGAGCACCACGGTTTCGAAGGGCCGGGCCAGTTCATTGATCAGCGGGATGATCTCATCCCCGCCCGGCACGGCCAGCGCGCCGCCGGGGCAGAAATCCGGCTGAAGGTCGACGGCAATGAGGGCAGAATGTTTTTGCATGGCTTGTATCTAAGGATAAAAATACCAGGGGTGCTAGACATGGGACGACTAGACAGGGGGCGGGGCTTGAGCTAAGGCTCCGCCCCTCGGAACGCGGGAGGCAGGGGACAGGTGTGCCCGGCCGGTTGAACCGCGGTCCAATGGCATCCGGCCAGTCCGGCTGGGCCATAGGATGAAAGGAGCCAGAAATGGCGAAGAAGATTGTCGGCTATATCAAGCTGCAGATCCCCGCGGGCAAGGCGAATCCCTCCCCGCCGGTGGGCCCCGCACTCGGCCAGCGCGGCCTGAACATCATGCAGTTCGTGAAGGAATTCAACGCGGCCACGCAGCAGATGGAGCCCGGTATGCCGGTGCCGGTGGTGATCACCGCGTTCGCCGACCGTACTTTCTCCTTCATCATGAAGACCCCGCCCAACACCTACTTCCTGAAGAAGGCGGCGGGCATCGACAAGGGCACCACCACCCCGGGCAAGGGTGCGGCCGTGGGCAAGGTGACGATGGCGCAGCTCCATGAGATCGCCAAGACCAAGATGAAGGACATGAACGCGAACGACGCCGAGGGCGCGGTTCGCATGCTGGCTGGCAGCGCCCGTTCCATGGGCCTGACCGTGGTGGAGGGCTGATAAGATGGCACATGATAAGCGTCTGAATGCTGCCCGCGCCAAGGTTGAGGCCGCCAAGCTCTATGCCCTGACCGAGGCCGTGGCTCTGGCCAAGTCCAATGCCACCGCCAAGTTCGACGAGACCATTGAGATCTCTCTGAACCTGGGCATCGACCCCCGCCATGCCGACCAGATGGTCCGCGGCCTGATCTCCCTGCCGAACGGCACGGGCAAGACCCTGCGCGTGGGCGTGTTCGCCCGTGGCGCGAAGGCCGAGGAAGCCCTGGCCGCCGGTGCCGACGTGGTTGGCGCCGATGATCTGGCCGAGAAGGTGCAGGCTGGCGATATCCAGTTCGACCGTTGCATCGCCACCCCGGACATGATGGGCCTGGTTGGTAAGCTCGGTAAGATCCTGGGTCCGCGCGGCCTGATGCCGAACCCGAAGCTGGGCACCGTGACCATGGACGTGAAGGGTGCGGTCACCGCCGCCAAGTCCGGCCAGGTTGAGTTCCGCGCCGAGAAGGCCGGTATCATCCATGCCGGCATCGGCAAGGCGAGCTTCCCCGAGGACAAGCTGGTCGAGAACGCCAAGGCGCTGATCGATGCCGTCCAGAAGGCGAAGCCGACCGGTGCTAAGGGCACCTATCTGCAGAAGGTAGCACTTTCCTCGACCATGGGCCCCGGCGTGCGCGTGGACGTGGCGACGGTCGCCTAAAGTATTTTGAAATACGCGCTGGCCTCGCGGCCAGTGCGGGCAGGGGGCCGCAAGGCTCCCGACCTGTCCAAGACCGTATGCACCGCAAGGTTTGATGGAGCTGAAACCAGCTCCGCACACGGTAGAGAGGTGCCAAATGTTTCGCTTCGGCGGGGCTTTGGTGGTTCTGACATAGGACAGGCGAAAGCCGCCGGGATGGTCCCGGCTGCTTGGGTAACCTGGGCGGAGAGGCGGAAACGCCAAACCGCTCATCAAGTTGGAGACGGATGTGGATCGCATAGAGAAGCGTGAATTCGTCGCTGAGCTGTCTGCGGTGTTCGCGGATACGTCCATGGTCGTTGTCACCCGTAATGACGGGATGACGGTGGCTGATGTGACCAATCTGCGCCGCAAGATGCGTGAGGCGGGAGTGAGCTTCAAGGTTGCGAAGAATCGTCTGGCCCTGCTTGCTCTTCAAGGAACCCGGTTCGACGGCATTTCACCCCTGATGAAGGGGCCCACAGCTTTGGCCTGGTCCGCGGACCCGGTTGCGGCTGCCAAGGTTGCTGTCGACTTCGCCAAGACCAATGACAAGTTTGTTCTGTTGGGCGGTGCCCTCGGTAATCAGGTTCTGAACGCCGATGGCGTTAAGGCCCTTTCCGAGCTGCCGTCGCTGGACAGCCTCCGCGCCAAGATCCTGGGGCTTATCCAAGCCCCGGCGACCAAGGTGGCGGGCGTGCTGCAGGCTCCGGCCGGACAACTTGCGCGGGTCTTCTCGGCGTACGCCGATTCCCAGAAGAGCGAGGCGGCCTAAGGTTTTCGCCCGCTTGTCGCTTTTTCGCGGGGCCGCGTGGTGCGGCCTTGCATTGAACCAAACAAAGCCTATCTTATCGAAGGATTTATCTAATGGCTGACCTGAACGCGCTCGTTGAAGAGCTGTCGAAGCTGACTGTCCTGGAGGCCGCTGAGCTCTCCAAGCTGCTGGAAGAGAAGTGGGGCGTTTCCGCTGCTGCTCCGGTGGCTGTTGCCGCCGCTGCCCCGGCTGGCGGTGGCGCCGCCGCCGCTCCCGCCGAGGAGCAGACCGAGTTCACCGTGATCCTGGCCGCCGGTGGCGAAAAGAAGATCAACGTGATCAAGGAAATCCGCACCATCACGGGTCTTGGCCTGAAAGAGGCCAAGGACCTGGTTGAAGGCGCGCCGAAGACCGTCAAGGAGAATGTCTCCAAGGACGAGGCTGCGGCCATCAAGAAGACGCTGGAAGAGCAGGGCGCGACTGTCGAAGTCAAGTAATTCTGCTTCCCGCTGCGGCATGAAGATGCCGTTGCGCGCATAGGGCAAAAGGGCAGGCGGTGACCGTTTGGTGGCCGCCTGCCACCCGTTTTTTAGACGACGATGATCTTAGACGACGATCAAATTCTGACCGAGGGTGATGCGATGAACGCGATGAATGGTGGTTTTGGCAAGGGTTCTTTCACCAGCCGTAAGCGCATCCGCAAGAGCTTCAGCCGTATCCCTGAAGTTGCGCCGATGCCCAACCTCATCGATGTGCAGCGTGCGAGCTACGACTCCTTCCTGCAGATGAACGTGAAGGCCGATGCGCGCACCCATTCCGGCCTGCAGGAAGTGTTCAAGTCGGTTTTCCCGATCGACGATTTCGCTGGCCGCGGCCGTCTGGAGTTCGTGCATTACGAGCTGGAAGAGCCGAAATACGACGTTGAGGAATGCATCCAGCGCGGCATGACCTATGCCGCGCCGCTGAAGGTGATCCTGCGCCTGATCGTCTGGGATCTGGACGAGGATACCGGCGCCAAATCCATCCGCGATATCAAAGAGCAGCCCGTTTACATGGGCGACATGCCGCTGATGACCGATAACGGCACCTTCGTGGTGAACGGCACCGAGCGCGTGATCGTCTCCCAGATGCACCGCTCGCCGGGCGTGTTCTTCGACCATGACCGCGGCAAGACCCATTCCTCGGGCAAGTACCTCTTCACCGCCCGTGTCATCCCCTATCGCGGCTCCTGGCTCGATTTCGAGTTCGACGCCAAGGACCTGATCTATGTGCGCATCGACCGCAAGCGCAAGCTGCCGGTCACCACGCTGCTCTATGCGCTGCCCTCCGCCGCCACCGAGGCGTTGATCGAGGCGCGCAAGGCCAAGGGCGAGAGCGTCGAGATCAGCGAGATCAAGGGCATGGATTCGGAGGAAATGCTGAATTTCTTCTATGGCCGGGTCGTGTTCACCTCCAAGAAGGGCCAATGGGCCCGCCCGTTCGAGGCCGAGGCGTTCCGCAATCTCAAGCTCATCGAGGATCTGGTCGATGCCGAGACCGGCGAGGTCGTGGCCAAGACCGAGGAGAAGCTGACCACCCGCGTCGTCCGCAAGATCGCCGAAAAGACCAAGAATGTGCTGGTCTCCCGCGCCGATCTGGTGGGCCGTTACCTGGCGGAGGATTTGTTCGACCCCAATACCGGCGAGATCTTCGGCGAGGCTGGCGAGGAGCTGACCGAGCAGAAGCTGACGGCGCTGGAGGAAAGGGGCATCGACGAGCTGCCGACCCTGGCGGTTGACCAGGCGAACGGCCCGTGGATCCGCAACACCCTGGCGGCGGACAAGAACGCCAACCGCGAGGATGCGCTGATCGACATCTACCGCGTCATGCGCCCCGGCGAGCCGCCGACCTCCGAGACCGCCGAAGCCCTGTTCAAGGGCCTGTTCTTCGATTCCGACCGTTACGACCTCTCGGCCGTGGGCCGTGTGAAGATGAACATGCGTCTTGGCATCGACGTGCCGGACACCGTGCGCACCCTGCGCAAGGACGACATCCTGCGCACCATCAAGATCATGACCGAGCTGAAGGACGGGCGCGGCGCGATCGACGATATCGATAATCTCGGCAACCGCCGCGTGCGCTCCGTCGGCGAGCTGATGGAGAACCAGTACCGCGTCGGTCTGCTGCGCATGGAGCGCGCCATTCGCGAGCGCATGGGCTCCGTCGATATCGACAGCGTGATGCCGCATGATCTCATCAACGCCAAGCCCGCCGCGGCGGCCGTGCGTGAGTTCTTCGGCTCCAGCCAGCTCAGCCAGTTCATGGACCAGACCAACCCGCTCTCCGAGGTGACGCATAAGCGCCGCCTCTCCGCCCTTGGGCCGGGCGGTCTGACCCGCGAGCGCGCCGGGTTCGAGGTGCGCGACGTGCACCCGACCCATTATGGCCGCATCTGCCCGATCGAGACGCCGGAAGGCCCGAATATCGGTCTGATCAACTCGCTGGCCACCTACGCCAAGGTGAACAAATACGGCTTCATCGAGACCCCGTACCAGCTGGTGAAGGACGGCGTGGTGCATCCGGAGTTCAAATATCTCTCCGCGATGGAAGAGGAACGCCTGGTTGTGGCCCAGGCCGACGCCAATAAGGGTGAGGATGGCGTTCTGCGGGACGATCTCGTCTCCGTGCGCCGCAATGGCGACTTCTTGATGGTCAAGCCCGAAGACGTGACCGCCATCGACGTGTCGCCGAAGCAGCTCGTCTCCGTCGCCGCCGCGTTGATCCCGTTCCTTGAGAACGACGACGCCAACCGCGCGCTGATGGGCTCGAACATGCAGCGCCAGGCGGTGCCGCTCATCCGCTCCGACGCGCCTGTCGTCGGCACCGGCATGGAAGCCGCCGTGGCCCGCGATTCCGGTGCCACCATCGTCGCCAAGCGCGCCGGCATCATCGACCAGATCGACGGTGCCCGTATCGTCGTGCGCGCCACCGGCGAGGATGGCTCCACCCAGGGCGTGGATATCTACCGCCTGCGCAAATACATGCGCTCCAACCAGAGCACCTGCATCAACCAGCGCCCGCTGGTGAAGGTGGGTGACCGGGTGGCGATTGGCGACATCATCGCCGACGGCCCCTCCACGGAGCTGGGCGAGCTGGCGCTGGGCCGCAACGCGCTCTGCGCCTTCATGCCCTGGAACGGCTATAACTTCGAGGACTCCATCCTGATCTCCGAGCGGATCGCCAAGGATGACGTCTTCACCTCGATCCATATCGAGGAGTTCGAGGTGATGGCCCGTGACACCAAGCTGGGCCAGGAAGAAATCACCCGCGACATCCCCAACGTGGGCGAAGAGGCGCTGCGCAACCTCGACGAGGCTGGCATCGTCTATATCGGCGCCGAGGTGAACCCGGGCGATATTCTGGTCGGCAAGGTGACGCCGAAGGGCGAGAGCCCGATGACGCCGGAAGAGAAGCTGCTGCGCGCCATCTTCGGCGAGAAGGCCTCCGATGTGCGCGACACCTCGCTGCGCCTGCCGCCCGGCACCTCGGGCACCATTGTCGATGTGCGCGTGTTCAACCGCCGCGGCGTGGACAAGGATGAGCGCGCTCTGGCGATCGAGCGTGCCGAGATCGAGCGTCTGGCCAAGGACCGTGACGACGAGAAGGGCATCCAGGAGCGCGCCTTCCTGAACCGGCTGCGCGAAGCGCTGATCGGCCAGGTCGCGGGCTCCGGCTTCAAGGGCATCAAGGCGGGCACGGAGATCACTCCGGAAGTGCTGGCCGAGCATGCGCGCGGGGCCTGGCGCAACATCGTCGTGCAGGACGATGCGGTGATGGCGAATATCGAGCTGATGAAGCGCGAGTTCGACGCCGCCGTGAAGAAGCTGCAGGACCGCTTTGAGAGCAAGGTCGAGAAGTTGCAGCGCGGCGACGAGCTGCTGCCCGGTGTGATGAAGATGGTGAAGGTGTTCGTGGCGGTGAAGCGCAAGCTGCAGCCGGGCGACAAGATGGCCGGCCGCCATGGCAATAAGGGTGTGGTTTCCCGCGTTGTGCCGGTGGAGGATATGCCCTTCCTGGAGGATGGCACGCCGGTTGACCTGGTGCTGAACCCGCTGGGCGTGCCCTCGCGCATGAATGTGGGGCAGATCCTGGAAGTGCATCTGGGCTGGGCCTGCGCCAATCTCGGCAAGCAGATCGGCAAGGCGGTGGAAGAATACCGCCGCACCGGCGAGATGCGCCAGGAGCTGATGGACCGGCTGAAGCTGGCTTACGGCGAGGAAATCTTCGAGGAGCAGATCAAGGATCTCGATGATGACGCGCTGATCGAGCTGTCCCAGAACGTCACCAAGGGTGTGCCCATCGCCACCCCGGTGTTCGATGGTGCCCGCATTCCGGATATCGAGCAGATGCTGGCGAATGCCGGTGTCGATATTTCCGGCCAGAGCGTGCTGATCGATGGCCGGACGGGCGAGCCGTTCGAGCGGAAGGTGACGGTTGGGTATATGTACATGCTCAAGCTGCACCATCTTGTCGATGACAAGATCCATGCACGCTCGATTGGGCCGTACTCGCTCGTCACCCAGCAGCCGCTGGGCGGCAAGGCGCAGTTCGGCGGCCAGCGCTTCGGCGAGATGGAGGTCTGGGCGCTGGAAGCCTATGGCGCCGCCTACACGCTGCAGGAAATGCTGACCGTGAAGTCGGACGACGTGTCCGGCCGAACCAAGGTCTATGAGGCGATCGTGCGCGAGCAGGACAATTTCGAAGCCGGTATCCCCGAAAGCTTCAACGTGCTGCTGAAGGAACTGAAATCCTTGGGCCTGAACGTCGATCTGGAGCAATCGGCCTCTTAGAGCGCGATGGGTCCGGGACCACCCGCCAGGTGATCCCGGACCCCCATCGCCTTCTTATTCATAGAGGCCGGCGCTGACCGAACGAGTGCAGGATGCCAGGCCAAGTTAAGGATGTTGCGTAATGAATGATTTGATGAAGATTCTCGGGAATGCCGGCCAGTCGGCGTCTTTCGACCAGATCAAGATCCAGATCGCCTCGCCGGAGCAGATCCGCAGCTGGTCTTACGGTGAGATCAAGAAGCCGGAGACGATCAACTACCGGACCTTCAAGCCGGAGCGCGATGGCCTGTTCTGTGCCCGCATCTTTGGCCCGATCAAGGATTACGAGTGCTTGTGCGGCAAGTACAAGCGCATGAAGTTCCGCGGCATCATCTGCGAGAAATGCGGCGTTGAAGTCACGCTGGCCAAGGTGCGCCGCGAGCGCATGGGCCATATCGAGCTGGCTTCGCCGGTCGCGCATATCTGGTTCCTGAAATCCCTGCCGTCCCGCATCGCCACCATGCTCGACATGACGCTGAAAGATGTCGAGAAGGTGCTGTATTTCGAGAGCTATATCGTTCTCGAGCCGGGCACGACCGACCTCAAGCTGCATCAGCTCATCTCCGAGGATGAGATGTTCAACAAGCAGGACGAGTTCGGCGAGGACGGATTCCGTGCGGGCATCGGCGCCGAGGCGATCAAGTCCATCCTGCTCGGGATCGACCTTGCCGAGACGCGCGCCGCGATGCGCGCCGAGCTGAAGGAGACCACCTCCGAGACCAAGCGCAAGAAGCTGGTCAAGCGGCTGAAGCTGGTCGAGAATTTCCTGGAATCCGGCACCCACCCGGAATGGATGGTGCTGGACGTGATCCCGGTGATCCCGCCCGAGCTGCGCCCGCTGGTGCCGCTGGATGGCGGCCGCTTCGCCACGTCCGACCTCAACGATTTGTACCGCCGCGTCATCAACCGCAACAACCGTCTGAAGCGGCTGATGGAGCTGCGCGCGCCTGACATCATCGTGCGCAACGAGAAGCGCATGCTGCAGGAATCGGTGGACGCGCTGTTCGATAACGGCCGCCGCGGCCGCGCCATCACCGGCACCAATAAGCGCCCGCTGAAATCCCTGTCGGACATGCTGAAGGGCAAGCAGGGCCGCTTCCGCCAGAACCTGCTCGGCAAGCGCGTCGATTATTCCGGCCGTTCGGTCATCGTCGTGGGTCCGGAGCTGAAGCTCCACCAGTGCGGCCTGCCGAAGAAGATGGCGTTGGAGCTGTTCAAGCCCTTCATCTACGCCAAGCTGGAGAAATACGGCCTGGCCACCACCATCAAGGCCGCGAAGCGCATGGTGGAGAAGGAGCGCCCGGAGGTTTGGGATATCCTCGAAGAGGTGATCCGCGAGCATCCGGTGATGCTGAACCGCGCGCCCACTTTGCACCGTCTCGGCATCCAGGCCTTCGAGCCGATCCTGATCGAGGGCAAGGCCATCCAGCTTCACCCGCTGGTCTGCACCGCCTTCAACGCGGATTTCGACGGCGACCAGATGGCGGTCCACGTGCCGCTCTCCATCGAGGCGCAGCTGGAAGGCCGCGTGCTGATGATGTCCACCAACAACATCCTCAGCCCCGCCAACGGCAAGCCGATCATCGTGCCGAGCCAGGATATCGTTCTGGGCCTCTATTACCTCTCTCTGGAGACGCCGGAATTCCTCGCCGCCAAGGATGAGGAAGCGTCGGCCTTCGGCACGGTGGGCGAGATCGAGTTCGCGCTCTCCGCCGGGGCGCTGAAGCTGCACGACAAGATCCGCGCCCGCGTGAAGAACATGAACGCCGAGGGCGAGGTGAAGACCTCCATCGTCGTCACCACGCCGGGCCGCATGCTCATCGGCCAGCTTCTGCCGCTGAACCCGAACATGAATTTCTCGGTCGTCAACCGTATGCTGACCAAGAAGAACGTTCAGGACGTGATCGACCTCGTCTACCGCCATTGCGGCCAGAAGGAGGCGGTGATTTTCTGCGACCGGATGATGGGGCTCGGCTTCCGCCACGCGGCGAAGGCCGGCATCTCCTTCGGCAAGGACGATATGCGCATCCCCACCTCCAAGTATGAGCTGGTGGCGACCACCCAGGCCGAGGTGCGCGAGTTCGAGCAGCAATACCAGGATGGTCTGATCACCGCCGGCGAGCGCTACAACAAGGTCGTCGATGCCTGGTCGCGTTGTAAGGACCTCGTGGCCACGGCGATGATGAAGGAGATTTCCCGTCAGGAGATCGGCCGGCCGACCAACTCGGTGTGGATGATGAGCCATTCCGGTGCCCGTGGTTCCGCGGCCCAGATGTCCCAGCTCGCCGGCATGCGCGGCCTGATGGCCAAGCCTTCGGGCGAGATCATCGAGCAGCCGATCATCGCGAACTTCAAGGAGGGCCTCTCGGTTCTCGACTACTTCAACTCCACCCACGGCGCGCGTAAGGGCCTGGCGGATACGGCGTTGAAGACCGCCAACTCCGGCTACCTCACCCGCCGTCTGGTGGACGTGGCGCAGGATTGCATCATCGTCGAGGATGATTGCGGCACTGAGCGCGGCCTGACCGTGAGCGCGGTGCGCGATGGCGGTGAAATCGTCGCCTCGCTGGCCGAGCGTATTCTGGGCCGTACCGCCGCCGAGGACATTGTGGACCTGAGCACCAACGAGGTGATCGTGGCCCGCAATGAGCTGATCGAGGAGGCGCATGCCGAGCAGATCGAGAAGAGCGGCATCGAGACGGTGAAGATCCGCTCCGTGCTGACCTGCGATACCAAGATCGCCGTCTGCGCCAAATGCTATGGGCGCGATCTGGCGCGCGGCACCCCGGTGAATGTCGGCGAGGCCGTGGGCGTCATCGCCGCGCAGTCCATCGGCGAGCCGGGCACGCAGCTCACCATGCGTACCTTCCATATCGGCGGCGCCGCCCAGCGTGGTGCCGAGCAGTCCAACGTGGAAGCCAGCCATGACGGCACGGTGGTCATCCGCAACCGCACGGTGGTGACCAACTCCCAGGGCGTGCCGGTGGTGATGAGCCGCAATTGCGAAATCGTCCTCACCGATGCCGGCAAGCGCGAGCGTGCCCGCTTCCGCGTGCCGTATGGTGCCCGGTTGCTGGTGGATGAGGGGGCGGATGTCGCGCGCGGCCAGAAGCTGGCCGAGTGGGATCCGTACACCCTGCCGATCATCACCGAGCGTGACGGTATCGTCGAATATGCCGACCTGATCGAGGGCGTGACCCTGGTGGAGCGGACTGACGAAGTCACCGGCCTGACCTCCAAGGTGGTGGTGGACTACAAGCAATCGGCCCGTGGCGCTGATCTGCGCCCGCGCCTGCTGCTGAAGGACTCCAATGGCGAGATCCTGCGTCTGGCCAATGGCACCGAGGCCCGGTACTTCCTCTCACCTGAACTCGATCCTGTCGATCGAATCCGGTGCCATGGTGGCGGCGGGTGACGTGCTGGCGCGTATTCCGCGCGAGGGCTCCAAGACCCGCGACATCACCGGCGGTCTGCCGCGCGTGGCGGAATTGTTCGAGGCCCGCCGGCCGAAGGATCACGCGATCATCGCGGAAATCGATGGCCGCGTGGAATTCGGCAAGGATTACAAGGCCAAGCGCCGCGTCATCGTGAAGAGCGACGATACCGGCGAGGAGACCGAGTACCTGATCCCCAAGGGCAAGCACGTCTCCGTTCAGGAGGGCGACTATGTCCGCAAGGGCGACCCGCTGGTGGACGGCCCGCGCGTGCCGCACGACATTCTGCGTGTGCTGGGCGTGGAGGCTTTGTCCGACTATCTGGTCAACGAAATCCAGGACGTCTACCGGCTGCAAGGCGTGAAGATCAACGACAAGCATATTGAAGTGATCGTCCGCCAGATGCTGCAGAAGGTGGAGATCACCGAGGCCGGGGACACGACCTTCCTGGTCGGCGAGCTGGTGGACCGGGTGGAGTTCGAGCAGGAGAACGCCAAGCTGGCGGAGGACGAGCGCCCCGCCGTGGGGCTGCCGGTGCTCCAGGGCATCACCAAGGCCTCCTTGCAGACGCAGAGCTTCATCTCCGCCGCCTCCTTCCAGGAGACGACGCGCGTGCTGACAGAGGCCGCCACCGCCGGCAAGAACGACATGCTCACGGGCTTGAAGGAGAACGTGATCGTGGGCCGCCTGATCCCGGCCGGTACCGGCGCGGTGATGAACCGGCTGCGGGCCATCGCCGCCGGGCGCGACCGGCAGACGCTGGGCACCCGTGGCAGCTCGCCCGCCAAGCCGGAGCTGGCGGCGGAGTAAGATCAAGCGGCGAATGCCGCTTGATCCGCGCGCGGGGATGGCGGGGCGGCCGCGCGCAATACAAAAGCCCGACTCGTTACTCTATATGTAAGAGTCTCAACGGCACCCTCGCGGGTGCCGTTTTGATTCGAGCGCGATGGCTTTAGCTTCGCTCGTTTTGCGAGCGTGGATAAGGTCTGAATCGCCCTCTAAAATATTGAGATAGAGGCGGATTCGGATTTTAGATCGGATCACGAAGTGATCCGCTCCAAAATCATCCGGCTCTATGGGTGAGCCATGAGGATTCCGGAAGTCTGCGTTTTTCTCATGGTTTGGCCCTGGAGAATCGCTTGACTTGGGTAGAGGTGGCTTCTAAGGAGAGCGCTCTCGCGGTTCCGGAGTTCCGGGCCGGGTCGTCTGTAAAAATCTGGCGCGTGCGGCGCCGTGCGGAGAAATCCGTGCCTAGGCCGTGTGCTGGATAAGCAGTCCCGTAAGGATGGGTTCCATACCTCCTTGCGGTGCTTTTTTATGGAAGGCCCGTTCCCAGCCAAGGAATCCGGGAATTGAACACGAAGCAGGATGACATATGCCGACCATTAACCAGTTGATCGCCAAGGGGCGCGAGCCGGCGGCCAAGCGCAATAAGGTGCCGGCCCTTGAGGGTTGCCCCCAGAAGCGTGGCGTTTGCACGCGTGTCTATACGACGACCCCGAAGAAGCCGAACTCGGCGCTTCGTAAGGTTGCCAAGGTGCGCCTGACCAATGGTTTCGAGGTGGTGAGCTACATCCCCGGCGAAGGGCATAACCTGCAGGAGCACTCTGTGGTGCTGATCCGCGGTGGCCGCGTGAAAGATCTTCCGGGTGTGCGCTACCACATCCTGCGCGGTGTGCTGGATACGCAGGGCCTGCCGAAGCGCCGCAAGCGCCGCTCGCTGTATGGCGCGAAGCGTCCGAAGTAAGGAGAGTTTGAGATGAGCCGCCGCCGCCGCGCCATCAAGCGCGAAGTTCTGCCGGACGCGAAGTTCGGTGATGTCGTGATCAGCCGTTTCATGAATGTGCTGATGTATGACGGCAAGAAATCCGTCGCCGAAGGGATCGTCTATGGCGCCCTCGACGTGCTGAAGAAGCGCGGCGGGCCGAGTGCCGACCCTGTGCGCCTGTTCCACGAGGCGCTGGACAATGTGAAGCCGGCGATCGAGGTACGCTCGCGCCGCGTTGGCGGTGCGACCTACCAGGTCCCCGTCGAGGTTCGCGCCGAGCGCCGTCAGGCGCTGGCGATCCGCTGGGTCATCGACGCCGCCCGCAAGCGCGGCGAGCACACGATGGAAGAGCGGCTGTCGAACGAGCTGCAGGATGCGGTGAATAATCGCGGCTCTGCGGTCAAGAAGCGTGAGGATACCCATCGCATGGCCGAAGCCAACAAGGCTTTCAGCCATTACCGCTGGTAATTCTCTGACCATTCCAAGTTTTTAGCCTGCACACGGAGCAGTTAAATGGCCAAAGCTAAATTTGAGCGCAACAAGCCGCACGTTAACATTGGCACCATCGGCCACGTTGACCATGGCAAGACCTCGCTGACCGCCGCCATCACCAAGGTGCTGGCGAAGGCCGGTGGCGCCACCTTCACCGCCTACGACCAGATCGACAAGGCGCCGGAAGAGCGCGCCCGCGGCATCACCATCTCCACGGCCCACGTGGAATATGAGACCGCCAACCGCCACTATGCGCATGTCGACTGCCCCGGCCACGCCGACTATGTGAAGAACATGATCACCGGCGCCGCCCAGATGGACGGCGGCATCCTGGTTGTGTCCGCCGCTGACGGCCCGATGCCGCAGACCCGCGAGCACATCCTGCTTGCCCGCCAGGTTGGCGTGCCGGCGCTGGTCGTGTTCCTGAACAAGATGGATCTGGCTGACCCCGACCTGGTCGAGCTGGTCGAGATGGAAGTGCGCGAGCTGCTTTCCAACTACGGCTTCCCCGGCGATGATATCCCCATCATCAAGGGTTCCGCTGTTTGCGCCCTGAACGACACCAATCCCGAGATTGGCGAGCAGGCCGTGATGGAGCTGATGGCTGCCGTTGACGCCTACATCCCGCAGCCGGCCCGCGCGGTCGACAAGCCCTTCCTGATGCCCGTCGAAGACGTGTTCTCAATCTCCGGCCGCGGCACTGTCGCCACCGGCCGTGTGGAGCGTGGCATCATCAAGGTGGGTGAGGAAGTCGAGATCGTCGGCCTGCGTCCGACCACCAAGACCACCGTCACCGGCGTTGAGATGTTCCGCAAGCTGCTCGATCAGGGCGAGGCTGGCGACAACATCGGCGCGCTGCTGCGCGGCACCAAGCGTGAGGACATTGAGCGCGGCCAGGTTCTGGCGGCTCCGGGCTCCATCACCCCGCACACCAAGTTCTCTGGCCAGGCCTACATCCTGACCAAGGAAGAGGGCGGCCGTCATACGCCGTTCTTCACCAACTACCGTCCGCAGTTCTATTTCCGCACCACCGACGTGACCGGTGTGGTGAGCCTGCCGGAGGGCACCGAGATGGTGATGCCGGGCGATAACGTGACCGTTGCGGTCGAGTTGATCGCGCCGATCGCCATGGACGAAGGTCTGCGTTTCGCCATTCGCGAAGGCGGGCGCACCGTTGGTTCGGGCGTCGTCGCCCAGATCACCAAGTAATCAATCGGCCCCTGTATCTGAAGAGTTCGAGTTAAGATGGACAATCAAAACATCCGTATCCGCCTGAAGGCGTATGACCATCGCGTGCTGGATAACAGCACCAAGGACATCGTGAACACGGCGAAGCGCACGGGCGCGCAGGTGCGGGGGCCGATTCCTTTGCCGACCCATATCGAGCGGTTCACCGTGAACCGTTCGCCGCACGTTGATAAGAAGAGCCGCGAGCAGTTCGAGATCAGGACTCATCGCCGCTTGCTGGATATCGTTGACCCGACCCCGCAGACCGTGGACGCGCTGATGAAGCTCGACCTGGCCGCCGGCGTCGAAGTCGAAATTAAGATCTGAGCTTAGGTGGTATTGGTATTATGCGTACCGGTGTGATCGCTAAAAAGCTGGGGATGACCCGGCTATTCAAGGAAGACGGCACGCATGTGCCGGTCACGGTCCTGCATCTCGATGAGGTGCAGGTTGTGGCGGCGCGTAACGTTGAGACCGACGGCTACTCCGCTGTGCAGCTTGGCATTGGCAAGGCCAAGGCCAAGAATGTGAGCAAGGCGCAGAAAGGCCACTTCGCCAAGGCGAAGGTTGAGCCGGCGATGAAGCTGGTTGAGTTCCGCGTGGCCGACGATGCCGTTCTGGAACCGGGTGCCGCGATCTCCGCCGCCCATTTCAGCGTTGGCCAGTTCGTCGACGTGGCTGGTATCACCAAGGGCAAGGGCTTCGCCGGTGGCATGAAGCGCTGGAACTTCGCGGGTCTTGAGGCGTCTCACGGCGTTTCGATCAGCCATCGTTCCCTGGGCTCCACCGGTAACCGCCAGGATCCCGGCAAGACCTTCAAGAACAAGAAGATGGCTGGCCATCTTGGCCAGGAGCGCGTCACCACCTTGAACCTGAAGGTCGAGGGCGTGGACGTTGAGCGCAATCTCGTTTTGCTGCATGGCGCGGTGCCCGGTTCAAAGGGCGGCTACGTGCTGGTGCGCGACGCTGTGAAGAAGGAGCGTCCTGCCGACGCCGCCTATCCCGCCGGGCTGAAGGGCTGAACCGATGAAGCTGGATGTAGTTGATTTTGATGCGAAATCCGTTGGCAGCGCCGAGCTGCCGGACGAGATCTTCGCCGCCGAGCCCCGCGTGGACATCATTGCCCGCGTGATCCATTGGCAGCTGGCCAAGCGCCGCTCCGGGAACCACAAGGTGAAGGGCATGGGCGAGGTTTCGGGCACCACCCGCAAGCCGTACAAGCAGAAGGGCACGGGCAATGCCCGTCAGGGCTCTCTGCGTGCGCCGCAGTTCCGCACCGGTGGCGCCGTGCATGGCCCGGTCGTGCGCGACCATGGCTATTCGCTGAACAAGAAGGTCCGCCGCCTGGGTCTCATCTCCGCCCTCTCCGCCAAGGCTGCCGCCGGCAAGCTGGTGGTGCTCGAGGATGTGGCCGCTCTGGACAAGACGAAGGACGTCGCCGCCAAGGTGAAGAATTTCGGCTGGTCCTCCGCGCTGATCGTGGACGCCGCGGTCGAAGAGAAGTTCGGCCGCGCGTCGCGCAACGTGAAGGGGCTGGATGTGCTGCCGGTCGTGGGTGCGAATGTCTATGACATCGTGCAGCACGATGTTCTGGTGGTCACCAAGGCCGCCATCGAAGGTCTGAAGGAGCGCCTGGCATGACCGGCACCGTGAAACTTTCCGAAGAGCGCATGTACGAGATCGTGCGCGCGCCGCACATCACCGAGAAGGCGACGCTGCTTTCCGAGAAGAACCAGTTCGTCTTCAAGGTTGCGGGCGATGCGACCAAGCCTGAGATCAAGGCCGCTGTCGAGGCTCTGTTCAAGGTGAAGGTGACCAACGTCAACACCCTGATCACCAAGGGCAAGACCAAGCGGTTCAAGGGCCGTCCGGGTCAGCGCTCCGACGTGAAGAAGGCGTTCGTGAACTCTTGCCGAAGGCGAGAGCATCGATTTCACCACCGGTCTCGCCTGAGGTTTTTGAAAAATGGCATTGAAGCACTTTAATCCGGTCACGGCGAGCCTTCGCGGCACGGTGCTGATCGACCGCAGCGAGCTGTGGAAGGGCAAGCCGGTGAAGGGGCTGACCGAGGGTCAGCACTCCAGCGGCGGGCGCAATAATCATGGCCGCATCACCAGCCGCTTCCGCGGCGGCGGACATAAGCAGTCTTATCGTATTGTGGACTTCAAGCGCCGCAAATTCGATATGCCGGCCGTGGTCGAGCGTCTGGAATATGACCCGAACCGCACCGCCTTCATCGCGCTGATCAAGTACGAAGATGGTGAGCTGTCCTACATCGTTGCGCCGCAGCGCTTGAAGGTGGGCGACACCGTCATCTCCGGCGCGCGCGTGGACATCAAGCCCGGCAACGCGATGCCGCTCTCGGCGATCCCGGTGGGTACGATCATCCACAACATCGAGCTGAAGGTGGGTGCTGGTGCCAAGCTGGCGCGTTCCGCCGGCACCTTCGCGCAGCTGGTCGGCAAGGATCAGGGCTATGCCCAGATCAAGCTTGGCTCCGGTGAGCTGCGCATCGTCCGTGCCGAGTGCATGGCGACCGTGGGTGCCGTCTCCAACGCCGATCACTCCAACCAGCAGATCGGCAAGGCTGGCCGTTCCCGCTGGCTGGGCCGCAAGCCGCATAACCGCGGTGTTGTGATGAACCCGGTCGACCATCCGCATGGTGGTGGTGAAGGCCGTACCTCCGGTGGCCGTCATCCGGTTACCCCGTGGGGCAAGCCGACCAAAGGCTACAAGACGCGCTCCAATAAGCGCACCGACAATCTTATCATCCGCCGGGCGAAGGGCGGGAAGGGCTAAAAGATGTCACGTTCCGTTTGGAAAGGTCCGTTTGTTGACGGATACCTCCTTGGTAAGGCGGAGGCGTCACGCGCCTCCGGCCGCAACGAGATCATCAAGATCTGGTCGCGCCGTTCCACCATTCTGCCGCAGTTCGTCGGCCTGACCTTCGGTGTCTATAACGGGAAGAAGTTTCTTCCCGTGCAGGTCAACGAAAACATGGTCGGCCACAAATTCGGTGAATTCTCCCCCACGCGCACCTTTCCTGGTCACGCGGCGGACAAGAAAGCGAAGCGGGGCTAATCATGAGCAAGCCGAAAACCGTTCGCGCGCTGGCCGACCATCAGGCTGAAGCCACCGCCCGTAACATTCGCGTCAGCCCCCGCAAGCTGAACCTGGTCGCGGCCTCCATCCGCAACCTGCCGGCTCAGCGCGCCTTGGCCGACCTCACCTTCTCCAAGCGCCGCATCGCCAAGGCGGTGAAGAAGCTGCTTGAGAGCGCCATCGCCAATGCCGAGAACAACCATCAGCTGGATGTGGACAAATTGTTCGTCTCCACGGCTGAAGTTGGCCGTGGCATCGTGATGCGCCGCTTCCATGCCCGTGGCCGTGGCCGCTCGGCGATGGTCGAGAAATGGTTTAGCCATCTGAAGATCGTTGTTGAGGAGCGTGAGGCGGCTGAGAAGCCGAGCCGTGATGCGCGCCCGGGCTTCGCCAAGAAGTCTGAGAAAGCTGGGGAGGCCGCGTAATGGGTCACAAGATTAATCCGATCGGCCTGCGCCTCGGCATCACCCGTACCTGGGACAGCCGTTGGTACGCCGACAAGGACTACGCCAAGCTGCTGCATGACGACATCAAGCTGCGCAACCATCTGCGCGGCAAGCTGTCGCAGGCCGGCGTGTCCAAGGTAGTCATCGAGCGTCCGGCCAAGAAGCCGCGCGTCACCATCTATGCCGCCCGCCCGGGTGTCGTCATCGGCAAGAAGGGCCAGGATATCGACAGCCTCCGCAAGGAACTGTCCTCCATGGCCAAGTCCGACGTGTCGCTGAACATCATGGAAATCCGCAAGCCGGAGATCGATGCGACGCTGGTGGCAGAGAACATTGCCCAGCAGCTGGAGCGCCGCGTGGCCTTCCGCCGTGCGATGAAGCGCGCCGTGCAGTCCGCCATGCGTCTTGGCGCCTCCGGGATCAAGATCATGTGCTCCGGCCGTCTTGGCGGCGCCGAGATCGCCCGTATGGAGCAGTATCGTGAAGGCCGCGTGCCGCTGCATACGCTGCGCGCCGATATGGATTACGGTGTGGCCACCGCGAAGACCACCTACGGCACCTGCGGTGTCAAGGTTTGGATCTTCAAAGGTGAGATCCTGGTTCAGGATCCGCTCGCGCAGGATAAGCGCGCGGCCGAACAGGCTCCGCAGCGCTAAGGAATTAATGCCATGATGTCTCCTAAGCGTACCAAGTTCCGCAAGGCGCACAAAGGCCGTATCCACGGCAACGCCAAGGGCAACACGCAGCTGAATTTCGGCGCGTTCGGCCTGAAGGCGCTTGAGCCCGAGCGTATCACCGCCCGGCAGATCGAAGCCGCCCGCCGTGCCATCACCCGCTCCATGAAGCGTGCTGGCCGCGTGTGGATCCGCATCTTCCCGGATCTGCCTGTCTCCACCAAGCCGGCCGAAGTGCGTATGGGCTCCGGCAAGGGCAGCCCGGAATTCTGGGTCGCCCGCGTGCAGCCCGGCCGCATTGTCTTCGAGATCGACGGCGTGCCCGAGACGCTGGCGCGTGAAGCGCTGTCCCTGGGGGCCGCGAAACTGCCGATCCGCACCAAGTTCGTCACCCGTATTGGTGAGGCGTAAGAGAAATGACCACTGCATCTGACATCCGGGTCAAGTCCCCGGACGAGCTGAAGGCGCTGCTGGTGGATCTGCGCAAGGAGCAGTTCAATCTGCGGTTCCAGCGCGCCACCGGGCAGCAGGAAAACACCAGCCGCGTGCGCGCCGTGCGCCGCGACATCGCGCGCGTGAAGACGATTCTCGCGGAACGCGCCCGCACCGCCGAGAAGGGTTAAGAGGGTACCATGCCGAAACGTGTTCTGACCGGGCGGGTCGTGAGCGACAAGATGGACAAGACGATCACCGTTCTTGTCGAGCGCCGCATCATGCATCCGCTGTATAAGAAGTTCATCCGCCGCTCCAAGAAATATGCGGCGCATGACGAGAACAATGTCTGCGTGGAAGGTGATGTCGTGCGCATTGAAGAATGCGCGCCGATCAGCCGCCGCAAGACCTGGGTGGTGACGGAGCGCAACGGCGCTGCGTTGGCCGCTGAACTGCCGGCTGGCTGAGAGGATTTGAGAGATGATTATCGTTGAATCCAATCTTGATGTCGCCGACAACTCGGGCGCTAAGCGCGTGCAGTGCATCAAGGTGCTCGGCGGCTCCAAGCGCAAGACGGCGTCTGTCGGCGATGTGATCGTGGTGTCCGTCAAGGACGCGATCCCCCGCGGCAAGGTCAAGAAGGGTGATGTGCATCAGGCCGTTGTGGTCCGCACTGCCTTTCCCGTGCGCCGCCCCGATGGCAGCGTGATCCGCTTCGACCGCAACGCGGCCGTGCTGATCAACAAGCAGCAGGAGCCGATCGGCACCCGTATCTTCGGGCCGGTGGTTCGCGAGCTGCGCGCCAAGAAGTTCATGAAGATCATCAGCCTGGCGCCGGAGGTGCTGTAATATGGCCGCGCGTATCAAAAAGGGTGACAAGGTTCTCGTCATCTCTGGTTCCTCCAAGGGCCAGACCGGCGAGGTGCTGAGCGTCAACCCGACCGCGAACAAGGCGGTTGTGCAGGGCGTGGCCGTTGCCAAGCACCACACCAAGCCAAGCCGCATGGGCCAGGAGGGTGGTATCATCCCCCGCGAGGCCGCCGTGCATCTGTCGAATTTGGCACTGATCGACCCCGCCACGGACAAGCCGACCAAGGTTGGCTTCCGCGTGCTGGACGATGGCCGCAAAGTGCGTGTCGCTCGTAAGAGCGGCAACGCGATTGACGGCTGAAGGAGGCCGCAATGAGCGAAGAAAAGACCCTGCCGCGCCTGCAGAAACATTACCGCGAAGTGGTGCGGGCCGAGCTTATGAAAGAGTTCGGCTACTCCAGCGTGATGCAGATTCCGGCGCTTGAGAAGATCGTCATTAACATGGGCGTCGGCGAAGCCGCTGGCGACCAGAAGAAGCTGGACGCCGCCGTGGCGGAACTCACCCTCATCGCCGGCCAGAAGCCGGTGAAGACGGTGGCGAAGAAGGCGATCGCCGGCTTCAAGATCCGTGCTGGCCTGCCGATCGGCGCCAAGGTCACGCTGCGGCGCGACCGTATGTTCGAGTTCCTGGACCGCCTGGTCACCATCGCGCTGCCGCGCGTGCGTGATTTCCGTGGCATTCCGGCGAATAAGGGCTTTGATGGCCGCGGCAACTTCACGCTCGGCGTCAAGGAGCAGATCATTTTCCCCGAAATCGTGTATGACAAGGTCGACGCGATCCGTGGCATGGATATCTGCTTCGTGACCAGTGCGAAGACCGACGCGGAAGCGAAGGCGCTGCTTAAGGGTTTCAACCTGCCGTTCGCGAAGTAAGCGGCGGGTTTGGCAAAGTTTTTGGAAAACGGCTGGGTGTTCCAGCAGGTTCCGGAGGGGTTTTAGAGATATGGCTAAGACATCGCAGGTCAACAGGAATGCCAAGCGCGAGCATATGGCTGCCCGTGATAAGGGCAAGCGCGCCGCGCTGAAGGAAACGATCATGGATCGTACGCTTCCCGTTGAAGACCGTTTCGAGGCGAGCCTCAAGCTCGCGCAGCTGCCGCGCAATGGCGCCAAGGTGCGGGTTCGCCTGCGCTGCGAGCTGACCGGGCGCGCCCGCGGCAATTATCGCAAGTTCAAGCTTTGCCGTATCGCCTTCCGCGATCTGGCGAGCGCTGGGCAGATCCCCGGCGTCACCAAGGCCAGCTGGTAAGGAAAGGGCAAACCAGAATGTCTATGTCCGATCCTTTGGGTGATATGCTCACCCGCATCCGCAATGCGCAGCATGCGCGGATGACCTCTTGCGTCGCCCCGGCCTCCAATTTGCGCGCCAATGTGCTTGAGGTTCTCAAGCGCGAGGGCTTCATTCGCGGCTTCTCCCGCGAGGAGCTGCGCGCCGGTGTCGCCCAGCTGCGCATCGAGCTGAAATATAACGATGGCCAGCCGGTGATCAAAGAGATCTCCCGCGTGTCCCGTCCGGGCCGGCGCGTCTACTCCAAGATCAAGGAGCTGCCGCGTGTCTATAACGGCCTCGGCGTGTCCATCCTGTCCACGCCGCGTGGCGTGATGAGCGATGTGGAAGCCCGCGCTGCCAATGTTGGCGGCGAAGTGCTTTGCCGCGTGTTCTAAGGGAGCGCCAAGATGTCTCGTGTTGGTAAATATCCCGTTGAAATCCCCGCCGGTGTCACCGTTGCCATTGCCGGCAATGTCGTCACCGCCAAGGGCAAGCTCGGTGAGCAGACGCTGACCCTGACCGATCTGGTCGAGGCGAAGGTGGAAGGCAATCATGTCTCCGTCTCGCCCAAGACCAAGGAGGCCCAGGCCCGCATGATGTGGGGCACCACCCGTGCCAACATCGCGAACATGGTCAAGGGCGTGTCCGTCGGTTACGCCAAGACCCTGGAGATCACCGGCACCGGTTACCGTGCCGCCGTGCAGGGCAAGAACCTGGTCGTGAACCTGGGCTTCTCCCACGATGTCACCTACCCGATCCCCGAAGGGATCAAGGTGAGCTGCGAGAAGCCGACCCTGATCAAGGTCGAGGGTGTGGATAAGCGTCAGGTTGGCCAGGTCTGCGCCGAGCTGCGCGCCTGGCGTCCGCCCGAGCCGTATAAGGGCAAGGGTGTCAAGTTCGAAGGCGAGGCCATCCGCCGCAAAGAGGGTAAGAAGAAGTAATGTCGAGCAATCTGGATCTGCAGGTCCGCCGCCGGGCGCGCCTTCGCTATCAGCTCCGGCAGAAGTCCGGCGGGCGCCCGCGTCTGTCCGTCTTCCGCTCCGGCAAGCATATCTATGCCCAGATCATCGACGACGCGCAGGGCCGCACCCTGGCCGCCGCTTCGAGCCTGGACAAGGATCTGAAGGCCGCGCTGAAGACCGGCGCGGACAAGGATGCCGCCGCCGCCGTCGGCAAGCTGATCGCCGAGCGCTCCAAGGAAGCCGGTGTCACCCAGGTCGTGTTCGACCGCGGGTCTTATCTCTATCATGGCCGGGTGAAAGCTCTGGCAGAGGCGGCCCGCGAGGGCGGCCTCGACTTCTAAGAGGGGTTGCACATGGCACGTGAAGCACGTGAAGGCGGCCAGCGCCGGGATCGCGATCGCAACGATCGTGACCGCGAGGGCGGCGATGAGTTCATCGACAAGCTGGTGACCATCAACCGCGTCGCCAAAGTGGTGAAAGGCGGCCGCCGGTTCGCTTTCGCCGCTCTGGTGGTGGTGGGTGACCAGAAGGGTCGCGTTGGCTACGGCGCGGGCAAGGCCCGCGAGGTGCCCGAGGCGATCCGCAAGGCGACCGAGCGCGCCAAGAAGACCATGATCCGCGTTCCGATGAAGGAAGGCCGCACTCTGCACCACGACGCGCATGGCGTGTTCGGCGCGGGTGAGGTGGTGCTGCGCACCGCCCCGGCCGGTACCGGCATCATCGCGGGCGGTCCGCTGCGCGCCGTGTTCGAGACGCTGGGCATCGCCGATGTGGTGGCCAAGTCTCTCGGCAGCCGCAACCCGCATAACATGGTGAAGGCGACCTTCGCTGCGCTGCAGGGCGCCACCAGCCCCCGCCAGGTGGCCAACCGCCGTGGCAAGAAGGTGGCTGAGCTGTTCGGCACGGCTGAGAAGCCGGCCGTGGAGACCGCCGATGTCTGATAAGAAGATCCGCATCACCCAGGTCGCTTCCGGGTTCGGGCGCAAGCCCGGCCAGCAGGCCACTCTGGTCGGTCTCGGTCTGAACAAGATCGGCAAGAACGTCGAACTCGCCGCCACGCCGGAAGTTCTCGGCATGGTGAACAAGGTGAAGCATCTGCTCAAAGTCGAAGAACTCGGCTGAGCGGTTAAGGAATTTTAGCGATGAAACTGAACGAAATCCGGGATAATCCCGGCGCCCGTCTCAAGTCCAAGCGCCTTGGCCGCGGTATCGGCTCCGGCAAGGGCAAGACCTCCGGTAAGGGTGTCAAGGGCCAGAAGGCGCGTGAGGGCGTGTCCCTCAACGGGTTCGAGGGCGGTCAGCTCCCGATCTATCGCCGTCTGCCCAAGCGCGGCTTTACCAATATCAACCGCAAGGTGTTCGCGCCCTTGAACCTTGACGCGCTGGAAGCAGCGCTCGAGTTCGGCAAGCTGGACGCGGCACAGCCGATTACCGAGGCGGTGCTCGCCCAGGCCGGTCTGGTGCGGCTGAACAAGGCCGATGGCGTGCGCCTGCTGGCGCGCGGCGCGATCTCCAAGGCCGTGACCCTTGAGGTTTCCGGTGCCTCCGCCGCCGCCGTGGCGGCTGTGGAGCAGGCCGGTGGCAAGGTGACGACGCTGGGTGGCAAGGTGGAAGAACCGGCCGCTTAAGAGGGCTTGCCTCTGCCGGCAAAACCGGCAAATTGGCGCTGAATAACGGCGCTTGCTGATGTGCAACGCACCCCGGCAAGCGCCGTTTTTGCTGCAAATAAGGGTATTGATATGGCTTCCGCCGCAGAACAGATGGCCTCGAGCATGAACCTGAGCGCGTTCGGCAAGGCCACCGACCTCAAGAAACGCATCTGGTTCACCCTGGCCGCGCTGATCATCTTCCGTCTGGGTACCTATATCCCTGTGCCGGGCGTGGATGGCGCGGTGATGGCGCAACTGATGACGCAGAACGGCTCCGGCCTGCTGGGCATGTTCAACATGTTCACCGGCGGCGCGCTGGGGCGCATGACCATCTTCGCGCTGAACATCCTGCCCTATATCAGCGCCTCGATCATCATCCAGCTCATGAGCTCCACCATCCCGGCACTGGAAGCGCTGAAGAAGGAGGGCGACTCGGGCCGCCAGCGGATCAACCAATATACCCGCTATCTCACCGTGTTCATCGCCGCCGCACAGGCCTATGGCATCGCGGTCAGCCTGGAGCGCGTGCATAGCGCGCTGGGCTCCGCGGTTATTGATCCGGGGCCGTTCTTCATCTTCACTGCCGTGATCACGCTGGTCGGCGGCACGGTGTTCGTGATGTGGCTGGGCGAGCAGATCACCTCGCGCGGCATCGGCAACGGCTCCAGCCTGATCATCTTCGCGGGCATCGTCGCCAACATGCCGGTGGCCATCGCCAATATCCTGGAGCTGGGCTCCACCGGGGCGCTCTCCACCTTCTTCATCATCTTCATCTTCATCGCGGCTTTGGCGATTATCGGCTTCGTGGTGTTCATGGAACGCGCACAGCGTCGCATTTTGGTACAGCACCCGAAGCGCCAGATGGGCCAGAAAGTCTTCGGCGGCGAGGCCAATTACATGCCGCTGAAGGTGAATGCCTCGGGCGTCATGCCGCCCATCTTCGCCTCCTCGCTGCTGGTCATCCCGGCCACTTTTGTCGGCTTCTCGGCTGGCGGGCCTAGCTGGCTGCAGGGCGTCGCGCATCTGCTCTCCCGCGGGCAGCCGCTCTATCTTTTGCTTTTCGCAGGCCTGATCATCGCTTTCTCCTTTGTCTGGGCGGCCATCGCCTTCAACCCGGAGGAAACGGCGGAGAATCTGAAGAAAAACGGCGCCTTCATTCCGGGCATCCGGCCCGGCTCCAACACGGCTAAATATTTCGACACGGTGCTCACCCGTCTCACCGCCATCGGCGCGCTTTATCTGGTGGTGGTCTGCCTGCTGCCGGATTTCGCGATGAGCCATTACGCCTTGCCGTTTTATTTCGGTGGTACCTCCCTTCTGATTATTGTCTCTGTTACGATGGATACGATGACGCAGATTCAGTCACATCTGCTCGCGCACCAATATCAAGGGCTGCTCCGCAAGGGGCGTGGCAAGGCCCGCAAGTAAGGAGAGAGACAACGTGGAGTTGATTTTGCTGGGGCCTCCGGGTGCAGGGAAAGGCACACAGTCCAAACTGCTAGAGACTCGCTACGGCGTGGCGCAGATCTCCACGGGCGATATGCTCCGGGCCGAAGTGAAGGCCGGCACGCCGATCGGGCTTGAAGCCAAGAGCGTCATGGATGCCGGCAAGCTGGTCTCGGACGATATCCTGGTCCGCATGATCGGCGAGCGCATCAACAAGCCGGATTGCGCCAAGGGCTTCATCCTGGACGGCTTCCCCCGCACGGTCCCGCAGGCCGAGGCGCTGGACAAGATGCTGAGCGAGCGCGGCATCGAGCTGGATGCCGTCATCGAGTTGAAGGTGGACGAGGCGATTCTCGTCGAGCGCATCTCCGGCCGCTTCACCTGCGCCAAATGCGGCGAGGGCTACCACGACAAGTTCAAGCAGCCGAAGCTTTCCGGCGTGTGCGATGTGTGCGGCGGCACCGAGTTCATCCGCCGCCCGGATGACAATGCCGAGACCGTAAAGGCCCGGCTGGATGCCTATAACGCCCAGACAGCGCCAATTCTGCCTTATTATAAGGCGAAAGGCCGGCTCCGGACGGTGGATGGCATGGCTGATATGGCCGAAGTTGAGGCGCAGATCGAAGCGGTTCTGCGCCAGGCAGGGGTAACAGCCGCCTGAATTCCGCTTGGCGCGCGGCCCCGCGGGGCACCCCCGCGCGCCGTCAATGGCTCGATCACGAAAATTTGATCGAAGGTCGTTGACTCTCAATTGGCGGGCGCTATAACCCGCTTTCGCGGCGCTCCCGGGTGGGGCGCCGCTACTTGTTATGACCTCTCTAGAGGTCCTTGAGTTCAGGAGAGACCCAGGTGGCGCGTATTGCCGGCGTAAACATTCCCACGAACAAGCGTGTCGTGATCAGCCTTCGTTACATCTATGGCATTGGCCCGGCCAAGGCGCAGGAAATCTGCACCCAGCTCGGCATCCCCGATGAGCGCCGCGTGAACCAGCTCTCCGACGAAGAGATCATGCGTCTGCGTGAGACCATCGACAAGGATTTCCGCGTCGAGGGCGATCTGCGCCGCGAAGTGGCGATGAACATCAAGCGCCTGATGGATCTCGGTTGCTACCGTGGCCTGCGCCACCGCAAGGGCCTGCCGGTCCGCGGCCAGCGCACCCACACCAACGCCCGCACCCGCAAGGGCAAGGCCGTGGCGATCGCCGGCAAGAAGAAAGTCACGCGCTAAACACCTCCCTAGACATAGGATCAGACAAATATGGCGAAGCCCGCCTCCAGAAGCCCCCGCAAAAAAGAGCGCAAGAACATCATCTCCGGTGTTGCTCACGTTCTCGCCAGCTTCAACAACACCATGGTCAACATCACCGACGCGCAGGGCAACACCATTGCCTGGTCGTCGTCCGGCTCTCAGGGTTTCAAGGGCAGCCGTAAATCCACGCCGTATGCCGCGCAGGTTGCCGCGGAAGACGCCGGCCGCAAGGCCCGTGAGCACGGCATGGAAATGCTGGAGATCGAGGTGAGCGGCCCCGGTTCGGGACGCGAAAGCGCGCTGCGCGCCCTGCAGGCCGTTGGCTTCCAGATCTCCGCGATCCGTGACCTGACCCCGATTCCGCATAATGGCTGCCGGCCGCGCAAGCGCCGCCGCGTCTAATTCGCTGGAATCGTATTTTCTGTAAGGCCAAAGCGGCGGTGTTCTCCTCACCGCTTCCCGGCCGGAGGGGTAGATGTTGAAAGAGTCGAATTTGTCTCTGCAGCGGAACTGGCAAACGCTGATCAAGCCGGAACAGCTCGATGTTGAGTTCGGGTCGGATGCGTCGCGAGTCGCGACCATCATCGCCGAACCGCTGGAGCGTGGCTTTGGCATGACGCTGGGCAATTCGCTGCGGCGGATCCTGCTCTCATCGCTGCAAGGTGCGGCCGTCACGGCTGTGCGCATCGACGGCGTGCTGCATGAATTCTCCACCCTCGCCGGTGTGCGCGAGGACGTGACGGACATCGTGCTGAACATCAAGCAGCTTGCCGTGAAGATGCACGGCGAGGGGCCAAAGCGCATGGTGCTCACCGCCACCGGCCCCGGCGAGGTCAAGGCCGGGCAGATCCAGGCCGGTCATGACATTGAGATCATGAACCCGGACCTCGTGCTCTGCACGTTGGATGACGGCGCCACGCTCGGCATGGAGTTCACCGTGAACAACGGCCGCGGCTATGAGCCCGCCGCTAATAACCGTCCGGAAGACGCGCCGATCGGGCTGATCCCCGTCGATGCGATCTATTCCCCGGTCAAGCGCGTCTCCTACAAGGTGGAAAAGACCCGCGTCGGCCAGGTGACGGATTACGACAAGCTGATCCTCGAGGTCGAGACCAACGGCGCGGTAACGCCGGAGGACGCGGTGGCGCTGGCCGCCCGCATCCTGCAGGACCAGCTCTCCATGTTCGTGAACTTCGAGGAGCCGCAGCGCGCGCGCCCCGAGGAGCCGCGCATCGAGCTGCCCTTCAACCCCAACCTGCTGCGCAAGGTGGACGAGCTGGAGCTTTCCGTCCGCTCCGCCAACTGCCTCAAGAACGACAATATCGTCTACATTGGCGATCTGGTGCAGAAGAGCGAGCAGGAAATGCTCCGTACCCCGAATTTCGGGCGCAAATCCTTGAACGAAATCAAGGAAGTGTTGACCGTGATGGGGCTTGCTTTGGGCATGACCGTGCCCGATTGGCCGCCTGAGAACATCGAAGAGCTGGCCAAGCGCTCAGATCAACCTTTCTAACTATCGTCTAACCAGGAACACCTCATCATGCGTCACGGAATTGCCGGCCGGAAACTCGGCGTCACCTCCTCCCATCGCCAGGCCATGTTCCGCAACATGGCTGTTGCGTTGATCAAGCACGAGCAGATCACCACCACCCTGCCGAAGGCCAAGGAGCTGCGCCCGGTGGCCGAGAAGCTCATCACGCTGGGTAAGCGCGGCGGCCTGCATGCGCGCCGCCAGGCGTTCGACCAGCTGCGTGATGAGACGATCGTCGCCAAGCTGTTCGATGCCCTGGCCACCCGCTACAAGGCCCGCTCCGGTGGTTACACCCGCGTGCTGAAGGCCGGCATGCGCTATGGCGACGCGGCGGACATGGCGGTGATCGAGCTGGTTGACCGTGATGTGTCCGCCAAGGGCCAGGATTCGGGCCCGCGCCCGGAAGTGGCGGCGGAGGATGAGGGCGAGGAATAATCCCCGCCTGTCCCTGGTAACGAAAAGAAAAGGCAGGCCCAACGGCCTGCCTTTTTTATTGGAATTATAAACTCGACCCCCTGGGCTTACTTTAGCTGCTTATTCTAGCTATCGGGGGGTCAAATCCGTCATTGCGAGCTGCATAGCGGCGCGGCAATCCAGCTTTCCACGAACGCCTTGGGAGATGGATTGCTTCGCTCCGCTCGCAATGACGAGAGATCAGATCGGCTTATGCGCCTTGTCCAGCAGGCGGGAGATCAGCCCGCGCTTCTTCTCGGGCTTCGGTGCGGCCTTCTGCGCCTCTTCCGCCGCCAGTTTGGCCTTGTGCTTCATCCAGTCATCCAGGCTCTTGCCCGCCTTCTTGGCGCGCTCCTGCTCATAGGCGAGCTGGCCCTTGCTGAGTTTCTTCTCTGTCGTCGTGCTCATCGGTCTCTCCAAATCTGGGCGGAGCCTAGAGCAATATCAGTCTAATTGGAATCACTTGATTCCAATTAGACTGAGGAAATTGCTCGCCAAAATATAAGCGAGAGCGCTTCCGCTTCGGCGGAAACCACTCTCGTCTGCCCCCGGGAAAATTCAACATCCCATATCAGGCGCTATTGCGCCTTGCCAGCAGCACGCGCTCCAGCACCCCCAGCGCGGCATAGATCGCGATGCCCGCCGCCCCCAGGAGCAGCAATGCCGCGAACATGCGCGGAATCTGCAGCCGGTAGCTGGCCTCGATAATCTCCCACGCCAACCCGGAGGCAAACCCGCCGGAGCCCGCCACGAACTCCGCCACCACCGCCCCCACCAGCGCCAGCGTGCCCGCCAGCCGCAGCCCGGTGAGGAAATAGGGCAGGGCATAGGGCAAGGAGAGCTGGAAGAGAATCTGCCAGCGCGTCGCCCCGTTCAGCTTGAACAAATCCAGAAGCTCCACAGGCGTGGCGGCCAGCCCGGCGGCGGTATTGGATAATATGGCGAAGAACGAGACGATCACCGCGCACACCACCAGCGCCAGGAAGGGCTGCCCCACCCAGATGATGATCAGCGGCGCGATGGCCACCACCGGCGTCACCTGCAGCACCACCGCCCAGGGATGGATGGCCGAGCGGAAGAGCGGGCTGGCCGCCATCGCCACCGCCAGAACCACGCCCAGAATGGTCGAGGCCAGCAAGGCCGCCCCCGTCACCGCCAGGGTGGAGAGCAGCCCCGCCCCCAAGGCGGCCCGCGCATCGAACAGGGCCTCCAGAATATCCAGCGGCCCCGGCACCACATAGCTCGGCGTATGCGTCACCCACACCGCCCCCTGCCAGAGTGCGAGCGCGATCAGCCCGAAGGCAAGCGGGGCCAGCCGTTCCAATGGTCTGTTCATGCCGGCATAATCCGCTGGAAGCTGGCGGTAATCTCTGAAACCAGCGTGTGATAGGCAGGGCTGTTGCGCCGCTCCGGCCCCTCCGGCAGGTCCGGCGTCAGCATCGTGGCGATACGCCCAGGGCGCGGGGTCATGATCATGATCCGGTTGGCAAGATAAGCCGCCTCATAGATGGAATGGGTCACGAAAATCACTGTCTTGCCGGTCCGCCGCCACAGCGCCAGCAGGTCATCCTGCAGCCTGTGGCGGGTGAATTCGTCCAGCGCGGCAAAGGGCTCGTCCATCAGCAGCAGCGCGGGCTCGGAAACCAGCGCCCGGGCGATGGAAACCCGCATCCGCATCCCGCCGGAAAGCCCTTTCGGCCTGGTTGTGGCAAACCCCTCCAGCCCCACCTGGGCCAGGGCGGCCTGCACGCGGGGCATGGCCTCCCCCCGGCTTATCCCGCGCAGGCGCAGAGGCAGATACACATTCTCCGCCGCATCCGCCCAGGGCAGCAGCGTGGGGTCTTGGAACACATAGCCGATCTCGCCCGGCCCCGGCTTGCCCTCATGCCCCCAATCGATGCCGCCGCTGCTCGGCGCCTCAAGCCCCGAGAGCAGCCGCAGCAGCGTGGATTTGCCGCAGCCCGAAGGCCCCAGCAACGCCACGAAGCTGCCAGGGGCGATATCGGCGGTGATGTCTTCCAGTGCCTTCGTGCCGTTGCCGAAAACCTTCGCAACGTGGCGCAGCGCGAACATCAGTTCTGCTGCGGGCGGCCGTGATCGACAAATTGCAGCGTGTAGGCACTCTTATAGTTCATGCCCTTATTGTACATCCCCGCCGCCACCATCTGGTTATAGAAGCTGGCCCAGCGCGCATCGGTCATGGCGTAGATGCCGAGCCCCTTGGTGTCCCCGGAATCGACGATCCCGCGCGCCTTCAACTGCCCATAGCCAAATTGGATCAGCCCGTCCGTCATATCCGGGTTGGCGGCCTTGATGGCGGCAAAAGCCGGCTTCGGGTCTTTATACAAATAATCATACCAGCCCTGGGCCGAGGCCTCGATAAACCGCTTCACCAGGTCCGGATTGGTCTGCACCAGCTTGTCGGAGGTGGCGAGCAGGCTGGCATAGCCATCGAACCCGGCATCCGGCAGCGCCAGCACCACCGGCCACTCCCCGGTGGCCTGATGCACCAGATACGGCTCGGAGGTCACATACGCCTCCTGAATATCCTTCTTATTGGTCAAGAACGGCGTCAGCGAGAACCCGTAGGAGCGCAGCTGCGAATCGGAGTAGCCGTATTTGGACTTCAGATAGAGCCACCAGCTCGCCCGCGTATCGGTGGAAATGGCGATGGGCTTGCCCTTGATATCCTCGAAACTGTCATTCCCCTGGCCACGATGCGCGATCAAACAATCCGGGTCCTTCTGGAACCCGGCGGCCACCACCTCATAGGGGATGTTTTCCTGCGCGAAGTTCAGCGCCAGGAAGGCGTTGGAGGTAATGTCGAAATCCAGCTTGCCGGCGACCAGCAGCTGCGCGGTATTCACCTGCGGCCCGCCCTGGAAGATGGTCACATCCAGCCCGGCCTTCTGGTACAGCCCTTCGGCCAGGGCCTCGTAATACCCGCCATATTCAGGCTCGGCCACCCAATCCAGGCCAAAGGTAATCTTGTCTGCCGCGAAAGCAGCCGGAGCAAAAACGGTGATCGCGGCGGCGGCGGCCAGGGCGATGCGGAAAGGGCGGACCATGAAAACGACTCCAATCTCTTGAGAAAAAGATCAAGACCTGCGAACCAGCTAAACAGGCTGAGGCAGGCGTGCAGAGGCACGAGGCCCAAAGCACAAGGACTACGCATTACCATGGGCGAAGCCAGGATCAAGGCCGGAATTTGGGTTTCGGCGGCATTGCGGCTCGGCATGCTGGACAACAAGCCGGGTGTGGTCGTCCGCAAGGGCGATGCGGACGCGGGCGGCGTGCTGGTCAAACTCTATGGCCGCACCGGCTGCATGGTGCTCAGCCAGTTCCGGGACATGGCGGGCGATCTGGCCTGGATGCGCGCCACCGGCCCTGAGCCGGTGGATGAGCAGGTGGCGGATGACTACATCGCCAAGCAAGTCCGCTTCGACCCCGATCTCTGGGTGCTGGAATTCGACGCGGCGGATTACCTGCCGCCGTTCGAGGGGAAATTGGTTTAGAGCGCGAAATGCCAATATGGCAGATGCCTGCTACCGCCGGCAGCCAAGATGCGTTACCTTCGGTCTCGAAATAAATTCGGCGGAGGGGAAAGCCATGACGAACAATCTCGAAGACGGTCAGATGCCAGCCTTCCCGCCAGATTTTGTCACAAGCGAAGTCCAAACAAATGGCGTAACGATCCATGTCCGCACAGGCGGCAAGGGCCCCGCCGTGATGCTCCTCCACGGCTATGGCGAGACCGGGGACATGTGGGCGCCGCTTGCCGCCGAACTCGCACGGGACCATCTGGTGATCGTGCCCGACCTGCGCGGGCTTGGTCTGTCATCAAAACCTGCAAATGGTTTCGACAAGAAAACGCAGGCGGGCGATGTCCTGGGCGTGCTCGATGCGTTTTCGGTTATGCGTGCGGACCTCGTCACGCACGACATCGGCAATATGGTAGGCTTTGCCTTCGCGGCTCTGTATCCGGAGCGTGTAAGCCGCTTCGTGCTGATCGACGCGCCGGTACCGGGCGTGGGACCATGGGAAGAGGTGCTGAAGAACCCGCTGCTCTGGCACTTCCGGTTCGGCGGCCCGGATATGGAGCGGTTGGTGGCAGGCCGGGAGCGTATCTACCTTGACCGTTTCTGGAATGAATTTTCCGCCGATCCCTCCCGTTTTACCGAAGCGGCGCGGGAGCATTACGCAAAGCTCTATGCGCTGCCCGGCGCCATGCACTCCGGGTTCGCGCAATTTGCCGCATTCGATCAAGATGCAATCGACAACCAGGCATTTCTCGCCAAGGGCAAGCTCACAATGCCGGTACTGGCAGTTGGGGGCGAGAAGTCGTTCGGGCCGATGATGGCAACCGTCATGCGCTTTGCTGCCGATAATGTGGAGGAAGGCATTGTGCCCGGCTCCGGCCATTGGATCATGGAAGAAAACCCGGCAGCCACGGTGGCAATGGTAAGCGCATTTCTACGAGCGGGTCAGTGAAGTTGCGATGAGAACAGCGGACGCTTTAACCAGCGTCCGCCTACCGGGCCGGGCGCTCCCCACCCAAACCCGTTATTGCGAGAGCAGCGAAGCAATCCATTTTCTGGCACGGCTTCACCAGATGATCCTCGCTGTTGAAAAAATCCTTGCGCGAATAAAGGCCGCGATGAGGAATTATGGTCAGTCTTTCAACTCTTCAGGCTTGAACCTATCAGGATATAATTTAAGGTCTTTCAAACGCCATTCATTTAAACGAGCCAACGCGCTCGCATATAAAAGCGGAGAAATCGTTCCTGAATAAATCCGTCCACGGCTTAACCCAGATTGTGCGTCAGCCGCGAGGTGTGCAAACCAACACCAAAGTGTATGTTGGTCATATAGCTTAACTGCCTCAGGCATTTCGGCTGGTTTACCATAAAGCCTAGATAATTCGTCCAACGTTTCTTGAGCTTTTTCCCAACTCACTTTATTCATCATTGACTGAGTTCTAGGAACAACGCCGTGTATTTTAAACGTTGCCAACCATGTCAGGGCATTTACAAAAGCGGTGGAATGCTCAAAAAAGCTGCCAATTTCTTCTGGCCGGTAAGGCTTTTTAATGGGCATTTCATGCACTAAAATGTGCCGAATTTCAAAAATTCTTTGAATTACGGAAAAGGTCAAATCAATATCACTTATAAAGGCTTCTTCGTATTCACCGTTATCCTCAATCCAGCGTTCCCGACTCTGAGCCAGGTCAATTTTAAATGTTTGTCCGTATATTGAGTTCATTGACGCAATAATATCGTCAAGTCGGTTACAAGACAAAACGTTACTAACAATATCACCAACAGTGAAGCTGTCTTGATCAAGATGAAATAGGATATCCGTCATATGTTTATTGGGTATCTTTGAAATAAATGCATGCGCATTCGCTTTGCATATCGTATCTTCGTCGATCATGAATTTCGTAACTTCCCTGAAAATACTTTCAATAATAGTGATTAATCTAATCGGTATAAAATCTAAAAAATGATATTGGGACGCTTTGTCAACTTTCATCCAAGCCTGATGTAAGGTCTGAATAGCGTATTCGCCTAACCCCTGGCCCTTTCCAGAGCGAGCCAGTTTTTCAATAATTTGCGATGAAACAGACATGATAAGGTCGCCGCCGAGAAAGTTGTTACAACAGCAAGAGCTTAATCGAGATACAATGGACAGATGCCGCTGTCTAGCGAGAGCCGATGAGAGCGTCCAGACGGCAGCAATCCATCTCCTGACAAACTCAATCCATTCCTTCTTCAAACCAAAGCCATGTCAACCATTTTCTTCAAAAAACAAAAATCCAACAACCTCAATCCCTAACAACACGTTATTGCCTAAATTCCCCAAACATGTTTCACGTGGAACATTCCAAGAACGCCCGTCCCTACGGACATTCCCCCGCCACCACCTCCATCACCCCATCCGGCGCATTCACCTTCCGGCCCAACATCGCCCCCAACCCCTCCGCCACTTCAATCGAATGCTTGAACTGACACGGCTTCGCCAAATGATCCTCGCTATTAAAAAAATCCCCGCGCGGATAAAGGCTTTCCCCCTTCAGGCTCAAAAACTCCGCCCCATAAACCTGCCTCACCGCGTCCCTCGCCCCGTCTGAAATCCTTGCATCGGCAAAATCCACCGGCCAGCCGCCAATCACGATCACGCCCTTCGCCCGCTCCTGCGCCACGAACCTCGCAATCAGCTTCGTCCCATATCCTTCCTCAATCTCCGCCGCCGTTGGCCCGCGCCGCGCCGGGCCTGAGAACAGCGCCTCATCCGCCCCCGCCAGATCATTATCCACCCGGTCGCCCTCTTCATTATATTCCGCCGTCAGCATTCCGGCGCCATTGCGAACGTGCAAGGCTGAGAGCGGCATCTCCGCCAGTGCCTCCAAACCATCTTCCAGCGTGCAGCAGAACAACACCCCCAGCACCCGCCCCGGCGGCAAATCCACAAGCATTGCCCGGTCGTGCCGCAGCAACAATTCGCCATCCACCAAAGCGCGATATTGCGCCGTCGTCATCGCATATTGCTCAAGCTCCATCGGCATATAAACCACATCGCCCGCATGCAGCGCGGGGGCGTAATGGGCAAAAATCCCGTCCAGCCCAATCCCCACCGCGATGCCCGCATTCTCGCAAGGCAGCCCCAGCATCTTCCCCAACACCGCGCAGCTATGAGAATAAGGCCCGTTAGAACCTGCAAGAATCACCAGCTTGGGCGAGGGCAGGGCAGAGAGCCGCGCGGCTTTCTGCGCCATCTCCAGCCGCAGCGGCCCCAGCGACAGCGGGCGCTCCAGCACCAGCCCGAACAGGAGGAGATAAAGCGCAACCGAGAGCAGCGCGCAGCCCAGAAGACGAAGCACCGCTTAGAACTGGAAATACAGAAACGGAATCGCGGCGGGCGCGAAGAACAAGGCTTGCATGCTGAACGCAAAACTCGCCACCAGCGCCACCTCCCGCCGCCTTCTGCCCATGCTGTACAAATCCGGCAGGCTCAGCGCGATAATCCAGCCCAGCCCCAGCAGCAGCAAACCCTGCGGCAGGCTCATGCTCCGCGCATCGCCGAGGTAAGGCAGCACCGGCACCACATGCCCAAACGGAATTGCCTTCGCCAACATCGCAGGCACGGCCAGCCCATTCAGCCCGCTTAAGCCCCGATACATCTGCAAAGCCGCGCCAAAACTTGGCGCGCGGAACGGCACCCAGGCCAAAGTCACCACCAGCAGTGTGATGCCCCAGGAAAGCCCGCGCGGCACCCGCACTCCAAACCTCTTGCTCCACCCATGCACAACCAGAAACAGCCCATGCAGCCCGCCCCACAGCACAAACCGCCACGCCGCCCCATGCCACAACCCGCCCAGCAGCATGGTGATCATCAAATTCCGTATCCGCTTGCCCTCACCATGCCGGTTCCCGCCCAGCGGAATATACAAATAATCCCGCAAAAACCCGCTCAACGTGATGTTCCAGCGCCGCCAGAATTCGCTGATATCCCGCGCCTGATAAGGCGAGCGGAAATTCACCGGAAAATCGATCCCGAACATCCGCGCCAGGCCAATCGCCATGTCCGAATAGCCGGAGAAATCGAAATAAATTTGCAGCCCATAAGCCAGCAGCGCCACCCAGGCCTCGATGAAGGAAATCGCATCCCCCCGCCCGGCCGCGGCAAAACCAGGGCCGGCAAAGCGCGCCAGCCCGTCCGCCAGCACAATCTTCTTCGCCAGCCCCAGCAGAAAAATCTCCGTGCCCTCCGCCAGCCTCACCCGCACATCCTGCCGCGGCGCCAGCGCGGCGAGCTGCGGCAGGATATGGCTGGGCCTCACAATCGGCCCGGCGATCAGATGCGGAAAAAACGCGATGAAACAGGCATAATCCAGAAATGGCGGCAGCTTCACCTCGTCCCGGTAGCTGTCCACCAGAAACATGATCTGCTGGAAGGTGAAAAAGGAAATCCCCAGCGGCAGCACCACCCCGGAAATCCCCAGCATCCCGGCATATTTAAACCACCCCAGCAGCCCGAGATTAAACGCCAGCCCCGCCACCAGCCAAGCTTTGCGGCCCGCCATCCGCCACGCCACGCCGTAATTCACCCCAATCGAGCCCAGCAGCAGCGCCAGCATCTCCGGCTTCCACCAGCCGTAAAATACCAGGCTGCATCCCAGCAGCCAGCACAGCGCATCCTGCCGCCTGCGCCCCAGGAGCAAAAACCCGCCCAAGGCCAGCGGCAGAAAGCCCAGAATGAACAGCCTGCTGTTGAAGAGCAATTTATTAACACCCGGTAAGGTTGTTAATTCGTTGCTTAACCCAGCCTTGTTTCCCCGTCCATTGGCCGTGCTGGCTCATGATGGTATAGCGCCGCGCCAATAACCGGATTCCCGATGAACGAGACGCCGACCACCCATCCCGCCTTGCTGCCCGCCGGGCTTGCCGATGTGCTGCCGCCGGAGGCCGAACGCCAGGCCCGCTCCGCCGAGGCGATCATGGATTGCTTCGCGGCCCATGGCTATCAGCGCGTCACCCCGCCCTTGCTGGAGTTCGAGGATTCACTTTTCGCCGGTTCCGGTGCCGCCACGGCGGAGCAGACCTTCCGGCTGATGGACCCGGAAAGCCAGCGCATGATGGGGCTGCGGGCGGACACCACGCCGCAGATCGGCCGCCTCGCCACCAGCCGCCTGGCTGCCGCCCCGCGCCCGCTGCGCCTGGCCTATTGCGGCCCGGTTTTGCACGTGCGCGGCACCCAGATGCAGCCGGAACGCCAGCTCTCCCAGGCCGGGATCGAGCTGATCGGCAACGACACGGCGGCCGCCGATGCGGAGATCATCCTCACCGCCATCGCCGCCCTGGAAGCGGTGGGGCTGAAGGATCTTTCCATCGACCTCACCATCCCCCGGCTGGTGCCGGGCCTGCTGGAGGAAGTGCCCCCGCACCGCCACCCCGCCCTTGCCCATGCGCTGGACCGTAAGGACGCCGCCGCCGTGGCCGAGCTGGGCGGTGCCCAGACCGCTCTGTTGCTGAAACTTCTGGACGCCAGCGGCCCCGCCGCCCGTGCCGTGCCAGCACTTCTGGAAGCTGGCCTGCCGGATTCCGGCCTCGCCCAGGCCGGGCGTCTGGCCGAAATGGTTGCCGCCGTGCGGGCGGTTCTGCCCGGCCTGCCGCTCACCGTGGACCCGGTGGAATTCCGTGGCTACCGCTACCATACCGGTATTTCCATGACGATTTTCGCCGCCGGCCAGCAGATGGAGCTGGGGCGCGGCGGGCGTTATCTGTGCGGCGATGCCGAGCCCGCCACCGGCATCACCCTCTACCCTGACAGCATCATCCGCCTGAGCCCGCCCGTGGCGCTTCGCCCGCGCCTCTATCTGCCGCTCGGCACCAGCGCGGAGGCGGCGCGTGCGGCCCGTGGGCAGGGCTATGCCACCGTGCCGGGGCTTGCACCGGAGGCCGCACCGGGCGATGAAGCCCGCCGTCTCGGCTGCACCCATTTGTTATTCGAAAACGTAATAACCGCGCTCTCCTGAGTAGGATTTTGTAATGACCAACGTGACGATCATCGGCGCCCAATGGGGCGACGAGGGCAAGGGCAAGGTTGTGGACTGGCTGGCCAGCCGCGCCGATATCGTGGTGCGCTTCCAGGGCGGGCATAATGCCGGCCATACGCTGGTGGTGGGCAACCAGACCTATAAGCTCTCTTTGCTGCCCTCCGGCGTGGTCAACGGCAAGCTCGGCATCATCGGCAATGGCGTGGTGGTGGACCCGAACGCGCTGCTGGCCGAGATCGAGCGTGTCACCGCGCAAGGGCTGAAAGTCACGCCCGAGACGCTGCGCATCGCCGAGAACGCGCCCTTGATCCTGCCGTTGCACGCGGCTCTTGATTCCGCCCGTGAGGCGGCGCGCGGCGAGCGTAAGATCGGCACCACCGGGCGCGGCATTGGCCCCGCCTATGAGGATAAGGTGGCCCGCCGCGCCATCCGCATCTGCGACCTGGCCGAGCCCGAGACCCTCTCCGCCAAGCTGGACGAGCTGCTGCTGCATCACAACACGTTGCTGGCGGGCCTCGGCGCGCCGACATTCCAGAAAGCCGCGCTGCTGGCCGATTTGCTGGCCCTGGCGCCCAAGCTGCTGCCCTTCGCCGAGCCGGTATGGGAGCGCCTGGCCCAGGCCAAGGCCAAGGGTGAGAAGATTCTGTTCGAGGGCGCGCAGGCGGTGATGCTGGATGTCGATCACGGCACCTACCCGTTCGTCACCTCGTCCAACACCGTTGCGGGTACGGCGGCCTCGGGCAGCGGCATGGGGCCGGATGCGGCGGGGCGCGTGCTCGGCATTGCGAAAGCCTATTGCACCCGTGTCGGCTCCGGCCCGTTCCCGACCGAGCTGCATGACGAGACCGGCCAGTTGCTGGGCGAGCGCGGGCATGAATTCGGCACCGTGACCGGGCGCAAGCGCCGCTGCGGCTGGTTCGACGCTGCCATGGTCCGCCAGGCGGTGAAGGTGGGCGGCATCCAGGGCCTGGCTCTCACCAAGCTCGACGTGCTGGACGGCTTCAAGGAGCTGAAAATCTGCACCGGCTACATGATCGATGGCCAGCCTTACAAGCATCTGCCCGCCGCCATGGCCAAGCAGGCCGCGGCACAGCCGGTTTATGAGGTGATGGAAGGCTGGAGCGGCAGCACGCAGGGTGCGCGTTCCTGGGCGCAGCTTCCGGCCGCCGCCATCAAATATGTGAAGCGCATCGAGGAGCTGGTGGAAGCGCCGGTAACGCTCCTCTCCACCAGCCCGGAGCGTGACGACACCATCCTGATGCAGGACCCTTTTGCCGGCTGAACCTGAACCTTCCGCGATGAACCTTCTCGACCTGCTGGACAGGCTGGTGAGTCTCGTCGCGCGGCTGGGCTTTTCCGAATCCTTCATCCGTTTTGGCATTGTCGGCACGCTGGGGTTCGTGTGGGACACCGGGACGGTTTATCTGCTGCGGGCCTTCGTAAATCTCTACATCGCGGGTACATGCAGCTTTATCGTCGCGGCGACGTTGAACTGGCTCATCAACCGGCTCTGGACGTTCCGGCACGTTCAGCATGCCGCCGCGCATGTGCAATGGGCCAAATTCCTCATCGCCAATATCGTCGGCTTCGTGATGAATCGCGGTATTTTTTTCCTGCTGGTGGCTTTCTGCCCGCTGGTGGTGCGGCACCCTGTCATCGGCATTGCCGCGGGTTCCGTCGGCGGATTGGGATTTAATTATTTGCTTTCCAAGCGTTTCGTTTTCCGGTAACTCAACTTAAGGTAATTAATCGTTAATATTTGCAACCAGGGGGCGGTTGCCGATGCTTGAGATGCGCGCCGGTTATGGCTCTCCTGCGGAGCATCGCTTTACAGAACAACCTTGCGTTGATTTTTCATCATCTTATACCGCGGGCGTCAACTGGCTGCTGCCGCTGGCGGATTTTCTGACAATCTTGCTGCCGCCGCTGCTGGGGGCGCTGCTGCGGCAGGAAAGCGAGAATTTTCCGCGCTATCTGCTGTTCTGGATCATTCTGGCGCTGTGCGCGGTGGGGCTCACCGCCTCGCATGGCGGTTACGCACCGGGCTGGCGCTGGCGCCGGGGCGCCACTGCCGCGCTGTGTTTCCTGGCCACCGGCGTGGCGCTGCTGGGGCTGGCGGTGCTGCTGAACCATCCCGGCATCCTGCTCCGGCGCTGGACCTTGCCGGACCTCGCGGCAACCCCTTTGCTGCTGGTCTTTCTGCGTGCCTTGCCCGCTTTCGCCGGCGCGCCCGCCGCCGCCAACCCCGGCGGCACGCTGGTGGTGTGCTATGACCGCTGCCCGCCCGATCTGGCGCAGGCGCTGGCGGAGCAGAATTTGCCCCCGCGCATTGCCGGGGTGCTGTATCTCTCGCCGCTGCGCGAGGCGGGCATTTGGCCGGAGCTGCGCGATTCCAGGGAATTGCTGCACAGCCTCTCCGCCCAGATGGTGCAGGATGTGGTGTTCGCGCACCACCCGGCGCTGGATTCCTTCGACCATGCGCCGCAGCGGGAATTGCTGCAGGAGCTGCTGACCTACCCGGCGCGGATCTGGCTGGCATTCGACCTTTCCGCCAATTTGCCGGACATGCTGCGCGCCCGCACCGGCGGCTGCAAGCTGGTGCCGGTGGCGACGGATGATCTCATCACCTCCCGCCATGTGGTGAAGCGGGGGTTTGATATCGTGGTCGGCGCGCTGCTGCTGCTGCTCTGCGCCCCGCTGCTGGCGGCGCTGGCGCTGCTGGTGCGCCTGAGCGGCCCCGGGCCGGTGGTTTTCCGGCAAAGCCGCACCGGCGCGCAGGGGCGGCCCTTCACCGTGCTGAAATTCCGCACCATGCGGCATGCGCCGGGCTCCCCTTTCGCCCAGGCCAGGGCGGGGGATGAGCGGATTACGCGCATTGGCCGCGTCCTGCGCCGCACATCGCTGGATGAGCTGTTGCAGCTTTTCAATGTGATACGCGGGGAGATGTCCCTGGTCGGGCCGCGCCCGCATGCGCCGGAGACGAGCGTGGGGGGCATCAGCTTCGAAAGCGCGCTGAAACTCTACCGCCTGCGCCACAGGGTGAAGCCGGGCATCACCGGCCTGGCGCAGGTGCGCGGGCAGCGTGGCGAGACCCGCAGCCTGATGGCGCTGGAGCGGCGCCTGGCCAGTGACCTTGAATATATCCAGAACTGGTCCGTGGGGCTGGATATCGCGATTCTGCTGCGTACCTTGCCGGTGCCCTTCGGCCAGGCGAATGCCTGCTGAAATACCCCGGCCGCCGGCCGGGCAGATGCCCGCGCGCTTAATCTCCGGGCGGCCTCCGCCGCCGGGCGCTTACGACGCGGATATCATCATCCTCTGCCTGGGGCGGCTGGAGGAGACCAAAGCCGCCATCGCCTCCGCCCTGGCGCAGGCAGGCGGGCGGTTCCATGTCTCGGTGCTGGACCAGGGCTCTCCGCCGGAAATGCTGCGCGCGCTGGGCGTGCGCTTTGGCGAGGCGGCGCATTTCGCGCTTTATGCCGGGGCGGTAAATCGCGGCGTCGCCGCGGGCCGCAACGCGCTGGCGGCACTCGGCCATGGGCGGATCATCGTGGGGCTGGATAATGATGCGCGCTTCGCGGACACCTTCGTGGTGGCGGGTGCGATGCGGCGGTTCGAGGCAACCCCGGCGCTTGGGGCCATCGGCTTCTGTATCCTGGCGGCGGACGGGCAGGGGCCGGATCTTGGCTGCTGGGGTTATCCCAAGGCGCTGCTGCCGCGCTACCGCGCCCGGTTCGAGGCCACGGCCTTCGTGGGTGCCGGGCATGCCATCCGCCGTGCCGCCTGGGAGGCCGTTGGCGGATATGATGAGCGCTTCTTCTTCACCTGGGAGGAATATGATTTCTGCCTTGCCGCCATCGCGCGGGGCTGGCGGATTTTTTATGATGGCAGGCTGGCGGTGATCCACACGCCCGCAACCGAGGCGCGCTGCCATTGGCAGGGGCAACGGATGACCCATTTCGTCCGCAACCGGCTCATCATCGGCCGCAAATGGCGGCAATCCTGGCTGGCCCTGGCGCCGCGCATCCTGGGTTACGGGCTGATCGCGGCGCGGCATGGCTGTTTGCGCGCGGCGTGGGAGGGGGTCAAACAAGCCCGGGCCACGCCCATCGCCACCCCGCGCAAGATGCCTGGGCCGATGCGGGACTATCTGCGGGCGCATGAAACGCGGCATCGCGGCACGTTGCTCACCCGGCTGCGGCTGGAATTGTTCAGCCGCCTTCCGGCTTGATGGCCAGCGGGTGATGCGCCTGCACCAGCTTTTGCAGCCGTTCCGCCAGCACATGAGTGTAAATCTCGGTGGTGGCGATGTCCGCATGGCCGAGCAGTTTTTGCAGCGCCCGCAAATCCGCCCCATGCGCCAGCAGATGCGAGGCGAAGGAGTGCCGCAGCACATGCGGGGAAAGCCGGGCCGGGTCCAGCCCGGCCTCCAGCGCCGCCTGCTTTAGCAGCAGGGCAAAACCCTGGCGGGTCATCGGCTGGGCCAAGTCGCGCCCGGCGAAGAGGTGGCGCGCCTTGGCGGGAGAGGCGGCACGCAAGGCGGCGGCGGCCTGGCGGGCGGCGTCCGAAAGCGGGATCATCCGCTCCTTGCCGCCTTTGCCCTTTACCAGCAGCATCATCGCATCGGTGGTCAGCGCGCTGGCCCGCAAGGAGAGCATCTCCGTCACGCGCAGCCCGGTGGAGTAAAGGATCTCCAGCCCCGCCTGCGCCTTCAGCCCCGGCAGGCCCGCCATGCCCCGCGCGGCTTCCAGCAGCGCCTCCACCTCGCTTTCGCTGAGATATTTCGGCAAGGCTTTCGGCAGTTTCGGCGCGCTGATCTCGGCGGCGGGGTTATCCGCGCGCGCGCCCTCGCGCAGCAGGAAGAGGTAGAATTGCTTCAACGCCGAGAGCCTGCGCGCCTGGGTGCTGGCCGCCATGCCGCTGCCGCCGAGGCTTTGCATATAGGCCGCGATATCCGCGGCGTTTGCCCCGGAAAGCGCCGTGCCACGCCCCAAAAAGGTTGAAAAATCGTCAAGGTCCGCCTGATAGGCCGCCAGCGTATTGGAAGCCGCCCCGCGCTCGGCGGCCAGCATTTCCAAAAAGGCTTCCACGCGGCTCTCTGGCATCATCGGCTCCAGCAAGAGGTGAGGGCGATGCAGGGTTTTAGAGCAATATCAGTTTAATTGGAATCACTTGATTTGAATTAAACTGATGAAATTGCTTGCAAAAATATAAGCTGGAGCGGTTCCGCTTTGGCGGAAACCGCTCCAGCACCGCCCTGAAGCCGGGCGGCTCTAACGTCATCGCACGCTATGTGTTAAGCGTCCGCGCCGATGTCATTCAATAGTCAAACATCCCCCAACTCGCCGCGCAGCATCGTGCTGGTCGGCCTCATGGGTGCCGGCAAGACCGCCATCGGCAAGCGCCTGGCGGCTTTGCTGGGTCTGCCCTTCCATGATGCCGATGAGGAGATTGAGCGCGCGGCGGGCATGACCATCGCCGAGATCTTCAAAACCCATGGCGAGGCGGCTTTCCGCGCCGGGGAGAAGCGGGTGATCCAGCGCCTGTTGAGCCATGGCCGCATCGTGCTGGCCACCGGCGGCGGCGCCTATATGGATGCGGAGACCCGTGCCATCATCCGTGAGCGCGCCCTTTCCGTCTGGCTGCGCTGCCCCATTCCCGTGCTGGTGCAACGCACCGCCGGGCGCACCCACCGGCCGTTACTGAATGCGGGCAACCCCGCCGAAATTCTGGAAAAGCTTTCCGCGCTGCGCAGCCCCGTCTATGCGCTGGCGGATATCATCGTCGACGGATCAGAGGACCCTCCGCACGTGACCACCGCCCATGTCGCCAGCGCCATCGAGAGCTATCAGGCCCCCCGCCGGGTGGAGGTGAAGCTCTCCCAATCCAGTTATGACGTGCTGATCGGCCACGGGCTGCTGGCCCGCGCCGGGGCGCTGATGGCGCCGCTGCTGCCGCAGCCGCGCTGCTTCATCGTCACGGATGAGACCGTCGCCAAGCTGCATCTGGCGGCGCTGACCGCCAGCCTGGACGATGTCGGCATCGCGCATCAGAGCTTCACCGTGCCGCCCGGCGAAGCCTCGAAGAGCTTCGCCTCCTGGCAGCAGCTGATGGAGGCGTTGCTGGGTGCCAGGATCGACCGCAAGACCACCATCATCGCCCTGGGCGGCGGCGTCGTGGGCGATCTGGCGGGCTATGCCGCCGCCTCCGTCCTGCGCGGCGTGCCCTTCGTGCAGATTCCCACCAGCCTGCTGGCGCAGGTGGACAGCTCCGTCGGCGGCAAGACCGGCATCAACTCCGTGCACGGTAAGAATCTCGTCGGCGCCTTCTACCAGCCGCTGCTGGTGCTGGCCGATACCGGCGTGCTGGACACGCTGCCCGCCCGTGAGCGCGCGGCGGGCTATGCGGAGATCGTGAAGGCCGGGCTGATCGCCGATGCCGCCTTCTATGAGTGGTGCGAGGCGCATGCCGCCTCCATGCTGGCGGGGGACAAGGATTCGCTGGCCCACGCCATCGAATATGCCGTGCGCTTCAAGGCGCGCGTGGTGGGCGAGGATGAGCACGAGACCAAGCCGGATAACGGCCGTGCGCTCTTAAATCTCGGCCACACCTTCGCCCATGCACTGGAGGCCGAGACCGGCTACGGCAATGGCTTGCTGCATGGCGAGGCGGTGGCCACCGGGCTGGTGCTGGCGGCACATCTCTCCGCCGCTCTGGGCCTGGCGCCGCAGGAGGATACGCCGCGCATCGCCCAGCATCTGTCCGAAACCGGCCTGCCGGTGCGCATCAATAACCTGCCGGCCGAGCATTTGCTGGCGCATATGAAGCTGGACAAGAAAATCGCGGCGGCAAGCTGCATTTCGTGCTCACGCGCGGCATCGGCAAAGCCTTCACCAGCAGCGATGTGCCGGAGGACGCCGTGCGCGCCACGCTGCTCGCCAACGGCGCGGTGTAAGGTTTAAAAGTTTTTGGGGGTTTGGGGCCTTTTTACAAAAAACCCCCAAAAGCGCGTTTGAGCGATCAGGACTGCGCGTCGGGCGAGAGCACCACGCAGCCCGTTGGCCCGCCGGAGAGGCGGTTACAGGCATTCACCGCCTCGTCATGCTGCAGACCCACGAAACGGGCGCGGTATTTCACCTTGCCCTGGGCGTGAACGGTCATCACCACGGGCTGGGCCCTTGTCAGAACATTGGCGCCGGTCAGCTCCGCCATGCCCAAGGCCGCCTTGGCGTTGGAGGGGCTGTCATATGCCCCCACCTGAATGCCCCAGCTATGCCCGCCGGAATTGAAGGAGACGTTCTGCACCGGGGGCGTATCGGCCATGGCGGGCGGAATCAGCGTGAAGCTCCGCTGGCTGGGTGCCGGGGGCGGGGCTGGCAGATTATTGCTGGCCATAACCACCGGCGGTGGCGGCGGGGGCAGGCTGCCCGCTGTATATCCCCCCGTTGAATAAACAGAGGAGGCGGATGCCGTCTGGACAGGTGCGGGCACCGGGACCGGCGGCGGCACGGGAACAGGCGGGGGCTGAATGGCGGCGGTTTGCACCGGCGTGGGTTGCATGGGCGCGGTTTGCACGGAGGCGCTCTGCGTCTGCGCGCTCTCAATCTGCGCCACCTGGGGCATGATGGAGGAGACCGGCACCGTGACCGGCGCGGGGGAGCTGCCGTCATCCGGCACGGAAACCGGCGCCAGCGAGGCCACCTGAACGGGAGCCGAGATCTGCGAGGGGCTGGGCGCCTCCGGCGTGAAGCCGCTTGGCAGAATACCGCCATTGCTGCCCATCGGCTCGGTGTTCATCGCCAGCTCATCCGCGGCCGAGCGGCGCTGCGGATAATAGCCATCGATGTTCGGCGCGATCATCGCGACATAGTTGATCGTCTCGCTCGGCAGCGGGCGGTTGTAATTGATGAAGGAATCAAGCCGCCCCGGCCCGGCATTATAGGCCGCGAGGAACCCCGGCGAGCCGTAGATCTGGTACATCTCATGGATATACGCTGTCCCGGCCATGATGTTGTCGTAGGGGTTGAACGGGTCGTTGCCGAGGCCGTAACGCTCCGCCATTTCCTGATAGGTGCCGGGTTCGAGCTGCATCAGCCCCATCGCCCCGGCGGAGGAGACGATAAGCTGCCCGCCGCTATATTCATGCCCGCCGGATTCCACGCGCATCACCTGGCGGATCCACATTTCCGGCACGTCGAAATGCGCGGCGGCGATTTTAACATACGGCCCCCACGGGTCGCCGGGCGGGCCGGGCGGGTTATAATTATGCGCGGCATGGGCGAGGTAATAGGAGGTGGTTTCCCCCGCATAGCGCGGGCCGCTTCCCCCGGCACAGGCCGAAAGCAGCGCCAGACCGGCACAGCCCGCCGCAAGGCCGGGCCTCAGCCGCGCCGCTTTCCGAACAAGGCCTTTGGCCAGAATTCTGGTTGCACCCAAGGTTTGAAGCCTCCACGCAGTCCATGCGCCATGATGTTGTGGTATTTCGCTCAATCATGGCTTAAAAAAGGCGTTGTAAGCTCTTAAACTAGCATGAAACTCAGGGCAAGAAAAACCTGCCATGGGGTGCTACCGGAACAATCGCCAGCCGTGCTAGCAACGGTGCATGCGTCTTATCCCTCCCGCCTTCCTCGCCGGTTTGAGCCTTCTGGCGGGATGCGCCGCCCCCCGGCCCGCCGCCCAGCAGGCCGCCGCCCCGGCGCAAGGCGTGTCCTACACGGCGCAAGTGGTTTCCGTGCGGCAGGTTTCCGCTGGGCTGGCGCTTAACCAGGTGATGCAGGCTCTTGGGCAGCAAGCGCCGGATGCGCCCGCCCCGGCGCAGGAGATTGTGGTGCAATTGCCTGACGGATCGGTGAAATCCCTGGTGCCGCCGCCGGGCGCGGCCCCCGCCACCCTGGCCCCCGGCACCCAGGTGGTGATCACCGAAACCCCGCGGCTGCGCATCATCGCGCGCTAAAGCCCCGTGCGGGGGGTGCGCCTAACCCTCTGGCAAACACCACGAACCCGGCCCGCCCTGGGTAAACATCTTGTCATGGGGTCACGCAGCCGTTGAAGCCGCGCCCTGGTTCGGCTATCGGCTGCACATGAACATGCTCGCGCCGGACTCCGGCCAGGCTGGCGCCGGCCTCTCGCGATCCGTCCAGTCTTCTACACAGCCTGTGGTCATCGCCGCCTCCCATGGCTGGCGGGAGAGGGCCGCGTCCGCCGTGCGGGATCTCGGCGAGACGATGCGGCTCTGGCCGCTGGTCTGGACGCTGAGCCTCTTCGACATCCGGCTGCGCTATCGCGGCTCGCTGCTCGGGCCGTTCTGGCTGACGCTCTCCACCGCCGTGATGATCGCCGCCATCGGCTTCGTCTATGCCCAGCTTTTCCGGCAGAATGTCGGGGCTTACCTGCCCTTCCTGGCCATCTCGCTGGTGCTGTGGGGGTTCATCAACGCCATCACCTCTGAAGGCGCCACCTGCTTTTCCAACTCCGTGGCGATGATCCGCGCCATGCGCATGCCCCACGCCCTGCATGCCGCCCGGGTGGTGGTGCGCAACCTGCTGGTGCTGGCGCATAATCTCGCCGTCATCGTCGTGGTGTTCCTGATCTTCCCGCCGCATCTCTCCTGGCCGATGTTCACTCTGCTGCCAGCCTTGGCGCTCTGGGCGGTGGATGCCTTCGCGGTCGCGCTGCTGCTGGGGCTGGTGGGAGCGCGCTTCCGCGATGTGCCGCCCATCGTCGGCAGCATCATGCAGATCGCCTTCTACGTCACGCCGATCATGTGGAGCCCATCGATGCTGATGCATCGCGGGTTGGGCCTCAGCCTGGCGCTGATCGACCTGAACCCGTTCTACGGGCTGATGGAGATCGTGCGCGGCCCGCTGCTGGGCCAGGCGTTGAATCCGGCGGCCTGGGCCAACGCGCTCATCTATTCCGCCGTGCTGGTTCTGGTCTCTTTCCTGCTCTTCGTGCGCGCCCGGCCGCGTATTCCTTACTGGGTGTGAGCCGTGGCGAAATTGCTGATTGAAAATGTCTCGGTCTCCTTTCCGCTTTATCATGGGGAGAGCCGCAGCCTGAAGAAAACCATGTTCGCCGCCGCCTCCGGGCGGATGGGACAGGATTCCAAGCACCGCCTGACGGTGGAGGCGCTGCGTGACGTGTCCTTCTCCCTCAAGACCGGGGACAGGCTGGGGTTCATCGGCTCCAACGGTGCGGGCAAGACCACGCTGTTGCGCACGATGGCGGGCATTTATGAACCCATCACCGGGCGCATGGTGATCGAGGGCATGGTGACCGCCCTGCTGGACCCCGGCCAGGGCATGAATTTCGACCTGACCGGCAATGAGAATATCCGCCTGCGCGCCCTCTTCGGCGGCTATTCCGACGAGCAGATCAAGCAGCTTGAGGAGGATGTGGCGCAATTCTCCGAGCTGGGGGATTTCCTCAGCCTGCCGGTGCGCACCTATTCCTCCGGCATGGTGGTGCGGCTGGGCTTCGCGCTCGCCACCGCCATCCACCCGCAGATTCTGCTGATGGATGAATGGATTCTGGCCGGGGACGCGGCCTTTCTGGGCAAGGCGCGGGAGCGGCTGGAGACGATGGTGGGCAGTGCCGAGATCCTCGTCCTCTCCTCTCACAACGCCGCCATTCTGATGCAATGGTGCAACCGGCTGATCTGGATGGAAGGCGGGCGCGTGCATGCCGATGGCACGCCGGAGGAGATTCTCGCCGCCTATCTGCCGCCGGACCAATTCGAGCAGGCCAAGGCGGCGGCGGCGCACGCCATGGCGGCCGCCTGAAGCCATGGCCCGCATTGCCTATGTGAATGGGCGTTATCTGCCGTTGGCTGAGGCGTGCGTGAATATCGAGGATCGCGGCTACCAGTTCGGCGACGGCATCTACGAGGTATTCTTCGCCTATCGCGGCAGGCTGATCGACGAGGCGCTGCATTTCGCCCGGCTTACCCGCAGTTGCGGCGAGATCGGCCTGGCCGCGCCGATGGGCGATGCGGCGTTGCGCTGCGTGATCCATGAGTTGATGCGCCGCAACCGGGTGGAGACGGGGCTTGTCTACCTCCAGCTCACGCGCGGCGTGGCGCGGCGGGACCATGCGTTCCCCAGCCCGGCGCCGCGCCCCGCGCTCACCCTCATTGTGCGGCCGAAGCCGGAGCCGCCGGAGGCGCTTTCCGGCTGGAGTGCCGCCGCCATCGCCCTGCCCGATCAGCGCTGGGGGCGCTGCGATATCAAATCCATCAACCTGCTGCCCAACGTGCTGGCGCGCGAGGCGGCGCGGCAAGCGGGGGCGCTGGAAGCCATTCTGTTCGATGAACAGGGCATGGTGACGGAAGGCGCTTCCAGCTCCGTTTGGATCGTCGATGCCGATAACGTGCTGCGCACCAGGGCGCTGGACCATCATGTGCTGCCCGGCTGCACCCGCGCGGCCTTGCTGGAGGATGTGGCGGCGGAGGGCGTGGCGTTCCGGGAGGAGGGATTCACGCTGGAGGCGCTGCGCGGGGCACGGGAGATTTTCATCACCAGCGCCACCTCCTTCGTGAAACCCATCACGGCGCTGGACGGCAAGCCGGTGGGCAATGGCGCGCCGGGGCTTGTGGCCAGCCGGCTTTATGCGCGCTATCTTGCACGGCTGAAGGGATATGAAGTTTATGTATAACCCGCCTGCCTTTGCCGAAAAACGCCAGGAAGAACTTGAAGCCATCATGCGCGCGGCTTCGCTGCCGGTGCTGGTTTCGCCCGCGCGCGGCGGCGGGCTGCTGGCCACCCATCTGCCGCTGACGTTCCAGGCGCCGGACAGGCTGATCGGCCATGTGGCGAAGGGCAATTTCCATTGGCGGGATTTCGATCCGGCGCAGGACTCGCTGGCGATCTTCGCGGCGGCGGATGGCTATGTCAGCCCTTCCTGGTATCCCAGCAAGCAGGAAGGTGGCCGCGTGGTGCCAACCTGGAATTACAGCGTGGTACATGCCACCGGGCGGCTTGCCATTGTCGAGGAGCCCAAGCCCCTGCTGGAGATCGTGACCACCCTGACCAACCGGTATGAGGAAGGGCGGGCACATCCCTGGGCGGTTACCGACGCGCCGGATGACTACATTGCCGCGCAGTTGAAGGGCATTGTCGGGCTGGTGATGACCATCACCAGGCTGGAGGGCAAGGCCAAGCTCAGCCAGAACAAGAGCCAAGCCGACCAGGAGGGCGTGATGGCCGGGGCGGCGGCGGAGAACCCGGCGCTGGCGGAGGCGATGCGGCACCGGCGTTAACCGCAAATATTTCCGCGTCCTGTATTTCCACGTCCTGGCTGACACGGCCGAAGTTTTTGACGCGGCTTTTTGCAAAAAGCCGCGAATACCCTTGAAACCTAAACAGGCTGCAGCACCGCCCGCTTGCGCGGCTGGACCTGCGGGCTGGTCTGCACCGGCGCAAGCGGGGTGGCGCCGGTATTGAACCGCGCCAGCAGGCGGGAGATGGTTTCCGCCTCATGCGCCAGGGTCTGGCTGGCGGCGGCGGCTTCCTCGGCCATGGCGGCATTGGCCTGGGTCATCTGGTCCATCTGGTTCACCGCGGTATTCACCTGCCCCAGCCCCACGGATTGCTCCTGCGCGCTGGCGGCCGCCTCGCCGATGGCATTGTCGATCCCCAGGACATGCCCGGCGATCCTGTCCAGAGATTGCCGTGCCTCGGCGACGGATTTCACCCCCGCCGCGACGATCTCGCCCGAGCCGCTGATCAGGGCCTTGATCTCCTTCGCCGCATCGGCCGAGCGCTGGGCCAGGGCCCGCACTTCGGTGGCGACCACGGCGAAGCCGCGCCCGGCATCGCCCGCGCGGGCGGCCTCCACCCCGGCATTCAGCGCCAGCAGATTGGTCTGGAAGGCAATCTCGTCGATCACGCCGATGATGTTGGCGATCTTCGCGGAGCTTTCATCGATCTTGCCCATGGCCTGCACGGCCTTGCCCACCACCTGGTCGGAGGTTTCGGTATCATGCCGGGCCTTGCCCGCCACGCCGCGCATGCTGGTGGCATTCTCGGCCGATTTGCGTACCGTGGCGGTAATCTGCTCTAGCGCCGCCGCTGTTTCCTCCAGGCTCGCGGCCTGGCGTTCCGTGCGCATGGAAAGCTGCCCGGCGGATTTGTTCACCGCCGCGGAGGTTTGCAGGATGCTTTGCGCCGCCGCGGAGATTTCGCACATTGTCCCGCGCAAGGCCGCCACGGCATTGTTGAAATCGCCGCGCAGGCTGTCGATGGAGGGGATCAGGGGTTTGCCCAGATGCGCCAGCAGGTCGCCCTGGGCCAGCGCCGCCAGGCCCCGCCCGATCTGCTGGATATTCTCCATGCGCTCTGAAAGATCGGTGGCGAATTTGATGATTTTCACCACCTCGCCGCGCGTGTTGAACACCGGGTTGTAGCTGGCCTGCAGCCATACATCGCGCCCGCCTTTGCCAAGGCGGTGATAATCGGCCGAGAAGAACTCGCCCTCATTCAGCCGGCGCCAGAATTGCGCATAGTCGGGGCTGGCGGCGAAGCCCGGCTCCACGAACATCCGGTGATGCTGGCCTTTGATCTCCTCCAGCCGGTAGCCCACGGTGGCGAGGAAATTCCCGTTCGCATCCAGGATCGTCCCATCGGGCTTGAAGCTGATGACCGCCTGGGAGCGGTTGATGGCGTTCAGCACGCCCAGATCCTCGGTGGTTTTCTCGTGCGCCTCGGTCACGTCCAGCGCCAGCTTGATGATCTTCTTCACCTTGGCCCCGCGCCCGCGCACCGGGGTGTAGGAGGCTTGCAGCCATACATCCTGCCCGGCCTTGCCCACGCGGTGATATTGCCCGGTCTGGAACAGGCCCCTGGCGAGGGCGTCCCAGAAGGCTTCATAGGCCGGGCTCGCGGCCTCCTTGGGCGGCATCAGCATGCGGTGGTGCCGTCCCACCAGCTCGGGCAGAGTATAGCCGGTGGTTTTCAGGAACGGTTTATTGGCGTCCAGAATCATGCCCTGGGGGGTGAATTCGATGACGGCGAAGGAATTGCGCAGCGCGCCGAGGGCGGCGGCCTCCTGGAACAGTTTCAGCGGGTTTTGAACAGGCATGGCGGTGGCTCTTCCTGTGGTTGTTCCAGGCAGCCTAAAGTCCATTTCGCTAACGCAAGGTAAATCCGCGCGCGGAAAACGCAACGCCGGAACATAAAAAAACCCGGCAGCTTGCGCTGCCGGGCCAAAGCCTGCCTTGCGGCGGCTGATCAATCGTCCTGGTTCTGGTTGCGGCGGCGGATGGCCGCACCCAGGATATCGCCCAGCGAGGCGCCGGAGTCGGACGAGCCGTACTCGGTGATCGCCTGCTTGTCCTCGTCGATCTCCTTGCCCTTGATGGTGAGCTGCAGCTTGCGCGCAGCGCGGTCCACCGCGGTGATCTTGGCATCGATCTTGTCGCCGACGGCGAAGCGCTCGGGGCGCTGCTCACCCTTGTCGCGCGCCAGCTCGGCGCGGCGGATGAAGCCGGTCAGCACGTCGTCCACCTTCACCTCGATGCCATTGCTCTGCACGGCGGTAACCACGCAGGTGACGATCTGGTTCTTGTGGATGCGGTCCAGCACGCCAGCGGCCGGGTCGACCTCAAGCTGCTTGATGCCGAGCGAGATGCGCTCCTTCTCCACGTCCACGTCCAGCACCTTGGCCTTGACGACCTGGCCCTTCTCGAACTTGGCGATGGCGGCCTCGCCGGCTTCTTCCCAAGAGAGGTCGGACATGTGGATCATGCCGTCGATCTCCGGGCCGACCGCGATGAACAGGCCGAACTCGGTGATGTTGCGGATCTCGCCCTCGACGATGGAGCCGATCGGGTGCTCGTCCTGGAACTCTTCCCAAGGATTGCGCTGAACCTGCTTCAGGCCCAGCGAGATGCGGCGCTTGGAGGCGTCGACATCCAGCACGACCACTTCCACTTCCTGCGAGGTGGAGACGATCTTGCCCGGGTGGGCGTTCTTCTTGGTCCAGGACATCTCGGACACATGCACGAGACCCTCAACGCCGGCTTCCAGCTCCACGAAGGCGCCGTAATCGGTGATGTTGGTAACGCGGCCGGTGCATTTGATGCCGGGCGGGTACTTGACGTCCACACCTTCCCAGGGATCAGCCTCAAGCTGCTTCATGCCGAGCGAAATGCGCTGGGTGTCGGCGTTGAAGCGGATCACCTGCACCTTCACCGGCTGGCCGATGGTCAGCGCCTCGGCCGGGTGGTTGATGCGCTTCCAGGCGATGTCGGTCACGTGCAGCAGGCCGTCGACGCCGCCGAGATCCACGAACGCACCGTAATCGGTGATGTTCTTGACCACGCCGTCGAGGATCTGGCCTTCCTTCAGGCCGGTGATCAGCTCGGAGCGCTGCTCCGCACGGGTCTCTTCAAGAACCGCGCGGCGGGAGACGACGATGTTGCCGCGCTGGCGGTCCATCTTCAAAATCTGGAAGGGCTGGGCCACACCCATCAGCGGGCCGACATCGCGGACCGGGCGGATATCCACCTGGGAGCCGGGCAGGAACGCCGTGGCGCCGCCGAGATCGACGGTGAAGCCGCCCTTGACGCGGCCATGGATGACGCCGTTCACGCGGGTCTGGGCCTCGAAGGCCTTCTCAAGCTGGGTCCAGCTCTCCTCGCGCCGCGCCTTCTCGCGCGACAGCACCATGGAGCCGTCTTTGTCTTCGTAACGCTCGATGAACAGGTCGAACACGTCACCGGGGTTTACCTCGGGCTTGGCGCCAACGGGGGCGAATTCGCGCAGGGGCACGCGGCCTTCGGATTTCAGGCCGACATCGACAATAACGTAATCGTCGTCAATGCGCAGCACGCGGCCGGAGACGACGGAACCTTCAAACCCGGCGGCACCGCCGAGGGAGGAATCAAGCAGGGCGGCGAAATCATCGGCGCCGGTATAGGCGGGCGCGTCCGAATGACGGAGAGCAATGGAGGATGAAGCCATGTGGCTGTATATGTCCTTGAAAACGGGCCGTTTTGCGGCCCGAGTATCGTTTGCGCGGCCTGGTTTTCAGGAAGCGGCTAGAGCATCCCTGGCCTTACCAGGGATGTCCGGGTTGAGAGATGCGGGGTTCTTTAGACCTGATGACGCCAAAGTCAAGCAAAACCGCCGCCCTGGCCCGGCTTGGCCGGCAAGGGGCTGGGCAGGCTTCATGTTCGCTCATTAGCTGCTATAAGCCGGACGCAATGACATATCTCCGTTCCGGCCTTGCCCGTCTGTCCCTGCTCGCCCTCGGTCTTGCCCTGGCAGCCTGTTCAAGCACCCCAAAAGGAGATGCCTCGCTGGGCGATTTCGCCAATGGCAACATACCGCCGCCGGATCAGGCCTACGCGGTCGGCGTCAACCAGATGCAGGCTGGTAATTATGACAAGGCGGTGGCCGATTTCAACGCCTTGCAGGAAACCTACCCGTATTCCACCTGGTCCACCCATGCGGAAATTCTGGCGGCCTATTCGCAATATAAGCAGATGGATTACGACGACGCGATCAGCTCGCTGAACCGCTTCATCCAGCTGCACCCGGCGAATGACGACGTCGCCTATGCCTATTACCTGAAATCGCTCTGCTATTACGAGCAGATCGACGATGTGCAGCGCGACCAGACGACGACCTATGAGGCGATCCAGACGCTGCAGGACGTGATCACCCGCTTCCCGGACAGCGCCTATGCCCGCGATGCGCGCATCAAGCTGCGCCTCGCCTATAACCGCCTCGCCGGGCATGACATGGCGATCGGCCGTTATTACGAGAAGCAGCATCTCTACGCCGCCGCCATCGGCCGCTACCAGGATGTGGCGAATACCTATCAGACCACCACTTACGCCCCGGAAGCCCTGGAGCGCATGGTGGAGATTTAACTCAATCTCGGCCTGACCGATCCGGCCATCCGCACCGCTTCTGTGCTGGGCTATAACTATCCCGGCAGCACCTGGTATGTGGCGGCCTATGACAAGCTGAAATCGCACGGGCTGGTGAACCAGGGCGACGAAGCCTCCGCCAATACCGATGCGGTGGCGCCGCCGCCCAAGCCGAATCACCCTTGGTACTGGCCTTTCTGACCCCAAGATGCTGAACAGCCTCTCGATCCGCGATGTCGTGTTGATCGAGCGGCTCGATTTGCATTTTTCCACCGGGCTGACCGCGCTGACGGGCGAAACCGGGGCGGGCAAATCGATTCTGCTGGATAGTCTCGGCCTCGCCTTGGGGGCGCGGGCCGATAGCGGCTTGATCCGCGCCGGGGCGGCGCAGGCGGTGGTGGCGGCCAGTTTCTCCGCCACGCAGGCGCACCCGGTGCATGCGCTGCTGGCCGAGCAGGGGCTGGAGTTCGGGCGGGGAAATTCTGGTGCGGCGCATTGTCACGCGCGATGGCCGCTCCCGCGCCTTGGTGAATGACCAGCCGGTGAGCGCTGGATTCCTGAAAACCCTCACTGCTTTGCTCATCGAGGTGCAGGGGCAGCATGAGCAGGTGGGGCTGGCGGACCCGGCGCATCATATCGCGCTGCTGGATGTGTTCGGCGTGCCGGAGGCCATGCGCGCCGATGTGGGGGCCGCGCATAAAGCCTGGCGGGACTCGGCCGCGCGCCTGGCCGAGGCCGGCGCAAGATAGAGGAAACCGCGAAGGAGGAGGAATTTCTCCGCCATGCGGCCGCGGAGCTGGAAAAGCTGGAGCCGGTGGAGGGCGAGGAAGAGGCGCTGGCGGCCGAGCGGCTGCGGCTGCAGGCGGGAGAGCGCCGGGCCGAGGCGATCGCCAGCTGCCATGGCCGAGTTGCGGCCGAAGGACAGGCGCAAGGGTGGCCCCGCCGCCGCCTTGCGCGCGGCGGCGCGGGCGTTGGCGCGGATCACCGTGCCCGCCGGGCACGTGAACCCGGCCGGGCCGGCGATGGCGGCGATCGAGCGCGCCGAGATCGCGCTCTCCGAGGCGGAGGATTTTCTGGAGCGCATGGCGGCCGCCGAGGAGGATGACCCGCGCGCTTTGGAGGCCACCGAGGAGCGGCTATTCGCCTTGCGCGCCGCCGCCCGCAAGCATGGGGTGCAGGTGGCGGCACTGCCGGCGTTTTACGCGGATTTGCGCGCGCGGCTGGCGGCCTTGGAGAGCGGGGTTGCCGATATCGCGGCGCTGACCGCCGAAGGCGCCCGGCTGCGGGCGGTATTATGTGGAGAAGGCCGCCGCACTTTCCGGCCTTGCGCGAGCAGCGCGGCGCGCGAGCTGGAAAAAGCCATCGCCGCCGAGCTGCCGCCGCTTGAAGCTGGAGCGGGCACGGTTCGTGGTGGAACGCGCCATGCTGCCGGAGCCGCAATGGGGCCCGCGCGGGGCGGATGCCATTCGCTTTCTCATCGCCACCAATCCCGGCGAGGAGCCGGGGGCGTTGGACAAGATTGCCTCCGGCGGCGAGCTGTCCCGGCTGATGCTGGCGATGAAAGTGGTGCTGCTCCGGCAGGCGCGGATAACGAGACGCTGATTTTCGACGAGGTGGATTCCGGCATTGGCGGCGCCACGGCGGCGGCGGTGGGTGAGCGGCTGGCCCGCGTGGCCGAGGGCGTGCAGGTGCTGGTGGTGACGCATCGCCCACAAGTGGCGGCGCGCGCGGCGGCGCAATATGCGCGTGCAGAAACGCGAGGCGGGCGGGCGCGCGGTGACGGAAGTGCAGATGCTGGACGAGGCGGCGCGGCGCGAGGAGATTGCCCGCATGCTCTCCGGGGAGAGTGTGACGGATGCCGCGAGGCAGGCGGCTGAGAGCTTGTTGGCGAGATGAACGGCAGAGAGAAACTCGACGCGCTGCTGGCGCGGATCGATGCGGCGAATATCGCCTATCACGAACATGACGCGCCGGAGATCACCGACGCGGATTATGATGCGCTGCGCCGCGAGGCGGAGGCGATTCTGGCGGAACATCCGGAGTGGCGCGCGGAGGCCAAGGCGCTGGCGCAGGTGGGCGGCAAGCCCGCCGCCGGGTTCAAGAAGATCATCCACCGCACGCCGATGCTCTCGCTGGACAATGTGTTCAACGAGGCGGAGTTCGAGGAATTCATCGCCCGCATCAGGCGGTTTCTGGGGTTGAAGGACGAGGCGCTGGAATTCGTCGCCGAGCCGAAGATGGATGGGCTGTCCATCTCGCTGACCTATGAGCACCGCAAATTCCTCTCGCGCCGCGACGCGTGGCGATGGCACGGAGGGTGAGGATGTCACCGCGAATATCCTGACATTGGCGAACCTGCCGCGCGAATTGCCGGAGGATGCGCCGGATTTCATCGAGATCCGCGGCGAGGTTTACATGACCAAGGCGGATTTTCTGGCGCTGAATGCGTCGCAGGAGCGGCAATTCGCCAATCCGCGCAACGCGGCGGCGGGCAGTTTGCGCCAGCTCGACCCTCCATCACCGCCAAACGCAAGCTCTCGCTGTTTGCCTATGCGCAGGGTGAAACATCCGCGCCGGTGGCGAAAACCCATTGGGCGTATCTGCAACGTTTTGCGCGCTGGGGGTTCGAGGTGAATCCGCTGTCGCGGCTGGTCGGGGAGGCGGGAGCGGAAACATTCCAGGCCGGGATGGGCGCTGAGCGCGCCGCGCTTGCCTTACGACATTGATGGCGTGGTCTATAAGGTTAACGATCTCGCCTTGCAGACCCGGCTTGGCTTTGTTGGGCGGGCGCCGCGCTGGGCCGTGGCGTGGAAATTTCCCGCGGAAAAAGCCAGCACCATGCTGGAGGATATCGAAATCCAGGTGGGCCGCACCGGGGCACTCACGCCGCGCGCGCGGCTGAAGCCCGTGAATGTCGGCGGCGTGCTCGTCACTTATGCCACGCTGCATAATGAGGATGAGATTGCGCGCAAGGATGTGCGCATCGGCGATATTGTCGAACTCCAGCGCGCGGGCGATGTGATTCCGCAAATTCTCGGCGTGCTGAAGCGCGGCGAGCGATACGCAGCCGTTTAAGTTCCCGGATCATTGCCCGGTCTGCGGTTCACTCGCCGTGCGGGTGGATGATGATGTGGTGCGCCGCTGCACCGGCGGCCTCACCTGCGCGGCGCAGGTTGTCGAGCGGCTGATTCATTTCTGCTCGCGCGGCGCCTTCGATATCGAAGGTATGGGCGAGAAGACCGTGCGGGAATTCCACGATGCCGGGCTGCTGCATGGTGCGCCGGATATTTTCGCGCTGCCCGCGCATGAGGCGGAGATTGCCAAGCGCGAGGGCTGGGGCGAGGTCTCCGCCGCCAAGCTTTCGGCGGCCATCGCGGCAAGGCGGCAGATCGGGCTGGCGCGGTTCATCTTCGCGCTTGGCATAAGGCGCATTGGCGAGAATAACGCCAAGCTGCTGGCGCGGCATTACGGCGCTTATGCCGCATTGGAAAGAGAGCATGCTGGCGGCGCAGATCATCGGCTCCGACGCGCGGCTGGAGCTTGGGTCCATCTCCGGCATCGGCCCCGCCATCGCGCAGGATCTGCTGGCCTTCTTCGCGGAGGCGCATAACCTCGCCACGCTGGCGGGGCTGGAGCGCGCGGTGCGGGTGCAGGATGAGGAAGCCGCCGCCGCCATCGACTCGCCGCTGGCGGGCAAGGTGATGGTGTTCACCGGCACGCTCTCCATGGCCCGGCCCGAGGCCAAGGCCCGCGCCGAGGCGCTGGGGGCGAAGGTTACAGAATCCGTTTCCAAAAAAACCGATTATGTGGTGGTGGGCGAGGATGCGGGCTCCAAGGCCAAGAAGGCGGCGGAGCTGGGGGTCACGATTCTGTCGGAGCAGGAATTCCGCGACATCGCGGGATTTTAACGGAAAGGCAAGGGGATGGAGCAGGCGGTATCGGCGTTCCTTCTGGCCTTCCCGGCCTTGTTTTCCATCATCAACCCGCTCGGCGGCGCCATCATCTTCCATGAGGTGACCAGCGAGCAGAGCACGGTGCAACGGCAGGCTCTGGCCCGGCGCGTCTCGGTCTATTCCTTCCTGGTCATGATGTCCGCCCTGCTGGCGGGCACTTATATCCTGAATTTCTTTGGCATTTCGATGAACGCGCTGCGCATCGCGGGCGGGCTGGTGGTTGCGGTCAGGGCCTATGAGATGCTGAACGCACCGGACAATACCGCCCAGCGCAAGCAGAAGGAGGCGGAGCCGGTGAACGCCGCCGCCGAGGAAGATCTGGCGGGCTATGCCTTTTTCCCACTCACTTTGCCCTTCACCACCGGGCCGGGCACCATCGCCGTCACCATCTCGCTCGCCACCGGCCGGCCGGATAATTTCACCCAGGCCTGGGTGTTCTATGCGGCGGATTCGCTGGCCGTGCTGGCCAATGCCGCGCTGGTCTGGGCCTGTTACAGCGCCTCGGACCGCATGGTCCGGGTGCTGGGCCATTCCGGGCAGGTGGTGGTCTCGCGCGTTGCCGCCTTCCTGCTGCTCGGCATCGGGGTGCAGATCGCCATCGGCGGGCTGGTGCCAGTGTTGCATCAGGCGCTGGCCGGGTAGGCGCATCGCGCAACACAAAAATTCATAAGCTACGTTATTATCCCCCCCGTTATGGGGATGGATATCGAACAGGATTTGCTGATCCTGATGATGGTGGTGGCGCGGCTGACCCGTGTTGAGGCAGACCGCCGCGCCCGCCAGCACGGGATGACACGCGCGCAATGGGGCATTCTGAAGCATGTCTGGTACAGGCCGGGCCTGATCCAGAAGGAGCTGGCGGATCTTCTGGAGGTTGAGCCGATCACCGCCGCCAGGCTGGTTGACCGGCTGGAAAAGGCCGGGCTGGTTGAGCGCCGGGCGGATGCGCAGGACAGGCGCATCTGGCGCCTGCATCTGCGTCCCGCCGCCACGCCCTATCTGGAAGAGATCGACCATCAGCGCGAGGAAATCACCGCCTTCATCACCGCCGGCCTGCCGGAGGCCGACAGGCAAGTGGTTATGGAGGCGCTCAGGCTCATGAAAGCCAATCTTCTGCGTGGCCCCGGGGAGGTGAAATTACCGGCCTGCTACGAAAATAATAAAGAGGAGACCGCCTGATGTCACAAACCAATATTGCCGCGCTGGAGCAGGCGGGGCAGCGCCCGGCCAGTGCCGCGGCAGCGCGGGGTGCGCGGCGCAAGGCGCGGCTGCGGCCGGTGCTAATGATCGGCGGCGTGGTGCTGGTGGCGCTGGCCTCCTTGCTGTTCTGGCTGTTCGGCGGGCGTTACGTTTCCACCGATGATTCCTATGTGGATGCGGCGAAGGTATCGCTCTCCACCGATGTCACCGGTTTGGTTGGCGATATCTATGTGAAGGATAATCAGCATGTAACCGCTGGCCAGCCTTTGTTCGACCTGGGCCAGAGCAGCTTCGCCATCGCGGTGGAAGGGGCACAGGCGCAGCTTGCCCAGGCGGTGCAGGACATTAACGCCGCCAAGCACGGCTACCAGATGGCGCAGGCCCAGATTAGCGAGCAGCAGGCGCTGGTGCAGAAGGACCAGGCGGATCTTGCCCGCTATGCCGCCGTGGTTGGCAATGGCGGCGCCACCAAGGCGCAATATGACGATGCCCATTTCGCCCTGCTGGGCGACCAGGCGAAGCTGGCGCAGATGCAGGCCGCCGCCGGCCAGCAACTCGTCAAGCTAAGCGGCAACCCGGATATCGACCCAAAACAGACGCCTGAATATCTGAACGCCTTGTCCAATCTCAACCAGGCGCTGCTCAACCAGCGCCACAGCGTGGTGAAGGCGCCCTTCTCCGGCACGGTGACGGATGTTGAGCAGCTCCAGCGCGGCATGATGCTGCCCGCCGGCACCGCCGCCTTCGGGCTGGTATCGGATAGCGACATCTACATCACCGCCGAGCCGAAGGAAGACCAGATGACCTGGGTGCGCCCCGGCCAGAGCGTCACCATCAGCGTGGACACCTATCCCGGCCAGCAATGGAAGGGTGAGGTGCAGAGCATCGCCCCGGTCTCGGGTTCCGAATTCTCGGTACTGCCCGCCCAGAATGCCTCCGGCAACTGGGTGAAGGTGGTGCAGCGCATTCCGGTGCGCATCAAAATCCTCTCCGGCCCGGCGGATTTGCCGCTGCGCGCCGGGATGAGCACGGAAATCTCCATCGACACGCATCATCACCGGCATCTCTCGGATCTGTTCTGATGGCCGAGGCCGCCCCGCTGCAGGTTAAGAATCGCGGTGTCATCACGGTTTGCCTGATGATCGCGACGCTGATGCAGGCGCTGGATTCCACCATCGCCAATGTCGCTTTGCCTTACATGCAGGGCTCGCTCTCGGCCTCCTACGACCAGATCACCTGGGTGCTGACCTCCTACGTGGTCACAGCCGCGATCATGACCGCACCCGTCGGCTGGCTGGCGGCGCGCTTTGGCACCAAGAACCTGTTCATCGCCTGCCTGGTCGGGTTCACGGTTACCTCCATGCTCTGCGGCATCGCGCAATCGCTGACGGAGATGGTGCTCTACCGGCTGCTGCAAGGCGCGTTCGGCGCCGCCCTGGTGCCGCTCTCGCAATCCACCATGCTGGATATCTATCCCGTCGAGCAGCGCGGTGTCGCCATGTCCATCTGGGGCATGGGGGTGATGGTGGGGCCGATTCTGGGGCCGACCCTGGGCGGCTATCTCACCGCTGATTTCAACTGGCGCTACGTGTTCTTCGTCAACCTGCCCTTCGGCATCGCCGCGGTGCTGGGCCTTGCGTTGCTGATGCCCGCCCACGAGCAGCGTAAGACAGGCGGGTTCGACTGGATCGGGTTCGGCGTGCTCTCGCTCGGCCTCGCGGCGCTGCAACTCGCGCTGGATCGGGGGGAGCAGCTGGATTGGCTGAATTCCACCAACATCATTGCCGCCTTCATCCTGGCCGGGCTTGGCTTTTATCTGTTCATCGTCCACATGTGTACCGCGCCCCGGCCCTTCATCCCGCGCGCGATTTTCACCGACCGTAACTTTGCCGCCGGGCTGTTCACCATGTTCATGGTCGGCATGGTGCTGCTCGCCTCTTCCGCGCTGCTGGCGCCGTTTCTGGAAAATCTCAGCAACTACCCGGTGGCCACGGCCGGGCTGGTGATGGCGCCGCGCGGCCTTGGCACCATGTTCGCCATGATGGTGGCGGGCAGGCTGACCAACCGCGCGGACCCCAGGCTGCTGATGCTGTTCGGCTATATCCTGCTGGGGATGTCGCTCTACATGCAGGAAGGCTGGACGCCTTCGACCAGCGAAAACTACATGGTCACCACCATCGTCATCCAGGGGGCGGGGCTGGGCTTCGTGTTCGTGCCCTTGCAGGTGGTGGCCTTCTTCACGCTGGACCCGGCCCTGCGCACCCAGGGCACGGCCCTGCTCAGCCTGCTGCGCAATGTCGGCAGCGCCATCGGCATCTCGGTCACCTCGGCGCTGCTGGACCGCATGACCATCTATATGCACGCCAATCTGATGACGCATATCACGCCCTTCTCGCGCGTCATGCAGGCGGGCGGGGCGGTCAGCCAGTACTGGAATCCGGCAACGAAAAGCGGCGCCGCGCAGCTCGATTCGCTGGTCACCACCCAGGCGCAGGTCATCGCCTATATGGATGATTATAAATTGATGTTTCTCTCAACCCTACCCGCGGCGGCCTGCCTGCTGCTGATGCGCCGCCCGCCGCGCCAGGCCCCCGTGCCGCACGAGGCCGGGGCGGTGATGGAATGAAACGCCGGAGATAAAAAAAGGCGGCCCCCGTTCTGATCCGGGCGGCCGCCTTTTATTTTGACATCGAAGCCGGATTATTCGGCCGGCACGCCCACCGGCATATCCGCCTTGGCGGTGCTGCCGAAGGAGAAATAAAGCCCGGCCGCGGTGAGCAGCCCCGCCCCCAGGATATTGCCGATCGTCACCGGAATCTCATTCCAGATCCACCATTGCGCGATGGAAACCGGCGCGCCCAGCATGATGCCGCAGGGGATGACGAACATATTCACCACGCAGTGCTCGAAGCCTTGCGCGACGAAGGCCATGATCGGCAGGAACATCGCCACGATCTTGCCGATGGTGGAGCGGGTGACCATGGCCATCACCGAGCCCAGGCTCACCATCCAGTTGCACAGCACGCCCTTCAGCAGCGCCGTGCCCCAGCCCGCCGCGCCCAGCTTGGCATAGGCCAGCGTCTTGGCGGCGGCGATGGCGGCCAGCTTGGCGCCGACGGGATCAGGGTCCGTGGTGAAAAAATGCGTGTCGATGGCCGAGAAGATCACCGCATAGATCAGGCTGCCAATGAGGTTGCCGATATAGACGGTGACCAGCGCGCCCAGGACCTCGCCAAAGCTCACCTTCTTCGCCAGGGCGGCATAGGGCAGCAGCGCCGCGTTGCCGGTGAACAGCTCCAGCCCCAGCAGCACCAGCATGATGAAGCCGACGGGGAAGAATAACGCCGAGACGACGAGATTATCCGTCGCGGTCAGGGCCGAGACGAAGAGCGTTGTGGTGAAACCCAAAATCATGCCCGAGAGCATGCCGGTGAGCAGGATAACGCCCCGGCTTAGCCTGGCTTTCTTGGTTCCGGCCTCCATCATCGCCGCCGCAAGGGCGGAAGGTTGCAGCCAATCTGTCATGTCACACTCCGCTTTTATGTTTTGCGGCGGAAATGTTGATGGAATGTGACGGGAAGAACAAGACAGCTCTTCCAATGCTACGATAGCGAAAAGCTATGAACCCGGTACCTGCTTTGTTACCGCGCCGGCTTGGGCGGATTGGACGTATAGTCGTAAAACCCCCGGCCGGATTTACGGCCCAGCCAGCCCGCGTTCACATATTTCACCAATAGGGGGGCGGGGCGGTATTTGTCCTCGCCCAGCTCCGCATGCAGCACGCGCATGATGGAAAGCAGCGTGTCCAGCCCGACGAAATCAGCCAGCGTCAACGGACCCATCGGGTGATTGGCGCCCAGCTTCATCGCATCGTCGATGGAGGTTACATCCGCCACACCCTCGGCCAGGGCGAAGATCGCCTCGTTCAGCATCGGGCAGAGCAGGCGGTTAACGATGAAGCCCGGCGCATCCTGCGCGGTGGCGGCGGTCTTGTTCAGCTTGCCCGCCAGCGCCGCGGCTTCCTGGTAGGTGGCCTCGGACGTGGCCAGGCCACGGATGATCTCCACCAGTTTCATCATCGGCACCGGGTTGAAAAAATGTAACCCGATGAATTTTTCCGGCCGCCCGGACAGTGCCGCCAGCTCGGTGATGGAGATGGAGGAGGTGTTGGAGGCCAGGATCGTCTCCGGCGCCAGCACACCGGCCAGCTCCGCATAGATGGCTTTCTTGATCTCGAGCTTCTCGGGCACCGCCTCGATAACGAGATCGGCGCCTTTCAGCGCATGATAATCGGTGGAGGAGGTGAGGCGGCCAAGGGCCGCCGCCTTGTCCTCCGCCGTGAGGCTGCCCTTGGCCACCTGGCGCTCCATGTTCTTTTCCATGGATGCCAGGCCCTTGCCCAGCGCCGCCTCGAAGGAATCCACGAGCACCACATCAAAACCGGAAATCAGCGCCGCGTGCGCGATGCCATTTCCCATCAACCCCGCGCCGATGATTCCGATTTTGCTGATGCTCATGATTTAAAGGGCCTTCTCCAGTTCGGGCAGGATGGTGAACAGATCGCCGACCAGGCCGTAATCGGCGACCTGGAAGATCGGCGCGTCCTCATCCTTGTTGATGGCGACGATCACCTTGGAATCCTTCATGCCAGCCAGATGCTGGATGGCGCCGGAAATCCCCACGGCGATGTAAAGCTCCGGTGCCACGATCTTGCCGGTCTGGCCGACCTGGTAATCGTTGGGCACGTAACCCGCATCCACAGCGGCACGGGAGGCACCGACGGCGGCACCCAGCTTGTCGGCCACGGGGTCGATCAGCTTGGTGAAATTCTCGCCATTCTGCATGCCGCGCCCGCCGGAGACAATGATGCGCGCGGCGGTGAGTTCCGGGCGCTCGCTCTTGGAAAGCTCGGAGCCGACATAAGCGGATTTGCCTTCATTCCCCGCCGCCGCGACGGCTTCGATGGCGGCGGAACCACCTTCGGCCGGAACCGGATCGAAGGAGGAGGCGCGGACGGTGATGACCTTCTTGGCATCGGCGGATTTCACCGTGGCCAGCGCATTGCCTGCATAAATCGGGCGCACGAAGGTATCGGCATCCACAACGTCCGAAATATCGGAGAGCGGCTGTACGTCCAGCAATGCTGCCACACGCGGCAACACATTCTTGCCCGAAGCCGTGGCGGCCTGGAGGATGTGGCTGTAGGAACCGGCCAGAGAGACGATCAGCGCCGCCATCGGCTCGGCCAGATGGTGGGCCAAGCCAGCATCATCCGCTACCAGAACCTTCGCCACGCCGGAGATTTTCGCGGCTTCCTCAGCCGTGGCGCCAACGCCGGAGCCTGCCACCAGCACATGCACCTCGCCCAGCTTGGCCGCGGCGGCGATGGCGGAGCGCGAAGGCTGCTTGATGCCGGAGGCATCGAAATCGAGAACAACCAGAGAGGTCATGGTCAGATCACCTTCGCTTCGTTGCGGAGTTTGTCGACGAGCGTCGCCACATCCGGCACCTTGATGCCAGCTTTGCGCGACGGCGGCTCCGAGACATTGATCAAGGTCAAACGCGGCGTGACATCCACGTTAAGATCGGCGGGCTTCAGCACATCGATCGCCTTCTTGCGCGCCTTCATGATGTTCGGCAGCGAGGCATAGCGCGGCTCGTTCAGGCGCAGATCGGCGGTGATGATCGCGGGCAGCGTCAGCTTCACTGTCTCCAGCCCGCCATCCACCTCGCGGGTCACGGTCGCGGCCCCCTCGGCGATCTCGACCTTGGAGGCGAAGGTGCCTTGCGGCCAGCCCAGCAAAGCGGCCAGCATCTGGCCGGTGGCGTTCATGTCGTCGTCAATGGCCTGCTTGCCGAGGATGACGGCGTTGACACCTTCCTTCAGCGCCACTTCCTTCAAAATCTTGGCCACCGCCAGTGGTTCCACCGCCCCTTCGGTTTCCACCAGGATGCCGCGGTCGGCCCCCATGGCCAGAGCGGTGCGGATGGTCTCCTGCGCCTGGCTCACGCCGATGGAGATGGCGATGATCTCGCTCGCCACACCTTTTTCCTTCAGGCGCACGGCTTCCTCGACGGCGATTTCATCGAACGGGTTCATGGACATTTTCACGCCGGCGGTCTCAACGTCCGACTTGTCCGACTTCACGCGGACTTTGACGTTGTAGTCGACCACCCGCTTCACGGCGACCAGCAATTTCATTTTTACAATACCTCTGAACTGACCCGGATAGGGGGCGCAGACTTGATATTGTATGTTTCAGGCCCTGGAAAGCCCTAATTTACTCGCGAGTAAGCGAACTCAGGAAAGCCGTTTCAGCCGCTGCGCCGCATCCTCGATATCGGCCAGGCTGGCGCAATAGCTAAGGCGGAAATAGCGCCCGCCGCGTTGCCCATCGAAATCGAACCCGGGGGTGGAGGCGATATTCTGCTCCGCCAGCAGCCGGTTGCAGAATTCGGCGCTGTCCCTCGCCCGGCCTTCGATATCGGCATAGAGATAGAAGGCGCCATCCGGCGGGGAGAAATTGGCGAACCCTGCCTCGCGCAGGCCCTTCATCATGATCTCCCGCGCGGTGACGTAATTGGCGCGGTTTCTCTCCAGCTCCTCCTGGCACTCAAACGCGGCTTCCGCCGCGATCTGCGCGATATGGGGCGGGCAGATGAACATGTTCTGGGCCAGCCGCTCCGTCACCCGCGCCATTTCCTCCGGCACCACCATCCAGCCGATGCGCCAGCCGGTCATCGAGAAATATTTGGAGAAGGAATTGATGACGATGGAGCTGCCGGAAAATTGCGCCGCGCTGGCCTGCGGCTTGCCATAGGTGAGGCCGTGATAGATCTCGTCCGAGATCAGGCGGATACCCGCTTCGTCGCAATAGCGGCAGAGGGCGGCCAGCGCCTCGGGGGCGAGCATGGAGCCGGTGGGGTTGGCGGGGCTGGCCAGAATCAGCCCGTCCGGCTTTTGCGGCAGGGCCTCCAGCATCTCGATGGTCGGCTGGAAGCCGGTTTCGATGCCGCAGGGCAGCACCAGCGGCTTCAGCCCCAGCGCCAGCAGGATATTGTAATAAGGCGGGTAGTAAGGCGCGGCCAGGGCCACCGAATCGCCCGCATCGAAGCTGGAGAGAAACGCCAGCGGAAACCCGGCTGAAGCGCCCACCGTAACGGCAATGCGCGAGGGCGGAACCTCCACCCCGTACCATTCCGCGATATGGCGGGCGATGCGGGCCTTCAGCGAAGGGCGGCCCAGCCCATCCGTATAGCCCAGCGCGTCACCGCTTTGCAGTGCCGCTTCCACGGCGCGCCGGGCACCCAAGGGCAGGCCGGTGCCGGGCTGGCCAACCTCCATGCGCAGAATTTTCGGCGCCCCTGGGGGTAGCGCGGCGGCGCGCCCGTTCGCCGCCAGAATCACATCCATCACCCTAAAGGGCGGCACGAGCCGCCCGGCGCCGATCTTCAAAGCCAAGGCTTACCGCCCGCCGACGGCCAGCCCGTTCCCGCCAGGGGCGGCGCTGGCGCGGCAGCTTGCCTCGCCGCCCGGCACATTGCCGGGGCAGGAGATAATATTGGCGCGGCCGGGCTCGGGAACCGGCTCGTTCTTGCCGGTGAGCGCATTGGCCAGGCCGATCCGCGCGGCATCGTCCGCCTCGTTCTGCCCGGTGCCGGAAACGGCGGCGCGGAAAGCGAGGGCGCCTGGCGTATAAGCCATGGAAGCGGCCAGATTCGGCGTGGGATTGGTGCGCGGCGAGGCGGCGAGCAGCACGCCCGTGCCCGGCGCCACGCGCCCGGTGCCAAAGAGGTTGTTCATCGAGGTCACGCAGATGACCGCGCTGCCATTCTTGTCCAGCGCCATGAAGCTGGCCGAGGCGGGCAGCGCCTCACCGGCGGCGGCGGTGGCCAGCGGCAGGCTGGCCACCGCATAGCCGTTCTGCTGGGTGAAATCCGGGGTGCCGTATTTCGGCGTCGCGGCAAGCAAATCCTGCGCTGACAAGCCGCCGCCGGCTTCGTCCGCAGCTTGTGCGAATTGCGTGGCATTGGCCCCAGCATAAAGCCCGTTCACACCGTTGACGCGCAGATTTTCGAAAGTGGTGGCCAGGTCCGGCTGCTGGAAGGTGGCGCCCTGCGCCAATATCTGCCCGCCAGGGGCAAATATTGCGGCGGCGGCCGGGTCGGCCAGCAGGGCATTGCCCACCACCTGCAAATCTGTTTCCAGCGCCTGCGAAACCTCGGCCCCGCCGGCCAGGCGCTCGGCGGGCACGATGACAGCGGATTGCGGCAATTGCCCGTAGCGCGCCTGCATGGCCAGCAGCCCGCGCGCCAGCAAGGGCACGGCGGCCGGGCGGTCGCCGCTATTCGCGGCGGGGGTGCCGGCCGCGAAATCCAGCATCACGGGCGGCTGCATCTTGCCGGTGCTATCTTGCACCTTGATCAGGCAAGCCCCGCCGCCGCCCAGGCCGGAGCGTGATGGCAGGGTGACGGCCTGTGCGAAGCCTTCCGCCGCCGCCGCATCCACCGCATTGCCGCCATGGTTGAGAATATCCCGCCCGATGATGGCCGCCTGCGGCTCATCCGCCACGGCATAGCCGAATACCGATGGCACGGTGCCAGGGGCGGCGCTGCCGTTGTTCAGCCCGAGAATCTGGTGGCCAATTGTTTGGCTGGCCCCGCATCCGGCGAGCAGGGCAAGAGAGGCGAGGGTGCTAAGAGCGCGGAGGCGTTTCTGCAAGCTGAATAACCCTTGAGACACTAACCCGGCCTGCTTAGCCGCGAAACTCCGTGCCCGCAACGCCGTGTCAGGTAACAGGCGGGGTGGGGCGGTCCAGGAATACCACATCGCGCGGGCGGCGCTGCAGCACCTGCCCGCCATCGATCACCATGGTCTGGCCATGAAAAGCGGGGCTGGCCAGGATGAAATCCACCGCGTTCAGGATCTGCTCCGGCGTGCAGCCTTTGCCCATCGGGTTGTTGCGGTGGCTGCGCTCGAATTCCTGCTCCGTCTGCAAGCCGCTGATCAGCGTGATGCCGGGGGCGATACCCGCGACGCGCAGCGTGGGCGCCAGCGCCATGGCCTGCATCTGGATCATGCCCTGCAGCGCCACTTTGGAAAGGGTATAGGAAAAATAATCCGGGTTCAGCCCGAACACCTTGTTATCGACGATATTGATCGCCACCCCGCTGGCCCCGCGCGCGGCCAGCGCCGCGTGCAGGCGTTGGGTCAGCAGCACCGGGGCGAAGAGATTCACCCGCATATGCGCCTCCAGCCCTTCGATGGAAGCGGTCGCGGCGGTGTCGTACGCAAAGCCGGAGGCGCTGTTGACCAGCAGGCCCAGCGGGCAGACCGCCTCGCATGCCGCGAAGAGCCGTTCCACCGCCCCGGCATCGCCCAGATCCGCGCCAACCGGCGTGGCCTTGCCCCCGGCGGCGATGATCTCCGCCGCCACGTCCTGCGCGCCTTCGGCGGATTGGTGGTAATGCACGAATACGTGCCAGCCCTTGGCCCCCAGATGCCGGGCAATGATGGCACCCAGCCTTCTGCCGCCGCCCGTGACGAGGACGCCTTCCATCAATATCTGTCTCCTTTTCACAACAAGCCGGGCCGCTGCACCCGGATAGACGAGACAAGATGGAAACCCAAGCCCCAAGGTAAAGGCGGATCTGGCGTTTTTTTGTTGCGGGGCTCTTGGAAAAATACCCCAACTTTGCGCCCCGGTGTGCAAGTTTATCTCCCCGGACACCCTGTTTGAGGAGATGCCGCTCTAACCGCTAGGGTTTTCGGCCTTTGGGGTTGCCAGCCATTCCCGGCCGGTGCATTGCGCTGGCTCGGCCAGCCCGTAAATAAGGCCGGTCTTTGCATAGCTGGAGCGTCTGCCTTGTCGATCTTGCCCGAAACGCTTGCCCCCGCCGACCCCCTGCGGCTGACCCATTTGCAGCGTCTGGAATCTGAATCGATTCATATCATGCGTGAGGTGGTGGCGGAGACCGAGAAGCCGGTGATGCTGTACTCGGTCGGCAAGGATAGCGCGGTGATGCTGCATCTGGCGCGCAAGGCGTTCTACCCGGCGCCGCCGCCCTTTCCGCTCTTGCATGTGGACACGACCTGGAAATTCCGCGCCATGTACGAGCTGCGCGACCGCATGGCCAAAGAAAGCGGCATGGAGCTGCTGGTCTACCAGAACCCGGAAGCCAAGGCACAGAACATCAACCCGTTCGACCACGGCCCTTTGCACACCGATATGTGGAAGACCGAGGGGCTGAAGCAGGCGCTGGACAAATACGGGTTCGACGCGGCCTTCGGCGGTGCGCGCCGCGATGAGGAAAAGAGCCGGGCGAAGGAGCGCATTTTCTCCTTCCGTTCCGCCAATCACCGCTGGGACCCGAAAAACCAGCGCCCGGAATTGTGGAACCTCTACAACGCCCGCAAGGCCAAGGGCGAGAGCATCCGCGTGTTCCCGATTTCCAACTGGACCGAGCTGGATATCTGGCAATATATCCAGCTTGAGAACATTCCCATCGTGCCTTTGTATTTCGCCGCCGAACGCCCGGTGGTGGAGCGCGACGGGCTCTTGATCATGGTCGATGACGAGCGCTTCCGCTTCAACCCCGGCGAGGTGCCTGTACAAAAATCCGTGCGCTTCCGCACGCTGGGGTGCTACCCGCTCTCGGGCGCCGTGGAGAGCAATGCGCACACCCTGCCGGAGGTGATCCAGGAGACATTGCTCACCACCACCTCCGAGCGCCAGGGCCGGGTGATCGACAAGGATGCAGGCGGCGCCAGCATGGAAAAGAAAAAGCAGGAGGGGTATTTCTGATGCAGGACATGACCGTGCAGGAAAGCTCCTACAAGGCCGATGCGCTGATCGCGCAGGATATCGACGCCTATCTGTTCAAGCACCAGCATAAATCGCTGCTGCGCTTCATCACCTGCGGCTCGGTGGATGACGGCAAATCCACCCTCATCGGGCGGCTGCTTTATGATTCGAAGATGATCTTCGAGGATCAGCTCGCCGCGCTGGAGGCGGATTCCAAGAAGGTCGGCACGCAGGGCCAGAACATCGATTTCGCGCTGCTGGTGGATGGCCTCGCCGCCGAGCGCGAGCAGGGCATCACCATCGACGTGGCGTACCGTTTCTTCGCCACCGAGACGCGCAAATTCATCGTCGCCGATACGCCCGGCCATGAGCAATACACGCGCAACATGGTCACCGGTGCCTCCACCGCCGACCTCGCGGTGATCCTCATCGATGCGCGCAAGGGCGTGCTGACGCAGACGCGCCGCCATTCCTATCTCGTCAACCTCATCGGCATCCGCCATATCGTGCTGGCGGTGAACAAGATGGATCTGATCGGCTACGACCAGGCGAAATACGAGGAAATCGTCGCGGATTATGCTAAGTTCGCGGCCGGCATCGGCATCAAGAGCTTCACGCCGATGCCGATCTCCGGTTACATGGGCGACAACATCACCACCCGCTCCGCCAGCACCCCTTGGTACAAGGGCGTGCCGCTGGTGGAATACCTGGAGAGCGTGGAGCTGAACGTCACCGCCGACCAGGAGCAGCCCTTCCGCCTGCCGGTGCAATGGGTGAACCGGCCGAATCTGGATTTCCGTGGTTTCGCCGGGCAGATCGCCAGCGGCGTGGTGAAGCCGGGCGATGCCATCCGCGTGCTGCCCTCGGGCAAAACCTCAACCGTGTCGCGCATCGTCACCTATGATGGCGATCTGGCGCAGGCGGTGGCCGGGCAGTCCGTCACGCTGTGCCTTGCCGATGAGATTGATTGCTCGCGCGGCGATGTCATCACCCTGGCGGATAATCCCGTGCAGGTGGCGGACCAGTTCGAGGCCACCATCGTCTGGATGGCCGATGAGGCGATGACCCCCGGCCGCGCCTATTGGATCAAGATCGGCACGCAGAGCGTGTCCGCCACCATCCAGGCGCCGAAATACCAGGTGAACGTCAACACGCTGGAACATGCGGCGGCGAAGACGCTGGAGCTGAACGCCATCGGCGTGGCCGCGGTCACCACGGACCGGCCGATCCCCTTCGAACCTTATGAGCAGAACCGCGCCTTGGGCGGTTTCATCGTCATCGACAAGATGACCAACGCCACCGTGGGGGCGGGCATGCTGCGCTTCTCGCTGCGGCGCTCGCAGAATGTGCATTGGCAGGCGCTGGATGTTTCGCGTGAGGTGCATGCGGGCTTGAAGAACCAGAAGCCCGCCGTGCTCTGGTTCACCGGGCTTTCGGGCGCGGGCAAGAGCACCATCGCCAATCTGGTCGAGAAGAAGCTGGTGCGGATGAACCGCCACACCTTCCTGCTGGATGGCGATAATGTCCGCCACGGGCTGAACAAGGATCTCGGCTTCACCCAGGCGGACCGCATCGAGAATATCCGCCGCGTGGGCGAGGTGGCGAAGCTGATGACCGATGCCGGGCTCATCGTCATCACCGCCTTCATCTCGCCGTTCAGAAGCGAGCGCGAGATGGTGCGCAAGATGATGGCGCCGGGCGAGTTCGTGGAGATCTTCATCGACACCTCGCTGGCGGAAGCCGAGCGGCGCGACGTGAAGGGGCTCTACAAGAAAGCCCGCGCGGGTGAGCTGAAGAATTTCACCGGCATCGACAGCCCCTATGAACCGCCGCAGGCCCCGGAAATTCATATCGACACCGCGAAGATCACGCCCGAGCAGGCGGCGGATCTGATCATTGAGAAGCTCATCCCGTGAGCAAAGCGAAGATGACGGATCTGGAGCTGGCGAAAGCCATCGCCGAAGCCGCGGGCAAGCTGCTTCTGGATCTGCGCGCCACCGGCTTGTTCTCCGGCAAGGCACTCGGCAAGGCCGGGGACCGTGTGGCGAATGCCTTCATCATCGAGGCGCTGCGCGAAAACCGCCCGGATGATGCGGATTTTCTCCGAGGAAGAGAAGGACAGCGCGGCGCGCCTCTGCGTCGAGCGTGTGTGGATCGTCGACCCGCTGGACGGCACGCGCGAATATGGCGAGGGCCGCACGGATTGGGCGGTGCATATCGCGCTCTCCATCGGCGGCGAGCCCGCCGTGGGTGCCGTGGCGCTGCCGGGTTTAGGAGAAGTGATGCTGTCCACGCCTCAGGCTTTGCCGCCCGTGGCGGAAAAATTGCGTGTTCTGGTCAGCCGCACACGCCCCGCGAAGGAAGCTTTGGCCGTGGCCGAGGCGCTGAATGCCGAGCTGGTGCCGATGGGCTCCGCCGGTGCGAAGGCGATGGCGGTGCTGCGCGGCGGCGCAGAAATTTATCTGCATACCGGCGGGCAATATGAATGGGATAATTGCGCCCCCGCCGCCGTGGCCCTGGCCGCCGGGCTGCACGCCACCCGCGCCGATGGTTCAGCTTTGCTCTACAACAACGCCGATCCCTATCTGCCGGATCTGCTGATCTGCCAGAAGGAATTGGCGCCGAAAATCCTCGCGGTGCTTTCAAAGGTTCCGGCGTAAAGGGCAGGAAGTTTTTGGTGCAGCTTTTTTCAAAAAGCTGCGAAAACGCCTAAAACCCGTACTTCACCACACGGTCATTGCTGGCCAGCAACTGCTTGTACCGGCTCAACGCCAGCAGCGGAAAAAACCGCGGGTAGCCGTGATACTTCAGATAAAATACGCGCGGAAATCCAACCGCATTATACGGCGCTTCCGTCCAGCTGCCATCCTCGCCTTGCGCGGCCTGCAAATACGCAATCCCGTGCGCCACTGCCTCATGGTCCGCCAGCCCCGCCGCCATCAGCCCCAGCACCGCCCAGGCGCTTTGGCTCGGCAGGCTCTGTGCCGCAACTCCGTGGAACTCGCCAGCGGGCGCATCGCCATAGCTTTCATTATCCTCGCCCCAGCCGCCATCCTCGCGCTGCTTGGAAATCAGCCAGGATGCGGCGCGCGTCACCATCGGGTCGTCATGCGCCACACCCGCCGCATTCAGCGCGCAGAGCACGGACCAGGTGCCGTAGATATAATTCGTGCCCCAGCGCCCGAACCAGGAGCCGTCCGGCTTCTGGGTCTCGCGCAGATACGCAATGCCGCGTTCGATGGCGGGCTTGTCCTCCTCATACCCAAGCTGGGCGAGGAAGGAGATGCAGCGCGCCGAGACATCCTCGGTCGGTGGGTCCAAAAGCGCGCCATGGTCCGCGAAGGGAATATGGTTGAGATATTGCCGGTCGTTATTGATATCGAACGCGCCCCAGGCGCCGTTGGTGGATTGCATGCCGATGATCCATTCCCGCGCGCGGGAGATCGCCTCGGCATATTTGGCATCGCCCGAACGATGCAGCAGCATCGCCACCACGGCGGTATCGTCCACATCCGGGTAATGCGGGTTGTTGTACTGGAAGGCCCAGCCGCCGGGGCGGGTGCCAGGGGTGTTGTCGGCCCAATCCCCCACCACGTTCAGCTCCTGGCGCGGGATCAGCCAGTCGCATGTGCCCGCGAGTGCCGCCTCCGCCCCGCTTTCCGCCAGGGCGTGCCCGGCCAGGGCAGTATCCCAGATAGGTGAGAGGCAGGGCTGGCAATAGGCCTCGTCCTCGCCCACCACCAGCAGCTTGCGCACGGAGTTCCAGGCAATGTCGAAATGTTCCTTGTCTCCAAGGTGGTCGAACATCATCGTGGCATTGGCCATGGCGGGGTAGATCGCGCCCAGCCCATCCTCGCCATTCAGCCGCTCGATAATCCAGTCCCGTGCTTTTTGCTCCGCCTTGGCGCGGCTATCCTTGGGGAAAAACGGCTCGGCCAGGCGCAGCGCATCGTCCAGCAGCTTGAACACCGGGCCCCAGGCGGATTTATAGGGGCCCCTGATCCAGTCCTTCACCTGCTCGGGCGGGGTGCGGAACAGCTCGTCGATACGGATGTTACGCGGGTTGCGGGCCAGCGGCTTGCGCGCGGCCAGAACCATCAGCGGCATCATCACCGTGCGCGACCAATAGGAGACCTTGCGCATGGTGAAGGGAAACCAATCCGGCATCAGCACGGCCTCAATGGGCACAACCGGGCAGGCCGCCCAGGGCACGGCGCCGAACAGGGCCATCTGAAAGCGCGTGAACACATTCGCCCGCTCCGCCCCGCCGGCGGCCAAAATCGCCTCCCGCGCGCGGACCATATGCGGCGCCTCCGGCGAATCGCCCAGCGCCTTCAGCGCGAAATAGGCTTTCACCGTGCAGGAAAGATCCATCTTGCCGCCATGAAACAGCGGCCAGCCGCCCTGGCAGGTCTCGTAATCGCCCTGGATGCGGCGCAGATACACGCCGATCTTCGCCTCCAGCGCGTCGTCGATCCGGTCCAGATAATGTTCCAGCAGCACATATTCGGCCGGGATGGTGGCGTCCGCCTCCAGCTCGTAGCAATAATGCCCGTCCGTACGCTGCTCAGCCGTCAGGGAGGCGCGGGCCAGCTCAATCGAATGATCCAATATCGCGTTCATCTTCCGGGATTTGGCAGTTTTCCGGGAATTTTGCCAGAGCCTCGATGGGCATGGCCGGGCCGCCCGTTCAGGCGGGCTTCAACAAGGCCGCCACCGCCGCCTCGCCGGAGCGGATCGCGCCCTCAATGGTCGCGGGCAGGCCGGTATCCGTCCAGTCCCCGGCCAGCACCACGCATCCGCGCGGGCTGCGCGGGCCGGGGCGTTTGGCCAGCTGTTCCGGCGTGCAGGCGAAGGTGGCGCGCTTTTCCCACAGCACCCGGCAGGGCGGCGGGTCTTGCGGCAGCTTGAAGGCACGGGACAGTTCCGCCCAGACGCAGGCGGCGATGCGCTCCTGCTCCAGATGCGCATAGCGGTTGGCGGCGGAAACGGTGACCGAAATCACGTTCTCGCGCGGGAACACCCATTCCGCGATGCCCCCCAGCAGCCCGTAGAACCCGGCCTCGCCAGGGTCCATGCGCGCCTTGAAATGCAGATTGCAGATGGATTCGAACTCATCCGGCACGGTGAGCTCCGGCATCAGCTCCTTGGCCACCCAGGGCGGCACCGCCAGCACCGTGGTCTGGCCGGGGCGCAGTTCGCTCACGCGCTCCCCCAGCCTGATCTCCACGCCCCTGGTCTTCAGCCAGTCCAGCGCCGGGTCCACGAAGGTCTCGGAGAGCCCGACACGCGCCCAGCGCGGCAGGGCGGCAAAGCCGCCGCGTTCCACCGTATCGCCGATCACCTCCCCCAGCGGCTGAGCCGCGGCGCGTTCCGGCATGGTGTTCAGCGCGGCGATGGCCAGCGGCTCCAGCAGCTTGGCGTAGAGCGCGCCGCTGCCGCCCACCAAGTCTTCCACAAGGTCCGCGGGCCCGGCCTTGCCCAGCTTCTTGAGCGCCAGATAGTTCCAGGCCTGGGTGCCCGGCACCCGGCGGCGGGTTGAGAAGATCCACCACGGGAAGGCGCTTTCGTTCAGCCGCAAGGTCCAGGCCTCGCCGGTCTTGATGTTCCGGAAAGGGAAAATGGGTTCCGCCGGGCCGACCAGCGAGCGCCGTGCGCCGATGCGCTGCAGGTAGTTCAGCGCCGAGATATTGCCCGAAAGCAGCAAATGGTTGCCGTTATCGATCCGGCAATCGAGCAGCTTGTCGAAATAGGAGCGCGCGCGCCCCCCGGCATGGGGTGCCGCTTCGGACAGCACGACGCGATGCCCCAGCTCGGCCAGGCGGCAAGCGGCGGAAAGCCCCGCCAGCCCCGCGCCGATGACATGTACGCTCATGCCTTCCTCCCTCAGCTTGCCAGCAGCCGTGCCGCCAGCAGCAATTTACGCCATTTCGGTAGAGTAATGCGTTCTCCTGCATAGTCGAAATTGCGCCGGCGCAAAATAACCAGAAGGGGGCGGTAGCTGGCCTCCATCAGCCGGGCCGGGCGCATTGCCTTGGCATCGCAGAGGGCCATGGCGGCCTCGGCGCGGTTGAAGGCGGCTTCCGCCATCTCCGCAACCTTGCCGCATATGGCTGGCAGGTTCGGCTGGGACAGGATGCCCGCCGGGTCCGCCGGCACCCCCGCCTCGGCCAGGAGTTCCCCCGGCAGGTAGATGCGCCCGCGCTCCGCATCCTCCGCCACATCGCGTAAAATATTCGTGAGTTGCAGCCCGCGCCCCAGCGCATGCGCCACCTCATCCGCCGCCGGGGAGGAATCGCCGAACACCCGCACCGAAAGCCGCCCGACGGCCGAGGCCACCCGGTCGCAATAGAGATCAAGCTCGGCGAGGCTGGGGGCGATGATCGGCTCGCCCGCATCCATCTCCATCCCGTCAATGATGGCGATGAAGTCTTCCTGCCTCACCTGGTAATCACGAATCACAATAAGCAAGGCCCTGGTTATCGGGTCCTCGGCCTCGCCCCGCTCGTACAAGCCGGCAATGCGCTGGCGCCAGGCTTGCAGCTCCGCCTGCTTGGCGGCGAAGTCCCGGCCCTCCTCGTCGGCGATGTCGTCCACCACCCGGCAGAAGGCGTAGATGGCATACATCGCATCCCGCCGCTCCGGCGGCAGGATTTTCATGCCATGATAGAAAGAGGTGCCGGACGCCTTCACCAGCGCCGTGACATAGGCGGTATCCTCAGGGTTCATGCGGCGTATCTCAAGCTCAGCAGGGTGGCGGCCAGCATGTCCAGCTTGGAGAGCTTCACCCTCGTGGCCAGCGGGTCGCCGGATTTCAGCAGGGTGGTGAGCCGCCGCGCCAGCGCGCAGATGATGGCGGTTTCGAGGCGCAGGCGGCGGGATTTCACCCGCTTCGGCAGCTCGGCGGCCAGGATGTTCAGCTTGTCCGTCTCCGCCAGCATCTTGTCGAACACCGCGCGCAGGCCGGGCATTGTCTCGGTGCGGGCGATGTCGTCGGTGGAAAGCCCTTGTTCGCGCAGCCAGTCCTGCGGGACGTAGCAGCGGTCCAGGTCGCGCAGATCCTTGGCGCAATCCTGCAGATGGTTGAGCACCTGCAAGGACGCGCACAGCGCATCCGAAGGCGGCCAAGTGTCGTGGGATTCCCCGTGCACATCCAGCACGTAGCGGCCCACCGGGGCGGCGGAATAGCGGCAATATTCCATCAGCTCATCCCAGTTTTCATAGCGCGTCTTGGTTACGTCCTGCCGGAAGGCTGTCAGCAGCTCGCGGGCATGGATGTTCGGCACGCCGGATTCCTGCAGGGATTGGCGCAGCCTGGTGGCGCTGGGGCTGCCGGTATCCTTGGCGCCGGTGAGCACATCCTCCATCGCGTCCAGCCGGGCCAGTTTTTCTTCCGGCGAGAGGGTGGCGCTGTCCGAAATATCGTCGGCATTGCGGGCATAGGCGTAATAGGCATGCACCCGCGCGCGCAGGGGCTTGGCGATGAGCAGCGAGGCGACGGGGAAATTCTCATCCCCCTTATCCTTGCCGGACCAGGTTTCGATGTTTTTCGTCATGGCCTTGGCGGCCACGCGGGGCTGCGCGTCATTGTCGTTGGCGATCATGATTGCTCCCCGGCATAGGCCCGGCTTTTCCATTTGGCGCCGGTGCCGCGCCAGTAATTCACCGCCGAGCCGATGGTGGCGGCCATGTAGAACAAGGCGATGGCGGGCAGGGCGATGGCGTAGACGCGCGGCACTTTATAGCGGTCCAGGGTGGGGAAATAGGTGAGGGCGGCGATGGCCCAGATGGCGAGCCCCAAGGCCGCGCGCCAGCCAAGGCCGGTGCAGAGCGTGGCGAAGGGGAAGACGAGCCAGACCAGAGCGAGGCCGATGATGGTGCCGGTGAGGATGAGGGCCGAATAGCGCAGCTGGGTGAAGGCGGTGCGGGCGATCATGTCCCAGATATCCTTGGCCTTCGGATAGGGGCGGATGGAGGTGGCGAGGCCGGAATGGCCAAGATAGACCGGGCCGGTCTTCTTCACTTCCGCCGCCAGCGACACATCGTCGATCAGCGCGCCCTTGATCGTCTCCAGCCCGCCGATGCGCTCCAGCGCCGCGCGCCGGATCAGCACCGTGCCGCCGGCCGCCGCGGCCACGCGCGAGCGTACGTCGTTCACCTTCGAGAAGGGGTAGAGCATCTGGAAGAAATAGACGAAGGCCGGGATGAGGAATTTCTCCGGCAAGGAGGTGCAGTTCAGCCGCACCATCTCCGAGGCCATTTGCAGCCTGTCCGCTTCCAGCCTGGCCACCAGCGTCGCCAGATGGCGGGGGTCGTGGGTGATGTCGGCATCCGCGAACAGGATCACCGGGGCGGTGCTGGCCGTGACACCCTGGGAGAGCGCCCAAAGCTTGCCGGACCAGCCGGGGGGCTTTGGCGCGCCGGTGAGGATGGTCAGGCGCTCATGCGCGCCCGCCGCCGCCGCCGTGCCATCGGTGGAGTTGTCGTCCACCAGGATGACGCGGAAATGCCCGGGATAATCCTGCGCGGTGAGCGAGGCGATGACGGCGCCGATCGTCTCCACCTCGTCCCTGGCGGGGATGATGATGTCCACATCCGGCGCGTCCGGCGGGGTGGCGGGGGCCAGCTCGGGGGCGGAATCCCAGAAGCGGCCATGGAAAAATGCCAGATACAGCCAGATGGCGAATGAAAGCAGCAGGATCATGCAAACATTCCTTCCTTGCGGAACCAGGTGAGCGCATCCTCCACCGCGCGCGCGGCGGGGCGGGGGGCGTAGCCCAGCGCCTCCTGGGCCTTCCGCGAGGAGAAGAACATCTTCTTGCGCGCCATTTTCAGAATATCCGGGGTCATCAGCGGTGTCTTGCCGGTGCGTTCGGCAACGCGCTCCATGATCCAGGCCAGGGGCATCAGTGGTGCCACCGGCAGGCGGATATTCGGCGCCTTGCGCCCGCTTTGCGCCGCCACCAGGGCCAGCAGCTCGCGCAGCATCAGATCCTCGCCGCCGAGAATATACATCTCGCCCTGACGGCCTTTCTCCAGCGCCAGCAAATGCCCGGCGGCCACGTCGTCCACATGCACCACGTTCAGCCCGGTATCCACATAGGCGGGCATTTTGCCGCGCGCGGCGTCCAGCACCATCTGGCCGGTGGGGGTGGGCTTTACATCCCCGGGGCCGACGGGGGCGGTGGGGTTCACGATCACGATGTCCTGCTCCTGCGAAAGTGCCCGCACCGCCTGCTCGGCATCGTATTTGCTCTGCTTATAGGCGCCCACGTGATGTTCGGGCTTGATCGGCGTTGTTTCATCGGCGGGCGTGCCATCCGGCGTCAGCCCCAGCGCGGCGACCGAGCTGGTGTAGACGCTGCGCTCCACCCCGGCCCGCGCGGCTTCGCGCAGCAGGGCCAGCGAGCCGTCTATGTTCACTTGGCGCATCGCCGCCACGTTGGGCACCCAGAGCCGGTAATCCGCCGCCACATGCAGCAGATAGCGGCAGCCGGACAAGGCGGCGGGGAAGCTCGCTGTGTCGGCAAGGTCCAGATACACGGTTTCCGCGCCCAGATTGGCGATGTTGTGCCTGTCCGACCCTGGCCGGGCCGTGACGCGCAACTGATAGCCCGCCGCCTTCGCCGCCCTGGCCACCGCCGCGCCGACAAACCCGGTCGCCCCCGTCACCAGCACCAGATCGCCCTGCGCCACTGTCTTTTCCCCGTGCTTTGCTGCCATCCCGCCAGCGCATATACCGTCCGGGACACAGGCTGTAGAACCCATTGCAGCTTTTGGCGCAACACTGAGGATGCAGATGTACGATCTTCCCCTTGCTCCGACTGAGATCGCGAACAGTGAAGAGGATGTTGCCAACGCCGACCAGCAGGCCCGCTTTTGGGCGTTTGAGGAACCCGGCCCAGTCAGGTTCGGCTCCGGCGCACATTACCGGATGTTCACATCGCTGCTGGCGGCCACCTACAACCCCTATAAACCCGCCGTGCTGGACTGGCCGGCGCTGGAACCTGAGACGCTGAGGCGCATCACCTCCCTGCCGATCTGGGATATCGCGGTGCAGACCGAGATCAAGGCCGCCGCGCGCATCGCCTTTTATGCGCAGACCGTGCCGCAGCCGGAGCTGCGCGCGGCGCTGCTGCTCATGGCGGGCGAGGAGGCAAGGCATAAGGATGTACTCTCCCGCCTCGTCGCCGCCTATGACATTCCGATGAAGCCTGAACCCTATTACACCCTGCCCAACGATGCCGAATGGGGCTGGCTGGTGACCGGGTTCTCCGAATGCATCGACAGTTTCTTCGCCTATGGGCTGTTCGAGATGGCCAAGCGCTCCGGCTATTTCCCGGACAAGCTGGTGGAGACCTTCGAGCCGGTGGTGCAGGAGGAGGGGCGGCATATTCTGTTCTTCTCCAACTGGGTGGCCTGGTACCGCGCCAATCTGCCCTGGTGGAGGCGCATCTGGTTCGAGCTGAAAATCTGGGCCGTGTGGGGCTACCTGATTTATGAGCGGATCGGCATCGCCAAGGATGTGGACGGGCTGGAAGGGGCGGACGCCAATTTCACCATGAACGGCTCCTCGGCCCTGAGCGAGGAGATGGATCTGAGCAGTCTTTTGGCAATTTGCCTGGAAGAGGATAAAAGGCGCATGGCAGGCTACGATTCGCGCCTGAGGCGCCCGACCACCATGCCATTTCTGGGGCGCATCGGCCTAGCCGCCCTGCGCCTGAAAATCCGTATCTTGGGACGTTGAGTATCTCTTTGGCTAAAAGCAAACTCATTCCCGCCGCTCTCACGCTGGCGGGCTTGGCCGTTATCACCGGGCTGATCATCTATTTCGGCGCGGGAGACGTGCTGAGAGCCCTTACATCCGTCAGCGCCTGGGGGGTTGCGAAATATGTGGCGGCGCAGCTGGTGCTCCTGCTGGGGCTGGGCTTGTGCTGGCGAATGCTGCTGCGGTCGCGGCAGAAAGGCTCGTTCTGGCTCTGCGTCTGGGGCCGGGCGGTGCGCGATGCCACGGGCGAGTTCCTGCCCTTCTCGCAGGTGGGCGGTTTCGTGCTGGGGGCCAGGGTGATGACGCTGGGCGGCGTGGCCGCGGCGGATGCCATCGCCTCCACGCTGGGGGATGTGACCACCGAATTCCTGGCCCAGCTCGTGTTCGTCGGTGCCGGGCTGGTTATTCTGGCGCATAAGGTGCCGGGGTCGGATTTGCTGGTGCCGGTGTCCATCGGCTTGGCGGTGGCGGTGGCGCTGGGGGTGGGGCTGATCGTGGCGCAGCGCGGCGGCGGCACCAAGCTGTTCCGTGCCGTGGCCATGCGCATCGCGGGCAGTACCGGCCAGGGGGCGGCGGATAATTTCCAGCGCCTGCAGGCGGCGCTGGATGGCATGTACACCCAGCATCACCGCCTGGCCTGGGCCTCTTTCTTTCATCTGCTGTGCTGGCTTGGCACCGGCACGGCCTCCTATATCGGCTTCCAGGCGCTGGGTGTGCCGCTATCCTGGCTGGATGCGGTGTGCATCGAGGCCATGCTGCATGCCATCATGGCCCTGGCCTTCTTTATTCCCGGCCGGGTGGGGGTGCAGGAGGCCGCCTATGCGCTGCTGGGCGGGCTGTTCGGGATTCCGCCGGATATCTCCATCTCCCTCTCCCTGCTGCGCCGGGCGCGCGATTTCGTCATCGCCATGCCGGTGCTGATCGCTTGGCAGGGGCTGGAAGCGCGGCAGCTGAAGCTGAACATGAACGCCGGGTGAAGTTCTCGACGGGCAGCTTGCACCGCCGCGGCCAGCGGCCCATGTCCAGGCCAGAGAAACATTTCCGGAGGCAGAACCATGTCAATTATCGGATGGATCGTACTCGGCCTGATCGCCGGTTGGATCGCCAGTCACATCGTTGACAATGGCGGCAAGGGGCCGCTGCTCGACATGATCCTGGGTATCGTCGGCGCGCTGGTCGGCGGCTGGATCTTCGCGGCGCTGGGCGCGGTGCCGGTTACCGGATTCAATCTATGGTCGCTGTTCGTGTCGGTCGTGGGGGCGGTGGTGGTGCTGGTCATCTACCATGCCGTTGCCGGGCGAAGGGTTTTGTAGGCGCTTTTCCAGCGCCGGGCTGGACAGGGGGGCTTATGGCCCCCTTTTTCTTGCCTGGCTTCCGGATCTGGCTTCCGGGTCTGGCTTCCGGATCTGGCTTCCGGGTCTGGCTTCCGGGTCTGGCTTCCGGGCCTGGCTTTCTTGCCTGGTTTTCGGGCCCGGCCCGCCTTGCCGCTTTTCTTTAGGCAGGATAACGGTCTGATATGTACGGCAAACTTTGGACCATGCGGCTTGTCTTCTGCATGGCGGGCATCGGCATTTCGGTCTGGGCGATTGTCATTCCCTACACCAAGATCCGCTTTCAGCTCGACGACGCGACATTGGGGCTGGTGCTGCTTGCTGGCGGCACGGGCGGGGTCTCGGTCATGCCGCTGGCCGGGGTGGCGGTGGCGCGCTGGGGCAGCCGCACCTGCATCATCGCCAGCACGCTGCTGATGTGCCTGCTGCTGCCCGCCTTGGGGAATGCGCCCTCGCCGCTGGCCTTCGCCGGCCTGCTTTTCATCTATGGCGCCAATTTCGGCGCGCTGGACGTGGCGATGAACGCGCAGGGCACGGTGGTGGAGGCGATGTCCGGCCGGCTGCATCTCTCCGGTTTTCATGCCTGCTACAGCCTGGGCACGCTGGCCGTGGCGCTGGCGGCCAGCTTGCTGCTCAAGCTCGGCGCGACGGTGCCGCTGGTCTGCCTGGCCAGCGCGGCCGCGATCTTGCTGGGGCTGACCCAGAGCTTCCGGATGGTGCCCAAAAGCGGTGATGCCCCGCCCTCTGGCCGGCATTTCGCCAAACCCAACCGGCAGGCGCTGATTCTGGGCCTGTGCTGCTACGCCGCCTTCATGACCGAGGGCGCGACCACGGATTGGAGCGCCATCTTCCTGCGTTTCTCACGCAACATGCCGATCGACAGCGCGACCCTCGGCTATGCCGCCTTCGCGGTGATGACGACGCTGGCGCGCCTGACCGGCGACCGCCTGGCCATGCGCTTCGGCCAGCCCGCGGTGATGCGCCTGGGCGTGGCGCTGGGGGTGGCGGGGTTCGCGCTGGCGGTACTGGTGAATTCCGGCGTGGCGGGGATCATCGGTTTCGGGCTGGTGGGGTTCGGCACCGGCAATATCGCGCCCTTGGTGTTCAGCGCCGCGGCGCGGGTGCCGGGGATGGACTCGCACCATTCCATGCCCGCGGTGGTGGGGATCGGCTATGCCGGGTTTCTCACCGGGCCGGTGATGATCGGCTTCGTGGCCAATCATTTCGGGCTGGGCACCGCTTTCGGAGTGGATGCGGTGCTGCTGGGCCTCACCTTCTTCGCCGCGCGCGTGGTGGCGTAAGGCTCTAAAATCATCCGGCTCTACAGCGCGATCGGCTCACGCCAACCCGCGCTAGTCGTGTTTTAGCGAGCAAGTTCATTGGTTTACGTTGTCGCTGACGCGTCAACCTAAACCAATCTTGCTCTAGCCGTAATAAAGCTGGCTTAGCCTGGCCAGCAGCTCCTCGCGGCCCAGCCCCGCGGGCAGGGCCGGGTAGACGGTGACATGCACGGGCCCCGGCTGCTTGCTGAAGGCCAGCCGCCCCCAGCGCAGCCCGGTATCGGTGGTGGCGGGGAAAACCGGGGCTTGCACCCCTTTTGCCAGCACCGCGATGCCATGGCGCAGCTCCCCGCGCGCGCCATGGGCGACGCGCGTGCCTTCCGGGAAGATCACCACCTGCCGCCCCGCCGCCACCGCTGCCTGGGCGTGTTCCACCATCTCGCGCAGCGCCTTGCGCCCGCCGCCGCGATCCACCGGAATCATTCCGCCCGGCTCCAGCAGCGCGCCGAATAACGGCAGGCGCCTCAGCTCCTTCTTGAACACGAAGGCGGGGCGGGGCAGCAGCGAGATCCAGACCAGGATGTCCAGCGCCGATTGGTGCTGTGCCGCGATCACGCAGCCGCCATTGGGCACCTGCTCCAGCCCCTTGGCCTCGATTGTGATGCCGCAGAACACGCGCAGCGCCCACAGGCTCACCCGAGCCCAACGCTGCGCCGCGCGCAGGATGCCCTCGTGGAAAAACCGGCCGATGAGCACGCACCACAGGCTGAGCGCGGCGCCCGCCCCCCAGAGCACGGCGTTGAAGGCAAAAGAACGGACCCGGCGCATTTTCGGTCAATAATCTCCTGAGGTGCTGGAGCTGAACAACCCGCCGAGCCCGGCGCGCACCACCAGATATTTGCTGTATTCGGCGGCAAGCAGGCGCAGGGTCGGCATGGTCAGGCGGTCGCGCATCGCCGGCGGGCGCACGGGGTCTGGCGTGAGGCGCAAGCCGGGCAAGGCGCGGCGGATTTCCAGCAGCGCGCGGGGCATGTGGTAATCGGCGGTGACGATGATGAGCGAGCGCATGTTATGCGCCTTCGCCCAGGCGGCGGTTTCGGCGCCGTTGTCATGGGTGGTGGCGGCCATGTGGCCGAGCGTGATGGCGCCCGCGTATTTGGTGGCGGCGGCGCTGTCATCCTTGGTGAAATCGCCAAGATAGGTGCCCTTGCCAGCACCGGAGATGAGCAGCAGCGGCGCCTCATGCGCGGCAAGCAAGGCCAGCGCCTCGCTGATCCGGTCATCTCCGCCGGTCAGCGCCACGATGCCATCGGCGGGCGGCAGCGGGTTGGGGGGCTCGGCGGTGAACACCCAGGCCATGAAAACCAGGAACCCCGCGCACCAGGCGCCACAGGCCAGCAGCACCAGCCGGGCCAGCAGCCGGACCGGGGAAAAACGGCGGCGGCGATGCGGCGGGCGGGCCATCAGGGCAGATGCCGCAGCCAGCCGCGCACGGTAAGCTGCGCCGTGACCCAGCCGATGAGCGCGGCGCTGGCGGGCAGCAGTGGCACCAAGGCGAGCAAGGCGGGGGGCAGGCTGAACAGGCTGTTGAATTGCGCGGTGCCGGTGAAGGGGGTGGCGAGCCAGGCCAGCCAGGCCAGCACCGGCAAGGCCAGAACCGTGCCGCCGAGGGAACCGGCCAGCGCCAGCCAGGTGGCGCGCGCGGCGAAGCGCCCGGCAATGTCTGAATCCAGCGCCCCCAGCCCGTGCACGGTTTCGATGGTTTCGCGCAGCTGCGCCAGGCCGGAGCGCGTGGCCACCGCCACCACCGCCGCCGCCACCAGCGCCACGATGAGCAGCACGGCCAGCGCGCAGGCCTGCAGGCTGGTGGTGAGTGCCGCCACGCGCTGCGCCCACATGGCGCCGGTTTTCACCAGCGTGCCGGGGCTTACCTGCTGCAATTGCGCGCCCAGCGCATCCGTGGTGCCGGAGCCCGCCCATTGCGCGGTGATCACGGCGGGCAGCGCCAGCCCCAGCGAGGCAGCGTCGCTGCCAAGCCACGGGGCGATGAGCCGGTTCATCTCCGCCTCGCTCATCACTGCGGCATTCTGCACGCCGTGGTCGGCGGCCAAGGCGCGCTGCACGGCGGCCAGGCGGGTGCCGTCATTGGCGGCATCAGGGTCGGAGGGTTGCGGGATCTGGATGGTGAGGGCGGCGGCGGTGTCGCCCTGCCAGCTTGCCGCCAATGTGGCGCAGGCCAATGTGCCGCCCAGGGCCAGGGCGGCCAGGAAGCTCATGGCGCCCACCAGCACCGGCAGCAGCCGGTCTGAAAGTGCGGCGCGCACGCCCAGAAGATCGGCATGGGGCTTAGCCATCATGCACCAGCCGGCCGTTTTCCAGGCCCAGGCGGGGGAAGGGGTAGCGCTCCACCAGCCCGGTATTATGGGTGGCGACGATGACGGTGGTGCCGAGCTTGTTCAGCGCCGTGATCAGCAGCATCAGGCGCTGGGCCTGCTCGTCGTCCAGATTGCCTGTCGGCTCGTCCGCCACCAGCAGCTTGGGGCGGGCCACCACGGCGCGGGCGATGGCGATGCGCTGCTGCTCGCCGCCGGACAGCTCATCCGGCCTTGCATGCAGGCGGTGGGAGAGGCCGACCCAGCGCAGAATCTCCGTTACATCCGCCTGCACCTGCGCCTCGCTGCGGCGGGCCAGGCGCATGGGCAGGGCGACATTGTCGTAAGCGTCCAATTGCGGGAGCAGCCGGAAATCCTGGTACACCACGCCGATGCGCCGGCGCAGCAAGGCCGCCTCCCGCCGGGTGACGCGCGCCGCGCGGGAGCCGAGAATCTCGATGCGCCCGCGCGCGGGGTGCTCGGCCAGGTAGATTAGCTTGAGCAGGCTGGTTTTGCCAGCACCCGAGGGGCCGGTGAGCCAGCGGAAGCCGCCATCCTCGATGTCGAAGCTGATGCCGCGCAGCGCCTCGGCCTCGCCCCCGCGGGCGGCGTGCCGGTAGCGCAGCCAGACATCTTCGAATCGGACCATCAGGCTTGTCCTCTCATAGGCAGTGTAGTGCCGCGACAGGGAGCGCTCCGGCAAGACACAGCTTTCATTTATTTTCCGGCAAAATTCTCCGGGTGCTGGCCAAGTTATTGCGGCGCCCCGTTAAAAATGCCATGCGTTGAGGCGCAATGCGGATCGCCTGCCCTAATTGCCAGACACTTTATGACGTTCCCGACAATCTGCTCGGGGGCCGCCCGCGCCGCTTGCGCTGCGAGCAATGCGGCCATGGCTGGCGGGTGATGCCTGAAGGGCAGGAGGAGGCCGCCAGCGCGCCGCCCCCCGCGCCGCTTGTTGAGGATTCGCCGGGTTTACCCGCCTTGGTGGTGGGCGAGGCGCTGAACCGGCGCTTTGGCGAGCCGGTGGACGACGCGGCGAAGGCCGAGATGCAGGCCGCCTTGCAGGACGAGGCCCAGGGCACCCCGCACCATGACCATGAGCCGCCGCCGCACGCGGCGGATGAGGCCGCGGAGCCGGACCGCTTCGCCGACCTTGTGCGCGCCGCCCGCAATAACGAGATGGAGCTGGAACCCTATAAACCGGCGAAAAAACGGGGGCGCCAAGGCAATCCCCGCCTGATGGGGGCGCTGGTGGTGGTGCTGGTTCTGCTGCTGATCGTGGTGGAGCGCCATGCGGTGATGCGGGCGATTCCCGCCAGCGCCAAGCTGTTCCAGGCGCTGCATCTTTCTTAGAGATTGTTCTAAAAGAGACTGTTTTAAAACAACCCTTTGAATAAACTTATAAAAGTTTTTTGGGTGCCGCCTTTTTTACAAAAAAGGCGGCGTCTTTCGCAGCTTTTTTCAAAAAGCTGCACCAAAAACTTCTGTTAATTTCAACAAGGTTTGCGAACAAACTTTCGAAACAGTCTCTTAAGGCGGCGCCCGCCTTTCAGCCTTTGCGGTTTTTTACCACTTGCCGGGCGCGGCCCAGCGCCAGCGCGCCTTCTGGCACATTCTCGGTGATCACGGACCCGGCGGCGATCAGCGCGCCATCTCCCACGCTAACCGGTGCCACCAGAGCGGTGTTGGAGCCGATGAAGGCTTGCGCGCCGATTTTGGTTTTGTGCTTGGCCTTGCCGTCGTAATTACAGGTGATGGTGCCGGCGCCGATATTGGCGCCGGGGCCGATTTCGGCATCGCCCAGATAGGTAAGGTGATTGGCCTTGGCCCCCTTGCCCAGCTTCGCCGCTTTCAGCTCGACGAAATTGCCGACATGCGCGTCCTCCCCCACCTCGGCGCCGGGGCGCAGGCGCGCATAGGGGCCGATGATGGCCCCGCTTTGCACCAAGCAGCCTTCGAGATGGGAAAACGCCTTGATCTCGACATTGCCCGCAATCTCCACGCCGGGGCCGAAGACCACATGCGGGGCGATGATGGTATCCGCGCCGATCTTGGTGTCAGCGGCGAAGAATACGGTTTCGGGCGCTTGCAGGGTTACGCCATCGCGCATGAAGCGGGCACGGGCGCGGGTTTGGTAGGCGGCTTCCGCCTGCGCCAGCTCAGCGCGGGAATTCACGCCAAGACATTCATCGTAAGGCGCGTCCAGGGCGGCGACATTCACGCCCTCATCGCGCGCGATGGCAACGATGTCGGTTAGGTAGAACTCGCCCTTGGCGTTGTTGTTGCCCACTTGCGCCAGCCAGCCGCGCATATCCGTGCCCAGCGCCGCCATGCCGCCCGCGTTGCAAAAGCCGATGGCGCGCTCTGCATCATTCGCTTCAACGAATTCAACGATGCGGGAGACATAGGCGCCGTCCATCACCAGCCGGCCATATTTGCCGGCATCCGGCGGGGTCATGCCCAGCAGCACCAGCCCGGCATCGCCCGCGCGCAGGCGTTCCAGCAGCGCGCGCATGGTTTCCACGGAGACCAGCGGATTATCGGCATAGAACACCGCCACCGGGCCTTCGCCGAAATAAGCCTCCGCCTGGCGCGTGGCATGCGCGGTGCCCAGGCGTTCATGCTGCACGGCCAATGCGTGCGGGGCGGTGAGTTGTTCCAGTAAGGGCATGTCCGGCCCCACCACCACCGCGATGCGGTCGAACACCTGCTCCGCCGCGCGGATGAGGTGCGACAGCATTGGCTGGCCCGCGATTTTATGCGCGGCTTTCGGCAGGGCGGATTTCATCCTGGTGCCCAGCCCGGCGGCGATGATGATGGCCGTGCTCTGCATGTTTATTTGGCGCTATAGAAAGGGACTGGTTTGAAGAGGCTGTTTTCCTGCGCGATGAAGGCGCCGAGTGCCGCGGCTTTTTCCAGAAAGATGCCCCAGTCCGGGTCGGCCGCCAGGGCGGCGCGCCGGGCCTCGCGGTCGGCCTGGCTCTCATAACCCCAGAGATGCACCACCGTGTTCAGCCGCCCTTCCGCGCTGGCATAGAAGCCAAGGCAGTTGCCGAGATGTTTTTTCTGCAATGGCCAGGCGAATTCCTCATACAGCTTCAGCCAGGCGGGCATCTTGCCGGGCAGGCAGCTATAGGTGCGGATATCCACGATCATGCTGGTTTTTCCTTACGCTTGGTTGATGTCGATGAGGCTCTTGCGGATCCGGCGGCCATGCTTGATCCGGTCCTCGATATAATCCGTGTCGCCCTTGCGCACGGCGCGGGCCATGGATTGCGCGTCCTGCGAGAAGCGGGAGAACATCTCCAGCAGCGCATCCTTGTTGTTGATGAAAATATCGCGCCACATCACCGGGTCGGAGGCGGCGATGCGGGTGAAGTCCCGAAAGCCGCCGGCGGCGAATTGCAGAACTTCCTCGCGGGTTTCATCCGCCAGATCATCCGCCGTGCCGCAGATGGTGAAGGCGATGAGATGCGGCAGATGGCTGACGATGGCGACCACGCGGTCGTGATGCGCGGCCCCCATGCGGGCGGTGCGGGCACCCAAAATCTGCCAGAATGCCTCGATCTTTTTCACCGCGGCCTCATCCACGCCTTCAGGCGGGGTGAGCAGGCACCAGCGGCCTTCGAAGAGGCTCGGCACGCCCGAATCCGGGCCGGAGAATTCCTGCCCCGCCATCGGGTGGGCGGGCACGAAGGCAATGCCGGGCGGGACATGCGGGCCGACATCGCGGATGACGGATTGCTTGGTGGAGCCGACATCCGACAAGATGCAGCCCGGCGCCAGATGGGGGGCGATGGCTTCAGCCAGCTCCGCGAAGGTGCCGACCGGCGTGCAGAGGATCACGCAATCCGCGCCCTTCACGGCTTCTGCCGCGCTGGCGATATATTCGTCGCCGAGTTTCAGCGCCTCGGCGCGCCGCAGATGTTCCGGGTTGGAATCGGAAATCACCAGCTGCTTCACAATGCCGGGATGCAGCTTCAGCGCGCCCGCGATGGAGGCGCCGATATGGCCGATGCCGATGAGCAGAAGCCGGTTGAACAAGGGCTCAACCATGACTGAATTCGGCCAGAACCTCCGCGACGCGGCTGCATTCCGCCGCCGTGCCGATGGTGATGCGCAGGCAATGCGGCAGGCCATAGGATTTGACCTGCCGGGCGATGATGCCGTGCTGGCGCAGATAGGCATCGGCGGCGCTGGCATGCGCGGTGGTGGTGAAATCGACGAGGATGAAATTCGCCTCGGAGGGGACCACTTTCAGTCCGCTCTGGGTCAGGCGCTCGGCCAGGCGGCGGCGTTCGGCGCTGTTATGGGCACGGTTCTTTTCCAGCCAGCCCGGTTCCTCAAGTGCGGCGATGCCGGCGGCGGATGCAAAGCCGTTCACGTTGAAGGGCGGGCGGGTGCGGTTCAGCACGTCGATGACCGAAGGCGGGGCGTAGCACCAGCCAAGCCGTGCTCCGCCCATGCCGAAGATTTTCGAGAAGGTGCGGGTCATCACCGTGTTCTCGCCGGCATCCACCAGCTTCACCCCGGCATCGTAATCCGCGCGGTCGACATATTCGGCATAGGCCGCGTCCAGCACCAGCAGCACATCCCCGGGCAGGCTGGCGCGCAGGCGCTCCACTTCGCCCTGGGCCAGCATGGTGCCGGTGGGGTTGTTGGGGTTGGCGATGAACACCATGCGCGTCGCCGGGGAGACGAGGGCGAGGATCGCATCCACATCCGTGGTGAGATCCGTCTCCGCCGCCTTCAGGATGGTGCAGCCCGCCAGCTTGCCCGCGATCTCGTAGATCGCGAAGCCATGCGCGCTCATGATCAGCTCGGTGCCCGGCCCGCCATAGGATTGGATGAGCAGGGCGATCACCTCGTCCGACCCGTTGGTGCAGACGATGCGTTCCGGGTCCAGCCCGAACTTGGCGCCGATGGCCTGGCGAAGCTTGTGTGAGCCGCCATCCGGGTAGCGGTGCATGGAGGATGCCGCCTCGGCGATGGCCTTGATGGCCCCCGGCGGCGGGCCGAACGCGCCCTCGTTGGAGGAGAGCTTGATGGGCTTTTCGAAGCCGGCCAGCTTCGACTCGCCGCCGACATAGGACGCCACGGAGAAAATCTCCGCACGGGCAACGGGTTTGTTCATGTCAGTTCGTCTCGCCGAGCGGGAGTGCATAGCCGCCGATCACATGCGCCGGAGCATCGAGTCCGGCAATGGCGGCCAGGCGCGGGTCGGCATCGTTCACCAGCCCTTCCACCTCCACCAGCGCCAGCAGGCGGGAATCGCCGGGCAGGCGCTTTACCCAGAGCGGGCCGGGTTCGAACCCGGCGGCGGCCACCTGCTCGATCATCCTGGTGCGGGAGACCTCGGCATTGAAGCTCAGCATCACCAGCCCGCGATCGGCGTCGCTGGGATCGGGTGGCACGGCGGCCACCACATAGGCCTCGCCTACCGGCAGCCCCTCGGCCCGGCGGGTCCAGAATGGGATTTTCGCGATCACATAAAGCCGCATCTGGCCGTTGGCGGCCAGCATCGGCCACCAGCCGCCATGGGTGTCGTCACCCTCGCCAAGCGGCGGCAGCACCGCGAGCTGGGCGCCGCCCTCGCGGGTGAGGTCCGCCAGGGTCTGGGCCGGGTTATGGTGGCGGCGCACCGGGGTGAGCGGGCCGAAATGCTCGCGGGCCAGGGCCAGCCGGGCCTCGCCGCCTTCGCCATCGCACACCGCCATGGTCTGGCCGCCCTCGATGATCAGCGCCGCGCCGAACATTTCCCGCCAGATGCGCACTATGGCCTGGGCCGGCCAAGCGCCCCGATGCCGGGAGAGCAGCCGTTGCAGGATAAGGGCTTCCCGCCCGGGGCGGATCTTGGTGCCTTTCTTTCCCCCTTCGGCGGCCACGGTTTCCACCACCTTGGCGCGCTTCATCAGCAGGTCGTGAATCTGATCGTCTATGGCGTCAAGTTCGGCGCGCAATTCGGCCAAGCGCGTGGCGGGGGGGAAAGGTCGTTCATCGCACGTCTAGATACCGCATCCCTTGCCTCCCCGCCAAGCCGTATAAGGGCGCGGTTCTTCCATGCCGGGCTGGGGATTGCACCCTGGGGGCGGCCAGCGCATATGCGGATCAAGATGGACCAGAGCCCGGCCTGTACGGATTTTCCGCATCAGAGCGTCACCTTCCCCGAAGGTGTGGCGCTGGATTGCGGCCGTGTGCTGCCCAGCGTGACGGTTGCCTACCGGACATACGGCGCGCTCAACACCGATAAAAGCAACGCCATATTACTCTGCCACGCCCTCACCGGGGACCAGTATGTGGCCGAGCAGAACCCCGAAACCGGCCGCCCCGGCTGGTGGGAGCGGGTGGTGGGGCCGGGTGCGCCGATCGATACGGACAAATATTTCGTCATCTGCGCCAATGTGCTGGGCGGGTGCATGGGCTCCACCGGGCCGCGTTCGCCGCATGGCGAGCGGGCGGGCCAGCCTTGGGGCCCGGATTTTCCCGTGGTCACGGTTCACGACATGGTGCGGGTGCAGAAGCGCCTGGTGGAGCATTTCGGCATCAGGAAGCTGTTTGCCGTGATCGGCGGCTCCATGGGCGGCATGCAGGTGCTCTCCTGGGCGGTGCAGTTTCCTGAGATGGTGTTTGCCGCCGTGCCGATTGCCGCCGCTTATTACCATTCGGCGCAGAACATCGCGTTTCATGAGATCGGGCGGCAGGCGATCGCGGCGGATCCGTTCTTCTATGGCGGGCATTACTGGTCCGAGGGCGTGCGCCCGGAGCGCGGCTTGGCCGTGGCGCGGATGACGGCGCATATTACCTATGTTTCCGAAGAGGCGCTGACCCGCAAATTCGGCCGCAAGCTGCAGAATGCCGAGGGGCTTTCAGCCCTTGGCGAGCAATTCGCGGTGGAGAGCTATCTGCAATATCAAGGCTCCAGCTTCGTGCAGCGCTTCGATGCGAATTCCTACCTCACCATCACCCGCGCGATGGATCTGTTCGACATCGCGGGCGAGCATGGCGGCGTGCTGGCCGATGCCTTCCGGGGCACGCATACGCGCTTCCTGCTGGTGTCTTTCTCGTCCGACTGGCTGTTCCCCACCGCGCAGTCGCGCACCATCGCCCGGGCGCTGAACCATGTGGCGGCGAATGTGTCTTTCGTGGAGGTGCAATCCGATAAAGGGCATGATGCCTTCCTGTTGGATGAGCCGGATTTCCATGCCACGCTGCGCGGGTTTTTGATCGGCTGCGCGGAGCATGCAGGGCTTTCATGAGCGGGGCGAAAAAAATTCGCGTTGACCTGGCGCTGATCGCCGGGATGGTGCAGCCCGGCTCGCGCGTGCTGGATGTGGGCTGCGCCGATGGGCAGCTGATCGAGCATCTGACCAGGGCCAAGCAATGCGACGCGCGCGGCATCGAGATCGACATGGAAGAGGTGCAGCGCGCCATCGCCCATGGCCTGCCGGTGATGCAGGGCGATGCGGATACCGAGCTGGTGACCTATCCGGATGGCGCGTTCGATTATGTGGTTTTGTCGCGCACCTTGCAGGCGGTGGAAAAGCCGCGCGAGGTGCTGCGCCAGATGCTGCGCATCAGCACGCATGCCATCGTCTCCTTCCCGAATTTCGGCCATTGGACGCTGCGGCTGCAATTGCTCACGCGCGGGCGCATGCCGATGACCGCCGGCTGGAACCGGATGTGGTACGAAACCCCCAACATCCACCCTTGCACCATCAAGGATTTCTTCACCCTGTGCGACATGGATGGCTATGTGGTGCAGGATTGGCTGGCCGCCGACGAGCAAGGGCTGCGCGCGCCCTGGCGCCGCTCGCCGCGTTTGGCCAATCTGTTCGGCGAACAAGGGCTGTTCCTGCTCCGCAAGGCCTGAGCACCCGGCGGGCGCGCCGGAACATGTGCAAAGTTTAATCTTTCTTTCCGGCCCGGCATGCGGTTCCGGCAGGCTCATTGACATTCATCAATGCGCGGCGGCCGGGGCTTCCTAAAGTCAGTTGCGAAAATCGGCAGTTTTGAGTGGTTCCTGAAAGGACACGGCAATGGCCTATGCAACGATCAATCCCTATACCGGCGAGCTGGTGAAGCGCTTTCCCGATGCGACGGACGCACAGGTGCGCGAGGCGCTGGACAAGGCGCATGCGGCGTTTCTCTCCTGGCGGGAAACCGGCTTCGCGAAGCGCGGCGGAATTCTACAGAAGGCGGCCGATCTGCTGCGCCGGGATGCCGATGCCTATGCCCGTATTCTGACGCTGGAAATGGGCAAGCTGCTGGGCGAGGCGAAGGCGGAGGTCGAGCTTTCCGCGAAGATTTTTGAATATTACGTGAGCCATGCCGAAGCGCTGCTGAAGCCTGAGAAACTGCCGGTGCTGGACCCCGCCGAGGGCGATGCGATGCTGGTGCATGAGCCGCTAGGCGTGCTGCTGGCCATCGAGCCCTGGAATTTTCCGTATTACCAGATCGCGCGCATTCTGGCGCCGCAGCTTTCCGCCGGGAATGTGCTGCTGCTGAAACATGCCTCCAACGTGCCGCAGAGCGCCGCCGCTTTCGAGAAACTGCTGCATGAAGCCGGACTGCCTGATGGCGCCTTCAAGAATCTCTATGCCACGCGCGAGCAGATCGAGATGATCATCAACGATCCGCGCGTGCATGGCGTGGCGCTCACTGGCTCCGAGGGGGCCGGTGCCGTTATCGCGGCGCAGGCGGGCAAGGCGCTGAAGAAATCCACCATGGAGCTGGGCGGGGCGGATGCCTTCGTGGTGCTGGCGGATGCCGAGATGGAGAAGACCGTGAACTGGGCGGTGTTCGGAAGGCATTGGAATGGCGGGCAGGTCTGCGTGTCCTCCAAGCGGATGATCATCGTCGATCCGGTTTACGATGTGTTTCTGGACAGCTACCGCAAGGGTGTGGCCGGGCTGGTGGCGGGTGATCCGCTGGACCCGAAAACCACGCTGGCGCCGCTTTCCTCGCAAGGCGCGGCGGATGAGATCAAGGAGCGGATCGCCCAGGCGGTGGCGTATGGCGCAAAGGCCGAGGAGGTGGGGCCGCCCGTGCCCAACCGCGGTGCCTTCGTGCAGCCGACCATCCTGACCGAAATGGGTGAGGATAACCCAGCCCGCTACTGGGAGTTTTTCGGCCCGGTCTCGATGCTGTTCCGCGCCAAGGATGAGGATGACGCGATTCGCATCGCCAATGATTCACCCTTCGGGCTGGGCGGCTCGGTGTTCACCGCCGACACGGCGCATGGCGCCGAGGTGGCGAAGAAGATGTCCACCGGCATGGTGTTCGTGAACCACCCCACCAAGGTGGAGGCCGATCTGCCGTTCGGCGGCGTCCGCCGCTCGGGCTATGGGCGTGAGCTTCTGGGGCTGGGGCTGAAGGAGTTCGTGAATCACAAGCTGATCGATGTCGTCGATATCGATGCGCATTTCTGAAGGCAAACAAGTGGAGCGTTAGCATGACCAAAACCATGAGGGCGGCGGTTGTCCGCGAGTTCGGCAAGCCGTTGACGATCGAGGAAGTGAAAGTGCCAGAGCCGGGCGATGGCCAGATCCTGGTGAAGATCGCCGCCACCGGCGTCTGCCATACGGATCTGCACGCCGCCGAGGGCGACTGGCCGGTGAAGCCGAACCCGCCTTTTATTCCGGGGCATGAGGGTGTTGGCTATGTGGTGGGTGTTGGCCGTGGCGTGCGCCATGTGAAGGAGGGCGACCGCGTGGGCGTGCCCTGGCTTTACACCGCCTGCGGCCATTGCCCGCATTGCCTGGGTGGTTGGGAAACCTTGTGCGAGGAGCAGCAGAATACCGGATATTCCGTGAATGGCAGCTTCGCCGAATATGTCGTGGCCGATCCGAATTATGTCGGCCATCTGCCGGATAATATCTCATTCACCGAAATCGCGCCGATTCTGTGCGCTGGCGTTACGGTGTATAAGGGGCTGAAGGTGACGGATACCAAGCCCGATGACTGGGTGGTGATTTCCGGCATTGGCGGGCTGGGGCATCTGGCCGTGCAATATGCCAAGGCGATGGGGCGCAATGTCATCGCCGTGGATGTTGACGACAAGAAACTGGAACTCGCCAAATCGCTCGGCGCGGCGCTGGGGGTGAATGCGATGAAGGAAGACCCCGCCGCTTTCGTGAAGCGCGAAGTGGGCGGCGCGCATGGCGTGCTGGTCACGGCGGTTTCCACCAAAGCCTTCGCGCAGGCGCAGGGCATGGCGCGGCGCGGCGGCACGATCTCGCTGAATGGCCTGCCGCCGGGCGATTTCCCGTTGCCGATTTTCGATACGGTGCTGAACGGCATCACTGTGCGCGGCTCCATCGTCGGCACGCGGCTGGATTTGCAGGAGGCGCTGAATTTCGCCGGCGAGGGCAAGGTGAAGGCCACCATCGCCACCGAGAAGCTTGAGGATATCAATGATATCTTCGCGCGCATGCATAAGGGCGATATTCAGGGCCGGATCGTTATCGATTTCGAGAAATGAGGCCTTGATATGCAGGCAATGGTTCTGAAGGCGCCGCGCACCGCGCTGGAATGGACCGGGCTGCCGGACCGTTTGCCCGGGCCTGGAGAGATCCGGGTCCGGGTGCTGGCCTGCGGCGTCTGCCGGACGGATCTGCATGTGGTGGATGGGGAGCTGGCGCATCCGCATCTGCCTCTCATTCCCGGCCATGAGATTGTCGGGCGGATCGATGCGCTGGGCGAGGGGGTGAGCGGGCTTTCACTGGGCGAGCGTGTGGGGATTCCCTGGCTCGGCCATGCCTGCGGCCATTGCCCGTATTGTCTGGAGCATCGGGAAAATCTCTGCGATGCGCCGGAATTCACCGGCTATACGCGTGATGGCGGTTATGCCACCGCCGCCCTCGCCGATGCGCGCTTTGCCTTTCCCCTGGGCGAGGCGGGGGCGGATGTGGCGCTGGCGCCCTTGCTCTGCGCCGGGCTGATCGGCTGGCGCTCACTGGTGAAGGCCGGGGAGGGCAAGCGGCTGGGCCTGTATGGGTTTGGCGCCGCCGCGCATATCATCGCCCAGGTGGCGGTTTGGCAGGGGCGGTCGGTTTACGCCTTCACCCAGCCAGGCGATGCGCGGACGCAAGATTTTGCCCGGTCCCTGGGCGCGGCCTGGACGGGCGGGTCTGATGAGCTGCCGCCGGAGCGGCTGGATGCCGCGATCATTTTCGCCCCCGTCGGGGCACTTGTGCCCGCCGCGCTGAAGGCGGTGCGCAAGGGCGGGCGCGTGATATGCGCGGGGATTCACATGAGCGATATCCCGCGCTTTGCCTATGCGGATTTATGGGAGGAGCGGCAAATTCTCTCGGTCGCCAATCTCACCCGGCAGGATGGGCTGGACTTCCTGGCCCTGGCGCCTGAAATCGGCATCAGGACGCTGACCACGGCCTACCCCCTGCGCGCGGCCAACGAGGCGCTGGATGATCTGCGCCACGGGCGCTTCGATGGTGCCGCTGTGCTGGTGCCTTGAAGCGGGGTTCAGCGGTTATCCACCAGCACCACCGGTGTTACGCTGACCTGGGCAACGCCCTGGCCCATCAGCCCCAGCTCTTCGGCCGCACCTTCCGACAGGTCGAGAATCCGGTGCCCATGCGGCATGCAGTCATTCACCCGCACGACGATGGAGCGGCTGTCATCACCCGTCAGCGCCACCCGCACCTTGGTGCCGACCGGGATGGTGTGGGAGGCGGCGGTCATGCCGTCGCCGGTAAAGGCCTCGCCCGTGCAGGTACGGTGCAGCCCGGGGCCGGGCCTGTACCAGGAGGCGGTGCCGAACATTTCCGGGCCGTTGGCCACCAGCTCTGGCGCGCGGGGCGGCAGAACCGGGGCAGGTGGCAGGGTGATGCTGGCCTGCGGGGCGGGCGCGGGGGTGGACGCGCAGGCCGACAGCAAGCCGGTAAGCAGGGTCATGGCCAGAACAGGCGCGAGGCGGGGGCGGCTTTCGCGCGCCGTCCCGCGGGGCGTGGGTGCGGACATTTCCATGCGTTCCTCGTGGGGCAAGAATGAGGCATTTGCATGGCAGGCTTTGTCATTTGGGCCGGGCGGGGGAAAATAAAGCATGAAGCGGGACAAAAAAATCGAGGATGACGACCCGGAAGAGGGGCCGAGCCCCGCTGTTGGCCCTTCGCGCCCGCGCTTGTTCAAGGTGCTGGGGCCGGGGCTGATCACCGGCGCCTCGGACGACGACCCCAGCGGCATCGCCACCTATTCCCAGGCCGGGGCCGGGTTTGCCTATGGGCTGAGCTGGACCATGCTGTTCTCCTATCCGCTGATGGTGGCGGTGCAGATGATCAGCGCCCGCATTGGCCGCACCACGGGGCATGGCATCGCGGGGGTGCTGCGGCTGCATTACCCGAAATGGCTGCTGAGTTCCGTGGTTCTGCTGCTGCTGGCGGCCAATGTCATCAATCTGGGGGCGGATCTGGGGGCCATGGCGGATGCGACCGCGCTGCTGCTGCCCGCACCGCGCGTGCTTTATGTGCTGCTGTTCGCGGCCATCTGCATCTCGCTGCAGCTTTTCCTGCAATACACGCGCTATGTGGCGGTGCTGAAATGGCTGAGCGCGGCGCTGTTTGCCTATTTTGGCGTGGTGATGATCGTGCATGTGGATTGGCGCGCTCTCGCGGCGAATCTCTTCTGGCCGCGGCTTTCCGCCAATGGCGGGTATCTGACCACTCTGGTGGCGATATTGGGCACCACCATCAGCCCGTATCTGTTTTTCTGGCAGGCTTCGGAGGAGGTGGAGGATATCCATGTGCATCCGCGCCGGGTGGATTTGGTGGACGCGCCAGGCCAGGGCCCGGCGGCGCTGCGGCGGATCGAGCTGGATACCTTCATCGGCATGGGGTTCTCCAACCTGGTGGCGCTGGCGATCATCGTTACCACCGCGGCGACGCTGAACCCGCACGGCATCACCGATATCCAGACCTCCGCCCAGGCCGCCGCCGCCTTGCGCCCGCTGGCGGGGAGGTTCGCGGCGCTGATTTTCGCGTTGGGGATTATCGGCACCGGGCTGCTGGCGGTGCCGGTGCTGGCGGGCTCGGCCGCCTATGCCATTGGCGAGGCGCGGCAATGGCCCACGGGCCTCGCCCGCCGGCCGAAGGAGGCGCAGGCCTTTTACGCGACCCTGGTGATTGCCACGCTGGTGGGCATGATCATCAATTTCGCGCCCATCGACCCGATCAAGGCTTTGTTCTGGAGTGCCGTGATCAATGGCGTGGTGGCGGTGCCGGTGATGGTGGTGATGATGAAGCTGGCGGCGCGGCGCGACATCATGGGGCCATTCGTGGTGCGGGGGGTGCTGAAATTCTTCGGCTGGATGGCCACGGCGTTGATGGCGGCGGTGGTTGCGGCCATGCTGGTCCTGTCCCTGTAAGGACGGGGTGAAGCGTGGAGCCAAGTCTGATGCTGCATGGAATTGCCGATTGGAACGCCGTTTACAACAATGCCGAGAATATTCCCGATGGCCGGGCCTGGCCGCAACGCTGGCTGGATGCGGCGGAAGCGTTCCGCGCGGCCTTTCCGGCAAGCCGGGCGCGGCTGGAGCTGGCCTATGGCACGGGTGGCCGCAACAAATTCGACCTGTTTCTGCCCGAGGGCGCGCCGCGCGGGTTGGTGGTGTATGTGCATGGCGGGTTCTGGATGAGCCTGGACCGCAGCCATTGGTCGCATCTGGCCGCCGGGCCGCTGGCGCGGGGTTATGCAGTGGCGTTTCCGGAATACACGCTGTGCCCGCAGACCAGCCTCTCCGGCATCACCGCCGAGATCGGCCTGGCGATCGCGGTGATCGCGAGCGAGGTCGCGGGGCCGATCCGGCTGATCGGCCATTCGGCGGGCGGGCATCTGGTCAGCCGCATGGCCTCCCATACGTCGCCGCTGCCGGAAGATGTAAGGGCCAGGGTGGAGCGGGTTGTGTCCGTCTCCGGCCTGCATGATCTGCGGCCGCTGAAACATGTCTGGCGGCAGGAGACGCTGCGGATTTCAGACGCAGAAATGCTGAGCGAGAGCCCGGCTTTGCTGCACCCGCTGCCGGGCACGGAGATCATTTGCTGGGTGGGGGCGCGGGAGACCTCCGAATTCATCCGGCAGAGCGAGCTGCTGGCGAATATCTGGAAAGGGCTGGGGGCGCGCACGGATTCTGTGCTGGAGCCGGACAGGCATCATTTCAACATCGCTGACGGGCTGATGGAGCCAGACCACGAGCTGACGAAGGCGCTGCTGGGTTAAATTTCCGCCGCCACATCCAGGAACCTTGCCAGCACCGGGGCGGTTTCATCCCGCCGCCAGGCGAGGCCGGTTTCCAGCATGGGGGCATCGCCCTGCAGATCCACATAACGCACCCCGGTGCGGGCCAGATGCCGCAGCGAAGCGGGCACCAAGGCCAGCCCCAGCCCGGCGGAGACGAGGCTGATGATGGTCTGCATCTGGATGGCGGGCTGGGCGATGCGCGGCTCCGCCCCATGGGCGCGGTAATAGCCGAGCACAAGGTCGTAGAAGGACGGCGCCATGGGCTGGGGGAAGATGATCAAGGGCGCCTCGATCACCTGTTGCGGTTCCAGCCCGTGCGGGCCGGGGGTGAGGCGGCCGGCCGTGATCCAGTCCTCCGGCACGGCGGCCAGCAGGGGTTCGTGCAGCAGGCGGCGATAGGCGAGGGCGGCGGGCAAGGTGCCGTCCTTGGGCGCGATGATGATGCCCGCCTGGGCCGTGCCCTCTTGCAGCAGGGCAATCTGGATGTCGCTGGTGGCCTCGGTGAGGGCGATTTCTACGTCCGGGTAGAGGGATGAGAAGCGCCGCACCAGCACGGGCAGCACGGAATAATCCGCCGTGGAGACGAAGGAGAGGGCGAGCCGCCCCGCACTGCCGGCGAGGAGCCGGTGGGCGGTTTCCGGCAGCGCATCCACGCTCGCCAAGGCGGCCCGCACATGCGGCAGCCAGGCGGCGCCGAAGGGGCTGAGCGCCACGCTGCGCTTGGTGCGGATGAACAAAGGCGCGCCCAGTTCACGCTCCAGCGCCTGGATGGACTGGCTGAGCGGCGGCTGCGTCATGTTCAGGCGCTGGGCGGCGCGGCCGAAATGCAGCGTTTGCGCCACCGCCAGGAATTGCCGCAATTGTCTTATGTCCATGACCTGCCTAGCTAGGGATTAATATGTCCTGCGACTTAGTTTGCAGGAAATAATATATTTTACCTTTTCCTGGAACAGGCTTAATTCAGCCAGGAAACGCGAAACCCGGAGACAAACATGCCCGCTTATCGTTCCAGAACCACCACCCATGGCCGCAACATGGCGGGTGCGCGCGGCCTTTGGCGCGCCACCGGCATGACGGATGCGGATTTCGGCAAGCCGATCATCGCCGTGGTGAACAGCTTCACCCAGTTCGTGCCCGGCCATGTGCATCTGAAGGATCTCGGCCAGCTGGTGGCGCGCGAGATTGAGGCGGCGGGCGGTGTGGCGAAGGAATTCAACACCATCGCGGTGGATGACGGCATCGCCATGGGGCATGACGGCATGCTCTATTCGCTGCCCTCGCGCGAGCTGATCGCGGACAGCGTGGAATATATGGTCAACGCCCATTGCGCGGATGCGATGGTGTGCATCTCCAATTGCGACAAGATCACGCCCGGCATGCTGATGGCGAGCCTGCGGCTGAACATCCCCACCGTGTTTGTCTCCGGCGGGCCGATGGAGGCGGGCAAGGTGGTGATGAAAGGTGCCAAGCGCGCCGTGGATCTGGTGGATGCCATGGTTGTGGCCGCCGATGACAGCTACTCCGACGAGGAGGTGAAGGTTATTGAGCGTTCGGCCTGCCCCACTTGCGGCTCTTGCTCCGGCATGTTCACCGCCAATTCCATGAACTGCCTGACCGAGGCGCTGGGGCTCTCGCTGCCCGGCAATGGCTCGACGCTGGCGACGCATGCGGACCGTGAGAAATTGTTCCGCGAGGCGGGGCATCTGATCGTGGATCTGGCGAAGCGCTGGTATGAGCAGGACGATGAAACGGCGCTGCCGCGCGGCATCGCCAGCTTCAAGGCGTTCGAGAATGCGATGAGCCTGGATATCGCCATGGGCGGCTCCACCAACACGGTGCTGCATCTGCTGGCCGCCGCCCAGGAAGGCCAGGTGGATTTCACCATGGCCGATATCGACCGGCTTTCCCGCCGCGTGCCGTGCTTGTGCAAGGTGGCCCCGGCGAAGAACGATGTGCATATGGAAGATGTGCACCGGGCGGGCGGCATCATGTCCATCCTGGGTGAGCTGGAGCGGGCCGGGCTGATCGATACCTCGTTACCGACCGTGCATACCAAGACGCTGGGCGAGGCGCTGAACCGTTGGGACATCACCCGCACCAGCAGCGAGGAGGTGAAAAACTTCTTCCGCGCCGCGCCGGGCGGCGTGCCGACCCAGGTGGCCTTCAGCCAGAATGAACGCTGGGAGGAGCTGGATACCGACCGCGAGACCGGCGTGATCCGTTCCGCCGCCCATCCGTTCTCGAAGGATGGCGGGCTGGCGGTGCTGTTCGGCAATCTGGCGCCGGAAGGCTGCATCGTGAAAACCGCGGGCGTGGATGAGAGCATCCTCACCTTCCATGGCACCGCGCGCGTGTTCGAGAGCCAGGATGCGGCGGTCTCCGCCATCCTCAGCGGTGTGGTGAAGGCGGGCGATGTCGTGGTCATCCGCTATGAGGGGCCGAAAGGCGGGCCGGGGATGCAGGAGATGCTGTACCCGACCAGCTATTTGAAATCCAAGGGTCTCGGCAAAGCCTGCGCGCTGATCACCGATGGGCGGTTCTCCGGCGGCACCTCCGGCCTGTCCATCGGCCATGTCTCGCCGGAAGCGGCCGAGGGCGGTCTGATCGGCCTCGTGGAAACCGGCGATGAGATCCTGATCGATATTCCGAACCGCGGCATCACGCTGAACGTGCCGGATGCGGTGCTGGCCGAGCGCCATGCGGCCCAGGACGCCAAGGGCTGGAAGCCGGCCGAGCCGCGCAAGCGCAATGTCACCCCGGCGCTGCGCGCCTATGCGGCGATGACCACCAATGCCGCCAAGGGCGCGGTGCGGGATGTGAGCCAGGTCGAGCGCTGATCAACGTTTCCTTGAACTGAAGCGGCGGGGCGTCTCCTTTATGGGGCGCCCCGTTTGCTTTTTGGAGGATAATCTCCGGTTGCGCCGCACATACGATTTAATCTTTTGCGGGTGCCCGAAATGTCAGATTCACTTTCATTCCCGTTGCAAAAGTGCATTAATGTTTTGCAATGAATTATAGGGATATGCTGACGCAAACAACCGGTTTCGGCGCTTCCGGCGGCGGTGCAATGATGGCGCGTATCAGGGCGTATGATTGGGCGGCAACACCGCTTGGCGCCCCTGCCTCATGGCCGCAGGCGCTAAGAGTGACGCTGAATCTTTGCCTGAATTCGCCGTTGCCGTCCGCCATCTATTGGGGGCCAGAGCTGCGGCTGCTGTTCAACGATGCCTGGGCGGCGCTGCATGGGCATGAAGCGGCGCTGGGGCTGCCTGCCCGCGTGGTCCGGGCGGAAACGGATGCGCGGCTGCGGAAGATCCTGGCGCGCGGGCAGGCGGAAAGCGGTTTTGAGCGGTGCCACGAAATGCGGCGCAATGGCGGAATACATGAGACATTCTGGCGCTATGGCGTGACGCCGGTGCGCGATGAAGCCGATGCCGTGGCGGGGCTGTTCGAGCAGGGCCACGAGGTGAGCGGCCCGGCTTTGGCCGAGCACCGGCATGCGCTGGAAATGCTCAACCGCATCTCCTCCGCGACCATCGCGGAGAAAGATCCGGAAAAGATCATCCAGCTCGTCACGGATGCCGGGGTGGAGCTCACCGGGGCGGCCTTCGGCGCGTTTTTCTATACCGCTGTGAACGGGGCCGGGGAGAGCCTGCTGCTTTACACGCTTTCCGGCGCGCCGCGGGAGAGTTTCGCGGGGTTCCCCGAGCCGCGCCGCACCGCCTTGTTCTCGCCGACGTTTGACGGGCTGGGCGTGATCCGCTCCGACGATATCACCGCCGACCCGCGTTATGGCCGCAACGCGCCGCTACACGGCATGCCCAGGGGGCATTTGCCGGTGGTCTCCTATCTGGCCGTGCCGGTGGCCTCACGCGGGGGGGCGGTGACCGGCGCGATGCTGTTCGGCCACCCGGAGCGCGCGCGCTTCACCGCCCGGCATGAGGAGCTGATGGTGGGGCTGGCGGCGCAGGCGGCCATTGCCATCGAGAATGCGCGGCTGATCCAGCGTGTGCGCGAGGCCAATGAGACGCTGGAACAGCGCGTGGCCCAGCGCAGCCAGGAGCTGACGGAACTGCACGAGGCCTTGCGCCAGGCGCAGAAGATGGAGGCGGTGGGGCAGCTTACCGGCGGCATCGCGCATGATTTCAACAATTTGCTGCAAGGCATCAGCGGCAGTTTGGAAATTCTCGCGCGCCGCCTGGCGCAGGGGCAGCTTCATGGGGTTGAGCGGTTTCTGCACGGGGCGCAAAATTCCGCCCAGCGCGCGGCGTCTCTTACACAGCGCCTGCTGGCCTTCTCGCGCCGGCAGACCCTGGACCCCCGGCCGGTGGATGTAGGGCAGCTTACCGCGGGGCTGGCGGATCTGATCCAGCGTGCCGTCGGCCCCGCCATCATGCTGGAGGTGGTGGTGCCCGAAGCCCGGCAGCACGTGGTGGTGGATGTCACCCAGCTTGAGAGCGCGCTGCTCAACCTCGCCATCAATGCCCGCGACGCCATGCCGGGCGGCGGCAGGCTGACGATCGAGACCGTGAATCGCTGGTTGGACTCGCAGGAGGCGAAGAGCTTCGACCTGCCGGCGGGAAATTATCTGGTGATCTGCGTTTCCGATACCGGCACCGGCATTCCCAAGGAGATCATCGGGCGGGTTTTCGATCCGTTTTTCACTACCAAGCCCATCGGCCAGGGCACGGGGCTGGGGCTTTCCATGGTGCATGGGTTCGTCCGCCAATCCGGCGGGCATGTGGAGGTACATTCCACGCCGGGGCTAGGCACCATGGTGTTTCTCTATTTGCCTTGCCATGAGGGTGAGACCGAGGCGGAGCCCGCGCGGCCGGAAAACGAGGCCCTGGAAGCGGGCGCGGGGGCGACCGTGCTGGTGATCGATGACGAGGCGGTGGTGCGCGTGCCGATCATGGAGGTGCTCCGCGAGGCGGGTTATACGCCGCTGGAGGCCGGGGACGGGGTGGCCGGGCTCAGGATTTTGGAGACGAATCCCAGGGTGAAGCTGCTGGTGACCGATGTTGGCCTGCCCGGCGGGCTGAACGGGCGGCAGGTGGCTGACGCCGCGCGGCACAGATATCCGGGCCTCAAGGTGCTGTTCATCACCGGCTATGCCGAGCAGGCGGCGTTGGCGGGCGAGGTGCTGGAAGAGGGGATGGCGGTGATCGCCAAACCCTTCGCCATGGCGAATTTGGCCCACAAGGTTGCCGAAATGCTGCGATAGAAGCCGCCTTTTTTGTAAAAAAGGCGGCATCCAAAAAACTTTTGTTAGTTTATTCAAGGGGTTGTTTTAAAGCAGGCTCTAAAAGCTGGGCGCCCCAATCCCGGCGGCCTTTCAAAAATACCGCGAAACAGGCTTATTCCCCGCCCGCCAGCCGGGTCTGCGCCTGGGAGACGAAGCTGCCCGGCGGCACGCTGCGGGTGAGCCAGACATTGCCGCCGATCACCGAATCCCGCCCCACGGTCACCCGCCCGAGAATGGTGGCGCCCGCATAGATCACCACATTATCCTCGATGATCGGGTGGCGCGGCTCGCCCTTGATCAGCACGCCGCTCGCATCCTCGGTAAAGCTTTTCGCCCCTAGCGTGACATGCTGGTAGAGCCGCACATTCTCGCCGATGACCGCTGTCTGGCCGATCACCACGCCAATGCCGTGATCGATGAAGAAACGCGGGCCGATCTGGGCTTCGGGGTGGATGTCGATGGCGGTTTCGGTCTGCGAGATGCTGGCCAGCAGGCGCGGCACCAAGGGCGCGCCCAGCTTGTAGAGCGTATGGGCGAGGCGGTGATGGATGATGGCCCGCATGCCGGGATAGCAGAGCAGCACTTCGGCCAGGGAGGTGGCGGCCGGGTCGCCCTGATAGGCGGCTTTCAAATCGCTCACCAGGGCGGTGCGGATGGCGGGAAGCCCCGCCGCGAAGTCGCGCACGATATCGCAGGCGGCGCAATCGGCTTCCTCGAAGCGCGGTTCATCTTCCGGCGCCAGGAACAGCAACCCCCGGCGCACCTGCTCGGTCAGCGAGGCCAGGGTGCGGGTGAGGGTGTGGCCGACGAAATAATCGATTGTCTCATCCGTCAGGTCCGGGCAGCCATAATGGCTGGGGAACAGCGCGGCGAGCAGCCCGTCGCGGATTTTTATCAGCGCCTCGCGGGAGGGCAGTTCCCGCACATGGCCGCGATGGCGGATTTTGTGCGTTACCTCGCGCGAGTGGCGCAGACCCGCGACCACGGCGGCGAGGTCCGAGGCGCTGGTTTGCGCCGCGGGGGGGATTTCCGGCTTCTGATCGTCGATGCCCATGGGCGTGAACCTGGCATGGTTGAACTCGTGGCGAAGGAGGCTAAATCACCCGGCCCGGGCTGTAAACCTGTCCGCCAGATATCTGCCCGGCGCCAGCAGGCGCGCGAAGAGCAGCGCGCCGGGGCGAGGCACATGCATGGCTTCTCAATAATCCATAATTACTATAATTATTATAGTGATATTAAGCTGACGGGCTAAGGGCAAGGCTCTCCAAGATGGCGGATTTTTGATAAAATTATCTAAGAATTCCGGGCTTTTTGTGGTATTTTGCTATTCTATTTTAGCGCTACAGCTATTTCCGGAAATTTCTTCCCCAGGGGCTCGCTTGCCCTGGACGGCGCGGAATTTTGCTATATCTGGCGTTGAGGTTTGGTGAGTGGAAGAACGGGCGGGAATATGTCTTTGCAAGTGATTACCGGAAACCGCGTGGTGGATGGCGTGTCCGTCTGGTTCGCGGGCACCAAGGGATGGGCGGAGCATGTGGACCAGGCGGCCGCTTACGACGAGGCTGCCCTGGCCGCCGCCCTGGCCGAGGCGAATCCGGCGGATGCCGAGCTGCATGTGGTGGATATCCGTGCGGTGGAGGTGACGCGGGAAGGCGGCAAGCTGGTTCCGGTGGCGCATCGCGAACAGATCCGCGCCCGTGGCCCCTCGGTGCGCGAGGATTTGCCGGCGGGCGTGTGGCGCGATGGCGCCGAGCCCCTGCCGCCGCTGCCCTCCGCCAGCTCCAGCTCGCCTTTCGCGGGCATTTATCACTACGACGAATATGACCGGGATTATCTGCGCCAGCGCGCCAAGGAATTCGGCGAGCAGGTGGCGCGCCGGCGCGCGGGTGAATTGTCGGAAGACGAGTTCAAGCCGCTGCGGCTGATGAATGGCGTGTATTTGCAATTGCACGCCTATATGCTGCGCATCGCCATTCCTTACGGCGTGCTCAGCGCCACGCAGCTGCGCCAGCTGGCCTATGTGGCCCGGCATTACGACCGTGGCTACGGCCATTTCACCACCCGCCAGAATATCCAGTTCAACTGGCTGCGGCTGGAGGATGTGCCGGACGCGCTGGCGGCCCTGGCCGAGGCGGATATTCATGGCATCCAGACCAGCGGCAACTGCATCCGCAACACCACGACGGATGAATTCGCCGGTGCCGCCGCCGATGAGATCATCGACCCGCGCGTGTATGCCGAAATCATCCGCCAATGGTCTACGGACCATCCGGAATTCACCTATCTGCCGCGCAAGTTCAAGATCGCCATCGTCGGCGCCGGGCATGACCGGGCAGCGGTGCGGGTGCATGATATTGGGCTTGAGGCCTATAAGACTGAAAAGGGCGAGCCGGTGTTCCGGGTGTTCGCGGGCGGCGGGCTGGGGCGCACGCCTTATGTCGGCATCAAAATGCGCGAGGCGGTGGCGCTGCCGGAATTGCTGCGTTACTGCGAGGCGATTTTGCGCGTCTATAACGCGCTTGGCCGGCGCGACAACATGTACAAGGCGCGCATCAAGATCCTGATCCGCGAGATGAAGCCGGAAGCCTTCATCAAGATGGTCGAGGATGAATATGCCAGCCTGCCCGAAGGCTATTGCACGCTGACGGATGAGATTGTGCAGGCAGTGGCCTCGCGCTTCCCGGTGCCGGAATTCCCGCGCCAGGATAGCGGCGTTCTGAAGGCCGCGATGCTGGATGACCGCGCCCTTTCCGGCTGGGTGAAGCAGAACACGCATCCACACAAGGCGCCGGGCTATGTCTCGGTGGTGATTTCGCTGAAGCCCGTCGGCGGGATTCCCGGCGATGCCAGCGCCGATGAGATGGATGCGGTGGCTGATCTCGCGGATAAATATTCGATGGGTGAGATCCGCGTGTCGCATGTGCAGAATCTGGTGCTGCCGCATGTGGCCAAGGACGATGTGCCCGCCTTGTTCAAGGCGCTGGTGGCGGCCGGGCTGGCCACCGACAATATCGGGCTGATCACCGACATCATTGCCTGCCCGGGCATGGATTATTGCGCGCTGGCCACGGCGCGTTCCATTCCGGTGGCGCAGCGCATCGCCGAGCGCCTGGCGCCGCGCCAGCATGAGATCGGCACGCTCTATGTGAACATCTCCGGCTGCATCAATGCCTGCGGGCATCACCATGTCGGCCATATCGGGCTGCTCGGCGTCGATAAGAATGGCGAGGAGGTCTATCAGATCACCCTCGGCGGGGCGGCGGACGAGAAGGCGGCGATCGGCAAGATCATCGGTCCGGCCGTGCCCACCGCGAAAGTGCCGGATGCCATCGAGGCGCTGGTGGAGGCTTATCTGGGTGTGCGGGAGACGGGCGAGAGCTTTATCGATACTTACCGGCGCCTGGGCGCCGAGCCGTTCAAGGAGGCCGTCTATGCCGCTCATTAACACCAAGGGCGAGGAGATTGCCGATCTGGCCGGGCTGAGCCTGTTTCCCCTGGCGGAACTGCCCGTAACACCGCCCGCCCCCGCCGGGGTGGTGCTGCCGCCCAATGCCGAGCTGGCGGAGATTCTGCCCCGGCTTGGCGAGCTGGCGGTGATTGCCGTGGAGTTTCCGAAATTCCGCGATGGGCGCGGCTTCAGCATCGCCCGCGCCTTGCGGGAGCATCATGGGTATAAGGGCGATGTCCGCGCCGCGGGCCATTTCATCCCGGACCAGTTCGCGGCGATGATCTCCTGCGGGTTTTCCAGCTTCCTGACGCCGCCGGAGCACCAGGCCGCGCAATTTGCCGCGGCGTTGACCAAACACCGCCAGCCGGGGCAGCTCTTGCGCCGGTCTCTGGGCCGGGCGCTGGAAAAGGGCTGATAAAATCAAACGGTAAAATACGCAGCTGAAGCGATAAGCCTCCGGCGTTGCATGGGGGTGCGCGGCAAAGCCGAGAAAGAGAAGCCGGGTCCGGCCCGTCCTGGTTCAGCAGGCGGTTCAATATCTTAATGAAATTATTCTAATATAAAATTATAATAAACCGTAATGTCGGTTGTTTTTCGTTTTTTATGCGCGCGGAAGTTGTACAGCTTATGTTGGAAAACTCACTGTTGGAGCTGGGTTTCAGGCCGCGATTGGCACAGCTTAATCTGGAGTTGGTGTGGCGAATTATATTTGGCAACGCCCTGCAACGGATGGCAATTTCCGCGCGGCGGCCAATTGGCCGCAATCCGGGATAGCGGAAGCGGGCGATGACAGCATTCAGGCATTGGGTGCCGGTGCCCGCGATTTTGAACTGCCTGGCGGATATTCTGCCTATACCGGGGATCTGGCCTGTTTTTATCCTGGTACGAGGATCGCCACACCCTCCGGCGCCGTGGCCGTCGAGACGCTGGAAGCTGGAGATCTGGTGCTGACCGCCGATGGACGGGCCATGAAAGTACGCTGGGCGGGCCGTTCCCACGCTTCCACTAGGCTCGCGGACCCGTTGCGCTGCCTGCCCATCCGCATCAGGGCGGGAGCACTGGCCGAGGGCGTGCCGGCGCGCGACCTGCTGGTTTCGCCGGACCACGCGTTGTTTTTGCATGGCGTGCTGGTGCAGGCCGGCGGGCTGGTGAATGGCAGCACCATCATCCGCGAGCCTTCAGTGCCCGAAATTTTCATTTATCATCATATCGAGCTGGCCAGCCATGAGCTGCTGCTGGCCGAGGCCGCGCTGGCTGAAAGCTTCATGGATCATGGGGGCCAGATGAATGCGTCCAACGTGAACGGCCGCGAGCCGCCATGCGTGACGATCCGGGAAATGGCCTATCCGCGCGCCAGGTCCGCCCGCCAGCTTCCCTTGGCCGTGCGCCGGCAGATCGCGGCCCGCGCGGAGCGGCTTGTCATGTCCTAGATGGCCTGACTTTCCAGCGGCCATAGGGCGGGAGACAAAAAGGCGTGCCGGAAGGCACGCCTTTTTGCTGTGCCGGGAAGCTGGCGGTTAGGTCAGATCGCCAAACTACAGGGCCGGGACATATCGCCCTGGGCTGCTGACGCAGCCTCATTTTCTTCATCGCGGAAGCAGCGGCCCTTCGCGGCGCGTTTTTCCTCCTGAATTGCGGTTTTTCAGGAGAGGCCGGTTTCGCGTATTTGGTGTAAAAATTTGTCTAATAAATAATAAATTGATGTATTTGGTTACAAAAAATCGATAACTGAATTGTTATTTCTCAATATAGATGTGTTAGATCTATAATATAAACGAATATTGTGGTGCGAAATGGCTGTGATGGTAACTTGGACCGGCAACGGTGACGGAACGAGCTTCAACGATCCCCATAACTGGTCTCCGGTTGGGGTGCCGGGGGATGTTGCCGTCAGCATTCCCTCCGGTGCGCAGATCACGCTCACCGCCAACGCGACATTGGCCTCATTCACCGTGACCAATGGCGGGTCCGTGGGGTTTTCCGGCCATTACACGCTGACGCTGAACGCCAATCCCGCCGTGACCCTGGCGGCCGGAGAAACGATCTCGCTCGGCACCGGCACCACGCTGAATGTGAATACGGGGCTGAGTTTTTCAGGGAATGGCGTGTTCACCATTGCCGGCGGGTCTTTCGTCACCTCGGGAACGATCAAGCTGAATAATGGGCAAAATCTGGTTCTCTCGGGCACCAGCTTCACTAGCTCCAGCCCCGCCTCCGGCGATGGGACGATCACTCTGGAAGGTTCGACGGCGAATTTCACGGGCGCGGGGCCGACCGTGGCGATCGATTTTACCGCTGTCCCCGCGGGCGGGGCGGATAATGTGCTTTATCTCTCCAACAACGCCAGCGGGCTGGATCTGCAGAATATCGGCTATGGCGACAAGGTTTATGTCGGCGGGCTGAATCTCGGGATCATTGAGAAGAACGGTGTTTATGAGCTGGTGGTGCCCGCCTGGGGGAATAGCGTTCTGGGCGTTGTGACGCTGGCGCCGGGCACCAGTGCGAATGATTTCCAGATGTCCGGCGGCTATCTGGTCTATACCGGTGATGCGCCTTGTTTCTATGCGGGCACGATGATCGCCACCCCCGCCGGTGCCATGGCGGTGGAGGAAATCCGCGCGGGCGATGAGGTGCTGACAGCCGATAGCCGCGCCCTGCGGGTGCGCTGGGTAGGGCAGTCCCATGTGTCCACCCGCTTCGCCAACAAGCTGCGCTGCCTGCCGATCCGCATCAAGGCGGGGGCGCTGGCCGAGGGGGTTCCGGCGCGGGACCTGCTGGTTTCGCCCGACCATGCGTTGTTCCTGCGCGGCGTGCTGGTGCAGGCGGGGGCGCTGGTGAATGGCACCAGCATCCTGCGCGAGGCGGATGTGCCGGAGGTCTTCACCTATTATCATGTGGAGCTGGCCAGCCATGAGCTGCTGCTGGCTGAAAATACGCCGGCCGAGAGCTTCGTGGATAATCTGGACCGGATGAGCTTCTCCAACTGGGACAGGCGGGAGGCGCCGCGCCAGGCCATTCAGGAAATGGCCTGTCCCCGCGCCAAATCCGCCCGCCAGCTTCCCGCCGCCCTGCGCCGGGAGATCGAGGATCGCGCCGGGCTGTTTGCATTGTCCGAAGCGGCCTGAGCCGCCCGGTCCGGCTTATATCCATCCGGCTTGTATCCATCGTGAAGGGCGTGCCGCCGGGCGCGCCCTTTGCGCTTGCGGCGGAGCGCGCGGGCGGCCACCATGCGGGCCGGGCGGCGCCCTTGCGCCTGCCCGGAATTGGCGCAATAAGCCTACAGAAATTATGGAGAATAATGATGCCGGTCAGCTCCGTCCTCGATACCATCGGCAAGACGCCGCATATCCGTCTCTCCCGCCTGTTCCCCGAGGCGAATATCTGGGTGAAATCCGAGCGCACCAACCCTGGCGGCTCGATCAAGGACCGTATCGCGCTGTCGATGATCGAGGCGGCGGAGCGCGCCGGCGCGTTGAAGCCGGGCGGGCTGATCATCGAGCCGACTTCGGGCAATACCGGTGTCGGCCTTGCCCTGGTGGCGGCGGTGAAGGGCTATAGGCTCATCCTGGTGATGCCGGAGAGCATGTCCATCGAGCGCCGCCGCCTGATGCAGGCTTACGGCGCCAGCTTCGACCTCACGCCCAAGGAGAAGGGCATGAAGGGTGCCATCGCCCGCGCGGTGGAGCTGAAGGAGCAGCATCCGGACGCCTTCATTCCCCAGCAATTCGAGAATCCGGCCAATATCGAAATTCATGCCCGCACCACCGCGCAAGAGATTCTGGCGGATTTCCCCGAGGGGCTGGATGTGATCATCACCGGTGTCGGCACTGGCGGGCATATTACCGGCATTGCCGAGACGCTGAAGAAACATTGGCCGAATTTGAGGGTTTACGCGGTTGAACCCGCCGCCTCGCCGGTGCTCTCCGGCGGTTCACCCTCGCCGCATCCCATCCAGGGCATTGGCGCCGGGTTCGTGCCGGGCAATTTCCACCGCGAGGCGATAGACGGCATCATCACCGTGGAGGGCGAGGAGGCCAAGGAATTCGCCCGCCAATCCGCCACCAAGGAAGGGCTGCTGGTCGGCATCTCCTCCGGCGCCACTCTGGCCGCCATCGCCAAGAAGCTGAAGGAGCTGCCAGCGGGCAGCCGTGTTCTCGGCTTCAATTACGATACCGGCGAGCGCTATCTCTCCGTGCCGGATTTCCTGCCGGGTTGACCTGCGTCAAGGCGGTTTCCAGGCGTCCTGTCATGGTTTTTCACCATGACAGACGCCGATTTGATCGCCCGCTATGACGGCCGCGTGCCGCGCTACACCAGCTATCCCACCGCGCCGCATTTTCATGCGGGAATCGGCGCGGCGGAGTACGCGGCTTGGCTCTCCGCCCTGCCGCGCGAGGCCTCGCTTTCCCTCTATCTCCATGTGCCGTTCTGCGACCGGCTCTGCCTCTATTGCGGCTGCCATACCAGCGTGGCGCATCATGAGCGGCCCAAGCGGGCCTATGCCGGGGCGCTGGCGCGGGAGATTGAGCTGGTGGCCGCGGCTCTTGGCCGCCGGGCGCGCGTGAGCCATGTGCATTGGGGCGGCGGCACCCCCACCGCCTTGCCGGATGACTGCCTGGACGGGCTGATGGATTTGATCCGCACCCGGTTCGACGTGGCGGCGGATGCCGAGATCGCCATCGAGATCGACCCGGCTTCGCTGCCGCCGGACAAGCTGGGCGCTCTGGCGCTGATGGGGATCACCCGCGCCAGCCTGGGGGTGCAGGATTTCGACGTGGATGTGCAGAAGGCGATCGGCCGGATGCAGAGTTTCGAGCAGACGCGTGATGCCGCCTTGGGGTTGCGCGGGCTGCGTGTCACCTCCATCAATCTCGATCTGATCTACGGCCTGCCGCACCAGACCGAGGACTCCGTGACCCGCACCGCCCGCATGGCGCTGGCGCTGGCGCCGGACCGTGCCGCCGTGTTCGGCTATGCCCATGTGCCCTGGATGAAGAAGCACCAGGCGCTTATCCCGGAAGCGGCCTTGCCCGTGGGGCTGGCGCGGCTGCGGCAGGAGGCGGCGATCCGCGCCGTGCTGGAGCAAGAGGGCGGCATGGTGCCGGTGGGGCTGGACCATTACGCCCTGCCCAATGACGAGATGGCCAAGGCCGCCGGGGCAGGGGCGCTGCAGCGCGGCTTCCAGGGCTACACGACCGATGCGGCGCCCGTGCTGATCGGGCTTGGCGCCAGCGCCATCGGTGCGCTACCGCAAGGCTATGTGCAGAATCAGCCCAGCATCCCCGCTTACGAGGCCATCATCGCCCAGGGGCAGCTTGCGGTCACGCGCGGCGTGGCGCTGGACCAGGAAGACAGGCTGCGCCGCGCCGTGATCGAGCGGATCATGTGCGATCTTGCCGTGGATCTCCCGGCCATGGCGGCGGCCTTTGGCGCCGAGGCGGGGGCGTTGCTGGAGGATGCGGCGCCGCTCTGCGGTTTCGCGGCGGATGGGCTGGTGGAATGGGATGGCGCGCGCATCCGCGTGACCGGGCGCGGCCGCCCGTTCGTGCGCAATGTCGCCGCCTTGTTCGATGCCTATCTGCGAGACGCGGCCGCCAGCCAGCCCCGCCATGCCCGCGCCGTCTGACGCGACTGTGCCAGCCTTCGCCGACCGGATCGCCGCGCTGCGGGACGAGGCGGCGCGGCTGGTGCGCACCAGGCCGGTTCCAGCACATGCGGGGCTGGAGCTGCTGCGCCTGCTGCACCGCGCGGAGGCGCTTTCCGCCCGGCGCTATGTGCTGCTGCTGGCCGGGCTGGAAGCCGCCCCGAATGAAAGATTGCACGATACCTTAACGCGCCGCGAGGCGATGGAGCGCCGCCATGCCGAAACGCTGGCCCGGCGCATTGCCGAGCTGGGCGGCGAGCCGCCAGCCCCGCCCGGCCTGCCGGCCGGCGAGGCGCCGGAGACGCTGCCTGTGGTGGTGAGCAGCCTGCTGGCCAAGCGGGGCATGGTGAAGCTCTACCGCGCCGCCATACGCTTCCTGGCCCAGCGGGACCGCGACAGCACCGCGCTGCTGCGCGGGCTGCTGGCGGAGGAGGAGGCGCATATCGCCGCCATGCGGGCCTTGCTGCTGCCCGCCGCCAGAGACACCGCCAAATAAAGAGCCCCGCCATGGAGAACCATGACAGGGCTAAGTTTGGGGAGTGTATCCGCTTTGGGATAAAGAGCTTGTGCCTGAATCCGGCAGGTCTTTCCTTGATGCAGATCAAGGTCGTGGAAAAATTCAATCCGCTTCGTTCACGAACGGCACGGCGCGGCGCGCGACCTCCAGCCCGTCCTCGACCTCCATCACCCCGCGCGTGTTGCGGACCAGGATGGCCACCGCCCTAGCCTCCTGCTCGGAGCCGACGCGCCCTTCGATGCGCACCCGCCCGTCACGGACGGTGAAGCGCAAGCCGTCGCGCGGGGCCCAGGGTTCTTGCGCCAGGGCGGCCTGAATCCCATCCAGGATCTCGCTGTCGGTTGCTTCCTCGCAGGATTCTTCCAGCCGCGCGGCCAGGGCCCGCAGAATATCGAAGCGGCACAGCATGCCCACCAGGCTGTCATCGCGCACCACGGGCAGGCGTTTCACCTGTTTCTGGCGCATCAGCTCCGCCGCCTTGGCCAGCGGCAAGTCCGGGCGCACGAAGGTGGGGTTGCGGGTCATCACATCACCCACATGGCGGCCATGGGTGTGGGCATATTCGGCGGCCAGGGTTTCGGCGCGCAGCATGCCGCGCATCCAGCCCGCCTGGCGCCCGCATGTGCCAAGCTCGGGCCGGTGCAGCAGATCGCCCTCCGTCAATATGCCGATGAGCTTGCCCTCCGGGTCCAGCACCGGCAGGCCGCTCACGCTATGGCGCACCATCCAGCCCGCCGCCTCGGCCAGGCTGGTTCCGGGTTCCACGGCGGCCACCTCGGTGGTCATGACATCGGCAACGATCATAATACCCTCAATAATGAAACGTAACCGCTACATTAGACCCGCGGCGGCGGCACTGCCTTTGATTCCAGTCAAAGCTGCCCCGCGCGCGGGCCGCATTGCCGCACCCGCGAAGGCGGGCGCATGGTGGCGGGCCCGGCGGGCCTGGGCGGCTATCCGGATATGTCAGCGGCGGCTTCATGGCCTGGTTCGGGCAGCAGGAAGGCCAGGGCCTCCTCGCAAGGCTGTTCCAGCTTGAAAGAAAACAGCGCGTCGGCCCGGGTGCGGCCAAGATTGATGGCGGCAATGGGCTTTCCGGCGCGCGCCGCCGCCTGGACAAAGCGGAAGCCCGAAAAAACCATCAGGGAGGACCCGGCGACCAGCATCGCACCGGCCTGTGCGAGGTGCCGCATGGCGTTGCCCACCCGTTCCTGGGGCACGGATTCGCCGAAAAAGACGACATCCGGCTTGAGCACCCCGCCGCAATGCCGGCAGGGCGGGACAATGAACGAGGCGAAAGCGGCATGTTCGAGGTCCGCATCGCCATCCGGGGCGTTGGCGGCATCCATGCCGAGCCAGGATGGGTTGAGCAGGTCCAGCTCCTCCTGAAGTGCCGCGCGCGGCGACAGCCGCCCGCACCCCGTGCAGCGGACCTGATCGAGACGGCCGTGCAGATCGATCACGCTTGTGCTTCCGGCCGCCTGGTGAAGCCGGTCGACATTCTGGGTGAGCAGCAGCCCGGTCTTGCCCATCTCCTCCAGCCGGGCGAGGGCGCGGTGGGCGGCATTGGGCCGGGCACCGCCGAAGCGCCGCCAGCCGAGCATGCTGCGCGCCCAATAGCGCTGGCGCGCCGCGGCATCGTCCATGAAGGCCTGGTAGGTCATTGGCGGGGTGCGCTTCCACTGGCCCTCGGCATCGCGATAATCCGGTATGCCCGAATTCGTGCTGCAGCCAGCACCGGTCAGGATGAAGAGGCGCTGGTGACGGTCGATGAAATCCTGGAGGCCGGTGGAGGGCGTCATGCCGGCAGCTTATCGCCGGCCGGCGGATGCCGCCAGGTGGCGCGCCTGGCGCCGTGGCGTGTTGGCGTGATCTTGTTTACTTTGTAGTGTCCGGCGGTGCCCATAAATTCAGGGCTCAAATGGGGGCCGTCCATACTCGCCAAATTCGAATATCTCATCGCGCTGGCACGGGAAAAGAATTTCGGCCGCGCCGCCGAGGCCTGCGGGGTCACCCAGCCGAGTTTCTCCGCCGCCATCCGCGCGCTGGAGGAGATGCTGGGGCTGCCGCTGGTCATCCGCAGCTCGCGCTTTCAGGGGTTCACGCCGGAGGGGGAGATCGTTCTGGGCTGGGCGCGGCGCGTGACGGCGGATCTGCGGTCCATGCGCGCGGAGCTGGCGAGCACCACCGGCGGGCTGAGCGGCTTGTTGCGCATCTCCGTTATCCCGACGGCGCTGGCCGTTGTCGCCGGGCTCACCTCGCCCTTCCGGGCGCGGCATCCCAATGTGCGGTTCAGCGTGCAGTCCTGCAATTCGGCGGAGATGCTGCGGCAGCTTTATAATTCGGAAATCGATGTCGGCGTGACCTATCTGGATAACGAGCCCATCGGCAAGGGCCGTTTTCTGCCGCTGTACCAGGAGCGCTACAGGCTGGTGACGACAGGCGCCTCGCTCTTTGGCCGCAGAGAGACGGTAAGCTGGGCCGAGGTTGGCCGCACACCGCTTTGCCTGCTGACGCCGGACATGCAGAACCGCCGGATTATCGACCGGCTGCTGAGCGGCACGGGGAGCGATATGCCACCCGCGCTGGAATCGAACTCGATCATGGTTCTGATCGCCCATGTGCGGACCGGGGACTGGTCCTGCGTGCTGCCGGAAAAGCTGGTGGATATTTTCGGCCTCGGGCCGGGATTCAGGGCCATTCCGATCATCGAGCCGGAGGAGGTGCATACGGTTGGCCTGCTGGTGACGGAACGGACCCCCATGCCCCCGCTGGCGCAGGCCATGTTCTCGATGGTGGCCGATGGCGGGCTGGTTCTATAGGTTTACGCTATCGCAGCACTGGAAATCCCGTCTTGTTTTTCCAGTAATGTTCCATCACCCTGATTATCCCAAAAAGAGGTAGGGTGACGCGCTCCATGGCCGCAAATTGGAATTCAGACCGGGCAGATGAGATCATCGCGCGGCATCTTGGGGCTGAAGGCCCGATGCTGCCGATCCTGCATGCGCTTCAGGAAGAGTTTGGTTTTATTGGCGAGGATGCGATGCGCCTGGTGGCGCAGCGCCTGAACGTGACCCGCGCCGAGGTGTATGGCGTTGTCTCCTTCTATCATGATTTCCGCCAAGCGCCGGCGGGGCGGCATGTGCTGAAAATCTGCCGGGCGGAGGCTTGCCAATCCATGGGCGGCGAGGAAAACGCCGCCGCCTTGCTGCACGGGCTGGGGCTGGACTGGGGGCAGACCACGCCGGATGGCAGGCTGACGATTGAGCCTGTCTATTGTCTGGGCCTTTGCGCCTGTGCGCCGAATGCGATGCTGGATGGCGAGCCCCGCGCCAGGCTGGACGCGCCGGGCCTGCGGGATCTGGCCGGGGAGGCTGCCTGATGCGCATCTTCATCCCCCGTGATGCCACCGCCCTGGCGCTAGGCGCGGACAGGATCGCCGCCGCCATTGCCGATGAGGCCGCCCGCCAGGGTGTGAGCGTGACCATCGTGCGTAACGGCTCGCGCGGGCTGTTCTGGCTGGAGCCGCTGGTTGAGATTGAAACCCCGCAAGGGCGCATTGGCTTTGGCCCGATGACTTTGACGGATGTGAAGGGGCTGTTCGCGGCGGATCTGGCGGGGCACCCGAAGGCGGTGGGGCTGGTGGAGGAGCTGCCCTTCCTCGCCAAACAGCAGCGCCTGACCTTCGCGCGCTGCGGCGTGACCGACCCGCTGAGCCTGGAGGACTACAAATCCCATGGCGGCCTGGCCGGGCTTGAGCGCGCGCGGGGCATGAGCGAGGCGGAGATTTGCGCCGAGGTGCAGGCATCTGGCCTGCGCGGGCGCGGCGGCGCAGGCTTTCCCACCGGGATAAAATGGGAGACGGTGCGCAAGGCCGAGGCGGCGCAGAAATATATTGTCTGCAACGCCGATGAAGGCGATTCCGGAACCTTTGCCGACCGGCTGATCATGGAAGCCGATCCGTTCTGCCTGATCGAGGGCATGGCGATTGCGGGCCGCGCGGTGGGGGCAAGCCGGGGTTATGTCTATTGCCGCTCCGAATATCCCAACGCCATCAAAATCTTCAGCGAGGCGCTGGAGATTGCCGAACGCGCGGGCATGCTGGACGGGTTTGCGCTGGAGCTGCGGGTGGGCGCTGGCGCCTATGTCTGCGGCGAGGAGACGGCTTTGCTGGAAAGCCTGGAAGGCAAGCGCGGCATGGTGCGCGCCAAACCGCCGATCCCGGCTTTGCGCGGGCTGTTTGGCCAGCCCACGGTGATCAATAACCTCATCTCGCTTGCCACCATTCCGTATATTCTGGCGCAGGGTGCGGCGGCTTATGCCGCGTTTGGCATGGGGCGCTCGCGCGGCACCATGCCGGTGCAGCTGGCGGGCAATGTGAAGCATGGCGGGCTGTTCGAGGTGGCGTTTGGCATCACGCTGGGCGAGCTGGTGAATGAGATCGGCGGCGGCACCGCCTCCGGCCGCCCGGTGCGCGCCGTGCAGGCGGGCGGGCCGCTGGGCGCTTATTTCGCGCCCGCGCAGTTCGATACGCTCTATGATTACGAGGCCTTCACCGCGCGCAACGGGCTGATCGGCCATGGCGGGCTGGTGGTGTTTGATGACACCGCCAACATGGCCAAGATGGCGCGTTTTGCCATGGAATTCTGCGCGCATGAATCCTGCGGCAAATGCACGCCCTGCCGCATCGGCGCCATCCGTGGTGCGGAGGTGCTGGACAGGGTGGTGGAGGGCCATGCAAGGCCGGGTGATCTCGAACTGGTGAAGGATCTCTGCGAGACGATGAAATTCGGCTCGCTTTGCGCGCTGGGCGGCTTCACGCCCTATCCGGTGATGAGCGCGATCGAGCATTTTCCTGAAGATTTCGGCGGGGCAAAGCTGCCGCTGGCGGCGGAATAGGAGGCCAGAATGGGTCTGATTCACGAAGTCGATTACGGCACCAAGCCCAGCAACGCGACCAAGCTGGTGAGCCTGAACATTGATGGGCAGAGCGTGAGCGTGCCGGAGGGCACCTCCGTGATGCGCGCGGCGATGGAGCTGGGCACGCAAATTCCCAAACTCTGCGCCACCGATACGCTGGACAGTTTCGGTTCCTGCCGCCTCTGCCTGGTGGAAATTGAAGGCAGGGCGGGCACGCCGGCCTCCTGCACCACGCCAGTGGCGGAAGGCATGGTGGTGCATACGCAGAACGGCAAGCTGGCCAAGCTGCGGCGCGGGGTGATGGAGCTTTACATCTCCGACCATCCGCTGGACTGCCTGACCTGCGGTGCGAATGGCGATTGCGAGTTGCAGGACATGGCCGGGGCCGTGGGGCTGCGCGATGTGCGCTATGGCAATGAGGTGAAAACCCACCTGGATATGCCAAAGGATAATTCAAATCCTTATTTCCAGTTCGATCCCTCCAAATGCATCGTCTGCTCGCGCTGCGTGCGGGCGTGCGAGGAAATTCAGGGCACCTTCGCGCTGACCATCGCGGGGTCCGGGTTTAACTCCAAGGTTTCGCCTGGCATCAATGAGATGTTCATGGGCTCGGAATGTGTCTCCTGCGGCGCCTGCGTGCAGGCCTGCCCGACGGCGACGCTGATTGAAACCTCCGTGCTGGAGCAAGGCCAGCCCGAGCACTCCGCCGTCACCACCTGCGCCTATTGCGGGGTTGGCTGCGCCTTCAAGGCGGAGATGCGCGGCGAGGAGCTGGTGCGCATGGTGCCCTATAAGGATGGCCAGGCGAATCATGGCCATTCCTGTGTGAAAGGCCGCTTTGCCTGGGGGTACGCCACCCATAAGGACCGCATCACCAAGCCGATGATCCGTGCGCGTATCACCGACCCCTGGCGCGAGGTAAGCTGGGAGGAGGCGATTGCGCATACCGCCGCCGAATTCAAACGCATCCAGGCGCAGCATGGCAAGGATGCGATTGGTGGCATCACCTCCTCGCGCTGCACCAATGAGGAAACCTTCCTGGTGCAGAAATTCATCCGCGCCGGGTTTGGCAATAATAATGTGGATACTTGCGCGCGCGTCTGCCATTCACCCACCGGCTATGGGCTGAAGACCACGCTGGGTACCTCCGCCGGGACGCAGGATTTCGACAGCGTGATGGATGCCGATGTGATCATGGTGATCGGCGCCAACCCGACGGATGGGCACCCGGTGTTCGGCTCACGCATGAAGCAGCGTTTGCGCCAGGGGGCGAAGCTGATCGTGATCGATCCGCGCCGCACCGATATTGTGCGCACGCCGCATGTGGAGGCGTCTTATCATCTGGCGCTGCGCCCCGGCACCAATGTGGCAGTGGTGAATGCGCTCTCGCATGTCATCGTCTCCGAGGGGCTGGTGAACGAGGCCTATGTGCGCGAGCGTTGCGATTGGGATGAATTCTCCGAATGGGCTTCCTTTATCCTGGAGCCGCAGAACAGCCCGGAGGCGGTGGAGGCGGTTTCCGGCGTGCCGGCGCAGACAATCCGCGAGGCGGCGCGGCTTTACGCCACGGGCGGCAACGGGGCGATCTATTACGGGCTGGGTGTGACCGAGCATAGCCAGGGTTCGACCACGGTGATCGCCATTGCCAATCTCGCCATGGCCACCGGCAATGTCGGGCGGCGCGGTGTCGGCATCAACCCGCTGCGCGGCCAGAATAATGTGCAGGGCAGTTGCGATATGGGCAGCTTCCCGCATGAATTTCCCGGCTACCGGCATGTGTCCGACGATAATGTGCGGCATATTTTCGAAATGGAATGGAAGGTTCCGCTTTCCAACGAGCCTGGCCTGCGCATCCCCAACATGCTTGATGCCGCGATGGATGGCAGCTTCAAGGGGCTCTATATCCAGGGTGAGGATATCGCGCAGTCGGACCCGGATACCAAGCACATCACCGCGGGCCTCAGCGCCATGGAATGTGTGGTGGTGCAGGATTTGTTCCTGAACGAGACTTCCAACTACGCGCATGTGTTCCTGCCCGGCTCCACCTTTCTGGAGAAGGATGGCACCTTCACCAATGCGGAGCGGCGTATCCAGCGCGTGCGCAAGGTGATGACACCGCGCAATGGCTATGCGGATTGGGAGGTGACGCAATTGCTCGCCCAGGCGATGGGGATGGAGATGCATTATGCCCATCCCAGCGAGATCATGGATGAGATCGCCCGCACCACGCCGTCTTTCGCCGGTGTGTCCTACGCGGCGCTGGAGGAGAAAGGCTCGATCCAATGGCCTTGCAACAATGCAGCACCTGAGGGCACGCCGATCATGCATATCGGGCATTTCGTGCGCGGCAAGGGCAAGTTCGTGGTCACCGATTATATCCCGACCGACGAGAAAACCGGCCCGCGCTTTCCGCTGCTGCTCACCACCGGGCGTATTCTCTCGCAATATAACGTGGGTGCGCAGACGCGGCGTACGGAGAATGTCGCCTGGCATGAAGAGGATCTTCTGGAAATCCATCCGCATGACGCCGAACAGCGCGGCATTAAGGACGGCGCCTGGGTGAAGCTGATGAGCCGCTCGGGCGAAACCTCGCTGCGTGCCAAGCTGACGGACCGCATGGCGCTGGGCGTGGTCTACACCACTTTCCACCATCCGATGACGCAGGCGAACGTGATCACCACGGATTATTCCGATTGGGCGACGAACTGCCCGGAATACAAGGTAACGGCGGTGCAGGTTTCACTCTCCAACGGGCCGACCGAGTGGCAGGAGCGTTACCGCGAACATAGCGACATGGCGCGCCGGATTGCGCCGCAGGAGGCCGCGGAATGATGCGGCTTGCTCCATGCGCGCGGAAGGTGCCTTGCCATGCGGACTGAAAAACTTGTGTATATGGCCAATCAGATCGGCGATTTCTTCAAGCACCGGCAAGAGGAAGAGGCGGTTTCCGAGATCGCCGGCCATCTGAAGAGTTTCTGGGAAAAGCGGATGCTGGCGCAGATGTTCGCGCATCTCGACGCCGGCGGCCAAGGGCTGCATGAGCGCGTGAAGAAGGCGGTGGCCGCCTTGCATCACGCGCATTAGCTTTGGCCTTGCGGGGTTATTCCACCTCGTCGCTTACATCCGTTAGCAGTGGCACGGCCGGGTAGGTTTCATCCTCCTCGGCCGTTTCCTTGCCATGGATCAGTGTTTCCAGCCGTGCCTTGGTGGCCGCGAAGGCGGGGCTGGCGAGCTGTGCGGCATCACGCGGGCGGGGCAGGGGCACCTCGATCATCTCCCGCAACCGGCCCGGATGCGCGTCCAGCACCAGGATGCGGTCCGCCAGGAATACGGCCTCGTCGAGGTCGTGGGTGATGAAGATGATGGTGATATCCACCTTGCGCCAGATTTCCAGCAGATAGGCCTGCATACGCTGGCGGGTCTGCGCGTCCAGGGCGGAGAAGGGCTCGTCCATCAGCAGCACGCGGGGGCGGTTCACCAGGGCGCGGATGATGGCCACGCGCTGCTTCATGCCGCCGGAGAGCTGGTGCGGATAGCAATCCGCGAATTTTTCCAGCCCCACCAGCGCCAGCCATTCATCCGCTTGGCGCTGCGCCTCCGCCTTGCTGACATTGGCCATGCGCAGGCCGAACATCACATTGCGGCGCACGCTCAGCCAGGGGAACAGGGTGTAGCCCTGGAACACCATGCCGCGCTCGCGCCCGGGGCCATGCACGGGCTGGCCATCCAGCCGCACCACCCCGCCGCTGGCGGGCTCCAGCCCCGCCAGGATGCGCGCCAGGGTGGATTTGCCGCAGCCAGACGGGCCGATGACGCAGAGAAATTCGCGCCGGTGCGTTCTGAAGGAGAGAGAATCGAGCGCGGTCACCTCGCCTTTTCCCGAGGCGAAACGCTTGCTCACGCCGTCCACGTTCAGGATTATATCCCGCGCCTTCAGCCTGGCCAGGCGCGCCCGCACCTCTTCCGGCTGGTCAAGATAGGAAACAGTGCTGGCACTCATGCGGCGGCCTTGTCCCATGGAAAGAGTTTACGCCCCAATGCGGCCAGCACCAGATCCGTGCCCAGCCCGAGAATCCCGATCATCGCGATGGCGGCGTAGACATTGGCATAATGCTGGTAACGCGCCTGCTGGGTGATGAAGAGCGAAATGCCGGTGGTGGCGCCGATCAGCTCGGCGACGATCAGATAGGTCCAGGCCCAGCCGAGCAGAATCCGCTGGTCCCGGTAGAGATCCGGCAGCACGCTGGGGATGATCACGGCGGTCAGCAGCCGCAGATTGCGCGTGCCGAGCGTGAGCGCGGCTTCCACCAGCGCGAAATCCGCCTTGCGGGTGGTGTTGGCGATGATGAGAATTTGCTGGAACAACGTGCCGATGACGATGATGGCGATCTTTGGCCCGGCATAGATGCCAAGTACGGCCACCGCCAGCGTGCCGAAGGCCGGGGCGGGGAGATAGCGGAAGAATTCCACGAAGGGTTCAACGAGCTTGGCCACGCCGCTATGCGCGCCGCAGAATATCCCCAGCGGCACGCCGATGAGCGAGGAGATGACGAAGCCCCAGAAAATCGTTTGAATACTTTGCCAAAGGCTTTGGTGCAGCCACAACCCGTTCTGATCCTGCGGCGGGGTGGTGAAGGAGGTATAGAACGCCATCAGCACATCGCCCGGTGCTGGCAGATAGACCGGGTTGCACGGCGTGCCTTGCGGCGGTGCGGTATTGCTGGTTTTGGCGTTGGCGGTTTCAGAAGCGAAGGTCGCCTTGGTGACCCGCATGCCGGGCAGAAAATAATCGACATCGCCAGGGTCGGAGATCAGCACGTCCGGGTGCCAGATGAACGGTACATAGCTCACCGCCGACCAGGCCGCGAGGGGCAGCAGGAAGGACAGCACGGCCAGGATCATCCGCAGCCGCCGCGACAAAGGCGCGCGGACCCGGAACCATTGCCCGGGCACCGTGTCACCTGTCTCGGAGAGGGCAGGTTTCATCCCCACAATCTCCGAGGCATTCAGCATCAATTGCTCTCCTTATAGGAATCCATCAGCGAGCTGTTGATATATTGCTTGATGTCCTGCGGGGTTTTGTAAACGCCGTTGCGGACATTGAAGGCGTCGGCATTGGCGTCCGAGCCGTAGATGGAGCTCAGCCCGGTGCCGGGCACGAAGGCGGCCTTGGCTTCCGTGAGGCTGAGCAGATGCGTGCCTTTCACGTAACGCTGATAGATCTGCGGCGTCACGCCATCGCGCGCTGACATGATCTTCAGCGCATCGGCATGGGTTTTCGGGTCGTTGATATAGGCTTCGATGCGGTACCAGACCTTGATCACCTTCGCCCATTCCTGCGGGTGCTCGGCCAGGCTCTGCGGCGAGACGATGAGGCCGTCATAGATCAGGCCGGGCGCCTGCGCGGAGGTATAGATGGCGCGCGAGCCGGGCAAAGCCAAGCGTGCCTGATCGGCGATGGGCTGCCACACGCCGATGGCGGCGACGGAACCGGAGGCCAGCACCTGCGGCGTGTTGTTGGTGACGGTGTTGACCAGCTGGACGGAGCTGAGCGCCATGCCATTCGCGGTCAGCGCATGCTCCAGCAGCATCTGCTCCAGCAGCCCGACCTCGATGCCGACCTTCTGCCCCTGCAATTGCTTGATGCTGGTGACGCCCGGCTTGGCCAGAATCTGGTCGTTGCCATCGGAATAGTCGGTGAGCATGATCAGCTCATTCTTGGCCCCATTGGCCCCTTCGGCCAGAGCATCGCTGGTGGCGACGAAATCTCCATCCAGCTTGCCTGCGGAAAAGGCATCCAGTGATGCGGAATAGTCAAACCATTGCATATTCACGTCAACGCCGGCATCCTTGAACCAGCCTTTATCGATGGCGATCTGCCAGCCCGTCCAGCCCGGCCAGTCGGAAAAGCCGATGCGCAGAGGTGTATCCGCCTTGGCCGGCAGGCAGGTGAGAAGGGAAAGTGAAGCTGCCGACAGCAGGGATGCAAGCTTTGTAGCCCGTTTCATGAAAAGCCCCTTAAAAGCGATGACAAAATTATTATGCTGGGGGTAACGCAAGAAAGGTGCCAAGCCTTGTCAGAACTCTTGCAGATTATCCCGCAGCAGCTGGTGCTTATATTCCGTGCGCACGCAGCCCAGGCGCTGCAATTCCGGCACCAGCCCGTCTGCAACCTCCACGAGATAACGGCGGCCAACGCGCAGAACCGGCGTGGTGATCAGAAAACCATCGCCGCCCACGTCCTCCATCACCTCCGCCATGCGCGCGGCGACGGATTTGGGCGTGCCGATCAACTCGACAGATGACACCATCCCGCCCGCGCCATCCACCACAAGCTGGCGCAGTGTCTTGCCCGAGCCCCATTGCTGGAATTTGTCCAGCGAGCCTTGTTCGCCATTGGTGGTGAGCTTTTCGGGCAATGGCTTGTCGATATCGAATTTGGAAAAATCGATATCGGTAATGGCGGAGATCGAAGCCAGCATATCGTCGATGAAATGCGGCGCGTTGAGCTGGCGATGCAGTTTTTCCCGCGCGTCTTCCTCGGTTTCGCCCAAGGCAGGGGTGACGCAGAACATCACCTTGATACTGTCCGGGTCGCGGCCCATGGCGGCGGCGCGGGCGCGGATATCGGCGCGGAAGGCTTTCATCGATTCAACGCCGCTGGCCACGGAGACGATGGAGTCCGCATGTTTGGCGGCGAAATCCCGCCCGCGCGGGGAGGCGCCGGCCTGCAGATACACGGGCCTGCCTTGCGGCGAGCGCACCGTGTTCAACGGCCCGCGTATCTTGAAGAATTTGCCCTGATGGTTGATGGGGTGAACCTTGGTGTGATCGGCGTAGATGCCTTTTTCACGGTCGCGCAGCACCGCGCCGGGCTCCCAGCTGCTGAACAGCTTGCCCATCACCTCCATATATTCCTCGGCCATTTCATAGCGCAGCTCACGGGGCGGCAGCTTGTCCAGCCCGAAATTCTGCGCGGCGAGATCCTCGGCACTTGTCACCACGTTCCAGCCAAAGCGCCCCTTGGTCAGGCTGTCGATAGTCGAGGCCAGCCGGGCCATCAGGAAAGGCGGATAGGCGAGGGTGGACATGGTGGCGACAACACCGAGATGCCGGGTTGCCATGCCCATGGCCACGGCCAACGGTGCGGGGTCGTGCTTCGGCGCCATCACGCCGCCGCGCAGCCCAAGTTCGCGCGAGCCGCCATAGGTTTCGGACACCATCAGCTTGTCTTCGATCATGATGTAATCGAAACAGGCGCGTTCCAGCGTCTGTGCCATCTCGATGTAGAATTGTCCGTCCCAGGGCGAGCCGCCTTGGCCGAACGGCTCACGCCATTCATCGGGGGTGAAGTTCATAAACCAACCCAAATGGAATTTTTTGCGCGCCATTCACTTGCCCCAATATCGGCGGGTAAGAGCCGGTTGTTCCGGCGGTGCCCCGTGCTGTTATAAAAAGCGGATGGACACTATTAAGCGGATGTTCAATAGAGAGAGTCAAGCATGAGCCATTTGAAAAAATGCGCTTGCTTTCAGGGGTTGATTTGAAACTGAGCGGAGTGAGTGAGGTTTGGCGGATTTGTGATGGTTTTTTGTGCGGTTGTGTTTTGGAGGATATTTTGATGCGTGCTAAAGCAGAAAAAACCGTCCGGCGCCGCTTGGCACCGCAAGCGCGGGCGGAGCTGATTCTCGCACAGGCTTTGGAGTTATTCGCCAGCCGCCATTACGGCAATGTTTCGATGCGCGACATCGCCCAGGCATGCAACATCAATGTCGGGCTGATCTACCATTATTATGCGAACAAGGAAGAATTGCTGCGGCTTGTGCTGGAGAAGGCCATTGCCGAGTTGCAGGCGGGATACGGCATGCCTGAAGCCCTGCCGCCGCCGGAGGAGTTGAAGCGCTTCCTGCGGCTGCACGTACCCTTGGCGCCGACCCTGGTGAGAATGGTGAAAATCATGTCCGACCACGCCGCCGCAAGTTCCGGCGAGACGCGGATCGGTAGGATGATCGAAGCGTTTTATTGGCGAGAGCAGGATTATCTTGAACAATGCTTGCGCCGGGGCGTGGTGGAAGGATTTTTCCGCGCGCTGGATGTGCCGGCCATGGCCCGCCTGTTCAGCTTGCAGTTGGACGGTATCTTTTATGCCGCCCAGGCGCGTGGGGATGGGCGCATCGCCGGGGATATCGAAGCCCTCTGCGCCGTGGTGGACAGCCCGGCGCTCCGTGCCAGCTCATGAGGCGCTGGCCATGGCCGCGGTTGCGCGTGGAGATCGTTTTCTCGCAGGCATAGGTCCCGGTGAGCAGCGGCCAGAATTTCTTGACCTGTGTCATCAGACCGCCGTGAGGAAAGACACGCCGACAGCACCCAGGAAGTCTTGCGCGCGGTCGCCCTGCGCATGCACCTCTCCATAATCGGGCGCCAGCACGCGCTTAACGCGGTTGCGGTGATAGCTGCTGAACAATTCCCGCGCGGTGAGCACCTGTGTGTGGTCGGCGCCGTAAAGCGTCTCATGCAGTGCCGGCAGCTCGTGCCAGGGCATGGCCGGGCGGGCGTGGTGGGCGTTGTGATAGGCGAAATTCAGCGTCAGCAGGTTCAGCAAGGGGTTCGAGAGAGACAGCACATTGCTGTAGGTGTTGGTATGCTCATAGGCGCGGTCCCGCACCTTCTCCGCCGGTGCGGGGGCGAGTGAGGAGGTGACGTAAACATCAAATGTATGCTGATACGCATCCATGAAGCGCAGCACCTGCAGCATGAGCAGATAGGCAACGGCGTAGCAGAAAAGGGCGCGGGGCGCGATGAGTGCCAGCGCGATGAAGAAGGCAAGGCGCGACGCCATCAACATGTTCGCGCGCCGGCGCATGGCGGGGCTGCCCTTGTACTGGGTGATGATCACCAGCGTATGCATCAGCAATTCCACCGCAGGGATATAGGCCCATTCCAGCGCCAGCGCCGCGTTTCGTATCCAGGCGGGGGCGCGTTGCAGAATGTCGCGGTAATCGAAGGTCGCCACGTCCAGCCTGTCGGCGTGGTGGCGCAGATGTTTCTCCTTCAAGCCGCTATAGGAGGCGAAGCAGGCGCCGGTGATCCAGGCCATGATCTCGCCGCCCTGGTCGTTGCGCGCCATTTTGCTGAAGATCGAGCCATGCGCGAATTCGTGAATAAAATAGGCGCAGATGACGAGGCTATGGGCCAGCAGCAGCGTGCCCGCCGCGTTCAACGCGAGATTCTGGCGGGTGATGAGCAGCAGCCCCGCCCCATAGCCAAGCAGCGCATAGGCAATACCCGCGACATTATATTTGGCGCTGCCGGGATAACGGAACAGGGCTGTTTTTTTCATTTCGTACCCGCCAGCGCGTTGACGAAGCTTGCCTCATAGGTATCGGCAATATCCGGAACTTCCATGATCTGGTCTTCGGATTTCAGCAGATCGCCGATCACCGGCCCGCTGACCCAGAAAGAGGGCAGCTTGTCGGATTTGGCCAGCACGCCGGGCATTTCCGCAAGCCCTGGGTTCTGCACGCCGGCAAGCTGCGCCTTGGCGGTGGGGCCATCCTCGCCCAGGGCCTTGCCGATCACCTGGTCATAGGTCAGCGTACCCGCCGTCACCTGCCCGGAATAAATGGCGCCGGGAATGGTCCCCGGATCGTTGAAATTCACCAGATTCACCGCCAGCCCCTGCTGGGTGAAGAAGCCCTTGGCGGCGGCGATATAGATGGGCCCGTAGCCGAGATCCAGGGCGCGATGCCGAGCGTCACCGGTGTGGCCGCCTTTGCCGCCATGCTGGCGGCGCCCAGAAGCGGCAGGCAGATGGCCGCCGTGGCAAGGGCACGGCGAAGGCTGGCCGCGGTGCGGGATACCCGGTTCCGGGCGAAAATCATGCTTGCATCCTCAACAAAAGCAGGAAAATATAAGACTTCGCCAGATAGGATAAATTTTACTCATTTGAATAAAATTTACTCCGTTGTTCCGGTGCTCCGGGTGTTTCGTCGCTGAATTTGGCGAACAAATGGCCATAAACATCAGTAGACATGAGAATCTTGTGCGGTACATGGCTTGATATGCCTAATTACTTTCCTTATCAGGAAAGCATGTCCCGCAGAATGGCACCCTTCAAAGGCAATCTTGGCGATGTCGATCTCCGGCTGCTGCGGCTGTTTGCCACGGTGGCGGAGGCAGGTGGCTTTACGGCGGCCGAGGCGGAATTGCAGGTGGGGCTTTCCACCATCAGCAAGCAGTTGAAAGCCCTGGAAACAAGGCTTGGCGTCACGCTGTGCCGGCGCGGGCGCGGCGGCTTTGCGCTGACCGACCAGGGGCGCTCCGTGCTGGTGGCGGTGCGGCAATTGCTCGGCGCGCTGGATGGTTTCCGCGAGCGGATGAACAATATCCACACCGAGATCGCCGGGGAGCTGAATCTCGGGATTATCGACACGCTGGTGACCGACCCGAATTTCCGCCTGCCCCAGGTGCTGGCCGCGGCCAAGCGCCGGGCGCCGCGCGTGCAGGTGAATATCAGCGTGGATCCGCCCAACCTGCTGGAAAAAGCCGTGGTGGAGGAGCGGCTGCATGCCGCCATCGTCTCCGTGCGCCAGCGCCTGCCGGGGCTGAATTACCGCTTTCTCTATGCCGAGCAGAACAATCTTTATTGCGCCGAGACGCATCCGCTCTACCGCTATTGCCCGGATGAGGTGCCGGTGGAGATGCTGATGGATTGCGAGGTGGTGGGGCGCAGCTATGCCGAGCAGGACGAGGCCCGCCAGCTTGCCAGCGGCCTCATCCGCACCGCCACCGCCAATGATGTGGAGGGCGTGGCGCTGCTGGTGCTCACGGGCCGCTATATCGGCTATCTGCCGGACCATTACGTGCGCGGCACGCGCTTTGCCTTGCCCTTGCGCCCGGTGCTGCCGGGGCGTTTCGGCTATGCGGTGGAGTTTGAGCTGGCGACCCGCGTGCGCGCGCCCTCCTCGCCCTCGGCCTTGAATTTTCTGACGGAGCTGGCGCGCGAATATGGCTTGGTGATGGGTGTGTGAGCGGCGCCATGCTTGAACGCCCATGCAAGTACGCTTCTCCAAATAGCCATTTTTGACGCGGCGGCGCGGTGGGTAACCTGCCTGCCAGTTCGCGCTGCCCGGAAAGGACATAAAATGGCCGCTGAAGACATGCCGGGACTTTGCCGGACCATTGCCGAAACGGCTTCGGAGCCCCTGGCCCGCGCCCGCTCGCTTCCGGCGGGCGCCTATATATCGGCGGATTTCTACAGGCTGGAAGAGCGGAAATTATTCCGTGCCGGGTGGCTATGCGTGGCGCATGTGTCGGAACTGCCCGCAACGGGGGATTGCCTGGCGCTGGACATGCTGGGCGAGCCGCTGGTGGTCACGCGCGATGCGGCGGGTGCGGTGCATATCCTCTCGCGCGTCTGCCCGCACCGGAACCTGGACATGTTTCCTTTGGAAGACGGATTTCCCCGCCGGTTTCAAACCGCGCATCTGGTGTGTGCCTATCATTCCTGGTCCTTCGAGATGGACGGCAAGCTGCGCAGCTGCCCGCATATGCAGGAGGCGGAAGGCTTCGCGAAACAGGATTGGCCGCTGGCGGCGCTGCGCAGCGGCGTGTGGAACGGTTTCGTGTTCGTGAATTTCGACGGCGCGGCGCCGCCGCTGGCGGAGGTGTATGGCGATCTCGACGAATTGCTCGCCCCGTGGAAATTCGCGGAGATGCTGATCGCCATCAGCATGGATTGGGACTGCGCCTTCAACTGGAAGGTGATGGTGGAGAACTGGATGGAATCCTACCACCATATCGGCGCGCACCGCACCACGCTGAACCCGATCATGCCCGGGCAGAATACCTGGACGGAGGCGGAACATCCTTTCTACGTGCATGCGCATCTGCCCTTCACCGCCAAGCTGCGCGCCGGGATCGACGCGGTGAAGGCAGCCGGCGGGAAGCCAGCCGGGTTCATGCCCATCGCGGGCGTCAGCGATGAGCAGAGCAAGGAATGGGGGCTGTTTGTTGGCCATCCCTGCTTCATGTTCCTGACGATGCCGGACAGGCTGCTCTGGTACCGCCTGTTTCCGCTGGGGCCGGACCATTGCCGCCTGCAGACGATGACGCTGGTCAGCCAGGAGGCGATGGCCGCCCCCGATTTCGCCGCCACGCTGGAGGAGGAGGTGAAGCTGCTGCGGGATTTCCATCTGGAGGATATGGAGGTGAACCGCGCCGTGCAGGCCGGGCTGAATTCCAGCTTCGCCAGGCAAGGACGGCTTAGCCATCTGGAGGAGCCGGTCTGGCTCATTCAACGCCATCTCGCCGCACGGCTTCAGGATACTTGGCCGCGGCGCGCGGCGCGCGCGCCTTATTACGGCCCGCGCGCGGCGGCATGAACGTGGATCATCAGCGCGCGGATTTTTCGGGCCTCTGGACACGATCTCTGCTGGCTCTGCCAGACGGGCGGCGTGATGAGACAACGCAGGTGGCCTGGCTGCAAGGGCCAAGCCTGTTTGCCGATCTGCGCCAGCCTGTAGGCCGCCCTGCCTGTTGCGCGGTGCCGAGGCCGGAGCAGCTCTCGCAGGAGGCTTGCCTGTGGCTTGCCACCCAGGGCGGCTTTGCCGGAACGTTCAGTGTGCAGAACGGCATCGCCGAATGGCAGCGGGAGATCGACTTCCAGCCCAAAACGGCCTTGCCCGATGCCGGAACCCTGGCATGGCGGGGTGGCATATTGGTCGAGACCGGCGTGTACGCGCCCTATTACGAGCACTGGCATGCGGGCGGCGAGGCACTGGCCCCAAGCGGTGCGCTGCGGCTGCAATCGGAAGCGGATGGGCGGTTGGCCATACTGGTCCGTTCCGGCCCACTTTTCATGCTGGCGCGGGGCAGGGTGCCCGGTACCGTGTTGACCGGGCCGGATCTTTGCGCCTGCCTCGCGGCGGCGGCGGATTTGAAGGCGATGCGCGCCTTGCTGGATTGTGAAATCTCCTTCGGCCGCGCCGATGCGGGCTGGCGGATCGCCCGGTCCACCCTGCCCTGGCGGGAAGGCGCGCATCTGGCCGCCGCCCCCGGGGCCGGGGCAAGTTTCAATCTGGATGGCACCGCGTGGCAGATTCTGCATGCGGAAGGTGAGGAGGGTTTCGCGTGAGATTATCTAAGTGTTTTGGCTGGAGCGCCGCCTGATGCGGGCTTTGGTAACGGGTGCCGCCAGCGGCATCGGGCTGGCGGCGGCGCGGGCCTTTCTGGCCCAGGGTGGGCAGGTGGTGGGGCTGGATATCGCGCAACCGCCGGAGGATGTGCCCTGGGTGCAGGCGGATATCTGCTCACCCGGCGCGGTGGCGCAGGCCGTGGCCAGGGCGGCGGCGATGCTGGGCGGGTTCGACGTGCTGGTGAACGCCGCCGGGGTTGAGTACGACGCGCCGCTTTTCGCGCTGGATATTGCGGCATTGGACAAGATGTTCGCCATCAATCTGCGCGGGCCGATGCTGGTGGCCGCCGCGGCGCTTCCGCACATCGCCAAGGGTGGGGCCATCGTCAACATCGCTTCCGAGCTGGCCTTTCTCGGCCGCGCCGGGGCGTCCGGCTATTGCGCCACCAAGGGCGCGATGCTCAGCCTCACACGCGCCTGGGCGCGGGAGCTGGGGCCGGATATCCGCGTGAACGCCGTGGCGCCCGGACCCATCGACACGCCGCTGCTGAATTTCGCAGGCATGAGCCCGGAGCTGCAGAAACTCGAAACCGGTAACCCGCTGGGGCGCATCGGCCGGCCGGAAGAGGTGGCGGCGGTGATTTTGTTTCTGGCGAGCCCGGCGGCGAGTTTCGTGACAGGCCAATGCTACAGCGCCGATGGCGGCGCCGCGATGCATTAAGGGAGCAAAAATATGGTTGAAAGCGTGTTCATGGCCGAACTCTCCTGGCCGGAATGGGAAGCAAAGATTAAAGGCGGCGCCATCATTTTTCTGCCGCTGGGCGCCACGGAGCAGCACGGGCCGCATCTGCCGCTGAATGTGGATGTGATTCTGCCCACCGCCATTGCCGAGGCGGTAGCCCGCAATGTCGGCGGGCTGGTGGCCCCCACCTTGCAATACGGCTATAAATCCATGCCCCGCTCCGGCGGCGGGCAGAGTTTTCCCGGCACCGCCAGCCTGGATGCCGCCACGTTCAGCCACACCATCCGCGATGTGGTCCGCGATATGGGCGTGCATGGGGCGCGGCGCTTCGTGATCATCAACGGCCATTTCGAGAATGCCTGGCCCTCGGTGGAGGGGCTGGATCTCGCCTTGCGCGGCCTGCGTGCCGAGGGCATCCGCGACGTGACGGCGATGCGGCTGGAATATTGGGATTTCGTGAAGCGCGAGACGCTGGAGCGCATCTTCCCCGATGGTTTCCCCGGCACCGAGCTGGAGCATGCCTCGCTGGTGGAAACCTCGCTGATGCTCAAGCTGCGGCCGGATCTCGTGGATCTCTCCAAAATTCCGCAGGAGGGAAGGGCGAGTTTTCCGCCCTATGACATTCATCCGCCGCCCCCCGGCTATCTGCGCGCGACCGGCGTGCTGGCCGATGCGCGCGGCTCACGCGCCGAGATCGGCGAATGGCTGCTGGAGGATCATGTCTCGATGATCACCGCGGCGGTGAAAAAGGAGTTCGGCCTGTAAGCCTCACGCGCTGGCGGGGGTGAGCACCAAAACCTCATCCACCAGCCGCAGCGCCTGCGGGCGGTGAGAGACCAGCAGGCTCGTGCGCCCGCGCATCAGCCGGGCAAGCGCTTCCAGCACCGCGTGTTCGGAAAGCGCGTCCAGCCCTTCTGTCGGCTCGTCCAGCAGTAGGATTGGCGCGTCCTTTAGAAAGGCGCGGGCGATGGCGAGGCGCCGCGCCTGCCCGCCGGAGACAAATTGCCCCGCCTCGCCGACGATCGTGTCCAGCCCGTCTGGCATGGCCAGCACCTCATCCAGCAGGGCGGCGTCGCGCAGGGCGTCAAACAGCGTGGTATCCGTTGCCTCCGGCCGGGCGATGAGCAGGTTTTCCCGGATGGAGGTGTTGAACAGATGCGTCTGCTGCGCGACCACGGCGCACAGGCCGCGCATGGTCTCGCCGTCCAGCTCCCGCAGCCCCACCCCGCCGATCTCGATGGTCCCGTTCTGAAACGTCCAGAATCGGAGCAGAATGTTGAGCAGGCTGGTCTTGCCCGCGCCGGACGGGCCGGTGATGCCAAGGCTGCCGCCCTCGGGAACGGCGAAGCTGATATCGCGCAGCACCCAGGGGGTGTCCTCGCCATAGCGCATGCTCAGATGCGACACCCAAAGCCCGAATTTTGTTGGGGCTTGCGCGGGCCGTGCAGGTTCCTGGATGGCGGGGGGCAGATCGGCGATTTCGAAAATCCGCCGCGCCGCCGCCAGGCTTTCGCCCAGCGCCTGATAGGCGGCGGGCAGACCGCCTACCGCATCGAAACTGGCCAGCACGAACAGCCCCAGCATCGCCAGATCCGGCCCGCTGAGGCGCCCGCCCGCCACCAAAGGCAGCGCGATGATCAGCACCGCCCACAAGGTAAGGCTGGAGACCAGATTTGAGGCCGTGCTGCCCAGCGCGCTGATCCGCGCCCCTTGCCGTTGCGCCGCCAGCAGCGCGGTGCCGCCTTGCAGGCAAAGTGCCGTCTGCCGGGGCAGGGCATTGTCCAGCAGCAGCTCGCTGAAGCCGCGCGTGAAATCGGCGATGTCCGCACTCAGCCGCCCGCGCTGCGCGGCCAGGCGCGCGCCGGGGGCACGGGCGAAAAGCTGCGCCAGCAGCGGCAGTGCCACGCCCGCCAGCGCCAACCCGGCCAGATTGGCCAGCGCCGCGCCGGGGCTGAACCAGGCCAGGAACAGCACCAGCAGCGGCACGGCGATGAGTGCCGCGAGGCTCGGCACCAGCACCCGCAGATAGAAGGTTTCCAAACTGTCGATATCGGCGCGGATGCGGCTCAGCAGATCTCCCGCCCGCTGCTGTTGCAGCCGGGCCGGGGCCAGCGGCTCCAGCGCCTCATAGAACCATACCCGCAGCCGGGAGAGCTGGCGGAAGGTGGCGTCATGCGTCACCAGCCGCTCCAGATACCGCCCCACCGCCCGCAGCACGGAAAGCCCCCTGATGGCGGCGGCGGGGGTGAAATATTCGATCATCGGCCCGCCATGCCCGGCCAGCGCCATGGCGGCGATGAACCAGCCGGAAAGGGCCAGCAGCCCGACATTGGCGAGGATCACGCCCGCCGAAAGCAGCACCCCCGCCAGCGCCCAGCCCCACCCCGCCCCGAGCAGGACGAGCAGCCGCCTCATGTCCCTCATGCCGGTACGCCCTGATACACGGCCAGGGCCTGCGCATAGGCGCCGTTGCGGCCCAGCAGCGCGTCATGGGTGCCGCATTCCAGAATTCGCCCGTGCTCGATCAACGCGATCCTGTCTGCCGCCGCCACGCTCTCCAGCCGGTGGGCGATGATCAGCACCGCCTTATCCCGCGCCAGCGTGGCAATGGCCGTGCCGATCAGCCCGGCGGTCTCTGCGTCCAGGCTGGCATCCGGCTCGTCCAGAATCACCAGATCGGCGTCTTTCAAAATCGTGCGGGCCAGGGCGATGCGCCTTATCTGCCCGCCGGAAAGCCCCTGCCCATGCTCGCCCAGAATGGTCTCGTAGCCTTGCGGCAGGGCCTCGATGAAGGCCGCGGCGCTGGCGGCGCGGGCGGCATCGCGCATCTGCGCGTCGCTGGCGTCCGGCCTGGCGAGGCGGATATTCTCCGCGATGCTGCCATGGAAAAGGGTTGGGTTCTGCGGCATCCAGGCCACGCGGGCATGCCAGTCATCAGGCTGGATCTCACGCAGATCGACCCCATCCATTTCGATCCGCCCCTCCTGCGGCACGGCCAGGCCCAGCAGCAGCCGGGCCAGCGTGCTCTTACCGCCGCCGCTTGCGCCCACCAGCGCCACCAGCTCACCTTGGGCAATGGTGAGGTCGATATCACGCAGCACGGGCTGGCCGGGCCGGTAGCTGAAGCCGACACCCCGCAGCGCCACGCGGCTCACCCGCCTTGCCGGCAGGCGCAGCGTGCCGGACCGCTGCTCCGGCTCCGGCGCATGCAGCAATGCGAGAATCTGCTCGGCGGCGGCAATGGCCTCCATCTTCGCATGGTATTGCGTGCCCATGGCGCGCAGCGGGCGGTAGAATTCCGGCGCCAGCAGCAGCACGAAAAACCCTGGCAGGAACTGCATCTCTCCATAATAGAGCCGGAATCCGATATAGACCGCGACCATGGCGATGCTGATCGTGGCCACGAATTCCAGCACCAGGGCGGAGAGGAAGGCGACGCGCAGAACGTCCATCACGCTGTGCCGGTAATCATCGGCGATGCGCCCGACGATCTGGCTTTCCAGCTTGCTGATATTGAACAGCTTCAGCGTCGTCAGCCCCTCGATCACATCGAAGAAATGGGCACTGAGCCGCGCCAGGCGCTTCCATTGCCGCTGGTTCAGATGCGCCGTGCCCTTGCCGATGATGATCATGAAGATCGGGATCAGCGGCGCGCTGCCCAGCATGATGATGCCGGAAATCCAGTCCGCCGGGAACACGAACACCAGCACGGCGGCAGGGATGAACATGGCCAAGGCCGCCTGCGGCAGATAGGCGGCGTAATATTGGTCCAGCCTGTCAATGCCGGTGGTGAACAGATTGGCCAGCTCACCGCTGCGCTGGGCCGAAGCAAAGCCCGGCCCCAGTGCCGCGAGCTTCTCATGCAGCGCCCGCCGCAGCGCCTGCTTGGCTTGGGCCGCCGCCTCGAAGGCGAAAATATCCGAGCCCAGCCCGGTGCCTGCCTTTACCAGGAACACGGCCAGCAGCCCCCAGAGCAGCGGCCAGAGCACGGCCGGACCCAGATGCTGAAACACCGCGCCGTTGACGATGCGCGCCAGCAGCCAGGATTGCACAACCAGCAGCAGCCCGCCGCAAGCCCCCAGCCCCACCGCCCCAGCCAGCGGCGCACGCAGGGTTTTTGCCCTGGCGCGCAGCCAGCCATCCAGCCGTTTGCTTTCCGCGCGCGGCAGCGGGGCGCTATGAGTGGCCATTATTCTTGTTCCGGCCTTAAGGGGTTTCGATCAATGATACGCGGCCAGGGCGGAGATGCGGGCGCGGAACACCCAGATCTGATAGGCGTTGTACATGATCATCACCGGGAAGAACCCGCCCATCGCCAGGGTGAAGGTGAAGAGCGACACGGCCGGGCTGGCGCCGGAATAGATCGTCCAGGTGCCCGGTACCAGCCAGGGATAAATCGTCGCCATCATCGCCAGCGCCATGATGGCGATGGCGAGATTGAGCCAAAGAATGGCGGCGATGTCGCGATCCCGGTTGGCGGCCATGCGCATCCGCACCGCCGCGAACACCACGGCCAGCACCACGATGCCCCAGATCCAGAAATCCGGCCCCAGCCATTTCGTCCGCGCCCAGGGGAAGATGGTGGCGCTGATCGCCACCGTAATGGCCACGGCGGCAAGTGCGAGATAGAAGATCGCGTTGGTCCACGCGGCCGCCTGCTGGCGGATCGGCTCCTTGCGTTCAAACCGCGCGCGGATGAACAGCACGCCCGCCAGCGTGGTGGCGATAACGGCGGCCACACCTGTCCAGATGCTGAAGGGCGAGATGAACCGGAAGGCCCCGCCGACATAAGTGGGCACGGTGCCGGGGGTGTTGGTGAGCGGAAAGCCGTTCAGCATCGCCCCCACCGCCATGCCGCCGAAGAATGCCACGACAAGGCTGGAGGCCCCGAACGCGAAATCGGAGAAACGCTGCCAGCGCACCGCCGCCAGATGCCGGAACTCCAGTGACAGCGCCCTGGTGATCATGCCCCATAAGGCGAGGGCGAGCGGAATCATCAGATAGCTGAAGGCCGAGCCGTAGACGAAGGGGAATGTGCCGAACAGCACGCCGCCCGCCACGATCAGCCAGGTTTCGTTCGCATCCCATGTGCCCGCCATGGCGGACATGATGGCGCCGCGCTCATGCGGGCTGCGCACGAAGAGCGAGAAGATGCCGGCGCCGAGATCGGCCCCGTCGAGCATGATATAGAGCAGCACGCTGAGATCGAGCGCGATCCACCACGCGAAGGTGACGATGCTCTGGATTTGGGTCAAACCGTCCATGATTGCGGTCCTATCGATAAGGGGTGGCCAGGCTCAGATGGGCCGGACATAGGAAGGGGCGGCATCAGGGTCGTGGCGCGGTGTTTCCAGGCTGCCCAGGGCCTGGTGGCCGCCCTGCACCACGGGGCTTTCCATATCCGGCCCCTGGCGCATGATCTTCGCCAGGAAGTACCAGACACTGGCCCAGACGGTCAGTTCAAAGGCCACATAGCCAGCCAGCCAGAAGCTTGCCTCCGGCACGCCCATATGGCTGACACCGTCCGCGGTGCGCATCAGCCCATACACCACCCAGGGCTGGCGGCCGACCTCACGCACCCACCAGCCGGTCCATACCGCGATATAGGGCAGGAACCCGCAGGCGATGGCGGCGCGCAGGAACCAGCGGTGCCGCGCGATGCGCTCCACCGAGAAACCCTGGCGCAGCGCGATCCATAGCCCCCAGAAGGCCAGCAGCATGATGGCGGCGCCGGCACCGGCCATCACCCGGAAAGCGTAGAAGGGAATGAGCACGGGCGGGCGGTCCTGCGGGGCGAAATCGTCAAGCCCCGGCACTTTGCCGTTCCAGGTATGGGTTTCCAGCAGGCTCAGCACATGCGGAATGGTAATGGACCAGGCCGTGCCGTCATTATTCGCGTTCGGCCAGGCGATCACATGCCAGCCGGTGTTCACCGAGCCATCGGGATTATAGGTGTGGTAGTGGCCTTCCATCGCCGCCAGGGCGGCGGGCTGGCCGTCCGCCACCACGCGGCCCAGGCCATCGCCCAGATAAATCTGCAACGGCGCCACGACCACCAGGGCCAGCACCGCGCATTTCAGCGATTGCTGGAACAGCGGGATATGCCGCCCGGTCAGGATGAACCAGGCGGAGATGGCCACCACGAAGCACAACCCGATCTCGAAGCAGGCCACCAGCATATGCGGAAAGCCGAACAGCACATCGGGGTTGAGCAGCGCCGCCCCCCAATCCACCACCTGGAAGAAGCCGTTTTTCAGCACCACGCCGGTTGGTGTCTGCATCCAGGAATTCGCATCCAGGATCCACATGGCCGAGAGCGTGGAGGACAGCGCCACATTGAAGGTGGCGAAGAGATGCATGCGCTTGCTGATTTTGCCCCAGCCGAAGATCATCAGCCCGATAAACCCGGCCTCGTACATGAAGGCGGTGATCGTCTCATAGCCCAGAACCTGCCCGAAGAACGGCCCGGCGGCCTGGGAGAACGGGCCGTAGAGGATGCCGAACGCCATTTCCATGGTGATGCCGGTGGCCACACCGGCACCGAAATTCACGATGAACAGGCGCTCGAAGAACCGGACCAGCCGGTACCAGCGCTCGTCATTGCTGCGCATCCAGTGCCATTCCGAAAGGAACAGCAAGGCCGCGAGGCCAATCGTCAAAGGCGGGTAAAGGATATGCAAGGAGGTGATCCATGCGAAATCCAGTCGCGACAAAAATACGGATAGAGCGCTATCCTGCATCATACACACTCCGAAATTGCTTTTGGCCAGAAGCGGACATGGGCAACGCGGTCCGGTTGGCTGTTGGTAGTCAGAAAATCAGGCCGCGGCCATCATCCTTACGTATCGGCGGGGCCGTTTCCGCCGGCCGGATCGGGTTCAGCCCCGGCCGGGCGGCGCAGCCCGCGCCCCAGCTTGGGCAGGCGGTTCTTCAGCTCCAGCAGCCCGGCCACCTTGCTGCCCAGCCGCAGAAGCTGCACAAGCTCCTTGGTTTTCAGCTTCTGGACCTCATCGGCCCATTGCACGAGCAGCTCGATGAGATCGTGCATCTCCCGCAAGCGTTTCTGCGCGTGCTTGTCGCTTTCGCTGGCGGGTTTGGTCACGATCAGGTCGCGCAGCACCGAAAGGGTCGGGTCGATCTCGCGCTTGCGCCGCTGCTCGGCCAGGGTCCGGACAATCTGCCAGATATCGTCAGGGGTGGAGAAATATTCCCGCCGGTCGCCCGGCTTGTGCTGCAGCCGGACCAGCTCCCAGGATTGCAGCTCCTTCAGGCTCATCGACACGTTGGAGCGCGAGACGCCGAGCTGTGCGACGATCTCATCCGCCGAAAGCGGGGCGTTTGAAGCGCAGAGCAGGGCATAGATCTGCCCGACCGTGCGGTTGATCCCCCAACGGCTGCCCATCTCTCCGAAATGGAGCACAAAGGTTTCGACAAGCGGTGAAAGCGGCACTCTTCCGAACTTTCAGTATTTTCTGAAAATTCAGCACTGGCTGCATTCGCTGTCAAGCCGGAACGGGATGCGGCTTGGCTGGCATGCGCCGGGCGCCGGGGCGTTCAGCCCAGAGCCTGGACCATGCTTGTGCCGCCGGATAATCTCCCAGCAGCGGAAGGGAACATGGCGAATGCGCGGGCGCTTGAAACAAAGGCTCTTCACGGCGGCATTGATGTGGGCGGTTGGCACCTATGCCGCCCATGCCGCCGCCACGTTAACCGTCCATGCCGGCCAGATTGCCGATGGCGGGGCCATTCCATCGAAATACGCCGTTTGCGTCGGCACGGCCTCCGGCGAGCCGCGGCCCGGGCAGGATATCAACCCGGAAATCTCCTGGTCCGCTGGCCCGGCAGGCACAAAATCCTACGCGCTGATCATGTTCGACACGGATGTGCCGCTGCACCGCCCCGCCGGCAATAATCCCATTCCCGCCACGGCGCCGCGCCATGATTTCTTCCATTGGGTGCTGGCCGATATTCCGCCCGATGTCACCTCAATCGCCGAGGGTGCTGCCTCTGACGGCATGCAGCCGCACGGAAAACCCGCCTCCAAATCCCCCGTCGGGCGCCCTGGCCTGAACAGCTTTACCATGGGTTTCAAAGATATCCCCGAAATGAGCGGAGATTATTTCGGGTATGACGGGCCTTGCCCGCCGCCGAATGACGAGATGGTGCATCATTACCATTTCAGGCTCTTCGCATTGAGTGTCGCGCGGCTTGACCTCGGCCCCGATTTCACCGGCCCGCAGGTCCTGGCCGCCATGCAAGGCAAGATATTGGCGCAAGGCGGGATAACCGGGCGCTACAGTACCAACCCACGGATTCAGGTGCCCTGAAGCAGGCTCTATTTTCTCCCCTTTACCCGTGCCGCCAGCACATTCTTGATGGAAAAGCTGGAATGGATGCGCGAGACGCCGGGCAGGCTGGAGAGAACCTCCTTATGGATGCGCTCGAACTCCCCGGCATTCTCCACCTCCACCCGCAGAAAATAATCCGAGCCGCCGGTCATCAGGTAACATTCCTGGATTTCCGGGTTCCGGCGCACCGCGGCCTCGAAGCGGTTGAGATAATCGGCGGTTTGGCGTTCCAGCGTGATATTGATCAGCACCGCGATGCTCTGGCCCCCCATGCCCGTCTCCACCAAGGCCGTATAGCCGCGAATGACGCCGGATTCCTCCAGCAGCTTGATCCGCCGCAGGCAGGCTGAAGGGGAGAGCCCGATTTCCGCCGCGATCTGCGCATTGCTCATCCGCGCATTCACCCGCAGCAGCCGGAGAATGTTACGGTCGATGGCATCAACCGGCATCATGCAGATTATTCCAATTCATCGTTGATTATTCTAATCTTCATAATAAAATAAAATTATCAAGTGTTAATTCGTGAGAATTTACTCGATTATTGCAATAGCTTTAAGCTCCAGGCAGCGACGTGGAGGCGGCTATGGATGGGCTTCATTGGCAGGATGGCGCGAGCATGTCTCAGGGCTATCCTGGATATCTGACGATCGATCTGCGAGCCCTTGAGCGCAATTACCGGCGGCTCGCGGCGCTGGCCTCTCCCGCCGCCACGGCGGCGGTGGTGAAGGCCGATGCCTATGGGCTGGGTGCCGCCCGTGTGGCTATGCGGCTGGCCGCGGCGGGCTGCCGGCATTTCTTCGTGGCTCATGCCGGGGAGGCCCTGGCCCTGCGCCCGTTGCTGCCGCCGGAGGCTCAGCTCATCGTGCTGAACGGGCTGCTGCCGGGTGCCGAGGCCGTTTGCGCCGAAGCCGGGATTATTCCCGTCATTAATTCCCAGGAACAGCTGGTTAGCTGGCAGGATATGGCGGCGGCGCGCGGGCAGCGCCTCCCCGCGCTGCTGCAATTCGACACCGGCATGTCCCGCCTCGGCTTCGCGCCGGAGGCGCGCGCGGCGCTGAAACAAGCGCTCGCCACCGGCCCGCGCCTCGATATTCGTTATGTGATGAGCCATCTGGCCTGCGCGGATGAGCCTGAGCATGCCCAGAACGCCGGCCAGCTTGCCGAAATGCGGAACGTGGCGGCGGAATTTGCCCCGATCCCGCTCTGCTTCGCCAATTCCGGCGGCATTCTGCTCGGCGCCAATTATCATGGCGCGCTGGCCCGCCCCGGCATCGCGCTTTATGGCGGCGCGCCGGTGCCGGGGCAGGCGCTGGAGCCCGTGGTGAGGCTGGATGTGGCGGTCATCCAGACCCGCCGCGTCAATGCCGGGGCGGCGGTTGGCTATAGCGCCACTTATGTCGCGCGGGGCGAAACCAAACTTGCCACCATCGCGGCGGGGTATGCGGATGGCCTGCCACGCACGCTCAGCAGCCGGGGCGCGGTTTATTACCAGGGCGTGCGCCTGCCTATTATCGGCCGCGTGTCCATGGACAGCATCACCATCGACATCTCCGCCCTGCCGGATGATTGTTTGCAACTTGGCAGCCTTGTGGAAGTGATCGGCCCGCACCAGAGTTTGGAGATGCTGGCCGAAGATGCGGGCACCATCTCCTATGAAATCCTCACCAGCCTTGGCGCGCGTTACCGCCGGGATTATCGCTGAATTCTGAAGCTATTGGATAAACCATGAAGATTGTTGTTCTCGGCGCCGGTGTCGTCGGCGTAACCTCCGCGTATGAGCTGGCCAAATCCGGCCATGAGGTGGTGGTGATCGACCGCCAGGAAGGCCCGGCGCTGGAAACCAGCTTTGCCAATGCCGGCGAGGTTTCCTTTGGCTATTGCGGCCCCTGGGCGGCGCCCGGCATTCCACAGAAAGCGCTGAAATGGCTGTTCATGCAGCATGCGCCGCTGATCGTGCATCCGCGCCCGGATGCGGCGATGATCGGCTGGATGCTGCGGATGCTGCGCAACTGCACGGCCGGGCGTTATGCCATCAACAAGGGCCGCATGCTGCGCCTGGCCGATTACAGCCGCATTGCCCTGGCCGAAGTGCGGGGAGAGACCGGCATTGCCTATGATGAGCGCATGCAGGGCACGCTGCAGCTTTTCCGCTCCGATGCGCAGGTTGAAGCTTCCGCCAAGGATGTGAAGGCGCTGGCGGCGGATGGTATTCCCTATGAGGTGCTGGACCGTGAAGGCTGCATCCGCGTGGAGCCCGCGCTGCGCCATGTCAGCGAGAAATTCAAAGGCGGGCTGCTGACGCCCAAGGATGAAACCGGCGATTGTTTCAAATTCACCAATGCCCTGGCCGAAAAAGCCGCCGCGCTGGGGGTGCGCTTTCTCTATGGCCACCGCATCAAGGATATCGCCACCGAGGCCGGCAAGGTAACCGGCGTGGTGACGGACCAGGGCACGCAAGCTTGCGATGCCGCGCTGGTCTCGCTCGGCAGTTTCTCCCCCTTCATGGTCAAGCGCTTTGGCATCAAGCTGCCGGTTTATCCGGTGAAGGGCTATTCGCTCACCATCCCCATCAGCGATGAAAGCCGCGCGCCGGAATCAACGGTAATGGACGAAACCTACAAGATCGCCATTACCCGCCTTGGGGACCGCATCCGCGTCGGCGGCATGGCGGAGATCTCGGGCTACGAGGTTAAGCTGAACGAAGCCCGCCGCCGCACGCTGGAACATTCGGTGCTGGATCTGTTCCCCGGCGGCGATGTGAAGCAGGCCAGCTTCTGGTCCGGCATGCGGCCGATGACGCCGGACGGCACGCCGGTGATCGGCGGCACCCATGTCAAAGGCCTATTTCTGAATACCGGCCATGGCACGCTGGGCTGGACGATGAGCTGCGGCTCCGCGCGGCATATCGCGAAGGTCATCAACGGCCAGGGCACGGATCTGGACGAGGCGGATTACCTGCTGTCCCGGTACTGAATTTTACATCACGTTCGTCGCCACGGCCTCGCCATGGCTCAGCGCGTGGGCCATGAATTCCAGCGCCGTGCGCAAAGCCGGGCGGGTGGTCGGCCCGCCGAGGCAGATGCGCACGCTCTCCGGCGGCTCGCCGCGCGTGACGAACGCATCCGAGGTCACGATGCCGATATCCGCCGCCCGCATATGCTGCGCGAAGGCCGAGCGGGTCCAGCCCGAAGGCAATTGCAGCCAAAGATTGAAGGCCAGCGGGTCTGAGCGGAACAGGCCGGGGGGCAGAATTTCCGCCGCCAGCTTCTGGCGCGCCGCACTCTCCGTGCGGATGAAGCGCAGGATGGAATCCCCCGTGCCATCCTCGATCCAGCGTGTGGTCAGCGCCGCCGTGATGGGGGAGGCCATGACGGTGGCGGCGCGCATGATTGTGGCAAACCCCCAGCCGGCCCGCACATCCGGCGCGATGACATAGGCAATCCGCAATCCCGCGCCGAAACATTTGGCGAGCCCCGCGATATGCCAGGTGAGTTCCGGCGCCAGCGCCGCAAAGGGCGGCGGGGCGTGCGGCGGAATGAAGCCATAGGCATCATCCTCGATGATCGGCAGCTTGTGGCGCCGGGCGATCTCCGCCAGCGCCTCGCGCCGCGCGGCGGGCACGGTGAGGGTGGTGGGGTTTTGCAAGGTCGGGTTCAGATAGAGCGCCTTCGGCTTGGCCCGGGCGCAGATATCCGCCAGCGCCTCGGGCAGAATCCCGTCCTGGTCCATCGGCAGGCCGAGCAATTGCAGCCTCTGCTGTGCCGCGATGTTCCGCGCGCCGGGATAGGTGATGGCCTCGCACAAAACCGTCTCGCCCGGCTGGGCCAGCAGGCTGAAAATGGCGGTGAGGGCAGGATGCGCGCCGGGGGCAACGAACAGCCGCTCCTGGGAGGGTATGAGCGCCCGGCGCCCCAGCCAGCTTGAGGCGGCATCCTTCGCCTGGGGAGAGCCGCCGAAGCCCTGGTAATGCAGCAGCGGCACCAGGCTACGCGCCACCTCCTCCAGCCCCGCCCGCATGCGCTGGATCAGCGCCGGATCATCCGGGTCCGGCGGCAAATTCATCGTGAGGTCGGCGGGGGCCGCGCGGGGGGAAAGCGCGCCGGGCTCATGCGTCCGGCCCAGCACGAAGGAACCGCGCCCGACGGTGGAATCGATCAGCCCGCGCCGCGCCGCCTCGGCATAGCCGCGCGCGGCGGTGGTGAAATCCACCTCAAGTTCGGCGGCCAGGCGGCGCTGGGGGGGTAATTTATCGCCGGGAGCCAACTGCCCGGCGGCGATGGCCGCCTCAATCGCGTCGGCGATGGCGAGATAGCGCGGTTTGCCGCTTTCCGCGACGGTGGAGATCCAGTCAATCATGCGATTCGTCCAGTCAATTCCGGCGCCAACATGAAGGGCCAGAGCGGTAAAGTCAATTGACTGGATATTGTTGCATTCATCCATTCGGAAAAGAAGGTGAGTTTTAAGACGATGGTGCCGGATTTTTCTGGAATTTTGCTGGCGATTTGAGCGATGATGTGGCTGGAAGGCAGATATTGCCTCGTTAATATGCATTCAATTAATACAATCAATACTACAATTGACTGTATTAATGATTGTAAATTGATTTGAATCATTGATTTAGATTGATTGCCATCAATTGGCACGGCGCTTGCTCAATACCTCCTGTCTCCGCCGCGATGCGGAGCCGCCAAACAAGCTTCAGGAGTGTTGCAGCAAATGCCGAAAGTAACCGCTCCCGCGCATCAGGCCGGGGATTATTTCGTCGATTACGAAGAGAAGGTGTTCGAGGATGTGAAGGCGCAGCCGGGGGAGAAGGCGCTTGTCACCTTCCATACCGTGGCGTTCGAAGGCTCGATCGGCTTCGTCAATCTGCTGCAATCGCTGCGGCTGCTGCGCAAGGGGTTTGAGACCTCGATTTTGCTTTACGGCCCGGGTGTGACACTCGGCGTGCAGCGCGGCTTTCCCAAGCTGGGGGATGAGGCGTTTCCCGGCCACCAGAATTTCAACAAGCAATTGGCGAAATTCATGGAAGAAGGTGGCAAGGTTTATGCGTGCCGCTTCGCGTTGCAGGCGCTGTATGGCCATGGCGAGCCTTCGCTGATTCCCGGCATCACGCCGATCAACCCGCTGGACGTGCTGGATCTGGTGCTGCTGCACCGGCGGGATAACGCCTTTATTCTTGATACATGGACGCTGTGAGCGCGCCCTCGCGTTCGCATCTGCGGGCGTGCGCGGTGCAGATCGCGCCGGATCTGGAGCAGGAGGGGGGCACGCTGACGCGCGTGCTCGCCGCCATTGCCGAGGCGGCGGAGAAGGGCGTGGAGTTCGCGGTGTTCCCGGAAACCTTCCTGCCCTGGTATCCGTATTTCTCTTTCGTCGAGCCGCCGGTGCGCACGGGGGCGTCGCATATCAAGCTTTATGAGCAGGCGGTCATGGTGCCGGGGCCGGTGACGCAGGCGGTGGCGGCGGCGGCGCGCAAGTACCGCATGGTGATCGTGCTCGGCGTGAATGAGCGCGACCATGGCTCGCTCTATAACGCGCAGCTGATCTTCGATGCCGATGGCACGCTGCTTTTGAAACGCCGCAAGATTACACCGACTTTTCACGAACGCATGATCTGGGGCCAGGGCGACGGCGCCGGGTTGCGGGTGGTGGAAACGGCGGTGGGGCGCGTGGGGGCGCTGGCCTGCTGGGAGCATTATAACCCGCTGGCGCGTTATGCGTTGATGGCCCAGCATGAGGAGATTCACGCCGCGCAATTTCCCGGCTCCCTGGTGGGCGATATCTTCGCTGAGCAGATTGAGGTGACGATCCGCCATCATGCGCTGGAGAGCGGCTGCTTCGTGGTGAATGCCACGGGTTGGCTGAATGATGCGCAGATTGAAAAACTTTCGCCGGATGAGAAATTGCGCGCGGCACTGCGCGGCGGCTGCATGAGTGCGATCATCACGCCCGAGGGCCGGCATGCGGTGAAGCCACTGACGCAGGGCGAGGGGTTGCTGATCGCGGATCTCGATCTCTCCCTCATCCTCAAGCGCAAACGCATGATGGATTCCGCCGGGCATTATGCGCGTCCGGAATTGCTGAGCTTGAATTTGGATAATCGTGAGGCGCTGCCGATGCGTTTGAAGCAGGATTTCGCGCCGCTGCAGAGCTGTTTGAACATTGGGGGTTTGGCCGATGCGGATCGCAAAGATTGAAAGCCCGGTTGACCCGGAGCTGATCACCGAGTTGCAAAGCCGCGGCGTGCGGCTGGCGGGAGTGGAAGCGGGCGTGGCGAGCCGCAAGGGCGGTGCCGGGCCCAGCGATCATAAGGCGATGACGATCGGCGATATGACAATGATGGTGCCGGTGCATACCGCCCCCGCCGCAGCAAGCCCGTTCGTGCTGGAAGCGCCGGACGCGCAGGGCCGTGCCGTGCTGCTTCGTGATGGCGCCCCCGCAGCCACGTTGCAATTGCCGCAACAGCCGCGCTTCTACGGGCTACGCACGGAAGATGGCGTGCCCTATTCCCACATTGCCGTGCTGCATGGGCGGGATGTGCTGGCCACCACCGTTTTGCAAAATTGCGTGCGTTACCAAAGCGCGGAGAAAAGCTGCCAGTTCTGCGCCATCGGCGCTTCGCTCGCGGCCGGGCGGACCATCGCGCGCAAGACGCCCGCGCAACTGGCCGAGGTGGCGCGAGCGGCGGTGGAGTTGGACGGTGTGAAACATATGGTGATGACCACCGGCACCCCGCCGGGCAAGGACCGTGGAGCGGCCATTCTGGTGGACAGCGTGAAAGCCGTGAAGGCGGCGGTGGATTTGCCGATTCAGGTGCAATGCGAGCCGCCGGATGAGGATAGCTGGTTCACGCGGCTGCAGGAGGCAGGCGCGGATGCGCTGGGCATGCATCTGGAAGCCGTGACGCCGCAGGTACGCGCGCGCATCATGCCCGGCAAGGCGCAGGTGCCGCTCGCGCGCTATTTTTCCGCCTTTGAAGCCGCTGTGGCGATTTTCGGAAAGGGCCAGGTTTCTACTTACATTTTGGCCGGGTTGGGCGATACGCGGGCGGCGATTTTGGAGATGGCGGAAAAGCTTGTGGCCATTGGCGTGTACCCGTTTGTGGTGCCGTTTGTGCCGATCTCCGGCACCGCGCTTGCCGATCATCCAGCACCGGCACCAGAATTCATGCGCTCTATCCTGGAGCCCTTGGCGGCGCTGGTGATACGCGGAGGCTTGCGCGCGGCGGATATCAAGGCCGGGTGCGGCAAATGCGGCGCGTGCTCCGCGCTGTCCTCTTATGAGCGGAGGCTGTGATGTTGTTCGAGCCATTCCATTCGTTTCTGCCTTCCGGCTATCAAGTTAAATTCGCCACCGAAGCCTGGGAGCGGCGAGGTGCTGCCGCGCTGCGCCGGGATGTGTTTTGCAAGGAACAAGAGATTTTTGAAACCGACGACCGGGATGCGGTTGACGAAACCGCCACTCCCATCGTCGCGGTGTCGCTGCTTGGCTTTGCCCCTGGTGAGGTGGCGGGCACGGTGCGGATTCATCAGGCATCGTCAGGCATCTGGTGGGGTTCGCGTTTGGCGGTGGCGATGCCTTACAGGCGTGCGGGGGCGCTGGGCGCGTCTTTGATCCGGCTGGCGGTGGGCTCGGCCCATGCGCGCGGGGCGGTGGAGTTTTACGCTCACGTGCAGGCGCGCAACGTGCCTTTGTTCAGGCGTCTGCAATGGGATAAGCTGGAAGATATCGAATTGCATGGCCATCCGCATGCGTTGATGCAGGCGGATCTGGCGGCTTATCCGCCGATTGAGGCGGCGGAGACCGGCTTCATGGCGCTGGCGAGACATGCGGCATGACTCTCTCCGCCCTTGCCAATGCGGTGCGTGCCCATGCCGGGCTGGCGGCGAAGCGGGATGTGGCCAGCGTGGTTGCCGGGCTGGGCACGGCGGGGCTGGGCGATGATTGCGCCGCGATACCCGATGGCGATGGTTATCTGCTCTTCGCCATTGAAGGCTTCATGGCGGAGTTCCTGGCGGCGGACCCGTGGTTTGCGGGCTGGTGCGGGGTAATGGTGAATCTCTCCGACATCGCGGCGATGGGCGGGCGGCCTCTGGCGGTGACGGATGCGCTCTGGGCGGATGGCGTGGCGGGTGCCGAACCTTTGCTGGCGGGCATGGCGGCGGCCTCCGCCGCCTATAACGTGCCGGTGGTGGGCGGGCACAGCAATTTCCGCGCGGGGCGGGGGCAGCTGGCGGTTTCAGTTTTGGGAAAGGCCAGGACATTGCTTTCGAGTTTCGAGGCTAGACCGGGGGATGTGCTGATCGCGGCGATTGATCTGCGCGGGCGCTACCGGCCTGTGTTCGATAATTGGCAGGCCGCACTTGAGGCGCCGCCGGAGCGTTTGCGAGGAGATTTGGAGATTTTGCCGCAGATCGCGGAGGCAAGGCTGGCGCGCGCGGGGAAGGATATCAGCCAGGCCGGGCTGGTGGGCACGGCGGCGATGCTGGCGGAATGTTCGCGTGTGGGGTTGCGGATTGATCCCGGCAAGATCCCGGCGCCGGAGGGTGTGGCGCCGGAACGCTGGGTGCGCAGCTTTCCGAGTTTTGGGTTTCTGCTTTCCGCGCCACCGGGGCAGGTGAGCGAAATTCTCGCGCGCTTTGCCGTGCGCGGGATCGGCGCGGCGGCGATCGGCACGGTGGAGGCGCATCGGCGGGTGCTGCTGGATGATGGCGGGGATTGCGAAACCATCTGGGATTTTTCTGCTGCCTCCTTGATGGGCTGCGGCTCGGAACGGGGTGTGGCATGAGCGGTTTGCGCATTGCCATGCTGGCCCATTCCACCAATCCGCGTGGCGGGGTGGTGCATGCGCTGGAGCTTTGTGAGGCCCTGGTAGCGCTGGGGCATCGGCCCACGCTGTTCGCGCCGGATGTTTCGGGGCAAGGGTTTTTCCGCGCGGCGAAATGCACCTTGCGCCCGCTGCCTGCGTCTGCCGCGCCAGGGGATGTGGCGGCGATGGTGCGGCTGCGCATGGCCGAATATATGGCGCATTTCACGCAGGAAACATGCGCGCGGTTCGATTTGTTTCATGCGCAGGATTCCATCTCCGCCAATGCGCTGGCTGGTTTGCGTGCGGTGCGGCGGATTTCGGGTTTCATGCGCACGGTGCATCATGTGGATGAGTTTTCCGACCCGGAGCTGACTCGCTTGCAGGCGCGCGGCGTTGAGGACGCTGTGCTGCTTTTTACCGTGAGCCGGCACGGCCGGAGCGAGGTGATGCGGCATTTTGGCCGTGACGCCGTGTGTGTCGGCAATGGCGTGAATTTGGAGTTGTTTTCTCGTGTGGCTGATGCAACAGATTTTGCCTTGCGGGCGAAACTGGCGCTTGGTTGCGGGCCGGTGGTGTTGAGCCTCGGCGGTGTGGAGCCGCGCAAGAATACACTCTCCGTTTTGAAATCATTCCAAAGGCTCCGGCACGGTTATCCGGATGCGGTGCTGGTGGTCGCGGGTGGCGCGACATTGCTGGACCATGGCGCGTATCAGGCGGAATTCAGATTTGCTTTGGCGGAAAGCGGATTGCCTGAAAATGCCGTGCGGATTCTGGGGCGTCTGCCGCAGGATGAGATTCCCGCCCTGTACCGTCTGGCGGATGTGCTGGCTTTTCCATCTCTGCAAGAAGGCTTCGGGCTGGCGGTGCTGGAGGCGATGGCGAGCTTCGTGCCCGTTGTCGTGCCGCGTGCGGCACCTTTCACGGAATATCTGGAGGAGGAGGATGCGGCCTGGTGCGATGCACATGATCCGTCCTCCATCGAGGCGGGGTTGCGCCATGCCTTGGGGCCAGCGGGCGAGGGTTTGCGCCGGCGCGGATTGGAGGTGGCGCGGCGTTGGCGCTGGCGGGATGTCGTGCTGGCGCATTTGCCGGTTTACGAAAAGATGCGGAGCCTTGAGCATGCCTGAAATGTGGTTCGATATCCTCTGGCCGGATGGCCGGGCGGAACGTTGCTATTCTCCCTCCCTCGCGGTGAAGGAGATGCTGTCCGAAGGCCGTGGTTATAAGGTTTCGGAGTTCATCGCGCTTAGCCGTGAGGCGCTGAACGAGGCGAGCGAGCGCGTGCGCCTGAAATATGGTTTTCCATGTAGCCGTGCCCTGGGGCAGTTGGCGCTGCTTGAGCGAGGTTGCGCGGCTTACAATTTGCAACCGGACGCTATCATCCGTGTTGAAAAATTTCTGGACAGGACATGATGGACATGACGAATTACCGGCCGCATGAAATCGACGTCGCGGTGATCGGCGGCGGGCAGGCGGGGCTTTCCGCCAGCTATTATCTGCAACAGGCGGGGATCAGCCATCTGGTGTTCGAGCGGCGCAGCGCCATGCACGCATGGGTGGAGCAGAGATGGGATAATTTCTGCCTCGTCACCCCCAATTGGCAATGCGCTTTGCCGGGGCATGATTATGCGGGGGATGACCCGCACGGCTTCATGAAGCGCGACGAGATTCTGGATTATCTCGCGGGCTTCAAGGCGAAACTCAATGCCCCGCTGCGCGAAGGTGTGGATGTGAAGCTGGTGAAGCCGCGCGCGGCGGGCGGGTTTGATGTTTTTACCGATGCCGGACATTTCGTGGCGGGCCAGGTGATTGTGGCCAGCGGCGGGTACCGCGAGCCGGTGGTGCCGCGTTTTGCCGAACGGCTGCCGGAGGGTGTGATGCAAATTCATTCCGCCAATTACAGAAACGCGGCGCAATTGCCGGAGGGTGAAATTCTGGTGGTGGGCTCCGGCCAGTCTGGCGCGCAGATTGCGGAGGATCTGCATCTGGAAGGGCGCAAGGTGCATCTGGCGGTGGGCAATGCGCCGCGCTGCGCGCGGTTTTATCGCGGGCGGGATGTGGTGGCCTGGCTGGCGGATATGGGATATTATGAAATGTCCGTCGAGGAGCATCCGCTGCGAGAGGGGGTGCGGGATAATACCAATCATTACGTAACCGGGCGCGATGGCGGGCGGGATATCGATCTGCGCAAATTCGCGCTGGAAGGCATGCGGCTCTATGGCGCGCTGGCGGGGTATGAGGATGGGGCGCTGCGCTTCAAGCCGGGGTTGAGAGAGGCGCTGGATTCCGCTGACAAGACCTATAACAGCATCAATGCGGCGATCGACAAATATATCGCCGCGCATAACATCGCGGCACCGCCTGCGAGCGTTTACGAGCCGGTATGGGAGCCGGAAAGCGAACCGGAAATGCTGGATGTGAAAGCGCTTGCCGCGATCATCTGGTGCATCGGCTTCAAGCCGGATTTCGCCTGGCTGGATGCGCCGGTGTTCAACGGTGCCGGGCGGCCACAGCATAAGCGCGGGGTTACGGCGCAGGCGGGGCTGTATTTCCTTGGCTTACCCTGGCTGCATACATGGGGCTCCGGCCGGTTTTCGGGCGTGGCGCGGGATGCGGCGCATGTGGTGGCGCAGGCGGTTTCGCTGCTGGAAAAGGCGTGCTGAGATGGATGGCGGGTTTTTGCTTTGCGGCGCCTATGAGCAGGAAACGGCGCGGTGGCGGATGGACCCGCAAGCCTATTGGTTGCGGGCGGCGCAAGAGATCGACTGGCTGACGCCGCCGCAAAGCGCCTTCGCCCTGCGGGCTGATGGGCAGGCGGATTGGTATCCGGGCGGCATGCTTAACACCTGCGCCAATGCGCTGGACAGGCATGTGGCAGCCGGGCGCGGCGCGCAGCCCGCCTTGATCTGGGAAAGCCCGGCCAGTGGCGCGCGGGCCAGTCTGACCTATGCCGGACTGCTGAACAGGGTGGCGCGGGTGGCGGGCGGCTTGCGCGAATTAGGGATTGGCAAGGGCAGCCGGGTAATGATCTGCCTGCCGCCGGTGCCGGAATGTGCCATCGCCATGCTGGCCTGCGCGCGGCTGGGGGCGGTGCATGTGGTGGCCTTTGCCGGCTTTGCCCCGGCGGAGCTGGCACGCCGGATAGAGGATGCCGCGCCTGCCGCCCTCATCACCGCGAGCTGCCTTTACCGCGGCTCCCGCGTGGCGCCATTGCTGCCGGATGTGCGGGAGGCGCTTTCCCTGTGCGCCGCGCCGCCCGCCATCCGCGTGGTGCTGAACCGGCCGGGCCTGGCTGTGCCGCTGGCGGCGGACGAGCTGGATTTCAGCGTTCTGGAGCAGGCCGAGGCCGCCGCGCCCGTGCCGGTGGCGGCGGGTGATCCATTGTATATCCTGCATACCTCCGGCACCACCGGCTATCCGAAGGGCGTGGTGCGGGACCATGGCGGGCATGCGGTTGCCATTACCCGTTCCATGCGGATGGTTTACGGGATGGCGCCGGGGGAGGTGTTTTTCACCACCGCCGATCCGGGCTGGGTGGTGGGGCATTCCTACGGCGTGTACGGGCCGCTTTTCGTTGGCGCAACCAGCGTGATCTATGAGGGCGGGGCTGTTGGCACGCCGGATGCCGGGGAGGTCTGGCGTATCTGTGCCCGTAACGGTGTGGCGGTGCTGTTCACCGCGCCCAGCGTGCTGCGCGCCATGCGCCAGGCGGACCCGCAGGCGCGGCTGGTGCCCGCCATGCCGCTGCTGCGGCACATTTTCCTGGCCGGGGAGCGGGCGGATGAACGTGCCGCCGCCTGGGCCGCCGATGCCACGGGCCTGCCGGTGCTGGACCATTGGTGGCAGACGGAAACCGGCAGCGCCATCGCCGGGCATTTCGCCGGGCTGGGGGAAGGTGCATCCGGCACCGTTGGCCATGCGGCGCCGGGCGTCTCGCTTTGCGCCCTGGATGAGGCGGGGCGGGAAGTGCCGCCGGGGGCGTGCGGTGAGATCGCGCTGCGCCTGCCTTTGCCGCCTGGCTGCCTAACCGGGCTTTGGCGTGGCGAGGCGGCGTATTTCACATATCCCGGCTATTACCGGACCTTCGATTATGGCCGGGTGGCGGCGGATGGGCGGGTGAGCATCCTCTCCCGCACGGATGACGTGCTGAAGGTGGCGGGGCGGCGCATCGGGGCGGGGGTGATCGAGGATGTGCTGGCCGCCCACCCCGATGTGGCGGAATGTGCGGTGGCGCGCCAGCCGCACCATCTGCGCGGGGAGGTGCCGGTGGCCTTTGTGGTGCCACGGGCGGGGGCGGGGGTTAATCTGCCCGCGGAGCTTGTGCGGCTCGTGCGCGAGCGCGTGGGGCGTTTCGCCGGGCTGCGGCAGGTGCGGCTTGTGCAAGCCTTGCCGCGCACGCGCTCAGGCAAGATCATTCGCCAGGCGTTGCGGTAAAACGGGGCGCGCCCCAGGAAAAGGCCAGGGCGCGCTTGGGGGATTACTGCCCGTTATAGGTGTTGCCGTAGCTCGTCATGCACTGCACGTAGTTGATGTTATATTGCTGCTGCATGGATTGGGAGGAGCCGTTGGACCCCAGCGCCGCCGCCCCGCCGCCGATCAGCAGGCCGGAGCCGGCGCCAATGGCCGCACCCATGCCGGCATTGCCCGCGGCGGCACCCAGCAGGGCGCCGGCGGCGGTGCCGATCAACGTGCCGCCAACGGCCTTGGTGGTCGCCGAATTCGAAGCCTGCTGGGAGGCGCCGCCCAGACGCTGGTTGGCGAGCTGGCGGCAATAAGCGTCCTGCTGCTGGAATTCGGCCGGGGAAACCTTTTTCCCGGGTGTGACAAGCACGGTCGGGCCGGTCGGGTTGGGAACGGCGCAGCCTGCCAGGCTGAGAGAGGCGAGAACCGCGCTGCCAATGGCTGTACGGCGCAGGATGGTTTTGCAAGCGTTCATAAAGGCACCTATTATCCCAGAGTGATTGAAAAATCTTGCCAGACAAGGCTCTGCGCGGCAACAGGCGGTGGAAAAAGCTTTTGGCCATGCAACCAATGCGGGGGGCGGCCATGGAAAACAGGGCCTGGCATGGCGGCGTGGGCGGTGCTGGTTTTGTGAAATATGCTCCGTGGATTGATGTTGCCGTGGCGGCGCCGGAGACAAGCTTTGGCCCGGAACCGGAGAGTTTCGAAAAAGGCTGATGGATGCTGGCTTCGCGGCGCCGGGCGGAGAAAAGATTTGCTTAATAATACTAACGAAATTGCACAAACGGCGACAGTTTGCTGAAAAATTCAGCGTTCGGAGCGGATGTGCCGGGACAATTATAAAATTTAGAGGATATTCAAACATATTTTGTTAAAAGGGCCGCGCGGCATGCCGCGCGGCCAGGCGATGAAGCGCTGAGCTGCCATTTGATATAGTGTTCAGGCGTATCTTGTGCCTTGGGCGAGGCAGGTGAGGATGGCGATGCGGCGTAACGCGGTGTTTCCTGCCAGTATCGTTCTGTTGACACGCCAGATATTCTGGTGAAGCATAACTTACGCTGACCCCAAAACGCAAAAATGGGAGGCGGCGTGTTTTCTGATGCCACCAACCTGAGCAGGTCTGCTGCATGAGTGACTGCAAGCAAAAAGCCTGTATCGAAATCCGCGCGGTCGACAAGATATTCGGCACGGCGGAGCACGGATACAGGGCGCTTGATGCGATTACGCTCGATATCTACGACAAGGAATTCTTCACCCTGCTCGGCCCTTCCGGCTGCGGCAAGACGACCTTGCTGCGCATGCTGGCGGGGTTCGAGACACCGACGCATGGATCCATCAGGCTGCACGGCAAGGATGTGATCGATCTGCCGCCCCGCGCGCGGCGGGTGAACATGGTGTTTCAGAACTACGCCCTGTTTCCGCATCTCACCGTGGCGCAGAACATCGCCTTCGGGCTGGAGATGCTGGACTGGAAAAAGCCAGAGGTTGAGGCACGCGTTGCCGAGATGCTGAGCCTGGTGAAGCTTGACGCCTTCGCCGCCCGCAAGCCCGCACAGCTTTCCGGCGGGCAGCAGCAGCGCGTGGCCCTGGCGCGCGCCCTGGCGCCGCAACCGGAAGTTTTGCTGCTGGACGAACCGCTTTCCGCGTTGGATTTGAAACTGCGCAAGGAAATGCAGAGCGAGTTGAAACGCCTGCAGCGTGAGACGGGCATCACCTTCGTTCTGGTGACGCATGACCAGGAGGAGGCGCTGGCGATGTCCGACAGGCTGGCGGTGATGAGCGGCGGGCGCATGCTGCAGGCGGGTACGCCTGAAGAGATCTATGCCCGCCCGGCCTCGCGCTTTGTCGCGGATTTCATTGGCGAGGCGAATATCGTTCCTGGCCCGGCTCTGGGGCGCCAGGGGCTGTTTGCCATTCGCCCGGAGCATATCACGCTGGGGGCGGAAAGCGGCGCGCCGCGGCGCCTGGCCGGCACCGTGAAGGACGTGACCTTCCTGGGGGCGGACACGCTGTTTGAAATCATGGTGCCGCATGGCGCGGAGATCCTGCACATGCGCGCCAGGCTGCGCGGCCGCGCACCCGCCCTGCCGCCGGGTGAGACGGCTTCGTTGCATTGGCCCGACGAGGCCGAATGGGCCCTGGATGGCTAAGGCGGCCCATGCGCATTAAAGCCACGCTCTCGCTGCTGCTGCCGGCGATCCTCATCATCTTCGTGTTCATGGCGATCCCGATGCTGATCGCCCTGACCTATTCCTTCGCCACCGCCGACACTTATGGCGGCGTGACCATGCCGCCCAGCTTCGGCGCTTATGTGCAGATGCTGTACACGCAGGATTTCGACGGCAGCCTGATCTTCACGCCAAGCTATATGATCATCATCTGGCGGTCGATCTATCTGGCGCTGGCGACGACGCTCTTGTCTCTCGCGATCGGCTTTCCCGTGGCGTGGTATATCGTCTGCCAGCCCGCCAACCGGCGCAGGCTGCTGCTCACGCTCGTCACGCTGCCATTCTGGATCAACACGCTGATCCGCACCTATTGCTGGATTCTGATTCTGCGCGATGAAGGGCTGATCAATAAAACCCTTTCCTGGCTGGGGGTGATCAGCCATCCGCTGCCGCTGATGTATAACCAGGGCGCGATCCTGCTGGGGCTTGTTTACACCTTCCTGCCTTTCATGGTGCTGCCGATCTATTCCACGCTGGAGCGGCTGGACCCGCGTTTGATCGAGGCGGCGTTCGATCTTTACGCCTCGCGTTACCGCGTGCTGCGCCGGGTGGTGTGGCCGCTGGCGCGCCCCGGCGTGCTGGCCGGCACGGTGCTGGTGTTTGCCCCCGCACTCGGCGCCTTTCTGCAGCCGGACATGCTGGGCGGCGGCAAGCAATTGCTGCTGGGCAGCTTGATCGAGATGCAATTCACCTCTTCCCGCAACTGGCCGTTCGGCTCCGCCCTGGCGGTGCTGGTGACGATTGCCGTGGTGGTGGCGCTGATGATGAGCCGCGGCCGCAAGGAGGCACCGGCACGATGAGCAAGAAACCCTTTGCCTGGCAGCATAATCCCGGTTTCGGCACGTTCACCTGGCTGGTGCTGGCGTTTCTTTATGTGCCGCTGGCGGTGCTGTTCGTGTTCTCCTTCAACGCCAACCGGCAAGTCACGGTATGGAGCCATTTCAGCTTCAAATGGTTCGCCGTTGTGGCGCAGGATGGGAATATAAGGCTCTGTGCCTATAACAGTCTCATCGTCGCCGTGGTGGCGACGATCCTCTCCGTCGCCATCGCGATTCCGGCGGCCTTGGCGCTGGAGCGCGGCACGGGGTTCAAGGGGCGGGGCCTGTCCATCGGGCTGATCACCATGCCGCTGGTGGTGCCGGAGATTGTCACCGCCATCGCCACGCTGATCTTCTTCTCCAGCGTGGGCATGACGGATGGTATCGTGAACCTGATCATCGCCCATACGGTGTTCTGCATCCCCTTCGCGCTGCTGCCCATCCAGGCGAGGATCCAGGCGCTGGGCGGTTCGTTCGAGGATGCGGCGCGTGATCTCTATGGCAGCGAATGGCGCATCTTCCGCCGCATCACCGTGCCGCTCCTGATGCCGGGCATCGTTTCCGGCGCGGTGCTGGCCTTTGTGATATCGCTGGACGATTTTTTGATTTCCTTCATGGTCTCCAGCTCCGGCAGCACCACCTTGCCGGTTTACGTCTATGGCATGATGCGCCTGGGCGTGACGCCGGAGGTGAACGCGATTTCCACCATTCTGCTCGTCGTCTCCGCGATTCTCGCCGCGGTTGCCTTCATTTTTACCCGCCCGCCGGGTGGCGAGAGCCCGGCCAAATCAACAAGCTGAAAAGGAGTCCTTCACGTGTCTTTGCGCAAGAAGCTTTCGGCCTCGCTGCTCGCCGCCACGGCGCTGCTGTCTCTGCCGCTCGCCAGCCCCGCCAAGGCGGCTGACCCTGGCGTGCTGCATATCTATAACTGGACGGATTACACCTCCCCGGACCTGATCAAGAAATTCACCCAGGAAACTGGCATCAAGGTGACGCTCGACACCTATGATTCCAACGAGACGCTGCTGGCCAAGCTGAAGGCCGGCGGCTCGGGCTATGATCTGGTGATCGTCTCCAACGATTTCGTACCCATCTTCGTCAAGCAGAAGCTGATCCAGCCGGTGGATGCGTCGTCCCTGCCGAATTTCAAGAATCTCGACCCGAAATGGCAGACGCGCACCTGGGACCCGAAGGCGGAGTACACCGTGCCCTGGCAATGGGGCACCACGTCTTTTGATTATGATACCAAGGTGTATCCCGGCCCGGTGGACAGCCTTGCCACCTTGTTCAAGCCGCCCGCCGAGTTCGGCAATAATGTCGGCATGTTCGGCTCGCCGAGCGAGGTGATCAATCTGGCCTTGGTCTATATGGGCAAGCCGCTCTGCGACACCGACCCGGCCGATTTGAAGGCGCTGGTGGCGCTGCTGGAAGCGCAGAAGCCGCATGTGAAGGTGTATAACTCCGATGCGGACGCAGACCGTCTGATCTCCGGCGAGACGCTGATGAGCCAGATCTGGTCCGGTGATGCCTATCGCGCCCGCTCGCAGAAGCCGACGTTGAAATATGTCTATGCCAAGGAAGGGGCGATTGCCTGGATGGATAATCTCGCCGTGCCGGTTGGCGCGCCGGATCTGGACAATGCCAAGAAATTCCTGAACTTCATGATGGACCCGCAGAACGCGGCGCTGGAGACCAATTTCGCGGGCTACCAGAACGCGGTGCCGGGTTCCGCCGCGTTCCTGACGCCGGCTTTGGCGTCCTCGCCGGAATTCAATCCGCCCGCGGATTTGAAGATGGTGTTCGCCATTTCCTGCCCGGCGAAGGCCACCAAGGATTACGACCGCGTCTGGACCTTGCTGCGCCAGTAACGCGGCTGGGCTTATGTTGTTCCGGCGGCCCCTGTTTGGGGCCGCCTTTTTTGTTTGCATTTGCGGCTTTTTGAAAAGCCGGGTTGAAAGCGTTCCGGGCTGCTGGCTTAGATGCTTCGCGTGGGCAGGGGCCGTGCCGCGCCCACGCGCCTTGCCGGTTGCAGCGCGAAGGAGAGGGCTTCCATCGCCGCCTTCTGCGAGAAAACTGCCCGCAGCATGGCCCGGCCAGCGGCCACATGGGCGGTGCTGGCTTGCGCGGTTTCATGCAGGGTGATGATCGCATCGGCGAAGGCGCGCGCATCTGCCGCGATGGCGCTGGCCAGGGCGGCTGGGCAGGGCAGGCCTTCGGCGGCGATTGGCGTCATCACGCAGGGCAGACCATGCGCCCAGGCTTCCAGAACTTTGCCCTTCACCCCCGCGCCGAAGCGCAAAGGTGCGACAGCCAGCCTAGCCTCGGCGTAGAGCGGTGCGAGATCTGGCACATAGCCGCGCAGATCCACATTGCGCGCGGCCAGGCGCCTGGCCATGTCAGCCGGGATGCCGCTGCCCGCGACGGTGAGGCGCATCTGCGGCAGTGTTGCAAGGACCAGCGGCAATACATGCTCCGCCAGCCAGTCCAGCCCATCGAGATTCGGCTCGTGCATGAAGTTTCCGGCGAAGATCAGGCCCTGGCGCGGTGTGCGGAGGGCGGGCTTGGCTTGCGCCGGAACCGCCCAGGGCACCACATGCAGCTTTTCGGCGTTGATGCCGGCTTCGGTAAGCAGCGCCGCCTCGGCGGGGGAGTGGGTGATGATGGCATCCGCATGCAGCATCATCGCCAGCTCCTGCTGGCGCACGCGCTGTGCGGCGCGGGTCAGTTCCGGCCGGTTCTGCACCGTGCCTTGCCGGGCCAGGCGCAGATGGTGCAGGTCCGCGACGCTGTAAAGGATGCGCGCGCGGGGCTGGTAATGCCGCAGCAGGCTCATATAGGGCGCGGCCACGGAAACACGGTGCACATAGACCAGCTCGAACTGCCCCGCCTGGCGGGACAGCGCCTCCTCCACCGAGGCGATGGCGGGTGCGGCGAGGCAGGTGATGTTCCGCGCCTCCAGCAGGGCGATGGATGCTTCGTCAGGCGCCGCGCCTGTCTTGGCGATGAAGGAGACATGCCAGCCGAGTTTTTGCAGCGCCTGCATATGGGAGAGAATGGCCTGGGCGCCGGCACTGCGGTCCGGGCGCGGCCAGGAATCGTCGATCACCAATGCGCGCCGCGCCGCCAGCTTCGCCGCCGTGCCGCGCTGTTTGCGCAAGGGGCCGGAGGCGGTGAGCAGGCTGGCATGGCGCTGCTTCACCTGCTCGGTCTCTTCCATCAGCATGGCGAGCAAAGCACGCGCCTCCGCTGCGCTGCCCGCCTGTGCCATGGCGCCGCCGAGCTGCGCGCGCAGGTTTTGCACCAGCGCCATGTCCATGCCCGTTACGGGCGCGATATGGGCGGGGGCGCCGGCCAGCATTGTGCCGCAGCCCTTGCCGCGCACGGTGATGCAGTGTGGCTTGTCCGTGCCGAGCCTGCGGGGGAAGTGCAGGTGGAAGCCATGCCAGCCATTGCCGATGCCAGCCTCCGCGAGATCCGCGCGGAATTCGTTGGCGAACACTGTGCCGATGAGGGTGCCGTCATCCAGCACCTCAAGCTCCACCGCATCCTGGCCGTTATCCTTGAACCAGGCCCAGCCGCGCACGAAATCCCGCGTGGCTTCGTCGATAAAGCCCTGTACCTCGCCATGTGGCGGCGGGGTGGGGCTTTGCGTGGCGCGGGCGAGGATGCGGCGCTGGATGGCGGCGAGCTTGCGGCCAGTCTCCAGCATCGGCGCGCAGAATTGCCATTGCGCGGATTGGTCTTGCGGGTAGAGGGCGGCGAATTCATCGGCATTATGGAACATGCCGCGGCTGCCGCAATCGATGAAGCTTTCCGTGGCGGCGCCTTCGGCGAAGATCACGTCATGTGTCTCCAGCTCGACATGGAAATAGTTGATCCGCTCGCACCCTTCCAGAACCGTGACATTGCGGCCATTCACCAGATGCTTCGCCTGCACCAGATGCTTGCCGAGATACATCGCGTGCTCGGGCGAAACCTGCAGGTCGCGCGCGGGGAGGTTTTCACCCAGCGCCCCGGCCGCGATGCGGATGGGCCAGACATTGCGGTTGGCGGCGGCAAAAATGCCAAGATAGCTGCGGTGCCCGATCCATTTGACCGGCCGGAGCGCGCCGGAGAGCGTCTTTACCTTGTCGCCGATCCGCAGATCCTCGACATTCACCTCGCCGGTTCCGGTGAGGATGCGCGTGCCGGGGCAGAAGCAGGGCGTGCCCTGTTCCACCAGCACCAACGCGTTGCTTTCAGGCGTCAGGGCGGCACCCATGCTGATGCTGCCGGTGGTGGTGTCGGTCACCGCCTGGTAGTCCGCCATCGTGATGTCATAGGTGCCGGGGTCGAGGCTGATCAGCTTGTCGGTCTGCCATTCCCCTTCGACATTGGCGCTGGCGGTGACCTGCGTGACCACGGTGCCGTTTTCAGAGACCGTGATGACAACGAAATCATCGCCATTCACCTTGTTGGTGTAGCCAGAGATCCAGGAGCTGGTGAGGGATGTGGAATTATTTTCGCCGGTCCAGGCGAATTCGAGGCTTTCAGCGCTGGTTGTGATCGTGTTGGAAACTTGGAGTGTCTGGCCGTCAAGGGCGGAGAAGCTGCCGCTGCTGACCGTGCCCACCACGGGTGCGTCCGGCACGGTGAGTGTGGATACAACGCTTGAGGCGGTGATTTCGCTGACCAGCGACGCATCGCTGGCCCCGCCATCGCTGCCAGCCAGGATATAGGTCAGGCTGTCGACATATTGCGGCGGGGTGGTGCCGCTGGTGCTCTTCACCGTACCCAGGCCATCGATTGCGGCGGAGGAGGATTGCGTGCCGTAATCCGGGTTTTCGATCAAAGCCTGGCTGGAGGCCGTACCGTAGGAAACATCGCTGCCTTGCAAGGGCGGGAGGGAAACATCGCCGCCGGCGATGGTGACGCCGGTGATGACCCCACCGGTAAGCGTGACATCGCTCAGTGTGGCGCCGATGATCGAAGTTCCGCCTGCGACTGTGGAGCCGCCGGTAATCTGGGTCGTGCTGGTGGTGACGATCTGGCCCGTCGTAACCGAGCCGATCGTGAGCGTGCTGGATTGAAGCTCAATGCCATCAAGCGAGGAGCCGGAGATCGTGCCGTCGGTCAGCGAGCCGCCATTCACGGCCTGGCCATCGATCGTATAGCCATAGAGAGAGCCGTCGATCAGCCCGGTATCCGATGAGCCGCTGCTGCTGAGCGTGACATTCTCAAGCGTGACGCCGTCAACCACAACCGAGCTGATTGTGCCGCCGAGCACTGTCCATGTGCCATTCGTGCCGCCGGCGAGGGTTGCGTTGGTGATGGTGCCGGTTATGGTGCCGCTTTGCACGGAGGCGGTGACTTCCGTGCCGACGAGCGTGGGATTCTCGATGCTGGCCGTGCCGTAGTCGCTGGCCGCCGTGGTGGAAACAAAGGTGGAGGTGAGATAGAGATTGAAGGTTTTGCTGCTGTCAGCATCTTCCTCGGTCACCTGATACCAGGATACGCCGCCTTCGTCGTTCATCGGCAGGTCGTTTATCTGCACTTCGCCGGTTGATTCCAGGGTGGAGGTGGCCACGGCGGTATAGGTGCCGTTGGATAATTCGATATCCCATTGCCGCCATAGCCCGCCGGCGAGCGTGCCGACCGCCGCCTCATCCAGCAGCACGGTGGTGAAGGTTGGGATGTCGCCCGCGTCCGAGGTGAGGATGTTCAGCGCGATGGTGGCGTCCGGGTTCAGCTCAACCCCGGCATTGGTCTTTTCGCTGGTTGCGAAGTCGAGGACGATGTTGTTGCCGCTGGTGCCGGTGGCGGCCGCATAGGTCGCGGGAGTGCCCGAGAGCGTTACGATATTGCCGATCGTGGGGGGGGTGTAACCCGTTGGGGTTTCGCCATCGGCGAAAATGGTGAGGCCGATGGTGGAGACATCGGCGCTCGTCGCGGTGTCGTACAGTGAGATCAACGGCCCGCCGGAGGTGTAGGCGGCGGTTTCGGCATCGGAATAACCGAACCCGTAGGAATTGGAGTTATCGGTGATTACCTGCGCATAGGAATTATACGTCATGCTGGCGGCGAAGGAGGCCAGGTTCTTGCCGAAAGCGTAGGTCGGGTCCCAGTTATAGCTTTTATCGAGATTGACCGCGGTGGAGACCTGCGTGTTCACAGGGGTGCCGGTGGAGCCGTAATAGCCAGCATCGAACCCGACTAGGAATTGCCGCAGCACCGTGCCCCATTCGTTATTATACCCGGTGTTCATGGTGGTGAACAATGTGCCGTCCGAAAGGATCGTCGCGGTGCCGTTGGTCTGGTAGATGCTGCCTTCGAGATCGCCGGCGCTGATCTCGATGGTGCCCTGAATTTGGCTGTTGGCCGTCGGGTCCAGATAGAATGTGCCGCCATTGGTACCGGATTCCCAGCTTAGCGTGTAATCGAAATACCCGGCATTATGGTAGGTGCCGCCCGCATCCTCGGCACCGTTGAAGAAGCCGGAGATTTCGATGCCGCTGGCATTGGAGCCGACCGAGGAGACATAATTGTCCCAGACAGAGGTGTCGGTGGGGGGCAGCGCGCTTTGGGCCTGGCCCGCCAGCGGGCCGGAGCTGAAGGTGGCAACCGTGGCGCCCGCCGTGCTCAGGGAGTTGGAGATATCGGTGCCGCTGATGTTATACCCAACGGAGGCCGAGGACAGGGTGGCGCCGGAGCTATCGGTGTATTGCACATCAATGCTCATCGGCAGCCCGTATTCCACCACGGAGGTGAGGTTGCCCGCATCCGTCGATGTGCCGGTGAGGGCCAGCTCGATGGAGTCGATGGCGACATCATAGGTTGTCGCGAAGGGCAGGGTTTGGGTGGTCGGGTCGATCGACAGGATCGAGCTTTGCGAGACCATGCTGGGCAGCGCGGTCACGTCGGTGCCGCTCTGTTCCAGGATATAGAGCTTGCCGCCCGTCACATCTGTACCGCTGATTGTTACCGGCACGACCACCTCCGAGGAGGCGGTTGCACCGGCTGTGTACAGGGTTTGCAATGTCGCGCTGTTGGGGTTGGTGTCGTCATAGAACAAAGCATAGACGCCAGCGGTGCCGCTGCTGTCCGAGGTCAGGTCGCTGATCAAAGATCCCGTGAGGGTGACGTCTATAACCGTTGCCATGGGGCTTGTTCCTCGATCCGATTTTTTAGCGGCCCTGCTGCCGGCGCGGATGCCGCAGATGGACAGACCATTACGAAATGTATTCTTTTAGCAACCGAAGGTTAAGTCAATTGGGCAAAAAAGTTCGTGTGCCTAACAGGTGGGCGCGCCGGCCGGTTGGGCTGAGCGGAAAAGTGAGGTTTTACCTGAATTTTTGGCCGGTCTGACCACTGCCCGGGGTACTCGCCGTTGCGCGCGTGCGCGGGTTTTGCCTGCGTTCGGGCTGAGCTTTCGTATTGACGTTTTTGTGATTATCCGCGGCCCGCGCGGGCTGCGGCGCCAGATGCCGGGAAAGAATAAAAAATTGCACGAAGCTAGAAAAAATCCCGTATTTCTGGAATTGGCCCGGGAGGCAAGGATGAGCGATTATGAGGGGGCTGGATATGCCGGCGGGGTGACGGGCCTGGACGAGGTGCACAAGGCGGCGGGGCAGGTGCGGCCGTGACTTCCGGCGGCTCCGGGCCTAGGCTGAGATGGGATTGAACCTGCCGGGGACAGTATGAGAATTTTGGCGCCTGCTCTTTGTCTTTTGGTTTTGGCCGGCTGTCATGCAAAGTCCGGCGACGGCAAGGCCTTGGGCAGCGTTGCCGAGTGCTGGTCACCCGGGACGAAAAGCGCCGCGCAGCTGGCGGCCTTCCAGAGTGTGCTGTCCGATTTCACGCAATCTCTGCCCGCTGGGATGTCCGATTCCGACGTGAGCAAGACCGGCGGCACCATGAAGCTGCAACTGAGCGATTTCTTCGTGGAATCCTACGACCCGGTGGCGGGGGCGGCGGATTGCGGGGCGGTCTATGCCTTCTCCTACACCCGGCCGGACGGCACCGTTTATTCCGACGCCGATGGCAATACGATCGATTTCGAGGTGTATCAGGCGGAGGCCGGGCAGAAAATCGTGGTCAAGGATGACGATTACGACGCCGCGACCTTCCAGTACCAGGACGATTCTGGAGATGATAACAGCGGCGATTCCTCAGGCACCACCCAGTAACGCTTAGAACCGGATGATTTTAGAGGACGATTCAGGCTTTAACCGCGCTCGCGAAGCGAGCGAGGCGAAAGTCATCGCGCTCTAGGCCAAAGCCCGGCGGCGCTCCGCCGTGGCGATGGCGAGCGACATGGAGAGGGCCATGGTGGCGGAGAGGGTGCGGAAGGCGCCCAGATCCGCCTCCACCACCTCCAGCCAAGCCGTGGCGATGCTGGCGATGGGGGAGAAGGCGGAATCCGTGATGGCGATGATCGGCACGCCCCGGCTGGCGGCCTGGGTGGCGATCTGCACCGTCGCGGGCGCGTAGGGGGTGAAGCTGACAGCCAGCAGCGCATCCTCCGGCCCGGCGCTGGCGGCCTGCACGTCGATCATGCCGCCGATATTGTCCAGCAGCATATGCCCCATACCCAGATTGCCGAGCATGTAGGAAAGATAGGCCGAGATGGGGAAGGCCCGGCGCTGGGCGAGCAGATAGATCATCCGCGCCCCGGCCAGCGCGTCCACCGCGCGCTCGAACGCCGCCGGGTTGATGCCGCTGGAAAGCCGGGTGAGGGATTGCACGGAGGTTTCGACAAGCCGCGCCAGGATGGGGGCGGCATCCGCGCCATGGCCGGTTTCGTCCTTCACCTTGGAAAGCCGCTCCTGGTAATCCGGCCAGCGCTCGCGCAGGCGGGCGCGCAGCACCTGCTGCAGGTCCGAGAAGCCGGAATAGCCGAGCGTCTGCGCGAAACGCACCAGGGCCGAGGGCTGCACACCGGCGGCGGCGGCGAGTTCCGCCACCGTGCCCAGGGCCATTTCATCCGGCTGGTCGAGCGTGAATTGCGCCACCTGGGCCAGGCGTTTGGGCAGCTTGGCCTGGCGCTCAAGCAGCAGGCCGCGCAGGGCGGTGAAGCTACGCGGCGCCGTGCCTGGGAGGAAATCAGCGGATGGCATGGGCGGGACGTTACCCCAATTGCAGGGTATCGAATAGAATAAATTTTCTATTTTTGGAATGAGGCGTGGGTGTTTAAGGTTTTAAACAGAACATGAATTCTGGTGTTGCGGAAAAAATGGAATTGTTGTTTCATATAAAGGGTAAAAACAGAATTCGGGCAAAGCCCGGCCGCGCCGCCTGTTTATGTTTTAAGTTTTGTGAGGATTGGAAAGCCGCATGCAAACTCTTGGTCATTACATCAACGGCAAGGCCGTGCCGGGCACCGGCACGCGCAGCCTGCCAGTGTACAACCCCGCCACCGGGGCGCAAAGCAAGCAGGTGGCCGTGGCCACCTCGGATGAGGTGAACACGGCCATTGAGGCCGCTGCCGCCGCCTTCCCGGCCTGGGCCGCCACCCCGCCGCTGCGCCGCGCCCGGGTGATGTTCAAGTTCAAGGAGCTGCTGGAGAGCCATGCCGATGAGCTGGCGGAGATCATCTCTTCCGAGCATGGCAAGGTGCAGTCCGACGCCAAGGGCGAAGTCACGCGCGGGCTTGAGGTGGTGGAGTTCGTCTGCGGTATTCCGGAGCTGCTGAAGGGTGAGTTCACCGAGAATGTCGGCACCAATATCGACAGCTACAGCATGCGCCAGGCCTTGGGCGTGTGCGTTGGCATTACCCCGTTCAACTTCCCGGCCATGGTGCCGCTATGGATGTTCCCGGTCGCCATCGCCTGCGGCAATACGTTCATCCTGAAGGTGTCCGAGAAAGTGCCTTCCACCGCATTGCGCATGGCGGAGCTGCTGAAGCAGGCCGGGCTGCCGGATGGCGTGTTCAACGTGGTGAATGGCGACAAGGATGTGGTGGACCAGCTGCTGCACGATAAGCGCATCGCCGCCATCAGCTTTGTCGGTTCCACGCCGATCGCCGAGTATGTTTACACCGCCGGCACCGCTGCCGGTAAGCGCGTGCAGGCCCTGGGCGGGGCGAAAAATCATCTGGTGATCATGCCGGATGCGGATCTGGACCAGGCGGTGGATGCGCTGATGGGGGCGGCCTACGGCTCCGCCGGTGAGCGTTGCATGGCGGTGTCCGTGGCCGTGCCCATCGGGCCGATCGCCGAGCCGCTGATCGAGCGCATTACCGAGCGTGCGCGCGCCCTGAAGATCGGGCCGGGCACGGATAAGGAAGCCGAGATGGGCCCGCTTGTCACCGCGCAGCACAAGGCGAAGGTGGAAGGCTATATCGGCAAGGGCGTCGAGGAAGGGGCGAAGCTGGTTCTGGATGGCCGCGGGCTGACGCTGCAAGGCAATGAGAACGGCTATTTCACCGGCCCGACGCTGTTCGACCACGTCACGCCGGAGATGAGCATCTACAAGGAAGAGATTTTCGGGCCGGTGCTGAGCGTGGTGCGCCAGAACAGCTTCGATGCGGCGCTGGATCTGGTGAACAAGCATGAGTTCGGCAATGGGGCGGTGATCTACACCTCCGACGGCGATACCGCCCGCGCCTTCACCACTGGCGTGCTGGCCGGCATGGTGGGGGTGAATGTACCCATTCCGGTGCCGATGGCGTTCCATTCCTTCGGCGGCTGGAAGCGCTCCATTTTCGGGGACCATGCCATCCATGGGCGTGAGGGCGTGCGGTTTTATACCAAGATCAAGACCATCACCTCCCGCTGGCCGACGGGCATCCGCAAGGGTGCCGAGTTCGCCATGCCGACGATGAAGTAGGACGCGGCTTCGGCGTCATCACGGAGGCGGCGTGCCCCGCGCCGCCTCTTTCCTTTCCGGAACAAAGTTTGTAACCACGGCGGGCATCCTGTTTGCGGAGGAACCATGCGCCTGCTTCTTGCCTTGCTGCTGCCCTGGTTGCAGTTCTTCACCATTGGCCGGCCTTTTGCCGGCATCATCTGCCTGTTCTTGCAGATTACGCTGATCGGCTGGATTCCGGCGGCCATCTGGTCCGTTTACGCGCTCAGCCAGTACAAGACGGACAGGAAGATCGAGCGGGCGCTCGGCAGGGGTTGACCCCTTATTCCTCCAACCGGTAGCCCACCCCCGGTTCCGTTTTCAGCTTGGCGGAAAAAGCCGCGCCCAGCTTCTTGCGCAACTGGCCGATATAGACGCGCAGATACGCAATATCCTCGGTATGGGCTGGGCCCCAGATGGCGGTGAGAATCTGCCGGTGGGTCAGCACCCGCCCATGGTTGCGCACCAGCAGCAGCAGCAGCGCGTGCTCGCGCTTGGTCAGGCCCAGGGGCTTGCCATCCAGCTCCGCTTTTGGCGTTGCGGGGTCGATATGCAGGCCACTGAATTCCAGAGCCTGTGTGGCGGGCTGGTTTTGCCCCTTGCGGCGCAAGGCGGTGCGGATGCGCGCCAGCAGCTCACCCAGGGCGAAGGGTTTTTCGACATAATCATCGGCGCCGGAATCAAGTGCCGCGATCTTCTCCGCCTCGCGGTCGCGGGCGGAGAGGATGATCACCGGCATGTCTGAAAATTCGCGCAGCTTGCGCAGCACGTCCTGGCCGTCAATGTCCGGCAGGCCGAGATCCAGCAGCATCAGGTCCGGGGAGGCGCTGGCGGCCTGGCGCAGCGCATCCTCGCCGCGTTCGGCACGTAGCGGCTCGTAACCGGCGGCACTCAGGGCGGGGGCGAGGAAGCGATGGATCTGCGGTTCGTCATCCACAACAAGAATGCGGCCGGAGATCATGCGGCTTGCAGTTCAATGGTGATGATGGTGCCGGGCATGCCATCGGCGGGCAGGTCCGTGCGCGGGCTTTTCGCGGCGATGCTGCCGCCCATCGCCTCGGTGAAAGCCTTGGCGATGGCAAGCCCAAGCCCGGTGCCCGGCGCCACGCGGTCTCCCCGGCTGGCGCGGAAGAAACTGTCGAATACCGAACTCAGCTCATCGGGCGCGATGCCCACCCCGGCATCCGCCACACTGATGCGCAGCTTGGCCCCCTCGCGCACGGCGGAGATGCGGATATGGCTGTCCGGCGGGGCGTATTTCACGGCATTGTCGAGCAGGTTCACGATCACCTGTTCCAGAAGTGCTGGGTCCGCCTGCACGTAAGCGGCCTCTGGCGCGATGTTCACGCGTGTGTAAAGCGCGCCGCTCACCCGCGCGATGGCGGCCTCCACCACCTCCTCCAGCCGCACCCGCTCCTGCCGCACGGTCAGCCCGCCCGATTCCACCCGCGCCATGTCCATGATGTTGGCGAGGAAACGGGTCATGCGGGCGGTGTCTTGCGTGATGCTGGCCAGGAGGTCCGCGCGGGTGGCGGCGTCCAGCGCGTCGCCTGCCTGGGAGAGGGTCTCCGCCGCGCCGCGTATGGATGTCAGTGGTGTGCGCAGATCGTGGCTGAGCGAGGAGAGCAGGGCGTTGCGCAGCTTCTGGCTGTCCTCATGCGCCTGGGCGCGGGCGGTCTGCATGGAAAGCCGGGCGCGTTCCACGGCCAGTGCTGTTTGCCCGGCCAGCGTGGCGAGGGTTTGTGCCTGGGGCGGCGGCGGGGCGGCGGCGGGGCGGGCGCCGAGCACGCCGATGCAGCCGCCATTGCTCTGCAAGGGCAGGAAGCGCCAGGGCACGGAGGGCAGGGTGGAGGTGCCGATGCCGGTTTCCACCCCATGGGCGAAGCACCATTCGGCGGCGGCGGTGGCGGCTTCGTCCAGGGCGGTGCCCGCCGGGCGGCTCGCTTCCGCATGCAGGCCGAGCGGGCCGTTCAGCAGCACGATGCCGGCGCCGGATATGGCCGCGGCTTCCTCCGCCGCGCCGGCCAGAATATCCGACAGCGTGGCGGCGCGGGAGAGGCGCTGGCCGAATAGCGAGATACGCCGCAGCGCCTCCACCCGCGCGGCGGCGGTTCCGGCCTCCTGCCGCACCCGCCCGGCGAGCTGGCCGGTGAGCAGCCCGACCAGCAGGAACACCAGCAGCGCCACCACATCCCGCGGGTCCGACACCGAGAAGGTGTAGACCGGCGGCAGGAAGCAGAAATTCCACAACAGGAAGCCGAGAACCGCCGTGAACAGCCCGGCATTGCGTCCGGAGCGGCTGGCCATGGCGGCGATGATGCCCGTGAAGATCAGCCCCATGGCTTCCTGCGGCACGTATTTGTCCGCCGCGATGCCGATGACCGTCACCACGCCGAGCAGCGCGCTGGCCAGCAGATAGGGCTCCAGGTCGGTCTTGCGGCGGGCAGGGGCCGGGCGTGGCGCGGGGGCGGCGGGCACGGGCACGAAATGCAGGGAGAAGGCGGCGCTCTGCCGTGTCAGCGCTTCCGCCAGCCGCCGCCCCGGGCGCCAGCGCGTCGCCGGCCGCCTGCCCATGACGATATGGGTGACATTGTGCTGCGCGGCATAATCCAGAACTGTTTGCACGAGGTCCGTGGCGTTCTGCGTCACCACATTGCCGCCGAGCTGCACGGCGAGGTCCAGGGCCGCCTGCACGCGGGCATCGTCATTGCCGCGCTCGATATGAAAGGCGGTGAGCGGGGCGCGCAGGGCTTCCGCCAGCCGCGCGGCGTGGCGCACCACATTTCCGGCCGAGGCATCCGCCCCCACCAGCGCCATCACCCGCTCCGCCACTGGCCAGGGGCCGGGAATGGCGCGCAGGCGCATGTAATGGGTCACGTCCCGGTCGATGCGCTGGGCGGCGCGGCGCAGCGCCATTTCGCGCAGCGCGCCGAGATTGCCCTCCCGGAAGAAATCCTTCAGCGCCCGGGCCGCCACGTCCGGCCGGTAGATATGGCCTTCTTCAAGCCTGCCGCGCAGCTCCGCCGGGGGCAAATCGATCAGCTCGATCTCATCGGCCATGTCCAGCACGGTGTCCGGGATCGTCTCGGCCACGCGGATACCGGTGATGCGCGCCACCTGGTCGTTCAGGCCCTCCAGATGCTGCACGTTCACCGTGCTCCACACATCGATGCCCGCTTCCAGCACCTCCTGCACATCCTGCCAGCGTTTGGCGTGGCGCAGGCCGGGGGCGTTGGTGTGGGCCAGCTCGTCAACCAGCAAAAGCTGGGGGCGGCGCTTCAGCGCGGCGTCGAGGTCGAATTCCTCCAGAGTCTGGCCGCGATACGGCACGGCGAGCCGGGGCAGCAGCTCCAGCTCGCCGATTTTTTGCAATGTGCCGGCGCGGCCATGGGTTTCGATCAGCCCGGCCACCACATCCACCCCGCGCTGGCGCTTGGCGTGGGCGGCGTCCAGCATTTCCCAGGTCTTGCCGACACCCGGCGCCGCGCCGAGGAAGATTTTCAGTTGGCCGCGCCCACTCCGCTGCGCCTTCGCCAGCAGCGCATCCGGGTCCGGCCGGCCATCATCCTGAGTTGCCATGCGGCTTTATGAGGCGGGGAGCTTGTCCAGCGCAAGGTTGAGTTCCAGCACATTCACATGGTCCGTGCCGATGACACCCAGAAAGGCGCGATGCGTCATCTGCTGCACCAGGGTTGTGACGGCGGCGGCGGGCAGATGCCGCGCGGCGGCCACGGCGGGGGCCTGGCGCAGGGCATTGGCCACGGAGATGTCCGGGTCCAGCCCCGAGCCGGAGGCGGTGACGGCATCGGCCGGAACGGGGCCGGGGCCGAACGCCTTGGTGTAGGCCGCCACGCGCTGCTGCACGCTGGTAAGCAGCGCGGCACTGGTGGGGGCGAGGTTGGAGGCGCCGGACTCGCTGGCGTCATAGGGCGTGGCGATCGTGTTGCCCTTTGCGTCCGTTCCGCTCAGCGCCGAGGGGCGGGGCTGGAAATATTTGGCGTCCGTGAAGGCCTGACCGATGATGGCGGAGCCAATGACCTTGCCATTCTCGGTGAGCAGGGAGCCATTGGCCTGGAAGGGCAGGGCCACCTGCACGGCGCCGGTGAAAGCCTCCGGGAGCACGAAGCCCAGGAAGAGGGTGAAGAGCACGACCAGCGAGAGAGCGGGACGTAATTCGCGAAAGAGAAGCATGGGAAAATTTCCTATCAAAGCAGGCCAAGCAGCATGTCGATGAGCTTGATGCCCGCGAAGGGTGCAACAATGCCGCCAAGCCCGTAGATGAGCAGGTTGCGCTTGAGCAAGGCGGCGGCGCCGATGGCGCGGAACTTCACACCCTTCAGCGCGAGGGGCACGAGCACCACGATGATCAGCGCATTGAAGATCACCGCTGAGAGGATCGCACTCTCCGGGCTGCGCAGATGCATGATGTTCAAGGCGCCAAGCTGCGGGTAGGTGCTCACGAAAATCGCCGGCAGGATGGCGAAATATTTCGAGATATCGTTGGCGATGGAGAAGGTGGTGAGCGCACCGCGGGTGATCAGCAATTGCTTGCCGATCTCGACGATCTCGATCAGCTTGGTCGGATCGCTGTCCAGATCCACCATGTTGCCCGCCTCGCGCGCGGCCTGGGTGCCGGTCTGCATCGCCACACCCACATCGGCCTGGGCCAGAGCGGGCGCGTCGTTGGTGCCGTCGCCGCACATCGCCACAAGGCGGCCCTCGCTCTGAACCTTCCTGATATAATCAAGCTTGTTCTGCGGCGTGGCCTCGGCGATGTAGTCGTCCACCCCCGCCTCGGCGGCGATGGCGGCGGCGGTGATGCGGTTATCGCCCGTCACCATCACCGTGCGGATGCCCATGCCGCGCAGGGCGGCGAAACGCTCCTTGATGCCGGGCTTGACGATATCCTTCAGCTCGATCAGCCCCAGCAGCCGGTTGTTGAAGGAGACCGCCAGCGGCGTGGAACCGGCACGGCCGATGCGCGCGGCGGCGTCGGCAAAGGCGGCGTCGCCTTGCGTGTCCAGCGCCTTCAGCACGGAATCCACAGCACCCTTGCGGTAGCTTTGGCCAGCGGTATCGACGCCGGACATGCGGGTATTGGCGCTGAAGGGGATGATCTGCGCATCCGCCGGGCGTTCCGGCACGAGGCTGTATTTCTCCCGCGCCAATGCGAGGATGGAGCGGCCTTCCGGCGTATCATCGCCCAGGCTGGCCATCGCGCAGGCTTGCGCCAGCTCACGCTCCTGCACGCCCGCCACGGGATAGAAGGCCGAGGCCATGCGGTTGCCGAAGGTGATGGTGCCGGTTTTGTCCAGCAGCAGGGCATCCACGTCACCGGCGGCTTCCACGGCGCGGCCGGAGGTGGCGACGACATTGAAGCGCACCAGCCTGTCCATGCCCGCGATGCCGATGGCCGAGAGCAACCCGCCAATGGTGGTGGGGATGAGGCAGACCAGCAGTGCGGCCAGCACCGGGATGGAGAAATGCGTGCCGGAATAGGACCCAAAGCCCACCAGCGAGACCACGGCGATGAGGAAGATAAGCGTGAGGCCCGCGAGCAGGATGTTGAGCGCGATCTCATTCGGTGTCTTGCGGCGCTCCGCCCCTTCCACTAGCGAGATCATGCGGTCCAGGAAGGTGTTGCCGGCATCGGCGGTGATGCGCACCACCAGCCAGTCGGACACCACCTGCGTGCCGCCGGTCACGGCCGAGCGGTCGCCGCCCGCCTCGCGCACCACCGGGGCGGATTCACCCGTCACCGCGCTTTCATTCACGCTGGCCACACCTTCGATCACCTCGCCGTCGGAGGGAACGAGATCCCCGGCCTCGACCAGCACGATATCGCCCTGGCGCAGATCCGGTGCCGCCGTGGGCTTGTAGAGCGCGCGGTTGGGCGGGTTGGTGAGCATTTTGGCCATGGTGTCGGAGCGCGCCCGGCGCAAGGTTTCCGCGCGCGCCCGGCCACGCCCTTCCGCCACCGCTTCCGCGAAGGTGGAAAAGATGACCGTGAGCCACAGCCAGGCCGCGATGACCAGCGGAAAGCCGGAGGGCTGGTGGTTGATGGCTGCCTCGATCCCCACGGCGGTGACGAGGGCGGAGACAATCTCGGTGACGAAGATCACCGGGTTGCGCATCAGCGTGATGGGGTTGAGCTTGGCGACAGAGTCCAGCGCCGCGCGGCGGATGATCCGCGGATCGAACAGCGAAATGGTTTCAGCATGTGACATTTTAGATGCCTTTTAAAAAGTCTTGCCGGCTTGCAGCAGGAAATGCTCGGCGAGCGGGCCCAGCGTATCCGCGGGCAGGAATTGCAGACCGCCCAGGATAACGATGACGCCGATGAGCAGCCCGATGAACAGCGGCCCGGTGGTGGGGAAGGTGCCAGCGCTTTCCGGCAGGCGCGGCTTGGCCGCGAGCGAACCGGCGATGGCCAAAATCGGGATCATGAAGGCAAAGCGCCCGAACAGCATGGCCGAGCCCAGGCCGTAATCCAGCAGTGGCGTGTCGGCGGAAAGCCCGGCGAAGGCGCTGCCGTTGTTTTCGGTGGCGGAGGTCCAGGCATAGAGCATTTCGGTCAAGCCATGCGGCCCGGCATTGGCGAGAGAGCCAAGGCCCGACTTGGTGACCAGCGAGAAGCCCGCGCCCGCCAGGATGAAGAGCGTGAGAATGAGCACGCCAAGCATGGCGAGCTTGATCTCCTTGGCCTGCACCTTCTTGCCGAGATATTCCGGCGTGCGCCCCACCATCAACCCGGCGACGAACACCGAGAACAAGGCGAAAACGACGATGGTGTAGAAGCCCGAGCCGACACCGCCCGGCGTTACCTCGCCAAGCTGCATCAGGAAGAGCGGAATGGCGCCGCCCAGCGGGGTGTAGCTGTCGGTAAAGCTGTCCACGGCGCCGGTGGAGGTGCCGGTGGCGGAGACATTGAAGGTCGCACTCGGCGCGATGCCAAAGCGTGTCTCCTTGCCTTCCCAGTTGCCGGATGCGCTGACGCCCGCGGCGGTCTGCAGGGGATTGCCAGATGCCTCCGCCGCATAGGCGCCGACACAGCCCAGAGCCAGGATGATCGCCATGGCGGCCATCAAGGCGCGGCCCTGGCGCGGGTTTTTCACCATATGGCCAAAGGCGATGGGCAGGGCGAAGCCGATGACCAGCAGCAGCCAGTTCTCGAACAGATTGGTCCAGGCGTTGGGATTCTCGAACGGATGCGCGGAGTTGGCGTTGAAGAAGCCGCCGCCATTGGTGCCGAATTCCTTGATCGCCTCTTGCAGCGCCACGGGGCCGATGGCGATGGTTTGCTGCGCGCCCTGTAGGGTGTTGGCGTTCACGAAGGCGCCGAAAGTCTGCGGGCTGCCCGCCAGAATCAGCAGCACAGCCGCCACGATGGTAACGGGCAGCAGCAGATACAGCGTGATGCGGGTCAGATCGGTATAGAAATTACCGAGCGTTTTCGCGGCACTCGAGGTGAAGGCGCGCATGACCGCGGCCGCCGCGGCAATACCCGCCGCTGCGGAGAGGAACATATGCACGGCCAGCCCCAGCATCTGCGCGCCGTTGGAGATCTGCGACTCCGGCGCATAGGCCTGCCAATTGGTGTTGGTGGTGAAGCTGGCGGCGGTGTTGAAGGCCAGGCGCGGCGACATGCCAGTGATATGCTGCGGGTTGAATGGCAAATAATATTGCAGACGCAGAATGGCATAGAGCAGCAGGAAATGGATCACGCTGAGCAGCAGCAGCGCCACGGCATAATCCTGCCAGCGCATCTGCCGCGTTTCATCCACGCCGGCGAGGCGGTAGAAGCCGGTTTCCACCGGGCGCAGGAATGTCACCCGCCCCTCGAAAATGGCGGCCAGATAGCGCCCGAGCGGGAAGGCCGCGCCCAGCACCAGAATAAAGACCAGCGCGATATACGCGATGCCCTGGATTGTCATGGGAAGGATCTCTCAGAAATCTTCTGGGCGCAGCATGGCCCAGACAAGGTAAACCAGCAGAATGGCGGAAACTGCGCCGCCGAGTGCCAAATCCAGCATCACACGCGCTCGCAGGCTGGAACGTAAAGAATAAGCAGCGCGAAAATGGCCGCGCCGAACAGAATGGTGATGACATCGCCCATGGGGGATCTCCTTATGAAGCGTTCCCTTTAGGCTTGCGGGCATAAAGCCGCGATGCGGAAAGTCAAAGCCCGGAATAAAGATGGAATAAAAATGAAAACGGACCCGGCCGGGCCGCCCGGCGGCGCCTTATAGGGCGGCGAGAAACGGCGCGGTGAGGTCTATGCCCGCCGGGCCGCCAACGGGCGCGCTGCCCGCCATGACCGCCACCGCGAAGCCGATGGCCGAGGATACGGGGTTATGCCGCCCGGCACCCGCGCGCAGGTTCATCACCAGGGTTGGGCAGAGGAAGAAAGCGAGGCGCAGAACCTCCCGCCAATCCTGCGGCAGCATGCCGCGCCCGGCCAGCGTGGCGATCCAGGGGCGCCAGAAGCTTTCCGCCTTTACCGTCAGCAGGTCCCGCCTGATGGAGGTAGGGGCCCAATCGGTTTCGATGAACAGGCGCTCTCCCTCCCGCCATGCCGTGGCGGAGAAGCGCCGGGCGGCGCGGTCTGGCTCGTAAAGCCAGAAAGGATGCGCATAAATATTGTGGAAAGTGGATTTTACCTCGGCCAGCAAGGAGGGGATGCTGGTGCCCGCGAAGGCGGGGTCGTAAAACACCAGCCCGGCCGGGCTGTCCCAGACATTGGCGTTATGGGCATCGCCATGGGCGGTGATGCCGCCCGCGTCGGCCAGCCTGGCGGGGGCCAGGCGCGCGGCCGCGCGGGCGAAGAGGCTGGCCAATGTCTCGCGGTATTCCGCGCCGTTGACGACGAAGCGTAGTGCGGCGAATTCATCCCACGGCAAAATGAGGCCCGGCAATGTTACCATCTGCCCGGCGTAGAAACTCTTGAACCGCGCGCCGGGGAACATGCCGCCATCGGCCAGGCGGTTATGGAAGAGCTGATGGATGGGCTCGGCGGCGGCTTCCTCCGGCGTGATGGGGTGCAGTGTCTGGCGGGAGACGGCCAGAAGCTGCTCGTTCAACGCCCGCTCGGCCGCCAGGGCACGTTGATGCGCCGCCGGCTCGTCCCGCTCATCCAGCGCCACCAGCGTATCGGCGAAGCGCCTCTCATGGCGGCGGCGATAGACGAGGATCTGTGCCCCCGGCTCGCGCGAGACATGCACCGGCATATCCACCGGCAGGCCCACATTGGCGAGAAGCTGGGCACGGTAATATTCCCCCGCCATCTCGTCCTCGCCTTCCTCCTGGTGGAATTTGAAGAAGAATTCCTGGCCGTCGGCGGTGAAGAAGCCGTTGAGGGAATTCAGGCTGTACTGGTCGTGATTGATCTTCACATCGTGCGCCCGCAGGCCGAACAGATCCGCCAGCAGCGCGGCAATGCCCGCCTGCGTCTCCTCCATGCGCCCCTGTGCCGCCAAAGCGCGCAGCTTGGCGGTGCGGCTTTCAGATGCTGGCAAGATAGCCGCCATCGACATAGAGCACCTGCCCGGTGATGTAGGAAGCGGCGGGCGAGCAGAGGAAGATCGCCGCACCGGCCAGATCCTCCAGCTCGCCAAAGCGGGCGAGCGGGATTTTGGCCAGCATCGCCTGTGCCCAGGCTTCGTTTCCGTAAAATATCTCCGTCATCGCGGTGCGGAAATAGCCGGGGCCGATGCCGTTCACGCGGATGGAGCGTGGCGCCCATTCCGCCGCCAGCGCGCGGGTGATGCCCAGCATGCCGGATTTGGAGGCACCATAGGGCACCGCCGTCGGCACGCCGACCTCGGAAGTGAGGGAGCAGAGATTCAGGATGGCCCCGCCTTGCGCCATCATCCGCGCCGCCTGCTGGGCGCAAAAGAAGGCGCCTTTCAGATTGGTATCGAGAATCTTGTCCCACAGCGCCTCGTCGACATCGAGGGAGGGCCGCACATCCTCCACCCCCGCATTATTCACCAGAATATCGAGCGTGGGTGTAAGGGCCTTGAGCGTTTCAAAACCCTCGGCGATGCGGGCGGGGGAGGAGACATCCAGCACCAGAGGCTGGGCCTGGTGGCCTGCTTTGCGCAGCCCCTCCGCCACCGCCTGCAACGCGGCCTCGTCCCGTCCGGCGCAGAAAATTTCAGCGCCTTCCTCGGCCAAGGCCAGCGCCAAGGCGCGGCCAATGCCGCGCGAGGCGCCGGTGATCAGCGCCTTGCGCCCGGTGAGGGAAAAGCGGCTCATTCGCCCAGCAGCTTGGTGCGCAGCGTGGAAACCGCGCGGGCATGGCCGTTGAAACCCTCATAGGTCGCGAAACGCTCAGCATGCGGGGCCAGGGATGGATAGGCGGCCCCGGTGACATGCGCGATGGAGCTGCGCTTCATATAGTCGAACACGCAAAGCGGGGAGGAGGTGCGGGCCATGCCGTTGGTGGGCAGCACGGCGTTGGGGCCGAGCAGGTAATTGGCCAAGGTTACCGGCGTATGGGTGCCGAGCAGGATTTCCCCGGCATTGGTAATCCGGCCCAAAGTGGCGAAGGGCTCCTTGGTGAGAATCTCCAGATGCTCCGGCGCATATTCATTCACGAATTCAATGGCGGCTTCTTCATCTTTCGCCAGCACCACGCCGCCATGGGCACCCCCCAGCACCTTGCGGGAGAATTCCGCGCGCTTGGGCTCCATCTCCGCCCAGTAGCGGGGCAGGGCGTCCATCGCTTCCTTGGCCACGCGCTCGCTATTGGTGACGAGATAGGCGGAGCTGTCCGGCCCATGCTCGGATTCGATGATGAGGTCGAGTGCCGCCAGCGCGCCGTTGACGCTATCATCGGCCAGGATGATCGCTTCGGACGGCCCGGCGGGCGTGCCGGTATCGATCATCTGCGCCAGCAGGCGTTTCGCCGCCACCACATAGGGGCTGCCCGGGCCGACGATCTTGAGGCATTTCGGCACGGTTTCTGTGCCGTAGGCCACCGCCGCCACACCCTGGGCGCCGCCGCATTTGTAAATCTCGGTCACGCCGATGAGTTTGGCGGCGACCAAGGTGCCCGCATCAATTTTTCCATCCGGCCCGGGCGGGGTGATGAGCACCACGCGCTTCACGCCCGCCACCATGGCGGGGATGCAGGTCATGTTCACCACGCTCGGGAAGGCGCCCTTGCCGCGCGGCACGTAGCAGGCCACTGAATTGATCGGCAGCATGCGATCACCCGTCCAGACACCGGGGCGGATTTCCTTCATCCACATCTCTTCCGGTTTCTGCGCCTCGTGGAAGCGGCGGATATTATCGATGGCGAATTTCAGCGTCTCGATCATCGCCGGGTCGAAATTCGCAAACGCGGCCTCGAATTCTTCCTCGCTGGCGCGTAATGCCATCGTCTCCGCCGTCACGCCGTCGAAGGCACGGGCGAAGCGTTGCAGGGCGGCATCGCCCTCATTGCGCACGGCCTCGATGATCGGCTTCACCTGCTCGGTGATGGCGGAGAGATCGGTCTCTGTCCGGCGCAGCAGAGCGGGCGGGACGGAGGCCGCCTGGCGCAGATCGTGAAAGCTGATGGTCTCGGTCATGGTCTGTCTCTCAAATCTCTTCTTGCACGAGGTCTTGGCGGATGGTGGCCAGCACGCGCTGCTGCAAGGCCATGAATTCCGGGCTGGCGATGATCTCCGCCGGGCGCGGGCGGGGGAGATCCACCTTGAATTCGGTCTTGATCCGGCCAGGGCCGATGGTCATCGCCACGATACGGTCGGAGAGATACACGGCCTCCTCCACATCATGCGTGACGAACAGCACGGTGAGCCTGTGTTTTTCCCACACATCCGTCAGCAAAATCTGCATCTCATGGCGGGTCATCGCGTCCAGCGCGCCGAAGGGCTCGTCCATCAGCAGCACTTTCGGGCGGTAGGAGAGGGCGCGGGCAATGGCCACGCGCTGCTTCATGCCGCCGGAGAGCTCATGCGGATAGGCATCCATGAATTTGGAAAGCCGCACCAGAGCGAGGTGTTTTTCCGCGGCCTCGCGGCATTCCTTGCCCTTGTAGCCCGCCGCCTTCAGGGCGAATTCCACATTGCCGCGCGCGGTGAGCCAGGGCAGCAGCGTGTAGGACTGGAACACAACCCCACGGTCCAGCCCCGGGCCTTCCATCGGCGCGCCATCGACGAGAATATCCCCCGCCTCGTAATCCAAGAGCCCGGCGACGATGGAAAGCAGCGTGCTTTTGCCACAGCCGGAGACGCCGACCAGCGAGACGAACTCATTCTCGGCGAGGGAGAGATTCACATCCCGCAGCGCCTCGTTGCGGGCGAAGCGTTTGCCGAGATTTTTGATCTCCAGTTTCGGGGGCATCAGCGCTGGCCTTTCGCATAGGGGAAGAGCACGCGCTCCAGCGCCTTCATGATCTGGTCGGAGACCAGCCCCAGCACGCCGAGGATGAGGATGTAGCCGATGGTCACATCCGTCTGGAAATAACGCTGGGAGACGGTGATGCGGTAGCCCAGGCCGGAATTGGCGGCCACCAGCTCCGCCACCACCAGCCAGGTCCAGGCCCAGCCGAAGGTGATGCGCAGCGTGTCCCAGATGCCGGGCAAAGCAGAGGGGACGACGATTTTCATTTGCAGCTGGAATTCAGAAAGCCCGAGCGTGCGCCCCAGCCCGATGAAATCGCGCGGCACGCGCTTCACATTATCCATCACCATCAGAATCTGCTGGAAGAACGTGCCGATCCAGATGATCAGGAATTTCTGCACATCACCGGTGCCGGTCCAGAGAATGGTGAGCGGCAGGAAGGCCACCACCGGCATGTAGCGGATGAAATCCGCCAGCGGTTCAAGGGCAGCCTCCCAGAAGCGGTAGGAGCCGATGAGCACGCCGATGGGCACGGCCATGACGGAGGCGATGAGAAACCCGGCGACGATGCGGTAGGAGGAGATGCCGGCATCCCCCCATAGCGTGCCAGCAGCCGAGAGGGCGGCCAGCTTGGCCCATACGGCACCTGGGGCGGGCAGGAACAGGGCCGGCACCAGCCCGCTGGCGGTGATGGCCCACCAGATGACGAACAGGAGCAGAAACACCCCGCCCGAGATGGCGAGGAAACTCCGCCGCCCGATCGTGCCCCCCGTGGTGAAGAGGGCACGCCGCGCGGCGCTGAACTTATTTTGCGGCATCGAGGAAGCTTGAATTCAGAACCTGGGCCGGGGTGACTGTGCCGGTGACGAGACCGGCGGCGGTGGCGGCTTTCAGCACGTCGCCAAAGGTCTTGTCGCGGAAGCTGCCGTTGAAGGCGGCGCGCGCGGCGGGCACGGTGTAGTAGGTCACGCCGTCAAACGCCGTGTTGAGGCTGGCGAGGTCCGAGCCAACGGCCTGGGCGATGATGGTGCGGCCTTCCTTCACGTTGGCGTTGTAATATGTAATCGCGTCCTGCCAGGAACGGATCAGCGCTTCCACCTGGCCGGGATCGTTCTTGATCATCGAATCCGGCACGATCAGCACGTCGGAGATCAGGCCGGGGTCGATACCGGCGGTGAACAGGCGGTGATAGCCCTGGCCGGAGGCGAGGGCGGCGGAGATATAGGGCTCATAGGTCACCGCCACGGGCACGCGGCCCGCGAGCAGCGCGCTGCCCGCATCGGCGGCGGGCATTGGCACCTTGGTGATGTCCGAGAACGGCATGCCGGCCTGGGCGAGGGCGTAATGCAGCAGCACGTCGCTGGTGGAGCCTTCCTCATAGGCGATTTTCATGCCCTTGAGCTGCTTGATGCTGGTGATGGAATCCTTGGACAGGATGGCATCGGCGGTGTTGGAGAAATCCATCAGCAGCACGGCTTTTACCGGCAGCCCGGCGGAGACCATGGCCATCGCCGTGTTGGTGGAAACGCAGGCCACATTCACCTGCCCGCCCGCCATCGCGGCGTTCAGGTCTTTATCTTCCTGGAAGGAGATGATCTGCACATCCTTCAGCCCTTCCTTGGCGAAGAAGCCCTTCTGCTGCGCCACATACCATTGGCCGTAACCAAGCCAGGGTTCCAGCGCGATCTTCACCGTGCCGGGTTCGGGGGTAGAGGGGATGGTATCCGCGCGGGCGGTATGAGCGCCCAGCAATGCGGCACCAAGGGCGAGGGAAAGCAGCAGCCTCTTCTTCAACATGGTTGAAACCTCCATTTTGGGCCGCCTTGCGGCCGGATGCACGCGATATCAGCAGGGGCGAGCGATTTGGTCAATCTGTTTGTATATACATTTTGCACGAGTTGCATATACAAATTGCTTGACCGGCCCGGCTGCTCTTTTTATCGTCGCCTTTATGAAAGCGGTGCGGCTCCACGGCGTTGCGGATATACGGTTCGAGGAGATTGACCCGCCGGGCGCGCCGGCGCCTGGCCATGTGCGCGTGGCCGTGAAGGCCGCCGGGGTGTGCGGCTCGGATTTGCATAATTTCAGAACAGGGCAATGGATTTCCCGTACCCCCGCGACGCCGGGGCATGAGTTTGCGGGCCTGGTGGTGGAGGCCGGGGCGGGCACCAGCTTGCGGCCCGGTACGCTGGTGGTGGCGGATTCCCGGGTATGGTGCGGGGTATGCCCGCAATGCCGGGAGGGCGCCCATAATCTGTGCGAACGCATAGGCTTTGTGGGTGAGGTATGCGAGGGCGGTTTTGCCGAGGAGGTGGTGCTGCCGGAGCATCAGCTTCTGGCTGTACCCGCGGGTACGCAAGCCGAGGTGGCGGCACTGTCCGAGCCTTTGGCGGTGGCGCTGCATGCGCTGAACCGGCTGGATCTTCCAAAGGGGGTGCCGCTGCTGGTGGTGGGGTGCGGGGCCATTGGCGGGCTGGCCGTTTTCGCCGCCAGCCATCTGCATGACGGGCCCTTGCTGGTGGCCGACCGCAACGAGGCCCGTGCCGCCCTGGTGGCGGAGGTAACAGGCGCCCGGGCTGTGCCGCTTTCCGCCGAGGGGCTGGCAGGTTCGCGCATCCGCCACGCTCTGGAGGCCACCGGCAGCGGCGCGGCGCTCACCGCCCTGGCGGGGCTGGTGGCGCCGGGCGCGCGCATCGCGCTGGTGGGGTTGTTCCACGGGCCGGTGAGCCTGGATGCGAATTTGCTGGTGGAGCGTGAGATCACGCTGCTAGGCAGCCATGCCTTCACCCAGGAATTGCCGCGCGCCGCGGCGCTGGCGGCGGCGCATGGGGCGGCGCTCTCCCGCCTCATCGCGCCGGGCGTGGCGCTGGAAAACCTGCCCGCCACCTATCAGGAGCTGCTGGCGGGCAAGACCTCCATGCTGAAAACGCTGGTGCGGCCCTGAAGCTTCAGCCGCGCCCTGGTAGCATGCGGCGCAGCACGCCATCCTTCAGCACGTAATCATGGAACAGGGCCGCCGCCGCATGCGCCCCGGCCAGAATGATGATCGTCCAGGCATTGATGTCATGGACCTGATCGGTGAAATGGCCCATGGCCTTCGAGAACGTGCCGAAGGGCGAGGGGATCAGCAGGCCGAAAAAGCTGAGCGCCTGGTTATCCGTCCAGCGCGTGAGGAAACCGAGCACGATCTCGGCGCCGAGAAGAACATAGAGCACATGATGCATCAGCCGCGCGGCGTGGTTGAGCAGGCTGTTTCCTTCATCGAATTGCGTATGCCCCGGCCGCAGGCGCCAGAACAGGCGCAGCGCGAACACGGCCGTGAGGATCAGCCCGAAGGACATGTGCGCCACGATCATCAGATGATGCACCTGGCGGGGAAAGAACCCCCAGAATTCCGCCAGCAAAAACTGCGTCACCACCAGCAGGGCGGTGAGCCAATGCAGGACGATGGTAAGAGTGCCATGACGGTTTGGCGCGGGGATGGAGGGCTGAGTGTTGCGTGCATCACTGTTCCGGAGCGTTGTGGTTGAGGGGGCTATAGCCGCCACCCCAGGGTGTGGGACTGTAAAAGCCGGTCAGTAGGTTGGGCGTGGCGTTACGGCGGCATGAAAGATTGACAAAGTTGTTCCGGCGGTATGGTTTGCTGGGAACCTCATTGAAAATGCCATGCCGACCTCGCCGCCCATCTTGGATATTGGCTGCGTTATGTCTCCAACCATGTCTCCCTGGCTTTCCCTGCCCGGCGGGCGCGTGCTGTATTATGGCCGCATGGGCGGCACCCATGCCGAATATTTCCCAGCCACGCGGCCGGCCGCGCCCCCAGGAGGAAGGATGACCCAGACGATCCCCGGCCCCGATGCCAAGCCGCGCTGCGCCTGGTGCGCGGTGACAGCCGATTATTTGCATTATCACGACACCGAATGGGGGTTTCCGGTGGCGGATGATATCCGCCTGTTCGAGAAGCTTTGCCTGGAAGGGTTCCAGTCCGGCCTGAGCTGGCGCACCATTCTGGCCAAGCGCGAGAATTTCCGCGCGGCCTTCAAGGGGTTCGATTTCGATGAAGTCGCCAGGTTCAAGGAGAAGGATGTCGAACGGCTGTTGCAGGATGCCGCCATCGTGCGCCACCGCGGCAAGATCGAGGCGGTGATCAACAATGCCGGGCGCGCGCGGGAGCTGGTGAAGGAGGCCGGGTCGCTGGCGGCGTTCATCTGGGTTTATGAGCCCGGGCCGGAGGAGCTTGCGGGGCTGAAGAACGCCTCCACCTCCCCATCCTCCATTGCCTTGTCCAAGGCGCTGAAGAAACGCGGCTGGGGGTTTGTGGGTCCCACAACGGTCTATGCCTTCATGCAGGCGATGGGGTTGGTGAACGATCATGCGCCGGGTTGCGTGATTTGGGAAAAGGCTGAAAAGGCCAGGAAAAAATTCAAACGTCCGGGGCGCTGAGCGGATTTCCAGGCGTAATATGACTGGATCTTAATGCCCTGGTTAGGACGAGCGCCCAGCCAGGGGCCATATCCATGCCATGCGTTCATGTCCGCCTCTCCCCGCACTGACGCGGGACTGTGCCCTGTTCCTCGACATTGACGGAACCTTGCTTGATTTTTCGGCATCGCCGGATGGTGTCCTCGTACCGCCCGGTCTGCCAATAACGCTGCATCGCCTCAAGGATTGGCTGGAGGGCGCGCTGGCGCTGCTCTCCGGCCGCCGGATGACCGATATTGAGGCCCTGTTCGGCCCCGGCCTGGCGGCGGGGGCGGAGCACGGGGCGCTTTTGCGCCATGCCGATGGAACCCTGATCGCCGAAGCCCGCCCGGCTCCCGCCCTGACGGAGCTGATCAAGCCCCTGCGCGCCGCGGTGGCCGCGCGGCCCGGCACGCTGCTGGAGGAAAAGCGTTTCGGCGTTGCCCTGCATTGGCGCGCAGCCCCCGCCATGGCGCCTGAGCTGACCGCACTGGCCCAGGAGCTCGTTGCCCCGCATCCAGGGCTGATGCTCCTGCCCGCGCATCAGGCGCTGGAGATCCGCATGCGCGGGACGGACAAGGGCGCGGCGCTGGAGATCTTCATGGGGCTGGCGCCTTTCGCCGGGCGGCGGCCAGTGTTCGTCGGCGATGATGTGACGGACGAACCCGCCATTGCCCGCGCCAAGGAGATGGGCGGGCTGGGGCTGCATGTGGCGCGGGATTTTGGCGGCGCCACCAAATCTGTCCGCACCTGGCTGGCGGCTGGCCTGAAAGGGGAGGCGTCTCATGCGGCTACGGCCTGATCTCAATCTCGCCGTGGTCGGCAATGGCGCCATCGCCTCGCTGATCGACCGCCAGGGCAATCATGTCTGGTGCTGCTGGCCGCGCCTGGATGGCGACCCGGTATTCCATGCCCTGCTGGGCGATGGCGGCGGCAAGGGGGCGCTGAGCGTGGAGCTGGCGGGGCAGGTGGAGTCCAGCCAGCGCTATCTGCCCAACAGCGCGGTGGTGGAGACCATTCTGCGCGATGGCGAGGGCAATGCGCTGCGTATCCTGGATTTCTGCCCGCGCTTTCGCCTGTACGGGCGGATCTTCCATCCGCATATGCTCATCCGCAGGCTGGAGCCGCTCTCCGGCAGGCCGCGCATCACCGTGCGGTTGCGGCCTGGTTTCTCTTACGGCGCGCAGCATCCCGCCCCCGCCATCGGCAGCAACCATCTGCGCTATGCCGGGCCGGAATTCTCGCTCCGCGCCACCACGGACATGCCGGTCGCCCATATCCTGCATGAGCATGATTTCACGCTCGGGCGGCCCGGCACGCTGGTGCTCAGTGTCGATGAGCCGCTGAACCAGGCACCGGATTCCCTCTCAGCCCATTTCCTCGCCGAGACTTTGGGCTATTGGGAGGATTGGGTGGCCAGCCTGAATGTGCCGTTCGATTGGCAGGATGCGGTGATCCGTGCTGCGATCACGCTGAAGCTCTGCTCTTATGACGATACCGGGGGCATCGTCGCCGCGCTCACCACCTCCATTCCCGAGGCGCCGGGGTCGGGGCGCAACTGGGATTACCGGTTCTGCTGGCTGCGGGATTCGATGTTCACCATCGCGGCCCTCAATTTGCTTTCCGCCACCCGCACTATGGAGACCTATCTCAATTTCGTACTTGATAACGTGACGGGTGCTGGCCCGCGTGAGCTGCCGCCGCTGTTTCCCATCGCGCCGGGCATGCCGCTGGAGGAATTCATCGCCCCTGATTTGCCCGGCTATGGCGATGGGGATGGGCCGGTGCGGGTGGGCAATGGCGCGGCCTCGCAGCGGCAGAATGATGCCTATGGCGCCATCATTCTCAGCCTGACGCAGCTTTTCTTCGATCACCGCCTGAAGGTGCGCGGGGACATGGCCTTGTACCAGCAGCTCTGCCAGCTTGGCGAGCTGGCGGAGCGCGTGGCGCTGGAACCCGATGCCGGGCCGTGGGAGTTCCGGGGCATGGCGCGGGTGCACAGCTTCTCCGCCGCGATGTGCTGGGCGGCACTCTCGCGCCTGGCGATGATCGCCACCACGCTGGGGCTGGAGGCCGAGGCCGCGCACTGGACCCTGCGCGCGCATAATCTGCGCACGGAGATCATCAGCCGCATCGTCACGCCGGAGGGCTGGCTCTCCGGCGTGCTGGACCAGGAGGTGGCCGATGCCTCGGTGCTGGTGCTTCCGAATATCGGCTTCATCGATGCCAAATCGCAGGAATTCGCCGCGACGCTGGATATGGTGGAGCGAAGGCTGATGCATGGCGGCTTCGTGATGCGCTACGACGACCCGGATGATTTCGGCCTGCCGGAAACCGCCTTCCTGCTGTGCAGCTTCTGGTATGTCAGTGCCCTGGCGCTGGCCGGGCGGCGGGCGCGGGCGATGGAGCTGTTCGAGCGTATTCTGGCCGTGCGCAACCATGTCGGGCTGCTATCCGAGGATGTGGCGCCGGCCAGGGATGGCGAGACAGGCCGGCTCTGGGGGAATTTTCCGCAGACCTATTCGCATGTGGGTTTGATTTTGTGCGCCATGCGGCTCTCGCGCGGCTGGGAGGAGGGGCTGTGGCGCGCCTCGTAATCGTCTCCAACCGTGTGCCGGATGTGTCGGACCCGTCGAGCCCGCGGGCTGGCGGGCTGGCCGTGGGGCTGGCGGATGCGCTGGTGCCGGGCTCGCTCTGGTTCGGCTGGTCCGGCAAGCGGGTGCCGGAGCGCTCCGAGGAAATCGGAACCATGGAGGCCGAGGGGATCACCTACGCCACCATCGATCTGGCCGAGGAGGATTACCGCGCCTATTATCTCGGTTTTTCCAACGGCACGCTCTGGCCCTTGTTCCACATGATGCCAAGCTTCGTGACCTTCGATCCCGCCGAATACGCCGCCTATCAGGAGGTGAATGAGGAATTCGCCAGGGGGTTGCTGAAGCTATTGCGGTCGGATGATCTGGTGTGGATTCACGATTACCAGCTGCTTGGCGTGGCCACGGCCCTGCGCCGTCTGGGGGTGCGCAACCGCATCGGCTTCTTCCTGCATATCCCTTTTCCGGCCCCGGCTCTGTTCGATTTGCTGCCGCCGGGCGAAGAGCTGCTGACGGGCCTGTTGGCGCATGATGTGGTGGGGTTCCAGACGGCGCAGGACCAGGGGCATTTCCTGGCGGCGTTGCAGGCCCGCGGCATTCCGGCGCAGGGCGAGGACGTGCTGCATGAGGGGCGGCTTGTCCACAGCGTGGTGGCGCCGGTCGGCATCGATGTGGAAGGGTTCAGCCGCCTGGCCACCCGCGCCGTGCGGCGCGTGGAGGCGCGGCGCGTGGTGGAGAGCCTGGCCGGGCGCGCTTTGATGATCAGCGCCGACAGGCTGGACTATACGAAAGGCCTGCCCGCGCGCTTTGACGCCTACCGGCGCTTTCTCTGCTCATTCCCCGCGCAGCGGCGGCGCGTGAGCTTCTTGCAGATCGCCGCCCCCTCCCGCGAGGAGGTGGAGAAATACAAGGCCCTGCGGGACGAGCTGGATTACAAGGCAGGGGCCATCAATGGCGAATATTCGGATTTCGACTGGGTGCCGCTGCGTTACATGACCCGCGCGGCGGGCCGTGCGTTGATCGCCGGGCTGTTCCGGATCTCGCGCATCGGGCTGGTCACGCCGCTGCGGGACGGGATGAACCTCGTCGCCATGGAATATGCCGCGGCGCAGGACCCAGAGAATCCGGGGGCGCTGATCCTCTCGCGCTTCGCCGGCGCGGCCGCCTTGCTGCCGGAGGCATTGCAGGTGAACCCCTATGATGTCGACGATGTGGCCGAGGCGATCAACACCGCCCTGACCATGAGCCTGGAGGAACGCCAGGCGCGCCACACAGCCTTGCTGGGGCGTGTGCGCACTCATGACGCCAGCGCCTATAGCCGCAGCTTTGTGGCGGCCCTCAGCCAGACGGGATGAGCCTCGACGCGCGGGGGCGGGGTTGATAAGCCCGCCCGGTGAAGGAGGCTGCGAGTCGGGCATGACGGCTGCAAAATGACGGTTGCGATTGAGATGGGGCAGACGCCGGGCGGCGGGGTTGCGGCACTCGACCTAGAGGAGCTGCTGGCCACCCGCCTGCTGGTGCAGGGCAATTCCGGCTCGGGCAAATCCCATCTGCTGCGCCGGCTGCTGGAGCAGAGCGCCCCTTGGGTGCAGCAGGCGATCATCGACCCTGAAGGCGATTTCGTCACCCTCGCCGGGCGTTTCGGCCATCTGGTGATCGACGCCGAGGCGCATGGCGAGCAAGGGCTGCAGCTGGCGGGGGAGCGGGCGCGCAGCCACCGTGTCTCCACCGTGCTGAATCTGGAAGGGCTGGACGCGGAAAACCAGATGCGCCGGGCGGCGGCCTTTCTGGGCGGCATGTTCGAGGTGCCGCGTGACCATTGGTACCCGATGCTGGTGGTGGTGGACGAGGCGCAGCTTTTCGCCCCCGCCGTGGGCGGCGAGGTGTCGGACGAGGCACGCAAGCTCTCCCTGGGCGCCATGACGAACCTGATGTGCCGGGGGCGCAAGCGCGGGCTGGCCGGGGTGATCGCCACGCAGCGCCTGGCCAAGCTGGCGAAGAACGTGGCGGCGGAAGCCTCCAACTTCCTGATGGGCCGCACCTTCCTGGATATCGACATGGCCCGCGCCGCCGATCTTCTGGGCATGGAGCGCCGCCAAGCCGAAGCGTTCCGCGACCTTGAGCGGGGGCATTTCATGGCGCTTGGCCCGGCTTTGTCCCGCCGCCCGCTTGGCATCCGCATCGGCGCCACCGAGACGGCGCCGCGCACCGCCACGCCGAAGCTGATGCCGCTGCCCGGCGCCGCGCTGGAGGATGCGCATGCGGTGATTCTGGCCGCCCCGCCGCCTGAGGCCGCGCGCCCCGCCCGCCGCCCGCCGCCGCCCCCGGCGCCGGATTTGATCAGCCAGCTTATCGCCGCCACCCCCGCCGCCGAAAGCCCGGAGGACGTTGCCCCCGTGCCGCCGAGCCCAGCCCAGCTCGCCGAGCGCCGGGCCAGGCTGGACCGGATTTTGGCCGCCATATTGGCCGACCCGGAGGCCGGGTTCCGCGCCATCGGCGTGCTGTATCAGGATTTCCTGGTGAGGTGCCGGATTGAGGGCATGGGCGCCGGGGCGCCGGATCTGGCCGCTTTCCGGCGCATGCTTACCCGGGCGCGCGCCGGTATTTCCGCCGACATGGCGGAAGAGGAGATTTGGCGGGATATCGCCGCCCGCGCCGCCCTGCTGCCGGAGGATATGCAGGGGATCTACATGATGATCGCCCGCGCCGCGCAGGAGGGCGCGCCTTGCCCCTCAGACCCCGCCATTGCCCGGGCCTATGGCACACGCTCCATGGGCCGGGCGCGGCGCCTGCTCTCCTACATGGAGGAGCAGGGGCTGATTGTCTGCCAGCAGGACGGGGCGGGGCGGCGGATCGTCACGCTGGTGGAGCTGGCCTGGGCCACCGCGCCGGGCGACCCGCATGCCGGGGAGGCGCTGGCGGGGTAGGGCTAGATTGGTTTAGGTTGACGCGTCAGCGGCAACTTAAACCAATGAACTTGCTCGCTAAAATATGATTAGAGCGGGCCGGCGTGAGCCGAACACGCTCTAAACCGCCACCGGGGTAAGTGCCGCCAGCGCTTCCTCGGCCGCGCGCACGCCGCTGTCATGCGCGCCATGGGCGGTGGAGAAGAAGGCGGCATGCGTTGCCTCGCCCGCGAAGAACAGCCTGTCTTCAAAAGGCCGCGCCAGCACCGCCCGCGCCCCGGCCTGGCCGGGCAGGGCATAGCTGTAGGAGCCGCCGATATGGGTCGTGCGCGTCCAGCCGGTGGTGATGAGCGGGCGCACGCAGCGCCGGATATCCCCGCCGAACAAGGCCGCCAGCCCGTCGATCACATGGGCGAAGGCCGCCGCCGGGCCTTGCTCGCTCACGATGGCGGCGCCGTCATTGCCGAGGTAACATTCGATCGTGGGCATCCCCATCGAGCGGATGTTATAGCTGGCGGTCTTGAGGTCGCGCGGATTGCCCAGAACATGCGTTTCCGGCTCGAACGGGCTGGCGTCCACGATTTCCAGGATCACCTTCTCATCGCGCCCCAAAGGCAGGTTCGCGGCGGCCTCCCGCCAGGGGTTGAGGGAGGCGGGCAGCCTGATGGTGCCGCCCGCCAGCATCGCCGTGGAGATTGTCAGGATCGCCGCCCTGGCGCGCAGCGTGCCGGTGCCGGTTTCCAGCGTCACGCCGGAGCCGGTGAGTGTGATGGCGTTGACCGGGGTGGAAAGGCGCAGCTTCGTGCCGGCCGGCAGATGCGAGGCGATGAGCGTGCCATAGCCGCCGGGCAGGCGCCAATTCTCGTCCGTGGAGGCGATCTCGTAGGTGATGTAATCCTTGGCGGACATGCGCTCCAGCTCGCCACCGCTGATGAAGCCAACCTTGGCGCGGATGGAATTGTTCCATTCATTCCCCGGCTCCAGCGCCTCTGCGGCGATGTCGCTCGCGGGCGGGTGGGCGGTTAGGCGCTGGGTCCAGTCCTCGAAGCTTTGCGCCGCGGCCTCCTGCTCCGCCGGGGTGAAGCCGAGATCGCGATATTGCTTGCGCCAGGCGGATTCCCGCCGGTCGATCTTCATGCCCGCCTTTTCGGCCAGGCCGGTCCAGACATTGCGGCTGGCCGAATGCAGCCAGGCGCAACCCATATCCAGCGGGATTCCGGCGATGTCAAAGGTCCAGGCGCGGCCGCCGATGCGCGGCGCGGCCTCGATCATCATCACCTTCAGCCCGCTTTCCGCCAAACGGCGCGCCGCCCCGATTCCGGCCGCGCCCGCGCCCACAATGGCGATATCGACATCCATGCTCATTCTCCCCGCTCTTGCGCATGCGCGAACAGGCCCCACGGGCCTGGTTCCAAGGTGAATATCGGGCGCAGACGCAATTCGTTGAATATGATAGAATTAAAACAGGCTATTCGGCTTTGGAGATATAATGCGCGGAAACGATTTCGCCCGGCTGCGCGCCTTCGTGACGGTGGTGGAGGAGCAGAATTTCGCCCGCGCGGCCTCGCGGCTGCGCATTGCCCCGCCCACGCTCAGCCAGATCGTCCGTGAGCTGGAGGAGAGCCTCGGCGTGCGGCTGCTCAACCGCACCACGCGCAGCCTTTCGATGACGGCGGCGGGGCAGCGCCTCTATGCGCGCTTCAAGCCCGCGATGGCGGAAATGCAGGCAGCGCTCGACGATATCGGCAGCTTGCGGGACAAGCCGGCGGGCATCGTGAAGCTGCATACCCCCGCACAGCCCTGCGCGATGTTCATCGAGCCGCTGCTGGGCGCGTTTCGCGAGGCTTTTCCGGACATATTGCTCGACATCACCGTGGATGACGCGGTGACGAATATCGTCGAAACCGGGTTCGATGCCGGGATCAGGATCGGCGAGCTGCTGGAGCAGGACATGGTGGCGGTGAAGCTGGGCGGGGATATGCGCCAGATCGCCGTGGCCTCGCCCGGCTATATCGCGGCGCATGGCATGCCGGAGAGTCCGGCGGATCTGCTCGCGCATCGCTGCATCAACTGGCGCCCGCCGGGCCGGTCGGGGATTTATAACTGGGAGTTCGGCAAGGAGGGCCGCTGGTTCGCCGTGGCGGTGGGCGGGCCGCTGGTGGTCTCCCACCGGGAGGTGGCGCTGGCGGCGGCGTTGCAAGGCGTGGGCATCGCCTTCTGGGTCGAGCATATTGTCAGGCCCTATATCGAGGCCGGGCGGCTCGTGCCGCTGCTGGAGGGGTTCTCCCCCTCCTTTCCAGGCTGGCATCTCTATTACCCCAGCCAGCGCTATCTGCCGGGCGCGGTGCGCGCCTTCGTGGATTTCTGCCGCGCCCGCGCCACGATGTAAGGTTACGCGCTGGCCCGGGCCATGCCGAGAAAGGCGGTGAGGGCGCTGGAGACATAGGCATCGTGCCGGCGCACCAGCAGCGTTTCGGCGATGGCCTGGTCCGCGGCGAGCGGGTGGATGGCCACCCGGCCCGCCCGCGCGGCGAGTGCCACGATGCCGCGCGGCAGCAGCGAGACGCCAACCCCCGCCGAGGTGCAGGCGATGATGGCATCCAGCGAGCCGAATTCCAGGGGCCGGGCAGTGACGATGCCCATGCCCGCCAGCACCGCCTCCAGCCGTTGACGGTAGGAGCAGCCGGCCTGGAAGACGATGATGCGCAGCTCACCCAGTGCCGCCAACTCCTGCGGGGCGTGGATAGACGGGGCGGTGGCCAGCACCAGCTCCTCCTGAAAGATGGCCTCCTGCCGCAGCGCCGGGTGGTTGACCGGCCCGGCGACGAAGGCGGCTTCCAGCTTGCCCTCCACCACCTCATTCACCAGCCTGGCCGTGGTGCCGGTGGTGATGGTGAGATCGACCTCCGGGTAGCTCTTGGCGAAATGGCTAAGCAGCGGGGAGAGGCGCAGCGCCGTGGTCGTCTCCATGCCGCCCACGCGCAAGCTGCCGTTCGGAGCCCCATTATCCAGCGCGGCGGCCTTGGCGTCGGCCAGCAGCTTGGCGATCTGCCCGGCGAAGGGCAGCATGCGCTCCCCCGCCGGGGCGGCGGAGACGCCACGCGCATGGCGCTGGAACAAAGGCACGCCCAGCTCTGCCTCCAGCGCGCGGATGCGGGCCGTGACATTGGATTGGACCGTGTTGAGCTCCCGCGCGGCGCGGCTCATATTGCCGTGCCGGGCCACGGCTTCGAAGACGCGCAGATCTGAGACGTCCATGGGTTTATTCTCCTGGGCATCATTATTGGTGATGGGTGGCATCAAATCAATTCGCTTTTTGAGAAAGTCTGCCAGCACCAAGTTCCGGCCATGACTGTGCAGGAGACCGGAATGAGCGTCGGCGTTGTGGAAGATCGGGCCCGTCTGGCCGGGCTTGTGGCGTGGCGCGGGGTGCTGTCGGCCTTCTGTGCCAGCCTTGTCGGCATTGGTCTGGCGCGGTTTGCCTATACGCCGCTGCTGCCCGCCATCATCGCCGCGCATTGGTTCCCGGCCTCGGCGGCGGCTTATCTGGGGGCGGCGAATCTGGCGGGGTATCTGGCCGGGGCGCTGCTGGGCAGGCGGCTGGCGGCGCGGATCTCCACGCCGGTGGTGATCAACGCCATGATGCTGCTCACCACACTCACATTTTTCGCCAGCGCGGCTCCTGTCTCGTTTCTCTGGTTCTTCGCCTGGCGGTTTGCCTCGGGCCTGTCAGGCGGGGTGCTGATGGTGCTGGCCGCCCCCGCCGTGCTGGCGCATGTGCCCGCCGCCCGGCGCGGCCGGGCCGGGGGCGTGATTTTCATGGGTGTGGGCATTGGCGTCGTGGCGTCGGGCACGCTGGTGCCGCTGCTGCTGAAGGCGGGGCTTGCTCTCACCTGGGTGGGGCTTGGTGTGCTGGCATTGCTGATGACGCTGGTTGCCTGGCGGGGCTGGCCGTCTGATCATCACAAGCCCGCCGCCGTGCCCGCGCATCAGCGCCAGCCGCACCCGCTGGGGATTTTGCGGGCGCTTTATGCGGAATATGCGCTGAACGCGGTGGGGCTCGTGCCGCATATGATCTTCCTGGTGGTGTTCGTGGCCAGGGGGCTGGGCGAGGGGTTGCAGGCTGGTGCCGCCTATTGGGTGCTGTTCGGCGCCGGGGCCACGCTGGGGCCGATCATCACCGGGCAGATCGCGGACAAGATCGGCTTCCGCGCGGGTTTGCGCCTGGCCTTTCTGGTTGAGGGCCTGGCGGTTCTATGCCCGGTTTTTACGCATGGGGCGGTGGCGCTGGGGGTTTCAAGCATCATCATGGGCGCCTATGCGCCGGGCATCGTGACGCTCGTGCTGGGGCGGCTGCATGAGCTGCTGCCGCATCATCCGGCGGAGCAACGGGCGGCCTGGAGCCGCGCCACCACGGCCTTCGCCTTGTTCCAGGCGGGCGGCGCTTATGGGCTCTCCTTCATGTTCGCCCGCGGCGGCGGGTATGACGAACTCTTCATCACCGGTGCGGCGGCGCTGGGTCTGGCGCTGGTGATCGATCTGGCGGCGGGGGCGGCTCTGCCGCGGCGGGCGGCCTGATCTGTGCTGTCATGAATGCTTTACAGACCCTGCCTTGGCTTTCCACCCCGAGCATGGCTTATGGCCTGGCAAGACCCACTCCCCCGGCCAGGCGAGATCTCATATGACCGCGACACCCACGGATGCAGCAGCGCCCCAATTGGCGCAAGGCGGATCGGCCCTTGAGGTTTTGCGCATCTTCCTGAAGCTGGGGCTTACCTGTTTCGGCGGGCCGGTTGCCCATATCGGCTATTTCCGCGAGGAGTTCGTGCTCCGCCGCAAATGGCTGGATGAGCATGCCTATACCGATCTGGTCGGGCTGTGCCAGTTTCTGCCCGGCCCGGCCAGCAGCCAGGTGGGCTTCTCCATCGGGCTGATGCGCGCCGGGTTCCGGGGCGCGCTGGCGGCCTGGGCGGGCTTTACCCTCCCATCCGCGATTCTGCTGGTGCTGTTCGCCTTCGGGGCGGGTGTGCTCACCGGCCCGGCCGGGTTGGGGCTGCTGCATGGGCTGAAGCTGGTTGCCGTTGCCATTGTGGCGCAGGCGGTTTGGGGCATGGCGCGCACGCTCTGCCCAGACCGCGCGCGGGCCAGCATCGCCGTGGCGGCGGCGCTGGTTATTCTGCTCAGCGGCAGCGCGCCGGCGCAGATCGCGGTGATTGTGCTGGGCGGCGCGGCGGGGCTGTGGCTCTGCCGGGCGGCGCCGGTTGCGGTGGCCAGCCATGTGCCCATTCCCGTTTCGCGCCGGGTTGGCCTGGCCGCGCTGGCGGCGTTCTTTTTGCTGCTTCTCGGCCTGCCGGTGCTGCATGGGCTGACTGGCTCCTCCGCCATCGCCCTGTTCGATGCCTTCTACCGTTCCGGCGCCCTGGTATTCGGCGGCGGCCATGTGGTGCTGCCGTTGCTGCGCGATGGCTTCGTGACACCTGGCTGGGTGAGCGATGGCAGTTTCCTCGCCGGGTATGGCGCGGCGCAGGCGGTGCCTGGCCCGCTTTTCACCTTCGCGGCCTATCTGGGCGCTGTTGCCAGCCCGTCGCCGCATGGCGTGGCGGGGGCGGTGCTGGGGCTGGCGGGGATTTTTCTGCCCGGCATGCTGATCCTGATCGGCGCGCTGCCTTTCTGGGGCGGGTTCCGCAAGCGGGCCGGGGCGCAGGCGGTGATGCGCGGGGTGAATGCCGCCGTGGTCGGGCTGCTGGGGGCGGCGCTCTACAATCCGGTTTGGGTAAGTTCCGTCAAGACGCCTGGCGATTTCGGGGTGGCATTGCTGGGCTTCGTGCTGCTGACGGTGTGGAAGGCGCCGCCGCTGCTGGTGGTGGTGGTAAGTGCCGCGGGCGGGGTGGCGCTGGCGCTTTTGGGGTGACCTGAAGCTGTCACGGGTGGCGCCGGAGATGGGCGTGAGAATATCCAAAACAGAATATCAAACGACAAGCCTGGCCATCGGCATCAGCGCCATCCTGCACCCAAGCTCAACACGCTTTGGAGGCCAATATGACTGTTACCGCGACGCCCACGCCCGGCAAGCTGCTGCTCACCCCGACCGATCACACGCTGATCCTGATCGATTTCCAGTCGCAGATGTCCTTCGCGACCAAATCCATCGACGCGGTGACGCTGCGCAACAATGCCGCGTTGATCTCCAACGCCGCGCATGGCTTCGGCGTTTCCACGATTCTGACCACCGTGGCCGAGAAGAGCTTTTCCGGCCCGATGTTCGAGGAAATCACGAACGCCTTCCCGGGCCAGAAATTGCTCGACCGCACCAGCATGAATACCTGGGAGGATGCGGCGGTGATCCAGGAGGTGAACCGCATCGGCAAGTCCCGCGTCGTGCTGGCCGGGCTGTGGACGTCTGTCTGCATCGTTGGCCCGGCGCTCTCGGCGCTGGATCAGGGCTTCGAGGTCTATGTGATCACCGATGCCTGCGGCGATGTGTCCGATGAAGCGCATGAGCGCGCGGTGGAGCGTATGGTGCAGGCCGGCGCGATGCCGATGACCGCGCTGCAATATATGCTGGAACTGCAGCGCGATTGGGCCCGCACCGGGACCTATGAGCTGACCACCGGCATTGCCAAGAAATTTGGCGGCGCCTACGGGCTTGGCCTCATCTACGCTAAGACCATGTTCGGCGTGTCCGAAGGGCATTGAGAGGAGCTGCTTATGGCTGACGGCCCGCAAGCCCAAGAACCAAGCGGCGCGCATCCGCTCGGCGGGTTCGACCGTAGAACCGTCCTTGGCTTCGGTGCCTCGGCGGCCATTGCAACGGCCGCCGGTTTCCCCGGCCCGGCCTTTGCCGCCAGCAACCAACAGTTCGAAGGAGACTACACCATGTCCAGCGTAACCACGAAGGATGGCGTCGAGATTTACTATAAGGATTGGGGTCCGAAGGACGCGCAGCCCATCATGTTTCATCATGGCTGGCCGCTCAGCTCCGATGACTGGGATACGCAGATGCTGTTCTTCGTGCATCAAGGGTATCGCGTGGTGGCGCATGACCGCCGCGGCCATGGCCGCTCCACGCAGGTGAGCGGCGGGCATGACATGGACCATTATGCCGCCGATGCCTCGGCCGTGGCCGTGCATCTCGATCTCAAGAACGCCGTCCATATCGGCCATTCGACCGGTGGCGGCGAAGTGGCGCGCTATGTCGCGAAATATGGCGAGCCTCAGGGCCGTGTCGCCAAGGCCGTGCTAATCAGCGCCGTGCCGCCGCTCATGGTCAAGACCGAGAGCAATCCGGACGGAACCCCGATTGCGGTGTTCGATGGTTTCCGCGCCGCCTTGGCCGCCAACCGGGCGCAATTCTTCCTCGATGTCGCCTCCGGGCCGTTTTATGGTTTCAACCGGCCGGGTGCGGCGGTCTCGCAGGGTATTATCGAGAATTGGTGGCGTCAGGGGATGATGGGAGCCGCCAAGGCCCATTATGAGGGCATCAAGGCTTTTTCGGAAACCGATCAGACCGAGGATCTGAAGGCGATCACGGTGCCGACGCTCGTGCTGCAGGGCGACGATGATCAGGTTGTTCCCTACAAGGACGCTGCATTGCTGCAGGCCAAGCTGCTTAAAAACAGCACGCTGAAGATCTATCCGGGTTTTCCGCATGGCATGTGCACCACCAATGCCGAAACCATCAATCCTGACATTCTCGCCTTCATCAAGGCCTGAGCTGGATATAAGCCTGGCGGGTGGCGGGATGTTGCCGCCCGCCGGGCAGATTGGAGGTGGTCTGTGAAGATCTATATAATATCGCTCGGTGCGGGCATCCTTGTCGGTGTTATCTACAGCCTGCTGAATGTCCGCTCCCCGGCGCCACCGCTAGTGGCGCTCGTCGGGCTGCTCGGCATTCTGTTTGGCGAGCAGGTGATTCCGGTTGGCAAGCAATTATTGAGCGGTTCGGGCTTCACCACGGCCTGCGGCAGGGCGCATGCCATTGCCCATGTCTTCGGCCAATTGCCGGGGCGCCAGGCTGCCGACCAGGCTGAAAAAACTGAGGATTTTCCATCATGAATGCAATACCCGCCGATCTGATCCTGCATAACGGCAAGATCACGACCCTGGACCGTGCCAACCCCGTGGTGAATGCCGTGGCGGTAAGGGATGGTAAATTCATCGCGGCGGGAGACGCGAAGGAGATTCTCGCCCTGGCGGATGAGCGGACCAGAAAGATCGATCTGAAGGGAAAGCGCGTGCTGCCGGGGCTGGTGGATAACCATCTGCACATCATCCGCGGCGGGTTGAATTTCAACATGGAGCTGCGCTGGGACGGCGTGCGCTCGCTGGCCGATGCGATGGATATGCTCAGGCGCCAAGTCGCCATCACCCCGCCGCCGCAATGGGTGCGCGTGGTGGGTGGTTTCACCGAGCATCAATTCGCCGAGAAGCGGCTGCCGACCATCGAGGAAATCAACGCGGCGGCACCGGACACGCCGGTGTTTCTGCTGCATCTCTATGACCGCGCGCTTTTGAACGCGGCGGCGCTGCGCGCCGTGGGCTATACGAAGGACACGCCGCAGCCGCCGGGCGGCGAGATTACCCGCGATGCGGCGGGCAACCCCACCGGGCTGCTGCTGGCCAAGCCCAATGCCGGGATTCTCTACGCCACGCTGGCCAAGGGGCCGAAGCTGCCGTTTGATTATCAGGTGAATTCCACCCGGCATTTCATGCGCGAGCTGAACCGGCTGGGTGTGACGGGCGCCATCGACGCGGGCGGCGGCTTTCAGAATTATCCAGATGATTACGAAGTGATTCAGAAGCTCTCGGATGAGGGGCAGCTCACCATCCGCATCGCTTATAATCTTTTCACTCAGAAGCCGAAGGGCGAGAAAGAGGATTTCCTCAACTGGACGAAGACCAGCGCCTATAAGCAGGGCAATGATTATTTCCGGCATAACGGTGCCGGCGAGATGCTGGTATTCTCTGCCGCCGATTTCGAGGATTTCCGCCAGCCCCGCCCGGACATGGCGCCCGAGATGGAAGGCGAGCTGGAGGAGGTTGTGCGGGTTCTGGCGCAAAACCGCTGGCCCTGGCGGATGCACGCCACCTATGACGAAACCATTTCGCGCGCGCTGGATGTGTTCGAAAAGGTGAACCAGGATATTCCGCTCGCCGGTCTTAACTGGTTCTTCGACCATGCCGAGACGATTTCTGAAAAATCCATCGACCGGATCGCCGCCCTGGGCGGCGGTATCGCCGTGCAGCACCGCATGGCCTATCAGGGCGAGTATTTCGTGGAGCGCTACGGTGCCCGCGCGGCGGAAGCAACACCGCCGGTGGCGCGGATTCTGGAAAAGGGCGTAAAAACCTCGGCGGGCACGGATGCGACGCGCGTGGCCTCCTATAACCCCTGGGTGTCGCTGAGCTGGCTGGTGACCGGCCGCACCGTGGGGGGCTTGCGCATCACCCCGGCGCAGAATTGCCTGGACCGTGAGACGGCCCTGCGCATGTGGACCGAGAATGTCGCCTGGTTCAGCAATGAGGAAGGCGCGCGCGGGCACATCCAGCCCGGCCATTTCGCCGATCTCGTGGTGCCGGACCGCGATTATTTCGACTGCCCGGAGGCGGACATCGCCGACACGGTTTCGGAGCTGACAATCGTGGGCGGCAAGGTGGTTTATGCCGCCGGAGATTTCGTGAAGCTGGATGAGCCGCCGCCGCCCGCCATGCCGGACTGGTCGCCGGTGCGCCGCTTCGGCGGTTACGCGGCCTGGGGCGAGGCGCAGGGCACGGAAGTGCGGCGCCAGGCGATGAATTTCTGCGGGTGCGACAGCGCCTGCAATGTCCATGGCCATGACCACGCGGGCGCCTGGGGCGGCAAGCTGCCCATCTCCGATCTCAAATCCTTCTGGGGGGCGCTGGGCTGCGCCTGCTGGGCGGTATGACGGCAATGTTGCTGCCGCGGGCCGCGGCGATTTTGCTGGCCGCGGTGTTTCTCTATAGCGGTGCCGATAAGGCGTTGCATTGGCGGGAGGGCCTGGCCGAGGTGACGGAGCTGGACCTGCCATTTCCGGCTTTGTTCGCGGCGGCCACGATTTTCGTGCAGCTCGCGGGCGGGGTGTGCGTTGCCACCGGGCTGCTGGCTGGCGCGGGGGCGGCGCTGCTGGCGTTGTTCACCATCATGGCCACGCTGCTTGGCCATAAATTCTGGCTGCGCCACGGGCGCGCCGCCAAGCAGGAATTGACGACGGCGCTGGAGCACCTGGCCATCGTCGGCGGGCTGTTGATGGTGATCGCGCGGCATGGCTTATTGGGGTGATGCCGGAAGGACCGCGAAATACCCGCCTGTTGCTGCTTGGGCTTGGCCTTGCCACCTGGATGGAGTTTTACACCTATGACGGTGTAAATCTGGTGCTGCCGGATATGGCGGGCGGATTCGGGCTTTCGCAGGATCAGGCAAGCTGGATCCTGACGGTGTATCTTGCCGCCCTGTTTTATGGCGTGCCGCTATCCATCTGGCTGGCCGCCTATATGGGCTACCGGCGCTTTCTCATCGGCAGTACGGCTCTGTTCGCGCTCTCGGCGCTGGGCTGTCTGCTGGCGCCGGATTTTCCCACGCTGCTGCTCTGCCGGGCGGTGCAAGGGTTTGCCGGGGCAGGGCTGGTGATGTGGTGGCGGGCCAGCGTGTATATGCTGTTCACCGGCCCGCAGCGCAGCGCCTCGCTGATGCGGGTTTCGGTGATCCTGTATCTCGGCACGGCAAGCGGCCTGCTGTTCTGCGGCTGGGTGACGGATAATATCAGCTGGCGCGTGCTGTTCCTGCCGGATCTGCTCTGCGCGCCCTTCGCCATTGCGCTGCTGCACCGGCATTTCCCGGATGTAACGCCGCCGGAGCCCAATTGTGCCATCGATTGGCCGGGGCTGATTCTGCTTGGGCTCGGCGTTGTGGCGCTGCAAACGCTGCTGGCGCGCGGCAATATCGATGACTGGTTCGCCTCACCGCATATCCAGGCGCTGGGCTGGGTGGCGGCGGCCTGTGCGTTGGCGTTCATGTGCTGGCAATTGCATCCGCGCAACCAGGCGCCGCTGTTGAAACTGCGGCTTGTGGCGAACAGAAATCTGCAGGCCGCCATTTGCCTGGGGCTGTGCGCCGGGCTGATTCTCTCTGGCGCGCTTTATGCGCTGCCGGAGTTTTTGCGCAATACCTTTCCCACCCCGCTCAGCGCCACGCAGACGGGGCGCATTATGAGCATCTATGCGCTGACGGCGGCGGCGATCCGCCCGTTGGTGACACCCGCCATCGCCAAATTCGGCCCGCGCAAGGTGATCAGCTTTGCCTTCATCGCGCTGATCGCCTCCATGTTCAGTGCCTGGCGGCTGTTGACACTGCAGACGCCGCCTTATTACTACGCTGTTCCCCTGGTGCTCTATGCGTTTTGCCTCGCGCCCATGCTCTCGGCCATCGGCAGCGGCGCGGTTTCGAAACTGCCCGCCAAGGACCAGCTGGACGCGGTGGCGATCTATATGAGTTTCCGGCAATTCGGCGCGGCGTCGGGCATCACGCTGGTCACCACTTTGCTGAATTGGCGTGAGACGCTGCATTCCAGCCGGTTGCTGGAGCTGCCCAATGCGGTGCCGGGCGGGCTTTCGGCCTGGCTGAACGGCATGGCCCTGGTGGCGCAGAACCGGGCCGGGGCTTCGCCGGAGCAGGCGGTGCCGATGGCGCTGGCGGAATTCGCGCACGCGGCCGCCGCGCAGGCGCAGACGCTCTCCTACGCCGATGCGTTTCTTGTCATGGGCGCCATCGGCCTGCCGGCTTTGGCCGCCGTGGCATTGATGGCGCCGTTTCCGAAAGCCCGCGCATGAACGATACAACACCGCCCGCAGCCCCCCCTCCGGCCCCGAAACGCTGGCGCCCGCCGCTCTGGCTGCTGGGGGCGGCGGTGCTGGTGGTGCTGGCGCTGGCCTTCTATCTGCCCGGGCTGTTCGTGGTGGAGACGGATGATGCCACCATCGAGGCGGATGCGGTGACCATCGTGCCGAAGGTGCCGGCCTATGTGGCGGCGTTGCACATAACGGACAATTCCGCCTTCACCGCCGGGCAGTTGCTGGTGGAGCTGGACCCGCGCGATTATCTGACGGCGCGCGACACCGCCCAGGCCAATCTTGATAGCGCCATCGCCCAGCACCAGGCGGCCGAGGCGCAACTGGCCGCGCAGGGGCGGATTGTGGACGCGGACACGGCAAAGCTCGCGGGAGACCGCGCCAGCCTCACCTATGCCCAGCAGGAGGTGGCGCGCTTCGAGACGCTTGCCAGGAGTGGCGCCGGTACGCGTGAGGATTTGCAAAAGGCCACGGCCGCTTTTGGCGTGCAGCAGGCGGGCTTGCAGACGGACCAGGCGACGCTGGCGGCGGCGCAGGCGCAGCTGGGCGTGCTGCGCGCGCAGACGTCCGAGGCCACGGCCAGCGTGGCCGCCGCCAGGGCCACCCTGGCACAGGCGCGCCTGAACCTTGGCTACACGAAGATTTACGCGCCGGTGACGGGCACCGTGGCCAACCGCACGGTGCGGGTGGGCGATTATGTGCAGCCGGGCCAGGCCTTGTTCAGCGCCGTGCCGGACGAGGTTTACGTGATCGCGAATTTCAAGGAGACGCAGCTCAGCCGGATGCGCGCGGGGCAGGCGGTTTCAGTGCATGTCGATGCCTTTCCGGATCTCATACTGCATGGGCTTGTGGATAGTTTCCAGCGCGGCACCGGCGCCTATTTCGCGTTGCTGCCGCCGGAGAATGCCACGGGCAATTTCGTGAAGATCATTCAGCGAGTGCCGGTGAAGATTTTACTCGACGGTAAATTGCCTCCCGGCCTGGCGCCGGGCATGTCAGTCGAGGCGCGGGTGAGTATCCGCGATGATTGACGCCGCCGCCACGCACCGGGGCAAAGGATAAAATGGGCCTTCTCCGTTGTGAGGGATTCAGCTTTCGGGGGCTGATTTTTTTTAGGATAAAACATGGCTGTGTAAAGGTCAGGCTGGCTTTCCTATACCGGGATGTAGAAAATAATCCAGACATATCCTGCCAAGAAGAAGAGCTGGTTTGCGGCCCGGCGCATGTTTGAGATGTTTGCCGTTTTCGCGGAACATCCTTCGCATCGTGCAAACCAGGATCATTTCGGACAAGCCCGCCAGGCCCGGTTCAGTCATTCTGTCTAACATCCTGAGATGTTTTGACCTGCGAGGCGACCCCGCAGATGGCAACAAGCAAAATGCCAGGCGCGCGCGCCTGGCCGGTTTACGAGGCCGCCTTCGGCCCAAGGCTGGGGCAGCATTTTGGTTTATCCGCCGTGCCCTTTCTGGCCACGCCGGAGGATGCGCCGCATTTCGCGGTCACCCGTCTATGCGCGACCGGGCACGCGGGGCCGGGGCCTTGGCTTCGGGCGGAACCTGCCTGTCTGATTTTTTTGCAGCTGATGCCGGCGAGACTGGAAATCCGGCGGGCAGGCTGGGATGCGGAGCGCCATCAATGCGGCGCCGGCAGCATTGGTGTGGAGAGTTTGGATAGTGCATTGTCTCTGTCCTTTCGCGGCCCCTTCGATTGCCTAAGTTTCTATATCCAGCGCGGTTTTTTCGATAATGCAGTGTACCCGCCGGACAGGGCGGCGAAGCCGGGCTGCCATCATGGCACGCGTGATGACGTTGTACCCGCCTTTGGCGATGCGCTGTTGCCTTTGCTTGCGTCACCGGAACGAGCCTCGCCGGTTTTCCTGGACCATATCGCGCGCGCGCTTTGTCTTCACCTGGTGTATGCATATGGTGGGAGAGGTTCGTTCCAGCCGCAGTGAGTTTATTCGCCAAACTATGTTCATATCCGCCAAGCGTAAGAACTGGCGGCGTGTTAGATCGCTTGGCAATTGATCTATGAATGGATCACAATGGGGGTGTGTGATGGCAATGCAGATGCATCAGCCGGCCGTTAACGCGTCAGCGTTGGCTCAGTACCTCACGGCTCATTTCGGTGAGGACGACATGGTGGTGCTGTCGACCAGCCCAGCCTCCCGGGCCGGGCTGGACGTGTACCGCAAGCGCAGTGCCCGCGCGGTGTTTGGCGAGGTGATGGCGCCGCCGGTTTCCGATGGGTTTCTGGTTATGCTTGCGCTTTCGCCTTGCTGCCTCAGCCATAACGGCCAGGCCCCCGCGCAATATGCGCAGGACGAGCTTTACATCCAGGATCTCAGCAAGCCCCTGAAAGCCTATATAGGCAGCCCCTTCGATTGGCTACTTCTGCACCTCACGCGCGCGGCGCTGGATGATGTGGCGAAGGAAGCCGGGGCCGCGGCCATCGAGCGGCTGCAATGCGGGCAAGGAGCTGGCGATCCTGTGCTGGCGGGGCTGGGGCGCGCGCTTTTGCCGGCCCTGCACTGCCCCGAGGAGCGGAACCCCTTGTTTATCGACCAGCTCGCGATGGCGCTCAATCTGTATGTCGCGCAGCGCTATGGCGGGCTGATGTCGCCCGGCGTTGCGATGAGGCGGGGTCTTTCTCCTGCACAGGAGCGGCGCGCCAAGGAGTTTCTGACCGCGCAGCTGGATGGCGATGCCTCTATCTCGGCGGCGGCCGAGGCGTGCGGCCTGTCGCGCAGTTATTTTATCAAATCCTTCCGGGAAAGCACGGGAAAGACGCCGTATCGCTGGCTGGTGGAACTGCGGCTGTCGCGTGCCAGGAACATGCTGGCGAAAAGCGGCGATGCCATTGCCGAAATCGCCATTGCCTGCGGCTTTGCCGACCAGAGCCATCTGACGCGCATGTTCACCCGTGAAATCGGCGTGCCGCCCAGCGCCTGGCGCCGGGATTACAGGGTGTAAAACCTGTGCCTCTCAGTCTTGTCCACCAGGTTGCGCCCAGGGCATGCCCTTCAGGCGGTCAGCCAGGTAGTCCAGCAGCGCCAGCACGCGGGCGGGGCGCAGGCGCCCGGGCGGGGTGACGAGGTTGAGCGCGATATCCTCGATCCGCCAGTCTGGCAGCACTTCCACCAGCCGTCCCGAAGCCAGATCGTCCCACACGATGAATTCCGGCTGCAGGGCCAGCCCGTGCCCGGCCAGCAGGGCGGGCGTCAGCGCGTCCGCATTGTTGATCTTCAGCCGCCCATGCACCGAAACGGTGAATTCACGTTCCGAGGCATGATGGAAGCACCAGAGATTGGCCGAGCTCATATTGCTGTATTGCAGGCAGATATGCTGCTCAAGCTCACGCGGGTGGCGCAGGGGGCCGTGGCGCTCCAGATAGGCGGGGGCGGCGACGAGCGGGCGGCGCACCAGGCAAAGCCGCCGGGCCCGGAAGGACGAATCCGTGAGTGCCGCGATGCGCAGCGCCACGTCGAACCCATCCGCCACCAGATCGGCGAAGGCATCGCTCAGGCTGCATTCGATATCGACCTCTGGATAGCGGGACAGAAACTCCGGGAGGATCGGGGCGAGAAGCTTGATCCCGAAAGACATCGGCGCCGCGACCCGCACCAGCCCGCGCGGCGTTATGGCCTGGAGCGAGGTTTCCGCCTCCACCGCCTCGCCCTCCGCCAGGATGCGCATGGCGCGTTCGCGGGCCAGCTTGCCGCTTTGCGTCAAGGAGAGCCGCCGCGAGGTGCGGTGCAGCAGGGAGGTGCCGAGCCGCTCCTCCAGCCGCGAGACGGCCTTGGACACGGTTGGCTGGGACAAGCCAAGCGTCTCCGCCGCGCGGGCGAAGGAGCCGGTTTCAACAACCTTGGCGAAGATCGCCCAGGCTTCCAGGTCTGGCAGTTTTTGCATAAAATTCAGAATGAATGAGTTTCTATTATTTCCATTTTTTACGTGATGCGACAAGCCTAATTATGCCTCGAAGATAAATTTCTAGCGATGAGGTTACAAAATGATTGAACTCAGGCCTTTTGCGAAACTTGGCGGCGCCGACCATGGCTGGCTGCAAGCCAAGCATCATTTCTCCTTCGGGGATTATTACGATCCGAACCGTACCGGCTGGGGACGGCTACTGGTGTGGAATGACGACACGATCAAATCCGGCACCGGCTTTCCGGCACATCCGCACCGGGATATGGAAATCATCACCTATGTCCGCAAGGGCGCGATCACCCATCAGGATAATCTCGGCAACCATGGCCGTACCGAGGTGGGCGATGTGCAGATCATGTCGGCCGGGACCGGCATCCGCCATAGCGAATATAACCTTGAGACCGGTGAGACACAGATCTTCCAGATCTGGATCGCGCCGTCCGAACGCGGCAATGCGCCGCATTGGGGCGCGCGGCCTTTCCCGAAAGGGCAGCGCGCCGGGCGGTTCGTGACCCTGGCTTCCGGCTATGCGGAGGATGAGGAGGCGCTGCAGATCCGCGCCCCGGCCCGCGTGCTGGGCGCCACGCTGAAGGCGGGTGAGCAGACCGAATACCATCTCGGCAAGGAGCGCCTGGCTTATCTCGTGCCCGCGAGCGGATCCGTCGAGATCGAGGGTGTGGCCGTGAAGGCGCGCGATGGCGCCGCCATCAAGGATACCGAAACCCTGACGCTCAAGGCTTTGGAAGATACCGAGCTGGTGCTGGTCGATATCGATTAACCCGCCTCGTGCCGCCGGCCGTGATATATTCCCCGGCGGCACGCTTGGCTGGCTTTTTTCTTCATTGGGATGATGGACGGAGGTGGGCCATGCGCAAGCGCGTTCCCCAGGGGCCTGTGCGGCCGCGGGATGGGACGGAAATATTGGGCTTACCCGGGCGCTGGTGCCTGACGGAGGCCCAGCTCCAGCGTGTTACCGCCTTCATGCTGGATAATATAACGGCCGATATCAGCCTGAGCCTGCTGGCCGCGCAATGCGGATTTTCACGCGGCCATTTCATCCGCGCGTTCCGGCAGACAACGGGTTTGCCGCCTTATCGCTGGCTGCTGAACGAGCGTGTGAAGCGCGCCTGCCTTCTGCTGGACGAGACGCCTTCATCCATCGCGGATATTGCGCTGCAATGCGGGTTCAGCGACCAGGCGCATCTGACCCGGATTTTCTCGAAGATACTGGGCATCACCCCCGCTGCCTGGCGGCGCCGGGCGCGGACATGACAAGGCGCCTGCCGCGCCTGGCGGCGGAGGCTTTCAACCTGCGCCCGCGCTGGTCACGGTTCGCTGGCTAAGCACCCGGCAACACAAATTCCGGGCCTCCGGGATACAGCATGGCTTGGATGATGTCCGTTACCTTGCCCATACCTTGCTTTGGGTGGGGCTTTGGGTGGGGCTTTGGGCGGGCTTGCGGCCTGGCGGGGTGGCGCATAGCATAGGCGCATCTATCGGAGTTGCCTCATGAACGAGACGCTGTCCGCCCCGCTCGACCTCTCCTTGTTCGATACGGCGCCGCCAGCGCCTGTGAGTGTCCCGGTTCCCGTTTCCTCAACCCCGCTCGCCGTGCCGGAAGCATTGGCTCCAGCACCGCGCCCGCCCCGGCTGGTGGAGGTGGACAAGCTGCCGCCGGACGAGCTGCGGGCTGCGCAGGCGGCGGCCCAGAAGATCGATTTCTCCAGCTCGGCCTCGCTGATGGCGCATGGGGAGGGCGTGCTCTCCGGCATTGCCGGGGCGTCGCGCCAATTGCTCTCCGGCGTGCGGCTGGGCGACGCGGGCGAGGCCGGGCAGATTGCCGCGGCGGTGGTGGATGGCATCAAGATCCTGCGCATTTCGGACCTGCAAGCCGAGGCCGAAGCCGGGGTGAAGCGCCCAGGGCTAATGGGCAAGCTGCTGGGCGGCATTGCCCAAATGCGCACGGCGTTTCAGGGGTTTGCCGAGAACCGCAAGCAATTCCTGACGCTGATGGATCAGGAACAGGCCAGGGCGCGCAAGACCAAGGCGGATCTGGCTGTATCCATTGAATTGTTGAACCAGCAGGAAAACGCCATCCGCCAGGCGCTGCATGACCTCAAGCTTGCCATCGCCGCCGGGCAGATCGCGCTGGACCGGGCGGAGGATGAGCTGGAGGCCAAGCGCCAGCGCGCCATTGCCTCCAACGAGCCAGCGGACGCGGCGGAGGTGCAGGCCTTCCGCGCCGCCATCGCCAATTTCCGGGGCAAGCTGGGCGATATGCGCGAGGCGCTGGTGGGCAGCGCCATGCTGATCCCCATCATTGCGCAGAACCGTGCGGCGGCCGAGACGCGGATGCTGAAAATTTCCAACGGCATGCTGGTGGTGATTCCGCGCCTGATGGCGGTGGCCAGCCAGGCGGTGGTGCAGGTGGAGATAAAAAACGCCGCCGATGCCGCCGCCAAGCTGGACGAAGCCAACCGCCAGATCACCCTGCTGGCTTCCAAGGGCGCGCATGAGGCCGCAACCTCCGCCGCCCGCAGCCTGGGCGGCGATGCGCGCAATATCGAGGTGCTGGCCCAGGTGGCGGATGAGACCATCCGCACGATGAACGAGGTGATCGACATCGAGCGTGAAATGGCCGTGCAGGACGCGGTGCGCGAGCAGAAGCTGACCGAGATCCGCAACAAGCTCGTCACCGGCATGCAGGGTGTGAATGCGCGGACGCTGGAGACATGAGCGAGTTCAATTTCGATCTTCAGGCCGCCTGGCTGCGGCGCTTTTCGTCCGATGCGGCGAGCAATCTCGGCGCTTTCGCGCTGCGGCTGAAGGAGGCGCTGCCGGAGATCGTCACGATCCAGGAGCAGAAAGGCTTTTTCTCAAAATCCGGAAAAATCACCGGCGTGACCATCGAGATTGGTGAGAACCGCTATAAGCTGGAGATTCTGCAAGGCCGCCTGGCCGCCAGCGTTGCCATGGTGGTGCGCGGCATTACGCTGAACACCAAACAGATCGATCCGGCGGAGTGGTTCGCGCGGCTGGCGGAGGAGACGAAGAAGGCTTCTTCCGCCGCGCAATCGCTCAGCGCCTCTTTACAGAAATTCATGGAGTCCTGATGGGCCTGTTTGATTTCCTCAAAGGCAAGACGCCGGACCAGAAGATCGTCGAGGAGTTCAATGCCCGCCGCCAGGCGGATATCTTGATGAGCCTGCGCGGCGGGCGTGTGCCCACGGGCACGCTGGAACGGCTCTCCGGCGCTGCTTCAGGCACATTGCCCTGGATGGCGACGCTGACCCCGGCGGAGTTGCAGATTGTGCGCAGCCATGGGCTGAAGCCCATCGCCGCCATCTCCGCCACATGCTGGCTGCATTATGGCTGGTCCTGGACGCTGGGCCATGCGGAGGGCTGGGAGACGGCGCTGCGGCGCCTGGCGGATGAGGCGCGGGCCTGCGGTGCCAATGCGGTGCTGGATGTAAAGATGCGCACCATTCCGCTGGGTATCGAGGACTCCATGGATTACTCGCTGACCGGCACGGCGGTGAAGGTTGAGGGGCTGCCGGCTTCCAACGACCCCATCATCGCCACGGTGCCGGCGCTGGAATTCGTGAAGCTGCTGGAGGCCGATGTGGTGCCGACAGGTATTGCCATCGGCGCGCATTATGAATGGCTGCGCGACTGGAGCGGCTATGCCGCCAATCCCGGCGTCTGGTTCAATATGGAAGCCACGCAGCTTTCCGGGCTTTGGGAAGTGGTGCGCCGCCGCGCCCACCAGAATCTGCGCGAGAGTGCGCGCCCGCGCGGTAACGGCGTGCTGGCGCATCTGAATTTCTCGCAGATGTTCGAGGTGGAGCGCGAATATAATGAGCGCAAGGTGAAGGAATATCTTGCCCGGCATATCGTCATCGCCACCACTGTGGATGCCAGGCGGGGCACGCCGCTGCCGCATGAGTTCAAGATGGTGGTGGATATGCGCGATGGCGGCACGCCCCTGCGGGGAGCCAAGCCCCACCACCAATCCTACGGCACCAACCAGCAAGACGGAGCGATCTGAGCATGACCAGCAACCTGCCCCCGCACGCCCAGGAACGCTTGAAGGGTTTGCGTTCTTCAATGCATTCATCGGGTGTTTTCACATCTGACTTCTCGGTGAACGAGTTTCTGCTGGTGCGCAAGGCGGGGTTTGAGCCGATCGGGCTGTGTGTCGGTTCCTGCGTTTATCATGTCGGCATCCAATACAGCTCCTGGGGCAAGAACCAGGAAATGGAAGTGCTCTCGAAAGCCATGTATCATGCGCGGGAATTGGCGATGTCGCGCATGCGCGCGGAAGCCGCCGCGATGGGGGCGGATGGCATTGTGGGGGTGAAGCTCACCATCAAGCGGCTGGAATGGGATGAGCATTTGCTGGAATTCATCGCCATCGGCACCGGCGTTGTGCATGGCGAAGGGCATAAGGGGTTCCGGGCCCATGATGGCGGGCCGTTCACGTCCGATCTCTCGGGGCAGGATTTCTGGTCTCTGCTGCATGCGGGTTACCGGCCGGTGGAGATGGTGATGGGCTCCTGCGTGTATCATGTGGCGCATCGCGGTGTGATGGCGGGGCTGGGTGCGGCGGGGCGTAATGTGGAGCTGGAGAATTTCACCGCCGCCATGTACGAGGCGCGCGAGATTGCGGTGGAGCGCATGCAGTACGAGGCTGCCGCCGCCAAGGCCGAAGGCGTGGTGGGGGTGGATATTCACGAAGGCAGCCATGGTTGGCAGCCGCATGTGATCGAGTTCTTCGCCATCGGCACGGCGGTGCTGCCGCTGGAAGCGGAAATCGCACCGGAGAAAATCGCCGATCCCATCATGGTGCTGTCGGTTAACGACTAACCAGAAATTTCCAACAGCTTTCGAAAGCCTCCGGCTTATTTTCAAAAGTTTTTGGTGCAGATTTTTTCAAAAAGCTGCATCTTCTATTTTCAATAGAGCGGCGGCGTGATGATCCACAGCACATTTGTCACGCCAGTTGCCGCATTCTCGAAGCGGTGAGGCGTGGTGCTGCGGAACCGGAAACTATCGCCCTCCTGCAGCAGGTAGCAATGCTCCTCCACCCAGAGCCGCATGCTGCCTGAGACGACATAGCCACATTCCTCGCCGCGATGGGTATAAAGCTCATCGCCGGATTTGCCTTCGGGCTGGATTTCCACCAGCAGCATTTCCAGGTCGCCCGAGAGGTCCGGCGTCAGTAGCCATTTGGCCACGCCATTGCCTGAAAGCCGAAGCTGCCGCCCTTTGCCCTTGCGCACGATGCGGCCGATTTCTTCCGGTGGCGGGGTTTCTTCCTCGCGGAAGAAGCGGGCAGGGGTGACGCCCAGCGCCTCGCTGAGCTGGCGAAGCGAGCGGATGGAGGGGGAGGTGAGCCCGCGCTCAATCTGGCTGATCAGCCCAACGGACAGCCCCGATTTCTCGGCAAGCTGTTGCAGTGAAAACCTGTTGGTCTTGCGCAGATCCCGCACCTGCATGCCCAGCCATAAATCCGCTACTTCCGCCACGTCCTCTCCCTCGCGCGCCATGAAACCCCCGCCGGAGGGCGGTTCCACGGCTTATGTGCTTGATCTGAAAAAAATAGTCAAATTTTTAGCTGTATAAAAATATTTCACCCAAATAAGCACAAACGAGTAAAATACAAATTGACGTTTTCAAAAATGTGAAGGAAGCTGGCCTCTGGCCACGCTGTAAAAGAAGAGAGGCGATGCGCAGACGGGAGTCCTTCGATCTTTGGGTGAACATACCGGCGGGGCTGATTGCCCTTACCGCGGTGCTGTTCGCGCTGGGGCTGGTTCTGGTGCTCAGCTTCCGGGAAAGTGATGGCGCGCTCTTCGCGCTTTCCTTCACCACGGAGAATTACACTGATACGTTGAGCGATCCGTTTTTCCTGAAAATCTGTCTGCGTTCGGTGATCATTGCCGGGCTTTCCGCGGCGGCCACGGTGGTGCTGGCGTATCCTGTAGCCTATTTCATCGCCTTTCATGCCGGAACACGGCGCGCGTTGTGGATGACGCTGGTGACGCTGCCATTCTATACCAGCTATCTGCTGCGCGTTTTCGCCTGGAAGGTGATCCTGGGCTATAATGGCATTTTGAATTCCGCCATGGTAACGCTGCATGTTCCGGGCGCGCCGTTTTCCGGGTTGCTGTATAATCCGGGCGCGGTGGTGGTGACGCTGGCGCATGCCTATGCCGCCTTCGCGGTGCTGCCGGTCTATGTGGCACTGAACGCCATTGAACCGAAACTCGCAGAAGCGGGGCTGGATCTTGGCGCGGCACCCTTCACCGTGTTCCGGCGCGTGATCCTCCCGCTCTCATTGCCCGGCGTTGTCGCCGCCTTCGTGCTGGTGTTCGTGCCCACGCTGGGCGATTACGCCACACCGGCACTCGTCGGCGGGCCGAGCAGCAACATGATCGGCAATATCATCCAGGATCAATTTGGCGAGGCTGATGACTGGCCGGTGGGTGCCGCGATGGCGGTGATCGTGATGCTGGCGCTGGCACTGGTTTACGGCCTGGCGCGGCTGGCCCGCCACGCGCGGGGGCGGGGTGTATGAACAACGCCCGCTCACTCAACGTCTATGCGCTGCTCTATCTGGCCTTTCTCTACGGCCCGGTGCTGATGCTGCCGCTCTTCTCCTTCAGCAGTGCTGCCGTGGTGGCGTTTCCGCTCGGGCATTTCACGCTGCATTGGTATCAGCGCATGCTGACAGACCCGACGCTGGGTGCGGCCCTGTTCGCCAGCCTGCGCGTGGCGGTCGCGGCAAGCTGTGTGTCTTCCATTGCTGGCACGCTCACCGCCTATGCGCTCACCCGCCATCGTGGCGTGCTCACGAAACCCGTGGCGGGGCTGGCCGTGCTGCCCTTGTTCGTGCCGGGCATTATTCTTGGCATCGCGCTGCTGATCGCGGTGAATCTCGTCGGCATCGGGCCGTCTCTCACCGCTGTCACCATCGGGCATATCGCCATCTGCCTGCCGCTGACCATCGTCATCATGCGCGGGCGGTTTCTCAGTCTTCCATCCTCGCTTGACGAGGCGGCGATGGATCTGGGCGCGCGGCCCTTCACCACCTTCCGCCGCGTGGCGCTGCCGGTGGCGCTGCCGGGCTTTCTTTCCTGCCTGATCCTCACCTTCACCACCTCCATCGATGAGTTCATCGTCAGCTTCTTCCTGGTCGGCACGCAGGAAACGCTGCCGCTTTACATCTGGGACCATCTGCGTTTTCCCGAGCAGCTGCCGATGCTGCTCGCTCTGGGCACGCTCATCCTCGCCGCCTCGGTGGTGCTGGTGGTGCTTGCCGAATTTCTGCGCCGGCGGGGACCTTCCCCCGTATAATCCTGCCGCCCAACCTCTAGGAGACTGCATCCATGAAACGGAATTTATTGTCCGCGTTGCGCTGTCACTCTCTCGCGGCTGTTGCCGCGCTCGTTCTGGCGCCCGTGGCGGCGCAGGCACAGAGCAAGATCACCTATTACACCTGGGACGGCTATGAGCTGCCAGTGTTTCATGAAGCCTATCTCAAGGAACATCCCGAGGGGCTGAACATCAGCGTGTTTGGCGATGACGACGAAGCCCTGGCCAAGGTGAAGGCCGGATTCCACCCCGACATTGCGCATCCCTGCGTGGACAAGCTGCCCGAATGGCGTGCCGCCGGGCTGATTCAACCCATCGACACCTCGCGTATTCCCAATTGGGACAAGATCTACCCGATCTTCCGCAACATGCCCGGCGTGCAGGCAGATGGCAAAGTCTGGATGGTGCCATGGGATTGGGGCAATACCTCGATTCTTTACCGCACGGATCTTGTGAAGAATCCGCCGCAGAGCTGGAGCCTGCTCTGGGACAAGCAATATGCCGGCAAGCTTGCCGATATCGATGCCACGCATGATACCTGGGTGGCGGCGGCGCTGCTCGCGGGTGTTGATCCGTTCAGCGACGATCCGGCCGTGATGGCAAAGGTGGAGGCGAAGCTGCGCGAGCAGCGCCCGCTGGTGCGCATGTATACCAATGACATGACCTCGGTTGAGCAGGCCTTGGCTTCTGGCGAGCTGGTGGCGGCCATGGCCTGGAATGCCAATTATGTGGACCTGATCAACCAGCATGTGCCGGTGGCCTTCCTGCATCCCAAGGAGAAGATGATCACCTGGGCCTGCGGCATGGTCATTCTCAAGAACCCTTCCAACATCAATGAGGTTTACGATTTCATCAATGCCCGTCTACAGGACGATGCGGGTGAGGCGCTGGTGACCAATTATTCCTACGGCACTTCCAACTCCGAGGCCTATGCCATGGTTCCGGCCGCGGTGAAGCGGAAATTCGCCTTGCCAGAAGACCCCGCCACGGAACTTCAGGACACGGTGGTAACCACGGCGTTCAAGAATCCGAAGGCGGTGGCCAAGGCCTATGCGCGGGTGAAGGAAGGTGGCTGACGGCATGGTGTTCGCCGCCAAGCTGGGGGAGGCGGAGATGGCCGCTCCCCCGATCATCGAGTTGCGCGGGGTGGAGAAGCGATTCGGTGCTGCCCGCGCGGTGTCGGATATCAATCTTGCTGTCCGCAAGGGTGAGTTTCTTGCCCTGCTCGGCCCCTCCGGCTGCGGCAAGACGACCACTTTGCGCATGATCGCGGGGTTCGACCTTCCCAGCAGCGGCGAGATCCTGCTGCATGGGCGGGATATGAGCTGCGACCCGCCATATCTACGCCCGGTCAACACCGTGTTTCAGGATTATGCGCTGTTCCCGCATATGAATGTGACGGAGAATGTTGGCTTCGGCCTGTCCGTGGCCAAGCGGCCCAAGGCGGAGATAAAGGCGCGGGTGGAGCAGCTTCTGGCCATGGTCGGGCTGGCGGACAAGGCCCAGCGCATGCCGGCACGGCTTTCCGGTGGGCAGCGCCAGCGCGTGGCCCTGGCGCGTGCCCTGGCCTGCGAACCGGAGGTGCTGCTGCTGGACGAGCCGCTTTCCGCGCTGGACGCGCATCTGCGCACCCAGATGCAGATCGAGCTGAAACAGATCCAGGCCCGGCTTGGGCTGACCTTCATCATCGTCACGCATGACCAGGCCGAGGCGTTGAGTCTGGCGGACAGGATCGTGGTGATGAATCAGGGCGTGATCGCGCAGATCGGCACGCCCGCCGAGTTGTATGACCAGCCGGCCTCGCCCTTCGTGGCGCGGTTTCTGGGGGCGGCCAATCTGCTGAAGGCCAGGTTGGCGGAAGGGGCAATGGAGGTTGCGGGCACCAGGCTCGCCCTTCCGCCGAATGGTAGCGTGCCGCCCGGCCCGGAAGTGCTGCTCTGCGTGCGGCCGGAACGCCTCAGCCTCGGCGTGGCGGCGCAACCCGGCTTGTCCCTGCCCGCGATTGTGGAAAGCCGCAGTTTTCTCGGGCTGATGGAGCGCGTGCAGCTTCGCCTGGCAGACGATCAAGTGGTGATCCTGGATCTGCCGCATCGCGGCCCGCCGCCGCCCGCGCTTGGCGCCGCCGTGCATCTGGTGCTTGAGCCCGGCACCACCCGGCTCTTTCCTCTCGAAGATCTCTGAAGCCCTTGCCGCATCCGCCCAACCTGTATCAGGACACCGCCCCGCCCGGCCCGGCCTTCCCGGACTTTACGGGGCAGGGGCAAGTTGATGTCGCCATCATTGGCGGTGGTATCGCCGGATTGAGCGCGGCTTTGCACCTGGCCGAGAGCGGGTTGAAGGTAACATTGCTGGAAGCCAATGAGATTGGCTGGGGCGCTTCCGGCCGCAATGGCGGGCAGGTGAATCCCGGGCTGAAACCCGCGCCGCGCGCGCTTGAGGCGGCCTATGGGAAGGAGCAGGGGGCGCGGCTGATCGCGCTGGGGGCTGAAGGGCCTGAGCTGGTATTCCGCCTCATCGAGCGTTTAGGCATAGGCTGTGCCGCCACCCGCAAGGGCACGCTGCGGGTCGTGAAATCGCCGCGCCAGGGCACGTTGGCGAAGGCATTGGCGGAGGATTATGCCGGGCGCGGCGCGCCGGTGCGTTATCTGGGCGCCGCGGAGGTGGCCGCGATGACCGGCACAGACCGTTATCACGGCGCGCTGTTCGATGCGCGCGGCGGCGCCCTCAACCCGTTGGCCTATACGCGCGGACTGGCGGCCGCGGCGGCTGCGGCGGGGGCTGTCATTCACACGCAAAGCCCTGTCACGATGCTTACGCGCACCGGCACGGGCTGGCGGGTGGCAACATCGCGGGGCCATCTCAGCGCCTCGCATGTGGCGCTCTGCGCCAATGCATATCAGAGCAATCTGGTTCCCGGCCTCGCGCGGTCCCTGGTGCCGGTTTACAGCATGATCACCGCCACCGCGCCGCTGCCAGAACCCTTGCGCGGCACCATCATGCCCTCCGGCGCCGTGCTGTACGAGCAGGCGGATATCACCGTGTATTACCGCATGGACGAAACCGGCCGCCTGCTGATGGGCGGGCGCAGCCCCTCGCGCGGGCTGGCGCAAGGCGATACGGATTTCCTGCGCCGCTATGCCGCCCAGCTCTGGCCCGCTTTGCACAACGTGGGCTGGACGCATGACTGGAATGGCCAGCTTGCCATTACCACCGACCATATGCCGCATCTGCATGAGCCCGCGCCGGGCCTGACTGCCTTGCTGGGCTGCAATGGCCGCGGCGTGGCGCTGATGACGGTGCTGGGCCAGCGCCTGGCCAGGCGCATCATCAGCGGCGAGGTGGCTGAGCTGGCGCTGCCGCCAACCCCTGTGCGGCCCGTACCCTTCCATCGTTTCTGGAAACTTGGTGTGGCGCTGCGCGTGTACCAGGGCCGGATCATGGACCGGCTGCGCCCCTGAGCGCGCATTGGACAGGGCATATTCGTAACAGCCTGGCCCCATTTTCCTTATGCGAGGCTTTTCAAAGCCCGTAAGCTTGTCTTACCTAGGATGCCGGGTGATGCCGGGTGATGCCGGGTGATGCCGCGAGGCCGGGGAAATTCGCGCGGCCGTATAAATGCCAATGGGCTGGAGTAAAAATTTCTCTATACGCATTGTTTTTTCTTAAAGGTTAAGATATTTGTTGCCGGCCAGCAGCGTTTTTCATATCGTGGCCGGCGAATGGAGGTTCGCACCGAAAAATCCGGACATGGCTGACTGGCCGCTCGAAACCGGATACGATTTTACAGGAAACTTACCCACTTACCATTTCCCATAAAGGATAAGCATGAAGCCTCGCGTTGCGATTATCGGCGCCGGACCGAGCGGGTTGGCGCAGCTTCGGGCCTTTGAGGCCGCGGAAAAACAGGGCATCGAGCTGCCGGATATCGTCTGTTTTGAAAAACAGGCGGATTGGGGCGGAATCTGGAATTACACGTGGCGGACCGGGCTTGATGAATTTGGCGAGCCTGTGCATGGCTCGATGTACCGTTATTTGTGGTCCAACGGCCCCAAGGAGGCGCTGGAATTCGCCGACTACTCCTTCGAGGAGCATTTCGGCCGGCCGATCCCCTCTTATCCACCCCGTGCCGTGCTGTGGGATTATATTGTCGGGCGCGTGAAGAAGGGCAATCTGCGCCGGTTCATCCGCTTCCGTTCGCCGGTGCGGGATGTGGTGTATGACGAAGCCACGGGTAAATTCACCATCACCGTGCGCGACTTGGTGAATGACCATCTCTATTCCGAAATTTTCGATTATGTCGTGGTTGCGTCCGGCCATTTCTCGACGCCGAACGTGCCGGAATTTCCTGGACTGGAGAAATTCCCCGGCCGCGTGCTGCATGCGCATGATTTCCGCGATGCCGCCGAATTCGCGGGCAAGCGCGTGCTGTGCGTCGGCAGCTCTTATTCCTCCGAGGATATCGGCACGCAATGCTATAAATACGGCGCCAAGGAGATCACCTTCTCCTACCGCACCAAGCCGATGGGCTTTGCCTTTCCCGAGGCCTTCTCAGAAGTGCCGCTATTGCTGAAGCTTGAGGGCAAGACGGCGCATTTCAAGGACGGAACCACCAAGGAGGTGGACGCCGTGATCCTCTGCACGGGGTATCAGCATCATTTCCCCTTCCTGCCCGATGACATGCGGCTGAAGACCAATAACCGGCTCTGGCCGCTGGGGCTTTACAAGGGCGTGGTGTGGGAGAAGAACCCGAAGCTGCTCTATCTCGGCATGCAGGACCAGTATTACACCTTCAACATGTTCGACGCCCAGGCCTGGTATGCCCGCGATGTGATTTTGGGCAAGGCCGCGCTGCCCGCGCTGGAAGGGATGCAGGCCGACAGCCAGGCCTATCGCGAGCGTGAGCAATCCACGGCCAATGCGTCTGAAGATATCGACTTCCAATGCGCCTATATCCGCGACTTGCTGGGGCTGAGCGATTATCCGGACTTCAAGCCGGAAATCATGGCCGAGCAGTTCAAGGAATGGAAGCATCACAAGGAGGAGGACGTGCTGACCTACCGCCATCACAGCTTCCCCTCGGTGATCACCGGCAATATGGCGCCGCCCCTGCATACGCCTTGGATGGACCAGAAGGATGACAGCCTGGACTCCTTCCTGGCCAATCACTGACGAAAGCCGGATGATTTTAGATCGAATCACTTTGCGATCCGATCTAAAATCTAAATCCGCTTCTAGGCCGATCATTGAAACAAAAAGAGCCGCCCGGAAGGGCGGCTTTTTTGTTTTAGAAAGCTGAGGAGCAAACCGCGCTCAGAGTGTGTCCTGCTCCGGCGCGATGCCCGAATTCAACACGCGCCCGTCATCAAACGGGGCCAGATAATCCACGATGAACTGGCGGTAGCGGCCCGTGCCCTTGTATTCGGCGATTTCGGGATGCAGGTCGCGCATCACGCGGTGCATCCTGACGGCCCATTTCTTCACCCGCGCCAGCTCCTCCAGCCGGATGAGATAGCCGCGTATGCCGAACAGGATGGCGTTTGATGCGTGGCAGGCGCGTCAAGGTTTGCAGCTCCACGCGCAGGCACATGCGATGGCCGATATTTTCCGGCGTGATCGCGGCGCGCTCCGGCCCCCAGACCGGGTAATTTTCCGGCGAGGTATCGAGGCGCGGATTGGCGGTGAGCGTCCAGTTCAGCCGGCGCACCGGCTTGCCGTGTTGCAGGCGGAGCAGAAGGCCAGAGCACGGTCGAACACGCCCAGCTCATGCGCCACCGGCACCGGGCCATGCCATTCATGAAAGGTCATGCCGATGTCGAAATTCAGCGACCAGTCCGCCTGGGAGGTGACCATGCCGCCATCCATGAAGAGGTTATTGTCGCGCTGGTCCTGCAAGGAGAAATCGCCCTGCACCTGGCGGGTGATATATTCGAAGGGCGGGCAGGGCAGCGTTTCGGCTTTGCCGAAGGTAAAATGCTGGTCGATGCCAAGCGGCCGGTTGACCCAATGCCACTCATCGCCGTTTTTGGTGAGGGAGAAATGCTGCGGATAATCCTGCGCCAGGCTCTCCATCAGCAGTTCCAGCGTGTCCCATTCCGCTTCCATCATATGCGGCAGCACCTGGCAGCGCAGAGGGTCTTCGTGCAGCGTCAAAGCGCGGTCCGCCATGTCGCCCACATAATGCTCGTCGAGGTCGAACACGGCGTCATAGGCGCCTGGTCGGCCCGCCGCGCACATGCGGTTCGATGTTCACGGCGTACATGTAGACGTCTTCCGGGAAGGGGAAGGGAAAGCGCAGGATGGCTTCATCGGAATTGGCGTAGCTGTAATCGCCGCGGAAGGTTTCGGCGGGTTTGAGGTTGAGGTTCATGGCTCAAAAATCCAGCACGAGTTCGGGGGTGTGCGGCGCGGGAGACGCAGGTCATGATGGATTTGCCGGAGGCTTTCTCGGCATCGGAGAGAAAATGGTCGTGATGTTCGGGCATGCCCTCCAGCACGGCCATCCGCATTCGCCGCAGGCGCCGCCCCGGCACAGGCAGGCTGGGTTCAGCCCGGCGGCTTCCAGCGCATCCAGCAGCGATTCCTCCGGCCCTACCTCCACGGTGATGCCGGAGCGCTGCAGATGTACGGTGAAGGGCTCGCCGCCGGTGGCGCCGCCGAAGCTTTCCTGATGGATTTTTGCGCTGCGGCCAGCCGAGCGATTTCGCCGCCGCGATCGCGAGATCCATGAAACTCTCCGGCCCGCAGATGGAGAGATGTGTATCCAGCTTTTGCGCGCGCGAGCAGCGCCATGCAGGTTCAGCGCATTGCGGCTGGTGTGCAGCACGACGTTGGCGCGCTTGCGGCAGCAGGGCACTGAAGGCGTCCGCCTCATCCGGCTTGCAGCAATGGTGCAGCTCATAGGCCAGGCCGGGAACTTGCAGATAGGAGAGGAACGGCGTGATGCCGATGCCCGCCGAAAGCAGCAGATGGCGTTTGGCGCGTGCGCGGCGGGTTGAAGAGATTCTGCGGCGCCTGCACCTCCAGCACATCGCCCGATTTGGCATGGTCATGCAGCCAGGCCGAGCCGCCGCGTGAATGTTCGACCCGGCGCACGATGATCTCGGTATGCGCCATCGGGCGCGGCGATGAGCGAATAGGCATTCTTCCAGACGCGCCCGGGCCCCGGAATTTCCAGCACCAGATGCGCGCCCGGCCCGGCCCAGGGCAGCGCCGCGCCGGCGAAGGTGAAGCGCTTGAGCTCGGGCGATAAAGGCTCGATGTGCGGTAATGGCCAGTTTCATGTGGCAAATGCCTTCGGCGCGGGAATTTCGCCCGGCACTTCCGCATCCACCTTCACCGCCCATGAAGGCGGCGAGGCGGCGGGAGAAATGGTCGCGCACGAACAGGCTGGCCTCGCAGACGGGGCAGGGGACGATATTCACGGCCACATCCTCGATCATCGTGCGGCAATGGGTGCAATAGACGCGCCGGAGCTTCGGGCCCGCCTGATGCAGGAAGATTTCACCCCTGCCCAGCCCGGCGGCGGTGGCGATGTTGGCGGCGTCCCAGATGAAGGCCTCCGGGCCGATCGCATAAAGCCGCAGGCCGACTGGCGCCCGCGCCAGCTGATGTTCCAGCTGCGCCAGCAATTCCGTGCGCGAACGGAAGGGGCGAAGATGCCCCGCGGCCGGTGCCGGGATGCCGGGGCCGGTATGGGCCACGGTCCAGACCTCCACCTCGCTCAGGCAGTCATCCAGCTCGGCCGGCGGCGCGGCCAGGTTGGTGACGATCGAGATGCGCGGCCCGGACGGGTCCAGCCTGAACGGCGCATAGACCGGGCGGCTTTTGATCTCATGTCAGCCGACCGCCGTGCGCTTGGCTTTCTTCGGGTCATCGAAGGGCAGCGTATGGGCAATGGCCGGCACGCCGCCGACCACGGTCAGCTTGGTGCCATGCACGGCCACGGGTACATCCAGCCGCGCAATGGCCATGGATTTGCCGGTGAGGGTGGAGACCATCGGGCAGGTGACGACGCCGACCTTCTTGCCATCGGCCTCGAGCAATATCGCCAGGGTTGGCTGCTTCGTCGCTCTCCAGCAGCACGCCGAAAATCTTGAAGCGCTCCTTGCCTTTCAGCCGGTAATGCTCCTCGGCGCCGCGGAAGCCGGTCTTGCCCGGGCTGACGGTGAAATCCAGCCCCAGCTCCCACAGCGTGTCGCCGGGGGCTTCGTTCTCGAACGGGTACATTTCGGAATTATCGTAGGGGTAGAACAGCAGATAGCTTTCCGTGCGCAGCAGATCGAGGGCGGTGAAGGCGCAGGGGATGATGCCCATCTCCTTGCCTTCCTCCAGGATGGTGTCCCAGATCAGCTCCGGCATCGTCGGCCTTGCAGAAAATCTCATAGCCGCGCTCGCCGGTATAGCCGGTGCGGGAAATCATCACCGGCTTGCCGAACAGCGTGGTCCCCATATGGTGAAAATATTTGAGGTCGCGAATGCCGGGCACATGCTTGGCGAGGTAATCCACCGCCAGCGGGCCTTGCAGGGAGAGATCGAGCAGATCGTCATCGAACAGCATCGCCACGTTGCGGCCGTAGCAGGCCTGGGACCAGCGCCTGGTGCGCGGCACCGGAGCCATGCACCACGAACCAGCTATTCGGCCCGGTGCGGTAGAGAATACCATCATCGGCGAATTTGCCGGCCTCGTTCAGAAAGCAGCATAGGCGGATTTGCCCGGCGTGATTTTCGAGACATCGCGGGTGGTCAGATAATCCAGAACCCCCGAGGCGTGCGGGCCGTGCAGATGCACCTTCTTCAGCCCCGACACATCCATCAGCCCGGCTTTGGTGCGGATGGTGACATGGTCGCTCCTGCACATCATGCGCATAGCTCCAGGCCGTGGGCATGCCGTTCCAGTCTTCGAGGTTTGAGCCGAGGGCGCGGTGGCGGGAGGCGAGAACGGCGTGGCGCCAGGAACGTGTCATGCGTGAGCCTTTTTCGATCTAGAGCAACACCCGATCAACCGGAAGCGATTGACAGGATAAAGCTGCTCGCTGAAACAATGAATTAGAGCTGTTTCCATGAGCCAAAGCAAACGGAAATGGGTCTAGGGAGATCATCCGCAACCATGCCGGGGGGCTTTGCGGCCGATGCGCGCAATCCATGGCGCCAGGGCTGTGCAGTCCAGATGCTTGCCCCAGATTCTTGGCAAGATGTTGTCATTTAAAAGTTCCTCTTGGGAACGGAAGATAATTTGAGAGAAATCCATCTGTCAACGCAAATTGCCATGGCTTGGGGGTCAAAGCGTAAGGATGTTTCAAGATGCCTTGCCCTATGCGCGGACTCTTGTTTTGTCCGGATCGTAATGGGGGAAGCGGACAATTGTGGCCTGTAGCCGCCGCTGATGCCCATCCAGCTTGCCGATCTCAAGCTTTGTCCCAAGCTCCGCGTAATAGGCATCCACACGGGCCAGGGCGATGGATTGGTGCAGCACGGGTGAGCGTACCGCACTGGTTACCACGCCAATCTGGGCGCGCGCATTATGCACGCAATCACCATGATGCACCGGCTCATTGCCTTCGATCAGCAGGCCCACAAGCTTGCGCATGGGGTTGGCGGCGCGCCGGCGCAGCGCGTCCCGGCCGATGAAATCCTCCTCCCGGTCCGCCACGGCAAAGCCGATACCGGCCTCGAACGGATCCGTCTCATCCGAGAATTCATGGCCCGCCAGGATCAGCCCGGCCTCGATACGCAGCATGTTCAGCGCCTCAAGCCCCATGGGCCGGGCGCCTGCTTCGGCCAGCCTATCCCACAAGGCAACGGCATTACTGGGATGGACCCAGATTTCATAGCCAAGCTCGCCGGTATAGCCGGTGCGGGAGATGACCAGCGGAATCCCCTCCGGCCCGCCCAGCCTGCCGATGGTGAAGCGGAACCATTTCAGCTCGGCGATGGAAGGCTGGGTGGGTGGCGTGAAAATCAGCGGCGCCAGCAATTCGCGCGAGCGCGGGCCTTGCAAGGAGAGATTATGAAGCTGGTCGGTGGAGGCGCGGATGAAGACGCGCATGCCGCGTTCCGCCGCCAATTGCCGCAGCCAGACGCCGGAATAATCGGAGCCGCAGATGAAGCGGAAATTATTGGCGCCGAGACGCATGACCGTGCCGTCGTCGATCATGCCGCCATGTTCATAGCAGAGCGCGGTATAGACGACCTGGCCGATGGCGAGCTTGCGGACATTGCGGGTCATCGCCAGGGCGAGCAGCGCCTCCGCATCCGGGCCGGTGATTTCGAATTTGCGCAGCATCGACAGATCGATCATCGCCACGTCTTCACGGCAGGCATAATATTCGGCCACCGCGCCGCCATCGGTGAAGCAGGAGGGCAGCCAGAAGCCGCTGCTCTCGATGAAATTGCGGGTGAGTTTCGAAGTGGCCGGGTGGAAACCGCTTTCGCGGCTCAGTCTCGGCTCTGAATCCGGCGTCATGCGATGCGCGATCCCTTTTGAGAAATGTTCTGATTTGTCATAGATGCGGATCAGAATATCGGTCGGGTTATAAGCGTTGGTGGTGAAGACATCATCCGCGCAGGAGGAGCTGGCGCAGATCAAATCCCGCATGGCGCGCACCAATACGTAATCGCCAGGGCGGGACCAGGCTTCGTCGGCGACGATGGCGCCATCCGCGGCAACTTCCGTATTGAAGAAGAAATTGATCGCCGGCCACCCACGGCGCGGCACGATTCCAAAATCCGCCAGGACCGCGTTGAAATTATCGGAACAGTTCGGATGGCCCGGATAGCCCGCATCCTCGTAGGATTTGGCGGAGCAGGCGAGGCCAAACGTGTCGTGCCGCCCGCATGTGTCGCGGATGACCTCCACCATCGGGAGCATGCGGTCATCAAAGAATTTCGCGTACAGGCCTGGGCCCGGATAAATATGCCCGCCCAGCGTGCGGGTGGTGGTGGAATCGAGCCCGTGTTCCGGTGCGCGCGCATCGAAGGCCAGGAAGTCCGAACATTGCTGACCGTCCAGATCGATGATCTGGATATAATCCCCAGCCTCGACCTGATAGGATTGCGCCGTGGCGGCACGTACGAGGATTTCGGCCTTCACCTTGGCCAGAGGGGCCGGGTAGGATTTTTTCAGCCTGCGCAGCGTGAGCCGCAAATCCGTCGGCGCGGTTTGCTCATGCGGCTGCATTGGCTGCCCCGGAGCAGAAACGGATATATCGCAATCCTTGTCGGCCACCATCTGGAACGAGGCGCCGGGCGGGGAGGTATCATCCAGAACCCGCTTGGCCTGTTCACCGGAAATTTTGATTTCGCAAGGCTGGGCGCCTTGCTCGTCGGTCACTTCCAGCGTCTCGCCCTGCCGCAAGGTGAGGGTCAGGGAGGTGCTGCCGCGCACATAGACAGTTTCGGTCAATCCACCGGAATTCAGGAATTCACGCACGAGCCGCACCGCCGGGTTTCAGGACGAATTATTTATAATCAATAATTATAATCTATAAGAAACTCGCTTTTGTCAAATCACGAATCCGCAAATCGAGGCCGCGAATAAAACAGGCCAGCGCGGTCATGCGCTGGCCTGTTTTACGGAAAATGCGCGGTCTTACAAATGGAAGAACCAGTTCGAAGCCAGCACCACCGCGATGCCGCCGGCGAGTGCTAGATAGGGCAGGATTCCCGCGCGCTTCGTCGTGGTATCGCCGGAGCCGCCGACATGCAGGTCCTCCAGCATTTGTTCGGGGAATTTCCCCTTATCCTGAAGGAAATGGCGGAAGCAGAACACCGGAATGATGAGGGCCGCGAAGACGAAGCCTGCCCACAGCGCATCCGGATTCCAGGTTTTCGCACCGGCCCCCAGGAACATCGCGTTCACGAAGGCGAACACCCCGCCCAGCCCCAGCAGCCAGTTGGGGGCGCGGTAGGGGCGCTTGGTGGCGCCGGAATCGAACCGGTGAATCCAGCCGGCATTCAAATTCAGGAAGTTGAAGATGATGTAGCCGACATTGGAAACCGCGAGGACGAAGAAGAAGCTCGTCGCATCCGTGGAGGCGACGGCAAGCAGCAGCAGATTGGCGACCAGATCCGTCCACATCGCGCGGGTCGGCGCGCCATGGGCGTTGACGAAGGTGAGATAGCGCGGCAGCCAGCCATCGACCGAGCCCTGGTAGAGCGTGCGCGAAGACCCGGCCATGGCCGTCATGATCGAGAGGATCAGGGCGAGGATCATCAGCATGACCATGATCGAGCGGATTGATGGACCCGCCGCCGACCATGTGTCGCCATTGCCGCCGCAACGCCGGACCCATCCGCGATCTTCGGGTCAAGCATGCCGGCCAGCCCCAGAGCGCCCTGGAAGGTGAACGGCACCAGGATGAAAAGAGCCAGGCACAGCAGGCCGGAATAGAAAATCGCCTTGAACGTGTCGGTGGCGGGGTTGCGGAATTCGGAGGTGTAGCACACCGCCGTTTCGAACCCATAAGTGGACCAGGCGGCGATGAACATGGCGCCGAGCACCATTGTCCAGCTGGGAATATTCCAGCTGCCGAGCTGCGGCGCGCCGTAGGAGGCCAGCGGCAGCAGCGGGGTGTAGCTGGAGGCATGCACGGAGCCGTTCAGCAGCGGCACGATGCCGACGATGGCCATCGGAATGATCACCAGCAGGCCGATATATTTCTGCACATTGGCGGTGCCGAGGATGCCGCGATGCTGGATGGAGAAGGTGATCAGCATGATCACCATGCCGATGAAGAAGGTGGCGTTCAGCGAGAAGCTGACCGGCCCCAGCGTGTGGCTGAACAAGGTCCAGTTCCGCAAGGCGGGCGTCAGTGCCGCGATGGCGGCATTCACCTGCGCCTGATGCCCGCCGGTGATGGCAGCACCATGCGCCGCGATCCAGGCCGCGACCGCGGGGGAGTTGGCGGCGGGAATGGGGGCAAAAGCATTCAGGATATAGGCGGCGGCGATGGTGCAGCCGAGCGAGAGCACCGGCGACCAGGCAAACCAGTTGCACCAGACCGAGAGCGGCGCGATGAATTTGCTGTAGCGCACCCAGGCCGCCGCGCCGTAAATCGACGCGCCGCCGGATTTGTTCGGGAACAGCCCGGCGATCTCGGCATAGGTGAAGGACTGGACGAACCCCATCAGCATGGAGGCGGCCCAGATCAGGAAGGCGAGATTGCCGACCATGGCGGAGATGCCGCCGATCGAGAACAGCACCAGGGCCGGAACGCCGCTGGCGACCCAGAACGCGCCTCGCCAGTCGATGGCTCTTCGAAGAGAGCCGGATTTGTCAGATTTTGGCCAACGGGAAGGCTAACATCGCTCACGGCAACCCCCTCTTGTTACATTGCTAGCGCATAGGCAGCGCGAATTTTATTTTAAAGCAACTTTTATGCCGTATACTAAACCGTCATTTGACTGGCAAGAGGCGTGCTCAGGAAGGGCGGGCATGCCTATGAACTGCGCTGATACTGATGAGAGAGAAATTTTATGCCTATAAAATCGCCAGACGAAGGGCGGTTGTGCCCTGTTCGCTTGGAATAGCCCGCGGGCGGGAAGCGTGAGGCCGGGCGGCGCGGCCCATGGCAAGGCGCGCCTGTTCCCGCATTTCAGCCGGAGATCTCCAATGTCGCGCCCGCTGCCTCCAGCAAGGTGGAAATCGCCTCGGGCGGCGGCGCATCGGTATAGAGGGCGGAGATCTGGGACAAATCTCCAACCCTCACCATCGCCGGGCGGCCGAATTTTGAATGATCCGCGACCAGGAACACGCGCCGTGAATTGCGGATGATGGCCTGGGTACACATCACCTCGTCCAGATCGTAATCGAACAGCCCGCCATCCTTGTCGATGCCGGAGACGCCGATGATGCCGATATCGGCGCGGAACTGCTCGAACATCTGCACCGCGAGCTGGCCGATGACCGCGCCATCCCGGTTGCGCACCTTGCCGCCCGCCATCACGATCGAACATTGCGGATTTTCGCTGAGGATTTTCGCGACGTTGATGTTGTTGGTGATAACGCGAAGATTATTATGCGAGAGCAGCGCGCGGGCCGCCTGCTCCGTGGTGGTGCCAATATTGATGAACAGCGAGGCATGGTCCGGCACATCCTGGGCCACCATCGCGGCGATGCGCTGCTTGGGGGCCAGGTTCACTACCTGCCGGCGTTCATACTCCATATTCTCGATGGAGGAGGAAAGGCCCGCCCCGCCACGGTAGCGCGACAGCCTGCCTTCGGAGGCGAGCATGTTCACATCGCGGCGGATGGTTTGCACGGTCACGCCGAAATGCTGCGCCAGCGCCTCTATGGTTTGGAATCCCTGCTTGGCCACAAGCTCAACGATGCCGCTTTGCCGCTCCTCGTTACCTTGCTTCTCGGACAATCCTCCGCCCCCTTCTTCTGCCTGTACCATAAGCGAGCCCGCCCGGCGCCGCCAGCGCGCGGCGCCTTTGGGAACATTCATAAGACCCTCAATGTTGTGCCGCGAAGCAAAATTCTATTGTGCATGTGCGAAGAAGAACCTTATTTTCCATCTAAATTTTCGATTGCGAAAATCAAAACGCCAAGCTATCTAAGCTTTCGAACCAAGAGACTCAAGCAAAAGCGAGGGAAGACATACCGTGACACAAGGCGGTTCAGAGGCGGAGCTTACCGATCTGCTGATCGTGGGCGGCGGCGTGAATGGTGCTGCCATTGCCCGTGATGCGGCGGGGCGCGGACTTTCCGTGCGGCTTCTGGAGCAGCACGATCTTGCCCAGCATACCTCCTCCGCCAGTACCAAGCTGATCCATGGCGGCTTGCGCTACCTTGAATATTATGAATTCCGGCTGGTGCGCGAGGCGCTGATCGAACGTGAAAGGCTGCTTGGTATCGCGCCGCACATCATCTGGCCGCTGGAATTCGTGCTGCCGCATGAGAAGCATCTGCGCCCGGCCTGGATGATCCGCGCCGGGCTGTTCCTTTACGATCATCTGGCCAAACGCAAGCACTTGCCCGCCTCGCGCGCGGTCTCCTTCGCGGTGCATCCGGCGGGCAAGGTGCTGCAGCCAAGCTATAAGCGCGGTTTTACCTATTCCGATTGCTGGGTGGAGGATTCACGCCTCGTCGTGCTGAACGCGATGGACGCGGCGGAGCGCGGCGCGGTGATCAACACGCGCTGCAAGCTGCTCTCCGCCCGGCCGGAGGGCGGGGTGTGGCACGCTCAGACCGAAGCCGGGCCCATCAAGGCCCGCGCGCTGGTGAACGCCGCGGGCCCCTGGGTGGGCGAGGTGCTGGGCCAGAAACTTGGCCTGAATACCCAGAACAGCGTGCGCATGATCAAGGGCAGCCATATCGTCACCAGGCGGCTTTACGAGGGCGAGCATGCCTTCATTCTGCAAAACCCGGATGGGCGGATCGTTTTCGTGATTCCCTATGAGCGGAATTTCTCGCTGATCGGCACGACCGACGTGCCCTTCGATGCCGACCCGAACAAGGTGGAAATCTCGCCCGAGGAAACCGCTTATCTCTGCGAAAGCGTCAGCCGCTATTTCCGCGCGCCCGTCACGCCCAAGGATGTCGTCTGGTCCTATGCCGGGGTGCGCCCGCTTTATGATGACCACGCCACCGAAGCCAAGGCGGTGACGCGCGATTATGTGCTGGACCTGAAGCATGACGCGGCGATGCCGCCTTTGCTCTCGGTGTTTGGCGGCAAGATCACCACCTCGCGCAAGCTGGCCGAGCATGCGCTGGAGAAATTGCTGCCGGCGATGGGCCGGCCGGCCGGTGTATCCTGGACCGGCACATCCGCGCTTCCAGGCGGCGACTTTGACGATTTTGACAAATATCTTTCGGAATTCCGCCGGCGGCATGCGTCGCTGCCGGCGGACCTCGCCCGCCGGCTGGTGCGGGCCTATGGCACCCGGGCCGAGCGCTTTACCGGCACAGATATGGGCGAGGATTTAGGGGGCGGGGTGAGCGAGGCCGAAGTGGCCTATCTCGCCCGCCATGAATGGGCGCGCACGGCGGAGGATATCCTCTGGCGGCGTTCGCGCCTGGGGCTGCACGTGCCCGAAGGCACGGCGGCGCGGCTGGATGATTATCTGAGCCGGGAGGTTCTTACCGGCTGAAGGATTCTTGACTGTAATGACAACGAGGAAACGGCAACAGATGACAAAATATGTCGGCGCCATTGACCAGGGCACAACCAGCTCCCGCTTCATCGTCTTCGACAAGGCGGGCAACATCGTCTCCGTCGCACAGAAGGAGCACAAGCAGATCTATCCCAAACCTGGCTGGGTTGAGCATGACCCGCTGGAAATTCTTCACAACACCAATGAGGTGATCGGCGCCGCCCTGGCGCGGGCCGATCTCTCGGTCAACGATCTTGTTTCCGTCGGCATCACCAACCAGCGCGAAACCACCGTGCTGTGGGATAAAAACACCGGCAAGCCGCTTTATAACGCGCTCGTTTGGCAGGATACGCGGGTTGACAATTACGTGGCGGAGTTCGCGAAGAATGGCGGGCAGGACCGCTTCCGCGCCAAGACCGGCCTGCCGCTGGCAAGTTATTTCTCCGGGCTGAAGCTGCGCTGGCTGCTGGAGAATGTTGAGGGCGCGCGTGCGCAGGCACAGGCCGGTGAGGCGCTGTTTGGCACCATCGATAGCTGGATCGCCTGGAACCTGACCGGCGGCGCCAAGGGCGGCGTGCATATCACGGACGTGACGAATGCCAGCCGCACCCAGCTCATGAACCTCGCCACTTGCGACTGGGACGAGGACATGCTGGGGGAATACGGCATTCCCCGCGCCTGCCTGCCGAAGATCCTGCCGTCATCCAGCATCTATGGCGAAATCCAGACCCCGGCGCTGCGCGGGGCGAAGCTGGCGGGCATTCTGGGTGACCAGCAGGCGGCCCTGGTGGGGCAGACCTGCTTTGCCCCAGGCGAGGCGAAGAACACCTACGGCACCGGCTGCTTCATGCTGATGAACACCGGCACGGCGCCCGTACAGTCCAAGGCCGGGCTGCTCACCACCTTGGCTTACCAGTTCGACGGTGAAAAACCGCATTACGCGCTGGAAGGCGCCATCGCCATCACCGGCGCGCTGGTGCAATGGCTGCGCGATAATCTGAAACTCTTCGATGTCGCCCCGCAGATCGAGCCGCTGGCGAAAAGCGTCGAGGATAACGGCGATGTCTATATCGTTCCCGCCTTCTCCGGGCTTTATGCGCCGTACTGGAAGGAGAGTGCCCGCGGTGTCATCGCCGGGCTGACGCGCTTTGCCACACGTGCGCATCTGGCCCGCGCCGCGCTGGAATCCACCGCCTATCAGACCCGCGACGTGGTAGAGGCGATGGAGACCGATAGCGGCATCAAGCTCACCAGCCTGAAGACGGATGGCGGCATGGTGGCCAATGAGCTGCTGATGCAGTTCCAGGCCGATATTCTGAATGTGCCGGTGATCCGCCCGAAAGTGACTGAGACGACAGCGCTGGGTGCCGCCTATGCCGCCGGGCTTGCCACCGGCTATTGGCATAATACCGAGGATCTGCGCGCCAACTGGCAGATCGACAAGAGCTGGACACCCGCCTTGGCGGCCGAAAAGCGGGGCCATTACTATAAATCCTGGAAGAAGGCCGTGCAGCGCTCCTTCGACTGGGTGGACTGACAACGCATAGAATCAGACAAACGAGACCAAAAGACGAGGGAGAAACATCATGAACCGGCAGTTGTTAGGGGAGCTGATATCTGAAGCCGTCGCGATATTCATCATTATCGCGTTCGGTGATTCAGTTGCCTGTATGTACGTATTGTATGATCCGAGCCCTTATGTGAACGCCTATTGGGGCGTCTGCATCTCCTGGGGCCTTGCCGTTACCATCGCCATCTATGTCACCGGTTCCGTTTCGGGAACACACGCCAACCCGGCGGTGACATTGGCGCTGGCGGTGTTCCGGGGCTTCCCATGGCGCAAGGTGGCGCCGTACTGGGTTGCACAGGTGGTCGGCGCCTTTATCGGCGCGGCGGTGGTTTATGCGCTGTTCCAGCCGGTGATCGACCATTTCAACGACGTCAATCACCTTACCCGCGCGGCGGGTGGTGCCGCGGGCGTGTTCTTCACCCATCCCGGCCTGGCGATTACGCCGATGCATGCCTTCTCGGATGAAATCATCCTCACCGCGTTTCTGCTGTTCGGCATTTTCGCGATCACCGAGCAATATAACGAGATGGCGCCGCAGGCGAATTCCGGCGCGCTGATCATCGGTTTCCTGGTTGCCATCATCGGCGGCTGCATGGGCTATCTGGAAGCCTGGGCGTTGAACCCCGCCCGTGATTTCGGCCCGCGCCTGTTCGCCTATTTCGCCGGCTGGGGGAATTCGGCTTTGCCCTCTCCCGGCAATTACTGGTGGATCCCGATCGTGGCCCCGCTCATTGGCGGCGTGGTCGGCGGTGGCGCCTATCAGCTGCTCATCCACCCCTTCCTGCCGGCGCGGTTGCGGGCGGAGCAGGAGAAGCAGCGCGCGGCCGCTGGCGGCGCGGTGCATCCGGCTGAATAAACCACCTGCCTGCGGCACGGCAAAAATTGGGAGCGGACAATGAAGAAACTCATCAACGCGCCGGAACATGTGGTTGAGGAAGCGCTGGCCGGCATGGCGGCGGCGCATCCGAACCTCCTGAAGGTGCATTTCGACCCGAATTTCATCACCCGCGCCGATGCGCCGGTGAGGGGCAAGGTGGCGCTGCTCTCCGGCGGCGGCTCCGGGCATGAACCGATGCATGGCGGTTTCGTCGGGCGCGGCATGCTGGATGCGGCTTGCCCCGGGGCGGTGTTCACCAGCCCCACGCCGGACCAGATTCTCGCCGCCACCAAGGAGGTGGATGGCGGGGCAGGGGTTCTGCATATCGTGAAGAACTACACCGGCGATGTGCTGAATTTCGAAATGGCGGCGGACCTCGCCAAGGATGAAGGCGTAAAGGTTGAAGCCGTGATCATCGACGATGACGTGGCGGTGCAGGACAGCCTCTACACCGCCGGGCGGCGCGGCGTGGGCGGCACGGTGCTGGCGGAGAAAATCTGCGGCGGCGCGGCGGAGGCGGGGCTGGATCTCGCGGCCGTTGCGGAACTCTGCCGCAAGGTGAATGCCAATGTGCGCTCGATGGGCGTTGCACTTACCCCCTGCACGGTGCCGCATGCGGGCAAGCCCAGCTTCACGCTGGCGGAGGACGAGATCGAGTTCGGTGTCGGCATTCATGGCGAGCCGGGGCGCAAGCGGATCAAGCTGGAACCGGCGGACAAGATCGCGGAGATGCTGATGGAGCCGATCCTGGCGGACCTGCCCTTCAAATCCGGCGACAAGGCGCTGCTCTTCGTCAACAGCCTGGGCGGCACGCCTTTGGTGGAGCTTTACATCATCTACCGCAAGGCGGCGGAAATCGCCAAGGCGCATGGGGTGGAGATCACACGCTCGCTGGTCGGCCCCTACATCACCAGCCTGGAGATGGCGGGCGTTTCGATCTCGCTTCTGAAGCTGGATGATGAGATGCAGCATTTCTGGGATGCCCCCGTGGTCACCCCGGCTTTGCGCTGGGGCGGCTGAGCGGCAAGAAGGAACCAAGGAACATGGCGGACATGCTGGACGTGCCGGTGCTGACTTCCTGGCTGAAACGGGCGGATGAAATGATCGCCTCGCAGCAGGCCCATCTTTCCGATCTCGATGCCGCGATCGGCGATGGTGACCATGGCGCCAATCTGGCGCGCGGCTTTCATGCCGTGAGCGCCAAGCTCGGCACCCCGGCGGACCCCGCCGCCTTGTTCAAGACCGTGGGGATGACGCTGATCGGCACGGTCGGCGGCGCCTCCGGCCCGCTTTATGGCTCCTTCTTCGTGGAGATGGGCAAGGCCGCAACCGGCAAGGCCACGCTGGATGCGGCCGCCTGGGCCGGCGTGCTGGAAGCCGGGGTGAAAGGTGTTGCCGCGCGCGGCAAGGCGCAGCCGGGCGAGAAGACGATGCTGGACGCATTGACCCCGGCGGTTGCGGCGCTGGGCGGCGCGGCGGACCTCACCTCCGGCCTCGCGGCCTCCGCCGCGGCGGCGCTGAAAGGGGCCGACGCCACGGTGCCGATGATCGCGCGCAAGGGCCGGGCCTCCTATCTCGGGGAGCGTTCCGTGGGCCATGCCGATCCAGGCGCCACCTCCTCCGCCTTGCTGCTGGCCGCTCTGGCCGATGCGGCCCGCTAAGCCGGAGGGGAATAAAAAGATGGATATGCTGCCGACCGGCCTGCTGCTGGTCTCGCACAGCTCCGCCCTGGCCCGCGCCACGGAGGCGCTGGTGCGGCAGATGACCGGGGAGCGCCTGCCCATCGCCCTGGCGGCGGGCGCCGGGCCTGACCGGACGGAGCTGGGCACGGACCCGCTGGCGATTCTGGAAGCCTGCGAAAGCCTCTCCACCTGCCGCGATATCGTGGTGCTGATGGATATCGGCAGCGCGGTGCTGAGTGCCGAGATGGCGATGGATCTGGCGGGAGAAGCCGTCAGGGCCAAGCTGCATCTGGCCTCAGCGCCCTTTGTGGAAGGCGCGTTGGCCGCCGGGGTGGCCGCCGCCGCCGGGCTGCCGGTGCCCGCCGTGCTGGCCGAGGCCGCCGCCGGGCTGCGCCCCAAACAGGCGGCCCTGGGCGATGCGGCGCAAGGCGCCGCCCCCGCCCTGCAGGCCGCGCTGGTGCGCGAGGTGGTTTTGGCCGACCCCAACGGGCTGCATCTGCGCCCCGCGGCGCGCTGCGTGGCCGTTGCCGCTGGCTTCAACGCCACGCTGCGGCTTTCCTTCAATGGCCGCGAGGCCGGGCTGGACAGTTTGACCGGGTTGATGGCGCTGGGCGCCAAGGGTGGCGCGGCGGTGAAGATCGAAGCTGCCGGGCCGCAGGCCGAGGCGGCGGCGGCGGCGCTGGCGGCCATTCTGGTTGAGCAGCCGGCGGTGGCGCATGAGCCGGAGGCAATAGCGGGCGTCGGGCCGGTGCCGGTCTCCCCTGGCCGCGTCTCCGGCAAGCTGTTCGTGGCGCAGCGGCGCCTGCCGCCCCTGCCGGAGGTCTTTGCGGACGCGCCGGAGGCGGGCTGGGCGAAATTGCAGGCGGCGATCGCCACGGCGCGGGCGCAGCTTGGCGGTGATGAAATTCTGGCGGCGCAGGCGGCATTGCTGGGCGATCCCGCCATTCTCAATCCGGCGAAGGCGGAAATATTCGAGGCGCACAGGCACCCGGCCGCCGCCTGGCGGCAGGCCATCGGCCAGGCCGCGTCAGGCTATGAGGCGCTGGAGGATGCCTATCTGCGTGCCCGCGCCCGCGATGTGCGGGAGATGGGCGATGCCGTGCTGCGCGTGCTGCTGGGCGGTGGCGGGCTGGACTGGCCCGATGAGCCCGCCATCATCCTGGTGGATGAGCTGACCGCCGCCGAGGCGGCTTCACTGCCGCCGGAGGTGATCGGCGTGCTGGACAGGCGGGGCGGGCGCACCAGCCACGCCGCCATCCTGCTCCGCGCCGCCGGGGTGCCTTGCCTTGGCAGTGTCGCGTTCGAGGACATCCCCGCCATGGTGGCCTTCGATGGCGCCACCGGCGAGCTGCGCGCGGAGCCGGATGATGAAACCCGGGAACGCTTCACCACGGCGCAGACGCAGAGCAACGGCCCGGCTTTCGTGGCGCTGCCCGATGGCAGCCAGCTGGAATTCTGGGCGAATGTCGCCGGGCCAGCGGATTCCGGCCTGGCTGCCCGGGCGGGGGCCTACGGCATTGGCCTGGCACGCACGGAAATGCTGTTCCTGGACCGTCTGGATTGCCCGGCGGAGGAAGAGCAGGCCGCGCGCATCGGCGCCATGCTCGCCCCCTTCAAGGGCAAGCCCGTAACGGTGCGGCTGCTGGATGCCGGGGCGGATAAGCCCGTGCCTTTCCTGCATCTGGCCCCGGAGGCGAACCCGGCGCTTGGCGTGCGCGGCGTGCGCGCGCTGCTGAAACACCCTGAATTCTGTGCCGCGCATCTGCGCGCCATCCTGCGCGCGGGGGTGGGGCATGATCTGCGGGTGATGGTGCCGATGGTGACCTTGCCTGAGGAAATGCAGACCATCCGGCAATTTCTGCAAGCCGCCTGCCGGGAAACCGGCCTGCCTTGCCCGCCTCTGGGCGCCATGGTGGAAGTGCCCGCCGCCGCCCTCACCATCCCTGCCTTGGTGCCGGTGTGCGATTTCTTCTCCATCGGCACCAATGACCTCACCCAATACACGCTGGCGGCCGAGCGCGGGCACCAGGAGCTGGCCGCCTTTGCCGACCCGGCGCATGCGGCGGTGATCGGCCTGTGCGCGCGGGTGGTGCGCGAGGCGGGGGCGCGGCCGGTTTCCGTCTGCGGCGAGGCGGCGGGCGATGCCCAGGCCGCGCGCAAGCTGGTGGAGATCGGCGTGCGCAAGCTCTCCATGGGGGCGGCCCGGCTGGATACCATCCAGGCCCTCTGGTGCGCATAAAAAAGACCGGGCCCCGCGCAAGGGGATAAGCGGGGCCCGGTTCCCGGTGCGGGGGGAATGCAAGCGTTCAATGGGCCGGGAACGGGGGATCTCGGGGACGAGACGGCGGGCAGGGACAGCGCATGTTGCGTTTGACAAATTTTCATATTTCCATAAATATAGAAATATGGAGAAACCCGATGCCATCGCCGCTCTGGCGGCACTCGCCCAGGAAGCGCGGCTCGACATCTTCCGCCTGCTGGTTCAGGCCGGGCCGGAGGGTCTGGCGGCTGGGCGGCTGGGCGAGCAGCTTGGGCTGCCCCCGGCCACGCTCTCTTTCCATCTGAGCCAGCTCCGCCACGCTGGTCTCGTCACCTTCCGGCGGGAGAGCCGCTCCCTGATCTACGCCGCCGCCTATGAGGCGATGAATGGCCTCCTGTCCTACCTCACCGATAATTGCTGCCGCGGAGACACCGCGGCATGTGCCTTGCCTTCCTGTACGCCTGTTGCCGCTTCAGCCGCTTCCCAAGGAAACCTCCGCCATGAAACGCCTGCACGTGCACGTGTCCGTTGAGGATCTTGACCAGTCGATCCTGTTCTACACCACACTCTTCGCGGCGCAGCCGAGCGTCACGAAGCCAGACTACGCGAAATGGATGCTTGATGACCCGCGCGTGAATTTCGCCATCTCCACGCGGAGCGCCGCCGCCGGGCTCGACCACCTCGGCATTCAGGTCGAAGACGCCGCCGAGCTGCACGACGTCCATGCCCGCCTGCAACAGGCCGGACGCCCGGTGCTGAAACAGGGCGAGACGACATGCTGCTACGCGACATCAGAGAAATCCTGGATCAGCGATCCTCAAGGTCTCGCTTGGGAAACCTTCCTGACGAGCGGGGAGAGCACCGTGTATGGCGACGACGCTGACCTGGCGGCGATCAAACCGGCCAGCAGCGCCTGCTGCCCCAGCCGGACGGGGGCGGTGGCATGAGCGGCGGGGTCTATAACGTTCTCTTCCTCTGCACGGGTAACAGTGCCCGCTCGATCCTGGCGGAATCCATCCTCCGCAAGGACGGTGCGGGGCGCTTTAACGCCTTCTCGGCGGGCAGTTTTCCGAAGGGCGCGGTCAATCCGTTCGCGCTCAAGGTGCTGGATAGCTACGGCTACCCAACCGGCGGGATGCGCTCGAAGAGCTGGGACGAGTTCTCCGCCTCTGGCGCGCCGCGGATGGATTTTGTCTTCACCGTCTGCGACGACGCGGCCGGGGAGGTCTGCCCGATCTGGCCCGGCCACCCGATGACCGCGCATTGGGGCATTGAGGATCCCTCCAATACCGCTGGCCCGGATATCGAGAAAGAGAAAGCCTTCGTTCAGGCCTTCAAATATCTGAAGAACCGCATCGACCTCTTTCTGAGCCTGCGCCTGGCCAGCATCGACAAGCTGGCCCTGGAGACGCGGCTCCGCGAGATCGGCGCGGCCGAAGGCGCTTCGGCCAATCGCGGCAAGGCCTCCTGACCGGCGCGCTCCGCACCCAAGACACAGGTTTCTCATGGCCATCACCATCTACCACAACCCTGACTGCGGCACGTCGCGCAACGTCCTCGGCCTGATCCGCAACAGCGGCGAGGAGCCGCGAATCATCGAGTATTTGAAAACGCCGCCGGGCCGGCCGGAGCTGGTTGATCTCATCCGCCGGATGGGCATCCCGGCGCGCGGCCTGCTGCGCCGGAAGGGCACGCCTTACGACGAGCTGGGGCTGGACGATCCCGCCTTGTCCAGCGCGCAGTTGATCGACGCCATGATGGCGCACCCGATCCTCATCAACCGGCCCATCGTGGTTACGGAGCTGGGTGTGAAGCTGTGCCGCCCGTCCGAGGCGGTGCTGGACATTCTGCCCAGCCCGCAGCGCGGCGCCTTTGCCAAGGAAGATGGCGAGCAGGTGGTGGACGCTTCCGGCAAGCGTGTGGCGCCATGAGCGAGATGGCAATGCCAGCGCGGGGCAAAACCCCGGCGCTGGGTTTTTTCGAACGCTATCTGACCCTCTGGGTGGCGTTGTGCATGGCGAGCGGCGTGGCGCTGGGGCAGTTTGTGCCTTCGGTGTTCCGTCTGCTGGGCGATGCCACGGTCGCGCAGGTCAACCTGCCCATCGCCGTGCTGGTCTGGCTGATGATCGTGCCGATGCTGCTGAAGATAGACCCGGCCGCGCTGCGCGAGGTGGGCGGCCATTGGCGCGGTATTGCCACCACGGTCGGCGTCAATTGGCTGGTGAAGCCCTTTTCCATGGCGTTGCTGGGGGCCTTGTTCATCGGCCACCTCTTCCGGCCATTCCTGCCCGCGGGGCAGATCGACAGCTATATCGCCGGGCTGATTCTGCTGGCGGCGGCACCTTGCACGGCCATGGTGTTCGTCTGGTCGAACCTCGTCGAGGGTGAGCCGCATTTCACGCTGAGCCAGGTCGCGTTGAACGACGCGATCATGCTCTTCGCCTTCGCGCCGATCGTGGCGCTGCTGCTCGGCCTGTCCTCCATTGCCGTGCCGTGGGGCACGCTGGCTCTGTCCGTGCTGCTCTACATCATCGTCCCGGCCGCCACTGCCCAGCTCTGGCGCCGCGCGCTGCTGGCGCGGGGCGGGCAGGCGGCACTGGCGCGCACGCTGCACAGGCTGGGGCCGGTCTCCCTGACGGCGCTGCTGCTTACGCTGGTGCTGCTTTTTGGCTTGCAGGGGGAACAGATTGTCCGCCAGCCCGCGGTGATCCTGCTGCTCGCCGTGCCCATTCTCATTCAGGTTTATTTCAATGCCGGGCTGGCATATTTTTTAAACCGCCGCCTGGGCGTGGCGTGGTGCGTGGCCGGGCCGTCGGCGCTCATCGGCGCCAGCAATTTCTTCGAACTTGCGGTGGCCACGGCCATCGCGCTGTTCGGTTTCCAGTCCGGCGCGGCGCTGGCAACGGTGGTGGGTGTGCTGGTCGAGGTGCCGGTGATGCTCTCCGTGGCCAGCATCGTGCGGCGGACGAGGGGCTGGTACGAGCGCGGATAACCAGGCGCCGCCCTTGCCGATAAAGCTGGCGGGAGATCATCGCCGCCGGGCAAAGCGCTACGATAGGCGAATAATCCATTTCAAAGGCCTCGCCCTTATCGCGGCGGCCACGGCCTGGTCGAGGTGAATGCCGGTAGCGCCTAGCGCTTGCTTGCATTCTCTTTTAGATGAAGGAACTTTCCTTGGCTGAGGAGCGCCCGATGGACTACCGTGGACTAGGCAGCAGCGGCGTGAAAATCTCACCGCTTTGTCTCGGAACGATGATGTTCGGCGGGCCGACGGATGAGGCAACCGCCTTGCGGATCGTCGCGCGAGCGCGCGAGGCCGGCATAAATTTCATTGACACGGCGGACGCGTATTGCGGCGGCCGGTCCGAGGAGATCACCGGCCGGGCGATCGCCGCTGAGCGCTCCCACTGGGTGCTGGCGACAAAGCTCGCGAACCCGACAGGCCAGGGGCCAAATGACCGGGGATTGTCCCGGCTGTATATGTTCCGGGCCGTTGAGGCGAGCTTGCGCCGGCTGGGCACCGAGGTGATCGATATCCTCTATCTGCACCGGCAAGATTCTTCAGTCCCGCTGACGGAAACGGTGCATGCGCTGGCTGACATGTTGCGCGCCGGCAAGATCCGGTATTTCGGACTTTCAAACTTCCGCGCGTGGCGGGTTGCGCAGATCTGCCGGCTTTGCGACGAGGCCGGGATTGACCGGCCTATTGCCAGCCAGCCGCTCTATAACGCGTTGAACCGGCAGATCGAGGCCGAGCATATTCCCGCTTGCATGCATTACGGGCTCGGGGTGGTGCCCTATAGCCCGCTGGCCCGCGGGGTGCTGACCGGCAAATACGCTCCCGATGCCCCCCCGCCGGCCGATACGCGGGCCGGGCGCAGCGACAAGCGGCTGCTGGAGACCGAATGGCGGGCGGAGAGCTTCGCGATCGCGGCGAAGCTCGCGGCGCGCGCGGCGGAGCGGGGGGTTACAGCCGGGCAGTTCGCGGTCGCCTGGGTGCTGCACAACAAGGCCGTTTCGGCAACAATCGGCGGGCCGCGCACGGAGGCGCAGTGGGAGGATTACCTCGGCGCCCTGCAATACCGCTTCACGCCGGAGGACGAGGCGCTGGTCGATGATTTGGTAACCGCCGGGCACGCCTCGACGCCGGGCTATAATGACCCGGCCTATCCGATTGAAGGCCGGGTGGTGGCTGAATAAATATCGCTTGGCAAAAATTTAATAAAAATACAAATTTTAATGGAGGCCCGGCATGAGCCTACCCCTGGATGGCATTACTGTTGTTTCGATCGAACAGGCCGTCGCGGCGCCAACGGCAAGCCGGCATCTGGCGGATTGGGGGGCGCGGGTGATCAAGATCGAACGGCCCGGCGCCGGCGATTTCTCGCGCGGCTATGACAAGGTGATGAAAGGGGTCTCCAGCCAATTTGTCTGGACCAACCGCTCGAAGGAAAGCCTCGCCATCGACATCAAATCCGAGCTTGGGCAGGACGTGCTTGAACGCCTGCTGCCGCGCGCGGATGTGTTCCTGCAGAATCTGGCCCCTGGCGCCGCCGCGAAGCTCGGGCTGGATTCGCAAAGTCTCATAAAAAAATACCCCCGCATCATCGCCTGCGACATTTCCGGCTACGGCGTTGGCGGCCCGTATCAGAGAAAAAGGCCTATGACTTGCTGGTGCAGTGCGAGACGGGCTTTCCCTCGATCAACGGCACGGCCGAAGAGATGGCGAAATGCGGGCTGTCGATCGTCGATATCGCGACAGGCATGTACGCGCTGCAGGGTATCCTGATGGCGCTGGTCAAGCGGGGGCGGACGGGCGAGGGCACCGCGTTCGAGATTTCCCTGTTCGATGCGATGAGCGAATGGATGGCCTACCCGGCCTATTACACTCGCGACAGCGGCAAACCGCTGCCGCGCGCCGGGCTGCGGCACGCCACCATCGCGCCTTACGGGCCGTTCCGGGCCGGGGACGGAAAGATCGTGTTCTTCGGCATCCAGAACGAGCGGGAATGGAGTAAGTTTTGCGCCGAGGTGCTGGAGGCGCCGGAGCTGGCGCTGGATTCCCGCTTTCATTCGAATCCGGCACGGCTTGAGAACCGCGAAGCGTTGCATGAGATCATCGAGGCGCGCTTTGCCGCCTGGAACAGCGGCGAGGTGCTGGACCGGCTGGAGGCAGCCGCCATCGCCAATGCCCGCCTGAACGACGTGGAAGCCTTCCTGCAGCACCCGCAGCTGCACGCGCGCAACCGCATCCGCACCGTGGAGAGCGAGGCCGGGCCGCAGGACGTGTTTCTGCCCGCGGTAACAATCCCGGGCGTGGAGCCGGTGATGGGCAAGGTTCCGGCGCTGGGTGAGCATAACGCGAAAATTCTCGCCGAACTCGGGCTTGCCCCGCGGGGTTCCGCCTGATGCGCCCGTGCCGCACCTATCTCGCGGTGCCAGCCCACAGGCATAAGATGCTGGAGGGCGCGGCCGCGAGCGCGGCCGATGCGGTGTTCATGGACCTTGAGGACGCGGTGCCGCCAGATGCGAAGCCAGCCGCGCTGGCTGGCGCGCTGGCCGCCCTCGCCGGGCTTGACTGGGGGCGTAAGCATGTTGCCGTGCGGATCAACTCGGTTGCGAGCGGGTTGGCGGGGGCGGAGGTAGAGGCGCTGAGCCTGGCGCAGCGGCTTGACGGGCTCATCGTTCCGAAAAGCGAATCCGCCGGAGACCTCGCCATGGTGGAGGCTTGGCTCGGTGCGCATAATGCGCCGCGCCGCATCGGTTTGGAACCGATCATCGAGACGGCGGCGGGGCTGGTCAATGCCGAAACCATCGCCGGGGCGGGCGGGCGGCTTACCACGCTGCATTTCGGCGTCGGCGACTTCGCCGCCTCAATCGGCGCGCGCAGCGCCGAAATCGGCGAGAGCCCCGCCGGTTATGCACAGGTGAACCGGCAGGGTGAGGCTTATGTCACCACCGCCCTCGATCTCTGGACCTATCCGATGATGCGCCTGCTCGTGGCCGCGCGGGCATATGGCCTGCGCGCGATCGACGGGCCGTGCGGCGCGTTCCGGGACCTCAGGCTGACCGCGTCTTGGGCGGAAAAGGCCGCGGCGATGGGGTTCGACGGCAAGCAGGTGATCCACCCCCAGCAAATCGAACCGACACGGGCCGCCTTCACGCCAAGTGCCGGGGATGTGGCTTTCGCGCACCGCGTCGTCAACGCGATGCGCGGCGCGCAGGCGGCTGGCCTTGGTGCGGTGCAGCTAGACGGGCGCATGCTGGACTATGCCAATCTGCGCATGGCCGAGCGTATCCTGGCCATGGCGGAGGCGGATCACCCAGGAGTTAATTGACGCCGACGCCGCAGGCGCTAGATTACTTTTGAGGCTTGCGGCGAGAACCGCGTATAATCTGAACAAATATGAAAAAATGAGGGACATCATCATATGAAACCGATCTCGCGCAAATCATTCCTGACCGGCGCCGGTGCCCTTGGCGCCGCCGCATTGGCCCGCCCGGCCATTGCGAAAAAGCGCTATGTCATCAAATTCGGCATCGACCTGGCCCCCGATCACCCGAGCACGCTGCACGCGCAGATGGCAGGCAAGGAGATTGCGGCGGCGACGGATGGCGCGGTGACCGTGCAGGTTTTCCCCAGCAGCCAGCTTGGCAATGACACGCACATGCTCTCCGGCGTGCGCTCCGGCGCCATCCAGATGATGGCGATCGGCGACAACATCCTGGCAACCCTCGTTCCTGCCGCGGCAATCGACAATATCGGCTTCGCCTTCAAGGACAGCAACACTGCCTGGGGCGCGCTGGACGGCCAGGTGGGTGCGCTGGTGCGCGCCGACATCGAAGCCGCGGGCCTGCACCCGATGAGCCGCATCTGGGATGAAGGCTTCCGGCAGACCACTTCCAAGAGCAAGCCGATCAACAGCCCGGACGATCTGGCAGGTTTCAAGATCCGCGTCCCGCCCAGCCCGATCTCGCTGTCCTTGTTCAAGGATCTCGGCGCGGCGCCCACCGTTATCAATATCGCCGAGCTCTACACCGCCCTGCAAACCGGCGTCGTGGACGGGCAGGAGAACCCGCTCTCGAACATCCAGACGCAGAAATTCTATGAGGTGCAGAAATACTGCTCCCTGACCAACCATATGTGGGTCGGCTACTGGCTGGTGACGAACGGCGATTTCTGGAAGAGCCTGCCGGCGGATTACCAGAAGATTGTCGGTGCCGCCTTCGACAAGCAGGCCCCCCAGCAGCGTGCGGACAGCCTGGCGCTCAACAACTCCCTGCAGGCCAAGCTGGCGGGCGAGGGCTTGGTATTCAACTCACCTGACCTGGCGCCATTCCGCCAGAAACTGGTCAGCTCTGGTTTCTACAGCGAGTGGCAGCAGAAATTCGGCCCGGCTTTGTGGGCGGCACTCCAGCAATACACCGGTTCTCTTGCCTGAAACTGGCTTGGCCGGCGGCGAAACGCCCAGCCCTGCGCCCCAGCCGGTTGCAGCGGCTGGCCCGCTTGGCTGGCTCGGCTGCCGCGCCGCCTGCTTGCTGCGGCAGCTCGACCGCTGGACCGGGCTGACCGCGGAAATTCTCGCCGCCATCCTTGTTGTCGTCGAGATCGGCATTTTGCTGGCCGGCGTGGTGTTCCGCTATCTGCTGGACAACCCGCTCGACTGGACGGACGAGCTGGCCGAGATGCTTTTCCTCTGGCTGGTCAGCCTCGGCGCCGTTATCGCGCTGCGGCGCGCCGAGCATATGAGGATGAGTTTTTTTACCTCCCAGCTGTCACCGCGGGCGAGCAGTTTTGCCAAACGCTTCGGCGCGCTGGTGGTGTTGATCTTCCTGTTCATCATCTTTGTCCCTGGCATCGGCTTCATGGAGCAGCAGCAGGCGATCACCACACCTGCTTTGCAAATCCCTGGCTCCTGGGAGATTGCCGGGGAACTCGTTGCGTTCGCGATGCTCATCATCTGCGCGCTGCACCAGCTTTTCGACGGCGCGAATTGGCGTGAGCTTCTATGCGCGGCCCTGCTCGCCGGCGGCGTCGCGGTTGCGTTCTGGCTGCTGGAGACGCCGTTCCAGAATATCGGCAACTGGGACCTGCTGGTCTTTTTCGTCGGCATGGTGGCGGTGTGCATTTTTGCTGGCGTGCCCATCGCGTTCTCCTTCGGCATCGCAACCGCCGCCTATATTTTCTACACGACCTCGATCCCGCTCAACGTCATCATCAGCCAGATGGACCAGGGGATGTCCGCGATCGAACTGCTCGCGGTGCCCATGTTCATCGTCCTTGGCCTGCTCCTGGAGATGACCGGCATCGCGCGGGCACTGATCAACGTGCTGAACGCGCTGGTCGGGCATCGGCGCGGCGGGCTTTCCTATTCGCTGATCGGCGCGATGTATCTGATCGCCGGCATCTCTGGCTCCAAAGCCGCCGACCAGGCGGCGATCGCGCCGGTGCTGCTGCCCGAGATGAAGCGGCGCGGCACGCATCCGGGCGAGCTGGTGGCATTGCTCGCCTCCTCGGCCGCCATGTCCGAAACAATCCCGCCCAGCCTAGTGCTGATCATTGTCGCGGCGGTTACCGGCATCTCCACGGCCGCCTTGTTCACGGGCGGGCTGCTGCCGGCGGGTGTTGCCGCACTCGCGCTGATCATCCTGATTTTCGTCCGCACGCGCCGGGACGAGGCGGTTGGTAAAGCGCCGCCTCTGCGCGAAACTCTCCGGCTTGTCGTGATCGCCATTCCAGCGCTCATCCTGCCGGTTCTTATCCGCTACGCCGTGCTGGCAGGCGTCACCACCGCAACTGAGGTCGCAACGGTCGGCGTTGCGTATTCAGTCGTCATCGGGCTGTTCGTCTACAGGAAATTCGATTGGCAGCGTGTCTTCCCCATCCTGGTTGAAACCGCCTCACTCTCCGGCGCGATCCTGCTGATCATCGGCACCGCATCGACAATGGCCTGGGCGCTCACGCAGGCCGGATTCGCGCAATCCCTCACGGATGTCATGACCGCGCTGCCGGGCGGCGTCTACGGGTTCCTCGGTGTCTCCATCCTGTTGTTCATCGTGCTTGGCAGCGTTCTGGAAGGGCTGCCGGCGATGGTGCTGTTCGGGCCATTGCTGTTCCCCATCGCCCAGCAGCTGAATATCAATGTTGTGCAATACGCGATCATCGCCATCCTCGCGATGGGCATCGGCCTGTTCTCGCCGCCCTTTGGTGTCGGCTTCTATCAGAGCTGCCTGATCGCGCGGACCAGCTCGGACCAGGCGCTGGCGCGAATCTGGCCATTCATGGGCGCCCTCGTCCTAGCACTCATCCTGGTCGCCGCAATTCCTTGGCTATCCACTGGCTTCCTGAGCGGGAAATAAGAAAAAACCTCGTTGCGTTGTGTCCGTCGTCGAATGATTTGAGGCAGCTGGGGTAGGATTAGCGGAGGTTTTAACCCCTCTGCTGGTCAATTGTTGCCGGGAGACACCAGGTGCATGCCAAACGGCCAAGCGGTAATGTTTTGTAGCTTATTCCGTTGGCCGTCTTAACAATAGCGCTGATCCCAGGGGTGACCGGCATACGGTATTCCGCACATGAGGACGGCATAGATCAGTTAAAGAAATAGCGGCAGAACACGCCGCCGACCCCGTGGCAGCCCTCCCGCCCGGCGTTCAAGCTGTGCTAACGCGGACATAAAAAAGCTTGTAATCGCCCTTTTGAGATAGCGAGTTTTTGATTTTCCGGGAGAAAAATGGCGCGCCCGAAGAGATTCGAACTCCTGACCCTCAAATTCGTAGTCTGATGCTCTATCCAGCTGAGCTACGGGCGCGTCGTGGGCGGGGGTGTAACCGAACCGTCGCGGCCAGGCAACCCCCGCGGGCCGATTAAATGGCGGCCAGCTCTGCGAGCAGAGCATCCCCCATTTCCGCTGTGGAAATGGCCGCACGGCCCGGTGCCGCGATGTCCGGCGTGCGCCCGGCCTTGGCCAGAACGCGCTCCACGGCGGCCTCGATCACGGCGGCGTCTTCTTCCATGTCGAAGGAATAACGCAGCAGCATGGCAAGGCTCAGCACCTCCGCCAGTGGGTTCGCAACCCCCTTGCCGGCGATGTCCGGGGCGGAGCCATGGATCGGCTCGTAGAAGCCCGGCAACCGGCCAGACGCATCCTTGGCTCCGAGAGTGGCGGAAGGCAGCAGCCCCAGCGAGCCGGTGAGCATGGCGGCGAGGTCGGAGAGAATATCCCCGAACAGATTGCCGGTCACGATCACGTCGAACTGCTTCGGGTTCTTGGCCAGCTGCATGGCGCAGTTATCGGCATACATGTGGGTGAGGGTTACATCCGGGAACTCCTCCGCCTGCAGCCTGGTCATCACCTGGCGCCAGAGCAGCCCGGCCTCCATCACATTCGCCTTCTCCACGCTGCACACGCGGTTCTGGCGCTTGCGGGCCAGCTCAAAGGCCACCCGGCCCACGCGCTGGATCTCATGGGTGGTGTACACTTCCGTATTCACACCCTTCTGCTCGCCATTCGGCAGCGTCTCAATGCCGCGCGGCTCGCCGAAATAAATCCCGCCAATGCATTCGCGCACGATCATGATGTCCAGCCCGCGCACCAGCTCCGGCTTCAGCGAGGAAGCATCCACCAGCGCGTCAAACACTTTCGCGGGGCGGAGATTGGCGAAAACCTGCAGCTCGGAACGCAGCTTGAGCAGTCCCGCCTCCGGGCGGATCTCAAACGGCACCTTATCCCATTTCGGCCCGCCGACGGAGCCGAACAGCACCGCATCCGCCGCTTTGGCTTTCGCGAGGGCCGCATCCGTCAGCGGCACGCCATGCGCGTCGATGGACGCACCGCCCACCAGCTCTTCCTCAATGGTAAAGCTGGCGCGCTTGCTTTCCTGCAGCCAGCCCAGCACGCGCCGGGCCTGGGTCATGACTTCGGGGCCGATGCCGTCACCCGGCATCAGCAGCAAATTCTTATTGGCGATCATGAATTAAGCTCCCTGAATTTTCGGCACCCAGGACGGGATATGCGCCTCGTAGCTATTAATGGCGGCGGCGTGTTCCAGCGTCAGGCCAATATCGTCCAGCCCGTTCAGCAGGCAATGTTTGCGGAACGGATCGACATTGAACGGCACTTCCTCGCCGCTCGGGCGGATCACCATTTGCCGGGCAAGGTCCACGGTCAGCTTGGCGTTGCCGCCCATGGTGGCATCCTCGCGCAGCTTGGCGCAGATCTCTTCCGGCAGTTCGATGGGCAGCAGCCCGTTCTTGAAGCTGTTATTGAAGAAGATATCCGCGAAGCTGGGCGCGATCACGCAGCGTATGCCGAAATCCTTCAACGCCCAGGGCGCATGCTCGCGCGAGGAGCCGCAGCCGAAATTATCGCCCGCCACCAGAATCTCCGAATGGCGGTATTTCTCCTGGTTCAGCACGAAATCCGGCTTTTCGCTTCCATCCGCGTTGTAGCGCATATCCGCGAACAGGCTCTTGCCGAGGCCCGTGCGCTTGATGGTTTTCAAAAACCGCGCGGGGATGATCTTGTCCGTGTCGATATTATCCACGTTCAAAGGCGCGGCCGTGGCCGTCAGTGTGGTGAATTTATCCATCAGATCAGCTCCCGCACATCGGTGATTTTGCCGGTGACAGCGGCGGCGGCGGCCATGGCGGGGGAGAGCAGATGGGTGCGCCCGCCCGGCCCCTGGCGGCCCTCGAAATTCCGGTTGGAGGTAGAGGCGCAGCGCTGGCCGGGCTTCAGCTTGTCCGGGTTCATGCCCAGACACATGGAGCATCCCGCCTCGCGCCATTCAAACCCGGCATCGGTGAAAATCTGCGCCAGGCCCTCGGCCTCGGCCTGCTGCTTCACCAGGCCCGAGCCCGGCACCACCAGCACCCGCACGCCCTCGGCCACATGGCGGCCCTTGGCCACGGCGGCGGCGGCGCGCAGATCCTCGATGCGCGAATTGGTGCAGGAGCCGATGAACACCACGTCCACCGGTGTGCCCTCGATCTTCTGCCCGGCTTCAAGCCCCATATAGCTCAGCATGCGCTCCATCTGGGCGCGCTTGGCGGCATCCTGCTCATCCGCCGGGTTGGGGACGATCCCGGTGACCGGGATCACCGTCTCCGGGCTGGTGCCCCAGGTCACTTGCGGGATGATCTCTTCCGCCTTCAGCACCACCACCTTGTCGTAATGGGCCCCCTCATCGCTCGGCAGGGTCTTCCAATAGGCCACGGCGGCATCGAAATCCGCCCCCTTCGGCGCGAAGGGCCGGCCCTTGATATAGGCAAAGGTCGTCTCATCCGGCGCCACCAGCCCGGCGCGGGCTCCCGCCTCGATGCTCATGTTGCACATGGTCAAACGCCCGGCCATGTCCAGCGCGCGGATGGCCTCGCCCGCGAATTCCATCACATAGCCGGTGCCGCCGGCGGTGCCGATCTTGCCGATGATCGCCAGCATGATGTCCTTGCCCGTGCAGCCTTCCGGCGGCTTGCCGTCCACGCGGATGAGCATGTTCTTGGCCGGCTTCTGCAGCAGCGTCTGCGTCGCCAGCACATGCTCCACCTCGGAGGTGCCGATGCCAAAGGCCAAGGCCCCCATGGCGCCATGGGTGGAGGTGTGGGAATCCCCGCACACAATGGTCATGCCCGGCAGCGAAATGCCCTGTTCCGGGCCGACCACATGCACAATGCCCTGGCGCGCGTCGGACATCGGGAAATAAGTCACCCCGAATTCCTTCACATTCTGCTCCAGCGTGGCGATCTGCAAAGCGCTTTCCGGCTCGTTCACCTCGGTCAGGCGGCCCGGGCTGGTGGGCACGTTGTGGTCCACCACCGCGATGGTGTTTTCCACCCGGCGGACCTTGCGGCCCGCCAGACGAAGCCCCTCAAATGCCTGCGGGCTGGTCACCTCATGCACAAGATGGCGGTCGATATAGAGGACGCAAGTGCCATCCTCCAAACGGTCCACCACATGGGCATCCCAAATCTTGTCGAATAAGGTCCGCGGCATTTGATACAGGTCTCCAAAGTTAAAAAAGGCCAGAAGGACAATGTCCTCCTGGCCCCAGGCAAAACCCATATAGGGTCTCGTCCTCAGAAAATCAGGTCACAAGGGCGCGTTGCCCTTGGACGGGGCAACTCTCCAGCTCAGGCCGCCGGGGCCTCGACCTCGCGGGCCTTCTCCGCGATGCGGGCGGATTTGCCGCGGCGGCCGCGCAGATAATACAGCTTGGCGCGGCGCACATCGCCACGGCGGATCACGTTGATCTCGGCGATCACCGGCGCATAAAGCGGGAACACGCGCTCCACGCCTTCACCATAGGAGATCTTGCGCACGGTGAAGGAGGAGTTGAGCCCGCGGTTGGAGCGCGCGATGCACAGCCCCTCGAAAGCCTGGATACGCGAGCGCTCGCCTTCCTTCACGGTCACGTTCACGCGCAGCGTGTCGCCGGGGGCGAAGGAGGGGATGGTCTTGCTCTCGGTCAGCTTCGCGATCTGCTCGGCTTCGAGCGTCTGGATGATGTTCATGGGTTAGGTCCTTCTCGAAACGGTTGTTTAGGGCGCTGCGGCGCCGGTTGCAATGTATTGGGCGTACAGGTCGGGTCTGCGGTGTTGTGTGATGGCGATGGCCTGCGCCTGCCGCCAGGCGGCGATGGCCGCATGGTTGCCTGAGGTCAGCACCTCCGGCACGGCGCGGCCCTGCCAGTCGGCGGGACGGGTGAAGTGCGGATATTCCAGCAGCGGGAGCGAAAAACTCTCCTCCGTGCCGCTTTCCGCATGGCCCATCACGCCGGGCAGCAGGCGGATCACCGCATCCAGCAGCACCAAGGCAGGCAGCTCCCCGCCGGAAAGCACATAATCCCCGATGCTGATCTCCTGGCCCTGCCGGGCCTCGATCACGCGCTGGTCGATCCCCTCGAACCGGCCGCAGACCAGGATCGCCCCCGGCCCCTCCGCCAGTTCCCGCACTTTCGCCTGGGTGAGCGGCGCGCCGCGCGGGGTGAGGAAGATCAGCGGGCGCTCATCCGCGACGCTGGCGATGGCCTCATCCACCACATCCGCACGCAGCACCATGCCGGCACCGCCGCCGAAGGGCGTGTCATCCACCGCGCGGTGGCGGCCCAGCCCGAAATCCCGGATATCCGTGACCTTCAGGCTCCATTTCCGCTCCGCCAGCGCCCGCCCGGCGAGAGACTCGCCCAGCGGGCCGGGGAACATGGCGGGGAAGAGGGTGAGGATGTCGGCACGCCAGCTCATTCGCTTGCCTCCTCCTTCACTTCCACTTCCAGGGGCGGCACCACCACCACATAGCCATCCGCGATGCGCACCTGCGGCACGCAGGCCCGGGTGAACGGAACCAGCCGCCCGCCAGGAGACAGCTCCAGGCTGGCGCCCGCGCCGTAATCCAGCACATTGCCCACCTTGCCGATCACCTTGCCGCTCTCGTCATGGGCGTCCAGCCCAATCAGATCGGCGAGATAAAACTCCTCCTCCTCGGCCTCCGGCAGAACGGAGCGGGGAAGAAACAGCTCGGCATTGGTCAGGCGCGCGGCCTCGTCACGGTCGGTGATCCGGCGCTTGGCGCTGCCCGCGACCTCGCTGATCCAGGCGACATTGTCATGCGCCCATTCAAGCGCGAAACGCCGCCCCTTGGCGTCCACAAGCACATGCGCGGCCAGAACCTCGAGGTCCTCGCCATAGCAATGCACGCGCAGTTGCCCGCGCACGCCATGCGGCTTGCCAATCACGCCCATCAGGATCAGCCGGTCTTCCATCTACGCCCTGGCTTGAATTAAGCGGCGGCTTCGGCCTTGGCCTTGGCGGCGGCGCGCTCCTGGGCCTTCTTCTTCGGCTGGGCCTGCTTCGGCTGCTCGGCATAAACCGGCGCCTTGATCAGCTCGGCCTTCGCCAGGAAGCGGGCCACGCGGTCGGTCGCCTGCGCGCCATTGCTGATCCAATACTGCAGACGCTCGGTCTTCAGCAGCACGCGGTCGGCATGCTCGGCCGGCAGCATCGGGTTATAAGTGCCCACGCGCTCGATGAACTTGCCATCGCGCGGCGCGTTCGCATCGGCGATCACGATATGGTAGAACGGGCGCTTCTTGGCGCCGGCGCGGGAAAGGCGAATCTTAACAGACATGGTAACTCCTTAGTTAAATCAAAAATCAGAAAGGTTTGCGCCCACCCTTGGCGCCGCCCATGGCGGCCTGCATCTGGCGCATCATCGCCTCAGGCCCGCCCATCTTGTTCATCCGCTTCATCATGGTCGACATATCGTCGAACTGCTTCAGCAGCTTGTTCACATCCTGCACCGAGGTGCCGGACCCCGCCGCCACGCGCTTCTTGCGGCTGGCCTTCATGATATCCGGTGCCCGCCGCTCGGCTTTGGTCATTGAGCTGATGATCGCGATGTGCCGCTTGAACACCGTCTGGTCCAAATTCGCATCGGCAATCTGCTGCTTCATCTTGCCCACACCCGGCAGCATCCCCAGAATGCCCGACAGCGAGCCCATCTTCGAAATCTGCTTGAGCTGGGCAGCATAATCATCGAGGTCGAACTTGCCCTTCGCCATCTTCTTGGCGAGCTTCTCGGCCTCAACCTTGTCGATCGTCTCGGCGGCCTTCTCCACCAGCCCGACGATATCGCCCATGCCCAGAATCCGCCCGGCGATCCGCTCCGGGTTGAACTCATCCAGCGCATCCAGCTTCTCGCCCTGGCCGATCAGCTTGATCGGCGCGCCGGTGACCGCACGCATGGAAAGCGCCGCACCGCCCCGCGCATCGCCATCCAGCCTGGTCAGCACAATGCCGGTAATCTGCACGGCCTCGTTGAAGGCGGTGGCGGTGGTCACCGCGTCCTGGCCGGTCATCGCGTCCACAACCAGCAGCGTCTCCACCGGGGAAACCGCGGCGCGGATCGCCTTCACCTCTTCCATCAACGCCAGGTCGATGGACAAGCGCCCGGCCGTATCCAGAATCACCACGTCGTAGGATTCGCGCCGCGCGGTATCCATCGCCCGGTTGGCGATCTGCAGCGGCGTCTGCCCGGGGATGATCGGCAGGCTGCCTACCTCGGCCCGCCCGGCCAGCTGCTCCAGCTGCAGCTGCGCGGCGGGGCGCTGTGTATCCAAGCTCGCCAGCAGCACCTTCTTGCGCTCGCGGCTCTTCAACCGCAGCGCGATCTTGCCCGACGTCGTGGTCTTGCCCGAACCCTGCAAACCCACCATCAAAATCGGCAGCGGGGCAGGGGCGAGCAAATTCAGCGGCACCGGCAGCCCGCCCAGCGCCTCGATCAGCGCGTCATTGACGATCTTCACGACCATCTGCCCGGGGGTGACGGAGCGCAGCACTTCCGCGCCCACCGCCTGCTCCCGCACCCGGGCGACGAAATCCTTCACCACCGGCAGCGCCACGTCCGCATCCAGCAGCGCCAGCCGGATTTCCCTCAGCGCGTCGTTGACATCAGCTTCCGACAGCGCCCCGCGGCGGCGGAGCCTGTCGAAAATATCCCCGAATTTGCCCGACAGGGTGTCGAACATGCAGCCTGATCTCCAAAAACGCACTCACAATACGCCGTGCGCATCCGCACAACGCAAAACGCGCCGTGGTGCGAACACTCGCAGCACGACGGTTTTTTCCAGGGGGCAGCCCATGCCCCCCCCCGGCCCTCAAGTCAAGGGGCAAGCCGTTTTGCGCCCGTCATCGCGGGTGCCGCGGCGCCCTCCACCGCCCCGCAAGCCCGCGGCCCGGCTTAATTCGCCGCGCTCATGGCCCTTATCTGCTCCGGCGAGGCGCCAAACCAGCGCTTGCAGGCGCGCGAGAACGGGCTCAGCTCCGCATAGCCCAGCAGCTGCGCAATGCCGGAGATGGAGAGATGCGGCTGCCGCAGATAGCTCTCCGCCAGGGTTTTGCGCACATCCTGCACCGCCTCGGCATAGGTCAGCCCCATCTCGTTCAGGCGGCGCTGCAACGTCCAGCGCGCCACCCCCAGCGATGCGGCCACATCCAAGATCGGCGGCGAGCCATCCGGCAGGCGGGAGCGTATTTCCGCCCGCACCCTGGCCTCCAGCGGCACCCGCCCATGCGGCAGGCGGCGCCGGTACGCCTCCGCCGCTAGCCGGGCGAAGCGCGCGGCATCCGCCCCCGGCATCCGCCGCGAAAGATCGCCAGGGGCAAAAACGATCGCATTGGTCCGCTGGCCGAAAAACACCGGGGCGCCGAACACCGCCTCATGCGTGGCCCGCCCCTGCGGCTCCGGATGCTCGAAATGCACCTCCACGGGCCTGAACCCCGGCCCATAGGCCTCGCGCAGCAAATTCTGGAACATGGCGATGGTCAGCTCCGCATCCTGCCGCCGCTCGAAAATCCGCCAGTCCAGAATCCGGTATTCCAGCCGCAACAGCCCGGATTCCGCCACCAGCCGCGCCTCGCTGGCCTCCTGATGCAAAGGGAACAGATCGGTGAACTGCCGCAACGCCATGCCGATGCTGGGCGCCGCCAGCGCCAGATCCCCCACCAGCCCATGGCAGGAGGCCGGGAAGGAGCGCCCATAAAGCAGCCCGAAATCCGCCCGGCCAGACAGCCTGGCCGCGCGCTCCATCACCTCCACATAGGCAGAGAGCGCCAGCCCGCCCTCGCTGGCCGCGTTCAGATTGGCCGCATCAATCCCGGCGGGCCCGAAAATCCGGTCCGCATCGGCACCCAGCCCCCTCAATAAAGGCAGCAGACCCGCCGTGGCACACAACGCCACCTGAGCCTCCCGCCCCGCCATAAACCCCATATTTTTGGTCCTCCGCCCGGTTTTCCCGCGGCCGGCGATTTCCTCAGGTGGCGGAGATTAGGCTGGGTTTGGGGGCGGGGCAAGGTGGGGGTGGATACAGGCTTTCATCAGGCACACCGAATTACTGACTACTTTCCAAGCAAATGATCGATTTGCTCAATATTGGTTTGAGTTCAATATTATTTTAATGTGGTAGTAAGTGATTCGAATAGGTGGGTGGACGGTATGAACTTTAAGGAAGAATTGGAAGAAGAGGTTGCTAGGATTTTCCGGTCTCAATGGACTAAACGCGATGGCACAATTGTTCCTGAGCCGGCTGATGTAAAGCTAACGAATGACGCAGTGACTTTGACGGGAACGGTTCTGTATGCCGACCTGTCAGAGTCTACTGTGATGGTGAAGACAAAGGAGGCGGAGTTTTCGGCAGAAGTCTATAAAACTTTTTTGCTTTGCGCCGCAAAGATTATCAAGGATGAAAAGGGAACGATTACGGCCTATGATGGTGATAGGATTATGGCTGTTTATCTTGGTAATTCAAAAAATACCAGTGCTGTAAGGGCGGCGATGAAAATTCACTATGCTCGTCGGCATATAATTCAACCTGCTTTGGAACGACAATATTCTAAGACAAGTTTCGAGCTAAAGCATACGTGTGGTATAAATTCCTCTGATCTTCTTGTGGCACGCACTGGAGTGCGGGGTGATAACGATCTAGTATGGGTTGGGCGCGCGGCAAATTGGGCGGCAAAACTTAGCGACCTACCTGACTTCTCATCCTACTTGGATTTCGGCGGTTGTTCACGATAACATGAATAATGAAGTGAAATTCTCGGAAGATAAGAGGTACATGTGGGAAAAGCAAATTTGGACAAATCAAGATAATGCGGAAATCTATCGATCAAATTTTTGGTGGCGGGTATGACATCAGAGCGCGAGCTATCTCTCGAGGTTCTTGAGCGGCAGCTGGATCGAACACATCAATTCTTTCCCAGAATAGATGTAAAATTATCGACGTTATTTGCGATAACTTCTGGTCAGATTGCTGTTTCGGCGGTGAACCTATCTCCCGGAGATCTAAAATGTTGGTGGATTGTTGTGCCGTTGGTCGTTTTTCTTCTTACGGCAGCTTGGATTATGTTGAATTTATATAACTGCGCATATCCACATTTAAAAGGTGGCCACAAATCGTTATTGTATTTTAACGAAATTGCTAAACTTCGCGAAGTAGAGTATATTAAAAAGGTATTAGACGTATCAGAAGAGGAGTATTTTTCTGACGTAGCCGGTCAAATATGGAGAAATTCAGAGATTGTTTGCCTTAAGTACAAGTATTTGAAATTTGCAACAATCTCCTCGATGTTATCTTTAATTCCATGGCTATTGCTGTTGTTGAGCGTGTCCGTGACAAACGGTCACATTCCAGAGTTTGGTAGTTAGATGTTTAAGGCCTAAATTAACAAAGGCCGAACCCAGGGGTTCGGCCTTTTCCGTCATAAAATCAGGAGCAAATACTACTCCCCGTACCCCACGATGCTCTTAATCTCCAAGAAATCGTGCATGGCCCAATCCGCATATTCCCGCCCATTGCCGGACTGCTTGTATCCGCCAAAGGACGAGAAGAAATCCATGTCCGGATAGTTCAGGTACACGGAGCCAGCCCGCATCTGCGCCGCCACTTCGCGCACCTTCGCAATATCCTTGCCCTGCACATAAGCCGCCAGCCCATACACAGTGTCATTGGCGATCTCCACCGCCTCCTCCAGCGTGTCATACGGCACAATCGAGAGCACGGGCCCGAAAATCTCTTCCTTCTCGATGGTCATGCCCGGCTTCACATTGGCGAACACGGTGGGTTTGGCGAAATAGCCCCTGTTCAGCCCTTCCGGCCGTCCGGTGCCGCCGCAGGCCAGCGTCGCCCCTTCGTCGATGCCCGCCTGGATCAGCCGCTGCACCTTGTCCCACTGCATCTGGCTCACCAGCGGGCCCAGCACCGTGCCCTCGGCGAAAGCCGGGCCGGGGGTCTGCTTGCCGGCCTCGTCCACCGCAATCTCCACCGCCTTGTCATGCAGCTTGGCGGGAACCAGCATGCGCGTCGCCGCGTCGCAGCTCTGCCCGGTATTGATGAAGCAGGCGCCGATGCCCTTGCGCACCGCATCGTCCAGATCGACATCCTCCAGCAGGATATTGGCGGATTTGCCGCCCAGCTCCTGGCACACGCGCTTCACCGTCGCCGCCGCCTCGCGCGCCACGATGGTGCCCGCACGGGTGGAGCCGGTGAAGCTCATCATGTCCACATCCTTGTGCCCGGCCAGCACCTGGCCCACTTCCGGCCCGGTGCCGTTCACCAGGTTGAACACGCCCGCCGGAACCCCGGCATCATGCATCACCTCGGCAAAGATCAGCGCATTAACCGGCGCGATCTCGGAGGGCTTCAGCACCATCGTGCAACCCGCCGCCAAGGCCGGGGCCACCTTGCACACAATCTGGTTCAGCGGCCAGTTCCACGGGGTAATCAGCCCGCAAACCCCAATCGGCTCCTTCACCACCCGCGTCGTGCCGCGCGTCTCGCTGAACTTGAAGGTTTTGAGCTTCTCGATCGTCGCCTTGAAATGCCCCTGGCCCACCCAGGCCTGTGCTTCCTTGGCGAAGCCGATGGGTGCCCCCATCTCCCGTGCGCAGGCCTCGGCAATATCGTCATAGCGCTTGTCATAAGCGGCAAGGCAGGCTTCCAGCAGCTCCAGCCGCTCCTTGTGGGAGAACCGGGAATAGCTCTTGAACGCGGCTTTCGCGGCGGCCACGGCCTTGTCCACATCGGCGGCCGAACCGCCGGAGATTTCGGTGAACACTTCCTCGGTCGAAGGGTCGATCACCGGAATGCGGTTGGGCACCACCGGGTCCACCCATGTGCCATTGATGTAGAATTTCAAATGATCGGGCATGTCACTCCTCATTGGTAAGGCTTGGGCGGACTATGCCCGCCCGCGGTAAAATCCGGTTGACCCTGGAATACAAGCGCCGGAGCCTGTGTTCACAGGTCAACAAAATAAGGGGGTTCGCGTGGCAATCCTGCTATCATGGACGATACAAGATACGACCTCGGAAAAACAGGTGCGCAGGTGAACCAGCCGATCGTGCAGCTCGAAGGGGTGGCCAAGAGCTATGGCGGGGCGGTGGCGCTCTCACGGCTGGACCTTACCGTCCATGCCGGGGAGTTCTTCACCCTGCTCGGCCCCTCAGGCTCCGGCAAAACCACCACTTTGCGCCTCATCGCCGGGTTTGAGCGGCCCGATTCCGGCGGATTCTGCTGGATGGCCAGGACGTCGCCGCCCTGCCGCCTTTTGAGCGCGCGGTGAACACCGTGTTTCAGGATTACGCCCTGTTCCCCCATCTCACGCTGGTGGAAAACGTCGCCTACGGCCTGCGCGCCAAGAAAATGCCGAAAGCAGAGGCCCATGCGGAGGCTGAGAAAGCTCTGGCGGCGGTAAAGCTGGAAGCCTTCATGGGCCGCAAGCCCGCCCAGCTCTCCGGCGGCCAGCGCCAGCGCGTCGCCCTGGCAAGGGCGATGGTCAACCGCCCCCGCGTGCTGCTGCTGGACGAGCCCTTGGGCGCCCTGGACCTGAAACTGCGCCACCAGATGCAGCAGGAGCTGAAGCGCCTGCAACTCGAAACCGGCATCACCTTCATCTACGTCACCCACGACCAGGACGAGGCGCTGTCGATGTCAGACCGCATCGCCGTGTTCAGCCAGGGCAAGATCGAGCAGATCGGCACCGCGTTCGATCTTTACGAGCGCCCGGCGAGCGAATTCGTGGCGGATTTCGTCGGCAGCTCCAACCTTCTGGGCAGCAGGCTGCTGCGGCCGGAGAAGCTGCATCTGGTGCCCCACGCCCACGCGGTGCCGGAAGGGTTCGAGAAGCGGCACGGCACGTTGCGCGATGCGGTCTACCTTGGCGCCGTCACCCGCTACACCGTGGCGCTGGAGGACGGCACCGCCATGCATGTGATGGAGGCGAATATCGTGCCGGTGCAAGGCGGTTTGCGCTTCGCGGCCGGTGATTCGGTAACGGTGGCCTGGCCGCGCGCGGCTTCGGTGTCCATCGGGGGTTCAAACAACAAGGGAGAGCAGTGATGAAAGACGGTTTCAAACGTAAACTGGCGAAGCTGGCCTTATGCCTGTCCGCCACGCTGCCCTTCGCCCAGGGCGCCGCGGCGGCGGAGCCTTTGCAGTCCATCGGCCAGGGCGAGGGCGTGCTGAACGTGGTGGCCTGGGAAGGCTACGCGCAGGATGATTGGGTGAAGCCCTTCGAGGCCGCCACCGGCTGCCAGGTGAACGCCAAATATGCCGGCTCCTCCGATGAGATGGTGGCGCTCATGCGCTCCGGCGGTGGCAGCCAGTACGATGTCGTCTCCGCCTCCGGCGACGCCACGCTGCGGTTGATCTACGGGCACGATGTGCAGCCCATCAACATGGCGCTCATCCCGGCCTGGAAGAATTTCATTCCCCAGCTCCAGAGCCCGGATTTCAACACCGTGAAGGGCGTGCATTACGGCGTGTCGTATGAATGGGGCCCGAACACGCTGCTCTATTCCACGAAAGTCTTCCCCGCCGCGCCCACCTCCTGGTCCGTGATCTACGACCCGAAATACAAGGGCCAGATCACCGTGCCGGATAACCCCATCCAGATCGCGGATGCCGCCCTCTATCTCGCCAAGACCGACCCGTCGCTCGGCATCACCGACCCGTATGAGCTGAACCAGACGCAGATGGATGCGGTGGCCAAGCTGCTGAAGGCCCAGGCCGGGCTGATCAAGAAATACTGGGCCCTGGCCTCGGATGAGATCCAGCTCTTCACCTCGGGCGATGCGGTGGTGGGTGCGGCCTGGCCGTATCAGACCAACACGCTGCAGGCGGCGAAAGTGCCGGTGGCCGACACTATCCCGCAGGAAGGCGCCACCGGCTGGGCCGATACCTGGATGGTCTCCGCCAAGGCCAAGCACCCCAACTGCGCCTATGAATGGATCAACTGGGTCACCACCCCGCACGTCCAGGCCCAGCAGGCCATCTATTTCGGTGAAACCCCGGCCAACACCCTGGCCTGCAAGGAAATGGACGCCCAGCAGCCCGGCGCCTGCGCCCAGTACCACGCCAACGCCCCCGCCTCTTATTTCGACCAGATCAAGTTCTGGAAAACCCCGCGCACTGATTGCGGCAACGGCAAGCATGACTGCCTGGACTACGCCGCCTGGCAGCGCGAATGGCAGGCGATCAAGGGATGATGTCCCTGGCTATCATAGGGGGGCTCTGCCCCCCTATACCCCCCGCCAAGGGCTCAGCCCTTGGAACCCGAATTGATGGGATCAAAGGATCTGTGACCCTTTGCAGCGGGTCCAGGGGGTCAGCGTCCCCTTGGACAGGCAGGGGTATCACCCCATGAAGGCGCTCTCCGCCCTCGGCTGGCGGCGGCCGGGCCTGGCCAATGCGGCTTTGCTGGGGCTGCCGGCCATCTGGTTCGCGGCTTTGTATCTGGCGGCCATCGGGGCGCTGCTCGTCACCTCCTTCTGGACGGTTGACGATCTCAGCGGCAATCTGATCCCCGGCTTCTCCTTCACCAATTTCCAGCAGCTTCTCTCCGGCCCGGTCTATATCAACATCGCGCTGCGCACGGTCGGCATCGCCGCGGCGGTAACGGTCACGGACATCATCCTCGCCTGGCCGGTGGCCTATGCGATGATCCGCCTGGCCAGCCCGCGTTTGCGCGCGGTGATGATGGCGGCGGTGATGGTGCCGCTCTGGTCCAGCTATCTGGCGCGGGTTTATGCGTGGCGGCTGATTTTGGCCCATAACGGGCTGCTGAACTGGGCCCTGGCCGAGATCGGCCTGCCGGGCCTGCATATCGGCTACAGCAATTGGGCCATGTGGATCGTGTTTTCCTATCTCTGGCTGCCATTCATGATCCTGCCCGTGGCGGCAAGCGTGGAACGGATTCCCCCAGCCTGCTGGAAGCCTCGGCCGACCTTGGCGAGCGCGGCTTCGCCACCTTCCGCCGCGTGGTGCTGCCCATGGCGCTGCCCGGTATGGTGGCCGGTGCCATCTTCACCTTCTCCCTCACGCTGGGTGATTACGTCACGCCGATGCTGGTGGGCGGGCAGGGCTCTGATTTCATCGGCAACGTGGTCTACTCAAACGTGGGCGTGACCAACAACATCCCCTTCGCCGCCGCCTATGCGGTGCTGCCCTTGGGGGTGATGGCGGTGTTCCTGTTGATCGCCCGGAAACTGGGGGCCTTCGATGCGCTCTGAAACCCTCATCTGGGCCGCCGTCGCGGCCATTTTCGCCTTCCTGTTCATCCCCATCGTGGTGATCGTGCTCTACGCCTTCTCGGCGGCGCCGATTCCGGCCTGGCCGATTGGCGGCTTCGCGCTGCACTGGTTCGCCGATACCTGGCACGACGAAGCGGTGCGCCAGGCGCTGATCCTCTCCTTGGAGGTAGCTTCGCTCGCCACGCTGGCGGCCATGCTGCTGGGCACGCTGGCCGCCATGGCGGTGGCGCGCATGCAGAGTGCGGCGAAGGAGGTGGTGAGCTTCATCGCCGTGCTACCCATCGCCCTGCCGGGCATTCTCACCGGCATGGCGCTGGCGGCCTATTTCGCCTTCTGGGGGATGAATCTTTCCTACTGGACCATCGTGGCCGGGCACGCCACTTTCTGTGTGGTGATCGTCTATAACAACGTGGTGGCGCGGCTGCGGCGCATGCCGCGCTCCCTCACCGAGGCCTCGGCCGATCTGGGGGCGGATGCGTTCCGCACCTTCCGGCTCATCCAGATGCCGATGATGGCCAGCGCCATCGGCGCCGGAGCGCTGCTGGCCTTCGCGCTGTCCTTCGACGAGGTGATCGTCACCACCTTCACCGCCGGGGCGCAGAACACGCTGCCGCTATGGATTTTCGGCGCCATCCGCCTCGGCCAGCAATTGCCGGAGGTGAATGTGGTGGTGTTCGCCATCATCCTGTTCACGGCAATTCCGGTGCTGCTGGCGCAGAAGCTCATCGGCGACTCGGGCCGGGTGGCGCGTTAAAAGAAAACCCAGTCAATTTGAAATTGACTGGGTTTTCTAAACTGCCTCTGCGGCGATTCATAAATTCAATTTATGAATCGTCTCTAACTCTCCTGGTCTTCCTTCCGCAGCACATCCAGCGGCACCAGCTGCCCGTTGCGTTCGAAATGCCAGAAGGTCCAGCCATTGCAGCTTGGCGCGTTCTGCACCAAAGCCCCCACCTGATGGATGGAGCCGCGATGCGGTCCGCTCACCAGCCCGCCCTCGGCCGTCACCTCGGCGGCGAAGCGGCGCTGCTTGTCCATGATCTGGGTGCCGGGGCGGATGATGCCGCGCTCCACAAAGCTGCCAAAGGCGATTCGCGGCGCCTCGCGGCCAGAGGGCGGGGCGACGACAGAAGTGCGGGGGGCGCGCTCCTCGGCCTTCAGCCGGCCCCAGGCGGCCTCCACATAGGCTGGGTGGCGCTCTATGCCGATGAAATGCCGGTGCAGCCTTTTAGCCACCGCCGCCGTGGTGCCCGAGCCCAGGAACGGGTCCACGATGATATCGCCCGGGCTGGTGGAAGCCATGATGACGCGGTGCAGCAAGGCTTCCGGCTTCTGGGTGGGGTGGAGCTTCAGCCCATGCACGTTCTTCAGCCGCTCCGCCCCGGTGCAGAGCGGCAGCGTCCAGTCCGAGCGCATCTGCAAATCGTCGTTCAGCGCCTTCATGGACTGGTAGTTGAATTTATAACGGCTCTGCTGGCTCTTGGCCGCCCAGATCATCGTCTCATGCGCGTTGGTGAAGCGCCTTCCGCGGAAATTCGGCATCGGGTTGGTCTTGCGCCAGATCACATCGTTGAGGATCCAGAACCCCAGATCCTGCATCATCGCCCCGATGCGGAAAATATTATGGTAAGAACCGATGACCCAGATCGTGCCGTCCTTGTTCAGCACCCGGCGGCATTCGGAGAGCCAGTCCTTGGTGAATTCGTCATAGGCGGCGAAATCGTCAAATTTATCCCAATCGTCATCTACCCCGTCCACCAGGCTGTCATCCGGGCGGCGCAATTCGCCGCGCAGTTGCAGGTTATACGGGGGGTCCGCGAACACGCAGTTCACCGAGGCATCGGGCAGCATGCGCAGCATCGTCCCGGCATCACCGAGCAGAATCTGGTCCAGCGGCAATTCGCGCAGCATTTCCACAGGCAAGGCGGATCCTCGAAATCTAAACGACTCGCAAATAAGTGGCGGCCCATCCGTAACCGCGTCAACAGGGCTTCCTGTGCGATTTTGGCACAAAAGACGCAACCAGGTCGTGTATGCACTATAACGCTTATTCATTCTTGACAGTCAGGGGGGGTAAGGATAGCAACCGCGCAACCTTCCGGCGGATTTCCGCAGGAGACAGGAGCATGAGCGAAGGCCCGGACAAGCCAGCGTTTGAGACCAGGTTGCAGGCGGCGGAAGATGCCGCCCGTGGTCCCAAGCGCGCGGAGCCGGGCAAGAGCGATGCCAGCTCGGCGCAGCGCGCCATAGAGCTGGCGATGCGCCTGGGGGTTGAGATGGTGGCCGCGATGGTCATCGCCGTGGTGATCGGGTGGGGGCTGGACAAGCTGTTCCACACCAAACCCTGGCTGATGATCCTCATGGTTCCCGTGGGTTTGGCGGCTGGCTTGCGCAATTTGCTGCGGGCCGAACGCAAAGAGTAACAAGGCGCCGTGCAATCGGCGTGATAAGACGGCTTCAGGCAGGGTAGACACATGGCGGGACCATCGATCGACGCGCTGGGACAATTCAGCCTGACCACGGGTCTCGGGCCCCTGGGGCGTGCCGTCAATTTCACCAATTCGAACGAGGCCATGCTGGCCGCCGCCATCATCATCGTGGCGCTGTTCGCCATCGGGCTGAAGGCGCGGGCCTTGGTGCCGGGCCGCATCCAGGCGCTGGTCGAGGTGCTGTACGAGTTCGTGCACAACATGTGCGTGGACACGATCGGCGAGGAGGGTCGCCGCTTCTTCCCGCTGGTCTTCACCATTTTCAGCTTCATCCTGCTCGGCAATCTGATCGGGCTGTTCCCCTATTTCTTCGCCTTCACCTCGCATATCGCGGTGACCTTGGCGCTGGCTTTGTTCGTGTTCGTGTTCTCGACCGCCGTGGGCTTCTATATCCACGGTTTCAGGTTCCTGACGTTTTTCGTTCCCGCCGGGGTGCCGGGCTGGCTCTTGCCGCTGCTGGTGCCCATCGAGATCATTTCCTACCTCTCCCGCCCCGTGTCCCTCTCGGTTCGTCTGTTCGCGAACATGACCGCCGGGCATGTGATGTGGGAGGTGTTCGCGGGCTTCATGCTGCTGCTCACCGCCGGGTTCGGCGTGTTCGGCGCCATTGCCTCCATCGTGCCGCTGGGCCTGAACGTGGCACTGGCGGCGCTGGAGCTGCTGGTGGCGGGGCTGCAGGCCTATGTGTTCGCCATCCTCACCTGCCTGTATCTGCATGACGCGGTGCACATGCACTAGGCATGATGCCGTGCCCATGCATTGATCAAGACCTTATAAAAGCCTCTTCGGAAAGGAATTAGTTACATGGATCCTCAGTCTGCCGCTCTGCTCGCCAAGGATATCGGCGCGGGCCTCGCCACCATCGGTGTCGCCGGTGCGGGTGTTGGTATCGGCAACCTGTTCGGCTCTTTCGTGTCTTCCGTCGGCCGCAACCCGGCCGCGCGTGACGCGATGTTCCGCGATGTTCTGCTCGGCTTCGCGCTGACGGAAGCCGTGGCGCTGTATGCGCTGGTCATCGCGCTGGTTATCCTGTTCGCCTGATGCGCCGCACCGGCACCGCTCTGCTGCTGGCTCTTGCCCCCTCCGCCGCGATGGCGGAAGGCAAGCTGCCGCAGATGGACTTTTCCAACCCGCTCACCCTCGACCAGGTGGGCTGGATGGCGGTCATCATGGTGGTGCTTTACCTCCTGCTGTCGCGCTGGGGGCTGCCGCAAATGGGCAAGGTTCTGGAGAACCGCGCCGCTGTCATCGCCCGCGACCTGGCGGCGGCCCGCGCCACCAAGCAGGAAGCCGACAGGGCGGTGGCATTGCTGACAGCCACCATCGCCACCGCCCGGGCCAACGCCCAGGCCGAGGTGGCGAAGGCCGTTGCCGATGCCAAGGCGCAGGCCGCCGCCAAGGCGGCTGAGCTGAATGCCAAGCTGGAGGCCAAGCTCGCGGAATCCGAGGCCCGCATCGACGCGGCGCGCGCCGCCGCCATGGCGGCGATCAAGCCGGTTGCCGCCGAGGCCGCCAGCGAAATCCTGCTCAAACTCACCGGCTCTTTGCCCGGGCAAGACGAGCTGGCACGGCGCGTGGACGACGCGCTGGCCGCGCGAAAGGCGGCTTAACCGATGGAATACGAAGCTCTCCACGCCCAGTTCTGGGCTCATGGCACCTTCTGGGTTTTCATTGCCATCGTCATCTTCGCGGTCCTCGCGGGCCGCAAGGTGCTGGGGGCCATCGCCCATCTGCTGGATGCGCGGACCAAGGCGGTGCAGGCCGCGCTGGACGAAGCCGCGCAGCTGAAGGCCGAGGCCGAGGCCATTCTGGCCGATGCCAAGCAGAAGCAGATCCAGGCGGCCGAGGATGCCAAGCAGATCCTGGCCACGGCGCATATCGAGGCGCAACGCCTCGCGGCTGAGCTGGCGGCCGACGCGCAAGCCACGGCCCTGCGCCGCGAGCGCATGGCGATGGAACGGATCGGCGCGGCGGAAGCCGCCGCCGTGAAGGAAGTGCGCGGCGCGGCCATCGATATCGCCACGGCGGCCTCCGCCGCCATTCTGCGCGATACGGTGAGCAACGATACGGATGCGGCGCTGATTGACCATGCGATCACCGCCTTGCCCAAGGCCCTGCGTGGCTGAGCAATTGATTTTGGACTGATCGAAAAGGCCGGCCCGGCTCCCCGGGCCGGCCTTCTTATATTTTGGCGAGTAATTTCATCAGTGTAATTCGAATCAAGTGATTCCAATTAGGCTGATATTTCTCTAAGCCCCCGGCGCGCGGGCCAGCAGCACCATGCGCACCAGCTCCGGCAGGCTGCCGGCCTCCATCTTGGTCATCAGATTGGCGCGGTGAATTTCCACTGTGCGGGCGCTGATATTCAGGTCATAGGCGATGGTCTTGTTGGGCAGGCCGCCGATCAGCCCGTCCAGCACCTCGCGTTCGCGCGGGGTGAGGCGATGCAGCCGGGCATGGACCTCGTCATGGCTGTTCTGCCGTACGGAGTCATGGGTGTAACGGGCCAAGGCTTCCTGCACGGCGGATAGCAGGGTGTCATCCGAAAAGGGTTTTTCGATGAAATCCACGGCCCCGGCCTTCATCGCCTGCACCGCCAGCGGCACATCGCCATGGCCAGTCATCACAACCACGGGCAGAAAAATGCGCCGGTTTGTCAGTTCGCGCTGCAGCTCCAGCCCTGAGAGGCCGGGCATCCGCACATCGGTGATGATGCAGCCGGGCTGCACGGCGGAGAGCGTTTCAAGAAAGGCGGATGCCAATTTATAGGCCTGCACGGCGAAGCCGGAGCTGGCGAGCAGAAAGGCGAGCGCATGGCGCACCGCCTCGTCATCGTCGATCAGATGCACGACGGATGCTGTCACCGTTGTTCCTCCGGCGCCGTGCCGCGCAGGGTGAAGGCGAAGGTGGTGCCCCCGCCCTGGCGCGGCTCCGCCCAGAGCTTGCCGCCATGCGCCTCGATGATGGTGCGCGAGACGGAGAGCCCCACCCCCATCCCATAGGCCTTGGTGGTGATGAAGGGCTGGAACATTTGCGCCGCGACATTCGGGGGGATGCCAGGCCCGGTATCGGCCACGTCGATGCGGATCATGACATCGGGCAGGGGGGTGGTGGAGATCAGCAGCTCGCGCGTGGCGCTGCCCTGCATCGCCTCCATGGCGTTGCGGATCAGGTTCACCAGCACCTGCTGCACCTGCACCTTATCCGCGATCACGTTGGTACATTCCGGGTGGAAGGCGAAATTGACCCGCATCCCGCTTTCCCGCGCGCCGATCAGCGCCAGGGCGCTGGCTTCCTCGATCAGCTTGGGCAGTGTCTCGATCCGCCGTTCGGTCTCCCCGCGTGAGACGAATTCCCGCAGGCGCCGGATGATCTGCCCGGCCCGCAGCGCCTGTTCGGCGGCGCGCTCGATACCGTCCCGCAAGATCGCCGCATCGGCCGCCATGCCGCGTTCCAGCAGCCGCCGGCAGCCATTCAGATAGGTGGCGATGGCGGTGAGCGGCTGGTTCAGCTCATGCGCCAGGGTGGAGGCCATTTCCCCCATGGCGGTGAAGCGGGACATATGCACCAGCTCCGATTGCAGCTCATGCAGCCGGGCCTGGGTTTCCTGGCGCTCCGTCAGGTCGCGTACGAAGCCGGTGAAGGCGCGGCGGTTTCGAGTTCACCGTTTCGCCGATATAAAGCTCCATGGGGAAGGTGGAACCATTCTTGCGCAGCCCGATCACCACGCGCGAGGCGCCGATGATCCGCTTTTCCCCGGTGGTGAGGTAGCGCGCGAGATATTGGTCGTGATGCTCCCGGTATGGGGAGGGCATCAGCAGGCTGACATTCAGGCCCGCGACCTCTGCGGCGCTGTAGCCGAACAGCCGCTCCGCGGTGGAGGAAAAGGATTGGATGCGCCCGGCTTCGTCGATGACCACCATGGCATCCGGCACTGTGTCGAGGATGGAGCGCAGATGCGCCTCACGGTCCAGCCACGCCGCTTCTGCCGGGTCGCCTGTGTGTTCCGCCGCCGGTGAACCGGCGGGCTTGCCGGAGCTGCCTTTTTGCATGGTCCCACGCGGTTATGGCCGTACGGGTATTCTAGTCCGCTGGCGGGAAAATACAATCAGACAGTGCGATGGCGCATGCCGGCGGGCCGTTGGCGAGGGGTGCGGGGGTCGTTTACGGTTTGGATCGAAACGGATTCGATCCAAACCGGCCGGGCGCTAGCCGAGATGGGCGAGGAAATGCCGCTCCGCGCGGCGGAACATGAAGATCAGCCCGAAGGAAATGCAGAGATAGATCAAAGCCGCCAACCCGAACGCATCGAACGGCGCGTAGGTGGCGACATAAGCGTCGTTGGCGATTTTCAGGACGTCCGGCACCGTGGCGGTGAAGGCCAGCGTGGTGGCGTGCAGCATCAGGATCACCTCGTTGCTGTACATCGGCAGGGCCCGGCGCAGCGCGGAAGGGATGATGATGCGCCGGTACAGCGTGACTTGCGACATGCCGAAGGCCCGCCCGGCATCAACCTCGCCGTAGGACGTGTCGCGAATCGCGCCGTAGAAAATTTCCGTGGTGTAGGCGCCGGTATTCAGCGCGAAGGAGAGCAGGGTGCAATTGATCGCGGAACGGAAGAAATCCGCCAGCATCGGCGTTTCGCGGACGAAATGCAGCCCGTACACGCCGGTATAGATCAACAATAGCTGCACATAGAGAGGTGTGCCCCGGAAGATGAAGCCATAGAGCCAGACCGGCGCCCAGATGAGCGGATTCTTTGGAATTGCGGGCTATGGCCAGCGGCAGCGCCAGGCAGAAGCCGATGGCGCAGGAGAGGACGAGCAGCCACAGCGTCATCGCGACACCGGTGATGTGGTAGCCGTCGTAAAAAAGCAGCGCCTGCCAGTAATGCTGGAGAATATAGATCATAGCACCGCCTTGCGGATGCCGATCATGTATTTACGTTCCAGATAGAGCAGCACGCCGTTGGAGATCATGGTGAGCACCAGATAAACCGCACCGGCGATGCAGAGGAAGAAGAAGGTCTGCAGCGTGGCTTCGCCCGCCTGCTGTGCGGCGAACACCACGTCCGACAGGCCGATGATCGAAACCAGGGCCGTGGCCTTCAAGATCACTTGCCAGTTATTGCCGAGCCCTGGCAGGGCGTAGCGCATCATTTGCGGAAACAGGATGCGGCGGAACACCAGGAAGGGTTTCATGCCGAAGGCGCGGGCGGCTTCCAGCTGGCCTTTCGGCACGGCGAGGAAGGCGCCGCGGAAGGTTTCCGTGAAATACGCGCCGTAGATGAAGCCCAGCGTGATGACGCCGCTGGTGAACGGGTCGAGCTGCACCTCGAAATCGATGCTGTTCTGGAGATTGTTCAGCCAGTCGGTGAAATCATTGATCCAGATCTGTAACGAATAGAAGATCAGCAGCATCAGCACCAGATCCGGCACGCCGCGGATGAGGGTGGTGTAGACCGTGGCGACGCCGCGCGCGGCGCGGTTCTTGGAGAGTTTCGCCGAGGCGCCGATCAACCCAAGGATGAAGGAGACGATGAGGGAGAGAAGGGAAAGCTCCACCGTCGTGACCGTGCCGGCCAGAATATGCGGACCATAGCCGCCGAGATTGAACATGCGGGCTGCCTGTTTAAAGACCGGCCCCGGCGGGAGAGCGCCAGGGCCGGATTGTCAGATGTTCAGGGCGCCTGCGTGGCGGCTTGGGCGTTATAGATGCTGAAGTTGAAATACTTCGCCTGCAGCTTGTTGTACGTGCCGTTGGCGTGGATCTCCTTGATCGCCCAGTCGATCTTCTTCAGGAGGTCCGGCTCGTCCTGGCGCACGCCGATGGCGATGTAGGAGCCCAGAACGTCCTGCGGGTCGTCGGTGGCGTTGCCGCCGATCTCGTAATCAGCGCCCTTCGGGGTCTTTAGGAAACCATAATCGGCTTCTACGGAGTCCTGCAGGGAGGCATCCAGACGGCCGGAGAGCAGATCGGCATAGACCTGATCCTGGCCCTGATAGGACACCACGTTCACGCCATTCGGCTGCCAGTAGGTCTTGGCGTAGGTTTCCTGGATGGTGCCGGCCTCGACGCCGACGGTCTTGCCCTTCAGGCTCGCGGCGGTGGGCACGAGGCCCGAGCCCTTCTTCACGATCAGGCTGGTCGGCTCGTCATACATCTCGGAGGAGAAGTTGATCTGCTTGGCGCGCTCCGGCGTCACGGTCATCGAGGAGAGGATGGCGTCGAACTTGCGGGCCTGCAGCGCCGGGATGATGCCGTCGAAAGACTGGCTGACGAACACGCATTTCACTTTCAGCTCGGCACAGATGGCCTTGCCGAGATCGATGTCGAAGCCCTGGAAGGCGCCGGAGGGGGAAAGGCTCTCGAAGGGCGGGTAGGTGGCGTCCACGCCGAACTTGATCTCCTTGAGTGCCTTGGCCGAGGCGGCCACCGGCAATGCCATGCCGAGCATACAGACCGCGGCAAGGGCCGGTGCGAAGAATTTTTTCATGTTGTCTCCCATGCTGAAAATGCCCGTCCCAGCCCGCCTGCCGGGATACGGGTTGAAAGACATTACCCGATTAAAATCGCAGCGCAACGGCAGATTTAACCAGTCAAAATGCCGTGAAGTTGCGCTGTATCAAGGCAGGCCGGGGGGGCGTGGTTAGGTTCTGGCCTGTTCTGCCTGTTCAGGCGGCAGGGAGCTTAGCGTGCGAGAGGGTATGTGCATGGCCGTGACCCGGCCGGTCGTTTTGATCTATTCCGATAACGAACCCGTCGGCCATGCCCTGCGTTTCGTTCTGGAACTGGAAGAAGTGGAGGTGCGGCTCTGCCGGGATGCGGCGGCGCTGCTGGCGTCCCCGGCGCTGGCGCGGGCGCATTGCCTGGTACTGCATGATAACCCGCCGCTGCTGGATGGCTGCGCCCTGCTGCGCGCGGCGCGGGAGAAAGGGGCGATGGGGCCCGCTATTCTGCTCGTCAGCATTCTCACCCCGGCCGTGCGGGCGCGCGCCACCAAGGCCGGGATATGGGTGGTGCTTGAAAAGCCGGTTCTGGATAACCGGCTGGTCGATGCGGTGATGAATTGCCTGCCGGGCCGCGAAGCGCGCTCCTGATCCCATGGTTTTGATCGCCAGGGCATGAATCCGGCACACCCGGTGGATGTCCTGGAGGGCGATTCAGATTTTAGAGCGGATCGGCGCGTGATTCGATCTAAAATCATCCGGATCTAGGTATAAATACTTAAGGATAAAACCGGATATCGTGAGCCGCTGGCCTGATGCTACCTAAGCGCGTCATTTTGATGGGGGTAGGGCGATGCCGGCGACAATGACGCTTCATTCCGAGGCCCATGCACCACAGCCGGTTCCGCCCGGCCTCTTCAGGCAGAAGCAGCCGGATGTGCTGCCGCTCCTGCATTTCGCGCCAGATGAGAATATCTTCGCCGAGGGGGATCAGGCGGGCGGCATGTACCGCGTGGTCAGCGGCATGGTGCGTGCTTGCAAATTCCAGGCGGATGGCCGGCGCCATATCGATGCCTTCCATAAGCCTGGCGATGTGTTTGGTTTCGAGCTGGGGCGTGAGCGCCAGCTTTCCGCCGAGGCGGTTAACGCGTGCGCGCTGGTGAAGCTGCGCCGCCCGGCCCTGGAGGCCGACCCCGCCATCGCCGCCCAGCTTTATGATTATGCCATGCGCTCCCTGGCCCATGCCCAGGCGCACGCGCTGCTTCTGGGGCGCTGTAGCGCCGGGCAGAAGCTGGCCACCTTTATTCTGGAGATGCTGGCGGACAAGCCGGCGGGGCTGATGGAATTGCCGATGGCCCGGCATGATATCGCCGATTATCTCGGCCTGACCATCGAAACCGTCTCCCGCACCATGGCGCAATTCGAGAAGGATGGGCTGTTGGAGCTGATCACCGCCCGGCGCCTCCGCCTGCGGGACAGAAAGGGCCTCGCCGCACTTTGTGGCTGATCGCCCCTGGATAAAGAATAGTATAATATATCATCTTATCCAGTGAGGCAGGAGCTGGATAGGATGGTGATTCACGGTTTGGGACTGGGCGCCGCTCTGGCGCGGCTTAAGCCGGTTTAGCGGTGCAGGCCGCGCAGATCCCGTCCACTTCCACCACCGCGCGGCTGGGGGTGAAACCATGCTTGGCGGTGGCCTGCGCAAGGGCCTCGGACACGGCGTGATCTTCGATCTCGATCACGTTGCCGCAGAGCTTGCAGATTAAAAACTGCGCGTCCGCGTGATGATGATCGGAGTCCGCGCAGGGCACGAAGGCGTTCAGCCGCTCGATCTTATGGATCAGCTTGTTGTCCAGCAGGAATTCCAGGGAGCGGTAGATGGTGGGCGGCACCGCGGATTTGCGGATGGGCTTCAGCTGGTCGAGCAGCTGATAAGCGGTGACGGGTGTATCCGCCTGGAGGATCAGCTCCAGCACCTCGCGCCGCAGGGCGGTGAGCTGCGTGCCGTTCTGGGCGCAAGCCACCTCCGCCGCCTGCAACTGGGCGGCGATATCGCGGTCATGATGGGCGGCGTCATGCGGCATGGCGTTTAATGTAGGCGATCCATGCCGCAAGGGCGAGGGGCAGGCCGCGCTTTACTGCGGCATGCCCTCGGGCACGATGGTCTTGATGATCGTCGCGTCCAGCGCCTCGAACCCGGCGTAATCGATGGTGGCGTAGAGATCCTTGCGGGTGAGCATCGCCTCCACGCAGTTCTGCGCGCCGCCATCCTTGGCGATGGCCTTGTAGAGCTTCTCCTGCGCCAGGGCGGCCACGCGCAGGGAGGTAACGGGCCAGATGACCATCTTGTAGCCGAAATCCTCGAACTGCTCCTTGGTGTAGAAGGGCGTGCGGCCGAACTCGGTCATGTTGGCGAGCAAGGGCACGCCGGGCAGGCGGCGGGCGAATTCGCGGAACATGTCCTCCGTGTTCAGCGCCTCGGGGAAGATCGCGTCGGCACCGGCTTCCATATAGAGCTTGGCGCGGGCGACCGCTCCTTCAATTCCCTCGGAGGCCGCGGCATCGGTGCGGGCGATGATGTAGAGGTGGCGGCGCGCATGCCGCGCGGCGGCCACTTTCGCGGCCATGTCATGCGCCGGGGCGATTTTCTTGTCGTTCAGATGGCCGCATTTCTTCGGCAGGATCTGGTCTTCTAGATGCACCGCGGCGGCACCCGCATCCTCGAAGGTGCGGACCATGTGCATCACGTTCAGCGCCTCGCCATAGCCGGTATCGCCATCCACCAGCACCGGCAGGCCGGAAGCGCGGGCGACCTGGCGGATGAAGAAAGCCACCTCGTCCACGGTGATGATGCCGAGATCCGGCAGGCCCATGGAGGCGGTCATCGCCGCGCCGGAGAGATAGGCGACCTCAAAACCCGCCGCCTTGGCCTGCTGCGCGGCAAGGCCGTTATGGGTGCCGGGGATGCCGAGGATGCCGGGGCGTTCCAGCAAGGCGCGGAAGCGTTCGCCCGCCGGAATGTTGGAGTAGGATTCAGCGCTGAGATAGGTCATGGGTTGTTTCCTTACCGCTGCGCCAGAGGGACGAATTTCAAATCTTCTGGCCCAGTATAATTGGCCGAGGGGCGGATGATCTTGCCGTCCACGCGTTGCTCGATCACATGGGCACTCCAGCCGGAGGTGCGGGAGATGACGAAAAGCGGTGTGAACATGAGGGTGGGCACGCCCATCATATGGTAGGAGATGGCGGAGAACCAATCCAGATTGGGGAACATCTTCTTCGCCTCCATCATCACGCTTTCGATACGCTCGGCGATGCTGAACATCTTGGTGGAGTCGGCTTCTTCCGAAAGCTGCCTGGCGACGCGCTTGATGACGGCGTTGCGCGGATCGGCGATGGTATAGACCGGATGGCCGAAGCCGATGACGACTTCCTTGGCGTCCACGCGCTTGCGGATATCTTCCTCGGCTGCGTCCGGCGTGGCGTAGCGCTTTTGCACATCGAAGGCCGCCTCATTGGCGCCGCCATGCTTGGGGCCGCGCAGCGCGCCGATGGCGCCGGTGAGGGCGGAATACATGTCCGAGCCCGTGCCCGCGATGACGCGCGCGGTGAAGGTGGAGGCGTTGAATTCATGCTCCGCGTAGAGAATGAGCGAGGTGTGCATGGCGCGCACCCAGCTTGCGGACGGGGCTTTGCCGTGCAGCAGATGCAGGAAATGCCCGCCGATGGTGTCGTCGTCCGTTTCCACCTCGATGCGCTTGCCGTTGGTGGAGAAATGATACCAGTAGAGCAAAGCGGAGCCGAGCGAGGCCATCAGCCTGTCGGCAATGTCCTTGGCACCGGGCTGGTTATGGTCATGCGCTTCGGGCAGGATGGTGCCGAGGGTGGAGACGTAGCTGCGCATCACATCCATCGGGTGTGCGGCGGCGGGGATTTGTTCCAGCACCGCCTTGGCTGCGGCAGGCAGGCCGCGCAGGGATTTCAGCTTGGCCTTGTAGGCTTTGAGTTCGGAGATATTGGGCAGCGTGCCATGCACGAGCAGATGGGCGATTTCCTCGAACTCGCAAGCTTCGGCGAAGTCGAGAATATCGTAGCCGCGATAATGCAGATCATTGCCGGTGCGGCCCACGGTGCAGAGCGCGGTGTTGCCCGCGGCAACGCCGGACAGGGCGACGGATTTCTTCGGCTTGGGCAGGGCTGATGTTTCGCTCATTGGAATGTCCCTTATTATAAAAGTTTTTTGGTGCCGCTTTTTTTCAAAAAAGCAGCGGAAGAATGGGGGCGTTTTTGAAAAAACACCCCACCCCCCCCAAAAACTTTTAGAAAATACCTGGCTTGGCTGCGTCCACGGTGCCGGCGGGCATCGCCACGTTCAGGGCGGAGAGTTCACCGGCCTTCAGGCGCGGCAGGGTCTGCACGGCCTCCAGGAAGCGGTTGCTCTCGCGCGTGGTGATCAGCCCGTCCGTCAGCATCTGGAATTTGCGGATATAATCCTCACGCCCGAAGGGCTTGGCGCCGAGCGGATGCGCGTTGGCCACGGCCATTTCATCCACCAGCTTCGAGCCGTCCTTGAAGAGAATTTCCACCCGCGCGCCGAAGGCTTTTTCGGAAATATCCAGCGTGTGGTAGCGGCGTGTCCATTCCGGGTCTTCCACCGTCTCGATCTTGTGCCACAGGCGCACCGTGTCCGCGCGGTTGGCGCGCTTGGGGGCGTAGGAGGTTTCGTGGTTCCAGAACCCGTCCTGCAGCGCCACGGCGAAGATATACATGATGGAATGGTCCAGCGTCTCGCGGCTGGCTTTCGGGTCCATCTTCTGCGGGTCGTTGGCCCCGGTACCGATGACGTAATGGGTGTGGTGCGAGGTGTGCATCACGATTTTTTCGATCTTCTCGAAATCATCGATGGATTCACGCATCTTGAAGGCAAGGTCGATCAGCGCCTGGGACTGGTATTCGGCGGAATGTTCCTTGGTGTAGGTGTCGAGAATGGCGCGCTTGGCCTCGCCGGGCTCGGGCAGGGGCACGTGGTAGAGCGCGTCCGGCCCGTCCAGCATCCAGGCAATCACGCTGTCCTCGCCTTCATAAATCGGGCTGGGCGCACCCTCGCCGCGCATCACGCGGTCCACGGCTTCCACGGCCAGCTTGCCGGCATGGGCCGGGGCGAAGGCCTTCCAGGAGGAGATTTCGCCCTTGCGGGACTGGCGGGTGGTGAAGGAGACATGCACGGCCTGCTGCACCGCCTGGTAGATGACATCCTGCTTCAGCCCCAGCAGCGTGCCGATGCCCGCCGCCTGCGCCGGGCAGAGATGGGCGATATGGTCGATCTTGTGCTTGTGCAGGCAGATGGCCTTCACCAGATCCACCTGGATCTCATAGCCGGTGGCGATGCCGCGGATGAGGTCGCGCCCGGATTTGCCGACGCTCTGCGCCACGGCCAGGATGGGCGGGATGTTGTCGCCGGGGTGGGAGTAATCGGCGGCCAGGAAGGTGTCGTGATAATCCAGCTCGCGCACGGCCGTGCCATTGGCCCAGGCGGCCCATTACGTCATCGGTACCGGGGCCAACGACCCGCAGAAGATGGACCCGAAAGCCAGCCGCGAGACGCTGGACCATTCCATCATGTATATCTTCGCCGTGGCGCTGCAGGACGGGTTCTGGAACCACGAAACCTCCTACGCCCCCAAGCGCGCCAACCGCGCGGACACGGTGCGCCTGTGGCACAAGATCGAGACGGTGGAAGACCCGGAATGGACACGCCGCTACCACACGCTGGATATTTCCGAAAAAGCCTTCGGCGCGCGGGTGGAAATTCTCTTCAAGGACGGCTCGAAGCTGGTGGATGAAATGGCCGTGGCCAACGCGCATCCGCTCGGCGCCAAGCCCTTCGGGCGTGAGGATTATATCCGCAAATTCCAGATGCTGACGGACGGGCTGATCACCACGCGCGAGAGCAACCGCTTCCTGGAGGCCGTGCAGACCCTGCCGCGCCTGAAGGCCGGTGAACTCTCCGCCCTGAACGTGGCGATGCCCGCCGGCACCGTGGACGCAGCCAAGCCAGGTATTTTCTAAAAGTTTTTGGGGGGGGTGGGGTGTTTTTTCAAAAACGCCCCCATTCTTCCGCTGCTTTTTTGAAAAAAACGAGCACCAAAAAACTTTTATAATAAGGGACATTCCAATGAGCGAAACATCAGCCCTGCCCAAGCCGAAGAAATCCGTCGCCCTGTCCGGCGTTGCCGCGGGCAACACCGCGCTCTGCACCGTGGGCCGCACCGGCAATGATCTGCATTATCGCGGCTACGATATTCTCGACTTCGCCGAAGCTTGCGAGTTC
>CAWCEU010000004.1:0-5586 GCA_963794625.1 uncultured Pseudomonadota bacterium
CCAGCGTCTGGCCGTAAGGCGGGTCGAGAAACACCAGCTCATGCGGCGTGCCGCCTGGCGGGTGCAGCGCATCGGCGGCGATGATTTTCGCGTTTTCCGCTTTGCAAACGGCGATGTTGGCTTTCAAAACCGCCAAGGCGGGTGCGGCAAGTTCGATGAAGCTGGCGGATGCGGCGCCGCGTGACAGTGCCTCCAGCCCATAGGCGCCGGTGCCCGCGAACACGTCCAGCACCTTCGCATTTTCCAGTTCGCACCAGGGGGCGTGGGCGAGAATGTCGAACACCGCCTGGCGGGCGCGGATATTGGTGGGGCGGGTGTCGCGCCCTTCCGGCGCGGCCAGGTTGCGGCCCTTCCAGCGCCCGGCGATGATTTTGGGGCCGGTCATTGGGAGGGTTTCATTTGGCCAGGCCCGGCACCTGTTCGCGCAAGATTTTGCCGTTGACCTCCTCCGCCGCGCCGCGCGGCAGGGTGCCGAGCTGGAACGGCCCGTAGGCGACGCGGATCAGGCGTGTCACCGGCAAGTCCAGCGCCTGCATCACCCGGCGGATTTCGCGGTTCTTGCCTTCGCGCAGGGACATTGAAAGCCAGGTGTTGGAGCGCTGCACGGAATCGATGGCGGCTTCGATGGGGCCGTATTTAATCCGGTCCACCACCAGCCCATCGGCCAGGCGTTTCAGTTTTTCCGGGGACACGCCGCCATGCACGCGCACGCGGTAGCGGCGCAGCCAGCCGGTTGCGGGGAGTTCGAGTTGGCGGGAGAGCGCGCCGTCATTGGTGAGCAGCAGCAGCCCTTCGGAGGTGAGATCAAGCCGCCCCACGGAGATGACGCGCGGCAATCCGGGGGGGAGCTTGTCGAAAACCGTGGGCCTGCCCTCGGGGTCCTTATGCGTCGTCACCAGCCCTTCGGGCTTGTGGTAGCGGAACAGGCGGGTGCGCTCCGGCTCGTTCACCGGCTTGCCGTCCACCACCACCATGTCGCCTTTTTTCACGAACACGGCCGGGTGGGTCACGGCCTCGTTGTTCATGCGCACGCGCCCGGCCTCGATCATCGCCTCCGCATCGCGGCGGCTGGCCACACCCGCGCGGGCCATGAATTTGGCGATGCGCTCGCCGCGCTCCGGGGTTTCCCCGGTCATTTTATCTTCAGTCATGGCAGGCGGCCAGGAAGGCGCGGTAGAGGGCTTTGTCGCCTTCATCCACCAGATATTCCGGGTGCCACTGCACGCCGATGCAGAATTTTTGCGCCGGGTCCTCGATGCCTTCGATCACGCCATCCGGGGCGATGGCGTTCACCACCCCGCGCCCGGCGGATTTCACCGCCTGGTGGTGGGAGGTGTTCACCAGCATCACCGGCCCGGCGATATTGAAGAGTTTTGTCCCGGCCAGGATCTCGACCTTGTGGCCGGGCTCGTAATGGCTGGTTTTCTGCTCATGCTCCAAGGCACCGGGGATGGCGTCCGGTATGTGCTGGTGCAGCGTGCCGCCCAGCGCCACGGCCAGAAGCTGCTGGCCGCCGCAAATGCCCAATACCGGCATGTTGCGCGCCATGGCCCCGCGCAGGAAAGCCAGTTCGGCATTGGTGCGGTCCGCTTTCAGCGCCACGGTGTCGTGGGTTTCGGTGTCGCCATAGAGGGCGGGGTCCACATCGAACGCGCCGCCGGTGACGATGAGCCCGTCCAGCCGGTCCAGATACGCCTCCGCCAGTTCAGGGTCGTGCGGCAGGGCCACGGCCAGGCCGCCAAACGCGGCCACGGCCTCGGTATAATTCTGGCGCAGCGCATACCAGGGATATTTGGACCAGCCGCCGGCGGGTTCCGCATCCAGGGTCAGGCCGATCAAGGGGCGATTTTTCATGGCTTCACCTAGACCTGTCAGCAGGGTTGAGGCAATTGCTCAGCTCATGACCTCGCCTATGCAAATGGCCCTGGATGAAGCACGCCGGGCGGCCCTGGCCGGCGAGGTGCCGGTGGGGGCGGTGGTGACGGATGGCGCCGGCGCCGTGCTGGCCGTTGCCGGCAACCAGGTGGAGGCCGGGCAGAACCCCATTTTCCATGCCGAGTTTCTGGCGCTGAGCATCGCCCGCGCGGGGCGGGAGCAGAAATATCTGGCCGATTGCACGCTGACCGTGACGCTGGAGCCCTGCGCCTTCTGCGCGGCGGCGATTGCGGCTTTCCGGGTCGGCAGGCTGGTGTTCGGCGCCTATGATCCGAAAACCGGCGCGGTGGAGCATGGGCCGCGCCTCTTCAACCAGCCCACCACGCACCACAAGCCGGAAGTGATCGGCGGGGTGCGGGAGCAGGAAAATGCGGCGCTGCTGAAAGAATTTTTCGAGGCCAGGCGCGATGCCTGATTTCTCCCGCGAGGCGGCGCTTGGCGGGCGCGTGGCCGGGGTGGACGAGGTAGGGCGCGGGCCGCTGGCCGGGCCGGTGCTGGCCGCCGCCGTGGTGCTGCCCGCCATCCTGCCCGAGGGGCTGGCGGCGATGCTGGATGATTTCAAGAAGCTGACACCCAGGAAGCGCGCAGCGGCGCTGGTGGCACTTCGGGCCTCGGGCGCGGAGATCGGGGTGGGCGCGGCCTCGGTGGGGGAGATTTACCGGCTGAATATCCTGCAAGCTTCGTTCCTGGCGATGCGCCGCGCGATTGCGGCGCTGCCCGCCGCGCCGGAGCATGTGCTGGTGGATGGGAACAAAAAGCCCGGCATCGCCATTCCTTGCACAACTTTGGTGGGCGGGGATGGGTTGAGCCTGTCCATCGCCGCCGCCTCCATCGTGGCCAAGGAAATCCGCGACCGGCTGATGCGGCAATTGGATGCGCGCTATCCGCATTATGGCTGGGCGAAGAATGCGGGTTATGCGGCTGAACTCCACCGCGCCGCGATCATCGCGCATGGGCCAAGCCCGCACCATCGGCGCGGGTTTGGGCCGCTGCTACAGGACGGGTTGTTTTAGCCTTCGTGCTTGGCGAAGAGGGCCGGGCCGCTCACACGGTTCATCGGGCCGTCCAGCATGTCCCGCGCGAAGAACAGGAAGCGGGTCATCGGGTCGGAATTATTATGCTCGTTCAGCGCCGCCGCGTCCGTGAAGCAGCCATGGACCGCGAACAGACCGGGATCATGCGCGTCCTGGGTAATGATGAAGTCGAGCGTGCCGGGTTCATTGCCGCGTGTCAGGTCGGCGAGGTCGAGCAGCGCTTCGCGGATCGCCTTTTCCCGGCCCGGCTTGGCGCGCAGGAGGGTTGTGGCGCTCAGCATCATTGGCCATTGCCGCTATTGGCGCCGCCATTGCCTTGCAGCGCGCTGCCGGACACTGGCTGTTGCATCAGCTTATCGGCGCTGGGCGGTTGCGGGCTGGGCAAAGGCTGGATTTTCGGCTGGTATTGCTTGGGCAGCAGCCCGGCCAGCCAGGTGGCGCCCTGATAGGCCAGCGGCAGAAAGCGCGCATTCACCACCGGGGCGGGCCAGGCGGCGGCGGGCTCGGCCATGCCCAGGGCGATATAGGCGAGGCAGATGATCACCGCGCCGCGCGCGATGCCGAAGAGGATACCAAGCGAATGGTCCAGGCTGGAGAGGGCGGATTCCCGCACCAGCCCGCCGATGAGGCCGCTGACGAGGCTGAGAATGATCAGCACCACCAGAAACACCGAAGCCATGGCGCCATAGATGGCGAAATGCGCCAGCCCCTTGGGCAGCAGCGAGGCGATGTAAGGCTGTACCGGGCCGTAGAATTTCATCGAGGCGATGAACGCGCCGATCCAGGCGCCCACACCCAGCACCTCGCGCACGAAGCCGCGCACCATCGAGAACAGGGCGGAGAGTGCAATCACGCCCAGCACCACCGCGTCAACCCAGGTCATTCCGCCTCCTTGCGTTTTGCGCCCGGCTTCTGCCCCGCGGCGATGATGCCAACTAAGTCCGTTAGATGCCCGATTTCAATCAGCGAGAGCGATTTCGGCACATTCAGCTTGGCGGCACCGCCCGCCACGCGTTTCGGCCCGGCGGCGCGGGAGAAGCCGAGCTTCGCGGCCTCCTTCAGCCGCAGCTCGGTCTGCGCCACCTGGCGCAGCTCGCCGGAAAGGCCGATTTCGCCGAAAAACACCATTTCCGGGTCGGTCGGCACATCGGACGCCGCCGAGATCAAGGCCGCCGCCACGGCGAGGTCGGCGGCGGGCTCGGAGACGCGCAACCCGCCCGCGACGTTGAGATAAACGTCGTTCATCGCGAGTTTCAGCCCGCAGCGTGTTTCCAGCACCGCCAGCAGCATGGAAAGCCGCCCGGAATCCCAGCCGATGACCGAGCGCCTTGGCGAGCCGCCGGGATTGGGGGAGAGCAGGCACTGGATTTCCACCAGCACGGGGCGCGTGCCCTCCAGCCCCGCCAGCACGGCACTTCCCGCCACATTGCCGCGCCGCTCCGCCAGGAACAAAGCCGAAGGGTTGGCGACCTCAGAGAGGCCCTGGCCGGTCATCTCGAACACGCCGATTTCGTCCGTGGCGCCGAAGCGGTTTTTCATGCCGCGCAGGATACGGAACTGGTGGCCGCGATCGCCTTCGAAATGCAGCACCACATCCACCATATGTTCCAGCACGCGCGGCCCGGCGAGGGCACCTTCCTTGGTGACGTGGCCGACCAGCAGCAGCGAGAACCCTTGCGTCTTGGCGGCGCGGATGAGTTCAAACGCCGAGGCGCGGACCTGCGTCACGGAGCCGGGGGCGGAATCCACAGAGTCCGTCCACATGGTCTGGATGGAATCGATCACCACCAGCGCGGCGTTGGGGAAATGCGGCAGGCTGGCAAGAATATCGCCAAGCTGGGTGGCGGCGGCCAGGTGCAAGGGCGCGTTGGAAAGCCCCAGCCGCAAGGCGCGCATGCGGATCTGGTCGATGGATTCCTCGCCGGAGATATACACCACCTCCTGCCCGGCGCGGCCCAAAGCGGCGCTGGCCTGGAGCAAGAGCGTGGATTTGCCGATGCCGGGATCGCCCCCCACCAGCACCACGGAGGCGGGGACGAGGCCGCCGCCCAAAACGCGGTCGAACTCGGCGATGGTGGTCGGCACGCGCGGCGGCGGCGGGGTGATCCCCTCCAGCCCGACGAATTCGATTTTGGCCCCCGCGCGGCGGGCGGACTCCTTCATGCCGCCGGGCAGTGCTTTCGGCGCCACCTGCTCTTCCAGCGTGTTCCATTCCCCGCACGCCTCGCAGCGCCCGGCCCATTTCGGAAACACCGCACCGCAGGCGGCGCAGGCATAGGTTTTAAGCGGTTTCGCCAAAATCAGCCTGGCTGCCAGCCATAATTCTTCGCCAGGAAGGCCAGCAGGCCGCTTTGCTCGGTGGGTACGATGGCCAAGGCCGTAAGCGCATTGGCCAGCACCGGGGCGGGTTGCAGGGAGATGGAGCTGGCCTGCGCCGCCGCGCTCACCGCCGGGGCGTTGGCGGCATCCTGCGCGGCGCTGCGCCATTGCGCCACGGCGCCGGGGTCTGTCAGGCGCGGCAGCACCAGCAGGAAATCCAGCCGCGCGGCGGCGGCGGCGGCCTCGTAGGCGGAATCCAGCAGCGGGCTGACCGCCGGGCCCAGCGCGGTGGGCAAGG
>CAWCEU010000005.1:0-7074 GCA_963794625.1 uncultured Pseudomonadota bacterium
CCCTGCGCGAGGCGGGCGCGATGGCTTCACCGTCGGCTCCGCCGCCTTTGACGGCTCTTCTCCCCGGGCGAAGAACCTTGCCGGGCAGTTGAAGGCTATTCTCGCATGCGTCTGAAGGGCAAACGGGCCTTCATCACCGGGGCGGGCGGCGGCATCGGCCGGGCCACGGCTCAGAAATGCGCCGCCGAGGGCGCCAGGGTGATCTGCGCCGATATCAGCGCCGAGGCCGCGGAGGCAGCGTCCCCGCCATCCCCGCCGCCGGGGGCGACGCGGTTTCCGTCATCGGCAATCTCACCCATCAGGAAGCCTGCAACGCCATGTTCGCCTAGGGCGCGGAAGCTTTTGGCGGGATGGATGTGCTGTTCAACAATGCCGGCATGTGCCTGAACGAGATGCCGGCCCGGTGGAAACGCCCTTAGCAAGCTGGAACAAAACCATCGCCGCCAATCTCACCTCAGTGTTTCTCTGCTGCAAGGCGGCATCCCCTATCTGCTGGACTCCGGCAGGGCGCCATCGTCAACAACGCCTCCATCGTGGCGCTGGTCGGCTCGGCCTTTCCGCAAATCGCCTATACCGCCGCCAAAGGCGGGGTGCTGGCGATGACCCGCGAGATCGCAATCATGTATGCCCGCCACAAGCTCCGCGCCATGGCCATCTGCCCCGGCCCCACGGCCACGCCGCTGGTCAACGCGTTCATAGCGGATGAGGAAGCCTGGAAGCTCCGCCGCCGCTATCTGCCCATGGGCCGCCTGGCCGGCCCGTCGGAAATCGCCAATCTCGTCGCCTTCCTGGCATCCGATGAAGCCAGCTTCATCACCGGCTCCGCCTACACGATCGACGGCGGCCTCACCGCGGCCTATGTCATCGACGATTCCGTAACCTGATCCATGCCAGCCCTCTGCCGCGATTGCGATACGCTGGTGGAAGGCTCCTCCTGCTCCCGGTGCGGCGGCGTGCGCATCGTGCGCCACCCCGAACTTTTCACCCTCTCCATCGCCCATATCGATTGCGATGCATTCTACGCATCGGTGGAAAAAACCCGCCATCCGGAGCTGCGGGACAAGCCCCTGATCATCGGCGGGGGTGTTCGCGGTGTGGTCTCCACCTGCTGCTATATCGCCCGGCTTTATGGCGTGCGCTCCGCCATGCCGATGTTCAAGGCCCGCAAGCTCTGCCCGCAAGCCGTGGTGCTGCACCCGGATATGCCGCAATACGCGGCAATCTCCCGCCGGATACGGGCGATGATGGAGGCGCTCACCCCGCTGGTGCAGCCGCTTTCCATCGACGAGGCAGCGCTCGACCTCTCCGGCACCGGGACCCTGCATGGCGCCCCGCCCGCCATCGTGCTCTCGCGCCTGGCAAGGCATATCGAGGCAGAGCTGGGGATCACCATCTCCATCGGCCTCGCCCGTAACCGGATGCTGGCCAAGCTGGCGGCGGAACGCGGCAAGCCGCGCGGGTTTTCCGTGCTGGGCGCGGAGGCCGCCGGGTTGCTGGCGCAGGAGAAAGTGAGCCTGCTGCCCGGCATCGGCCCCGCCCAGGTGAAGCGGCTGGAGACCATGGGAATCATAACCATCAACCAGCTCGCGGCGCTGGATGAGCGCGCCGCCGCACGGCTGGGCAATGAGGGCGCGGCACTTGTGGCCCGTGCCAGGCTGCAGGATGACAGGCCGGTGCGCCCGGACCGGGAGAGCAAATCCATCAGCGCCGAAACCACCTTCGAGACCGACATCTCGGACCGCGCGGCGCTGGAGGCCGAACTCTGGCCGCTCTGCGAGAAGCTCGGCCGCCGCCTGCACCGGGAAGATCAGGCCGCCGCCGGGCTGGTGCTGAAGCTGAAAACCGCCGATTTCCAGCTCCGCACCCGCAGCCAGCGCTTGCCCGCCCCCACCCAGCTGGCCGAGACCATCTTCGAAGCCATGCAGCCGCTGCTGGCGCGGGAGGCGCATGGCACCGCCTTCCGGCTCATCGGCATCGGCGCCGCACCGCTGGCCCCGGCCACCCTGGCGGACCAGGGCGATCTGGCCGATAATGCCGCACCGCGCCGCCGCGCCCGGCAGGATGCCATAGACCAGCTGCGCGCCCGCTTTGGCGATGCGGCCGTGCAACGTGGCCGCGCCTTGCGAAGCCCCGGCAGGACGAAATAAAGGACCCCGACCGCTTTGGGAGAGATTACACGATGACCGCCCCCGTTCTCGACAATACTCTATTCCGCGAAGCCATGGCGCGCATGGGTGCCGCGGTGAACATCATCACCACCACCGGGCCGGACGGCGATACGGGCATCACCGTCTCCGCCGTCTGCTCAGTGACGGATAATCCCGCCACCGTGCTGGTCTGCATCAACCGTTCCAGCCGGCAATATGATATCTTCAAGGCCGCCGGCATCATCTGCGTGAACGTGCTGGCACCCGAGCATGAGGAGCTTTCCCCCATCTTCGCCGGCAAGGGCGATCTGCCGATGGCGGAGCGCTTCACCCATGGAACATGGATTCGCCTGGCCACCGGCGCGCCGGTGCTGGAAAGTGCAACCGCCAGCCTGGACTGCAAGGTGAGCCAGAGCGTGGATGTCGGCACCCACACGGTGTTCTTCTGCGCGGTTCAGGCCATCCATCTCGGCCCGACAGGCTCCGGCCTCGTCTATCAGGGCCGGGCCTATCATCAGATCCTGCACAAGCTGGGTTAAAACGCCGGAGCTCTACCCGGCGCGGATGGCCTCGATTTTCTCCAGAATGGCGGCGGCGAGGTTCAGATTATCGAACCTCGCAATCTGCTGCAGCCCGGTGGGCGAGGTTACGTTGATCTCGGTGAGATAATCCCCGATCACATCGATGCCGGTGAACAAAAGCCCCTGTTGCTTCAGCGTGGGGCCGATGGCGGCGCAGATTTCCTGCTCACGCGCCGTCAGCCTCGCCGGCTCCGCCTTGCCGCCCGCATGCATGTTGGAACGCGAATCCCCTTCCGCCGGCACGCGGTTGATGGCGCCCAGCGGCTCGCCATCAATCAGGATGATCCGCTTATCGCCCTTGCGCACGGCGGGCTCATAGCGCTGTACCATCAGGGGCTCGCGCGAGGCGGCGAAGAACATGTCCAGCAGCGAGCCGAGATTTTCATCATCCGGCTTGATGCGGAACACCCCGATGCCGCCATTGCCAAAGAGCGGCTTCACGATGATGTCCTTATGCAGCGACCGGAAATCGCGGATCGCCCCCCGGTCCCAGGAGATCAGCGTGGGCGGCATCAATTGCGGGAAATGCGTGACCAGCAGCTTCTCCGGCGCATTGCGCACCGAGGCCGGGTTGTTCACCACCAGCGTCTTCGGGTGAATATGCTCCAGCAGATGGGTGGCGGTGATATAGGCCATGTCGAAAGGCGGGTCCTGGCGCATCAGCACCACATCCATGGTCCCGAGATCGATAATGTCTTCCGGCCCGAATTCATAATGCGCCCCGGCCAGGTTCCGCACGGTCACGGGCTTCACCCGCGCCTTCAGCACCGCGCCATCCAGCCACATATGCGGCACCTCGTAATGCCAGAGCCTATGCCCGCGCGCCTGGGCTTCCAGCATCAGCGCGAAGGTCGAGTCGCCGGTAATGTCGATGCTGTGCAGCGGGTCCATCTGCACGGCGATGTTCAGAGACGCCATTTCATCCTCGTTTCAAGCCGGAACAGGCTATCAGGAGGAGGCGCTACGCTCCAGTGCCGCCGCTGTCGTCGGCCGGACCAGGCTTTGCATGCAGCTTTGCGGGTCATCGCCATTATCCGGCACCACCGCCGCCACGCGCGGCACGCCATGGGAATCCGGGTAGAGGAATACATTCATCCCGCAACTGGCTGAGTGATAGAGCCAGACTTGCGCCGGGCCATCCACGCGGCGCAGCATCGGCTGGCCAAAATCAGCATCCAGAACCTGAGGAGTGGAGCCTTTCAAAGCCTGCTCGGATACCGGCGGCGAAGCCATGAACGCTGTTTGCGGGTTGGGGGCGGCGCAGGCGCCAAGCAGCCCCAGCGCGGCCGCGCAGGTGATAAACCGGAAATGCACCCGCTTTGCCATGCAGCCTCGGGAAAATGAAAAAATCTCCATTGTCTCATAACAAATCCAAAATCACCTGGCACGGGGGGCCGGCGAGTTATCAACAATTTTTTGCTGCAACGCGCCATGAAACTTGTCACAATCATTTCAGAGCGCTGCCTTATTCATGCCTTTGTTACAAAGCACTCTCAACGATATGGACAAGCAGTCCAATTTATGGAGACCGAAGGGTTAAATAGATGCCTGCCAATATGCTGAAGACCGAGGCCGAACTGCGCACCGCCGTGATTGACCGCCTGATCGCCGCCTCGCTGAGCGACGGCAAGCCGGCCCGCGAGGCAACCCTGGAACGCTGGCGCGCACTGAGCGCCAAGCCCGCCGCCACCGAGCAAAGCGCCAGCTAAACCAGCCTCCTCCCCGCGCGCCCGCGGACAAGCCGGCGCGCTTGCATGCCAAAACCTGGCCAGCGCTCCCCTTGAACGGCCAAGCCTCGGCGGTGAGGAACCGCATCGGTTAACCAGCACGAGGCTCGCCAGGACAAAGAACGCATAACGGCAAAATTGGGGCAGCCCGCTTTCCTGGTTCCGATGATGCCAGAAAGATGCGGCGCGGCATGGCCCCGTGCAGCCATGGCATAATCTTAAGGTCATTTTCTCCGGGCACAGCAAGTATGGCTTGGTCTGGGAGCAGTCCAAACTATATAGATGACAGCTTTAGAGCGCGATGACTTTAGCTTCGCTCGCTTCGCGGGTGCAGCGGAAGTCTGAATCGCCCTCTAAAACATTGAAGTAGAGGCGGATTCAGATTTTAGAGCATCCCGCATTCCGGCTGAATGTTCTAACCTGATATTTTGACGACCAATTTCATGGGTTTAGCTTGGACTAGACGATTCAATCCAAACCCATATGCTCTAGCACCGGAGAGGAGACTCTAATGAGTGCCGTTAACGAAACCGATTTTCCCTTCACCCTGACCGACGAAGAATGGCGCAAACGCCTGACGCCGGAGCAATATGCCATATTGCGCCAGCATGCCACGGAACGCCCCGGCACTTGCGCCTTGAATTACGAAAAGCGGGCAGGCAGCTTCAGCTGTGCCGGCTGCGGGCAAACCTTGTTCGTGTCAAAGAGCAAGTTTGAGAGCGGCACGGGCTGGCCAAGCTTCAACGACCCCGTTGACGGGTCAATCGGCACCACTGTCGACCGCAGCCATGGCATGATCCGGATCGAAGCGCATTGCAGCAATTGCGGTGGCCATCTCGGGCATGTGTTTGAGGACGGCCCGCCGCCAACGGGCCTGCGCTATTGCATCAACGGCGCCGTTCTCGACTTCCAGCCGGCGGGCTGAGCCCGCATCCCCTCTGGCTGGGGCAAAGCCAACGCCCCGGCCAAGTCACTGGCAATAAAAAACCTGCCTTGCATTGCAAGGCAGGTTTTTAACAATTCTGCCGAAGCAGATTAGGTGTAGGTGATCGTGTGCCCAGCACCGCTGACACTGACATGGCTTGCAGCAACATTGCTCAGCGTGATCGTGGTGCCGTCGGACAGGAGGATCTGCGCGGAACCGCCGCCCAGCGCCGTGCCAACTGCCTGAACGCTCGGCGCGCCAGCGCCCATATCGTAGTGACCGCTGATCAACGCAATGGTGTCATTGCCGCCGAAATCAGCGATGGTGAAAGAGCCACCGCTATAGGTCTCGCCCTGGCCACCCGTCGTGGTGTAGGTCCCGAGCACGTTGAAGATGTTCGTCGAGCCGGTAACGGTCGAGCCAACCAGGGTCGTTGCATCAACGTTACCCAGCAAGAAACTCTGAGCACCAGAGCCGGCAGCGGAAGCCAAGCCGCCAACGGCCTGAACCGCACCGATGCCCGCTTCTTCAAGGCCGATGTAGAAGTTGTTCGCGCCACCGTTGCCGATCAGCGTTTCACCGCCAGCGCCGCCGAAGAGATAGTTCTGTGTCCCAGCAGCGCTGAGCGTATCACCCTGACCGCCACCGACCAGAGTGGAGTTGCCGATGCCGCCATTGAGGTAGTTAATGCCCGCGCGGCCACCGTTATAATAACCGCCGCCAGCGCCGCCAAACACGGTGATGGAGTTCGGCGCATATACGCCGCCGCCGCCAGCCGTGGTGTAGGAACCAGAGTAAATGGTCTGGGACTGAGAGGAACTATTGATGAATTCCAGGCTGCCACCCGCGTTAGTGTGGAACACCACGCTAACCTGGGCGTCATCGGATGCCGTGACGGTGGCGACATCGGAACCGCCGATGAACACCTGGGTGGTGGCGTTGCCAACGGCGTTCACTTGGTCAACACCATTGGTGCCGTTGAAATTCACGGTATCGTTACCGGCGGAGGTAACCGTGTAGTTGGAATTGGCACCGTTAGCGAAAATGGAGTTATTGCCGCCAGCCGCGAAGATGGCGCCCGTGCCGCCGGAAACATTATAAACAACATTGCTGGCGGAACCGAACAGAACATTTTTGGTGGAGGAGACACCATCAATCGTCAGGGCGCCCGGAATCTGGACCAGCAGATCGGTAACACCCGAGGTAACCGAAACCACGCCAGCGGCTGAACCGCCCGTGGAAACACCGGAACCATTGATGTTGGTGATTTCCTCAAAGAAATTATTGCCGCTGCCAGATGCGCTAACGGAGAGACCCGTGACAGCATCATAATTCAGGAAGGATGCCGTTCCACCTGTGACAGAGCCAGTCACGCCATCCAGATAGGTCTGCAACAGCGTGTTGATCGACGTGGGCAGAGAGGAGGGGATGCTCAAAATTCCCGTATGGCCATCAAACGCACCACCGACTGTTAGTAGACTGCTCATCTGTTACCCTCACTTTCCACCAGTGAATCACTCTTACCGTTGCGGTGCAGTAAAATCGAGAAACAAGGCGCCGTGAACCGCTCAATTTCTCGTATAAAGTGCACGCCGCAGCTGTAACATTTTCGTCAAGTATTTTATTAATTAAAATTTTATTGTTATTTTAATCATAATATCTTTTTTGATACAGATCTAAGCAAGACTATCCCT
>CAWCEU010000006.1:0-553283 GCA_963794625.1 uncultured Pseudomonadota bacterium
AAGCTATTTTCATGGCAGAGGCAGCTCCAAGACGAAACCACAGTCACGCGGTAACCAACCCGCGCATGAGAGCTTGCTCAACCGTCGTCTTTCGGTCCTGTCCCCTGCCGTGGACGTCGTCCAGAAGCACAGCGCCTGGGCTGAACCAGAACGACGATGTTTGCTCAAAGCCCTTGACGGTGAACATGAGAACAGGACCACGAAAACAGCGGGTCGTCATTGAGATGGGTCAAAATCCGATCTGAGCATAGGGGTTAAGGTATCGCTCTTGAGCGGTGCGTTGGCGGGTGCCCAGGCACGAAGGCTCGACGATTTGTCTAAGGTTCCGATTTAACAGTTTTCATCGCAACCGGAGATGTCCGCATGGACAAAAGCGGCGACGCCGCGGAAAAACTGGACAACCTCGCCAGAGCTGTCGCTCGGTCTCGATGCAATCGAGTTGGAAAGCGCAGTCCTGTTGCAACAGATCCTTGTGCTTTACGAGTTCGCACTGGTTCTTGTTGTTCAACGTCACGAACGCCGCTCTCACTGCGTTTGTGCTGCGCGATCTTTTGCCGGTCCGAATGTTCGTCGGGTGGGTCGGACTATTTTGCATCGTAATTCTGGCGCGGCTACTCAACCACAAGCGCTATCTTCGCAGGCCGCCGCAAATGCGAACGGCCGCCAACTGGGGTTGGCGCTATGCGGCCGGCGCGACCGCCACGGGCTGCCTTTGGGGACTGACCGCAGCGGGCATCTTAATTACGCCGAATCCGGGCGATCACGCATTTATCGCCTTTGTTGTTGGCGGCATGATGGCCGGCGCCGTCGCGGGTGATTTTGCCTTTTTGCCGGCTTTGATAGGCTTCGCTGTTCCCGCCGCCCTCCCAATAACCTTCGCGTTTTTCGCCCGGGGCGATTCGACATCGACCATCATGGGATTCATGGTTGCGGCATTCACTGCCGTGCTCGGTATAGTCGGGTTTCACTCCAATCGTTGGATCGCTTCCGTCGCTCGCCGCGAGATCATACAGAGGGGCTTGGCCACTGATCTCGCCCGCCGAATTACCGAACGGCAAGCCGCTGAGCGTGACCTGCACCGAAGCAATAAAATTTTGCAGGCAGTTGCAGAAAGCGCGACCGCGGTTCTGCGCTCGCTCGATTTCGAGCAATCAACTCCAAAGGTGCTAGAACTGATCGGCCGATCGCTGGGCGTGAACTGCGTACACTTGTACGCGAACAACGGCGCTGTAAACTTTGCTCTCTTCATGCACCATATGTGGAATGCTACAGGCGGCGCCCCTACCATCGAGACGCGAGGCCTTTGGCAGTCTGCCAAAGCCGAAGGCTCGGTCGCCGTGTCAGCTTTTCTCGCGCAGGGAAAGGCTCAGTTCATCAGATCAAACGAGGTAGACGACGCTGATCGGAGTTTCCTCGAAACTTGCGGCGTCCAGTCGTTTCTTCTGGTTCCGGTCTTCACCGGCGGGAATTGGTGGGGAGCCCTCGGTGTCGGCGATGGCAAAGCTAATCGCGAATGGTCGAGGGTCGAGATCGATGCGCTCCGCACTCTTGCGGACATCGTCGGCGCTGCAATAGCCCACACCCGAGATCTCACGGAAATCGCGGATGCAGGCCGCATCGTCGAGAGCGGTTCGACGATGCTGTATCGGCTGGGTTCGAAGTCCCCTTACGCGGTCGAATATGTGTCCCGAAACATCGAACGGTATGGGTACACCCAAAGCCAGCTCCTGTCTGGAGCCGAATCCTTTATGGGGCTTGTGCATCCGGATAGTCGTTCAGCCATTCTCACCAATATCGCCGATATCGTTAGCAAGAAAGCGAGAGATGCCAGTTGCGAATTTCGGCTACGTATGCCGAGTGGCTCTTATATCTGGTTCGAAAACCGGATGCATCCGGTATTCGACGCCAGTCAAAAACTGGAGGCTCTCGAAGGGATCCTCGTCGACGTCAACGACCGGAAGATCGCCCAAACGGAAATGGCGCGTCTGACCTTCACGGACTTGCTCACCGCTCTGCCCAACCGAACGGACTTTATGGAAGGGCTACAGAAAGCTTTCGACGCAGCAAAAGAGGGCGGTGAACCATTCGCCGTCCTCTACGTCGATCTCGACAATTTCAAAGACGTCAATGAAGCGCTCGGACATTCGTTTGGCGACGCACTGCTCAAGGCAGTGGCGCGACGACTTGCCGACAGCATGCGTGAGGGCGATCAGATCGCGCGCGTCGGCGGGGACGAGTTCGCTGTAATCCTCAGTCGCGTCGCAAATCGCACCGCCATCGCGGCGCTCGCGGGCGGAATCATCGGCTCGATTACGGAGCCGTATTCGATAGGCAGCAGCCAATTACACATGACGGCGAGCATGGGAATTTCAATCTATCGGGACAAATTGACGAAGCCAGAGGATATATTGCGCGAGGCGGATCTTGCTCTTTTTGAGGCCAAGGCCACCGGGCGCAACAGGTATTGCTTCCATTCCGAGGCGCTCGACATTGCGATGCTCCAGCGTGTGACGATGGTAGACGAGCTCCGGGCCGCGCTCGATCATGGCGAGTTCGAAGTCTACTACCAGCCGCAGGTCGAAGTTCCGTCACGGCAAATCATCGGCCTCGAAGCCCTGCTCCGATGGAACCACTCGAGTCGTGGCCTACTTACGTCGGGAGACTTCATCCCAATCGCCGAGAAGACAGGGATGATCGGCCCAATTGGGCAATGGGTGCTTGCCGAGGTTCGGCGGCAGTTGCACGTCTGGGACGTTGAGGGGATCTGTCCGCGGGTCACCGCCGTCAACGTGTCCGCGGCCCAGCTGATCTCGCCATCTGACTTTTTGCGCGAGCTTATGCAGGGACTAAGCGCCGATCACCTGGATCCCGGAAAGCTCGAACTCGAGCTGACCGAATCGCTACTCATGGAGACGAACCACGGCGATAGCGGCGTCGTCAACCGGCTGCGAGCGCTCGGCGTGCGAATTGCGATCGACGACTTCGGCACCGGCTATTCCTCCCTTGAATATTTGCTCACCTATCGTGTCAGCCGAATCAAGATTGCGCAGCAGTTTGTGAACGGTCTGCCTGACGATCATAGTAGCGCGGCGATTGTCCGAGCCACGATCGGTCTCGCGCGAGAATTTGACATCGAGATCATCGCCGAAGGCGTCGAGACCGACGCCCAGCTGGAATTTCTCATGCACGCCGGGTGCCATTGCATCCAAGGCTTCTACTTCAGCCGTCCTGTGCCGGCCTCTCAGGCCACGCAGCTCTTGCGCCAAGGCGTGGTCGCCCCCGCAGCCCAGCGCCAACTGGCGGCGCGACGGCTGGCCATAGCCAAACCAGAAGGAACAACAGCGTGACTCGCCGTTTCAACCCCGCAATTAGGTCTCGCGTTGACGAGAGCCTAGATGACGCAAATAGCGAGAACTGCAGGAGAGAGCGGCTGCACCCCCCCGAGCTGGCCGCGCTCCAATCGGCCGTTTTGCGCGAACAAGTTCGGATACTGTACGAGAGCCCCGTGGTGCTGCTGGTCAGTCTGACTATTGTTGTTCTTATTGCTTTCTCATTACGAGGTTTCTATCCAGGCTGGCTTGGTGTTGCGTGGGCTGGATTGATCGTCGTTATTTCGGCGCGGCTCTATGACTTATGGCGATACAGGCGCACGCTCGAGCCGGCCGGAACGGTTGCAAGCTGGGCCTTACGCTTCACGGTCGGCGCCACTGCGACTGGTTGTCTCTGGGGGCTGATCGGATCGGTTCTGATATTAGCCTCGGATCCTACCCATCTTGCGTTCATAGCCTTTGTCGTTGGCGGCTTGACTGCCGCCGCCGCTGTAAGTAATTCAGCATACCTGCCGGCGATGCTCGGGTTTATGGCGCCGATCGTTGTGCCCGCAATCCTCATCTTATTCTCCCTCGCAACTCCAATGTCGATCGCGATGGGGCTTGTGGCCTCGGCAGGTTCTGCGGCGCTCTTTTGGCTCAGCCACCATACCAATCGCTGGATTACGTCCATCGCCAAGCGTGAGATCACGCAGGCGGCTTTAGCTGGCGATCTCAGAAACCGTAGCGAACTTCTCCATGCTATCTCGGTCGGGGGCCAGGAATTGCTAACGGCCACGACCGCAGACATGGCGATGGCGGCGACGGTGCTTGAGACCATAGGGAAAGCGGCGCGAGCGGACCGCATGCTTGTGTTCGAGAAACAGACGCCTCCTGCGGGAGTCCCCGCTGTCAGATTGCGATATGCTTGGCATTCGCCGCACGCCCCCGTTATCGTGGATGCCGCCGCAATCGCAAATGCGACCGACATTCTAGCAGACCCTTGGTTCGCGCCTCTCAGCGAAGGGGAAACGCTTCGCGCCATTCCGAAGGAGATGCCGGACGGAGCGGCCAAATCCATTTTCCTCAGCTTGGGGATCCAATCCGTTATCCTGGTTCCCATAGCCGTCGAAGGCTCGCTTTGGGGCCACGTTGGCTTTGACGACTGCACGACGGAACGAGCATGGAGTTCGGCCGAAATTGATATTTTGAAGATTGCCGCCGACATGTTCGGCGCCGCATTCGCTCGTGATCGCTACGTCGACCGGTTGAAAGACGCGAACACCATCGTCGAGTCGAGCCCGACCGTTCTCTTCCGGTTGCGCGGCGACCCTTCCCTGCCACTGATCTATATCTCGCACAACGTGACCATGTACGGCTATGAGCCGGCAGCGATGATCGAGTCACCCTTGTTCTACCAGACCATCGTCCACCCCGACGACAAGCTCAGGGTTATGGAATCGTTGACGCAGATGGCGACGAAGGGGAGCAAGCCCGCAGTGGACGAATTTCGCATGCGCGCGAAGGATGGCGCCTATTACTGGCTCGATTGCCGCTATACGCCGATCCGTGACGCCAGCGGGCGGCTGCTCGAAATCGAAGGGCTCCTGACAGATATAACGGAAAGGAAAAAAGCCGCCGATGAAATTAGCGTCCTCGCCACGACCGACGCGCTTACTGGCCTCGCCAACCGCGCGGTCTTCATCGACCGGCTGCGCCAAGCCTTCGCCGCGGCCCAGCGTGGCGCGCCTCCATTCGCAATTCTCTACCTTGATCTCGACCAGTTCAAGGACATCAATGACACGCTGGGACATTCTGCCGGCGACTTGCTGCTCAGGTCGGTCGGTGAGCGCCTCAAGAGCTGCGTCCGCGAGACCGACCTCGTCGCGCGTCTGGGCGGCGACGAGTTTGCCATCCTGCAAACAAATCTGGACGATGTCGCCAATGCCGGCGTGCTGGCGTCGAAGATTCAAAATGCCGCGTCGGCTCCCTATCCGCTCGGCGACACGGAAATGCGCATCACCGTGAGCATCGGGATTTCGCCCTACATGTCCGGGACCGTGGGACCCGATGAAATGCTCGCGCAGGCCGATATCGCGCTCTATCGGGCCAAGGACGAAGGCCGCAACCAATATTGCTTCCATACCGCTGATCTCGATCGTGAGGTGCAAGAACGTGTAACTCTTGCGAACGATCTGAGGCAGGCTCTCGAACACGACGAGTTGGAACTCTACTTTCAGCCGCAAGTCGAGCTGTCGACCGGCCTGATCGTCGGCATGGAGGCCCTGATCCGCTGGAATCATCCTACGCGTGGTCTGCTCCAGCCGTCCGATTTTCTGCCGATCATCGAGTCAACGCCAATTATCTTGACCCTCGGGCAATGGGTGCTCGACCACGCGTGCGGGCAGATGAGCGACTGGCGGCAGGCTGGAATCGCTCCGCCGATCCTCGCCGTCAATCTCTCGCTCAAGCAGCTTCAAACCGGAGAGGCGCTCGTCGGAGTAATCACCCAGACCCTGACGAAATGGGGGCTTTCGCCCAAGCACTTGGAGCTCGATGTGACGGAATCCATGCTTGCTCATGTCACATTGCATAAGAACGCCGTGCTCGACCGGCTCCATCAACTCGGCGTGAAGATCGCCATCGACGATTTTGGAACGCAATATTCTTCACTCGACTATCTCCGGACCTATCGCGTGAGCCGGGTGAAAATACCCCGCTCGATGATCGACGCTGCGACGCAGGATCCAGAGGCTTCGGCCATGGTGCGGGCGATCATTGGCCTCGGCCGTGAGCTCCGCATCGATGTTGTAGCGCAGGGCGTGGAGACGGAGGCGCAGCGAGATCTGCTGAGCTGCGCACCATCGCCCACGAAGGTGCAAGGCTTTTACTACAGCGCGCCGGTCCCCGCAGTCGAGGCGACGGAACTCTTGCGTCAAAAATTCGTGGAGCCTCGCCTTACTCTTATTCCCAGGGCGATTGCGAGCGGGGTGTTTGCGTCATGAACAAGGTTCCTTGCAACCATGAGGGTCCGAGTCCGCTGCCTCCCCTCACCGACGCTGAAAATCTGTTTCGATTGTTTTTTGACGCGGTCGCAGACGTGATTTTTGTTTCGGCCACTGGCCGGTTTATCTCTCGATAGCGAATTAAGTTGTCCGGTTTTGGTAGCGCATCAAATGTCCGCTTCTTCTGGTTCTGTCCACAGGCCGCGCCGCCGAGCGGATTTAAGCGGCGCTTTTCACGTCCCTGATCGCTCCTTGTGTGTCGTACCGGCCGATGCCCCGTGGCCCGAGGAAGAGGGCGTGGGAGCCGTCCGGGTAGAGGTGGACTTTGACCCTCGCCTTGACGAAGTGTGGGCGCAGGGGACTTTCCGGGATTTGCAGTTTGAGCGTGCGGTAGGAGACGCAATTGTCATGGCCGACCTGCCGCTCCTCCTCGACGCACAGGATCTCGTCGAGGTCGACGCCGGGAATGGGCGTGAAGGCCGATCCCTCGCCCGCCGGGGGAACCGCGAAACGGGCGTTGTGGGCGGGCAGATAGACCTCGCGGAGGAACGCGTTGGCCGCCTCGACCGTCGTGATCCCGGCCAGCTTCAGCTCCTTCGGCAGCCGATCCTGCAGCGTTTGGAACGCCCGTTCCGAGCGCCCCCGCGCCTGAGGCGAATAGGCCCCGATATGCTCAACCCCGAGCTGTTCGAGCGCCCGCCCCACCTGCGTGGGATGGCCGCGATCGATCTCGCCGCCGGCTTTGGGCGTGTGAAAGTAGTGCGCGCCCCGGTCCGTGTAGAGGCTCATCGGCAGGCCGTGCGCGCCGAACGTCTCCTTCAGCGCCCGGAAGGTCGAGGCCGTCCCTTCCTCCGCGATGAGAAAGGCCGAATAGATCGCCCCCGTCGCGTCGTCCATGGTCACAATGAGATCGAGCGTAGGCTCACCCTCGAGCCATCCATGCCGCGAGCCGTCCTGGTGCAGCATCATCCCCGGCAACGGCCGACGCGGCCGTTTGCGCCGATGCGCGCCGCGCCGCTTCGCCTTCTCCAGAAGCCCCTTCGACTGAAGGAACGTCTTCGTCCAGGTGTAGCTCCACGAAAACTTGTGCTCCGCCACCAGATGTTCGTGAAAATGCCTGGCGGTGAAGCCTCGATAGCGCTCGCGATACAACGCCTCGACCTCGTCGGCGCGATCGACCGGAACCCGCTTGCCCGACGCCTTGCCGAGCCTGCGATCCAATAGCCCGGCCTCGCCCTCCTCCTCGTAGCGGCGCGTCCACCGCCGGAACGTCCGCTCGCTCACCCCTAAAAGCTCCGCCGCCTCGTCCTGGTTCAGCTCCGCCGATTCCCAGCGGTCGAGAATGTTCAAAAACACCGCCATGCGCACCCCCTGAAGGGCTTCCGTCCGGCGCATCCCAACCCTCCAAAAAGGGCCGGACTTACCGGACGATCGTGCGCTACCTAAACCGGACATATCGTCTGCTCCCGACAGGATGCGGGGCAACAATCCCTTGACAAAAACAGAAACTTGGCGCTACAAAGATTCTGTTGGTCAGATTTAACCCGGGCGGCCGGGCGTCGGGTGAGGCGAAAGGATCGAGGAGCGGATCGAGGCGTTGCTCACAACTGGGGCGGGAGGCGGGGCAGGAAATTCTTTTTATTTTTTCGGCCGCAACCCTTTGAAAAGTCCCGATTTGGACGAATAAAACCAAGGAAATCCAAGCAAATCCAAGGATTTTCGCTTGGATTTATTTGGATCGGCTTGGATTTTCTTGGCGAGGAGTTCGCGCGCGGGTTGTATCCGGGGCCTGTCCGGCTCGGAGCGGCGGGCGTCACGGTCGGCGATTTCCGCCTCGGGGGCTCGGGGTTCTTTTATCCGCCAGGGCGCCGCCGGGGCGCTTCGCCCGGCCCCCGCGCTTTCCGCCCGGCTTCATGCTAGATGAGCGCCTTGCAATCGGGAGCCATCATGATCTGGGGAACGCTCGCGCTCGCCTTCGCCGCCGCCTTCACCGGCGCCTCGTTCTATGTCAACTGGGTCGAGCAGCCGGCTCGCCTCAAGCTCGACGAGGAGGCGCTGCTCAGCGAATGGGGGCCGAGCGACAGCCGCGGCGTCTCGCTTCTGGCGGCTGTTGCGCTCGTGTCGGCGATCGCCGGCTTCGTCGCCTATTTCGAAACCCAGGACGTGCGCTGGGCGTTCGGCGCGCTCATCATCATCGCGAGCTGGCTTTACGCCTTCTTCGTCATGTCGCCGCTCGACAATCAGATCCGCTCGCTGCGCGGCGGCGAGGTGGCGGCGGCGCGCGCTCTCGTCCGTCAGTGGGGCATTGTCGAATCGGGACTGACGGCGATTGGGGCGGCGGCGGTCCTGGTCTTTTTGTGGGCCCAGTGAGCAGCGCCCCTCATGCGTTCTCTTCCCCGCTGGCTTGAGGAGCGCTGGCTGTCCTGTCGAGGCCGGGCTGAGACATGAGCGGCCCGAGTTCGCCCCGCCGCTTCTCTTCCGCCGGGCGCGACGTCGCCGACGCCCTGCGGTTCTTCACCCGCCTGCGCGTAGGCGAGCCGGCGCCGGGCGCGGCCCTCGACCTGGGCCGCATCGCCTGGGCGGCGCCGGTCGCCGGCGCCGCGGGCGGCCTCATCGGCGCGCTGGTCCTTGCGCTGACCACGCGGCTCGGCCTGCCCCTGTTCCTTCGCGCCGGACTTGCGACTGCTGCGCTCGTCGCCTTGACCGGCGCGCTGCACGAGGACGGGCTCGCCGACGTCGCCGACGGTTTCGGCGGCGGCGCGACCCGGGCGGCGAAGCTCGAGATCATGCGCGACAGCCGCGTTGGCGCCTATGGCGCGATCGCGCTCGCGCTCGCGCTCATCCTGCGCGTCGGCGCTCTCACGGCGGCGCTCGATGGCGGATTTTGGCGCGCGGTCCTCAGTCTGACGCTGGTCGCAGCGCTCTCTCGCGCGGCCGCGCTCACGCCGCTCGCGCTTCTCCCGCCGGCGCGCGCCGACGGCGCGGGGGCCGCGGCCGGGCGGCTCGATTCGAGCGCCCTCGCCGCCGCCTGGACATCGGCTCTCGTCATTGCGCTCGCGTTCGGCCTCGTCGCGCTGGGCCTGGCCCACGCGCTCGTCGCGGCGCTGATGAGCGGCGCCGGCGCTTTGGCCATGGTTGCGCTCGCCCGCCGCGCGATCGGCGGGCAGACCGGCGACGTCGCCGGCGCCGCCCAGCAAGTGGGCGAGATCGCGGCCTGGTGCGGACTTCTCATTGGGCATGCGGCCGCCTAGCTGAAAGGACGTGCTCATGCTGATTTCGGCCCCCTGCATCAACGTCTGCGTCATCGATCGGTTGTCGGCCTTGTGCATCGGTTGCGGCCGGACGACGGCGGAGATCGCCGCCTGGCCGACGATGAGCGAGGCCGAGCGGGCGGCCGTCATGGACGTGCTCGGCCAGCGCTTCGTTGAGGCGCGATCGCGCGGCGCCCGCGGCGTCCGGATCAGAGCGCACGAGGAAAAAACGCAAGGCGGTTTTTCGCAACAAGGCGCTCGGAGAGAGAGAGAGACCGGGGCTCCCCGGCGGTTCGACCGAAGCGCCGAGAAGTCTAGGGCGGGCGGCCGGCGGCAATGGCGCGCTTCATCCTTCCCGTCGCGGTTCTGGCGGTTGCGGCGGCCGCGCTGTTCATGACCCCGTCGGAATCGACCCTGCTCGGGCTCGACCATCGGCGCTTCGCGATCGCCGCGATCGCCGCCTCGCTTCTGCTCTGGCTGATCCTCACCCGTTTGCGTTCGGCGCGGCCAAGCGACATCGCGCGCATCGCGACTGCGGCCTTGACCTGGTCGGCGCTCATGGTCGGGCTCGTCGGCGTCTACGCCTATCGCTTCGAGGCGTCCGAGGTCGCTCAGCGCATCGCGGGCGAATTCTTTCCCTCCGAGCCGCAGGTGGGGCGGGGCGGAGAAGTCATCATCAACCGGCGCCTGAGCGGCGAATTCGCGATTGCCGGGCGCGTCAACGGCGCCCGCGTGACCTTCCTGTTCGACACGGGCGCCTCAGCGGTGGTGCTGACGGCCGCCGACGCCAAGCGCGCCGGAGTCGCGTCCCGAGATCTTTCCTTCGACGTTCCCGTCGCGACCGCCAACGGCTCGGCGCTGGCGGCGGAGGCGCGGCTCGACCGGATCGCGGTCGGGCCGATTGTCATGCGCGATGTGGCCGCGCTGGTCGCGCGCCCCCACGCGCTGGACGAGAGTCTGCTTGGCATGAGTTTTCTCGAGCGGCTCAAGAGCTACACGGTCGAACGCGATCGGCTCGTCCTGGTGGCTAGGCGAGCGCCTACTCCGCCGCGATGAGCTCCGGCCCGCGCTCCACGCGCGAGACAGCGTCCCGCAACACTTCGAGGCCTGCGCCGCGCCTCACCGCCTCGGTGGCGAGAACCTGCCGGAACGCCCGCGCGCCGGGCCGGCCCATGAACAGGCCGTGCAGATGGCGGGTGTAGTCGTGCAGACGCTCGCCGCGCGCGAGCCCACGCGCGATCAAGGGGCTGAACGCTTCGACCGCCTCGAACCCGTCGGCGACTGGCGCGGGCTCGCCGAACAGCTCCGGATCGACGCCTATCAGCAATTCCGGATTCTGGTATGCTGCGCGGCCGAACATGATTCCGTCGACATGGGCAAGATGGGCGCGGCCCATGTCGAGATCGGCGAGGCCGCCGTTGAGGATGATCGGCCAGTCGGCATGCCCATGCTTCAGCGCGTGAACGAGGTCGTAGTCTAGCGGGGGAATCGTGCGGTTGTCCTTGGGGCTCAGGCCTTCGAGCCAGGCCTTGCGGGCATGAACGATGAGCGCGGCCGCGCCCGCCGCCTTCACCTTGTCCGCGAAGGCGAACAGCGAGGCGCGCGGCTCCTGCTCGTCGACCCCGATCCGGCACTTGACGGTGACCGGAATGTCGACCGCTGCGGCCATCGCGGCCACGCATTCGCCGACCAGCGCGGGCTCGCGCATGAGGCAGGCCCCGAACCGCCCGCTTTGCACCCGGTCGGAGGGGCAGCCGCAATTGAGATTGATCTCGTCATAGCCGAAATCGGCGCCGATGCGCGCGGCCTCGACGAGCCGCTTCGGCGCCGCTCCGCCGAGCTGCAGCGCCACGGCGTGCTCGCCCGCATCGAAGCCGATCAGGCGCTCGCGCGGGCCGAACACGACCGCGTCGGCCGTCACCATCTCGGTATAGAGCCGCGCGCGGCGCGTGAGGACGCGATGGAACGCCCGGCACCGCCGGTCGGTCCAGTCCATCATCGGCGCCACGCTGAATTTAAACGATTGATATGGCTTCATTTTCTCTGTAGTCTCAACTCGCTAGGTCGGGTCGCGTGCACTCTTTTCTACGCCGTCATGCGACCCTTTACGCGGCAGTTCGACTGCTCAGTGCAACCCGAGCGCACACGATTTGGCGACGTTCACGAAGCTCAAATCCGGTTCCTGGCGGGCCCAGGTTCGGCGGAAAGGAAAATATGTCAACGGAACATTTTCTTCGCCGAAGGGACGCGGAGGAATGGGCGCTCGAGGTCGAGCGGCGGATCGACCGGGGCGAACCGGCCCTGACGCGACGCTCAGGGGACGCGAAGACATTCGCCCACTTGATTAAGTTGCATCGCAGGGACCTTCAAGAGGTGGGCAAACCGATTGGACGATCGAAGGCGGCGAGCCTCACCCTTCCTGTCACCCTGGATATTGATCTAGGGTATATCAAGACCATTTTGTCGCATGCGGCCGCCGTTCATCGCGAACTCGCACCTGATGGAGTGGCTCACTAAGAGCCTGACTCAAAAGTCTACGGCCTGGCGAGCCGCCTGACGGCGAGTTGGATGCAGGCGAGGGTGATGAAGGCGGCGAGGGTGTCAGCAAGGTTCTCGTAGTCCTTGGCCAGACGGCGGTTTCGGCCGAACCACGAAAAGGTCCGTTCGACGACCCAGCGACGCGGCAGGACGATAAATCCTGAACTGCCGTCGGGACGTTTGACGATCTCCACCCGCAGCGGCGGTTGCGCGGCGACGGCGTGTTCGACTTGGCGGGCGTTGTAGCCGCCGTCGGCCCAGACGAGTTCGAGCCAATTGAAGCGCTGGCGGATGCGATCGAAGACCAGGGCGGCGCCGTCCCGGTCCTGAATGGCGGCGGAGTGAACCACCACCCGCAAGGGCAAGCCTTCGGTATCGACCAGAGCGTGGACCTTGCGCCCCTTCACCCTCTTGCCGGCGTCATAACCCACTGCGTCTGCTTCACCTTTCGCGCATCCCCCTTTTCGGCCGACTTGAGCGAGCAGCTGTCGATGACGCCGGCGCTGGGGCTCGCCTCCCGCCCCAGCCGTTCGCGCAGCGCCGCGCGCAGTTCCTCCCAGATCGCCTCCCACACGCCCTGCCGCTGGAAAGCGCGGAAGATGTTGTAGACCGTCGAGCGCGGCGGGAAGACCCGGCGCGGCAAATAGCGCCACGGGCAACCGGTTCGCAGAAGATAGAAGATCGCGTTCATCGCCGAGCGCATGTCGGTCTTGCGCGGCCGTCCGCCAGGCTTCGCCGGCGGAATCAGCTGCGCCAGGCGCTCCCATTCCGGATCAGTCAGATCGCTCGGCAGACAATCCCCAGCTTGGCGATACTTCCGCCTGTCAGTCTCCCTCCACATCCCGAATCATCCTCAAAATTGCCGATGACCCGGTGAATCATTCCTTCCTTAACGGCACGCTACCTTTTGAGACAGGCTCTAAACCGAAGGCACTTTTGTACAATATATGTTAGTAATAGTGAGTTATCGAGGGTGCTGCCTTAACGTCGTCAACATAAATTGACCTGATAGGATAGAGATGCTGCCCCAATTGCATCAGTTTTGCTCCGTCGAAATTCCCTCTGTCAATTGACTTGGCTCAAAAAGCGAGCAGGATACATCGCATAAGATCCGTGGCGGCTCGAATCAAAACTGATTAAGGGCAAGTTGGCCATGTTGAAATACTTGTCGGGCCGCGTCGGAGCCGCCTTGGCAGTCGCAGGCTTCGCTTTAGGGCTGGTTGGGCTGCATCCCGCTGCGTCGCAACAGACTGCGGCGCCGGCGCGTCACTTCAGAGTCACGCGCGACAAATCCATAACGTTTACCTTGCCATATTCATTTTCCACGACAATTATGGGTAATTTAGATATTGCTGACGTTCTTCCGGAGTCTCGACCGACAGATTTACATTCAGGGAAAGAAAGTCGGTACGACTAACATTACTCTGTATGATCAAAACAAACATCTGGTCGGGGTTATTGACTTGGATGTGACCCTCGACATCGAGGAGATCAGGAAAAGGATTCTTTCCGGGACGGAAAGCCGCGGCATCCGCGTATCCGTCAGCAAAGACCAAATCGTACTGAGCGGCATGGCGAGGAATTCCGTAGACGCAGACCGGGCCGTCGCGATCGCCAAGTCATTGGTGACGACGGACGACGGCAGAGAGGTGGATCCCGATAAAGCTGACAAATACATTGTCAACTCAATGCGGATTGCCGCTTCGCAGCAGGTCATGCTGAGGGTCCGTTTTGTCGAGGTGGACCGCACCGCGGAGCGCAGCTTGGGAGTGAACTGGTTCGGCCAAAGCAAAGGCGCGCTCGTCAACACAGGCAATCCCGGTGGCGTGGTGCCACCCATCATCAACGCTAGCCCCGGACCAGCGGGGGTTCCTTTGCTCCAGACCCTTAACACGTTGACGCCAGGCGGACTTTCGACCGCGGCCGCTGGCGCTCCGTTTGGCGTTGGCCTTTTCAAGCTTGCAAGCAACGTCGACCTGCTCATCTCCGCGCTTGAAGCGAAGGGCCTCGCGCGTCGGCTCGCCGAGCCGGATCTGGTTGCTCTCTCCGGCGATACCGCCAGTTTCCTTGCCGGCGGAGAATATCCAGTGCCGTCCGTCCAGTCGTCGTCGGGCACCGCTCCCGTGATTACGACTCAGTACTACCCGTACGGCGTGCAACTGACTTTTGTGCCGACCGTCCTCGCCAATGGAATCATCAATCTGCGCCTGAACCCCTCGGTCAGCGAACTCGACTACAAAAACGCAGTTGTCATTTCTGGCACGGCCATCCCATCGATCACCAAACGAGAAGCGCGCACGACGATCGAACTGCGCGATGGGCAGAGCTTCGCCATCGCCGGTCTTCTCCAGTCGGACAATGCTCACGACGTTAATCAAGTCCCTTGGCTCGGCTCGGTGCCAGTTCTCGGGACGCTATTCAGCAGCAAATCCTACCAATTGAACGAGACCGATCTGGTGGTGATCGTCTCGCCGCATCTCGTTGCGCCGGCGGCTCCGGGCCAGGTTCTTGCGACGCCGCTTGACAAGGAGGCGCCGTCCAATGACATCGACTTTTTTCTGGTGGGAAACCCTTCCGTCCGCAAGCAATATACTGACTATGTGATATCGGGCGGGGGGATGCAGGGCCCGTATGGATACATAATGCCGCGCGCACCCGCCCCTAATTGATGGAGCCGATCATGCGAAGGATGACGACAACGACACTGATCGGCTTGGTCCCAGTCATCACCCTGTTAGCTTGTGGCGCCGCGCGGGCAGGTGATGACCATCCCTCTTTGGATCAATTGACTCGGTATTTTGAAAGAATGGATACCGCCACCGTCGTCTCCGGGGATGCGAAAGACACCAACGCGGTGACTCAAATCATCGATCCTTGGCCCCGCTATGCGCGTGACCGGCGCATTCCTGTAAATGGCCAACGCATGGTCGGGGCTATCAACCGCTATCAGAATCCGAAACTCCTGGGAGCGAAGGCGCCAACCCTGGCGCCAATCATACTGCCGACCTCACAAGGCGGCGGCGGCGGAGACCAAGGGGGCGGAGGGGCGGGAGGTGGGTACGGACAGTAGCGGCGCGCGGACGACTGGCCCGTGGCTCGGAACCCGCCCGGTGGTTCTCTGGATTTGATTCGCCCAAGCCACGGGCCCCAAATGCGTGAGGTCGGTGTTCTAGTGCGTGCAGGGCTTCGAGTTGCCGGCGGCATTCTTGCAGTCACGCTGGCAGGCTGCGTCGCTGATGCGCCGCCGGGAGCGGGGGTCGAGACTGCGCCGGCGGCGAAATCGGATCCTGCCGGAACGACCTTGACGATTCAAAATCCTAGCGACGTAAAGTATTATCCTTCGGACGAGCCGTTGCGCATGGGGCAGGAATATTTCAATCGCGGCGTTTTCGCCGTGGCGCAAAAGTATTTCCAGGCTGCGGTGGAAAAGGCGCCAAGAGACGCGGATGCTTGGATCGGGCTTGCCGGCAGCTATGACCGGCTAGGGCGTTTCGATCTGGCTGACCGGGCTTATCGCGAGGCGATCAAGCTTCAGGGCGAAACCACGCAGATTCTAAACAACTACGGTTATTCCTTGATGTTGCGCGGCAATTTGAATGCTGCACGCGAGAAATTCAAGCAAGCGTTTGAACGGGAACCCGACAATCCGACCGTCCAAAATAACATCAATCTCCTCAATAACAGTTATCGATTTATTGAACACGACGCCCAGTAGCGTCGTCAAATCCAGTTTCAAGCGGGATCAATAGAAATCGATGAACGTAGTGAAGGTCGACGGATGACGTTCTCGATAGACAAAACGCTCGGTGTATCATGTACCTAATCAGGATCTCTGCAGTTTCGTCTGCCGTTCTGCTCTCGCTTACATCCTCCGCCGCTGCCGGGCCTGCACGCGCCTTAATGTCAAATTTTATCTCAGCACAGGTGCAGGTCGTTAGAATATACTATCGTTGCTATGGTCAATATGTATGGATACCAGATGGGACAATTGCTGGCCTAACTGGTGGTTATCCTTACTACGGTTGGTACGGTTACCCATATGTGCCTTACCGTTGTGTACGCGTGCGTCGTGGCCACAACAATTACTACCGGCAACCGACATGATATGCTTACTGAGGGTGAAATGATCCCCTCCCATTAGATAGATGAATTTTGGCCGCACTACCGAGTCCCTGCGCGAAGCTCGGCAATCCATAGATGCGGCCGGTGCCGATGAAGGCCTTCGTGTTGACGGCAAGCTGCTTGATCTCGCGCTGGATAAGCAGCGCGTCGTTGGACTAATAAGTTGAGAGCTCCCCCGGCTTTGCCGGGGTGGCCGTAGAAGTTTGACGTTTTCTGGGGTCCACCGCGACTTTTCCTTTTGTGAGCCGCCAAGCACACGAAGGGTCAAATCACGATGGACGAGTTCGAAAGTTTAAGTCACTCAAAGTGGGAGTGCAAATATCACGTCGTTTTCATTTCGAAATTTCGACGCAAAGTCCTGTACGGTGAGTTGCGCAAGCATTTGGGGGAAGTTTTCCGAAAGCTCGCGGAACAGCGAGAAAGTAGGGTGGAAGAGGGGCACTTGATGCCCGATCATGTCCATATGCTGCTGTCGATCCCGCCGAAATACGCAGTCAGCCAAGTCGTGGGGTACATCAAGGGCAAGAGCGCGATCCATTTGGCGCGGGTCTACGGGGAGCTCAAGCGCGGGTTCATAGGGCAGCACTTTTGGGCACGTGGATATTTCGTCTCGACCGTAGGTCGGGACGAAAAAGTGATCCGAGATTATATCAAGAACCAGGAGAAGAAAGATCAGCGACTGGATCAATTGAATCTGTGGCGCTGAACGGCTGCCTATAGGCAGCCCGATAAACCGGGGACGCGTAAGCGTCCCCATCTGCCGCTTTGAGCGGCTCACATCTCAAAGCCCCCGGCTTTGCCGGGGGATGGTTACTGGCGGCCGAAGGCCGCCTGGTAGAAATGTCCTCGCTCTCTCTAAGAGCCTGACTCAAAAGTCTACGGCCTGGCGAGCCGCCTGACGGCGAGTTGGATGCAGGCGAGGGTGATGAAGGCGGCGAGGGTGTCAGCAAGGTTCTCGTAGTCCTTGGCCAGACGGCGGTTTCGGCCGAACCACGAAAAGGTCCGTTCGACGACCCAGCGACGCGGCAGGACGATAAATCCTGAACTGCCGTCGGGACGTTTGACGATCTCCACCCGCAGCGGCGGTTGCGCGGCGACGGCGTGTTCGACCTGGCGGGCGTTGTAGCCGCCGTCGGCCCAGACGAGTTCGAGCCAATTGAAGCGCTGGCGGATACGATCGAAGACCAGGGCGGCGCCGTCCCGGTCCTGAATGGCGGCGGAGTGAACCACCACCCGCAAGGGCAAGCCTTCGGTATCGACCAGAGCGTGGACCTTGCGCCCCTTCACCCTCTTGCCGGCGTCATAACCCACTGCGTCTGCTTCACCTTTCGCGCATCCCCCTTTTCGGCCGACTTGAGCGAGCAGCTGTCGATGACGCCGGCGCTGGGGCTCGCCTCCCGCCCCAGCCGTTCGCGCAGCGCCGCGCGCAGTTCCTCCCAGATCGCCTCCCACACGCCCTGCCGCTGGAAAGCGCGGAAGATGTTGTAGACCGTCGAGCGCGGCGGGAAGACCCGGCGCGGCAAATAGCGCCACGGGCAACCGGTTCGCAGAAGATAGAAGATCGCGTTCATCGCCGAGCGCATGTCGGTCTTGCGCGGCCGTCCGCCAGGCTTCGCCGGCGGAATCAGCTGCGCCAGGCGCTCCCATTCCGGATCAGTCAGATCGCTCGGCAGACAATCCCCAGCTTGGCGATACTTCCGCCTGTCAGTCTCCCTCCACATCCCGAATCATCCTCAAAATTGCCGATGACCCGGTAAATCATTCCTTCCTTAACGGCACGCTACCTTTTGAGACAGGCTCTAAGCGTCCCCATCTGCCGCTTTGAGCGGCTCACATCTCGAAAGCCCCCGGCTTTGCCGGGGGATGGTTACCCTTGAAAAGATAAGACTATCTCGCCGGTCCATCACATGATCGTCGACCGGCTGTTCCCGGGGGCGGAGCTGCGCCCCGGCGGCGAGCGCCAGAAGGAGGTGCGTATCGGCCGAACCGATGTCGTGACCAACGCCCCGCCCGAGACTGCCGCGGAGGAGCGCGCGGACAAGACACGTCATCGGCTCCTGGCTGCAACTGCTCGATTGGCGCGCCCCGTAATTTTTCATCCCCAGAGCTAGGGCCTGTCTTCAGTTGAGGAGGATCCGATTCCAATCTGTTCTCGCCTCAACTGAAGACAGGCTCTAAATAGCCGTAGAGAAACGCATCGATGACGCCCTTGGCGCGATATATCTCCTCAAGGCTTATGTGGACGCTTTTTTTGGGCATGGCGACCACGCCCCGCACACGCTTCCATTATCTCGGCAACTAAAAACCTACGCTCCCATGAAGGAAGCTCTTCGCCTCCTGCGAGATAACGCTTCTCAAAAAAAATGCGAACAATGCGGTCAACAACTTCCGAAGAAAAAGCACCGCTAACGGCCGGCCTGTCACGCGACTCGCATCCTAGCAGTTGTGGCGCGTTTGTCATCTAGATAATCGCCGTTTATTTTTGCGAATCGAGCCTTTTCAAAGGGTTGTGAGCGAAAAAAATAAAAAATTATTCCTCGCCCCGGCTCGCGCTCCGGTTGTGATTGAGCCCGCCTTTCCCTTTTCAAACAGCTGCGGCCGCCTGGCTGCTGACAAGCGCGAGAGAGAATTCCAGGGGAGAACATATAAAGAACATTGTGGCTTTTGTCAAGCGAAAAGTCGCTTCCCGACGAGCTCCCGCCGAGGGGCGCCAGGGTCCGTCTCAAGAGCCAATTTGACCGGGAAGGCTTCGCCCCTTCCCGCCGCGCCGGATCCAAAGCTCCCCAACCCCCGCCCCGGTTCGACCCAAAAGCAGGACCGGCCTGGTTCGGGGCTACGAGTCGACCTCGAGACGGCGCCAGCCGGGATCGTGTGCGCCCAGGCCCCGATCTCCCGCGGGTGATCTCCAGACGATTTTCGCAACGGATTCTGCTGTGGGGCCCTTGTCTTATGATGAGATAGAATGGCAATAGTGATCTTAATTATATGTGTCTTGATATATGAAACATGATAACTGCGGGTCAGCTTCGCGCCTCGCGGGCGCTTCTCGGCATCGATCAGCGCAGGCTGGCCGAGCTGTCGGGGCTGTCGTTGCCAACCATTCAGCGCATGGAAGCAAGCGAAGGCGTCATCCGCGGCAATGTCGATTCCCTGATGAAGCTTGTGGGGGCTCTCGACACGGCGGGAATTGAACTGATCTCCGACAGCGCTGCGAGCGCCGCGGGCGGCCGCGGCGTGCGGCTAAAGAGGCCCGCATCGTGACGCTGACTTTGCTTCTCTGCAGCATCGGTCTCCTCTTTGGCGTGTCCTTGCTGGCGATTGCGATCGGCCGATCGAAGGCGGCCACTTCGGTCGTCTATGGATTGTGTCTGTTCGCGTCGCTCCTGTCCTGCGCAGCCGGCGTCACGCATCTGCTTGGCGGATCAGCGCCGGTGAGCCGGACGCTGCCGCTCGGCGTTCCGTGGCTCGGCGCCCATATGCGTCTCGATGCGCTGTCCGCCTATTTTCTCGCGGTCGTCGGATTGGGCTCGTTCGCGGCGAGCCTGTTTGCGCTCGGTTACGGACAGCACGAAGAAACGCCGAGGCGAGTGTTGCCATTCTATCCGGCGTTCCTGGCCGGAATGAATCTCGTTCTCATCGCCGACGACGCCTTCACTTTCCTGGTGTCGTGGGAATTCATGTCGCTCTCGTCATGGGCGCTGGTGATGGCGCATCACCGCAACCCGGACAACGTCCGCGCCGGCTACGTCTATCTGGTGATGGCGGGTTTCGGCACGCTCGCGCTCCTGCTCGCATTCGGTCTCCTGGCGGGTCCGGATGGCGGCTACGCCTTCATGGACATCCGCAATAGACATCCGCCCGCGGCGCTCGCCGCGCTGGTTTTGATTCTCACGCTCGCAGGCGCCGGCTCCAAGGCAGGCCTCGCGCCGCTTCATGTCTGGTTGCCGCTCGCCCACCCGGCCGCGCCGAGCCATGTTTCGGCGCTGATGAGCGGCGTGATGACCAAGGTCGCCGTCTACGGATTCGTGAAGAATCATATTCGACCTGATAGGCCCGCCCGCCTGGTGGTGGAGCATGGTGGTGCTCGCCCTCGGCGGCCTGACCGCAGTGATGGGCGTGCTCTACGCGCTGATGCAGCACGACCTCAAGCGTTTGCTCGCCTATCACACCGTGGAGAATATCGGGATCATCTTCATTGGGCTCGGCCTCGCGCTCGCATTCAAGGCGCATGGCATGGCCTTGGCCGCCGCGCTGGCGATGACCGCGGCCCTCCTGCATGTCCTCAACCATTCGCTGTTCAAGAGCCTGCTGTTCTTCGGCGCGGGCGCTGTCCTGACCGCGACCGGCGAGCGCGACATGGAGCATCTCGGCGGGCTCATCCGCGGCATGCCGCAGACCGCCTTCGCGTTTCTTGTCGGCTGCGCCGCGATTTCGGCTTTGCCGCCGCTCAACGGCTTTGTCTCGGAGTGGCTGACCTTCCAGGCCATCCTGCTCAGCCCACTTTTGCCGTCCTGGGGTCTCAGGCTTCTCGTGCCGGCTGTCGGAGCGCTGCTCGCGCTGTCCGCGGCGCTTGCCGCCGCCTGTTTCGTGAAGGCGTTCGGCGTGACATTTCTCGGCCGGCCGCGCGCCCCGGCCGCCGAACGCGCGCAGGAAACGGACCGGCTCTCGCTCGCCGCGATGTTCCTCCTTGCCGGGCTTTGTCTGGTCGTGGGCGTTGTGCCCGGGCTGTTCATCGATGCGCTGGCGCCGGTCGTGCAGGCGCTCGCCGGCGCCCGCATGCCGATGCAGCTCGGCGTCGAGTGGCTTTCGATCGTGCCCATCGCCGAGAGCCGCAGTTCCTATAATGGACTGCTCGTCTTTCTGTTCATGCTCGTTTCCGGCGCGCTCGCAGCGTTCGCGATTCACCGATTGGCGTCCGACCGGCTCCGGCGCGCGCCGGCCTGGGATTGCGGCTATCCCGACCCGAGCCCGGTCACGGAATATACAGCGACAAGTTTCGCCCAACCGATACGGCGCGTGTTCGGCGCGGTCGTGTTCCGCGCGCGCGAGCACGTCGAGACGCCCGCGCCGGGCGACATGCGCGCCGCTCGGCTGACCATCGAGCTGCACGATGTTGTCTGGGAGGCGCTCTACGCGCCCATCGCGAGCGCCGTGGGCTTCGCAGCCGACAAGCTCAACACCCTGCAATTTCTGACCATCCGTCAATTCCTGAGCCTTGTCTTCGGCGCCCTCGTGATCCTGCTGGGGGCGTTGGCGATATGGCCGTAATCCTCGATCTCGCCGTCCAGGGCGGGCAGATGCTCCTGGTGCTCATACTCGCGCCGCTGCTCACCGGTCTCGTGCGCAAGGTGAAGGCGCGGCTCTTACGCCGGCGCGGGCCGCCGCTGATCCAGCCCTATCTCGATCTCGCGCGGCTCATGCGCAAAGAAGTCGTTTTGGCGGAAAGCGCCTCGTGGCTGTTCCGCGTTATCCCGTACCTCGTCTTCGCCGCCACCTGGGTTGCAGCCTCGTTGGTCCCGACTTTCCGCGCCGGCCTTATGTTCTCATGGTCGGCCGATCTCATCGCCATCATCGCGCTTCTCGGCAGCGCCCGCTTCTTTCTGGCGCTCGCTGGCATGGACGTCGGCACGAGCTTCGGCGGCATCGGGTCCAGCCGCGAGGTTATGATCGCCTCGCTCGCCGAGCCGGCGATGATCATGGTCGTCTTCACGCTGGCGCTGATCGCCGGCTCGACCCAGCTTTCCACCATTGCGGGCGCGCTCCTCTATTCCGAGGTCGGGCTGCGCGTCTCGCTTGGGCTGGCTCTCTTCGCCCTCATCATGGTCGCGATCGCCGAGAACGGGCGCATCCCGGTCGACAACCCGGCGACTCACCTTGAACTCACCATGGTCCATGAGGCGATGGTGCTTGAATATTCAGGCCGCCACCTCGCGGTGATCGACCTCGCCGCCGAACTCAAGCTTCTGTTGTACGTTTCGCTGATCGCCTGCATCTTCGCGCCCTGGGGCATCGCGCCGCCGGACGCAGGCGCGAGCGCGTTGGCGCTGGGGTTGGTGAGCTATCTCGGCAAGCTTGCGGCCGGCGGGCTCCTGCTGGCGGTGTTCGAAACGTCGATCGCGAAAATGCGCGTATTTCGCGTGCCGGAGTTCCTCGGCGCCGCCCTGATGCTCGGCCTCCTGGCCACGCTTCTGATGTTCGTCTCGCGGAGCCTGTGATGCGCGGACTCGATTTTGACGTCGCTCATCTTCTGGCCGGATCGCTGGTGCTGATCAGCTTCCTTGAGCTCTATCAGGACCGCCTTTACGCGCTCCTCAATATCTTCGCCCTTCACGCGCTGGTGCTGGCGCTCTCCGTCGCGTGGCAAGCCTACATACAAGATGCTCCCCACCTCTATGTCACCGCCGCCATCGCGCTCGTGTTCAAGGCGATTGTCATTCCGGTCGCGCTGCACCGGATCATCGTGTCGCTCGGCATCCACCGCGAGATCGAAAAAGTGGTCGGCGTCGGCGCAACCATGCTGTTCGGCATAGGGCTCGTCGCATTGTCGATGGTGGTGATGCTGCGGGTCACCGCCGAGGCCGGCCCCCTCGCCCGCGAGGACCTCGCCTTCGCCCTCTCGATCGTACTCCTCGGGCTTCTGATGATGGTGACCCGAGGCAACGCTGTCAGCCAGGTGGTCGGTTTCATGTCGCTCGAAAACGGCCTCGTGCTCGCCGCGACCGGCGCGAAAGGGATGCCGCTCGTGGTCGAGATCAGCATCGCCTTCTCGATCCTGATCGCCTTCATCGTGATCGGCATCTTCCTGTTCCGCATCCGGGAGCGTTTCGACACGGTGGACCTCGAGGCGCTCGACAGTCGCCGTGGAGAGCGGCAATGAGCTTCGACCCCATGGCGGCGGTCCTGATCATCCCGGCGATGGCGGCGGCGGCGCTGGCCATGCTGCCGGGCTATTGGCTCAGCGCGCGAACTCAATGTGATTGCGGCGCTCGGCACGTTCCTTGTGGCGCTCTCGCTGTTCTTCAACCGGCCGCCGGGCGGCCGGTATCTCCAGGTCGATGATCTCAACAACGTCTTCATCGTGCTCACGACCTTCGTGGGTTTCACCACGAGCGTCTTCAGCGCGAGCTATATTGGCCACGAACTCGAAAACGGACGCCTGACGCCAAGATTCCTGCGATTCTATCACGCGATGTACCAGGTCCTGATGTTCGCGATGAATCTCGCCCTCATCGCCAACAATATCGGCGTGATGTGGGTCGCAATCGAGCTGGCGACGCTGACGACCGTGCTCATGGTCGGCGTCTATCGCACGCACGAGGCGCTCGAAGCCGCCTGGAAATATTTCATTCTCGGCAGCGTCGGCATCGCGCTTGCGCTGTTCGGCACGATCCTCGTCTACATGGCGGCGCGGCCGGTTATTGGCGAGGGCCTTGACGCCATGGTCTGGACCAACCTGCTCGCCCGGGCGCCGCAGTTCGATCCGGCGCTGCTCAACGTCGCCTTCGTGTTCCTGTTGCTCGGCTATGGCACCAAAGTGGGGCTCGTGCCGCTGCATGCGTGGCTTCCCGACGCGCACGCCGAGGGACCGACCCCGATCTCGGCCGTGCTCTCGGGCCTGCTGCTCAACGTCGCGCTCTACGCGCTGTTGCGCTTCAAGATGCTGCTCGCGGCTAATCCCGCCGCACTTGCGCCTGGGCCCTTGATGGTGACGATGGGGCTCATCTCGCTCGTATTCGCAGCGTTCATGCTCTACCGGCGGCGCGACATCAAACGGCTGTTCGCCTATTCGTCGATCGAGCACATGGGCATCATCGCGTTTGCCTTTGGCATGGGCGGGCCGCTGGCGAACTTCGCTGGCCTCCTGCATATGACGATGCACTCGCTGACCAAGTCGGCGATCTTCTTCGCGGTCGGCCACGTGGCGCAGGTCAAGGGCACGCAGCAGATCGCCAGGATGGGCGGCCTGACCGACTCAAACCCGGTTCTCGGATGGAGCCTTGTGCTCGGCGTCGTCGCCATCGCCGGGCTGCCGCCGCTCGGCATCTTCATGAGCGAGTTCCTTGTGGTGACTTCGACCTTCGCGCGCGAGCCATGGCTCGCGGTCATTCTCGTATTTGGCGTCCTCACTGGCGTCGGGGCGCTCTTCCTGCAACTCAATAGCATCGCATTCGGCGAAACGCGCGGCGCCACGGCCGAAGCGAAGGCTTCCTACTTGCCGATGTTCGCGCATCTCGCCTTGGTGGCGGTCGCAGGCGTCTACCTGCCGGCGGCTCTGGTTTCCTCGTTCCAGAATGTCGCGAAGTTGCTCGGGTAGCGCGATGAAACTGATCGACACGATAGAGGGCTCGCAAGTCGACGCTCATCGTCCCTGGCCTCGGCGTGTGGTGAAGGAAGCCGGCTGGCGCGCCGTGACCGCGGAATTGACGGCTGGCCGCCTGACGCTGCTTGGCTTGTGGGGCGAGCCGAACGCCGCACACATGGCGGTCCTCGACGAGGAGACGGCCGAGATCGCCGTTGCGACGATCGAATGCCCGCAAGGTTCCTTTCCCTCGGTCGGCGCGCTGCACCCGCCAGCCATCCGACTCGAACGCGCGTTGCATGACCTTTACGGGCTGATTCCGGAGGGTCTTCCGGACATGCGGCCGTGGCTTGACCATGGATGTTGGGGCGTGCGGCATCCGCTCGGCGCGCGCCATGATCGAGATGAGAAGCCGCCGCCCTACGTTTTTCTGCCCGCCGACGGCGAGAGCCTTCACCAGATTCCGGTTGGACCGGTGCACGCCGGCATCATCGAGCCTGGCCACTTCCGGTTCACCGCCAGCGGCGAAACGGTCGTGCGACTCGAGGAGCGCCTCGGCTACGCACACAAGGGCGTCGAGTTGCTGATGATGGGAGCGCCGCTGGACAAGGCGGCGCGGATCGCGGGCCGCACATCCGGCGACAGCACCGTCGCCTACGCTCTCGCCTTCGCTCGGGCGGTCGAGGCCGCGCTCGAGATCGAAGGCGCCCCCGCGGGCGATCTATCTGCGCGGATTGATGGCGGAACTCGAGCGCCTCGCCAATCACCTGGGCGATATCGGGGCCATCTGCAATGACGCCGCGTTTGCGCTCATGCACGCGCAATGCGGCATTCTTCGCGAACGCGTCCTGCGCGCCGCGGAGGCTTGCTTCGGCCATCGCCTGATGATGGACCGCATCATCCCCGGAGGCGTGAGTCACGATCTTCCCGCCGAAGGAGCGGCGACGCTGCGCGCATTGCTGGACGAGCTGCGACGGGTTCTTCCCCGGCTGGTCGGTCTTTACGACAATACCGCCTCGTTACAGGACCGCACCGCCTCGACCGGCATCCTGCGGGCGGAGCTGGCGCGGCAATTCGGCGCCGGCGGGTTTGTCGGGCGCGCCAGCGGCCGCGCCTTCGACGCCCGCAAGCAGCCTGGCTATCCGCCTTACGATCAGCTCGAATTCGACGTGGCGCGGTTCGACGCGGGCGATGTGAATGCGCGCGTCTGGGTCCGTATCCGCGAGGTTGAGCAGAGCATGAATCTGATCGAGCAGATTCTGCGCCGCCTGCCAGGAGGACCAATCAAGATCGAGCCCTGCGGCGATGGAAGGTCCGGCGAAGGCATGGGTTTTGTCGAAGGCTTCCGCGGCGACGTGCTGGCGTGGCTGCGAATTGACGATGGCCGCGTCGCGCGCTGCCATCTGCGTGACCCGTCCTGGTTCCAGTGGCCGCTGCTCGAGGCGGTGATCGAGGGCAACATCGTCGCCGACTTCCCGCTCTGCAACAAATCGTTCAATTGTTCGTACTCGGGACACGATCTCTAGGTCGCCGCAATGCGCAGGACCCTGCTGGAAAGCCTGATACGGCGGCCGCTCACGGAGGCGCCGCCTGCGCCTGACGAAGCGGCGCTGAAAGAGCTCGCCGACAGCCTCGACCGGGGCGCGCGTCGCCGGCTCGGTCGTAGCCTGTCGATTCGCGAAATCGACGCCGGCTCCTGCAATGGCTGCGAGCTGGAGATCCATGCGCTCAGCAACGCGTTCTACGATCTCGAACGTTTCGGCCTCCGCTTCGTCGCTTCGCCCCGTCACGCCGACGTGCTGATGGTGACCGGGCCCTGTGACCAGGAACATGCGCGAAGCCCTGGAACGCACCTATAACGCCACACCGGATCCGAAATGGGTGGTGGCGATCGGAGACTGCGCGCTCGACGGCGGCGTCTTCGCGGGCAGCTACGCTGTCGTCGGAGGCGTTTCCAGCGTCGTGCCCGTCGATCTGCACATTCGTGGTTGCCCGCCGTCGCCAGCGGCGATTCTGAGGGGATTGATCGCCCTGGTCACACATACGAGTCGTCAAGTGGGACCCGGCTGACGTCGGTCTGATCGCGCGACGGGATTTGCGAGTTGCGCCAGTCGCATTCGGTCCTGACGTTCAACGACGGTTCTTGGGCGGTGCAGATGGACTGGCCGTTCGCCGCGGATTTGCGGCTTGACTTTCAAGCCCACACGCCCGCCACGGCGCCTACGGGCTCCGTAGGCAGATTGACAGCTTTAGGGAATTGCCCTTAGCTCAACACAATAGCGCGCAAACATCGGGCGAACGTGCAGCGGCTCGCCGGCCGGGGGGATGCTCCTTGCGGAGCTCCCTCAATGGCCTCGGCCGTGCGGGCGAGCCCAAGTCTGGCGTGAGCGCGCCAATAGGCGGACGCGGAAAGTCCGCGGGAGGAACGATGCAGGCTAGCGGGCGCGCCGTCAGCGCGAACGGCTTGGCGGACGAGCGACCGCAGGCGGCGGACGCGAGCGAGCTGTTGCAGGTGCGCGGCGTGTTCAAGAGCTTCGGCGGTACCGAAGCGCTGGCGGACGTCGGAATGACCCTCATGGCTGGCGAAATTCTTGCGCTCCTGGGCGAGAACGGCGCCGGCAAGTCGACGCTCATCAAGATTTTGGCCGGGGTCTATACGCTCGACGCGGGCAGCGTCAGCTTTCGCGGCGCCGACGTGACTCACGCCCTGCGCCGCTTGCCGATCGCCTTCATCCATCAGGATCTCGGCCTCATCGACTGGATGACGGTGGCCGAAAACATCTGCATGACGCTCGGCTTTCCGCGCCGCCTCGGCATGATCGACCTGGACGCGGCGCGCCGGCGCGCCGCGGTTGCGCTGGAGGCGCTCGGCGCAGATATCGATCCAGACACGCGCATTCAGAATTTGAGCCGCACCGAGAAGTCGCTGGTGGCGATCGCCCGCGCGCTCGCCGCCGAGCCGGAGATCCTTGTTCTCGACGAGCCGACCGCGAGCTTGCCGGCGGACGAAGTGGCGCGGCTATTCTCGGCGCTGCGTCGGCTGCGCGGTCGTGGCGTCGCGATGATCTATGTCTCGCACCGTCTCGATGAAGTGTTCGAGATCGCCGACCGCATGGTCGTTCTGCGCGACGGGCGCGTCGCGGGGGAGCGGGAGGTCGCCAGGACCACGCCAGACGAAGCGATCCTTCTCATCGTCGGGCGCGAGCCATCGCAGGTCTTCCGCAGGCCGCGCGAGCGGCACGGCTCGCCGCGGCTCGCCCTGCAGTCGGTCATGGTGGAGGAGGTCGGACCCATCGAATGCGAGATCCACTCCGGCGAGATCGTCGGTCTGGTCGGGCTGCGGGGCGCGGGGCAGGAAAGCATCGGGCGGGCGTTGTTCGGGGTCTCGCCGATGACAGGCGGACGCGTTCTGCTCGACGGGCGCCATGTGACCATCTCATCGCCGCGCGAGGCGATGAGGCGAGGGATCAACCTGGTCTGCGCCGACCGCGTGGGCGAATCCATCATGCCGAACTTGTCGGTGCGCGAGAACCTGTTCCTCAATCCGGTGGCGGCCGGTTTGAGCCTGTTCTCATTCATCTCGCCCGGCGGCGAGAATCGCGCTGCGAGGGAACGCGGCGCCCAGGTCGGGTTGCGGCCGAACGATCCGACGCTGCCGATCGAGTTCTTGTCGGGCGGCAACCAGCAGAAAGTGGTGGTCGGGCGCTGGCTGCACCTTCACGCCAAGATTTACGTCTTCGAGGACCCGACCGCGGGCGTTGACGTCGGGGCCAAAGCCGAAATCTATCGTCTGTTCGATGTCGCGCTCCAGTCAGGGGCGGCGATCGTCATCGTGTCAACGGATTTCGAGGAGGTGGCGAAGGTCTGCCACCGCGCGCTGATCTTCAATCGCGGCCGGGTGGTCGCCGAGTTGGCCGCCGACGATCTGTCGGTGGAGAACCTGCTCGCTGCGGCTTCGGCGAGCGTTCGGCGCTCGGAGCCGCTGCTTGGCGCTTCGTCCAGCGGCCTTGGCGGCGCCCATGCAGTCCATTAAATCGAACGCGCTGGAGCCGACCCGTTCGGAGTGGGCGAGGCTCACGCGCGGGCAAGCGATCGTGCGCGTCGCGTCGGTCTATGGCTTGCCCCTCCTGACGCTGGCGTTGATCGTCTTTTTCTCGCTGCTGCTTCCCGACACGTTTCCGACCTGGCTCAATGCGCGGTCGATCCTCGCCGACAAGGCGATCATCGCCCTCCTGTCGCTGGCCGCGACGCTGCCGATGATGGCCGGCCGCATCGACCTCACCGTCGGATTCGGCATTGTCATGTGGCACATTCTCGCCATCAGCCTCCAGGTGACCTATGGCGTTCCATGGCCGCTGGCGATCGCGATCGTCATCGCCTGCGGCGCATTGATCGGCCTCATCAACGGCTTGCTGGTCGAAGTGGCGCAGATTGATTCGTTCATCGCCACTCTGGGCATCGGCACGATCCTCTATGCGCTCGCGCTTTGGCTCACGGATGGACGCCAGATCGTCGGAGCGCTCTCGCCCGGCTTCCTCGACATCAACGCGCTCTCGATCTTCAGAATACCGATTCCGGCGATCTATGTGCTCGTCCTGGCCATCGTCCTGTGGATCGTCAGCGAGCGCCTGCCGATCGGACGGCATATCTACGCGATCGGCGCCAACGAGAAGGCCGCCGCGCTCAATGGCATTCCCGTGCGGGCCTATGTCATCGGCGTGTTCGTGGCCGCAGGCGTGATTACGGGTTTCGCCGGCTGTGTGCTGGGCGCGAAGCTCAGGATCGGCCAGGCGAACGTCGGACTCGATTATCTGTTGCCGGCGCTCGTCGGCGCCTTCCTCGGCTCGACCACGATCAAGCCCGGCCGCGTCAATATCTGGGGCACGATTTGCGGCGTGCTGATCCTGGCGGTCGGCATCTCCGGCATTCAGCAGCTCGGCGGCGCGTTCTTCGTCGAGCCTCTTTTCAACGGCGCCACGCTCGTCATCTCAATCGCCCTCGCCGCCTTCGCGCAGCGCCAGCGCGCGGGCCTGCGTCCGACGCGGGCTCTGAACAGCGGGGCCAAAGACGATTCCGAAAGGGTCTGGCGTTGAACCACGGGTTCGCCTTTCGGATGGACGGCGCATCACGCTGTCACGGAAACGCCAGAGCAACCAACCTGACGGGCCTAGGGCCCGCAGTCGTCTGAGGGAGGAATAGATGTCGAAAGCATACATTGCAGCCGCGAGCCTCATGGCTTCCGCGGCGCTTGCTGGATTGAGCGTCAGCGCCGCCAAGGCCGACGATGACGCCTACATGAAAGCCGCCAAGGCTTACATCGCCAAGGCGACCGCGCCGGTGACCGAATGGGACGGGCCCACCACCGGCCCCAAGGCGCAAGGTAAGAAGCTGGTGATCTATGTCTCCACCGATCAGCGCAACGGCGGGGCGCAAGGGGTCGGCGACGGCGCCGCCGAAGCCGCGAAGGCGATCGGCTGGGACTTCCGCATTCTCGACGGACAGGGCTCAGTCCCGGGACGCACGTCGGCGATGACGCAGGCGATCGCGCTCAAGCCCGACGGCATCATTCTCGGCAGCCCTGACGCGGTCGAGCAGGCGCCGACGATTGAACAAGCGGTCAAGGCGGGGATCAAAGTTGTCGGTTGGCATTCCGGACCGGGCCCTGGCAAGATCGCCGCCAATCCCAACGTGTTCACCAATATCACCACCGACCCGAACGAGGTCGCCAAGGCGGCGGGTCTTTACGCGGTGGTCGATTCCGGCGGAACGGCCGGCGTGATCCTCTTCACCGACAGCATCTATTCGATCGCGACCGCCAAGACCAACGCGGAAAAGACCGCGATCGAAGGGTGCTCCGGTTGCAAGGTGCTGGCGGTCGAGGACACTCCGATCGGCGACCTCGCCAACCGGATGCCGCAACTCACGACCTCGCTGTTGTCGAAGTATGGGAAGGCGTGGACCTATTCGATCGCCGTCAATGATCTCTACTTCGACTTCTCCGCTCCGTCGCTGCAGTCGGCGGGCGTGGATCCCGCGACCGGCTATCCCCGGCAGATTTCCGCGGGCGACGGATCGGTCCCGGCGTTCGAGCGCATTCGCGGCAAGCAATATCAGCTCGCGACGGTTGCGGAGCCGCTCCACATGCAAGGCTGGCAGACGATCGATGAAATGAACCGCGCCTTGGCGGGTCAGCCCCCGAGCGGCTACGTGTCGCACGTCCACCTGTTCATCAACGCGAACATCGACAAGGACGGCGGCGCCCACAACAGTTACGACCCCGGCAACGATTACAAGGAACATTACAAGGCGATCTGGGGCGTGAAGTAGCCGCCCGACCGGGATGTTCCACCTATGGGGCGGCGCCCCGCGCGTCGCCCCTCACGCGCTCGCAACTCGCGATCCGCCAAAGGCGGAACGCGGCTGAGTTCCTCGATGAGTACGACACGGAGACCGACGATGGCGGATACGACGCTTCCCAAACCCGACTACGCGACCAAGAACATGCGCCTCGTCGGCTACAGCGATCAGGACGGGCGGTGCGACGGCGTGCAGATCATGGTGCATCGCGGCTACGCCTATATCGGCCACATCTTCTCCAAGGGCTTCTCCGTCATCGACGTCCGCGACCCTGCTCATCCCAAATACGTCAAGCACGTCGCCGCCCCGCCCAACACGTGGACCCTTCATCTGCAGGTCCACGACGATCTTCTCCTGGTCATCCACAACAAGGACATGTTCGCCCAAGCCGAGCTCGCCGACGAGAAGGCCTATTACAAAGGTTCGGTCGACCATCACGCCAAGCCGGAAACCGCCGCCCGCGACTGGTCGGCCGGCATGGCCGTCTATGACGTGTCGAAGCCCGAGGATCCGAGGCAGATCGGTTTCATGCCCGTCGAGGGAACCGGCCTGCATCGCATCTGGTATGTCGGGGGCCGCTGGGCTTACGCCTCGGCGCTTCTCGACGGATTCTCGGACTACATCCTCATCACGATCGACATGGCGGACCCGAAGAAGCCGGTCATGGTCGGGAAGTATTGGCTGCCGGGGATGAATGTCGCGGCAGGCGAGAAGGCGAACTGGCCGACCAAGAACGGGCGGTTCGGCTTGCACCATGCGATCATCCACGACGACATCGCCTATTGCAGCTGGCGCGACGCCTGCCTCGCTGTGGTCGACGTCAAGGACAAGGCCAACCCGAAACTGATCGTCCACAAGGTCTGGGCGCCGCCATTTGGCGGCGGCACGCACAATGCCCTGCCGCTGCCCAAGCGCGACCTGCTCGTCGTCGTCGACGAGACGGTGCTCGACAATCAGGAGGACGGGTTCAAGCCGATCTGGATCTTCGACAACCATGTGAAGTCGAACCCGATCAGCATCTCCACATTCCCTCCGCCGTCGGACAAGGACTATCTCAAGGTCGGCGGGCACTTCGGGCCGCACAACGTTTACGAGAACCGGCCCGGCAATTTCGTCAGCGAGGAATTGATCTTCTCCACCTACCAGAATGCAGGCTTGCGCGTGTACGACATCAAGGACCAGTTCCGGCCGAAGGAGGTCGGCGCCTTCGTGCCGCCGCCGCCCGCCAAGTGGGTGGACCCGCGGCCGAACCGGCCGATTGTCCTCCATTCGGCTGATGTGTTCGTCGACAAGAACGCGCTCTGCTATGTCACGGACTTCAGCGCCGGCCTTTACATCGTCGAATACAAGGGCTGACGCGCGCCGATGCCTGCGGCGGAACATCTCAAGCCGAGCTACGCCAGAAACATGCGCATGATCGGCCATTCCGATCAGGCGGGCCGTTCCGACGGCCAGCAGATCATGGTTCGGAACGGCTACGCCTATATCGGGCACGTCTGCTCGAAGGGCTTTTCGGTGATCGACGTGCGCGATCCGCGCGATCCAAAGGCCGTCGCCTATGTCCAGAACCCTCCCAACACCTGGAGCCTGCATCTTCAGGTCCACGACGATCTCCTGCTGCTCGTCCACGGCCGCGACATGTTCTCGCAAGCCGAGATGGCGGACGAGCGCAACTACTACAAGCCGCAGTCCGGCTCGCACGGCGTGCATGTTTCCGACGGCGCGCGCGACTGGTCGGCTGGAATGGCGGTGTTCGACATTTCCAAGCCGGCGGCGCCGCGCCAGATCGGCTTTATGCCGGTCGACGGCGCCGGGCTTCATCGCATCTGGTATGTCGGCGGGCGCTGGGCCTACGCCTCGGCGATGATCGACGGCTTTTCCGACTATATTCTCGTCACCATCGACATGGCCGATCCGACGAGGCCGGAGATCGTCGGCCGCTATTGGCTGCCCGGCATGAATCTCGCGGCGGGCGAGACGGCAAAATGGCCGCTCGAACGGGGACGGTACGGCCTCCACCACGCGGTCGTCGCCGAAGACGTCGCCTATTGCGCCTGGCGCGACGGCTGTCTTGCGAGCGTCGATGTCTCCGACAAGGCCGACCCGAAGCTGATCGTCCATCGGGTCTGGTCGCCGCCGTTCGGCGGCGGCACCCACAATTGCCTGCCCTTGCCGGACCGTAATCTCCTGATCGTCCTCGACGAGGCGGTGCTCGACAACATGGAGGACGGCTTCAAGCCGATCTGGGTGTTCGACAATCAGGTCAAGTCGAACCCGATCAGCATTTCGACCTTCCCCTTGCCGGATGACCGCGATTATGTCGCGGTCGGCGGGCATTTCGGCCCGCACAACATCCACGAGAACCGGCCGGGCTCGTTCCAGAGCTCGAGGCTCATCTTCGCCACCTATCAGAACGCCGGCGTCAGGGTCTATGACATCGCCGATCCGTTCAGGCCGGTCGAAGTCGGCGCCTGCGTGCCGCCCGCCCCGAAGAAGCTCGTCGATCCCCGCCCCAACCGCCCAATCGTGCTGCATTCGGCCGACGTTTTCGTCGACAGGAATGGGCTGTGCTACTGCACCGACTGGAGCGGCGCTGGACTCTCCATCATGGAGTATCTCGGTTGATTGTCGACGGCGGCGCGCTGGCGACGCCGCGGCGGATTTGACGGAGCGGCTCGTTGGACTGGCGCCTTCCCTATTCCTCGATCCGGCAACCGGTTCTCGCCGCCAATTGCGTCGCCACCACTCAGCCGCTCGCCGCGCAGGCAGGACTCGCCATGCTCGCCAGGGGCGGCAATGCGGTCGACGCGGCGATTGCGACCGCGGTGGCGTTGACCGTCGTCGAGCCGGCGATGAACGGCATCGGCAGCGACGCCTTCGCCATTGTCGCCTCTGGCGGCGCGCTGACGGGACTCAACGCCTCCGGCCGTTCGCCGGCCGGCTGGACCGAGGCTCGCTTTGCGAATGCGCGATCGATGCCCGCAACCGGCTGGGATTCCGCCACCGTGCCCGGCGCGGTTTCGGCCTGGGTCGCGCTGCACAAACGGTTCGGCCGGCTGCCTTTCCCGATGCTGTTCGAACCGGCGATCGGCTACGCCCGCGGGGGATTTCTGGTCTCGCCGGTCGTCGCGCAGAACTGGCTGCGTCAGGTCGCGACCCTTAGCGGCTATCCCGAGTTCGCACGGGTCTTCCTGCCTCAGGGGCGAGCGCCCGCGGCTGGCGAGATCTTCCGTTGCCCGGACCATGCGAAGACTCTGGAGGCGATCGCCGCCAGCGACGGAGACGCCTTCTACCGCGGCGCCATCGCGGAGGCGATCGCCGCGGCGGCCAAGCGCGACGGCGGCGCAATGACGCTCGCCGACCTCGCTGAGCACGAGCCGGAATGGGTAGCGCCGCTTGCGGTCGATTTCCAGGGGGTCCGTATCCACGAATTGCCGCCGAACGGCCAGGGGCTGGCGGCGCTGATCGCGCTTGGCGTGCTCGATCGCTGCGACCTCGACGGCCTCGAGCCCGACAGCGCCGAGCTCCAGCATCTCGCGATCGAGGCGACCAAGCTCGGCATGGCGGACGCTGCGGCTCATGTCGCCGATCCCGCCGCGATGCGGATCAAGGCCGAAACGCTGCTCGCCGATGGTTATCTCCGCGAGCGCGCGGGCCTCATCCGCCGCGACCGGGCGCAAGCGCCCGACCCCGGCAAGCCGCCTCAGGGCGGCACGGTCTATCTCGCCGCCGCCGACGCCGAAGGCATGATGGTCTCTTACATCCAGTCGAACTATCGCGGCTTTGGCTCGGGAATCGTCGCGCCCGGAACCGGCGTCGCGCTCAACAACCGCGGCGCCTGCTTCAGCCTCGATCCCGGCCATCCGAATCGCGTTGGACCGCGCAAGCGTCCGTTCAACACCATCATTCCCGGCTTCGCGACCGTCGGCGGGGCGCCGCTCGCGGCCTTCGGCGTCATGGGCGGCTCGATGCAGCCGCAGGGCCACGTGCAGGTCGCGCTGAGGCTTTTCGCGCGGCGACAGAATCCGCAGGCCGCGATCGACGCCCCGCGGTGGCGAGTCGAAGGCGGCGAACTGATGGTGGAGCCCAGCTGGAGCGGCGCCTTTCGCGCGGCGCTCGCCGCTCGCGGGCACACGCTTGTCGACGGCGGGCCGCTCGATTTCGGCGCGGGGCAGATCATCTGGCGCCTCGAACAAGGCGGCTACGCCGCCGCTTCTGAAAGCCGTCGCGACGGGCAGGCTGTAGGGTTCTAAGGCGGCGAGGATGGCGTTGGCGGCGTCGCCAGAGAGATCGCCCTCACTGCCGGTCGACGGAGGAATTCACGACCCTCGGCCTGCGCCTCGTCGATGGCGTTGGATTCGGTCCATTCCGGTTTCGCGGTTGCCCGCCGATCAAGCATCGCCCTTCGCCGTCATGGGGTCACGCCATTGCGTGGCGATGGGCGGATGAATAGCGCCCGGTCGCGTAATGGTCGAGCTGACGCTCGATGTCGGTGAGAAGGCCGCTCGCGCCGATGCGGAAGAGATCGGGCTCCATCCATAGGCGCCCGAGCTCCTCCTTCATCAGAATGAGCCAGGCGAGCGCATCCTTGGCCGTGCGCAGGCCCCCCGCCGGCTTGAAGCCGATGTCGACGCCGGCGCGCTCGCGATAGTCGCGCAAGGCGCGGACCATCACCAGACTGACCGGCAGGGTGGCGTTGACGTCCTCCTTGCCGGTGGAGGTCTTGATGAAGTCGGCGCCCGCCTGCATCGCGACCATGCTGGCCGCGTAGACGTTGCGCAGGGTCTTCAGGTCTCCCGCGCCGAGGATCGCCTTCAGATGCGCAGGCCCGCACGCCTCCCGCATCGCCGCGACCTCGTCGTAGAGCGCGCCCCAGTCGCGCCCGAGCACATGGGCGCGGGTGATGACGATGTCGATCTCGCGCGCCCCCTCGCCCGTCGCATAGCGGATCTCGTCGAGCCGCTGCTTCAACGGCGTGAGCCCGGCGGGAAAGCCGGTGGCGACGGAAGCGACCGGAATCCCCGAGCCCTCGAGCGCCCTGACCGCGGGCCCGACCATGGTCGGGTAGACGCAGACCGCGGCGACCGTGAGGCCCAGGTCGGCGAGATCGAGCGCTTCGAGCAATTCGTCGCTGAGCGGGCGGCGCGCCTTGGCGCAGAGCCGGCGCACGCGCTCGGGCGTGTCGTCGCCGGCGAGCGTCGTGAGATCGATGCAGGTCATCGCCTTGATCAGCCACGCCGCCTGGTATTCCTTCTTCACCGACCGGCGCGTTGTGAGCGTCGCGGCGCGCCGCTCGACCGCGCTCGCATTGACCCCGACGCCCTCGAACCAGTGCGGCGCGAGCGGCGCGCCCGGATTGCGGGGCCGGTTATGTCCTGCCTGGGTTGGAGCAGCGACCGCCTGGTCCATGGCGCCTCCTTGGAGCGCATTTCAGCCCATGAGGATGTCACGATCGGACCGCGAAGTCCAAGATCGCGTGATCGCGCGCCGTGCGGGTGAGGGGCCCGATTTCCGGCGCTGCGTCCGCGAAGCCGATCGAACCGCGCGGCTTTTTTGGGCTTTACAAGCGGCGCTTGAGCAGCTTGATTGCTTTTCACCTTCATTGGGGGGAAGCGCATGCGCTCGGCCGAGCGGCGAGGCTAAGCATGGACGATGTTCTCGTCACGGAGGGCCTCAGCAAGAGCTTCGGCGATTTTCACGCGGTCAGCGACGTTTCGCTGCGCGTCAGGCGCGGAACGATCCACGCGCTGATCGGACCCAATGGCGCGGGCAAGACCACCTGTTTCAACATGCTGTCGAAATTCATCGCGCCGACCAGCGGCCGGATCACGTTCAACGGGCGCGACATCACCCATCTCAACCCCGCCGCCGTCGCGCGGCTTGGCCTCGTCCGCTCGTTCCAGATTTCGGCGGTTTTCCCTCACCTGACCGCGCTCGAGAACATTCGCATCGCGCTCATGCGAAAGCGCGGCGACTCGTTCGACTTCTGGCGCTCCAAGGCGGCGCTCAAGCCCCTCAACGCACGGGCGCTGGCGCTCCTGAACGACGTCGGCCTCGCGGGCTTCGCCAACGCCAAGGCGGGCGAGATCTCCTATGGCCGCAAGCGGGCGCTCGAGCTCGCCACGACCCTTGCGACCGAGCCCGAAATGATGCTGCTCGACGAGCCGATGGCGGGCATGGGCCACGAGGACATCGACCGCACGGCCGACCTCATCCGCCGCGCGGCGGAGGGCCGCACGATCCTGATGGTCGAGCACAATCTCAAGGTGGTCGCGAACCTTTCGGATCGCATCACGGTGCTCACGCGCGGGCGCGTACTGGCCGAGGGCGATTACCGCGAGGTGTCGGAAAACGAAGAGGTGAAGCTGGCCTATCTCGGAGCCGGGCATGACTGAGGCCGCCCTCGCGCGAACGCCGGCCGCGGTGGGCGCGACGGTGCTCAAGGTCACCGGCCTTCAGGCCTGGTACGACGAATCGCATGTCCTGCACGGAGTCGATCTCGACGTGCGGGAGGGCGAGGTCGTGACCCTGCTCGGCCGGAACGGCGCCGGCAAGACGACCACGCTGAAGGCGATCATGGGGATCGTGCGCAAGCGAACCGGTTCGGTGGTGTTCGGCGGCAAGGAGCTCATCGGCCTGTCGATCGACCGCATCGCCCGCCTCGGAGTTGCGTTCTGCCCGGAGGAACGGGCCATATTCGCCTCTCTCTCGGTCAAGGAGAATCTGTTCCTGCCGCCTGCGATCTCCAGGGGCGGCGCGATGAGCGTCGAGCATATTTTCTCGCTCTTTCCCAACTTGCGCGAGCGCCTCGCGAGCGGCGGCGGGAAATTGTCCGGCGGCGAGCAGCAGATGCTCGCGATTGCGCGAATCCTGCGCACCGGCGCGCGATTTCTGATGCTCGACGAACCGACCGAAGGGCTCGCGCCGGTCATCATCCAGCAGATCGGGCGCACCATCGCCGAGCTCAAGCGCGAGGGATTCACGATTTTGCTGGTCGAGCAGAATTTCCGCTTCGCCTCGACGTTGGCCGACCGCTTTTTTGTCATGGAGCATGGGCGGATCATCGACGCCTTCGCCACCGCGGAGCTGGCGGGCAGGATGGACAGTCTGCACGAGGCGCTGGGGGTATGATGACGCCTGTCGAACTTGGGGCCCGCCCATGACCGTGTTCGGTCACGCGATCACCATGCCGCAGCTCTTCGGCCAGTTGCTGATCGGCCTCATCAACGGCTCCTTCTATGCGCTGTTGAGCCTGGGGCTCGCCGTCATTTTCGGCATGCTGAACATCGTCAACTTCGCCCATGGCGCGTTCTACATGATGGGGGCGTTCGCCGCGTATTTTCTCTTGAGCGGCCTCGGCCTCAATTATTGGTGGGCGCTCATCTTCGCTCCCCTGATCGTCGGCGCGATCGGGGCGATCGTCGAGCGCCTGTTCCTCAAGCGGCTCGCGGGTTTCGATCCGCTCTACGGCCTGCTGCTGACCTTTGGCCTCGCGCTGATCATTCAGGGGCTGTTTCAGAACTATTTCGGCGCTTCCGGCATGCCCTACTCGATTCCGAAGCGGCTGGAGGGCGCCTACAATCTCGGCTTCATGTTCCTGCCCGTCTATCGCGGCTGGGTGATTCTCGCTTCCGCCCTGGTGTGTTTCGCGACCTGGCTCATCATCGAGAAGACCAAGCTCGGCGCCTATTTGCGCGCGGCGACGGAAAACCCGACCATGGTGCGCGCCTTCGGCATCAACGTGCCGCGCATGGTCACGCTCACTTATGGCTTTGGCGTCGCGCTTGCCGCGTTCGCGGGCGTGCTCGCCGCGCCGATCGATCAGGTGCGCCCGGGCATGGGCGCTGACATCATCGCCGTCGTCTTCGCGGTCGTGGTGATCGGCGGCATGGGGTCCATCCTCGGCTCGATCGTGACCGGCTTCGTCCTCGGCGTCGTCGAGGGCTTGACGAAAGTGTTCTACCCGGAGGCGTCAAACACGGTGGTGTTCGTCATCATGGCGATCGTTCTCCTGGTCCGCCCGGCCGGGCTGTTCGGGCGGGCGGCCTGACATGGACATCGAAGCCTCCATCGCGCCCGGGGACAGGACGAGCCGGGACCGCCGCGTGAACGCCATCGCCTTCGCGATCATGGTCGCCCTGATCGTGATCGCGCCCTTTTTCGCCTATCCGTTCTTCATCATGCAGGCGATGTGCTTCGCGCTGTTCGCCTGCGCGTTCAATCTCCTGATCGGCTACGCCAACCTCCTGTCGCTGGGCCATGCGATGTTCTTCGGGCTCGCCGCTTATGTCTGCGCCCACGCCGCCAAAGTGTGGGGATTGGAGCCCGTCTCGGCGATCGCGCTCGGCGTCGCGGCTTCCGCCGTCCTCGGCTTCATCACCGGAGCGCTCGCCATTCGCAGCGCCGGCATCTATTTCGCCATGATCACCGTCGCCTTTTCCCAGATGGTGTATTTCTTCTGCGTCGAGGCGCCGTTCACTCATGGCGAGGACGGCATCCAGGCGGTGCCGCAGGGGCGCGCGCTCGGCTTCATCGATCTTTCCAACCCGTGGATCCTCTACGCCTTCGTCGCGGTGGTCTTTCTGTTCGGCTTTCTCGTCGTGCAGCGCGCGGTCAATTCGCCGTTCGGCGAGATCTTGAAGGCGATCCGCGAAAACGAGCCGCGCGCCGTCTCGCTCGGCTATCGCGCGCTCCAGTACAAGCTCGCAGCCTTCGTGCTCTCGGCGGTGATCGCGGGCCTCGCAGGCGCGACCAAGGCGCTCGTGGTCCAGAACGCGTCGCTGACCGACGTCTCTTTCTCGACCTCAGGCGAGGTGGTGCTGATGACGCTGGTCGGCGGCATGGGCACTTTCTATGGGCCCGTGGTCGGCGCGCTCATCGTCGTCTCGATGCAGAACTACCTCGCCCAGTTCGGCGAGTGGGTGACCGTGATCCAGGGGGTGGTGTTCGTCGCCTGCGTGCTGGCGTTCCGGCGCGGGATCGTGGGCGAGCTCGCGGCGCGGGCGAAGGTGTCCCTGTAGATCGAACGCGCGCGGTCTCGGCGCCTCCGGACCGATTCGGGCGTTGGGTCAGTCGGCTCTCCCCGCCAGCCAAGAGGCGGACGGATTCAGCCGGCGTTCGGCTGGGCCGGCCTGAGATCGAGCCTCCCGGGAACAGGCGGCCCGGCGCTTTGGGCCGTCACCGGATTGCGGCAAGGCGAGGATCGTCAGTAGAGGACACAGCGCCGGACGCCTCCAACAACGCCGTAGCGGCGGCAGACGCCTCGATGCGGCGCCGCCACGGCGGGTCTGCGGACTGCGACCGCGTGGTTCGGGCCGGCGCAGCCAGCGTGGTAAACTCCTCTCGCGCATACAACAGCGTGCGCGTCATGCGTGTTGCCGAACGTCATGGCGAAAAATGCGCCGCCGGCGATGGCCGCAAGGACGAGAATGCGCATGAACTGCCTCCCTTTGTTGGTTCGGGCGGCTGCAGCCCAGTGGGGCGCCGCCTCAACTGCGTCTACCGCTCCCGCCGTTCGCGCGCAATGGGCGCGCGCCGCGGCGGGCGTCTTTCAGCAGGCGACGCGCAGAATCGCGAGCAGCTCTCGGTGCATGATCTCATTGCCACAGCAGATCGAGCCGGTCCTGAGGAAGTCCTCCTCGCCGTCGGCGCCGGTCACAAAGCCGCCGGCTTCGCGGATGAGGAGCGAGCCCGCCGCGATGTCCCAGGAATTGAGCCCTCGCTCCCAGAAGGCGTCGAACCGGCCGGCGGCGACATAAGCCAGATCGAGCGCGGCGCAGCCCAGCCGCCGCACATTGACGATTCGGGTCATCACGGCCTTGAGCTCCGCCATGAACCGGGGATGCTGCGCCGCCTTGCCAAGATGAGGAACGCCGCAGCCGAAGATCGCCTGCGACAAGTCGCTGCGCCCGGCGACCCTGAGCCGCCGATTGCCGCCGAAGGCCCCCTGCCCTTTCTCGGCGACATACATCTCGTCGCTGGCGGGATTGTAAACGACGCCGGCGACGATGTGCCCCTCGCGCTCGAGCGCGATCGAAATCGCGAACAACGGAATCGCGTGCAGGAAGTTGGTCGTCGCGTCGAGCGGATCGATATGCCAGGTGTGGCTCTTGTCGGTCCCCTCGACCCGTCCGCTCTCCTCCATGACGAAGCCATAGCCCGGGCGCGCCTTGGCGAGGTCCGCATAGAGGCTCTTCTCCGCGCGCTGGTCGGCGAGACTGACAAAGTCGCCTGGCCCCTTCATCGACACCTGCAGCTCGCTGACTTCGCCGAAATCGCGCTTGAGGCCGCGCCCCGCCTTGATCGCTGCGCTGGTCATCACGGTCATCAAGGCGGAGCGGATCATGGCGGCTTGTCCAGCGGGCGGGAGAGGCGGACGGAGGTTTATGGGAGGCCCGGGGGCGAGGCAACTGCGGCCCGGCGCACGGCCCCAAAGTAGAAGCCTCTTATCTCCAATCGCCCCCCAACTTGCCCGATGTGTGCAGCCTAACGTGGGTGTAGCCCGTAACGCAGTCTCACCGAGTTGGCCACGGCGGACTGAGACGCTCGGCCTCACTTTGCACAAACGCACCGAGATGGGGGTCTTTCGCCATCATGATAGCGAGGTTCGCCGGCGAGAAGGGCATCGCGTTGCCGTTTAGGTATTGCGCCCCTTCCCAATCTGAGACGTACGCTTCAGCCATGACCGGAAGCAGGAACTCCATTTTCTGTTGTTGAGGTAGTTGATCGAAGTGATCCTGCCCGGTCAGGTCTATGTATTTTCGGATCACTCTCCGAAACCCTTCGTAGGACTGTCCACGAACGTGCAATCGGAGCGGTGGCGTAGCGCCGCCGTACGTCACCCACTCCGTCCGCATTGAGTTTTGAATGTGCTCCAATTCCTTCTGAGTCCGCTGCGGAAGAGGTGACGTATTGAACCGATTGGGGTCAAACGTTGGTGGTGTTTTGGTTGTTCGCGTCGTTTGCAGCGTACCGGTGGTACGATAGCCTCCAATCATTCCAACGATCCGCAGCACGAGATAGATGAGAAACGCGACTGCAATCAGGCCGGAGATGATCGCCATCTTGCTTATGTCCCACCAAGATTAGGCGGAGATTTACGGCATAGGCCCGCCCGGGGCAACCGCGCGTCGCGGCTCGCTCAGTAGACGTAGGGCAAAAGCCGCCAGGTGCGGGCCCGATAGGCGTCGTATTCGGGCCCAAAGGTCTCGCGGAGCAGCCGCTCCTCGGCCTTGATGCGAGCGAGAACGACGATCAGCATCAAGACTGCGATGATGACCCCGACGCCGGAGCGGAACGCCAGCCCCCAGCCAAGCGTGAGGACAAACAGACCGAGATAGCTCGGGTGGCGAATGATTCCGTACAGTCCGGTTGTGACCAGCCGGTGTCCGGGCTGGATCGCCACCAGGCCGCTGAAGCGCCGGCCGAGCACGAACACCGGCGCCAGCCGAACAACGCCGCCAGCCGTATAGAGGAGAACGCCGAGCCAGCGCGCCGCTTCGCCGCCGAAGGTGAGAAAGTCGATCCGATCCGTATAGGCAGGCAGCCAGGCGTCGATGAAGCCGAGCGCGGTGAGAGCGCCGATCACCCAGCGATTGGACCGATCCTCCCTGACGCCCGAGCCGATGTGGCCCTCGCTGAACAGCGCGGCAAATCCCAGTGCAATCGTGACTACGGTCACCGCGGTCAGCGGCGGATACGAGAAAAACCGCCTCGCGCCGCCTGCTCCGGCAATCGCCAGTCCCAAATAGGCGGCCAAGCTCACAATCGTGAATGCGGCAAGCCGCGGCTTCGTCATGGCTCGTTCCTTCGGGCGCGGCGCCCGTCCGGGACGCGGCCGCATCCGCGCGCTTATAAAAGCTGGCGACATCCGCGGCTACGTTCGCGCTTGCAAAACGAAGCGTGGCGGACGATTCGTGGGTTCGCGTTCGCGGCCGTCCAGCGGCCGATCCAGGGGGAAGCATCGATCCCATGCCGTCTGATCTCGAAATCGCGCGCGCGACGCGCCTGAAGCCGATCGCGGAGATCGCCGCGAAGATTGGCGCGCCCGAATCGGCGCTGCGCCCATTCGGCCGCTTCATCGCCAAGCTCGAGTACGATTTTCTTCGCAGCCTTAAAGACCGCCCGGATGGCAAGCTCATCCTTGTCAGCGCGATCAGCCCGACCCCCGCCGGCGAGGGCAAGACGACGACCACCATCGGCCTCGGCGACGCGCTCAACCGCATCGGCAGGAAGACGATCGTCTGTCTGCGCGAACCTTCGCTCGGACCTTGCTTCGGGGTAAAAGGGGGCGCGACCGGCGGGGGCCGCGCCCAGGTCGCGCCGATGGAGGAGATCAACCTCCACTTCACCGGCGACTTTCACGCCATAACATCGGCGCACAACCTGCTTGCGGCGATGGTCGACAATCACATGTACTGGGGCAACGCGCTCCGCCTCGATCAGCGGCGCGTCGCCTGGCGGCGCGTGCTCGACATGAACGACCGCGCGCTTCGCGAGACGATCGTCGGGCTTGGCGCAGGCAACGGCTTTCCGCGCGAGGACGGTTTCGACATCACGGTCGCCTCGGAGGTGATGGCCGCCTTCTGCCTTGCCTTGAGCCTCGAGGAGCTCGAGCAGCAGCTCGGGCGAATGGTGGTCGCTCACGCCAGAGACCGGCGGCCGATCACCGCGTCCGACCTCAACGCGGCCGGGGCCATGACCGCGCTCCTCAAGGAGGCGCTCAAGCCCAATCTCGTGCAGACGCTCGAAGGCACGCCCGCGCTCGTGCACGGGGGCCCGTTCGCCAATATCGCCCACGGCTGCAACTCCATCATGGCGACGCGAGCGGGGCTCAAACTCGCTGATTATGTGGTCACCGAAGCGGGATTCGGCGCCGATCTCGGGGCGGAGAAATTCTTCGACATCAAGTGCCGCAAGGCCGGGCTCAAGCCGGCGGCGGCGGTGCTCGTCGCCACGGTGCGCGCGCTCAAGATGCACGGCGGCGTCGCCAAGGCCGCGCTTGGCGCTCAGAACCTGCCCGCGCTCGAGGCTGGCCTTGCAAACCTGGCTCGCCACATCGCCAATCTGCGCAAGTTCGGCCTGCCGGTCGCCGTCGCCATAAACCGGTTTGAGACCGACGCCGCGGCCGAACTTGAATTCGTCCAAAATGCGGTGGCGCGCGAATTCGCGGTCAAGACGATCGTGTGCGATCATTGGGCTCGCGGCGGCGCCGGCGCGGAAGGTCTTGCGCAAGTGGTCGCGGCTCTCGCGGACGGGGGCGAAGCGAAATTTCAGCCGCTCTATCCGGACGAAATGAGCCTATGGGACAAGACACGGACGATCGCGCAGGAGATTTACGGCGCGGCCGACATCGCCGCCGAAGCGTCGGTGCGGGCGAAATTCCAGGAACTGGAGCAGGCCGGCTGGGGCCGCCTGCCCATATGCGTCGCCAAGACCCAATATTCGTTCTCAGACGATCCCTCGCTGCATCGGCGCGCCGAGCGGGCACGTTCCAAGGATCCGCGACATTCGCCTCCGCGCGGGCGCAGGCTTTGTCGTGGTGCTGATGGGAGACATCCAGACGATGCCAGGATTGCCGCGCACGCCCGCCGCCGAGAGGATTCGCGTTGTCAACGGCGAGATCGACGGCCTCTCTTAGCCCGCCGGCCAGGGATCGGGCGCTCAACGCGGCGTTGGCGCGTCCTCGCGCATGAGCTTCTCAGCCTTTAGCGCGCGCCAGAGCGCGGCCGGCGGCTTCGCGCTCATCATCGCGGCGTTCCGCCTCACTTCGCTCGCGCGCTGCACGCCGGGTATGACGCTGACCACCGCCGGATGGCCAAGCGGAAAGCGCAGCGCCGCTTCCGGCAACGCGACTTTGAAACTCTTGCAGATCTGCTGGATTCGCCGCACCCGATCTTTGACCTCATCCGGCGCTGGCCCGTAATTGTAGTGCGTGTCGGCCTTGACGCCGGTCGCGAGGATGCCGGAGTTGAACGGACCGCCGATCACGACGGCGATGTTCTTTTCCCCGCACAGCGGCAGGAAGCTGGTCAGCGCGTCCTGTTCGAGAAGGGTGTAGCGGCCGGCCAGCAGGAAAATGTCGAAGTCGCCGGCGCGCGCCAGCCTCTCGGCGATCTCCCATTCGTTGATCCCGGCGCCGATCGCCTTGACCGCGCCGGAGGCGCGCAACTGGTCGAGCGCGCGATAGCCCCCGCTCATGAATTCCTTGATCCGCGCGTCGGCGGCTTCCTTGCTTCCGTGCGTGGTGACGTCGATATCGTGGACGTAAACGATATCCACCTGATCGAGGCCAAGACGTTCAAGCGAGAATTCGAGCGAGCGCATCACGCCGTCATAGGAATAGTCGAAGCGCTCGCGCCGCGAGGGCGTCTCGAAGAAAGCGCCCGGCCCTGTTCTGTCCTGCGGCTCGCAGAGAGTGAGCAGCCGGCCGACCTTGGTGGAAATCAGATAGGAGCGGCGCGGCTTCGGGCGCAGGAACCCGTTCAGGCGGGTTTCAGAAAGTCCGAGGCCATAGAGCGGCGCGGTGTCGAAATATCGACAGCCCGTCGCCCAGACGGCCTCGAGCGTCACCCGCGCTTCTTTCTCTGTCATGGGCCGATAGAGATTGCCGAGCGGCCCTCCGCCGAAACCGAGTTCGGTGAATTCCAGCTCCAGCCCGCGGCGAGTCGTGAACTTTCGCGCTCGCGCGCTCCGCGCATTCGCGGCCGGCATCAATTCTCCCCTCCCTGACAGGCGCAAAAACACATGGTGTCGTTCTGGGCGCGCAGCGCCCGGCTGTCCTGACGCGGGCTCAAATGACCTCCCGCACGATTGGCGCGACGCGCCAGCGAGAGGAACCGGGGTCGGTGCGACGATGTTGATCGCCTGACGAAGGCATAAATCTTTAGCACTCCGTGGAACAAGTCAAGCGATCCGCAGCGCGCCAACGCCGTCCGGCGCTCGAGACTGTCCCTCAGGCTTTTTTCGACCATGCTATCGGTTCTCGCCCAACCATGCGCGATCCTTCGAGGCGATAAAGGCGCGAAGCTTCGGCAGGCTGCGATGGTCCGGGGCTCTCGTCTCCAGATCGGCGAGAATCTTCCGCAACGCGAAGCGCGCCACCGGCCAATTGTATGAGCCTTCCTTCAGCATCAGCCGCGCGTGCCGGATCGACCGGCGGACAACTTCGTCTATGAAAGGGTCGTCCATCGCGGCGCCCGCTGCCTCTCCGTCGGCGAAAACACGGAACAGGCGGCGGCAATCGCGGCGCCGTTGACGTCAAGGGGCGATCGTCCCGATTTGGCGCAAAGGTCCGTAGCGGCGCCGAACACGATGGCGGCCCGCGCGAATCAAGCGGGTCAATCTGGGATCAGGGGACGGCCAAATGGATCGCCGATAGCGCTGATCAGCGCGCCGCGATCGCCTCACGCCGGGGCGCGCTGGCTGTAACCAAGCCGTTCGTTGAGCCGCTCGAGCAGGTCTTGCGCGGCCTCGGGGATGACGGCGCCAGGCGGAAAGATCGCGTCGGCCCCGGCCCCGCGAAGCGATGCGAAGTCCTGGGCCGGGATGACGCCGCCGACGGCGATCAGTGTCGCGTCAAGACCGAGCTTGCCGAGCGCTTTCTTCAGGGCGGGCACAAGCGTGAGGTGCCCGGCGGCGAGCGACGAGACGCCGACGATGTGGACCTGCCCTTTGGCCGCGAGCGCCGCCACTTCTTCCGGCGTTGCAAACAAAGGTCCGATTTCGACGTCGAACCCGAGATCCGCGAACGCGGAGGCGATGATCTTCTGCCCGCGATCGTGCCCATCCTGCCCCATCTTGGCGACCAGGATCTTCGGAGCGCGACCCTCGTTCTCGGCGAAGGCGCGAGTCATGGCGATCACACGGTCGTTGGCCTGCGCGCCCGGTCCGGACTCGGCCAGATAGACGCCGGCGACGGCGCGGGTTTCCGCAACGTGACGGCCAAACGCCTTCTCCATCGCCAGCGAGATCTCGCCGACCGTGGCGTTTCTCCGCGCCGCCTCGACGGAAAGCTGCAAAAGATTGGCCTTGGCCCGCGCGCCTTCGGTGAGCGCCGCGAGCGCGGCCTGCGTCGCCTGCTCGTCCCGCTCGGCGCGGAGGCGCTTCAGCTTCTCGATCTGCCGCGCGCGCACCGCCGCGGCGTCGACTTTCAGCACGCCCAGGTCCCGCTCGATGGTCGGCGCGTAGGTGTTGACGCCGATCACCGTCTGGCGGCCGGAATCGATGCGCGCCTGGGTGCGCGCCGCCGCCTCCTCGATGCGGCGCTTCGGCAGGCCGCTCTCGATCGCCTTCGCCATGCCGCCAAGGCGCTCGACCTCATCGATGCGCCCCTGCACCCGTGCGGCCAGCTCCGCGGTCAGACGCTCGAGGTAATAGGAGCCGCCCCAGGCGTCGATGACCCGCGTGGTCGCGGTCTCCTCGATCAGGAAAAGCTGAGTGTTGCGGGCGATCCGAGCCGAGAACGGCGTCGGCAGGGCCAGCGCCTCGTCGAGCGCATTCGTGTGCAGGGACTGAGTCTGCCCCTGCGTGGCCGCCATCGCCTCGATCTGCGTGCGCACGATATTGTTGAAAGGGTCCTGCGCGGTCAGGGACCAGCCGGAGGTCTGACAATGCGCGCGCAAGGCGAGCGACTTGTCCAATTTCGGCCCGAAGCCCTTGACGAAGCCCGCCCAGAGCTTGCGCGCGGCGCGGAGCTTGGCGACCTCCATGAAGAAATTCATGCCCACCGCCCAGAAGAACGACAGTCGCGGCGCAAACGCGTCGATGCTCATTCCGGCGCCGAGGCCAGCGCGCAGATATTCGACCCCGTCCGCGAGCGTGTAGGCGAGTTCGAGATCCTGCGTCGCGCCCGCCTCCTGCATGTGATAGCCGGAGATCGAAATCGAATTGAATTTCGGCATGTTCGCCGCGGTGAAGGCGAAAATATCGGCGACGATCCGCATCGAGGCGGCGGGCGGGTAGATATAGGTGTTGCGGACCATGAACTCTTTGAGAATGTCGTTCTGAATAGTTCCCGAAAGCGCCGCCATGGGCACGCCCTGTTCCTCGGCGGCGACAATGAACAGCGCCAGCACCGGCAGCACGGCGCCGTTCATCGTCATCGAGACGCTGATCGAATCGAGCGGGATGCCGGAAAACAATGTGCGCATGTCGTAAATCGAATCGATCGCGACGCCCGCCATGCCAACGTCGCCAGCGACGCGCGGATGGTCCGAATCGTAGCCGCGATGCGTGGCGAGGTCGAAGGCGACGGACAGGCCTTTCTGGCCCGCGGCCAGATTGGCGCGATAGAAGGCGTTCGATTCTTCGGCGGTCGAGAAGCCAGCGTACTGGCGCACCGTCCAGGGTTGCGTGACATACATCGTCGGATACGGCCCCCGCAGATAGGGCGGGAGCCCGGGCCAGTCGTTCGAGAGGTCGAGGCCGTCACGGTCGCGCGGTCCGTAAAGCGATTTGATCTCGATGCCCTCGGGCGCGGGCCAGACTGGCGAGGCGCCGAGCGTCGACCGGCTTCGATGGAGCCGCGAAGGGCACGTTGGCGAAGTCGGGGATCTGGCTCATGAGGGCGCAGCCTCAGCGGCTTTGCCCGAGACCCCAAGGCGGCGATAGAGGCGCTCAAGCGTCGCGACCGCGTCCTCGCCGGCGAAGATGAAATCGTCGACGCCAGCGGCGCGCCAGGCGGCCTCGAACGCGCCCGGGCGCCCGGCAAGCGCGACGCCCTTCGCGCCCGAATCCCTGAACGCCGCGGCGAAGGCTTCCCCCTGTCGGGCATAAGCCTCGTCGCTCCCGCATAGGCACACGAGCGGCGCCGCGCTCGCTCGCAAGCGCCCGGCCGCCTCTTCGACCGTTGCGATCTCGCCATCGTAGACAGCCTCGAAGCCGCCTGCCGCGGCCCACTCGCGCACGAATGCGACGCGGCGCCGATGCGTGGACTCTCGGCCCAGCGCGGCGAGATAGACTTCTCGGCCGCTTGCCGGTTCGCTCGAGACAGGAGTCGGACAGATCGCGCAGACGCTCGAATGGTTCTGCGAGCCGCATCGGCGCCAGCGCGCCCTCGAAAGCAAACGCCGCGCGCTCGGGCGCGCCAGCGATGATCTCGACCGGCGGCTCGGAAAGATCGGCGTGGGCGCTGACGCCGGTGATCGGCGCCTTCAGCCGGGCGACGTCGCGGGCCAGCGCCGCCGCGCTGGCGGCGACCTGGCGCTGAAAGTCGCCCTTCGCCAGCGCCGACGGCAGGCCGCCCTCGGCTTCGATCGCCTGAAAGAGCGCCCAGGCCTTGTCGCAAAGCGCGCGGGTCATCGCCTCGAACGCGCCGGCGCCGGCGGCCGGGTCGCCGACAAAGCCGAGATTGGCTTCCCGCAGGAGGATGAGCTGGCCGTTGCGGGCGAGACGGCGCGCCAGGCTGTCAGGAAAGCCGACCGCAAGCGTGTGCGGCAGAACGGCGACGCTGTCGGCGCCGCCGAGGCCGGCCGCGAACGCCGCCGTCGCGCCGCGCATGACGTTCACATAGACGTCGCGCGCCGTCATCATGCGACAGGCGCTCTCGGCCTGCACATGCGCCGCGCGAGGCTCGAGGCCGCAGGCTTCCTCAACGCGCGACCAGAGAATCCGCAGCGCGCGGAATTTCGACAACGTCGCCAGTTCATCCGCGTCGGCCGCGAGCCGGAACGCGACCAGCGTGCGCGCGTCGCTCAGCGGCGTTCCGGCGCTTTCAAGCAGCCGCAAGCCGCCGACCGCGGCGCCGAGCGCAAAGGCGAGCTCCTGCGCCGGAGTGCCGCCGGCGCCATGGATCGCGCGGGCGTCGGCGACCAGGAACGGCCCGCGGAAGCCTTTGCTCCCGAGCGCCATCGCAGCCTCGAGGCAACGCCTCGCCTGAGCGCTCCAGTCCGCGGGGAAGGGTCCGCGCGCGCAAGGCCCAAAGGGATCGAGGCCGAACGCGACCGCGCAATCCTCGGGCCTTGCCCCCGCGCGTTCGATCAGCGCGCCAAAACGAAGCGCCTGGTCGGGGCCGTCGGGCCCAAGATCGAGTTCGAAACTCGTCCCCGCGTCGAACGGCGTCCGGTCGAAGGCCTTGTGAAGCGCGGCCGAATCGAACCGTCTCAGTCCGAAACCGTAGGCGCCGAGCGCGCCGGAGAACACGACCTGCAGACCGTCGGCGCCGTTGGCGAGGTCGTCGAGCGCCTGGGCGTTGGCCTCGTCGGGGTCAGGATGATCGAGCCGCGCGATGACGCGCCAGGGACCCGCGGATCGAAGCGCTCTCGGCCCGTCCGCCGGCCGGTAAACCGGTTCGATCCGGACGCCGTCGGCGGTCTTGGACACGAGGGTTTCGAGGCTCGCGCCCTCAAGCGCCGCTTGGGCCGCTTTGCGCCAGTCGGCTTCGGTGAAGGCGGGAAAGAGGCTCGCGGCCGCGCCCAACGCGTGTCCCCTAGATGAACTGGGAAAGCCCGGGGATCGAAGCGGAGATTTCGCCCACGACCTGATCGCCCGCGACCTCGCGCGCGTAGCCGAACACTTCCTTTCCGATCGTCTGGACCTGGTCCAGGTCGAGGCCAAGGCCCATCAATTCCGAGCCGAGCGCCATGAGTCCGCCCCCGCCCATCGCTCCAGCGGCCACGCCCATCAAGCCCTTCAGGCCCCCGCCCATGCCCTCGCCGCCGGTGTGCGTGCTCGACGCGATGATCGCGGGAAAGGCGGGCGCCTTGTCGAATAAGTCGTTGACGGCTTCCTCGGGCGCCTCGCGCTGAAGGAAATCGCCGATCAGTGCGACCGCCTTGCGGGCGACCGCGGGGCTGATGTTCGCGGCGCTCGCCACGCGCGCTATCAGATTCTCCATTTCACGCTCCTGGTCGCGCGGAAAAGCCCGCGGCGCCGGTTTGTCTCGCCGCTCGCGCCGCCGAAATCAAGCATCCTGCAACCATAGCACTTCCTTTGAGCGTTCGCTGCGAAATGGCGAGACCGCCGCTGGCGCGGCCGCCTGCAATCCATGAGCAACCGTGCCTTTTGCGGCGCCGCACCATTACAAAGCCATGATATCTTCACATACGTAAATGCCTTTTAATAATTTTTGGGATCATCTGAATGCGAGAAAACGGCCGCCTTGACTGGCAAAACGACTGGCATTCCGGGGCATACCGGCGCTTCTTCGACGATTTGCGCCGCCCATGCAATGCGTTAATCGCATGGCTGCGCTTCCGATCGCGTGCCTACTGCTAACCACTTGGGGGGATTATGTTGCGTCGCGGTAGGCCAGTGCCTGCCGGAACAGGAGTAAACCATGACCCCTCTCAAGACGATTTCGGAGAAGCTCACCGCTTGGCGCCGATATCGCGAGGCGGTGCGTGAATTGTCCCAGCTCTCGGACCGCGAGCTGGACGATATCGGCATTCGCCGTGGCGATATTGAATATGTCGTGCGCCGTTCCGTCGCGAGCCAGGCTTCCGCCTGATCGCAAAGTCGTAAAAATAAAGCCGAGACGCGCCGCTTCAGGCGGCGCGTCGGCCCAAAGCGCGGGCCTCAAGGCGGCATTCCTTGACCACGCCCGGAAAACACATTGACGCTGGCGAAAGGCTTTGTGACAAGCGCGCCCATGCGTCCGATCCACATCATCGGCGGCGGACTGGCCGGCTCGGAGGCCGCATGGCAGGCGGCGCGTTCCGGGGTTCCGGTGGTTCTGCATGAAATGCGGCCCGTTCGAACGACGGCGGCCCACCGCACGCCGCGTCTGGCCGAGCTCGTCTGCTCGAATTCCTTCCGGTCCGACGACGCCTCGACCAATGCGGTCGGAATCCTGCATCGGGAGATGCGCGCGCTCGGCTCGATCGTCCTCAAAAGCGCCGACGCGCATCAGGTTCCGGCCGGAGGCGCGCTCGCTGTGGACCGCGACGGCTTCTCGCAAGCGGTCGAAGCCGCAATTCTCGGCCACCCTCTCATCGTTCTCGACCGCGGCGAGATCGCCGGCCTGCCGCCGGACGACTGGGACAATGTGATTATCGCGACCGGGCCGCTCACCTCCCCGGCGCTGGCCGAGGCGATCGGCGCGCTGACGGGCGAGGGCGCGCTCGCCTTTTTCGATGCGATCGCGCCGATCGTGCACCGTCATTCGATCAATATGGACGTGGCGTGGATGCAGTCGCGCTACGACAAGGAGGGCCCGAGCGGCGGCGCGGGGGCTTATGTCAACTGTCCGATGACGCGGGATCAGTACGGCGCCTTCATCGACGCGCTGCTCGGCGCGGAGAAGACCGAGTTCCGCGAATTCGAGGGCACGCCCTATTTCGACGGCTGCCTGCCGGTCGAAGTGATGGCCGAGCGCGGGCGCGAGACCTTGCGCCACGGGCCGATGAAGCCGTTCGGCCTCACCAATGTCCACAATCCGAAGGTCAAGCCCTACGCGGTCGTTCAGCTCAGGCAGGACAATGCGCTGGGCACGCTGTTCAACATGGTCGGCTTCCAGACCAAGCTCAAATACGGCGAGCAGGGGCGCATATTCCGCATGATTCCGGGGCTCGAGGGAGCCGAGTTCGCCCGGCTCGGCGGCATGCACCGCAACACCTATCTCGATTCGCCGCGCCTCATCGACGCGCGTCTGCGGCTTAAACGCGCGCCGCGCCTGCGCTTCGCGGGCCAGATCACCGGCTGCGAGGGCTATGTCGAAAGCGCCGCGGTCGGGCTCATCGCCGGGCGCCTGGCCGCGGCCGAGCGGCTGGGCCTCGAGCTTGTCCCCCCGCCGCCGACGACCGCGATCGGGGCGCTCCTCAACCACATCACCGGCGGCCACATCGAATCGATCGACGCCGGCCCGCGCTCGTTCCAGCCGATGAACGTCAATTTCGGCCTCTTTCCCTTGATCGCCGAGCCGCGGTTCGACGCGGCGGGAAAGCGCCTGGCCGGGCCGGAGCGCGGCCTCGCCCGCAAGCGGGCGCTCTCGGCCCGCGCCGAGCGTGACCTGGCGCATTGGGCGGAGGGCGCGCTCCTGCCCGCGCCGTTGGCCGAGGCCTGAGGCCGGCGGCGGAATTGTCCCGCGCGGTCGCGGCGCCGGGTTTTGCATGGCGATTGAGGCTTTTAAGGCTCTCAGGCTCGTTTTCCGCAACTCGCAACGCATCGTTTGCGATGCTGTCGCTGGTGCCCAACGATCCAGGCCCTTATAGCGAGAACTGTTGTCTGGGAAATCCCGTCTCCGCAGGTCATGGCCGGCCTTGTGCCAGCCATCCACGCCGCCCGGCCGCGATGATCTATGTCGCCAGCGGACGCTTTCATGAGCGGCCCGCAGTTCAAAGACTGGGCGGACCAACAGGTCCCGGCTATAAAGAGTTGTCCGCCTTTCGGTTTTCCGCTATGGGCGGGTCAGATCGCCGGATCAAGAGGGGGTGCGGCCGCGACGGCGGTCCGCCAATTTCTGAATCCTTGGATCGGCCGGCCCCGACAGCGGACGCGATAAGAGCCCCACCGTTTGAAGGGCTTCCCGCCGGGGGGCCGCGCGCCTGGCGATAAATTTGAGGTCCGGTCCATGGCGGCGCGCGCCGCCTTTCCCAATGACCGACGCGCGGGCCTTTCCAATGACCGTCGCGCTGGCCTTAAGCCATTGGCGAACCGGGCGAATTTTGGTTTGTAGAGTCAGAAATGAAATAAATATATTCCCTTTTTGAGAATGGCCGGTTATGATGGGCAAATGGAGACAAAGCCCTCCCCCTATCCGGCCGTTCCGCCGCAAGGCCTGGAGCGATTCGGCCATCCGACCGGGCGCCCGGGCAGGGTGGACCTTCTGGCCGGGGCGCGCGCCCCGCGAGAAAAGGGCGAAATGAAATGGCGGCTAACGCATTGAAAACAAACGATCCGGCGAAATGCCTGATTTCGCGCCCCAATGATTTCAAGGACTTACGACAGGCCTCGCGAAACCGCTGGTTTCGTTTGGCGAAAGATTTGTTTCGTTTTTGCTGGTTTTGGCCGCCGCGAAGCGCAAAGCGAAACGGCCGCGGCCTGCGCCCGGCGGCGCCGATGCCGGGCGAGGCGTCATCGCCGCGAGCGCGCCAGCAGGACGCGGCGATCGAGAGCCCGATCGGAGCATCGCCATCGCCGCCGCCTGTCCCTGGATCGCCGCGCCGACAGGGACCGCCGACGCCCTCTCCCGCTTGCCGGACGAAGCAAAAAAAGTTGCGCAAAAGAGCAGCCAAAGCCCTGAAATCATTGGCGCGCGTAACATTGTGCGCGCTGCTTACGGGATCTCCATGCCGTCCTCGAAGCGCGTGCTCGCGATCGTATCGTAGCGGATCGGCGGCGCGCCCGGCCCAAACAGCCTGTCGGCCAGCGCTGTGGCCCTCGCGAATGGCGACCGGCGTGAGGTCGATCCGGTGGGTGGCCGACCAAACCTACCCCAGCCGCTGCTTCAAAAAGGCGATGGCGCGCGTCCACGCCATCTCCGCCGCATGGCGGTCATGCACCGCCATGCGCTGCTCGTTGACGAAGGCGTGGTCGGCGTCATAGCGAAAGAACTCCGCATCCTTCCCCGCCGCCTTCAGCGCTTTTTCGAAATCATCGACCATCTTGGGCGCGATATAGTCGTCCTTGTTGGCGAAATGGCCTTGCAGCGGAATCTTGACATCGGCGGGCTTGACGGCCTGTTCGGGCGGCAGCCCGTAAAACGACACCGCCGCGGTCAGTTCGGGGATCTTCGCCGCGGCGATGACCGCCACCGCCCCGCCCATGCAAAAACCGGCGACGCCCACCTTGGCCCCGTTGCGCCTGAGATACTGGACGGCGCCGCGGACCGTCTGTTCGGTCGCGTCGAGGAAGTTCAGCGACGACATCTCCTTCGCGGCGCGCTCCGGGTCGTGATAGGGCACGACCACGCCCTTGAAGAGGTCCGGCGCGAGGGCGTCGAAGCCGGCGAGCGCGAACCGGTCGACCGTGGCCTTGATCTGATCCGCAAGCCCCCACCATTCCTGGATGACGACGACCCCCGGCGCATCGCCGCTCGCGGCGTTGGTCAAATAGCCCTTGGCCTCGCCGCCGTCGGGACGTTTGAAAGTGATTTCGGCGCCCATTCGTTTCTCCGCCATTTTCAAGCTGCAGGAACTCCGGCGACCGAAAGGCCGGCGGCGAGACGCCGACAGGTCAGCCGAGCTTCGACCCGTTGGTCATCAAGAGGACCGAGTAAAGCGAAGTCGTGCCGCAGATGTACAAGCGGTTGCGCTTGGCGCCGCCGAAGGTCACGTTGGCGACGATCTCGGGAATCAGGATCTTGCCGATCAGCGCCCCGTCCGGCTCGTAGCAATAGACGCCCTTGCCGGTGCTCGTCCACACCCGTCCGGACCGGTCGACCCGGAAGCCGTCGTAGAGTCCGTCCTGCGGCGCCAGTTCGCAGAAGATTTCGCCCGACCCCTTCACGCTCTTGCCGTCCGTGTTGACGGCGTAGCGGCGGATCGATCGCGGGACCTTCTCGTCATGCGTCGCGCCGGTGTCGGCCACGTAGATGAGCTTCTCGTCCGGAGAAAACGCGATGCCGTTCGGCCGCGCCATGTTGTCGATGACCCGGGTGACCGCGCCGCCCTTGGGGTCGATGCGGTAGACGTGGCAGCCGTCGATCTCCGGTTTCGCCGGCTCGCCCTCGTTGTCGCCGTCGATCCCGTAGGCCGGGTCGGTGAACCAGATCGAATCGTCGGATTTGACCACGGCGTCGTTCGGCGAGTTGAAGCGCTTGCCCTCCCATTTGTCGGCGAGGACGCTGATCGAGCCGTCGAACTCGGTGCGGGTCACGCGACGCGTCAGGTGCTCGCAGGTGACAAGCCGCCCCTGGTTGTCGACCGTGTTGCCGTTCGAATTGTTGGAGGCCGTGCGGAACACGGAGACTTCGCCCGACTCCTCGACCAGCCGCAGCATGCGGTTGTTGGGAATGTCCGACCAGATCAGATAGCGGCCGGCCGCGAACCAGGCCGGACCCTCCGCCCAGATCGAGCCGGTCCAGTGGCGCGTCACCCGCATGTAGCCAGCGAAAAGCTGGCCAAAGCGGTTGTCCAGCACGACGAGATCCGTGCCTTCGATTTGTCCATGATGCATGAGCGGTTCCCCCTCGGTCCGTTGGTTGATCCGTTGGTCAAGGTTGGCGCCTTCAGCGCCGGACGGCAAGGGGCCGACGCCAGAAGGCCTGATGATCGGCCGGCGCGTCGCCGCGGGCTCAGGAGCCTCGCGTCACGTCGGGGACGGCGCGCCCGCGGGGCCTGGCGACCAGTCTGCGGACCTCCGTGTCAGGCTTCGCCTCGGCAGGCGCGGCGATGACGTCGGCTCCTCGTCGGGCGGCCCCAACCTCGCGAACTGGCTGTCGACCAGCGAAGCCGCCTCGTCGATGTACAGATGGCCGCCGTCGATGAAACGGACGCAGAGCCCCTCGGCAAGCGCGCGCCCGAGCGTGGTTTGCCCAAGCCGGAGACGCTCATGACGACCGTCGCCAAGGCTCGAGCCGCGCGCTGCGACGCCGACCCGAAAGAAATCGCCATTGACCGACCGCGGCGTTGGATGAGCCTGCCGCCTTTCCTGGACGAGGAAACGCCGGCCGCGCGCGGCGTAGCGAGCCGGAAACTGGGCCGAGGGTTGCAGGGCGCGTCCGCGTCGTCCACATTACCGGCCATGAATTGCTCGCCAGCGCGGGGCGACGCCTCGCGGCTCATCGCCGTTCTGGGCCCGACGAATACGGGCAAGACGCATCTGGCGGTGGAGCGCATGCTGGGCCACGCCTCCGGCATGATCGGCTTGCCGCTGAGGCTCTTGGCGCGCGAGATCTATGATCGGGTGGTCAACGCGCGGGGCGCGGCTGCGGTCGCGCTGATCACCGGCGAAGAAAAGATCGTCCCCTTAAGGCCGCGCTATTTCGTCTGCACGGTCGAGGCGATGCCGCTCGACCGCGAGGTCGAATTTCTGGCCGTCGACGAGATCCAGCTTTGCGCCGATCCTGAGCGCGGCCACGTTTTCACCCATCGGCTGCTGCACGCGCGAGGGTCGTCCGAGACCATGCTGATGGGCGCGGCGACGGTCGCCTCGCTGATCCGGCAGCTCTGTCCGGGGGTCGAGATCCAGTTCCGCGAACGCCTGTCCCAGCTGACCTACGCCGGCCCCAAGAAGCTGACCCGCCTGCCCCGGCGCAGCGCCGTCGTCGCCTTCTCCGCCGACGCGGTTTACGCCATCGCCGAACTGATCCGCCGCCAGCGCGGCGGGGCGGCGGTGGTCATGGGCTCGCTCAGTCCGCGCACCCGCAATGCGCAGGTCGCTCTGTTCCAGTCGGGCGAAGTCGATTTCCTGGTCGCGACCGACGCGATCGGGATGGGATTGAACATGGACGTCGACCATGTCGCGTTCGCCGGATTGCGCAAATTCGACGGGCGGCGCCTGCGAGCGCTCCATTCGCAGGAGATCGCCCAGATCGCCGGGCGCGCGGGCCGCTTTCGCAAGGATGGCGCGTTCGGCGTGACGGGCGACGCGCCCGACCTCGATCCCGACGTGGTCGCTGCGGTCGAAGGCCACGTCTTCCCCTCGGTTCTGGCTGCGGAATGGCGCAATCACCGGCTCGATTTCCAGTCGCTTCCGGCGCTCATCCGCTCGCTCGCCGCGCCGCCGCCCTCGCCGAGCCTGAGGCTTTCTGAGGAGAGTCAGGACGAAGCCACGCTGCGCCAGCTCTCAACCGACGTCATGGTGATCCGGCGCAGTCGCGACCGGTCGAACCTGATACGGTTGTGGGAGGTCTGCCAGACGCCGGATTTCCGTAAGACGACGCAGGACGAGCACGCGCGCCTCATCGGGACGCTGTTCGAGCATCTAACGCAAGGCGACAGGCGCCTGCCCGAAGACTGGATGCAGGGCCAGTTCGCGAGCCTCGACCGCACCGACGGCGACATCGACGCGCTGTCGACGCGGCTCTCGCGCGTGCGCACGCTCGCCTACGTCGCCAATCGCGCCGACTGGCTCGCTGATCCGCAAACATGGCAGGGCCGGGCGCGAAGCCTCGAGGACCGGCTCTCGGACACGCTGCATCAATCGCTGATGCAGCGTTTCGTCGACCGGCGCACCAGCGCGTTGTTGCGCAGCCTGAGCGATCGCGCGGGCCCGATCCTCGGCGGCATCGATGCCGACGGCGCGGTGACGGTCGAGGGCCATCTGGTGGGCCGCCTCGCCGGTTTCCATTTCGAGGCGGAACGCGGCGCGACGGCGCTTGAGAATCGCGCCCTGCGCGGCGCGGTCGAGCGCGTCGTCGCCCCCGAGGTCGCCCGGCGGCTCGGCGCGCTGGCGAGCGAGGCCGACGAGAGGTTCGCGCTCGCGCCTGGCGGCGTCGCCAACTGGCGCGGCGAACCGGCCGGCGAAATCATCGGGGGCGAGCCGTTTGCGCCGCGCGTGAGGCTCATCGGCGAGTTCGGGGCCGAGCCGCAGCGCGAGCGCGCGGCGCGACGCCTCGAAGCTTTCATCGCAGCCGAGGCGACCCGGCGTCTTTCCGCGCTCAAGCATCTCAAGGAGGCGATCGAGGACGGACGGCTCAAGGGGCTGGCGCGCGGCCTCGCCTATCAGCTCGTCGAGCAATTCGGCGTGCTGGATCGCCGGGCGGCCGATGCGCGCATCAGGCTATTGAGCCGCAACGAGCGCCGGACTCTCAAGGCGCTCGGCGTGCGCTTCGGCGCGTTCAGCCTCTATCTGCCCTCGCTGCTCGAGCCAAAAGCGCAGCTCCTTGCGTTCGCTTACGCCGAGCTCGCAAGCCCTGGGTGGCGGCCGGACGCAAGGACACTCAATGCGCTGCCGCGTCCAACGCCGCGTCCGCAGGCCCTCGCGCTGCGCGGCTTGCGCGCCGTCGGGCAATTCGCCGCGCCGATCGCGGAGCTTGAGCGGCTCGATGCGGTCGCGCGAGCCGCCTGGCCCGAGGGCGCCGGCGCAATCAACGTCACCGATGCGCTGCTTGTGGACATGGGCTGGCGACGCGATGATGCGCACCACATCCTGCGCGCGCTCGGACTAGCGCGCGTGCGTGACGGCGAAGACGCGGATCGCGCGGTGTTTCGCCGGCGTCGCGCGGCGTCCGACCAGCCGGCGGCCAACGCAAGTCCCGTCGCGACCCCGTTCGCCGCGCTGGCCGCGCTCACGAAGCGCGCGGAGCGGCGACCGCGCCGCCGCAAGCGCAAGCGCGGCCAGACAGCCGGACGCGGCGCCTCGTGACGGAAGACGCCTGCCGGATCGACGTCTGGCTCTGGCGCGCCCGCTTTTTCAAGACGAGAAGCCTGGCGGCGCGTGTTGTCGAGCAGGGTGGAGTGCGCCTCGTGCGGGGCGAAGCGCGCGCTCCGGTAGACAAGCCGAGCCGCTCCGTCCGCTGCGGCGACGTGGTGACCTTCGGGCAAGGGGCGAAATGGGTCGCGGTGCGGGTCGAGGCGTTCGGCGCCCGGCGCGGCCCGGCGGCAGAGGCGCGCGCGCTTTACACTGTGCTGACCGACGAGGGGACCGCAGCTGGCGGGCGCGGGACAACGCGGGGCTAAGAGGCATAGAGCGCCGGACGCTCACGAAGCTTGATCGGCTCGCGCGCGCCGCTTTCGAGCGCTTTCACGCCGGCGAGCGTGGCGGCGGTGGCGACATAGCCGTCCCAGGCGCTGGGCCCTGCCGCGCCTCCCTTCGAGGCGGCGGCGATCCAGGCGCGGAACTCGGCGTCGAAAGCCGGGCCGAAGCGTTCGGGCCAGTCGGCAAACACGCGGCCGGAGAAGGCGCCGTTCGTCTTGATCACGACGTCGCTTTGCTCGGCGAGGCTGACGGTTCCGGTTTCACCGATCACCTCGCCGCGAATGTCGTAGCCATAGGCGATGTGGACCGAGGTCTCGATTGTCACCAGCGCGCCCGAACGCATGTCCATGAGCGCAAGCAGCGGGTCAGCGACGCCGCCGGCGCGGCGGTTTCCGCGCGGCGCCTTGACTGCGATCGCGACCGGCTCGTCATCCAGGACGAACCTCGCGATGTCGATGTCGTGCACGGCCGTATCGGTGATCGCCATGGTCGCCTTGAAATGGCCGGGGGAGAATGCGTTGCGATGGATGCTGTGGAACATCAGCGGCGCTCCGATCGCGCCCTTTTGGACTGCCTGCTTCATCGCCCGATATTGCGCGTCGAAACGCCGCATGAACCCGATCTGGACGAGCCGCCGTCCGAATGCGGTTTCCGCATCGAGGATCGCCGAACAATCCGCTTCGGTCGTCGCCATCGGCTTCTCGCAGAAGACCGGTTTGCCGGCCCGGATCGCCGCGACCACATAGGCTGCGTGGGTGTCTCCCCACGAAGTGACGATGACCGCGTCAACCTCTTTCGCCGCGATGATCTCTTCGCCGGTCGGATAAGCCTTCGCCCCGGGAACCTTCGCCGCGACCTCCTTGGCCCGTGCGGCGTCGGCGTCGCTCGCCGCGACTACCCGGACGCCTGCAAGCGTCTCGGTCAACCGGCGAATATGCTCCTGCCCGATCTTGCCCGTTCCGACGACGCCAACGTTCAGTGTCATGGATCTCGCCCCCTCCCGTCCGCCGCTCGCCGCTTTTAGTATCCGACCGCCAGCGTTCCCCTTTGGCGCAAATCCGACGCGCCCTCAAGCTCGCCGTCCGGCTCGCGCACGATCGTATTGGCCGAGCCTATCGCCGCCCCGAGCACGACCTTATGCCCCATCGCCTGAAGGAGGCGAAGCGTGTCTGGCGACATGCCTCGCTCGACGCGCAATTCGTCGGGCCAGAGCTGGTCGTGCGCGCGCGGCGCGTTTTCGGCTTCGGCGACGTTGAGGCCGTGGTCGATCACGTTGAGGATGATCTGCAGCACGGTCGAGATGATGGTCGATCCGCCGGGGCTGCCGGTCGCCATGACGAGCCTGCCGTCCTTGAGCACGAGCGTCGGACTCATCGAGGAGAGCGGGCGTTTCATCGGTCCCGGTGCATTGGCGTCCCCGCCCATCAGCCCGTAGACATTGGCGACGCCGGGCTTAGCGGCGAAGTCGTCGAGCTCGTCGTTGAGCAGCACCCCGGTCCCGTCGGCGACGAGGCCGCTGCCGTAAGGAAGATTGAGCGTGTAGGTGTTGGCGACCGCATTCCCATCGCTGTCCACGATCGAGAAATGCGTGGTCTGGTCGCTCTCGTAACGCTGGGGCTCGCCGGGGCGGATGTCGGCTGCGGGGCGGGCGCGGTCAAGGGAGATGAGCGCGCGCAAATGTTCGGCGTAAGCCTTGGAAATGAGGCCGGCGAGCGGGATTTTGACAAAATCGGGATCGCCGAGCCAAGCCGCGCGATCGGCGTACGCGAGCTTTTCGGCTTCCGCGAGCTCGTGCAGCGAGGCGGACGAATTGAGGCCCTGCGCGGCAAGCGGGTAGCCCTCGAGAATGTTGAGAATTTCGATGATATGCGTCCCACCGGACGAAGGCGGCGGCATCGAGACGATCGTATAGGCGCGATAGGTCCCTGAGACCGGCTTGCGCTCGACGGCGCGATAATTGGCAAGGTCAGCAATCGTCATGCGTCCGCCCGCCGCATTGACCGCCTCGACGATTTTTTCCGCCACCGGTCCCGAATAGAACCCGGCCGGGCCGTGGGCGGCGATCGTCTCGAGCGTCGCGGCGAGATCGTAGAGCGCGATGTGGTCGCCGGCCTGCTTCACGCTCCCGTCGGGGCGCAGATAGATGCGCGCCGACGACGGATGGCTGGCGAGCGCCTTCGCGGCCAGCGGGAGCGAATCGGCGACGTCGTCGTCGACCGTCAGGCCCTGACGCGCGAGCGCGATCGATGGCTCGATCAGGTCGGCGAAAGAGAACTTGCCCGAGCCGTATTTCCGCCAGGCGAGATCGAGGCCGGCGACGGTTCCCGGCACGCCGATCGCCAAGCCCGAATAGCGCGACTTGAACGGATCGGCCTCGCCGTTGGCGTCGAGGAACACGTCCTTGCTCGTCGCGGCGGGCGCGGCTTCGCGGTAGTCGATGGCGATCGTCTGGTTGAGATCGGCGCGATGGATCAGCATGAAGCCGCCCCCGCCAAGGTTGCCGGCGCGCGGCAGAGTGACGGCGAGCGCGAAGCCGACCGCGACCGCCGCGTCGACCGCGTTGCCGCCGCGCTTCAAGATGTCGAGCCCGACGCGCGAGGCGGCAGCCTCCTGGGTCACGACCATGCCATGCCTGGCGATGACCGGACGGGCGGTGGCGAAGCGGGAAATGGCCGGGTCGGCGACGGCGGCCACCGGAGCGAGGCACAGCAAGGCAAGGGCGAATTGAAGGGCGCGCAAGAATGGGGTTCCTCGAAGCGTGACCGCGCGATCATAGGGAATCGAGCCGCCCGGCGTCGATTCCGGCGTTTGCGCGAACCGCAGCCGGGAGCGCACACCTAACCGATCGCCATAACCGCGCCGGACCTTAGCCGCGGCGCGAGCTTCCCCATATCGGCGGCGGAAATCGCGACGCAGCCTGCGGTGGGTGAGAGGCCATCGCGCGCGAGATGGAAGAAGATCGCGCTGCCGCATCCCTTGGCGCGCCGGGAGAAATTCTGGTCGAGCACAAAGGTCAGATCATAAAGATGATCCTCGCGCCACATTCGGTCCGTGCAGTCGCGCGCGGGGAGGCGAACGGGCCGATTGTAGCGCGGACTCGACAAATCCTCGCACCAGCCCTGATCGCGGCGCAGCGGCCTGAGCGGCGCCCCCGCCGCTCTCAGCCGGATGCGGTCGGGCCGATAATAGCCCCATAACAGGCGGAACCTCCCCGCCGGCGTGCCCTTGTCGCCTTCGCGCTTGATGCGGACAATTCCAGCGGGACCCAGCGCGCAAGCGACGCGGAACGGGCCCGCAGTCAACCAGCCGCGCGCCCGGTTTCCGGCAAGCGGGCGGACACGCAATTGTGAGAGGCGCCGGATCGAATTCATTGCGATACGATCCTAAAGATAGGTGGAGACGCGAGAGGTCAAGTCGTGCGCGAGCATCGGCCTACTTCCGATATGCACATTGGTAGTGTTCGCCTCTCGCCAATTTGATCTTCGCTCGCCGCCGCCGTCCTCGATCGCGCTTTTTCTCGTGTTAGGCTTTCGCCCGATGGAGGCTGCAGACAATGCTCAATCTTCTGGTCAACGGGCGGAAGGCCGCTCTCGACGTCGAGCCGGAAATGCCCCTCCTCTGGGCGCTGCGCGACGAATTGGGGATGGTCGGGACGAAGTTCGGCTGCGGCGCGGGATTGTGCGGCGCCTGCACCGTCATTATCGACGGCGAGGCGACGCGATCCTGCATCACGCCGGTCAGCGCCGCCGCCGGCAAGACGATCCTAACCATCGAGGGCCTCGGCGAAAAGGCGCTGCACGCGGTGCAGAAGGCCTGGATCGAGGCTGACGCGCCGCAATGCGGCTATTGCCAGTCGGGACAGATCATGGCCGCGGTCGCGCTTCTTTCGCACAATCCTCACCCGAGCGACGCCGACATTGACGCGGAAATGTCCAATATCTGCCGCTGCGGGACCTATCCGCGCATGCGCGCCGCCGTGCATCGCGCCGCCGAACTGAACAAGATCTGAAGGAGGCCCCCGATGACGATCGCCCTCTCCCGGCGCGCCTTCATCCAGGCCGGCCTTTCCGCCGCCGGCGGCCTCGTGCTCGCGACATTCGCGCCCGAGTTCGCGGGCGCGACCACCGTCGCCGGCGAACCCTGGAGTCCAGACGCCGGCAAATCGCCCGACGAAATCACCGCCTTCGTGGTCATCGACCCCGACAATTCCATCACTCTGCGGGTCGCCAAGTCCGACATGGGCCAGGGCGTGCTCACCTCGATGGCGATGATCCTGGCCGAGGAGCTGGAATGCGACTTCGCCAAGGTGAAGGTCGAATACGCCTCCGCCCATCGCAATCTCGTCGACAACAATGTCTATCAATCGATGGGGACCGGCGGCTCCCGGTCGGTGCGCGGTTCGCACGAATTCCTGCAGCAGGCGGGCGCGTCCGCCCGCGCGCGGCTCATCGCCGCAGCGGCCGCGAGATGGGGTGTCGAACCAGCGTCCTGCGCCGCCGCCGACAGCCTGGTGCGGCATGAGGCCTCGGGCCGCTCGGCGACATTCGGAGAACTCGCGGCGGACGCGGCCAAGGTCACGCTGACCGCCGAGCCCGCGATCAAGACGCCCGGTGAGTTCAAGCTGATCGGGCGGGGGCTCAAGCGCATCGAAACGCCGCTCAAGGTCACGGGCTCGGCGCGATTCGGCATCGACATCCGTCTCCCTGACATGGCCTATGCCGCGGTCGCCAATTGTCCGGTGTTCGGCGGCAAGCTCAAGACTTACGACTTTTCCGCCATCGCGAAACGACGCGGAATCATCGCCGCACTGCCGGTGACCAATGGCGTCGCGGTCGTGGCCGACAATTTCTGGCGCGCCAAGGAAGCGCTTCAGGCCATGCCGGTCGAATGGGACTTCGGCCCGGCCGGCTCCACCGACAGCGCTGAGTTCGCGGCCGAATACCGCGCCGCGCTCGACGGGCCGCTCGCCGACGGGGGCGGCCATGGCGATATCGATGCGGCCTTCGCGAAGCCGGCCAAGACGGTCGAGGCGCTCTACGAGGTTCCCTATCTCGCGCACGCGCCGATGGAGCCCTTGAACGCAACGGCGCATTGGCGCGAAGACCGCATCGACGTGTGGATGGGCACGCAGGCGCCCGAAGCCGCGCTCGCGCTCGCGGCGAAAGCAGGCGGGGTCGATCCGAAAGCGGTGTTCGTCCACAATTGCTTCCTCGGCGGCGGGTTCGGCCGTCGCGCGGTCAACGACGAACTGACCCAGGCGGTCGAGGTCTCCAAGGCGCTCAAGCGCCCGATCAAGCTCATCTGGACGCGCGAGGAGGACATCCGCGCCGATCGCTACCGCCCGCAGGCGGCGCTGCGCATGCGCGCGGCGCTGCGCGAAGACGGCGCGCCCGCAGGCCTTCACTTCACCACCGCCGTCGGCTCCATCCTGCGCTCGCTCGGCTGGGGCAAGGCCGAGAACGGCGTCGAGCGGATGGCGATCGAGGGCCTCGCCAACTGTCCCTACCGGAGCGACGCGCTCAAGGTCGGCGTCAACCTCAAGAACACCCATGTGCCGGTCATGTTCTGGCGCTCGGTCGGCTCGTCGCAGAACGCCTTCGCGGTCGAGAGCTTCATCGACGAATGCGCGCACGCAGCCAAGCGCGACCCGGTCGAATACCGGCGCGCGCTGCTCGAGGGCAGGCCGGACTTCCTCGCCGTCCTCGATGCGCTCGCCGACAAGGGCGACTGGGGCAAGCCCTTGCCCAAGGGCGTCGGGCGGGGCGTCGCGATCCATGAGGCGTTCGGCACCATCGTCGGCGAGATCGCCGAGGTCTCGGTCAGCAAGAGCGGAGAGGTCAAGGTCGAGCGCGTCGTCGCCTGCGTCGATTGCGGCCATCTCGTCAATCCGCTGACCGCCGCGATGCAGGTCGAAAGCGCGGTCATGTACGGCCTCACCGCGGCTTTGTTCGGCGAGATCACCATCAAGAAGGGCCGGGTCGAACAGGGCAATTTCGACACTTACCCCATTGCGCGCATGGCCGACGCTCCGGTCATCGAGACCCATTTCGTCCTCTCGGGGGGCGACAAATGGGGCGGGCTCGGCGAACCGGGCACCCCGCCGATCGCGCCTGCGGTCGCCAACGCGGTGTTCGCCCTGACCGGAAAGCGCGTCCGCTCGCTGCCGCTCAGGAACGCCTCGCTCGGCGTGTAGGCGAACCGCCGCCAGGGACGCGGCGCGACGGGGCGAAGCGCAAACAAGCGCCAAGCAAAACCAAGCAGAACCAAATAAATCCAAGCAAAAAGGCTTGGATTTGCTTGGTTTTATTCGTCCGAATCGGGGCTTTTCAATGGGTTACGGCCGAAAAAAATAACAAAAATATTTTCCGTCTCACCTCATTGCGCGAGACGCTCGTTCGTCATGCCTCTTCTCGTCGCCGGTTCGCGAACACGGGACTCGATCCGCCATGATCAAAGTATAGCGGCTATTTCTGATTTTGTCAAGACTTGGCGTCATATTTTTTGTTTATCAGGATCCTCGCGGGTCTCGGCCCCCTCCTGCGCAGGCCTGTTTCGTCGAGGCCGCCCAGGCGTGCCCCGGGGCACGAGCGGCCCGATCCGCTCGACGACAAGCGCTGCTCGCTTAACGGGCGCAGCTCGCGATGTCAGCTCGTGACCGGCCCGCGCATTGTCTTGAGCGCCTCTTCGACCTTACGCCAGGTCTTCGCCTCGTCCTGATCCTTGTTCCGTTCGCATTCGACCGCGCGTTGAGCGGCTTCGGCGATGGCGCGCTGGCCGTGGGCGTCCATGAGCTGGCGCGCATATTCGTTGATCATCGTCTGTTCCATGGGCGACCTCCTCCTGGTTAGACCATGCCCGGCCCGGTGGAAGATTCCTCCCGAGGCGCGCGTGTTCCAGAAGAAAAGCAAAAGATCGCGGCAGGAGCGCGTCGCGCCGGTGGCGGTAATTCGCATCGAGTTCGCCGCGCGTGCGACGACAGGACTGGCGGTTGGGAGGAGATCGAGGCTTGTGGAAATGGAGAGGGGTGGCTTCCGCGCGGATCAGGAGCAGGCCAATCGGCGCGCCAAGATGGGCTGGGGGAGCTTCTTTGCGAAGCTGGAGCAGGTGCTGGCGCGGGGTCCATAACGTCGCACGTCGCCGCGCTGACCAGGTGGCGCCAGGCGACAAGGCGCGGGACAGAAGCGTCTGGGCTCGGCGCGAAGTTCTCGTTGACGCCTGAGCGGAGGCATGATATCTATCAACGATAGATATCATGTCCTTGGCTTGGAGCGTCCAGTGGCCGCGACCGCGAAAATCTTCATGCACGGGCGCAGCCAGGCCGTTCGCCTGCCGAAGGAATTCCGCTTGCCCGGCAAGGAAGTGCGGGTAAGCAAAGTCGGCGACAAGGTCATCCTCGAGCCCATGGAAAAAGCGCCGTTCGACGTCGCGGCGTGGCGCGCGGAGCTTGTCGCCGCCGGCGCGAGGGCCTTCCTGCCCGAGGGGTTGCCTGAGGACGAGCCGTCCGCGCGCGACGACGACGTTTCGTTCGACTGAAGTGTTCTGCCTCGACACGAATGTCGTCATCTTCGCGATCAACGAGCGCAAGCCGAAGATCGTCGAGCGGCTTCATCGCGAGCTTGCCGCCGGGACGCCGATGATCGTCCCGGCCATTGTGATGTTCGAACTCGAATATGGCTGCGCCAAGAGCAAGCGCCCGGAGGAGACGCGCCGCGCGCTTGAGATCTTCCTCTCGGCCGGATTTGATCGGCCCGCTTTCGATGTCGAGGACGCCCGCGAGGCCGGTGAAATCCGCGCTCTTCTTGAGGCGCGCGCCCAGCCGATCGGACCTTACGATACGTTGATCGCCGCCCAGGCGCGCCGGCGCGGCGCTGCGCTGGTCACCCTGAATACGCGCGAATTCGAGCGCGTGCCCAAGCTTAGCGTCGAGGACTGGGCGGCGTAAGACGCCTCACCGCGCCCGGCTCTCGTGGAAGAAGTCGTAGACCAGCTTCGCCGTCGCGGCGTTGAGGCCGGGCGTCTTCTCGAGGTCGGCGAGGCCGGCTTTGGCGACGTCCTTGGCCGAGCCGAAGGCGAACAGAAGCGCGCGCTTGCGCGCGGGCCCGATGCCCGGGATCTCGTCGAGCGGGCTTTTGACGAATTCCTTCTTGCGCCGCGCGCGGTGGGTTCCGATGGCGAAGCGGTGCGCCTCGTCGCGCAGGCGCTGGATGAAGAACAAAGCCGGATCGCGCGGGGAAAGCTTGAACGACTCGCGGCCCTCGACGAAGAAGGTCTCGCGGCCCGCGTTGCGGTCGGGGCCCTTGGCGATCGCCGCGAGCCGGACGCCTTGACGCCAAGCGCGGAAAGAACTTCCCGCGCGGCCTCGAACTGTCCTTTTCCCCCATCGATGATGACGAGATCGGGCGCATCGGGAAATTGGCCCGCCTCCGCCGTCTCGCCTTGCCGCATGAGCCGGTGAAAACGGCGGGTCAGGACTTCGCGCATCATTGCGTAATCGTCGCCGGGAGTTAAGTTCGCGCTTTTGATGTTGAAGGTGCGGTACTGGTTCTTGACGAAGCCCTCCGGGCCGGCGACGACCATCGCCCCGATCGCGTTGGTCCCCATGATGTGGGAATTGTCGTAAACCTCGATCCGCCGGATCGGATGGTCGACGCCGAACGCCTCGCCCAAAGCAGTGATCAGCTTTTCCTGGGTCGCCGAGTCCGCGAGCTTGCGGGACAAAGCCTCGCGCGCGTTGCGCAAGGCGGCGTCGACCAGATCCTTCTTCTCGCCCCGGCGCGGGGCGCCGATGGCGATGCGATGGCGCGCGCGGGCGCTCAACACCTGGCAGAGGGTCTCCGCGCTCGGAACCGCATGGCTGAGCAGCACGAGACGCGGCGCCGGCCGGTCGAGATAGAATTGCGCCAGGAACGAGTTCGAGCACCTCCTCGGGCGACAGCGCCCGGTCGGCGCGCGGAAAATAGGCGCGGTTGCCCCAGTTCTGATAGGTGCGGAAGAAGAACACCTCGACGCAGAACTGCCCCGCCTCCTCGGTGACGGCGAACACGTCGGCTTCGGGAATCGAGCGCGGATTGACGCTCTGCTCGCCCTGGATCGCGGAGAGCGCGCTGATGCGGTCGCGTAAGCGGGCCGCGCTCTCGAAATCGAGCGCAGCGGCGGCCTCGCTCATCGCCTGGCCAAGGCGGCTCTTGATCGCGCGGCTGCGGCCGGAGAGGAAATCGCGCGCTTCGCCCACGAGTTTCGCGTAGTCGTCAAGCGCGATTTCGCCGGTGCACGGGGCCGAGCAGCGCTTGATCTGGTGGAGCAGGCAGGGCCGGGTGCGGTTGGCGTAAAAGCTGTCCGAGCAGGTGCGCAGAAGAAACGCCCGCTGGAGCGCGTTCAAGGTTCGGAACACGGCGCCGGCGCTGGCGAACGGCCCGAAATAATCGCCGGCGAGAGAGCGCGCGCCGCGATGCTTGACCAGCCTCGCCGCGGGATGGCCGGTGCATATGAGAATGTAAGGGAAGCTCTTGTCGTCGCGCAGCGTCACGTTGTAGCGGGGCTTGAGCTGCTTGATGAGATTGGCCTCCAGCAGCAGCGCTTCGGCGTCCGATTCGGTGGTGACGAACACCATCGAGCGGGTCTGCGCCACCATGCGCGCGATGCGGGAGGGCTGGCGCTCGGGCGCCATGTAAGCGGCGATGCGCTTCTTGATCGAGCGCGCCTTGCCGACATAGAGCACCTCGCCCTCTTGCCCGATCATGCGATAGACGCCGGGCTTGAGCGGGGCGTGGCGCCAGAATTCGCGGATCGCCTCGGCGCCGCGCGCCACCCGCGAAGGGTCCGCCGGGGCTTCGTCGACGGTCATGTCGAGGGGCGCGGAATCGGGCGCAAGCTCGCGCGCGAGCGCGGCTTCTTCCCGCGCCTCGGCCGCGGGCGCTTCGCCGGGGGGAAACGTATTCGACGCGCCGCTCATGTCGCAGTTATCTAGGCGCAAGGGGCGCCGCTGGGAATAGGTGAGTGCAAAGCGGCGCTGGACCTCGCCTGCCTTTGCGGCTAGCTGTTGGCGCGGGCGGGTTAACGGATTATTAATCGCTCCGCGCGGGCGGCGGACGCGCCGCGGGCGGGAAGTGGGTTTGGCGTGGGTTTGAACATCAAGGGCCCGGCGAGCGCGTTCGCCGCGGGCCTCGTTTTGCTGTTGGCGTGCGCAGCGCTCTGCGGCTGCAACGATGTCGCCGCGACCCCCCCGAACGCGGACGCGAGCGCACAATTCGCGATGCGCGACGACGCCAACATGGCCGGCGCTACGGTTGCGATCGTGTCGGTCGACGGCCCGCCGGCCGACCTTGCGGCGCGCTTCCGCCAGAGCCTGGACGAAGCGGCCGCGGCGCGCCGGATCGCGGTCGCCGCGCCCGCCAAGGCGCGCTATCTCGTGCGCGGCTATCTCACCGCTTCGCTGATCGAGGGCGGCGCGGAGGTCGACCTCGTCTGGGACGTGTTCACGCCCGACAAAGTGCGCGCCCAGCGGCTCAGCGACTCGATCGCGGTCAAGGGCGCCGGCGACGACGCCTGGGCGATGATCGGAGATGACGCGCTCGCCAGCGTCGCGGCCAAATCCGCCGACGACCTCGCCGCCTACCTCTCCAACACCCCCGAGGCCGCCCCCGCGAGCGCGGCGCTGAGCTACGCCCAGTAGCTTTTCTTGTGGACATCCACGCCGGCTCCCGCCGTTGTGATCTCTCTGTCATGTTGTTCGCGCGTCCGGGCGCTGCTATGACCCGCCGCGCCCGCGTTAAAGCGCGGTCCGAGCGCGCGTTTGGAGAAGTGCCCGTGCCCGGCAAGATGAAGATTTTGGCCGGCAATTCCAACCGCCCGCTCGCCGAGGCGATCGCGGCCTATCTCGGCGAGCCGCTGACCGCCTGCCATGTCCGCCGCTTCGCCGATCTCGAGATCTTCGTCGAAATCCTCGAGAACGTGCGCGGGCGCGACGCCTTCATCATCCAGTCGACGTCCTATCCGGCGAACGACAATCTGATGGAGCTGCTCATCATGATCGACGCGCTGAGGCGCGCGTCGGCGCAACGCATCACGGCGGTCATCCCCTATTTCGGCTATGCGCGCCAGGACCGGAAGCCTGGGCCGCGCTCGCCCATCTCGGCCAAGCTGGTGGCCAATCTCATCACCCGCGCCGGCGCCGACCGGGTGCTGACGGTCGACCTGCACGCCGGGCAGATCCAGGGATTTTTCGACATTCCCACAGACAATCTGTTCGGCGCCCCGACCATGGTGCGCGACATCCAGGCCCATCACAACGGCAGCAAGAACGTGATGGTCGTTTCCCCCGACGTCGGCGGCGTCGTGCGCGCCCGCGCGCTCGCCAAGCGCCTCGACGCGCCGCTCGCCATCGTCGACAAGCGGCGCGACCGGGCGGGCGAATCGGAGGTGATGAACGTGATCGGCGACATCGCCGGGCGCAATTGCGTGCTGCTCGACGACATCGTCGATTCCGGCGGCACGTTGTGCAACGCCGCCGACGCCCTGCTCGAGAAGGGCGCGGCCAGCGTCTCGGCCTACATCACCCACGGCGTGCTGTCGGGCGGGGCGGTCGCGCGCGTCGCCGCGTCCAGGCTCAGCGAACTGGTGCTGACCGACACGATCCAGCCGACCGAAGCGGTGCGGGTCGCGCGCAACATCCGGGTGATCTCGATTGCGCCCCTGATCGGCGAGGCGATCGGCCGCATCGCCAAGGAGGAAAGTGTCTCGTCGCTGTTCAACTAGCGAGAGGCTGGGCCGTTGCGCGAGACGATTGTCGCGGGTCATATTCACGAGGAAGCCGCGGCGAGACGAGGATCGAACCTGCGCGGCGCCGTCGCAGGCTCCCTTTGCCGCTCGGCCTCCTGGCTTGCGCTTGCCCTCGGTAAATCGCCCGCATAGTCTCGACGCCGTTGTCGGCTGGGACGGATTGATCGCGCTTGACAGTCAAGTTGCGGGCGGAGTTACTCGGCCAGCCGGTTCGTTCTCGTCGCGGGCTCGGGAGCCGCTCGCGCCAATGGGAGGTCAGGATATGTTCGCTCGCATCACGCTCGTGACGTCGGCGGTTTTCGCCGGAAGTCTGCTCGCTTCCGTTGCGGCCTATGCGGCCGACGCTGTCAAGCCCGCGGTTCTTTATGATCTCGGCGGCAAGTTCGACAAATCGTTCAACGAGGGCGTGTTCAATGGCGCGACGCGGTTCACGAAGGAGACCGGGATCAAGTTCCGCGATCTCGAGATCCAGAACGAGGCGCAACGGGAGCAGGTCCTGCGCAAGTTCGCCAAGGACGGCTACTCGCCGATCATGACCGTCGGCTTCGCCTGGGAAACCGCGCTGAAGAAAGTCGCCCCGGAATATCCCAAGACCGACTTCGGCATCATCGACGACGTGGTCGACCTGCCGAACGTGCAGTCGATCGTGTTCAAGGAGCAGGAAGGCTCGTTCGTCGTCGGCGTCATCGCGGCGAAGACAACCAAGACGGGCAAGGTCGGCTTCGTCGGCGGCATGGACATCCCGCTGATCTCGAAATTCCAATGCGGATATGCGCAGGGCGTCAAATACGCTTCCGGCGGCAAGGACGAAGTGTTCGCCAACATGACCGGCACCACGCCGGCGGCGTGGAACGATCCGGTCAAAGGCGGCGAACTCGCCAAATCCCAGATCGACCGCGGGGCCGACATCGTCTACGCCGCCGCCGGCGCGACTGGGCAGGGCGTGCTGAAGGCGGCGGCCGACGCCGGCAAGCTCGGCATCGGCGTCGATTCGAACCAGAATGGTCTTTTCCCGGGGCATGTCCTGACCTCGATGCTGAAGCACGTCGATGTCGCCACCTACAATTCCTTCATGGACGCGAAGAACGGAAAGTGGAAGGCTGGCGTCCAGGTGCTTGGCCTCAAGGACGGCGGCGTTGGTTACGCGGTCGACAAGAACAACGAAAAGATTCTGACCCCCGAGGCGAGGGCTGCCGCGGACCAGGCCGAGAAGGACATCATCTCGGGCAAGATTCAGGTCCACGACTACATGTCCGACAACAAGTGCCCGGCGTGAGGGAGCGCCCTTCGCCAGGGGCCTTCGCTCGCCGCCCGTCATGGCCGTCCCCGGGCTTGATCGGGGGATCGGCCCGGCCATCGACGTCGACCTTGCCCGCGCCGCCTGAACGGCGCCGGCGAGGGGCGCACGGCCGTCGCGCGGCCGACGGGATCGGGGGATGACGACCGCGGCCGACAAAGCCCCGCCCGCCATCGAACTCATCGGCATCGACAAGAGCTTCGGTCCGGTTCACGCCAACGCCAACGTCAATCTCGTGGTCGAGCGCGGCCTCATTCACGGAATCGTCGGCGAGAACGGCGCCGGCAAATCGACGCTGATGTCGATCCTTTACGGCTTCTATGAAGCCGACGCCGGCGAGATCCGGGTCAACGGCCAGCCGGTGCGCATCCGCTCCTCGCGCGAAGCGATCAGCCACGGCATCGGCATGGTTTTCCAGCATTTCATGCTGGTGCCGCCTTTGAGCGTGCTCGAAAACGTGATGCTCGGCGCCGAGGGCGGGCCGCTGCTCGCCGAAGGCGCGAGCGCGATCCGCCGGCGGCTTGGCGAACTCGGGCGCGAATACGGTCTCGAAGTCGATCCCGACGCAATCGTCGGCGAATTGTCGGTTGGGCTGCAGCAGCGGGTCGAGATCCTGAAGGCGCTGGTGCGCGGGGCCGAAATTCTCGTGCTCGACGAGCCGACCGCGGTGCTGACGCCGGCCGAGGCCGACCAGTTGTTCGAGATGCTGCGCGTGCTGAAAGGTGAGAACAAGACCATCATCTTCATCACCCACAAGCTGCGCGAGATCATGAACCTGACCGACCGCGTGTCGGTGATGCGGCGCGGCGAGATCGTCGCCAGCTTCGAAACGTCCGAGACCTCGCCGCCCGAACTGGCCGACGCCATGGTGGGCCGCAAGGTGATCCTCAAGATCGACAAGGGCCCGGCGCATCCGGGCCGAATTGCGCTCGAGGCAAAGAATCTCGTGGTGCGCGACGACCGGGGAATCGTCCGCGTGGACGGGGTTTCGTTCGCGTTGCGCCAAGGCGAAATTCTTGGCGTGGCCGGCGTCGCCGGCAATGGTCAGTCGGAACTGCTCGAGGCGCTGGCCGGCATCCGGCCCTTGAGCTCGGGCGAGATTCTCATCGACGGCGAGTCGGTCCCCCCGCAGCGGCGCAACCCGCACATGGAGCGGCTCTTGGGGGTCGGCCATGTGCCCGAGGATCGCCACCGCGTCGGCCTGGTGATGCCGTTCGAGGCCTGCGAAAGCGCGATGCTCGGATTTCATCGCGAGGCGATCTACGGCAAGGGCCTCTTCTACAGCCGTAGCGCCATTGTATCGGACGCCGAGAAGAAGATGGAGGCCTTCGACGTCAGGCCGCGCGCGCCGCTGCTCAAGACCGCCAACTTCTCCGGCGGCAACCAGCAGAAGATCGTGCTCGCGCGCGAGATCGAGCGCAATCCCAAGATCCTGCTGGTCGGACAGCCGACCCGCGGCGTCGACATCGGCGCGATCGAATTCATCCACAAGCGCATCGTCGCCCAGCGCGACGCGGGCAAGGCGGTGCTGCTGGTGTCGGTCGAGCTCGACGAAATTTTCGCGCTCAGCGACCGGATCATCGTGCTCTGCGGTGGGCGGATCACCGGCGAGCGGCGCCCGGAGGAGACGAACGCGCAGGACCTTGGCCTCCTCATGGCGGGCGTCAGCGAGCGCGCGGCATGAGCGCGCCGCTGAAGCCCTTGCCGGTCTGGGCCGATGTCGCCCTCATTCCGCTCATCAACGTCGCCGCCGCCTTCGTCATCTCCGGCTTCGTCGTGCTGGCGATCGGCGAGAACCCGCTTCAAGCGGTGCAGAGCCTCATCTTCGGCGCCCTCGGCGACCTCGAAGGGATCGGCTACACGCTGTTCTACGCGACGAGCTTCATCTTCACCGGGCTTTCGGTCGCGATCTGCTTCCATGCCGGCCTGTTCAACATCGGCACGGAGGGGCAGGCCTATATCGCGGGCTTAGGCGCGGCGCTGGTCGCGCTGCATTTCGGCTTCCTGCCGGGCTACACGCTCGCCATCGCGGCGATCATCGGCGCGGCCTTGTTCGGCGCCGCCTTCGCCGCCATTCCCGGCTATCTGCAAGCCTATCGCGACAGCCACATCGTCATCACGACGATCATGTTCAATTACATCGCAGCCGCCATCATGGGCTACCTGCTCGTCAACGTGTTGCGCAAGCCCGGGCAGATGAACGCCGAGACGGAGCCGTTCCGCGACACGGCGCTGGTGCCGCAGTTTCACGACCTCCTCGCCCATGTCGGCGTCACGTGGCCGGTGACGCCCTTCAACCTCTCGTTCCTGCTCGCGCTTCTGTGCTGCCTCGCGGTCTGGCTCCTGATCTGGCGCACCCGGCTCGGCTATGAGATCCGCACGGTCGGCGCCAATCCGACCGCCGCCGTCTACGGCGGCATCTCGCCAGCCCGGGTCACGGTCATCACGACGCTGCTGTCGGGCGCGCTCGCCGGCGGGGTCGCGACCAATGTCATCCTCGGCGACCAGCACCGGCTCATCCTCGAATTCGTCGGCGGCTTCGGCTTCGTCGGCATCGCGGTCGCGCTGATGGGCCGGGCGCATCCGGTCGGCATCATCCTCGCCGCGATTCTGTTCGGCGTTCTCTATCAGGGCGGCCAGTCGCTCTCGCTCGACATGCCCAAGATCAGCCGCGACATGATCGTCGTCATCCAGGGCCTCGTCGTGCTGTTCGCCGGCGCGCTCGAGCACATGTTCCGCCGTCCCGTCGCGACCTTGCTCGCGCGCCGCACCGCGCAGCCGCCCATCTGACGGGCGCCCGGCATGGACTGGTTCGACGCTTTCATCGTCGTCTTCGCCTCCGGCATGCGGCTCGCCATCCCGCTCATTCTCGCCTGCCTCGCGGGCCTGTGGTCGGAGCGCTCGGGCGTGGTCGACATCGGTCTTGAGGGCAAGATCCTGGTCGGCGCGTTCGGCTCCGCGGCGGTCGCGACCTTCACCGGCAGCATGTGGCTCGGACTGCTTGCCGGAGTGGCCGCGACGATCGCTGTTTCGCTCATTCACGGCTACGCCTCGATCGACCAGCGCGCCAACCAGATCGTCTCCGGCACCGCGATCAATATGGTGGCGGACGGCATGACGGCGCTCATCGGCAACGCGATCTGGTCGCAGGGCGGGCGCACGCCGCAATTGCCGGAGACCGCCCAGTTCCGGGAAATCACGCTGCCCTTCGTCAGGCAGATCGGCGCCGCGCCGATTGTCGGACCGATCTACCAGGACCTGATCTCCGACCACGACCTGATCGGCTACATCGCCTTCGCGATGGTCCCCGTCACCTACTGGGCGCTCTACAGCACGCGTTTCGGATTGCGTCTGCGGGCGGTCGGCGAGAATCCCGCCGCGGTCGACACCGCCGGCATTTCGGTGCGCGGCTTGCGCTATAGCGCAGTGGTGATTTGCGGCGTCCTGGTCGGCCTCGCCGGCGTCTATCTCGCGCTCGGCCAGACCGGCTATTTCCAGCCGCATATGAGCGCAGGCCGAGGCTTCATCGCGCTTGCGGCGCTGGTGTTCGCGAAGTGGCGTCCGTGGCCGGCGCTGGCGACCTGCCTTCTGTTCGGCTTCCTCGATGCGGTGGCGATCCGCTTGCAGGGCGTCGAACTGCCGGTCATCGGCCCGGTTCCGGTGCAGGCGATCGAGGCCCTGCCCTACATCCTGACCGTGGTGTTGCTGGCGGGCTTCATCGGCAAGGCGATTTCCGCCCAGGGCGTCGGGGATTCCTTATGTCAAAGAACGCTGACGCGGCGCTTGCCGAACTGTTCGCCGCCGCCAAGGCCGCGCAAGCGAACGCCTACGCGCCCTATTCGCACTTTTCCGTCGGGGCGGCGCTGCGCACGCCGGACGGGGCGGTCTATTCGGGCTGCAACGTCGAGAACGCCGCCTATCCGCAAGGGTCTTGCGCCGAAGCGGGAGCGATCGCGGCGATGGCGCTCGCCGGGGAGCGGCGCATCGCGGAAATCCTCGTCGTCGGCGACGGCGAGGCCCTATGCACGCCCTGCGGCGGCTGCCGCCAGCGCATCCGCGAATTCGCCGATGTGGCGACTTTGGTGCATGTGGCGGGGCCGGAAGGGGTGCGGGCGAAGTTCACGCTCGACGAACTCCTGCCGGAATCGTTTGGACCGGGGCACCTGACACGGTGACGGAGCGGCCGATGCCTCGCGAGGCGCAACCGACGGACCTTTCCCCCAACGCCGCGATCGGCGCGCTGAAGAGCCGCGGCCTCGATTCCTTGCCGCCGCTCGCCATCGTGCTGGGCTCAGGTCTCGGCGCCTTCGCCGACGAGGCTCAGGACGCGGTCGCCATCTCCTATCGCGACATTCCGGGCTTTCCGATTGCAAGCGTCGAGGGCCATGCCGGGCGCCTCGTGGTCGGGACGATCGAGGGTGAGAGGGTGGCGCTGTTTCAGGGCCGCGGCCATTACTATGAACGAGGCGACGCAAACGCGATGCGGACCGCGATCGACGCGTTCCGCGAGCTCGGCGGCGAGACGCTGCTCCTGACCAACGCCGCCGGCGGCCTCAACCCGGAATGGCGCCCGCCTTCGCTGGTCGCGATCACCGATCACATCAACTTTTCGGGAACCAACCCGCTGATCGGCCATGCCGGTTCGGATCGCTTCGTGCCCCTGACCAAAGCGTACGACGTAGCGCTGCTGGCTACGCTGCACGAAGCCGCGAGAAGCGCGGGCGTCGCGCTCCACGAGGGCGTCTACATGTGGTTTTCCGGGCCGAGCTTCGAGACGCCGGCCGAGATTCGCGCGGCGCGAGTCCTGGGCGCCGATCTCGTCGGCATGTCGACCGCGCCCGAGGTGATCCTGGCGCGCCGCGCGGGCTTGCGCTGCGCCGCGGTCTCGGTCGTCACCAACTATGCCGCGGGCGTCGCGGGCGGCGACCCGAGCCATGAGGAGACGTACGCGGTCGCGCATGAGGCCTCCGACCGCTTCACCCGCCTGTTGCGCGGCTTCATCCGTTCCTATCGGCCGCGAGCGGCATGATTCTGCCGCAGGAAATCATTCGCGCCAAGCGTGACGGACAGGCTTTGAGCGCGGGCGAGATCGGCGACTTCATCGCCGGCCTTGCAAGCGGCGCGGTCACCGAGGGACAGGCGGCCGCCTTCGCCATGGCGGTCTACTTTCACGGCATGACGCTCGACGAGCGCGTGGCGCTCACGCGCGCCATGACCCGGTCCGGCTTAAGCCTTGACTGGCGCGACATGAGCCTGCCCGGCCCGACCCTCGACAAGCACTCGACCGGGGGCGTCGGCGACAATGTTTCGCTGATGCTCGCGCCGATGCTCGCCGCCTGCGGCGCCTATGTGCCGATGATCTCGGGCCGCGGCCTCGGCCACACCGGCGGCACGCTCGACAAGCTCGATTCGATCCCCGGCTACGCGTCGCAGCCGGACCTCGATCTGTTCAAGCGCGTGGTGAAGGAGGCGGGCTGCGCCATCATTGGCCAGACCGATGACCTCGCGCCGGCCGACCGGCGCCTTTACGCGATCCGAGATGTCACGGCGACGGTCGAGTCGATCGCGCTCATCACCGCCTCGATCCTGTCGAAGAAGCTCGCAGCCGGACTTCAGGGCCTGGTGAACGGCCAAGCCTCGGCGGTGAGGAACCGCATCGGTTAACCAGCACGAGGCTCGCCAGGACAAAGAACGCATAACGGCAAAATTGGGGCAGCCCGCTTTCCTGGTTCCGATGATGCCAGAAAGATGCGGCGCGGCATGGCCCCGTGCAGCCATGGCATAATCTTAAGGTCATTTTCTCCGGGCACAGCAAGTATGGCTTGGTCTGGGAGCAGTCCAAACTATATAGATGACAGCTTTAGAGCGCGATGACTTTAGCTTCGCTCGCTTCGCGGGTGCAGCGGAAGTCTGAATCGCCCTCTAAAACATTGAAGTAGAGGCGGATTCAGATTTTAGAGCATCCCGCATTCCGGCTGAATGTTCTAACCTGATATTTTGACGACCAATTTCATGGGTTTAGCTTGGACTAGACGATTCAATCCAAACCCATATGCTCTAGCACCGGAGAGGAGACTCTAATGAGTGCCGTTAACGAAACCGATTTTCCCTTCACCCTGACCGACGAAGAATGGCGCAAACGCCTGACGCCGGAGCAATATGCCATATTGCGCCAGCATGCCACGGAACGCCCCGGCACTTGCGCCTTGAATTACGAAAAGCGGGCAGGCAGCTTCAGCTGTGCCGGCTGCGGGCAAACCTTGTTCGTGTCAAAGAGCAAGTTTGAGAGCGGCACGGGCTGGCCAAGCTTCAACGACCCCGTTGACGGGTCAATCGGCACCACTGTCGACCGCAGCCATGGCATGATCCGGATCGAAGCGCATTGCAGCAATTGCGGTGGCCATCTCGGGCATGTGTTTGAGGACGGCCCGCCGCCAACGGGCCTGCGCTATTGCATCAACGGCGCCGTTCTCGACTTCCAGCCGGCGGGCTGAGCCCGCATCCCCTCTGGCTGGGGCAAAGCCAACGCCCCGGCCAAGTCACTGGCAATAAAAAACCTGCCTTGCATTGCAAGGCAGGTTTTTAACGATTCTGCCGAAGCAGATTAGGTGTAGGTGATCGTGTGCCCAGCACCGCTGACACTGACATGGCTTGCAGCAACATTGCTCAGCGTGATCGTGGTGCCGTCGGACAGGAGGATCTGCGCGGAACCGCCGCCCAGCGCCGTGCCAACTGCCTGAACGCTCGGCGCGCCAGCGCCCATATCGTAGTGACCGCTGATCAACGCAATGGTGTCATTGCCGCCGAAATCAGCGATGGTGAAAGAGCCACCGCTATAGGTCTCGCCCTGGCCACCCGTCGTGGTGTAGGTCCCGAGCACGTTGAAGATGTTCGTCGAGCCGGTAACGGTCGAGCCAACCAGGGTCGTTGCATCAACGTTACCCAGCAAGAAACTCTGAGCACCAGAGCCGGCAGCGGAAGCCAAGCCGCCAACGGCCTGAACCGCACCGATGCCCGCTTCTTCAAGGCCGATGTAGAAGTTGTTCGCGCCACCGTTGCCGATCAGCGTTTCACCGCCAGCGCCGCCGAAGAGATAGTTCTGTGTCCCAGCAGCGCTGAGCGTATCACCCTGACCGCCACCGACCAGAGTGGAGTTGCCGATGCCGCCATTGAGGTAGTTAATGCCCGCGCGGCCACCGTTATAATAACCGCCGCCAGCGCCGCCAAACACGGTGATGGAGTTCGGCGCATATACGCCGCCGCCGCCAGCCGTGGTGTAGGAACCAGAGTAAATGGTCTGGGACTGAGAGGAACTATTGATGAATTCCAGGCTGCCACCCGCGTTAGTGTGGAACACCACGCTAACCTGGGCGTCATCGGATGCCGTGACGGTGGCGACATCGGAACCGCCGATGAACACCTGGGTGGTGGCGTTGCCAACGGCGTTCACTTGGTCAACACCATTGGTGCCGTTGAAATTCACGGTATCGTTACCGGCGGAGGTAACCGTGTAGTTGGAATTGGCACCGTTAGCGAAAATGGAGTCATTGCCGCCAGCCGCGAAGATGGCGCCCGTGCCGCCGGAAACATTATAAACAACATTGCTGGCGGAACCGAACAGAACATTTTTGGTGGAGGAGACACCATCAATCGTCAGGGCGCCCGGAATCTGGACCAGCAGATCGGTAACACCCGAGGTAACCGAAACCACGCCAGCGGCTGAACCGCCCGTGGAAACACCGGAACCATTGATGTTGGTGATTTCCTCAAAGAAATTATTGCCGCTGCCAGATGCGCTAACGGAGAGACCCGTGACAGCATCATAATTCAGGAAGGATGCCGTTCCACCTGTGACAGAGCCAGTCACGCCATCCAGATAGGTCTGCAACAGCGTGTTGATCGACGTGGGCAGAGAGGAGGGGATGCTCAGAATCCCCGTATGGCCATCAAACGCACCACCGACTGTTAGTAGACTGCTCATCTGTTACCCTCACTTTCCACCAGTGAATCGCTCTTACCGTTGCGGTGCAGTAAAATCAAGAAACAAGGCGCCGTGAACCGCTCAATTTCTCGTATAAAGTGCACCCCGCAGCTGTAACATTTTCGTCAAGTATTTTATTAATTAAAATTTTATTGTTATTTTAATCATAATATCTTTTTTGATACAGATCTAAGCAAGACTATCCCTTCAAAAGACCACTAAACCGCCTGCCACCTATCACAAACTGCCTAAAAACAGCCAAAACAATGAATACACAAACATAATCTATACAATACATCAAAATAGATATCTCAGCTATAAATGCGACCTTCTGTCTTCATTACGATATCATTAGAAACATTTCTGCTAATTAACCAATCGAATAACTGTCTACTCCCCGGAAACCTCCCTCCTGCGGCGGTCTAACTCCTCGTTATACCGGCGGAGGGCGTATTGCTCGGTCAACAACCCCAGCACCCTGCGTGTCTCGGGCCCGTCCAGCACCGCCAGCGCATCCGCCTCAGCGGCCTCGAACAGGCTCAGCGCCTCTTTCACATTCATGCCAGGCAGCAGAAAATAACCCTGGTGGTGCAAAATATCCTTCACGCTCCGTCCTTCGCCGGTAACAATCGCGGCCTCGGCGGGGTAGACGATTCCGGCATATCTTCCTTCCGAATCAGTAACAACAACGCGCTGCGTCGCGCCCAGCGGCACTTCCTGGCGGAACACCGTCAGGCTGGTTTCCGGCCGCGCCGTCGCCTGCACGGCACGCATCATGCGGCCGACCGTGAGCGCATGAATCCAGCCGACATCCACGGCGGAGCGAATCTGCTCACCACGCAGATGGAATCGCCATGTGGCGAAGGAGTACCCGAACAGCCGGCGCACAGTGATGGTGGCGACAATGGCGGCGGCCAGCACCGCCATGGTCACGGCGAAATTCTCCGTGCTTTCCAAGGCCAGGCAGGTCATCGTCATCGGCCCCCCAACAATCGCCGCCGCCAGCCCGCTCATGCCCACCACCGCGTAAAGCCCCACGGGCATCGGCGTAACAAAGGGCAAGATGCCGACAATGCCGGCGAAAACTTTGCCGAACAGCGCCCCCAGAAACAGAGACGCGAAGAACAAACCGCCCCGAAAGCCGGACCCGATGGAGAAGGCCGAAGCCACGGCCTTGGCCAGAAATATCCCCGCCACCGCAATGAAAGGGAAAGACGCATCTATATAAGTATGCAGGGCGGAATGGCCGGAGGACATCGCCTTGGGCGTGAAGCACCCCAGCAGCCCCACCACGGCGCCACCCAGCAATGGCCGCATCCAAAGCGGGATATTGCTGCGGCGGAAGGCCGCCTCAATCAATGTCACCCCGCGCATGATCACAATTCCCGCGATACCGCAGGCCACACCCTCGATGAGGACAATCCCGTAAGCATCATGCGGCACGCTGGCGGGTAATGTGACATGCAGGGGCGGCGACGCGAATCCCAGCACCTGCACGGTCAGCGTGCCCGCCAAGGCCGCGATGACGACAAAAGGCAGCGTCATTACGGAATAAATGCCGATGATCAGTTCGATACCGTAAAAGGCCCCGCATAGCGGTGCGTTGAACGCCCCCGCTATGGCCGCCGCCGCGCCACAGCCCACCAGCGTGCGCAGATCATTCCGCCGGAGCCGGAAATTGCGCCCCAGCCAGGAGGCGACGCCGGAGCCAAGCTGCGCGTAACCCGCCTCCATGCCCACCGAGGCGCCAACCCCGTTGGACCAGGCCGTCTGCGCCGCGACGACCAGCGAATCGATCAGCGACATGCGGCCGCCGTAAAGCGCATTGGCCTCGATCGGGTCGACCAGCGGCTTAGGCCGCAGCCGCGCCAGCACCCACATGGAAAGGCCCAGCGCCAGCCCGCCCAGCATCGGCACCGCAACGGCGCGCAGAGGATCGAGCGAAGACGCTTCGGACAAGCCTTGCCCTGGCGCCAGCGCGAAAAACTGCGTGTGCATGATGCCGGTAATGGCGTTGATGATCGCCACGCCAATTCCAGCGAGCACCCCAACCACCGCCGCCAGCAGGGCAAGCCACACCTCATCCGCCCGCACCAAAGCGCGGAGCAGCCGGGGCACCTGAATGAAGCCAGCCTTGTCGGTTGGTGCGTTCACGCCTCTCTGTTGCCATGGCCCGGCATCGGCTAACAAGCGCCATGGCTGAAATTTCATTGCCCTCCCTGGCGGAGACCATCCGCCGCTTCGACCTCAGGGCCGACAAATCCCTCGGCCAGCATTTCCTGCTCGACCCCGGCCTGCTGGCGCGCATCGCCGCCGCGGCGGGAAATCTGGAAGGGCTGAATGTCATCGAGATCGGCCCCGGCCCAGGCGGGCTGACCCGTGCGCTGCTGGAAACCAAGGCCGCGCACGTCACCGCCATTGAATATGACAAGCGCGCCGTCGCCGCGATCACCGCGCTGGCCGCCACCACCAACCGGCTGACCATCATCGAGGCGGATGCGGTAAAGGCCGACCTGCCCGCCCTGGTGCCGGCCCCGCGCGCCATCGTCGCGAACCTGCCTTACAACATCGGCACGTTGCTATTGGTGAACTGGCTGCAGCAGGCGGCGCAATTCCAGTCCATGACGCTGATGTTCCAGCTGGAGGTGGCCGAGCGCGTCTGCGCCGAGCCGAATACCAGCGCCTATGGCCGCGTCTCGGTGCTGGCGCAATGGCTGTGCGAGGTGACGATGCTGATGCGCATCCCGGCCGGGGCCTTCGCCCCGCCGCCGAAGGTGGAATCAGCCCTCATCCGGCTTATCCCGCGCCCGGTGCAACCCGCCCGCGAGGAGCTGCAGGCCATGGAGCGCCTGACCGCCGCGGCCTTCGGCCAGCGCCGCAAGATGCTGCGCGGTGCTCTGAAACCGCTGGGTGGAGAGGCGCTCTGCGCGGCGGCGGGAATCGATGCGTCCCGCCGGGCGGAAACGCTGAGTGTGCTGGAATTCGTGGCGCTGATGCGCGCCTCGCAGGCCCGCCGCTAAAAAGCCGCGCCCCCCGGCGGCGTGTCAGCCCGAAGCGCCCGCTTCAGGCCAAACCCCGGCCGCCGGAATAAGAAGGCAGTTAGATACCCAAATTCTTCTTCGCGAAATTATGGTGGCCTTCCACATAGCGCACCGTTCCGGATTTGGAGCGCATGACGATGGAATGGGTGATCGCCCCCTGCCCCGCGCGCCGCACGCCCGCCAGCATGGCGCCGGAGGTCACACCCGTGGCGGCGAACATCACATCGCCCTTGGCCATCTCTTCCAGCGTGTAGACATGGTTGGGGTCGGTAATGCCCATGGTCCTGGCCCGTTCAATCTGCGCGTCGTCCTCGAACAGCAGCCGCCCCTGCATCTGCCCGCCGGTGCAGCGCAACGCCGCCGCCGCCAGCACGCCCTCCGGCGCACCGCCCGAGCCCAGATACATATCCACCCCGCCGCCCGGCAAAGAGGCCGCGATCACGCCCGCCACATCGCCATCGCCCAACAGCAGGATGCGCGCCCCCGCCTCGCGGATCTTGGCGATCGCCTCCTCATGGCGCTCCCGGTCCAGCATGCAGACCATCAGCTCGGAAATCTCGATGCCCTTGGCCAGCGCCAGATTCTTGAGATTTTCCTTCACCGGCGCATCGAGCGAGATCACGCCATCCGGCAGCCCGCCGCCGACGGCGATCTTGTCCATATAAATATCCGGTGCGTGCAGAAAATTGCCGCGCTCGGCCAGCGCCACCGTGGCAATGGCATTCGGCCCGCCCTTGGCGGTGATGGTGGTGCCTTCCAGCGGGTCCACGGCGATATCCATCGCCGGGCCGCCATGGCCCACTTTCTCGCCGATATAGAGCATCGGCGCCTCGTCCATCTCGCCTTCGCCGATCACCACGGTGCCGTCGATGGCCACGGTATCGAAGGCCTTGCGCATCGCCTCCACGGCGGCGCCATCGGCCTCGTTCTTCTTGCCGCGCCCAATCCAGCGCGACGCGGCAATGCCCGCCGCTTCGGTCACGCGCACCAGCTCAAGCGCCAGATTCCGGTCGGACACATCTTCAAGGCGGCGGGTTTCGGACATGATCGAGGCTCCTGTTATTGCGGTTCGATACGGATAAGGGCCGGATGCTCCAGCACGGCGGGAAGTGTGGCAATGCGCTCCAGCGCCGCGTTCACCGCCGCCTCATGCGTCTCATGCGTCACCAGCACGATGGGCACGGCCTCACCCGGCTTGCGCCCATGCTGCAGCATGGATTCGAGCGAGATGCCATGGTCGCGCAAAATCGCCGTCACATCCGCCAGCACGCCGGGCTGGTCGACCACGGAAAGGCGCAGGAAATACGCGCCGGACAGATCGGAGATCGGCACGATCCGGGCTTCCTCCAGCGCGCTCTCCTCCATGCCCCAGACCGGCACGCGGATGCCGCGCGCGAGATCGATCAGATCCGCCACCACGGCACTCGCCGTCGGCCCCGCGCCCGCCCCGCGCCCGCGCAGGAACACCGGGCCGGAGAAATCCCCCTCCAGCAGCACGGCGTTGAACACGCCATCCACCGTGGCGATGGGCTTTTGCTCCGGCACCATGGCCGGGTGCACGCGCAGGGAAATGCCCGCCTGCGTCTGCTCGGCGATGCCCAGCAGCTTGATCCGGTAGCCCAGCTCCTGGGCGAAGGCGATGTCGATGGCCGAAATCCGGCGGATACCCTCGACATGCAGGCTGTCGAAGCTGATCCGTGCCCCGAAGGCCAGCCCGGCCAGAATGGCGAGCTTATGCGCGGCATCCACGCCATCAATGTCAAAGCTGGGGTCCGCCTCGGCATAGCCCAGCTTCTGGGCATCGGCGAGCACGTCGCCGAAATCCCGCTTCTCCTCGCGCATCACGGTGAGGATGTAATTGCAGGTGCCGTTGAGAATGCCCGCCACGCGGGAGACCTGGTTCGCCGCCAGCCCCTCGCGCAGCGCCTTGATGACCGGGATGCCCCCCGCCACCGCCGCCTCATAGGCGATGGTGACGTTATTCGCCTCCGCCGCCTTGGCCAGGGCGGCGCCATGCACGGCCAGCAGCGCCTTGTTGGCGGTCACAAACGGCTTGCCCGCCGCGATGGCGGCTTCCGCCAGCGCCTTGGCCTTGCCGCCGGAGCCGCCGATCAGCTCCACCACCACCTCAACCTCCGGGTCATGCGCCAGGGAAACCGCATCCTCATGCCAGTTCAACCCGTCCAGCTTCACGCCACGGTCGCGGTTGCGGTCCCGCGCGGAAACCGCCGTCACCATAATCGGCCGCCCGGCCCGCGCGGCAATCAGCTCCTTCTGCGCGGCCAGCAGCTTCACCACGCCAGCGCCCACGGTCCCGAGGCCGGCAATTCCGATTTTAAGCGGTTTCAAGATTTCACCTCAGCCAGCGTCTCGGACGGCGCACCATTATCAGTGGCCAGGAAATGTTTGATATTGCGGATCGCCTGGCGGAGCCGGTGCTGGTTCTCCACCAGCGCGATTCGCACATGGCCATCGCCATATTCGCCAAAGCCAATGCCCGGCGCCACCGCCACCTTGGCCTTTTCCATCAGCAGCTTGGCAAATTCCAAACTGCCCAGATGCGCGTATTTCGGCGGAATCGGCGCCCAGGCGAACATCGAGCCATCCGGGCTCGGCATCTCCCACCCCGCCCCTTGCAGACCCTTGATGAGAATATCCCGCCGCTCGCGGTAGAGATTACGCATCTCCTCCACGCAATCCTGCGGGCCGTTCAACGCCGCCGTCGCCGCCACCTGGATCGGCGTGAAGGCGCCGTAATCGAGATAGGATTTCATCCGCGTCAACGCCTTGATCAAACGCGGATTGCCCACGCCGAACCCCATGCGCCAGCCCGGCATGGAATAGGTTTTCGACATCGAGGTGAACTCGATGGTGATATCCTTCGCCCCGTCCACCTGCAGCACGGAAGGCGGCGGATTGCCGTCGAAATAAATCTCCGAATAAGCGAGGTCGGAGATGATGAAGATCTCGTGCTGCTTGGCCAGCGCCACCAGCGCCTTATAAAACTCCAAGGTCGCCATATAGGCGGTGGGGTTGGAGGGGAAATTCACGATCAGCGCGGTGGGCTTGGGCACGGAATGGCGCACCGCGCGGTCAATGGCCGCCAGCATCTCATCATCCGGCTTGGCGGGAATGGAGCGCACGGACGCACCCGCGATGATGAAGCCGAATTGATGGATGGGATAAGACGGGTTGGGCACCAAAATCGTATCACCAGGCGAGGTGATGGCGGCGGCCAGATTGGCCAGCCCTTCCTTGGAGCCGAGTGTCGCGATCACCTCGGTCTCCGGGTCCAGCTTCACGCCAAAACGGCGCTCATAATAAGCCGCCTGGGCCCGGCGCAGGCCGGGAATGCCTTTCGAGGTGGAATAGCGGTGGCTGCGCGGGTCCTGCACGGTTTCCACCAGCTTCGCCACAATATGCGGCGGCGTCGGGCTGTCCGGGTTGCCCATGCCGAGATCGATAATGTCCTCCGCACTCGCTCGTGCCTTGGCCTTGGCGGCGTTCACTTCCGCGAAGACGTAAGGGGGCAAACGGCGTATGCGGTGAAACTCTTCGGACATTTTGAAACCCGGTTTTCCTGTAGTTGGATGCGCTGCTCAATACACCAATTGCACGAAGCCGCCAGAACCGGCCGCGAAGGCGTTGATTTCGATATCCTGCCCCGGAACACCATCGGCGGTGAGCGCATCCGCCAAGCGCTGGGCGCGCGCCAGCGCCAGGGTCATCGAGCCTTCACCGAACCCGCAGACGCGAAACCGCCCCGCCCCGCGCTCTGCCACCACACCCTGGATCATATTCGCCTGGCTATAAGGCAGCAGCGCCGAGCCGGGGCCAAAGGCGATGGAAACCGGGGGCTTATCGGGCGGCGGGGGCGCGGCCGGGGCGGGGGCCGCGGGCACCGGCGCAAAGCCTGCCGCGGTCGCGGGATTGGACAACGTCACCCCCGGCACATCCGGCACGGGCGGCGGCGCGGATGGCAAGGTGAGCCCCGCCAGCGCCTCCGGCGACGGGGCGGAAATGCCGCCTTGGGCCTGCGCGGTGATGGCGGCCTGCGCGCCGGGCGCCGAGGCCGCCTGCGCCGCGGGCACATCCGCGAGATTCGGATAAGGCAGATCAGCACCCGGCGGGGGTTGCCGGTTCTGCGCAATCGCGCCACCTTCAACGTCGTGGTACAAACCAACCGACTGAGAACAACCACCAAGAGAGGTCGCCGCCAAGATCACCCATGAAGCTGCGAAACGCCGCCCAAACATTCGAACCCTCTCTACCCAAATCCGGCGCGCGAAGCCTTCCGGCGCCCCGGCCCTGCCCTTGTTTGCCTGAGAATAGCCGCCTCGGAAAGGATCGCCTGCCATGAACGCGCCCATGCCGCCCAAGGAACCCGATATCAAATTGCCCGATGCCGGGGCGCTCAGCCGGTCCATGGCGGATATCGCCGCCCGCAGCCAGAAACTGGTGACGGAGTGGATGAAACGCCAGGCGGCTGACGGCATGGAGATGGACCCGCTGAATGTCAGCGGCGCCTTCATGGAAATGACCGCCAAGCTGCTCTCCAACCCCTCCCAGCTCATGGAAGCGCAAATCGGGCTGTGGCGGGACTACATGACGCTCTGGCAAAACACCGCAAGGCGCATCTGGTCGGGCGAGGAGCCGGCCCCGGTGATCAGCCACGACCCCAAGGATAAGCGCTTCGCCGACCCCGCCTGGCGGCAAAACGAGATTTTCGACTTCATCAAGCAGAGCTATTTGCTCTCGGCCCGCTACATCAACGATGTGGTGACGCATGTGGACGGGCTGGACCCGAAAACCGCCCAGAAGGTGGATTTCTACGCCCGCCAGTTCATCAACGCCCTTAGCCCCAGCAATTTCGCCCTCACCAACCCGGAAGTGCTGCGCAAAACCCGCGAGACCGGCGGCGAGAATCTCGTGCGCGGCCTGAACAACCTGCTCAACGACCTGGAGCACGGGCGCGGCAATCTGCGCATCAAGATGGCCGACAGCGAGGCCTTTAATGTCGGCGAGAACATCGCCGTCTCCCCCGGCAAGGTGGTGTATCAGAACGAGCTGATGCAACTCATCCAGTACAGCCCCGCCACCGAGCAGGTGCTGGCCCGGCCGCTTTTGATCCTGCCGCCCTGGATCAATAAATTCTACATCCTGGATCTGCGCCCGAAAAACTCCCTGGTGCGCTGGCTCGTCTCCCAGGGCCACACCGTGTTCATGGTGAGCTGGGTGAACCCGGATGAGCAGCTGGCGAACAAGAATTTCGACGATTACATGACCGAAGGCGTATTGGCGGCGCTGGACGCGATCGAGAAAATCACCAAGCAGCATCAGGTCAACGCCATCGGCTATTGCCTGGGCGGCACGCTGCTGGCCTCCACACTGGGCTACATGGCCGCGAAGGGCGATGAGCGCATCGCCTCCGCCACCTTCTTCGTAACACTTACGGAATTCTCCGACGCGGGCGAGCTGGGCATATTCATCGACGAGGAACAGCTCTCCAACCTCGAAGAGAAAATGAGCAAGCGCGGCTATCTGGAAGGCGGCGAGATGTCCACCACCTTCAACATGCTCCGCGCCAATGATCTCATCTGGAGCTTCGTGGTGAACAACTACCTGCTCGGGCAGGAGCCCTTCCCGTTCGACCTGCTCTACTGGAACTCCAATTCCACCCGCATGCCCGCGGCCATGCACTCCTTCTACCTGCGCAACATGTACCAGAAGAACCTGCTCGCCCAGCCGGGCGGCATCACCATGAAGGGCGTGCCCATCGATCTCGGCCAGGTGAAGCTGCCCTGCTATTTCCTCTCCTGCCGGGAGGATCACATCACCCCCTGGACCAGCACCTATAAGGGGGCGCGCAATTTCGGCGGCCCGGTGCGCTTCGTGCTGGCGGCCTCCGGCCATATCGCGGGCGTGGTCAACCCGCCGGAGGGCGGCAAATACAATCATTTCATCAATGACGAGCTGCCGGAAAGCCCGGATGACTGGTTCAAGAACACCACCGAGATCGGCGGCTCCTGGTGGCCGGACTGGCATCGCTGGGTCACCGCGCAGAATGCCGAGAAACTCCCCGCGCGCGAGCCGGGCAAGGCGCGCGGCTTCAAGGCCATCGAGGATGCGCCCGGCTCCTACGTGAAAGTGCGGAGCTGATGTGAACCTGCGGAGCTGAGCGGCGGGCATTTGCCCGCCCGCCCGGAACGGGATAACAGCCCCGCATCCAGAGCGCGATGAGTTTAGATCGGATTACAAAGCGATTCGGTCTAAAATCATCCGGCTCTAAAGTCATCGCCCGGAAGCTAAGATGCGCGTGTTACAAATCATGGCCGGGAATAAAAACGGCGGCGCCGAGCTTTATTCCACGGACATCATGCTCAGCCTGCACGAGGCAGGGCTGGAGCAGTGCATCGTCATGCGCCCCACCGCCCCGCGCTTCGCGGAGCTGGCGGCGGCGGGCCTGGCCATGGCGCCGGAGGTGCTACGCTCCCGCCCGCAGCTTTTGCAACGCCTGCGCCTGCGCCGCCTGGTCCAGGACTACAAGCCGGACATCATCCATTGCTGGATGCGCCGCGCGGTCAGCCTCGTCTCCCCCGGCGCGGCCCCGGCCATCATCGGCTGGTACGGGGATTACGAGGAACAGCAGAAACATTTCTCCGCCTGCACCCATTTCATCGGCGTCACGCAGGATCTTGTGCGCCACGCCTATGAGAGCGGCGCCAGGCCCGGCACGGCCTTCTACGTGCCAACCTTCCCCTCCGTCGAGCACGCGGCACCGCTGGACCGGGCCAGCCTCGGCACCCCGAAAACCAAGAAAGCGCTGCTCATCCTCTCCCGCCTGCATAAAGTGAAAGGCATCGACACCGCCTTGCACGCCCTGGCCTTATTGCCGGACTGCCATCTCTGGATCGCCGGTTCCGGCCCGGAGGAAGCCGGGCTGAAAACCCTGGCGAAAGAGCTGGGTGTCGCCGACCGCGCCAAATTCCTCGGCTGGCGGACAGATCGCGGCGCCTTGCTGCGCGCGGCTGACATCTGCCTCCTGCCCTCGCGCTACGAACCCTTCGGCACGGTAATCCTGGACGCCTGGTCCACCGCCACCCCCTTCATCGCCTGCGAGTCGGACGGCCCGCGCGCCGCCATCCGCAATGGCCAGAACGGCATGCTGGTGCCCGCTGACAATCCGCCCGCCCTGGCCGGGGCGGTGCGCGCGGTGCTGGACAATCCGGACCTGCGCAACCGCATCGCCCAGGCCGGGCATGCGGAATATCTGGCGCATTTCACCCGCGAAGCCGTCACCCGGAAGATGCTGGAAACCTACCGCGCCATCGCGCTCTAATCCAGCCTTGCTCCGGGGCGCGGCCGGCCCGTTTCCGGCTTTGGCAACGTCACCACCAACAGAATCGGCATCCAGAAAATATACCACATCACGGATGGCGATTTGATGATCTGGACCAGATCCGTAAGGCCGACAATAAGCGGCACCAACCCCACCGACAGCCAGAGGCGCCGCGAAAAACCCCGTGTCGCGTCCAGCAAATGCCGCCACAGCAGCAAAACTGTCACGGCGAACAAAGCCAGCCCGATTGCCCCGCTATAATACAGGATCGAAAGATACAAATTATGCGGCGCCGGATATGGCGGGCAATATTTCACATCCATATGCGGCAGCGTGGCGGAAGGGCCATAGCCGATAAGGGGATGGACACGGATCGCATGCCAAGAGGCCTGCCATAGCTGAACATGGCAATCATCGCCGCGGGACGCCAGATTGTTCCACAGCGTGGGAAACAGGGCCGGGCCGAATTTCCAGAACACCAAGGCGCCCGCGGCAAGACCGGCAAATGCCAGGATGGCGGTGAGAGGCCGTTTGCCAAGCACCAGCAGCACCGTCACCACGCCGGCCGCAAGCAGCGCGCTGCGGCTATAGCTCAGCACCAGAAACGCCAGCATCGGCAGGCAGGCGATCATCACGGGCAGGCGCTGGCGGGCAGTCGCGCGGGCCTGGTACAATGCCAGCAGCAGGCAGATATCCATCACCGCCGCCCCCATGACCGGATTGCCGGTCAGCCCCCATCCCCAGAGCCGGCCGGTGAAATCTCCTTTCAGCACAAAGAGCCCCAGGCTGATCAGCGCATTGATGGCGGCGCCATAGATAAGCGCCAGCATCACCCTGTCGCGGGTCCGCGGCTCACCCTCCGCGGCGCTGACGAAATTCAGGATCAGCACCAGCGTCCACAGCGCATTGACGATCCAATAGGTCGTGGTCTTGCCATGCACGTCAAAATGGTGAGTCCAGGCGATGGTCAGCGCCGTCCAGCCCCACAGGCACAGCATCGCCACCAGGGCCGGGTTGCGCCAATCCGGCCGCCAGCCGCGCTTCAGCGTCAGCAAGACCGAAGGAATGGCGATGAGATAAAAAATCAGCGCCCAGGACGGTGTGCTGGGGGTGACGAACCCGGCGAATAACGGAACCAGCACGGCCCACTGGTTCAATGGAAGCTGCTTGATTCGAACGGTTGTCTGAGCGGGGAACGTTAAGGCCGGCATGGACATGGCTGCCATTACCCCCGGAAGCTTTTCCCAGGCAATACGGATGGACTCAGGCGCGAGGTGCTAGAAACGAAAGATTACAGATTGGTACATATAGAACCGGATGATTTCAGAGCGAAACTAAACTCATCGCGCCCTGGCCGCCGGCCTCAATATTTCCGGCCATAGCGGGGAATGGGCCAGCTCCTCAGCAAAACCAAACCTGATGGCGTGCCATGGAACAGATAAGCATGCCACGGCTCCATGCCAAAGCCAGGGATATAAGGCGGGCGCCATTCGCTTTGGGTGACAAGAATGTAATCACCCGGCTGGAAAGCATCCGGGCGGGCCTGGCTGCCGGGCGAGAGCTGCGGGGCAAGCGAGAGCGTGACCTGCGTTTTCGCGCCGCCCAGCTCCAGCAGCCCGAATTTGATCATCCAGGCGGTATAGCCGCTGCCATCGCTGTTATCGATCAGAAGCAGCTTCGCACCGGCGGGCAGCATGTCCGCCAGAGACTGGCCGATGGCCAGGAAGGGCGGCACCTGGAATTGCAGATCGGTGCGGAAGGTATAGGGCGTGGGCAAAAGCACCACCGGCAGCAGTGCTGCGGGCAGCCCCAGCACCGCCGCCATCGCGCGGCGTTTCACCCATCCCAGGAAAAACAGCGGCACGAGGCAGGCCAGCGCCACCATCTCGGCGGGGGCCGTCTGCGCCAAAAAGCGCCAGAAGGTTACGGCGGTGCGGACCTCGACCTCCGTGAAGCTGGTGGCGAGATAGGTGAACATGATGAAGGCGGCATTGCCGAACACCAGCGCCGTGGTGGCGGTAAGCAGCAGCCGCTCAGCCGTTCCGCCCACCCCCCGGCCGGCGAGAAGTGCTAAAAAGGCGATGCCGAACCCGATGGCAAGCAGCGTATACACGCCCTTGGAGAGAAGAACCTGCCCGGCGCTGCGCAGGGTGGAGGGATAATCCGCCCAGTGCCAGTTCGCTACCGGCAGCAGGCTATGGGCACCGCCGGGGATCTGCGTGGCGGTGTAATGCGTCCAGATCAGCCAGACCAGCAAGGCGGGAAGCGCCGCCGCCGCCAGCCAGCCAATCCGGCGCCAGCGCCCGGCCCCGCTCCACAGCAGAAGCCCAAGCCCGGCGCCGCAGGCCCAGATGAACAGCAGGGCCAGATTATCCTGCCTGACGAACATGATCGCGGCGGCGGTGAATGCCATCTCGACGACGATCCGAGGCGCGCGCCGGGAACCGGGCAATTCGAACAGCAACGCCGTCAGCATGGCCAGGCCCGAGCCCGTGGCGCTGTCCCCCATGTTCGAGAGGGTCATCTTCGAGATGAAGCCAGGATTGAGGAAGCTTTGCAGCAGGATGGCAAGGGCCGCCAGCGCCCAGCTGGCGCGCCCGCCAATCGTCTGGCCGAAGCGCCGCGCCAGATTATTGGCCAGCGCCGCCGCCGCCGCCAACATAAGCAGCATGTTCCACCAGGGGCCGGTGGCCAGCAGGCGAATGATGCCCGCAGGGGATGGATCGGGGCCAAGCAGATAAGTCGCATAGCCGGCAAGTGCCACGGCGCGCGGATAGCCCGGCATGAACGACGCGGCCAGCGGCTGTGCGGCAACGGGAAAATGCCCGCTCAGGCAGAGCGCGATCAGGTTCGGCGCCCAGAAGGAGAAATCGTCATAAGCCGTGGTGCGCAGGCTCAGCAGGATCAGCAGGGTTGGCGCGCCGAGTGCCAGCACCCGCCAGGCCATGGCATCCCGCGCCTCGGCCCTGAGCCAAAACCGCCTAATCAGCCCTCCGGCCCCAAGCACCGCAAGCAAAAGGGCCACCGGCGCCAGGCCAAACGCGGTCAGGCAGCCCCCCGCCACGAAAGCCAGGCAGGCGATTCCCCAGCCGGTGAAAAGCGCTGCCTCCGCCCGGCGGGCACCGGCAAGAAAGCCGATTCCGCAGGTAAGCATAACGACAACGGCAAACCGCAGCGCCTGGTACAAATCGGCGGGAGAAGGGAACAAGCCCGGCTGGAGACTATTCATGCATGCCCGGCCCGTTGCCGCCGGCTTTCATTGCTGCGCCCAACGCAGCCTGATCGATTGGCCCAGCCCGCATGCCAGGGCTTATATGGCCGCGAAATCCAATCGTATAGTGTCATCACCGCGTGAAACCCACGGATGGATTTATCATTCGGCCAGGATTAACAAATTAAAATTATCGGTTTCAGAGCCATTGATACGGATCTGGCGCACCGCCCCCGCCGCGCGTAACCTTCGTTGACTCCCCCTGCCCCTTCGCGTAACGGCCAAGGCCGCGCAAACGGCGGGGAATTCAGGCACTCATGGTCCGCATCCTGCATATTGGCTACGCGCCGGTATCGCTTAAAAGCCTCAACCAGCACGCCACCGGCATCAAGCTCTGCAACGGCTTCATCCGCAACGGGCATCAGGTTCTGGCGCTATCGGACCGTGACATCGCCCGCTCTTTCGGGCTTGGCCACCGGCGCCTGGGGCGGCTGTTTTTCAACAAGATGATCCGCGATTATTGCCGCGCCCATAAGCCCGAGCTGATGGTGCTCGGCCATGCGGACATGCTGGATGCCGCCGCCATCGCCGCCATCCGCGAGGATCTGCCGGGCCTGCGCGTGGTGCAATGGAACGTGGACCCGCTATTCGAGCCGGATAATATCAGGCGGATCGAGGGCAAGCTGGGTGTGGTGGACCTTACCCTCGTCACCACCGCCGGGCCCTCCATGGAAAAACTCCGCCGCCCCGGCGTGCGGGTGGGGTTCATGCCCAATCCTGTCGATCTTTCCATTGAACGCGGCCGGGTGGACGAGGTGGAAAACCCGCCTTTCGAGCTCTTCTACGCCTGCGGCAACCCGGACCGGCCAAAGCGCGTGGTTTGCGGCCAGCCCTGGAACATGGAGGATTTCATGCGCGACCTCACGGCCCGCCAGCCTGGTTTGCGCGCCCTCACCCCCGGCATGTTCGGGCAAAGCCTGCTGAACGGCGCGGCCTACCAGGAAGCGCTGGAGCAAGCCGCCATCGGCCTGAACATCAGCCGCCGCGCGGATGATTATCTCTATAGCTCGGACCGTCTGGCGCATCTCACCGGCAACGGGCTGCTGGCGGTCATTGAGCGCGCCACCGGCTATGATCATTTCTTCGGCGATGACGAAATGGGGTTCTTCTCCACCCTGGACGAGCTGGCCGGGTTGATCGCCCGCTACCGGGCCGAGCCCGCCGCCCGCATGCGCGTGGCGGCAGCCGGGCGGCGCCGTTACGTGGATCTGTTCAATGAGCGCCGGGTGGCGGCCTATATCGTGGATGCCGCCTTCGATGGAACCGGCGAAACCGCCTATCCCTGGCCCGGCCACCCGGGCTGAGCCCGCGAATCCCTCACCCCAGCCATCGCCGCCCTGCGCCAAGCCTTGCGGGATGGGGTTTAAGCGTTACATGCTCTTGCAAATTCAGTTTTGGGTAATCGCAAATGTCCGATCTCGTTCCCGTCACCGTCCTCACCGGCTATCTCGGCGCCGGCAAGACAACTTTGCTCAACCACATCCTCACCGGCACCCACGGCAAGAAATACGCCGTGGTGATCAACGAGTTCGGCGAGCTGGGGGTGGATAACGACCTCGTGGTGGATTCCGACGAGGAAGTGTTCGAGATGAACAATGGCTGCATCTGCTGCACCGTGCGCGGGGATCTCATCCGCATCGTCGGCGGGCTGATGAAGCGCGCCCAGAAATTCGACGGCATCATCGTCGAGACCACCGGCCTCGCCAACCCAGCGCCCGTCGCGCAGACCTTCTTCGTGGACGAGGACGTGAAGGCGAAGACGCGGCTGGATGCCATCGTGACCGTGGTGGATGCCAAGAACTTCCTCGCCCGGCTGGAGGACAGCCCCGAGGCGGCCGACCAGGTGGCCTTCGCGGATGTGATCGTGCTGAACAAGCTCGACATCGTCACACCCGAGGAGCTGGCGGCGGTGGAAGCCAGGATCAAGGCGCTCAACCCCTATGCCGAGATCAAGAAAACCACGCGCGGCGATGTGCCCGCCGACGAGCTGCTCGGCCTGGGCGCGTTCGATTTGAAGCGCGTGCTCGCCAATGTGCCGGACTTCCTGGAGGAAGACAGCCACACCCATAACGAGCATCTCACCAGCATCAGCATCAGCACGGACAAGCCGCTCTCCGCCGAGAAATTCAACGCCTGGATCGGCCATATTCTCCAGTCCCAGGGGCAGAATATCCTGCGCACCAAGGGCATCCTCTCTTACGCCGGGGAAGAGAAGCGCTTTGCCTTCCAGGCCGTGCATATGATGGCCGATGGCGATTTCCTCGCCCCCTGGAAGCCGGATGAAAAGCGCACCAGCCGCATCGTGTTCATCGGGCGCGAGCTGAACCGCCCGCAGCTGCGGCGCGGCTTTGAAATCCTGCGCCGCCTGACCTCCCCGCCCTGAATGCTGTGCCATGAGCTTGACTGGGTAGAGCCCGGCACAGCGTTCCGTGCCCTGGCGGGGCACGGGCCCTTGGTGTTTCTGGACAGCGCCGCGCGGCACGACCCGCGCAGCGCCTTCAGCTATATCGCCCTGCAGCCTTTTGCCGTGCTGCGCCTGGGAAAAGCCCCGCTGAAAGAAGCCCCGGATCTGCCCGCCTGGCTCGCCGCCGCCCGCCCGCCGGATGCGGCCTGCCCTGAAACCTGGCCGTTTCCCTTCAAGGGCGGCGCCATCGGCTGGCTCGGCTATGAATCCGGCCTGGCTTTGAGGGGGCTGGAAACACGGCACCCCCCCATCCCCGGCCTGCCCGCGGGCTGGTTCGGCATGTTCGATCTCGTGCTGGGCTTCGACCATGCCGCCCGCCGCTGCTTCGCCCTGGCGGCCGACAGGCCGGACACTGGCGCGGCGGCGCGCATTGCCGCGCTGGCCGGGCATCTCGCCGCCCCGCCACCGGAATGGGAGCCCTTGCCCCGGCTGGACTGGCGGGCGGAGCTGCCCCGCGCCCGCTACCAGGCCCAGGTGGAAAATCTGCGGGCCTATATCGCGGCCGGGGATGTCTACCAGGCCAATTTCACCACGCGCTTCCTTAGCCCCCGCCCGCCCGGCTTCAACCCGGCCGCCTGCCATGAAGCCCTGCGCATCCGCAGCCCCGCCCCCTTCGCCGCCTTCGTCGATACGGGTGAAGGCGTAGCTTTATGCAGCGCCTCGCCGGAACGCTTCCTGTCGCTGGACGCATCGGGGCAGGTGGAAACAAGGCCGATCAAAGGCACCGCGCCGCGCCACGAAGACCCCGCGCAGGATGCCGCCAATGCCCGCGCGCTGCGAGAAAACCCGAAGGAGCGCGCCGAAAACCTGATGATCACCGATTTGCTGCGCAACGATCTTGGCCAGGTCTGCGCCATCGGCTCGGTACAGGTGCCGGAACTCTTCGCGGTGGAGCGTTTTGCCCAGGCGCATCATCTGGTCTCCGCTGTCACCGGCCGCCTGCGCCCTGGTGTGAGTGCCGCCGAATTGCTGCTGGCCGCGTTTCCCGGCGGCTCCATCACCGGCGCGCCGAAGCGGCGGGCCATGCAGATCATCGACGAGCTGGAGGCCGGGCCGCGCGGTGCCTATTGCGGCGCCATCGCCTGGATTGGCCTGGACGGCGCGATGGACAGCTCCATCATCATCCGCACCATCACCGCCACGCCGGATACGCTCTACGCCCAGGCCGGCGGCGGGATTACCTGGGACAGCAACCCGGCGGCGGAGTATGAGGAAATGATGCTGAAACTCTCGCCCCTGATCGCAAATGGGATCGCCAATGGGATCGCAAATGCCTGAACTTGTCTGGCTGAACGGCGCGCTGGTTCCGGCGGAGGAGGCCACGATCCCCGCCGCCGATCGCGGTTTCACGCTGGGGGACGGGCTGTTCGAAACGCTGCGCCTGCAAAACGGCCAGGCGCGGGACGTAGCCGCGCATTTCGCCCGGCTGGCGGGCGGCGCCAAGCTGCTGCGCCTGCCCTTGCCCTTCGACGCACCCGGCATGGACGCGATGCTGGCGCAAACCGCCGCCGCGAACGGGCTGCAAGAGGGCGGGCTGCGCCTCACCCTCACCCGCGGCACCGGCCCGCGCGGGCTGCTGCCGCCGGAGGCGCCGCGCCCCACCATTCTCATCTCTGCCTTCCCGCCGCCAGCCCACGCGGCTTGCGTCTCGGCCATTATCGCCAGCACGATCGCGCGGGATGAAGCCTCGCCGCTCTCCCGCCTGAAAACCTTGAACTATTTGCCAAACATCCTGGCGCGGCTGGAAGCGCGGGAGCGCGGTGCGGAGGAAGCCATCCTGCTCAACCATGCCGGGCGGGTGGCGGGGGCGAGCATCGGCAATCTCCTGGTCCGCGCCGGCGCCCTCTGGCTTACCCCGCCGCTATCAGATGGCGCCCTGCCCGGCATCCGCCGCGCCCGGCTGCTGGCCGCCGGAAAAATCACCGAAGCGCCGATCGACCAGGACACGCTGAAAAAAGCCACCGCGCTCTGCGTCAGCAATGTTCTGGCGCTGCGGCCGATCCTGGCGCTGGAGGGCGCGGCGCTGAACATTGCGCCCGTTGAGGAACTGGCGGAAATTTAAGCCACCAGTTCGAATTTATCGACATCCACCACGCCCATGTCGGTGATCTTCAAATGCGGGATCACCGGCAGCGGCATGAAGGCCAGATGCAGGAAGGGTTCCCCCAGCGGGCAGCCCATTTCGCGCGTGGCCTGGCGCAGGGTTTGCAGCTCGTCCCGCACAATCTCGGCGGATTTGATGGACATCAGCCCGGCCATGCGCAGGGAAAGCTCCCCCACCACCTGGCCGTTGGCAACGGCGACAAACCCGCCCCCCATCTCCACCAGCCGGTTCACCGCCAGCGCCATCTGCGCGTCATCGGTTCCGGCGACGCAGACATTATGACTGTCATGCCCCACCGAGGAGGCCAGCGCGCCGTTCCTGAAGCCGAACCCCTTCACGAAGCCGCGCCCGATATTGCGGTTCTTGCCATGCCGGGCCAGCACCGCGATCTTCATCACGTCGTTATCCAGGTCCACCTGCCGGCGGCCATTCACGTAAGGCAGCGTCATGGTGAGATGATGCGTCACCACCTTGTCCACCTCGATGCCGATGACAGGGCCGCTGGGGCCGGAGGCGGGCACGATGAAATCTTCGGCACTCACGCGGTCCAGCTTCATGCTCTCCAGCCCGACGAAAGCCGGGATTTTCCGCGCCGCGAAATCGATCTCGTCAACGATGCGCCCGCCCGCGATGACGCGCTTCACCGCACATTCATTAAGGTCTTCCAGCAGCACGATATCGGCGCGCTGGCCGGGGGCGATGAGGCCCCGGTCCCGCAGCCCAAAGCCGCGCGCGGCGGAATAGCTCACCGCCCGGTAGGCATGCAGCGGCGCCACGCCGGAGGCAATGGCCTTGCGGACCAGGAAATCCAGATGGCCTTCCTCAAAAATATCCAGCGGGTTGCGGTCATCGGTGCAGAAGGAGCATTGCAGCGAGGTTTCCGGCGTCAGCGCCGGGCTGAGCGTGCGCACATCGCGCGTCACGGTGCCTTCGCGGATGAGCAGATGCATGCCCTTGCGCAATTTCTCCCAGGCCTCGGGCAAGGAGGTCGTCTCATGGCAATTGCGGATGCCGCAGGAGAGATAGGCGTTGAGGTCGCGGCCTGAGAGCTTCGGCGCGTGGCCATCAATATGCTCGGCGGAGAAAGCGTAGAGTTTTTCCATCACCACCGGGTCTTTATGCAAAACCCCAGGAAAATTCATGAATTCCGCCAAGCCCAGCACTTTTGGGTGCTTCAGGTAAGGCAGCAGATCCCCCGCCCGCAGATCCGCGCCAGAGGTTTCCATGTTGGTGGCGGGCACGCAGGAGGAAAGCTGCACGCGCAAATCCATCGCCAACCCCAGGGCCGATTCCGCGAAATAGGCAAGCCCCTCCGTCCCCAGCACGTTGCAGATTTCATGCGGATCGCAGATGGCGGTGGTGGTGCCGCGCGGCAGCACGATACGGTCGAACTCCGCAGGGGCCACCAGCGTGGATTCGCAATGCACATGCGTGTCGATAAAGCCCGGCACCGCGATCAGCCCGCGCCCGTCGATCTCGCGCGTGCCTTCATACCACTCATAGGTGCCGATGATGCGGTCGCCGGAGATGGCAATGTCGCTCTCCGCGATTTCGCCGGTGACGAGGTTGAGGAATTTGATGTTCTTGATGACCAGATCGGCCTTCATGCGGCCCATGGCCTGGTCGATGCAGCGCTCCAGGAAACCCGGAGGCAATTTGCTGTTCTTCTCCATGACCCATGATACAGATTAGGGCGGAACGGGCCAGAAGAAATTTTGTGATAATTTGGTTTGCACGACGCGTTGCAAATGAAAAATGTGCGGGCTCAAAGCCAAGCCGCCCGCCGGGTTAGAATTGAATTGACAAGCGCCTTGGGATGCCGCGAGGCTCCCGCCATGGAAAAGATGGGGCGCTTGACAGCACGACCCATGATCAGCCGCCGCGGCGGCCTTATGGCGGCTGCCATATTATGCGCCGCGCCGCGCCTTTCCCACGCATTCGCCGTTCAGGATCAGGTCGGGGGTGATCCGATCTATACCGGCAAGGCCGTCGTAACCGGCACCGATAACCGCGACCGCCCGCGTGGCCTTGGCCTCTGCCTTGGCGAGGTTCTGATCAAGGCGTCCGGCGATCCCAATATTCTCGCGGCACCAGGCTTTGCCGCGCTGCGCGCGCAAGCCGCCAGCATGGTGCTGGCCATCTCCTACCATGACCGGATGAGCGCGCTGCCGAAACATGACGAGCAAGGCACGCGGGACCGCCCCTTCACCCTCACCGCTCTGTTCGACAAGGCCAAAATCGCCGCCGCGCTGAAGCGGCTCGGCAGCGCCGTCTGGACCGGGCGGCGCCCCACCGTGTTCCTGACAACCTACGTCCACGCTTATTCCGGCCGGTTCATCCTCACCGCGGGAACAACCATCGGCTACGACCAGCCGCCGCTGATGCGCGCGGCCATACAGGATGCATCGGCCCGCGCCGCCCTGCCGGTGGAACTGCCACCGCATGAAGGCGCACCGGCACCGCAGGATACGCTCCCGCTCACAGGCCATCTGGATTGGAGCGACGCCGCCAATGGCTGGATCGCGCAGTGGAGCATTTTCTGGAACGCCCGCCAGGTCACATGGGGCGAGCGCGGCGTGTCCTTCGACCAGGCTTATGACGCCGCCCTTCTGGGCGCTCTCGGAGTCGTTTCAGGCCACCACCCTCCACGCGGCGCTTCACCCTGATCGAAAGAGGCCGGGCGGAACGGATAGCGCTTATAGAAACGCGCCGCCCCGGCGAGAAGCGGTCACTCTCCCACCAGCGCCCGGGCAAATTCCGTGGCATCGAAGGGGCGCAGATCGGCAATCTGCTCGCCCGTCCCCACGGCATGGATCGGCAGCCCGAATTTCTCGGCCAAAGCCACCACGATGCCGCCGCGCGCCGAGCCGTCCAGCTTGGTGACGATGAGGCCGGAGAGGTCCACCATCTCCTTGAAAATCCCCACCTGCGTCACCGCGTTCTGGCCGGTGGTGGCATCCAAGGTCAGCAGCGTGGCGTGCGGGGCGGTGGGGTCCAGCTTGCGGATGACGCGGATGATTTTCCGCAGCTCCTCCATCAGCGCCGTCTTGTTATGCAGCCGCCCGGCGGTGTCGATCAGCAGCACATCCGCGCCGGTTTTCTGCGCGCGGCTCAGCGCGTCATGCGCGAGCGAGGCCGGGTCCGTGTTCGCCGGCGCGGTGACAACCTCGCACCCCGCGCGGCTTCCCCAGACCTGCAACTGCTCCACGGCGGCGGCGCGGAAGGTGTCGCCCGCCGCCAGCATCGGCGTCAGCCCCTGCTCCCGGTAAACCGCGGCCAGCTTGCCGATGGTGGTGGTCTTGCCCGCCCCGTTCACGCCGACCATCAGGATCACGAAGGGCTTGTGGCTCCTGTCCAGCACCAGCGTCCTGGCGACGGGGGCGAGCACCTCGGCAATCTCAACCGCCAGCGTCTCGCGCACCTCTTCATCTGTCACCTCCTTGCCAAAGCGCGTGGAGCGGAAGCCCTTGATGATGCGCGCCGCCACGGCGGGGCCAAGATCAGCCGCGATCAGCTGCTCCTCCAGCTCCTCCAGCGCCTCGTCATCCAGCTTGCGCTTGGTGAACACGGCGGTGATGCCGCCGGTAAGCTTGGCGGCCGAGCGCGACAGGCCGGATTTCAGCCGGGAGAAGAACGAGGAAACAGCCATGCTTATAGAATTCCGGGCAATTCGCCGCTGAAGGCCGTTTCGGCGGGCCCGCGCATCAGCACATGGCCGTTCGTAGCCCCAGAGTCAGACCAGGTGATCAGCAGCTCCCCGCCATCCATCACCACCACCGCCTTGCGCCCCGTCAGCCCCCGGCGGCTGGCATTCACCAAGGCCGCGCAGGCGCCGGAGCCGCAGGCCAGCGTCAACCCCGCCCCGCGCTCCCACACCCGCAGGCGGATGCGCTCCGGGCTTTCGATCCTGGCGAAGCCGATATTGGCGCGCTCGGGGAATATCCGGTTCTTCTCCAGCATCGGGCCGATGGTCTCGATCGGCAAATGCTGGAAATCCTCGACAAAAAAGGTCGCGTGCGGGTTGCCCATGGAGCAGGCGGCGGGGTCCGAAACCGGCCCCAGCGCCAGCGGCAGATGCAGCGTATCGGCCGGGCCGGATAACGGCACATCGCCCCATTGCAGATGCGGCGGCCCCATATCCACCTCAACCAGCCCCGGTCCCAGAATTTCGGCCTTCAACAGCCCGGAAATGGTGCGGATGGTTACCTCCCGCGCGCCATTCTCCTCGGCCAGCAGGGCCGCCACGCAGCGCGTGGCGTTGCCGCAGGCGCCGCTCTCCGAGCCATCGGAATTCAGGATGCGCATGAAGGCATCCGCCCCCGCGCCATCCGGCTCGATGATCACCAGCTGGTCGCACCCCACGCCACGCTGCCGGTCGGCAATATGGCGCACGGTTTCCGGGCTCAAAGCCAGCTTGGTCTCGCGGCCATCCAGCACCACGAAATCATTGCCGGCACCGTGCATCTTCAGGAAGGGAAGCGGAAGCATGACCCTTCCTTAACCCGCTGTGCAGGGCGCGGCAAACGCCGCGCCGCCAGGTTTAGTACATGGAAGAGGTAACGCCGCGCAGGGCGCGCTCCTCCAGCGCCCTTCCGGTGCCCAAGGCCACGCATTGCAGCGGATTTTCGGCCACCATCACCGGCAGGCCGGTGGAAACGCGCAGCACCTCGTCCAGCCGGTGCAGCAGGGCGCCGCCGCCGGTGAGCATGATGCCCTTGTCCACGATATCCGCCGCCAGCTCCGGCGGGGTGTTCTCCAGCGCCACCTTGATCGCCTCGACGATCTGCCCCACCGGCTCGGCCAGGCTCTCGGCGATCTGGCGCTGCGTTACCGTCACTTCGCGCGGCACGCCGTTGATGAGGTCACGGCCCTTCACGAAGCGGCTGGGACCGTCCTGGTTGCTATCCACCCAGGCGGCGCCGATATCCATCTTGATCCGCTCGGCCGAGCTTTCGCCGATCAGCAAATTAAAGGTGCGGCGGATATAGGAGATGATCGCCTCGTCCAGCTTGTCCCCGCCGACGCGCACGGAGCGCGCATAGACGATACCGCCCAGCGAGATCACCGCCACTTCCGTGGTGCCGCCGCCGATATCGACGATCATCGAGCCGGAGGGTTCCGTCACGGGCAAATTGGCGCCGATCGCGGCGGCCATCGGCTCCTCGATCAGCAGCACTTTCCGCGCCCCGGCGCTCTCGGCGGATTCCTGAATGGCGCGGCGCTCAACGGCGGTGGAGCCGGAGGGCACGCAGATGATGATCAGCGGCGAGGCATAGCCACGGCGGTTATGCACCTTGCGGATGAAGTGCTTGATCATTTCCTCGGCGACTTCGAAATCGGCGATCACGCCGTCGCGCAGCGGCCGGATGGCCTGGATGTTGCCCGGCGTGCGGCCCAGCATCAGCTTGGCATCCTCGCCCACCGCCAGAACCTGCTTGCGGCCCTTCACATCCTGGATCGCCACGACGGAGGGTTCCGCCAGCACAATCCCCCGCCCCTTCACATAAACCAGCGTGTTCGCGGTACCGAGATCGATTGCCATGTCGGCCGACATCAGGCCGAGAAGTTTGGAAAACATCAAAACCCTTTCCGCAGGGGCGGCTTTACGCGGCACCGCACCCAAAAAACTGCCGTACGGCCGCTGGCCTTACAGCCCGTTCAGCATTGGGGCAAGGCCTCAATCCGGCCCTTCCTTCGCCATAATCCCGGCCCCATATCAAAGCTTATTGGGAATACTGAATCATCAAGGAGATATGACGTGACCAGAAAAGTCACCCCCGCCATTTTGCTTGCCGCGGCTGGACTTAGCCTTGCTGGCTGCGGCTATTCGCCTGGTTCGCGCGCCCTCTCGGGCGGTGCCATCGGCGCGGGCGCGGGGGCCATTCTCGGCACTGTCACCGGCATCGGGCCGGGGGCGGGGGCCGCAATTGGTGGCGGTGTAGGCGCCGTGGCGGGGGCAGCCATCAGCCCGCATACATTAAATCTCGGCAAGCCTCTGGTTGGGAACTGAACGCCAGATGAAGGAGTTGTCAGGCGCCAGGCAGGCGCTTGAAATCTCCGGCCAAGGTTAAATATCCAGAACGATTTCCGATAACGGGAGTTTCAAACATGCTTCGTAAAATCACCACCGGCCTGTTTCTGGCCACCTCTCTCACCGCCCTGGCGGGTTGCGGTTATTCGCCCGGCCACCGTGCCTTAACCGGCGGCGCCATCGGCGCTGGCGGTGGCGCCATTATCGGTGCCGCCACGGGCATGGGCGCTGGCACGGGCGCGCTTATCGGCGGTGCCGCGGGTGCCGTCACCGGTGCCGCGACCACGCATAACCAGGTCAATCTGGGCAATTAACCCTTTGAAGGCCCCGGCTCGCCGGGGCCTTCAAACCCTTACGTGACGGTGACGACCACCACATGGTCGGCATCCACCTCCTGCATGGCCTGGTGTAGCGCGCCAATCCCGGCGAGCATCGCCTCGCCTGCCCCGTCCTCCTCTTCCTCGGTGAAGTCGGCATAGGCGTCGCCCAGCTCCTCGGCGGTGAAATTCTCCGGGTCGAGCAGTTCCAGATATTTCTTCTGGTCGTCCTGAGTCATGATGAACACCAGCGCGTCGGTGGCCTCGGCCAGATCGGCCACGATGGCGTTTTCGCTGGTTTCCAGGTCGATGTCGTAATCATCGGCCAGCACTGGCAGCAGCACGGAGAAAATATCCCCGTCCTCCTCGAACTCGACAACCGACACGCCATTGGCGGCCAGAAAATCCGCCAGCCCCTGCGGGTCGTCACCGCCCGCGGCGGCGGCTAGCTCTCCCAGCTCTTCCCTGGGCAGACGGACGAAAGAAGCGATGGCCGGCATGCGGTATTTCCCTTGCTGTTGCCGCCTTCATAACAATCCCTTTGGGGGGCTGTCAGCACCCAACCCTCTTGGCCAGACTGCACCCGCGCGCTAAATGCGCCGGTTGAAGACAGGAGGACTGCATGACTGAAGAAACACGGAATTTCGGCACCGAGGTCGGCCGGCTGCTCGACCTGGTGGTTCACTCCCTCTATTCCGACCGTGAGATTTTCCTGCGCGAGCTGGTGGCCAACGCCGCCGACGCCATGGATAAGCGCCGCTTCCTCGCCCTTTCGGACGAATCGCTGGCTTTGCCGGAAAACGCCGCCATCCGCATCAGCGCCGACAAAGCCACGAAGACCATCCGCATCGAGGATTCCGGCATCGGCATGAGCAAGGAGGAGCTGGCGGAGAATCTCGGCACCATCGCCCGTTCCGGCACCGCCGCCTTTACCTCGCAACTGGCTTCCGCCAAGCCGGAGGAACGGCCCAGCCTGATCGGCCAGTTCGGCGTGGGGTTCTATTCCGCCTTCATGGTGGCGGACAAGGTGGAGGTGATCTCCCGCAAGGCCGGGCATGATGAGGCCTGGGAATGGGTCTCCGACGGGCAGGGGCAATATACGCTGAAATCCGCCGAACGCGGCGCGCCGGGCACCACGATCCTCCTGCATGTGAAGCTGGATGCGGAGGAATATCTGGAGCCCATCCGCCTGAAAACCATCATCCGCAAATGGGCCGACCATATCACCCTGCCGGTGGAGATCGAGGAGGACGGCAATTTTGCGCCCGTGACCGAGGGCAAGGCGCTCTGGCGCAAGAACCGCTCGGAGATCACGCCGGAAGACTACGCGGATTTCTACCGCCATGTCGGCCACAGCTTCGATGAGCCCTTCGCCACCATCCATTGGCGCGCCGAGGGTACTGTGGAATTTTCGGCGCTGCTCTTCATCCCCTCGCAAAAACCCTTCATGCCGGTGGAGGAAAGCCGCGAGAGCAAATTGCGGCTGCATGTGAAGCGCATGTTCATCACCGACGATGCGAAGCTGCTGCCGAACTGGCTGAATTTCGTGGTGGGCGTGGTGGATACCGAGGATCTGCCGCTGAATGTGAGCCGCGAGATTTTGCAATCCACCCCGGTGCTGGAGAAAATCCGCAAGGCGCTGGTCAACCGCGTGCTCTCCGAACTGAAAGCCAAGGCCAAGGATACGGAAGCCTTCAAGAGCTTCCTGGAGAATTTCGGCAATGTGCTGAAGGAGGGCATCTACGAGGATACCGGCCATGCCGCCGAGATCGCCGCCCTGCTGCGCTTTGCCTCCACCAAGGAGGAGGCGACGACGCTGGACGACTACATCGCCCGCATGCCGGAAGGCCAGACCGATATCTATTACCTGGCGGGCGATGCCGCGCATCTGAAAACCTCCCCGCAGCTCGAAGGCTTTGCCGAGAAAGGCTATGAGGTGCTGCTGCTGGGCGATGCCATCGACGCGTTCTGGCCGGGGCGGCTTGGCACGTATAAGGAGAAGAAGCTGGTTTCCGTCTCCCAGGCGGGCAAGCTGTTCGAGGCCGGGGACGTGCCGGAAGCCATCGCCACGCTCTGCGTGAAGCTGAAGGACGCGCTGGGGGCGGACGTGTCCGACGTTGCCGCTTCCTCCCGGCTGAAGGACAGCCCGGCCATGCTCGTGGCGGCCGAAATGGGGCCGGATTTGGCCATGCAGCGCCTGCTGCGCCGCGCCGGGCGCCCGGTATTCGGCTTGCCGCCCAAGCTGGAGATCAACCCCACCCACAAGCTGGTGGAGGCCCTGGCCGCGAAGGATGACGTGAAGGAGGCGGCCAGCCTGCTGCTCAACCTCGCCAAGCTGCAGGATGGGGATTTGCCGGAAGACCCGGCGGGCTTCGTGCGGCAGGTTGCCGCTGCCCTGGCTGAGAAACTCTGACCGGAAAACGCCGGAGGCACCCTGCTTCCGGCGTGCCCGCCTTAGAGCCGGATGATTTTAGAGGGCGATACAGACTTTAGCCGTTCAGAACCGCCAGCGCCTCTTTATGCAGTTGCGCATTGGCGCTGGCCAGCACCGAGCCATCGCAGCCCAGCTTCAGCGGCGCACCCGCCCAGTTGGTAACCACTCCGCCCGCGGATTCGATCACCGGGCCCAGCGCCGCCCAGTCCCAGGGCTTGAGGTCGTGCTCGGCGATCAGGTCGATCTGCCCCAGCGCCAGCAGCCCGTAGGAATAGGCATCCCCGCCCCAATAGGTCCGCTTGGCCGCCTGTTTCAGCTTGTTGAAACGGCCCACCGCCTCGTCCCCGGCCCCGGCGATCATTTCCGGCGAGGTGGCTGAAAACTCAGCACCCGCCAGGCCCACGCCCTGCCTGGTGCCCGGCGTGCCGCCGTAAGAGCCGGTGAAACGCGGCGCCACCGCCCGCCCGCCCGCCCAGCGCTCGCGCGTGATGGGCTGGTCGATAAACCCCAGCACCGGCACCCCATCCTCCAGCAGCCCGAGCAAAGTGGTGAAGCTGGTGCGCCCGGTGATGAAGGCGCGCGTGCCGTCGATCGGGTCGATGACCCAGACATATTTGGCGCCCGCGTTATGAGACGGGAACTCCTCGCCGATGATCCCGAAATCCGGCGTCGCCTTGGCCAGGGCCTCGCGCAGAATCTCCTCGGCCTTGCGGTCGGCGGCGGTGACGGGGCTTTCGTCCGATTTATCGTCCGCGCTCAAACCAATGCGGAAATAGGGACGAATGGCAACGCCACTGGCGTCAAGCGCCGCGTCGGCGATGGCGATGAGATCCTGCATCGTTCAGGGAAGCTTCGCGGGGCTATCGGCGTTTTGATTCAAATAGGCAATCATGTCCGCTCGCGTCTGGTCATTCTTGATGCCAGGGTAGGCCATGTGAGTCCCCGGCGCAAACGCCATGGGTGCTTTCAGCCACGCATCCAGCGCCGCGGCGGTCCAGGGCTGGCCGGCCTTGGATTTCACCGCATCGGAATAGGCAAAACCGGGCGCGGAGAAGGATTTGGCGCCGACGATGCCGTAAAGATCCGGCCCCACCCCGCCCGGCCCGCCCTTGGCGATGGAATGGCAGGCGGCGCATTGCTCCTGGAACAAAGCCTGGCCCTTGGCCGGATCGGCATGGGCAAACAGTGCCGGGAGATCCTCCGCCGGGGCCGCGGCGGGCGCGGGCGTTGCCGCCGCCGGGGCAGCGCTGGCGGCGCTGGCGGCCTTGATCTCATCGGCCGTGGGCAGCGGCAAGGGCCGGGCGGAGAGCGTGCGCAGATAGGCGATCACATCCGCGCGGCTCTGGGTATTATGGATCCCGGCATAGGACATGCCGGTGCCGGGCGCGAAATCATTCGGCGCGTACAGCCACTCGTTCATCTTGTCGAAATCCCAGCTGCCGCTGGCCTTGGCCTTCACGGCCCCCGAATAGGTGAACCCGGCATGGGCGAACATCGGCGCCCCCAGCACGCCGTAGAGATTGGGGCCCACGCCATTGGCCCCGCCATTGGTCAGCGTATGGCAGGCGGAGCATTGCTGCTGCACGAAGGCTTCCCCCTTCGCGACATCGGCACTGGCCAGCAGCGGCAGCACGCTTTCAGGCCCGGTTGGCGCCGCCGCTTCGGCGGGCGCGGCACTGGGCAAGGCGGCGACCTGAATGGCGGGCTTCTCCGGCGTCTCATCGGGTATAATGATATGGGCGACGCGGTTCGCTCCCCATAGCACCAGCCCTGCCGTCAGCACTCCCGCCGCGATCTTGTTACCGAGCAGACCATCCTTGCCCGATTTGCTCATGATTTCCCCCAGGTTCGTGTTCTGGACGCGTTGCACTAAGCCGTAGAGGGAATTAGGCAGGGCGGCAAGCAGCAATGAAAGCAATGGCTTTGAACCCCATCGTCCTGATTCCCGCCCGCCTCGGCTCCACCCGCCTCCCGGGCAAGGTGCTGGCCGATATCGGCGGCCGGCCGATGATCGCGCATGTGCTGGCAAGGGCGCAGGAAGCCGGGCTGGGGCCGGTGGCGGTGGCCTGCGGTGAGGTGCAAGTGGCTGAGCAGGTTGAAAAATTCGGCGGCATCGCGGTGCTGACGGACCCTGGCCTGCCCTCCGGCTCAGACCGCATCTTCGCCGCCCTGCAAAGCCTGGATCCGGCGGGGGCGCATGATGTGGTGGTGAACCTCCAGGGCGATCTGCCCTCCATGGACCCGTCCTATCTTGCAACAGTCCTCGCCCCTCTGGCCCAGGGCTACGACATCGGCACGCTCGTCGCCCCCATCACCACCGCGGCGGAGCGCAGCGCCCCCTCCGTGGTGAAATGCGCCTGCGCCTTTGCTGATGGCGCGGGCGTGGCCCCGGCCCTGTATTTCTCCCGCAACCCGGTGCCCAGCGGCGATGGCCCGCTCTGGCACCATATCGGCATCTACGCCTATCGCCGCGCGGCGCTGGAACGTTTCGTCTCCCTGCCGCCCTCGCCTTTGGAGCAGCGGGAAAAGCTGGAACAGCTGCGCGCGCTGGAAGCGGGCCTGCGCATCGGCGCGGCGCGGGTTGCGCAAGCGCCCTTCGGCGTCGATACACCGGAAGATCTTGAACGCGCGCGGGAGGCGCTGAGCCAATGAGTTTGATCGCCTTCCAGGGCCAGCCCGGCGCCTATTCCGACCTCGCCTGCCGCATCGCCTATCCGGGTGCGGCCACCCTGCCCTGCGAAACCTTCCAGGCGGCGATGGCGCAAGTGCGCGAAGGCCGGGCGGATCTCGCCATGCTGCCGCCGGAAAACTCGCTCGCCGGGCGGGTGGCGGACATGCATGCCTTGCTGCCGGAAAGCGGGCTTTCCATCATCGGCGAGACCTTCCTGCGCGTCGAGCATTGCCTGCTGGCGCCGAAAGGCGCGAAAATCGGCGATATCAGGCGCATCCATTCCCACCCGGTGGCGCTGGGGCAAGTCCGCAAGCTGCTGGCCGAGCTGCACGCCACCGCCGTCGCGGAATATGACACGGCGGGGGCGGCGGAAATCGTCGCCAAGCTGAACAACCGCGCGGATGCCGCAATCGCCTCCTCCCTCGCCGGGGAGATGTACGGGCTCGATATCCTGCGCCGCAATGTGGAGGATGCCGCCCATAACACCACGCGCTTCTACATCATGGCGCGCGAGCCTCTGGCGCTGGACCCGGAAACGCCGGGGCTGATGACCACCTTCGTGTTCAACGTGCGCAACGTGCCGGCGGCACTTTACAAGGCGCTGGGCGGCTTTGCCACCAATGGCGTGAACATGACCAAGCTGGAAAGCTATATGCTCAACGCCAGCTTCACCGCCACGCAGTTCCTGGCGGAGGTGGAAGGCCACCCGGAGCAGCGCCCGCTGCAACTGGCCTTCGAGGAGCTTGCGTTCTTCTCCGCCGAATTCAAAATTCTCGGCACCTACAAGATGGACCCGTACCGGCGCCAGCACCGCGCCACGCTGGAGGAGACCCCGGAGTAGTTTTAGGTATTCATTAATTCCGGTTCTGTACCGTAACCCCATGCTGTACCAAAGGCTGCTGGGGTCGGCGGACTCCTTGCAAAAGATCATCGATATCATTCCCAGCCCGGTTTTCATCAAGGATGAAGGCCATAAATGGGTTTTGCTGAACGATGCCGCCACGCGGCTGCTCGGCGGCGCGCGGGAGGAGCTGCTGGGCAAAACCGATCACGACATCTTCCCGGAAAGCCAGGCGGCCTTGAGCTGGGCGTCGGACAACGAGGTGCTTGCCACCGGGCGGACGGTCGAGAGCGAGGAATGCCTCACCCTGCCCCATTCCGGCGAAACCCACACCATGATCATGCGCAAGACCCTGCTGCATGTTCCGCCGGGGCGGCGCTTTCTCGTCGGCGTGGCGTCGGACGTGACCGAATACCGCAACGCCGTGGCGGAGAACCATTTCCTCTCCCGGCACGACATCCTCACCGGCCTGCCCAACCGCGTCCTGTTCCATGAGGCGCTGAGCGAGGCCGTGCGGCATGGCCAGCGGGAGCTGGACAATGTGGCCGTGCTGCTGGTGGATCTGGACGGGTTCAAGGCCGTGAACGACGCCTATGGGCACGAGGCCGGGGACGAGCTGCTGCGCATTGTCGCCGCGCGGCTGAAACACGCCGTGCGCGGCACGGATCTGGTGGCCAGGCTGGGCGGGGACGAGTTCGGCATATTGCTGCTGGGCGGGCCAGCCTTGCGGCAGGCCGCGGAACGTGTGGCGGCCAATATCTGCGCCGCCATCGCCGTGCCCATCCTGCTGCCGCAGACCCAGACACGGGTTTCCGCCTCCGTCGGCATCACCTATTTCAGCCATATCGAGCTGAAGCCGGAGGAGCTGATCCGCCAGGCGGACCTGGCCATGTACAGCGTCAAGCGCTCCGGCCGGCACGGGCATAAAACCTATGAACCAGCGCTGGAGGTGACCGCCAGCCGCCAGCTCCACGCGGATTTGCTGCAAGCCCTGGCCCGGCGGGAGCTGCATGTGGCCTATCAGCCGCTCTGGAACCCGCCGGATGGGCTGCTCACCGGCTATGAGGCGCTGCTGCGCTGGCAACATTCGCATTTCGGGGATATTCCGCCGCGCATCTTCATCCCCATCGCCGAGCAGAGCGGGCTGATCGCCACCTTCGGCGCCTATGTGCTGCGCGCCGCCTGTGCCGCCGCGCGAAGCTGGCCGGATGAGGTGCGGCTCTGCGTGAACATCTCCCCCTTGCAGCTCACGGACATGCAATTCGCCCAGACCGTGAAACTGGCCCTGGCCGAATCCGGCTTGCAGCCTTACCGGCTGGAGCTGGAGATTACCGAAAGCCGGCTGGCGCTGGACCATGACGATGCCTTGCGCCAGCTCCGGCTGCTGCGGGAGGAAGGCGTGCAGGTGGCGGTGGATGATTTCGGCACCGGCGCCGCCTCGCTGGACATGATGCACCGCTTCGGCCTGAACCGCATGAAGATCGACCGGCGCTTCATCGCCGGGCTGCCCGCGGATGACCGGGGCTATGCCATCGTCCGCGCCCTGATCCGGCTGGCGCATGATCTCGGCGCGCAGGTGACGGCCGAGGGGGTGGAGCATATGGAGCAGGCGCTTTGCCTGATGGCCTTGGGATGCGACGAGATGCAGGGCTATCTGTTCGGCCACCCGGACGCACCCAAGACAATTCTCTAAAGCCCGAAAAAGGCTGCCCTCACCCGGCGTGGAAACCGAGTGTGGCCTCCGTCGCGACGATTTCCGTCACATGGCCATCCTGGGCATAAGGCGCCAGCAAATGCTCGATCTCCGCACCCAGATTGGCAACCGCGCCGGACGCGCTGACCATGGCGATGGAGGATTTGGACATCGCGCGGGCAATGATGGAGGCAATGCTGGGGCGGCGGCGCTCGATCACGGCATGGACCTCAAGCTGAGAGAAGGCGGAGGCCAGAAGAACCGCCTCGTGCGGCACCCAGCCCGCGCGGCGATGCACACTCTCCTCCGTCTCGTACTGGCGCAGCAAGGTCCGGTAACCAGACCACCAGGCATTTTCCGGCAAATCCGGATGGGTGTCGTGGAACAGCGCCACCGCGCCGCCGGGCGGCACCAGTGCGGCCAGCCGGCGCAGCGTGTCTTCACGGTCCATCCAGTGAAAAGACCGGCCCATGGTGACAAGCTGAAAACGCCCCCAATCCGGCGCGATATCATAGGAACTCGCCTGCCGCCATTCGATGTTCCCTGGCGCGTCCCGGGCGGCGATGCGCAGCATCTCCGGCTCCGGGTCCACCGCCAGCACCTGCGCCACCAGGGGGGCGAACGCCCTGGCCAGAGGGCCAGGGCCGCATCCGAGATCGAGCAGGCGATGCGCGGTGCCCAGCCGGGTAAGCTCGGCAACCCGGGCGATCAGACGGGGAGAAGAGGGAACACGCCCGGCGGCATAATGGCTGGCGGCGTTCTGGAACCGGCGGGGCTGGAAGGGTGGCGCGCTCATGGCGCCAGCATAGCCTTGGCCCCTCCCGGGCTGGCATTAAAAAGGCCGGTGAAAACCGGCCTTTTCGCATCAAGTATTCATCGCCTCGAAGAAATCATTGTTCGTCTTCGAGTATTTCAGCTTGTCGAGCAGGAACTCCATCGCATCCGTCGTGCCCATCGGGTTCAGGATACGGCGCAGCACCCACATCTTGGAGAGCACGGCCTTCTCCACCAGCAGCTCCTCCTTACGGGTGCCGGACTTGGTGATGTCGATGGCCGGGAAGGTGCGCTTGTCGGAGAGCTTGCGGTCCAGGATCAGCTCGGCATTGCCCGTGCCCTTGAACTCTTCGAAAATCACCTCGTCCATGCGGCTGCCGGTATCGATCAGCGCGGTGGCGATGATGGTCAGCGAGCCGCCTTCCTCGATGTTACGCGCAGCACCGAAGAAGCGCTTGGGGCGCTGCAAGGCGTTGGCATCCACACCGCCGGTGAGCACCTTGCCGGATGAGGGCACGACAGTGTTGTAGGCACGCGCCAGACGGGTGATGGAATCCAGCAAAATGACCACGTCGCGCTTATGCTCGACCAGGCGCTTGGCCTTCTCCAGCACCATCTCCGTCACCTGCACATGGCGCGAGGCCGGCTCGTCGAAGGTGGAAGCCACCACCTCGCCCTTCACCGAGCGGGACATGTCGGTCACTTCCTCCGGCCGCTCATCGATGAGCAGCACGATCAGGAACACTTCCGGGTGGTTGGTGGAGATGGAGGAGGCGATGTTCTGCAACATCACGGTCTTGCCCGTGCGCGGCGGGGCCACCACCAAGGCGCGCTGGCCCTTGCCGATGGGTGCCACCAGGTCGATCACCCGGCCCGTCACTTCCTTGGCCTGGCCCTTCACCGTCGGCTCCGGCGCCTCAACCTCCATTTTCAGGCGGGAGGTGGGGTAGAGCGGGGTGAGGTTATCGAAATTGATGCGGTGCTTCACCGCTTCCGGCGAACTCGAAATTGATCTTGTCGACATTCACCAGGGAGAAATAGCGCTCGCCCTCCTTGGGGGCGCGAATCTCGCCATCCACCGTGTCGCCGGTGCGCAGGCCGTAGCGGCGCACCTGCTGCGGGGAGACATAGATATCCTCCGGGCCCGGCAGGAAGTTCGCTTCCGGATTGCGCAGGAAGCCGAACCCGTCGGGCAGGATTTCCAGCGTGCCATCACCATGGATCGACTGCTCGTTCTCGGCATGGGCTTTCAGGATGGCGAACATGATGTCCTGCTTGCGCAGGGAGGAGGCGTTTTCGACCTCCAGCTCCTCAGCCAGGGCCAGGAGATCGGTGGGGGATTTTGCCTTCAATTCGGCGAGATGCATGGGGAACCAGAGATCCAGTTACAGGAGGCGCCACGGCAGGACGCCATGGCATTATGGTAGAAATGAGAAAAACATGCGGCCCCAGGACGGGGCGCCAAGACGCGGACGGTCTTAATCGCTCTAATGCTGTCTCCGGGCCTCGCCGTCAAGGCGGCGCCAGGGTTGCTGTTGCGTCAGATGGCCCCGCTCAGGGCTCTTTCAACCCTTCCCGCGCGGCGGTGGCCAGCTCGTCGGCGCGGTCATTCATCGGGTCGCCGGAATGGCCCTTTACCCAGAGCCATTCGATCTTGTGGGGCTTGGCCGCTTCCAGAATCAGCTTCCAGAGATCCATGTTCTTCACCGGGTCGCCCGTGGAGCTGCGCCAGTTCTTACGCACCCAGCCCTGATGCCAGCGCGTGATGCCGTTTTTCAGATATTCCGAGTCGGTATGCAGCTTCACCACGCAGGGGCGCTTCAACGCGCCCAGCGCTTCGGTGGCGGCGGTCAGCTCCATGCGGTTATTGGTGGTCTCGCCATCCCCGCCGGAAAGCTCCTTCACATTGCCCTTGAATTTCAGAATCGCCGCCCAGCCGCCGGGACCTGGATTGGGCTTGCAGCCGCCATCCGTCCAGATCTCGACGAGATTGTCCTGCTCCTCAAAGCTCATATCCTCAGAGCCCATAGGCGCCGGCCCCCGTAACAGAGAAATGAAACCGCAGGCGGCGGTAATAATCCAGCGGGTCTTTCGGCGTGACCATCGCGCCGGCCTGGGTGTTCAGCCAATCATAAAGCCGGGTGAGCAGGAAGCGCATGGCCGCCCCGCGGGCCAGCACCGGCAGGGCGTTGATCTCCGCATCCGACAAAGGCCGCACGGATTGATAGCCGCGCAACAAAGCCCGTGAGCGGGTGACATTCAGCTCCGCATGGTTCTCGAAGCACCAGGCATTCAGGCAGACCGCGATGTCATAGGCCAGAATATCCGTGCAGGCGAAGTAGAAATCGATCAGCCCGGAAATCTTGCCGTCCAGGAAAAACACATTATCCGGGAACAAATCGGCATGGATCTGCCCCACCGGCAGACCCTTCGGCCAATCGGCCAGAATCTTTTCCAGCCAGGCTTGCAGCTCCGCCCCCAGCCCGCCCAGCACGCTATCCGCATGCGGCAGGCTTTTTTCCAGAAGCGGCCCCCAGGCCTCCGGGCCAAGGCCGTTGCGCCTTGTCATGGCGAAGCCCTCGCCCGCCAGATGCAGCCTGGCCAGCGCCGCGCCCAGCGGTTCGCAATGCTCCAGCCTGATATGGCGGGGCCAGACACCCGGCAGGAAGGTGGTGATGGCGGCCATCTTGTCCACCAGCTCCTGCAGATTGCGGCCATCCCTGGCGCGCACGGGCAGCGGGCAGGAAAGGCCATGGGCGCGCAGATGCTCCATAAGCCCCAGGAAATAGGGCAGATCCTCCTTGTTCACCCGCTTTTCGTAGAGGGTGAGGATGAAATCGCCTTCCGTGGTTTTCAGCGCGTAATTGCTGTTCTCCACCCCTTCCGCGATGCCACGGAAAGCGGTGAGCGTGCCTATGTCATACAGGGCCAGGAACGCGGTCAGCGCCTCGTCTGTAACTTCGGTGTAAACGGCCATGGCGCGTAGATGACCGGGGACAAAAATTCTGGCAAGGGAGGCGCCATGAAAGATTTCCGGTCCGCTCTCCTGTCCGCCGCCTCCCTGGCCTGCCTGCTGAGCCTTGCCGCCTGTGGCGGCGGCCATCCGCATAACGAAAAAGCCGCCGATGGCGCCGCCCCGCCAAGCGGCATGGCGCCCGACCCCACCGGCTTCTGCCCGCAAGTGGCGGTGCTGCAACAGGCGCAAACCGTGACCCTTTTCCTGCCGCAGCGCAGCGATGTCGCCGCGCAGATCTCAACCGCGCAACTCACCGGCCTTTCCGGGGCCTGCACCGTCAAGAAGAAAGACAAGCAAAAAATCCTCGAGGTGCAGTTCACCAATAATTTCCTGGCGGATAACGGCCCGGCGAATAACGGCAAGCCTGTCACCCTGCCCTGGTTCGTGGCCATCACCAGGGGCAACCAGATCATCGACAAGAAGGATTATCAGATCACGCTCGGCTTTGACGGCAATGTGAGCACCACGGCGGCAACCTCAAAGCCCGTGAAGATCGAACTGCCCGCGACACCTGACAGCGCCAATCTGGAAATCCTCACCGGGTTCGAGATGACACCGGACCAGCTGGCCTACGCCGCCGCCCACCCCAGCGCGGTGCCGTAAAACCGCTTTTGACGGGGGTTTTGAAAAAACCCCCTCAACCCCCAAAACTTTTAAAACCTTTTCAGAGGGTTTTCAGCACCCCGCGCAACGCCTCCACCAGCCGGGCTGCATCCCGCGGGCCGAAAGGCAGAGGCGGCCTGATCTTCAGCACATTGCCGTCCGGCCCCTCGGTGCCGATGAGCACGCGGGCCTGGCGCAGCCCGTTGGCGATGCGCTTGGCCAGTTTTTGCGAAGGTTTTCCCTCCTCGTAAATCTCCACGCCCGTCATCAGCCCGGCACCGCGCACATCCGCCAGAACCGGGAACTCAGCCTGCAAATCCGCCAGCTCATTGCGCAGAAATTCGCCGGTTTTCAGCGCGTTCTGTTGCAGTTTTTCATGCTGGAGCACATCCAGCGTCGCCAAGGCGGCGGCGGCTGAAACCGGGTTGCCGCCGAAAGTGGAGAAGAAATCGATCTTCCCGGTGAATTCCGCCAGAATCTCCGGCCGCGTCACCAGCGCGCCGGTGGGGTGGCCATTGGCCATCGGCTTGCCCATGGTCACCATGTCCGGCACCACGCCATGGCGGGCAAAGCCCCAGAACGCCTCGCCCATGCGCCCAAAGCCGGACTGCACCTCATCCCCCGCCACCAGCCCGCCCGCCGCGCGCACCTTTTCCGCCACGGCGGCGAAATAGCCCGGCGGGGTGGCGATGATGCCGCTGGACACGAAGGCTGAATCGATCAACAGCATCGCCACGCCATGGCCGCGCTCTTCCAGCGCCGCGATGGCGCGGTCCACATCCTGGGCATAGTTCACCCCGGCCTCCGGGCCTGAAAAACGCCCCCGGAACGGATCAGGATTTTCCAGCACTTCGACAAACGCCGCCAGAGGCTGGGCGAAGGGGCCGTAATAAGGCGAAAGGGCCGCCACCACATCCGTGATGCCATGATAGGCGCAGGCCATGACGATCACGCCGGTCTTGCCCGTGAGCGCCTTGGCGATGCGGTAGGCCGCGTCATTCGCCTCGGAGCCGCTATTCACGAACAGCACATGCTCCAGCCCGTCAGGCAGGGTGGCGGTCAGGCGTTCGGCATAGTCCACCACGTTTTCATGCAGATAGCGCGTATTGGCGCAGAGGCGGCGCATCTGGCGGGAGATCGCGTCCGCCACATGCACATTGCCATGCCCCACGGAGGGCACGTTGTTATAGGCATCCAGATATTCCGTGCCGTCCGGCGCATAGAGATGCACGCCCTGGCCATAAACCAGATGCACCGGCTGCTCGTAGGAAAGCTCCAGCCCCTTGCCCAGCACCGCAAAGCGGCGGGTGGCGAGGGCGGCGCTGTCCGCCTCCTGCGGGGCGGCGCAGGCGGCGCGGAAACGGGCCACCACCCTCTCCTTGCCCTCGGCCAGATAGGCCTGGATGGCGGCGATGCCGATGCCCGCCAGCGCCGCCAGCTTCTCGGCCCCGGCGGGGTCGTTTTGCTTGCGCCAGGCCATGATGGTGGCGGCCAGCGCATGGCGGGCGATGATCGCCTCGAAAAGGGCCGGAAACTCCGCCGGTTCCAGCGGATTCACCGCGTCATACCCGGCGATGACATGGGTGGCGTAGGTCACCGGGTCCAGGCGCTGCCCCACCATCTCGGCGGCGGTCACGGCCAGGTCGAAGATCAGCGGGCCATGGATCATGTCCCCGAAATCCAGCAGGCCCGTCACGCGGCTGGCATCATCGTTCACCAGCATGTTGCCGGGGTGCAAATCGTTATGCACCGGCTGGTGGCGCAGCTTCGCCAGCTCCGGCCTAAACGCCAGCAGGCGGTCCAGTACGCCCTCCACCAGCGCCCGGTCCCCTTCCGGTTCAATCAACGCCGCGAAGGGCCGCATGGTCTCGATGGCGCGCAGATCCCACACGATCTTCTGCCCCGCCCCGGGATGGAAGAAATTCGCCATGGCCCTGTTCAGCCGCGCCAGCGTGGCGCCCGCATCGCGCAGCAACCCCGGAGAAGGTTCGATGGAATCCATCACCTGGCCCGGCTGGAAATCCAGCGCCCGCACCATATGCGGCGTGCCCGCCGCATCCTTCACGAACGCATAATCCTCGCCCGCCAGGGTGCGGCGCACGCGCGGCACCGGCAGGCTGGCATCCATCATCTTGATATGGTCAAGCGCGGAGATTTGAAACGCCACCGCCTCCGGCAGCTCGGACGGCCCCAGGATCTTGAAGATGATCCCCGGCCCTTCGGCGGGCTTGATGCGGAAATTCTGGTCCCGCTCGCCGTAAAGCTGCCGCGCCTCGCCGGGCACGCCAAAAATCTCCCTGGCCATCCGCTCGGCCGCCTCCCTGGTGAAGGCGGGCGGGCTGGTTTGCAGGGCAACAAGGTTTTCCGGATCGGTCATGGGGCCAAAATATCCCCGTCATGGGCAGGCAGGCCAGACCGCGGAACACAAAGAGGCCGCCTTTCACCAAAGGCGGCCTCCAAATCCGAAATTGACTGGATTGACTGGATTTTGGGGCTTCAGCCCTTGGAAACAAACCGCTCCAGCCAGTGGATCGTATAATCACCCGCCTGGAATTCAGGGTTTTCCAGGATTTTCTGGTGCAGGGGGATGGTTGTCTTGATCCCGGTGATCACGAATTCCATCAGCGCCCGGCGCATGCGGGCAATCGCCTCATCGCGGGTTTTGCCATAGGCGATCAGCTTGGCGATCAGGCTGTCATAATGCGGCGGCACGCGGTAGCCGGCATAAAGTGCCGAATCCACCCGCACGCCCAGCCCGCCCGGCTGGTGGAACACCTCCACCTTGCCCGGCGAGGGGGTAAAGGTCTCCGGGTCTTCCGCCGTGATGCGGCATTCGATGGCATGGCCGGAGAAATGGATATCCTCCTGGGTGTAGCCCATGGGCTCACCCGCCGCGATGCGGATCTGCTCGCGCACCAGATCGAGCCCTGAGATCATCTCCGAGACCGGATGCTCCACCTGCAAACGGGTATTCATCTCGATGAAGGCGAACTGCCCGTCCTGGTACAGGAATTCCAGCGTGCCCGCGTTGCGGTAGCCGAATTTCTTCAGCGCATCGGTCGCGGTCTTGCCCAGGGCGTCGCGCGCCTCGGCGGAAATGGCCGGGGAGCCGGCTTCTTCCAGCACCTTCTGGTGGCGGCGCTGGAGCGAGCAGTCGCGCTCGCCGATATGCACCACTTCCCCGTGGTTATCGGCCAAAATCTGCAGCTCGATATGGCGCGGCCTGTCGAGATATTTCTCCATGTAGACCGCGTTATTGCCGAAGGCGGCCAGCGCCTCGGCCCGGGCCTCGCGCCAGGCGGAATCCAGCTCGTCCTTGGCGCGCGCCACCTTCATGCCGCGCCCGCCGCCGCCGGCGGCGGCCTTGATCAGCACCGGGAACATGATCCGCTCCGCCACCTCATGCGCCTCCTCCAGCGAGGAGAGCTCGCCGGGCGAGCCTGGCACCAGCGGCACGCCCAGGGCGGCCATGGTGGTCTTGGCGGTGATCTTGTCGCCCATCATGCGGATATGCTCGGCGGTGGGGCCGATGAACACCAGCCCATGCGCCTCCACCATTTCCGCGAATTTGGCGTTCTCGGACAGGAAGCCGTAGCCGGGATGGATCGCCTCCGCCCCGGTGATGAGTGCGGCGGAGATGATGGCCGGCATGTTGAGGTAGGAATCACGCGCCAGAGCGGGGCCGATGCACACGCTCTCATCGGCCAGGCGCACATGCATGGCGTCCGTGTCGGCGGTGGAATGCACCGCGACCGAGGCGATGCCCATCTCCCGGCAGGCGCGGAGCACACGGAGCGCGATTTCGCCGCGATTGGCGATCAGGATTTTCTTGAACATATCAGCTTGCCGATCCTGTCAGAAATAGGCTGGGGCCGGGGGCGCTGGCCAGGCCGCGCCCCCAGCCCCAGGATCAAGATTGAGTCGGCTTTTCCAGCGGAAAAACCCGTCTTACTCGACGATCAGCAGCGGCTCGTCATACTCGACCGGCGCACCGCTGCTCACCAGGATCTGCTTCACGGTCCCGGCGCGCGGGGCCTTGATCTGGTTGAAGGTCTTCATCGCCTCGATCAGCAGCAGGGTGGCCCCGGCCTCGACCTTCTGGCCGACGCTCACATAAGGCGGCGTGCCCGGCTCGGCGGAGAGATAGGCCACACCCACCATGGGGGATTTCACCGCACCCGGGTTCTTGGCGGGGTCCGCGGCCGCGGCGGGTGCTGGCAGCCGGAGCCGCCGCCGGGGCCGCGGCGGCCATGGCGGGGGCGGCGGCGACCGGCACGGTCACCGGGGCCAGGATGCGGGCGAGGCGGACCTTGCGGTCACCCTCCTCCAGCTCGATTTCCGACAGGCCGGTGGAATTCAGCAGCGCCGCGAGTTCCGCGAGCGCCTTCGGGTCGAAAGAAAGGCTCATTGTTCGTCTTCTTCCAGAAATTCAGACAGGGCAAGCAGCGCCAGCCTATAACCCGCGAAGCCAAGCCCGCAAATCAGGCCGGTGGCGGCGTGGGAGACGTAGGAATGGTGCCGGAAGGCTTCCCGCTGGTGGATGTTGGAGAGATGCACCTCGATGATCGGGATATCGAGCGCCTTCAACGCATCCATCAGCGCCACGGAGGTATGGGAGTATCCGGCGGGGTTGATGATCAGCCCGGCGGCGCTGTTGCGCGCCTCCTGCACCCAGGTGATCAGCTCACCCTCATGGTTGCTTTGCCGGAAATCGATGGCCAGCCCGGCCCCCTCCGCAACCTCGGCGCAGAGCGTTTCCAGATCGTCCAGCGTTCCGTGACCGTAGATGTCCGGTTCCCTCGTGCCGAGGAGATTCAGGTTCGGTCCGTTAAGGACCAGAATGAGCGGTGCTGCCATGGTGGCGGTTGCGGTAGCATAGTGCCCGCGCGCCGCCAAATTTTTGCATGCGTTTTTTGCAAGCACGCTTCTTGCGGGCGGGGAACCGGCAGCCGATAATGGGCTTATGAGCCAAACAATCGAGCAGATCGCGCTGAGCGTGAACGGCGAATCGATGCATGTGCCCGCCGGCACGTCCGTTGCCGGGCTGGTAGCGATCATGGAGCTGGATACGCGCAAGCTGGCGGTGGAACGCAATCTGGAGATCGTCCCCCGCTCCCAATATGCCGCGACTCTGCTGGCGGCGGGCGATGCGCTGGAAATCGTGCATTTCGTCGGAGGGGGTTAGGGATATGGACGGCATCGCGCATACCACGGATGGCTGGACCGTGGCGGGGCGGCAGTTTGCGTCCCGGCTGGTGGTCGGCACCGGCAAATATAAAGATTTGGAGACCACCGCCGCCGCCATTGAGGCCTCGGGCGCGGAAATGGTCACCGTCGCCATCCGCCGCGTGAACGTGCATGACCGCAAGGCGCCGATGCTGCAGGATTTCGTCAGCCCGCAGCGTTACACTTATTTACCCAACACCGCCGGCTGCTTCACCGCCGATGAGGCCGTGCGCACGCTGCGCCTGGCGCGCGAGGCGGGTGGCTGGAATTTGGTGAAGCTGGAAGTGCTGGGCCCGGCCCCTGCCCTGTACCCGGACATGGCCGCCACTTTGCTGGCCGCCGAAGCCCTGATCAAAGACGGGTTCGAGGTGATGGTGTATTGCGCCGACGACCCGGTGGCCGCCAAGCGGCTGGAGGAGATGGGCTGTGTGGCGATCATGCCGCTGGGAGCACCCATCGGCTCCGGGCTCGGGGTGCAGAACCCGCTGATGATCCAGATGATCATCGAGCAGGCGAAAGTGCCGGTGCTGGTGGATGCCGGGGTCGGCACCGCCTATGACGCCGCCTTCGCCATGGAGCTGGGCTGCGACGCGGTGCTGGTGAATTCCGCCATCGCCATGGCGGACGACCCGGTGAAGATGGCCCGGGCCATGGACCATGCGGTGCGCGCCGGGCGGCTGGCCTTCGAGGCCGGGCGGATTCCCCGCAAATCCTACGCCTCCGCCTCCTCGCCCATGACAGGGCTGATCCGCTGAACCCCGCCCTGCGCCTCGCCCCCGAGCTTGGCGCCAATTTCCTGGCGCCTTATTTGGTCTATGAAGCGCTGCATGCGCGGCTTGGCGATACGGATGCGCTGATCGCCTCCGCCGTGCCGCCGCTTTTGTGGAGCTTCTATGAGCTGGCCAAGACCAGGCGCCTGGATGCCGTCTCCCTTTTGGTGGTCGCCAGCATCGTGCTGACCGTGGCGGCGACGGCCTTGGGCGGCTCGCCGAGGCTTATCCAGATCCGGGATGCGCTGGTGACCGGCGGGGTGGGCGTGCTGTTCCTGGCCTCGCTGCTCATGAAAAAGCCGGTGATCTTCTACCTGGCCCGCGCCACCTCGGCCCGCAACACGGAACAAGGCGCGGTGCAGTTTGAAATGATGTGGCAGCAGCCCGGCATCCGCCGCACATTCCGGCTGATGACAGCCGTATGGGGCGCGGGGCTGGTCCTGCAAACGGCGGTGCTGTGCGGCCTCGCCTGGGTCTGGCCAATCAGCCGCTATTTGCTGCTGGGGCCATTCGTCAGCTACGGTATTTTCGGCCTGCTGCTGCTCTGGAGCTTCTGGTACGGCTCCAAGCACAAGGCGCTGGCCGCCTTGCGGGGCCCGGCGCCGGCTGCCGCCGCCAACCGGCCCGTTCCTTAGAGGACGCTTTAAAACAACCTATTGAATAAACTAATAAAAGTTTTTTGGGTGCCGTTTTTTTTGTAAAAAAGGCGGCTTCTTTCGCAGCTTTTTGAAAAAAGCTGCACCAAAAACTTTCGTTAATTTCAGTAAGGTTTGCAAACAAACGATTGAAGCCGCGTCTACCTCACTCTTTTAGCCAGACCGGCTCCTTGATTTTGGAAATAAAGGCGGCATGCGCCTCTTGCTGCGCCTCGGTCAGGGCAATGCGGCGCGGGGTGCGGTTTGCCGGCGCCTCATATTGCGCGAACGAAAGCCCGGCCTCGGTCTCCAGCGTCAGCCCGCGCTGGCGCCCGCCGGTCAGCTCCACATACACCTCCGCCAGCAATTTGCAGTCCAGCAGCGCGTTATGGGTGGTGCGGGCGGTGAGGTCGATATCGAAGCGCCGGCAGAGCGCGTCCAGGCTGTTGGGCATGCCGGGGAAACGCTGCTTGGCCAGCACCAGCGTGTCCACCATGCGGGCCCTGTCCAAGGGCGGCTTGCCGATGCGCTCCAGCTCGGCCGAGATGAACCCGAAATCGAACGGGGCGTTATGGGCGACGAGCGGTGAATCCGCGAAGAAAGCCAGCATATCCTCCGCCACCTCGGCGAATTTCGGCTTGCCCTCCACATGCGCGTTGGTGATGGCGTGGACCCTCGTGCTTTCGATGGGAATATCGCGCTCCGGGTCCAGCAGGGCGTAGAATTGATTGCCGGTGGGCAGATCATTCTCCAGCTCGATGGCGGCGATCTCGATCACGCGGTCGCCGGTCAGCGGCTCGAAACCCGTGGTTTCGGTGTCGAAGAGAACGGAACGGCTCATAGCCCCAGCTCCTTGATGATGGCCTGCACCTGCGCCTCGGTTTCCGCCAGCGCGCCGCCGGTTTCAACCACGTAATCCGCCAAGGCGCGTTTTTGCGACGTCCGGCATTTGCCGCGCGATGATCGCCTCGATCTCCGCCATGGCCAGGCCGCGCCGCCGCACGCGTTCAATCTGCGCCCCGGGCGGGCAGGAGACAGTGATGATTTTGTCGAAATCCGCCCGGTGGCCGCCCTCGAACAGCAGAGGGATGTCCAGCAGCGCGGCGGGTCTGCCCTTTGCCTCGGCCGCCGGCCAGAAACCGGGCCTGCGCGGCGCGGACCAGCGGGTGCATGATCCCCTCCAGCCGCCGCATCTGGGCAGGATCGGCCAGCACCAGGGCGCGCAGCCTGGCGCGGTTCAGCACGCCTTCCTCCACCGTGCCGGGAAAGGCGGCCGCCAGGGCCGGAATCGCCGCGCCATCAGGCGCCTGCAGCCGGTGCACCTCCTCATCGGCGTTGAAGCCGGGAATGCCGCGCGCGGCGAACATGCGCCGCCACGGTGGATTTGCCCATGCCGATGCCGCCGGTGAGGCCCAGACGGAGCATGGGGCGTGTCATGCGGCGGCGATCCGGTACAGCTCCTCATCCACCATCGGCGTCACGCCGAACCAGGCCGCGAAACCCGGAACCGCCTGGTGGAGCAGCATGCCCAGCCCTTCCACCGGCTTCAGCCCGCGCTCGCGCGCATCCGCCAGGAGCTGGGTCTCCAGCGGGGCGAAGATGATATCCGCCACCGCCAGGCCGGGGGCGGCGCGGTCCAGCCCCATCGGCAAAGGCGGCTCATGCACCATGCCGAGCGAGGTGGTGTTCACCAGCAGCGCGTAATCGCAAAGGGCCGCCTCGCGCTGGCCCCAGGGCAGCGTTTTCGCCGGGGGAAGTGCCGCCGCCAGGGCCGCCGCGCGCTCCGGCGAGCGGTTGGTGAAGGTGATCTCGCGCTCCCTCATCCTGCAGGGCGGCGCCGATGCCGCGTGCCGCGCCGCCTGCGCCCAGATATCAGCACCGGCCCGGCGGCGGGGTTCACGCCATGATGGCGCAGATTGGCGATGAAGCCGTAGCCATCCGTGTTGCGGCCCTCGATCCCGTGTTCGGTGAAGACCAGCGTGTTCACCGCCCCGGCGCGGCGGGCGAACTCATCCAGCTTGGCGCAGATGGCGAACGCCGCTTCCTTATGCGGGATGGTGACATTCACCCCCGCGAACCCGGCCTTGGCCAAAGCGGGAATCACGGCGGCGAAATCCGCCGGGCCGATGGGCAGCGGCACATAAGCGCCGTCAATCCCGTGGCGGGTCAGCCAGGTGCCGTGGATTCGGGGGGAGCGGGAATGGGCGACCGGCCAGCCGGTGACACCGGCGAGCCGGGCTGAGCCGGAGAGGAGTCGCATGGCGCGGACACCACCACGCCGCCAGGCACTTGCCAAGAGCAGAAGCAGCAGCAGCGGCACCAGATGCGCATAGGCCGGCTGCCAGGGCAGCAGGCCAGGCCCGAACCAGGCCAGGAAGAAGATCAGCGGCTCGCCGATGCCAAACCGCCCTTCCGCCAGGCGCTGTTCCACCAGCAACGCCACCGCCAGGCTGGTGCCCAGCAGATCGTAATCATGCAGATAGGGGCTGGCCAGGGCTGAGAGGATCAGCAAGGCGGGCACGGAGCGGGTGAACAGCCCGGCCAGGATGCAGGCCAAGGAGATAACCGCCTGCGCCGCCAAGCGCCGCATGCACGCCCGCCAACGGCTTGACCGGTGGCGAACGCGCTGATCAGCCCGCCCGCGAAATCCTTCGGCTGGCCGGTGAGCAGCACATTGCTCATGACCGGGCTGGTATAATGCAGAAACCCCGCCCAGGCCGCCGGGCCGAAGGCCCATAGCGAGGCAGCCGCCAGCGCCAGCGCCGCCAAAGCGGCATAGAGAAAGGTCAAAGGTGCCCGGCGCAGCAGATAAAGCGGCAGCACCAGCCCGAGCTGCGGCTTGAAGCTGGCCAGCCCGATGAGCGCCCCACCCAGGCGCGGGCGGGTTTGCGCCAGCAGCAGCCCGCCGCCGATCAGCGCCGTCATCAGCGCGGCGTTCTGGTGCTCCATGGCGTTTTCCAGCGTCGCCGGGGCCAGCAGCATGGCCAGCGATGAACCACCAGCTTTTGCCCGCCAGCCGCAGCACCGCCGGCCAGCAGCACCAGGCACAGCGCATCAAAGGCCAGCACCGAGGCCCAAGGGGAGAGCCAGCCGAACGCGGCGGCGATGAGCCCGTAGCTCGGCGGGTAGCTCCACAGATGATAGGGCAGATTTGCCATACATGCCCTGCAAAAAGCTCTGATAGGCTTCATGGTCGAACAGCACGGAGAGCTGGCGGTGCAGGTACAAAAACCCGCCGGCCCAGAAATCCAGCCCGTCGCGCAGGGCTTTGCCGGTATAGCCTTTATGCTCGCCCCACAGGATCGCGAACCCTTCCCCCAGCGAGGGCAAGGTGCAGAAGGCAACGATCAGGGCCAGCTTCAGCCGGGCCGAGGCTTGATTTTTCTCAGGCATGTGCGCTTTAGTCCGGGCTTTCCGTTGCCTTGAAAGCATATCCATGATCTCCGCGCTAATGCCGAACTTCTCCAGGGCCGATATCGCCTTCGATCACGGCCAGGGTGCCTGGCTGTTCGATACGAATGGGCGACGCTACCTGGATTTCGGCGCGGGCATCGCCACCTCCTCGCTCGGCCATGCGCATCCGCATCTGGTGCAGGCCATCGCCGCGCAGGCGGCGCAAGGTGATTCACGTCTCCAATCTGTACCGCGTGCCGCAGGCGGAAACGCTGGCGGCGCGGTTCGTGGCGGCCAGCTTCGCGGACAGCGTGTTCTTCTGCAATTCCGGTGCGGAGGCGAATGAGGGGCTGATCAAGGCCATCCGCAAGGCGCAATCCGATGCCGGGCACCCGGAGCGCACGCGCATCATCTGTTTCGAGGGCGCCTTTCATGGCCGCACGCTGGCGACGATCTCGGCCACCGGCAACCCGAAATATCTGGCGGGCTTCGGCAAGCCGGTGGAGGGGTTCGACCATGTGCCCTTCAATAACCTGAACGCCGCTGCGCGCCGCCATCACCGCTGAAACGGCGGGGATTCTGGTGGAGCCGATCCAGGGCGAAGGCGGCATCCGCGCGGCGGATGCGGCATTCCTGCAAGGCTTGCGCGCGGCGTGCGACGAGTTCGGGCTGTTTCTGGGGTTTGACGAGGTGCAGACCGGCATGGGCCGCACCGGCAAGCTGTTCGCGCATCAATGGACGGGCGTGGAGCCGGATGTGGCCACACTCGCCAAGGGCATTGGCGGCGGCTTCCCGATGGCGGCGCTGCTGGCCAAGGAGCGTGTGGCCAAGGCGCTGGTGCCGGGCAGCCATGGCACCACTTTTGGCGGCGGGCCGCTGGCCTGTGCCGCGGGCAATGCGGTGCTGGATGTGATTCTGGCCGATGGCTTTCTGGACCAGATGCTGGATGTGGCGGCCTATCTGCATGCAGGGCTGGAGAAGCTGGTGGCCCGCCGAGACAGCGTGTTTACCGAGCTGCGCGGCACCGGGCTGCTGCTGGGGCTGAAATGCGCCGTGCCGAATGGCGATGTGCAGAACGAGGCACTGCGCCAGGGGCTGCTGACCGTGGCGGCGGGCGAGAATGTGCTGCGGCTGATCCCGCCGCTTATCATAAATCGTGATGATTGCGACGCGGCTATTACGCTACTCGATAACACTGCCAGCGTCCTGGCCAAGACGGCGGAGGCGGCGAAATGAGCGCTGTATTGTCGCTCCGGGAGTCCGGGCCCCGGCATTTCCTGGATTTGAAGGATTTCTCCGGCCCCGAGCTGCGGGCCTTGCTGGACGCCGCCGCCGCCTTCAAGCGCACCCGCCGCAACCCGGCGAAAAAACCGCTGGCGGGCAAGACGCTGGCGATGGTGTTTGAAAAACCCTCCACCCGCACCCGCGTCTCCTTCGAGGTGGCGGTGAAGGAGCTGGGGGGGGATGCGGTGGTGCTTTCCTCCCGGGATATGCAGATCGGGCGGGGCGAGACCATCGAGGATACCGCCAATGTGCTCTCGCGCTTCGTGCATGGCATCATGCTGCGCACGGATAGCGCCGCAAAGCTGCATGAGCTGGCGCGCCATGCCAGCGTGCCGGTGATCAACGGGCTGACCGAGCTTTCCCACCCCTGCCAGATCATGGCCGATATCCTCACCTTCGAGGAACATAAGGGGCCGGCCGCGGGGCAGAAGATCGCCTGGGTGGGGGATGGCAATAATGTCGCCGCCTCGTTCATCGAGGCCGCCGCGCGGTTCAATTTCTCGCTGCGCCTCGCCTGCCCCGCCGGTTATATGCCGCGCGCGGAGGTGCTGGACTGGGCGAAGGAGGCCGGTGCCGACGTGGAAATGGGCATCGACCCGGATTGGGCGGTGGAAAATGCCGCCTGCGTGGTAACGGATACCTGGCTTTCCATGTCCGATTCCGAGGACCAGGCCGCCGCGCGGGCCGCCGCCTTCGCGCCGTACCAGGTGACCGCCGCGCTGATGGGCAAGGCCGCGCCGGGGGCGATCTTCCAGCATTGCCTGCCCGCGCATCGCGGCGAGGAAGTTTCCGCCGAGGTGATCGACGGCCCAGCCTCCGTGGTGTTCGACGAGGCGGAAAACCGGCTGCACGCGCAGAAGGCCATTCTGGCCTGGGCGATGGAGTAAGCGCCATCCCGGGTTGATCGGGATCAATGCGGGCAGCACCGGAAGCCGCCATCCCCGCTTCGATAGATGAGGGAACAGAATGGCGATGCAGCGCAAGGCCGTGCCTCTGGCGATTCTGGCCCTGGTGGCGGCGGGCGGGCTGATCTGGTGGCATTTCGCCTCCTTCGGCCCGGGCAACCAGCTTTACGGCAATGTCGAGATCCGGGAGGTGGACCTCGCCTTCAACGCCGAGGGCCGGGTGGACCATATGTTCCTGCAGGAAGGGGACAAGGTGACGGCGGGCGAGCTGCTGGCCACGCTGGACAATGCCACCTATGCCAACACCCTGGCCCTGGCGCAGGCCAAGCGCGACGCCGCCAAGGCGCAGCTGGATGTGCTGCTGGCGGGCTCGCGCTTTGAGGATATCGACCAGGCCCGCGCCGCCTTGGCCGCGGCGCAGGCCAAGCTGGCCAATGCCAAAGCCTCCTATCAGCGCCAGGCCAGCCTGGTTTCGCGGGGCGCGACACCGCAGCAGATTCTGGATGATGCCCGCATGGCGCTGGATTCCGCCACCGCCAGCGTGAATGGCGACCAGGCCCGGCTGACCGAGCTGATCAACGGCCCGCGCCAGCAGGATATCGACGCCGCCCGCGCCCAATATCAGGCTGCCCAGGCGCAAGTGGCGCTGGCGCAGACGGAGCTGAACGATACCCGCCTCTATGCGCCGGTGAATGGCGTCATGATGACCCGTGTGATCGAGCCGGGCACGGTGGTGCTGCCGTCCAGCATTGTCTATTCGATGGCGAATACCTCGGAAGTCTGGGTGCGGGCCTTCGCGCCGGAGCCGATGCTGGGGCGCATCGCACCCGGCACCAAGGTGAGCATCACCACCGATTTGCAAGGCGGGAAAACCTATCACGGCAGCATCGGCTATGTGTCGCCGGTGGCGGAGTTTACGCCGAAGACGGTGGAGACGCCGGATTTGCGCACGCAGCTCGTCTATCGTCTGCGGATACGGGTGATTGACGCGGATGAGGCGTTGCGCCAGGGCATGCCGGTGACGGTGACGCTGCCGCAGTGACCAGGCCATGAGCCCCCTCGCCCGGCTGGACGGGCTCTGCCACGAGTTCAAGACCAAGACCGGCAATGTGCGGGCGCTGGACGGGATCAGCGCCGCGATTCCGCCGGGGGTGATCACCGGGGTGGTGGGGCCGGATGGGGCGGGCAAGACGACGCTGTTGCGGCATCTGGCGGGGCTTTTGCGCCCGGCCGCGGGAAAAGTGGAGGTGCTGGGGCATGACATGGCGCGCGCGGCGGCGCTGGCGCATCCGCATATCGGCTATATGCCGCAGCGCTTCGGGCTTTATGAGGATCTGAGCGTCGCGGAGAATTTCGATCTCTTCGCCGATCTGCATGGGCTGGACGAAGAGGCGCGGGTGGAGCGCAGCCGCGCGCTATTTGAATTCACCGGCCTGGCGCCGTTCACGGAGCGGCTGGCGGGCAAGCTTTCGGGCGGGATGAAGCAGAAGCTGGGGCTGGCCTGCGCGCTGCTGGCCAGGCCCCGGCTGCTGCTGCTGGACGAACCCTCCGTGGGGGTGGACCCGGCGAGCCGGCGGGAGCTGTGGCGGATTGTCGAGCGCATGCTGGCGGAGAGCGGCGGCGGGATGGGGGTGGTCTGGGCGACCTCTTACCTGGATGAGGCCGAGCGTTGCGCGAGCGTGCTGCTGCTGCATGAGGGAAGGCTGCTGAGCAGCGCCGCCCCGGCCGATTTTCTGGCGCCCTTGGCGGGGCGCGTTTACCGTGCCCCGGTGCCGGCGGAAAACCGCCGCCGCGCCGTGGCCATGGCCAGCGCCTTGCCCGGCGTGCTGGATGCGCTGGTGCAGGGCGACAATGTGCGGCTGGTGCTGGCCCCCGGTGCCGAGATGCCGGGCCCGGCCACATTCGGCGCCACGGGGCTGGAGCCCGCAGCACCGCGCTTTGAGGATGGGTTTGTCGATCTGTTGCGCCGGGCCGGGGCGCCCGGCAAAACCGCGCCGCCACCGCCGCCAGCCGCCAAGCCGGAGGGGGGTGCGCCGGAGATCGAGGTGAAGGATCTGGTGCGCCGCTTCGGCGGGTTCGTGGCTGTGGACCATGCCAGCTTTACCATCGCGCGCGGCGAGATTTTCGGCCTGCTGGGGCCGAATGGGGCGGGCAAATCCACCATTTTCCGCATGCTGTGCGGCCTGCTGCGGCCCAGCGCGGGCAGCGCCATGGTGGCGGGGCAAAATCTGCTCACCGCCGCCGCGCAGGCCCGCGCGCGGCTTGGCTATATGGCGCAGAAATTCTCGCTCTATGCGGAACTGACCGTGCTGCAGAACCTTAATTTCTTCGCCCGCGCCTACGGGCTTGGCCCCGCCGCGCGCAAGGCGGCGGTAGCGGCGGCGCTGGCGCGGTTTGAGCTTGCGGAGATGGCGGACGCGCTGGCCGCCGCCTTGCCGCTGGGGTTGAAGCAGCGCCTCTCTTTGGCCGCTTCATTGCTGCACAAGCCGGATATTCTGTTCCTGGACGAGCCGACCTCCGGCGTGGACCCGCTGACGCGCCGCGCCTTCTGGGCGCAGATCAGCGCGCTGGCGGATGCCGGGGTGACCGTGCTTGTGACCAGCCATTTCATGGATGAGGCGGAATATTGCGACCGGCTGGCGATCATCGATGCCGGCAAGGTGCTGGTGACGGACACGCCCGCCGCGCTGCGGGCCAGCGTGCGCTCGCCTAGCCTGCCTGATCCATCGCTGGAGGATGCGTTCATCGCCCTGGTGGAGACGGCGGCATGAGCCCCGCCGTGCAAAGGCTGCGCGGGCTGGTGCGCAAGGAGGCGTTGCAGATTTTTCGCGATCCCTCGGCGCTGCTGATCGCGTTTCTGCTGCCGTTTATCCTGCTTGTCATCAACGGTTATGGCATGTCGCTCGATGCCAGGCATCTCAAGCTGGCGGCGGTGGTGGAGGCGGGGGCATCGCCTACGCGCTCCATCGAGCAGGCGCTGAATGCCTCGCCTTATCTCTCGATCTATTGGGCGCCGAGCGGCCTGGCGGCGAAGGACGCACTCTCCGCCGGGCAGGTGCGGGGGATTCTGACAATGCGGCAGGATTTCGCGCAGCGCCTGGCCCGGCCGGAACGCTGGCCCGCCACGGCGCAGCTGGCCGTGAACGCCACGGACCCGAACACCGCGCGGCTGCTGGCGGGCTATGTGCAGGGGGCTTTCACCTCCTGGCTGCAGGACACCGCCACGGAACGCGCGCTGAACGGAGATAGCGGTGTACAGCTTGAGCCGCGCTTCTGGTTCAACCCCGCGCTGGCCTCGGCGGATTTCATCGTGCCTGGCATTATCGCGCTGGTGATGTCCATGACCGGTACCTTGCTCACCGCGCTGATCGTGGCGCGGGAATGGGAGCGGGGGACGATGGAGAGCATGCTCGCGGCACCCGCCAGCATGGCGGAGCTGGTGGGGGCGAAGCTTGGCACCTATTTCGTGCTCGGCATGGGCAGCATGGCGATGTCCGTGCTCATCACCATCTTCGTGTTCGGGGTGCCGCTGCGCGGCTCGGTTCTGGCCATCGCGATGACCGCCGCCTTGTTCATGATTTTCACGCTGGCGCAGGGGTTGTTTATTTCCACCTTGGCGCGCAACCAGTTTGTCGCGGCACAGCTCTCCTTCATCACCACCATGATGCCCGCGATGATGCTCTCCGGCATGCTGTTCGACATTGCCTCCATGCCGCGCTGGCTGCAGTTTCTTACCTATGCGATTCCGGCGCGCTATTTCGTCGCGGCGTTGCAGACGATTTTTCTGGCGGGCGATATCTGGTCCGTGCTGCTGCCCAACCTGCTGGGGCTTGGCCTGAGCGCCGCCGTGACGGTGGCGGCGACCTTGGCCATCACCCGCCGGCGGCTGGATTGATCCGCCATGTGGTTGCGCATCTTCGCCCTGATTATGAAGGAGTTGATTTCACTCTGGGCGGATAAGAAAACCCGTTACGTGCTGCTGTTTCCGCCGCTGATCCAGGTGGTGGTGTTCGCCAACGCGGCGAATTACGATGTGAGGCAAGTGCCGCTTTCAGTGTGGAACGAGGATATCGGCGCGCAGGCTTTGGATTATGTGCGCGGCTTTACCTATTCCAGCGCCTTCGTGCCGGGGCCGGAGGTGTTGAGCCCGGCCCAGGCGCAGGCCGCGCTGGATTCCAAGCGGGCGGCGGCGGTTTTGCATATTCCGCAGGATTTCTCAGCGGATATTCTGGCCGGACGGGCTCCGCATGTGCAGTTGCTGCTGGATGCCAGACGCTCCAACACCGCCCTGCTGGTTGCCAATTATGCCGCCGAGATCACCGCCGCCTATGATGCGCGGCTGCAAAATGTGGTGGCGCAGCCTGTGGATATTGAAATCACCAACCTGCTCAACCCGGCGCTGGAGAGCAAATGGTTCATCCTGCCGGGGCTGGTGGTGATCTTACCCTCATCATGACCACTTTGGTCAGCGCCCTTTCTTTGGCGCGCGAGCGTGAGCTTGGCACTTATGAGCAGATGCTGGTGACGCCTTTGCGGCCCATGGAGATCATGGTGGGCAAAGCGATTCCTTCAGTCATTGTCGGGCTGGGGGAGGCGAATATCGTGCTGGTGGCGTCGCTATTGTTCTTTCAGCTTCCCTTCAAGGGCAATATTTTTATCCTGGAAGCGTGCCTGGCTTTGTTCAGCCTCGCGGGCGTGGGGGTGGGGCTGGCAATTTCCGCCTTCACCCAGACCCAGCAACAGGCGATTCTGGGCGTGTTTGTTTACGCCGCCCCGGCCATCGTGATCTCGGGCTATGCCAGCCCGGTGGATAACATGCCGATGCCGCTGCAATGGCTGAGCCTGCTGGACCCGATCCGTTACATGCTGGTGATCACGCGCGGCATGTTTCTGGAAAATCTGCCGCTTGGCGTGGTTTTGCAGCAAAGCTGGCCGATGGCCGTGATCGGCTGCGGGCTGCTGCTTGCCGCGGGGCTGTTTGTGCGCCGCGCGCTGTAGCGCCCACGCGTAATGTCATCATCGCTTCACAGCCACGCCATCAAAGCGTCGCCAGACTTGTCTAGATAAGTTTTTATGACAACCCGCGCCTTTGGCCCGCGCCGGGATTTACAAGATTTCTTTATTTGAATAGATGTCTAGACATGTTAGATCTCCCTTTGACCCGCCCGGCTTGGCTCAGCCTGCTCTCCCGGGCCAGCGCGCGGATGCTGAGCGGCCTGCTCGCGGATGCGCCAGCTTTGCCCGCTTTCACCCGGCTGCGGGGGCCGGAGACCGGCATGTCCATGGTTCGCGCCAGGGCGGGCGGCGGTGGCGAGGCATTTAATCTCGGTGAGATGACGCTGGCGCGCTGCTCCATCCGCGACGAGGCCGGGCGCATCGGCCATGGGTATGCCGCGGGGCGGGACGGGCAGCTTGTGGAGCTGATCGCGAGGCTGGATGCCGCCTTGCAGGATGAACGCCTGTACCCGGCTTATGAGCAAGCGGTGCTCGTGCCCCTGGCGCAGGCCGAGCAGGCCCGCCGGGCTGAAATCGCCGCCCGCGCGGCGGCAACGGATGTGCAATTCTTTACCTTGGCGGCGATGCGCGGATGAATGATCTCTCCCCCGGCTTTACTTCGGCCCTTGATGCGCAGGCGTGCTTTCGCGCTCTGCTCAACGCTTTTTCCACCCCTGGCCGCGTTGTCACGCTGCCGGTGCCGCTTACCCCGCCGCCGGGCCTCTCGCCCGCCTGCGCCGCATTGCTGCTGACGCTGACGGATGCGCAGACCAAGGTGGCGTTGCCGGAGGCCAGCCCCGCGCGGGATTGGCTGATTTTCCATACCGGCGCGCCGCTTGTGGAGGCCGGGCAGGCGGATTTCTGCGTGGCCGCCCAGCGCCCGCCTTTGGCGGCACTGCGCCAGGGCACGGACGAGGCGCCGGAGGACGGGGCCACGCTGATCCTCGACCTGCCGGATTTTGAAAATGGCGCTCGCCGCCTGCGGCTTTCCGGCCCGGGGCTGAAGGAGCCGGTGACGATGGCGCTGCCGCTGGATGCGGCGTTCCTTACCGAATGGCGGGCCCAGACCCGCACCGCGCCGCGCGGTGTTGATATTCTGCTTTGCGCGGGGGCCAAAATTCTGGCGCTGCCGCGCAGCCTGCAGATCGAGGAGGGCTGAGCATGGTTTACGTTGCCGTGAAGGGCGGTGCCGCCGCCATCGATGCCGCCCATGGCTGGGCCGCCGAGGAGCGCCGGGGCGGGCATGAAATCCCGGCTCTGTCCCTGGAACAAATTCAAAACCAGCTCGGCCGCGCCATCGACCGGGTGATGGCCGAAGGCGCACTTTACGACCGCGAGCTGGCGGCGCGGGCGATCCGGCAGGCGCAGGGCGATCTGATCGAGGCGGCCTTCCTGCTGCGCGCCTATCGCACCACCTTGCCGCGCCTGGTGGATTCGGAGCCGATCGACACCGCCGCCATGGCGCCGCGCCGGCGCGTTTCCGCCATCTTCAAGGATTTGCCCGGCGGGCAGCGTTTGGGGCCGACGATGGATTACACCCACAGGCTGCTGGATTTCACCACGGAACAGAACCCGCCACCCGCGCAGATGCACCAGGCGCAGCCAGAGCCGATGCCCCGCGCGATGGATATGCTGGGCGTGGAATCGCTGATCGAACTGGATGGCGAGGCAACCGGCGCGCCGCGGCATGATTTGACGATGGAGCCCCTCGCCTTTCCCGCCAGCCGCGATGCGCGCTTGCAGGCGCTGGCGCGCGGCGATGAAGGGTTTCTGCTGGCGCTCGGTTATTCTACCCAGCGCGGCTATGGCAATAACCACCCCTTCGTCGGCGAGCTGCGCATGGGCGAGGTGGCGGTGAGCATTGTGCCGCCGGAGCTTGGATTTGCCATTGAGATTGGCGATATCGTCGTCACGGAATGCCAGATGGTGAACCAGTTCACCGGCAGCAAAGCCGCCCCGCCGCAATTCACCCGCGGCTATGGGCTGTGCTTTGGCCATGGCGACCGCAAGGCGATTGGCATGGCGCTGGTGGACCGGGCGATGCGCTCGGCCGAGCTGGGGGAAGAGGCCTCCGCCCCGGCGCAGGATGCCGAGTTTGTGCTCTCTCACTGCGATAATATCGAGGCCACCGGCTTCGTGGAGCATCTGAAGCTGCCGCATTATGTCGATTTCCAGAGCGAGCTGCAGACCATCCGCGCCATGCGCGCGAACCCTAATGTTAAAGACGGGGAGGCCGAAGATGGAAGGGTATAATTACGCCTATCTGGATGAGCAGACCAAGCGGATGATCCGCCGCGCCATTCTGAAGGCCATCGCCATTCCGGGGCACCAGATTCCCTTCGCCAGCCGCGAAATGCCGCTGCCTTATGGCTGGGGCACGGGTGGGATTCAGGTGACGGCGGCGATCATCGGCCCTGAGGATGTGCTGAAAGTCATCGACCAGGGTGCCGATGATACGACGAATGCGGTTTCCATCCGCAAATTCTTCGCGAAGGTGGCGGATGTGGAAACCACCACGCGGACGGAAGCTGCGACCATCGTGCAGACGCGCCACCGCATTCCCGAAACGCCGCTGAAGGAAGGGCAGATCATCGTCTATCAGGTGCCGCAGCCCGAGCCACTTTACCGGCTGGAATCCAGCCGCCCGCTGGCCGCGAGGCTGCACGCCACCGCCGATTACGGTGCGATGCATGTGAAACTCTATGAGGAGATCACGCGGTTTGGCCGGGTGGCGCTCTCCTACGATTATCCGGTGATGGTGAATGAGCGTTATCTGATGTCGCCCTCGCCGATTCCCGCCTTCGATAATCCGAAGCTGGAGATGAACCCGGCCTTGCAGCTTTTTGGTGCCGGGCGGGAGAAGCGCATCTATGCGCTGCCGCCTTATACCAGGGCGCGCTCCCTGGATTTCGAGGACCATCCGTTTCATCCTGGCCGCGCCAACGAAACCTGTGCGCTTTGCGGCTCTACGGAGAGCTATCTGGATGAGATCGTCGCCGACGATAAAGGCGGGCGCATCTTCATCTGCTCCGATACCGATTATTGCGAATCCCGCCAGGAGCAAGCCGCATGACCCTGCTGCAAGCCCAGAACCTGCAAAAACGCTTCGGCGCCATCGAGGCGCTGAACGATGTCTCGCTCTCTGTACGCCGGCATGAGATTCTCGCCATCGTGGGGGAAAGCGGCTCCGGTAAATCCACTTTGCTCAACGCCTTGTCGGGCCGCGCCGAGGTGGATTCCGGCACGGTGCTTTACGATGGCGGCAACGGCTTGCACCCTATTTCTGAATTGGGAGAGCTTGGGTTGCGCAAATTGCAGCGCTCGCGCTGGGGTTATATCCATCAGGACCCGCGCCAGGCGCTGCGGCTTTCCGTGACGGCGGGCGGCAATATCGGCGAACGGCTGATGGCCGCGGGCAACCGGCATTACGGCAATATACGCGACACCGCGGCCCATTGGCTGGAGGCGGTGGAGATCGACCCCACGCGGATCGACGATTTTCCACGCCATTTTTCCGGCGGCATGATGCAGCGCTTGCAGATTGCCGCCACGCTGGTGACGGGGCCGGAGCTGGTGTTCATGGATGAGCCCACAGGCGGGCTGGATGTTTCCGTGCAGGCGCGGATTCTCGACCTGATCCGCAACCTTGTGCGCAAGCTTGGCCTCGCCGCCGTGCTGGTGACGCATGATATCGGCGTGGCAAGGCTGCTGGCCGACCGGCTGGTGGTGATGCGGCGCGGGCGGATCGTGGAACACGGCCTGACCGACCAGGTGCTGGACGACCCGCACCATGAATATACGCAATTGCTCGTTTCCTCGGTGCTGCCGGCATGATCGCGCTACAAGCCGCCAATCTTCAAAAAACCTTCACGCTGCATCTGCAAAGCGGCACAAGGCTGCCGGTGCTGCGGGATGCCGGCATCACGGCGCGGGCGGGCGAGTGTGTTGCCCTGATCGGCCCTTCGGGGGCGGGCAAATCCACGCTGCTGCGCGCGCTTTACGGCAATTACCTTGTGGATGGCGGCAGCATCGCGGTGCGCCATCTCGGGGAGATGGTGGATATCGCGCAGGCGGAGCCGGAACAGGTGCTGGCATTGCGGCGCGAGACGCTGGGTTATGTCTCGCAGTTTCTGCGCGCCATGCCGCGTGTCTCGACGCTTGATATCGTCGCCGCGCCCCTGCTGGAGCGCGGGGAGGACCCGGCCATTGCGCGCGAAAAGGCCGCTGCCATGCTGACCCGGCTGAACGTGGCGCCGCGGCTGCATAAGCTGCCGCCTGTTACGTTCTCGGGCGGTGAGCAGCAGCGCGTGAATCTTGCCCGCGCCTTTGTGTGCGACTGGCCGGTGCTGCTGCTGGACGAGCCGACAGCCTCGCTCGACCCCGCCAACCGTGATACCGTGATTGCATTGATGAACGACTCCAAATCACGCGGCGCCGCGCTGATCGGCATTTTCCACGACAAATTCGTCCGCGATGCGGCGGCGGATGTGGAGCTGCGCCTGGAACCCTTGAAAGAGGACGCATGACCAGTTTTACCAATGCCCGGCTCGTGCTGCCGGATGAAATCCGCGAAGGCGGGCTGAGCATCGAGAATGGCATGATCACGGCGCTGGAAACGCATGGCGAGGGCTATGATCTCGAAGGCGATTTCCTGATGCCGGGCATCATCGACCTGCACACGGATAATCTGGAGCGCCAGGCGCAGCCGCGCACCAATGCGCGCTGGCCATCGCGCTCGGCTTTGCTGATCCATGATGCGCAATGCGCGGCGGCGGGCATCACCACCGTGTTCGATGCGCTCTGCCTTGGCGATATCGGGTTCGAGAAGGAACGCAACCAGACTTTCTATAACGGTTATGAGGATTTGACCGCCCTGGCGCGCACCGGCGCGCTGAAGGTGGAGCATCTTCTGCATCTGCGCTGCGAACTTCCCGCCGGCGAAATGCCCGGCATGTTGCAGGGCGTGATCGACGACCCGCTGGTGAAGCTGCTCTCCGTCATGGACCACAGCCCCGGCATTGGCGGGCAGTACAAGGACGAGGCGCGCTACCGCCGCATGCGCGCCGCCGAAGGCTTCGGCGCCGATGAGATCGACAGCGTTATCGCCGAGCTGAAGGATGCACACCACGCCAACCACAAGCCAAACCGCGCGCTGGTTGTGGAACAGGCACGGGCACGCGGCATCCCGCTCGCCTCGCATGATGACCATAGCGCGGAGGATATCCTCCAGAACGAGGCTGATGGCATCTCCATCGCTGAATTTCCCGTCTCCCTCGTCGCGGCCAGGGAAGCCAAGGCGCGCGGGATGCGCGTGATCGCCGGGGCGCCGAATATCGTGCGTGGCGGCTCACATTCCGGTAATGTCGCGGTGATGGACCTGGTGCGGCAGAATCTTCTGGATGCTTTGGCCTCCGACTATGTGCCCGCCTCCATGCTGGAAGCGGCGCTTGGCACGGTGACGCAGGGCGCACGCTCCTTGCCGCAAGCCGTGGCGCTGGTAACCTCCGGCCCGGCGGATATTGCCGGGCTGACAGACCGGGGCCGCATTGCCCCGGGCCAGCGCGCGGATTTGATTCAGGTGCGGATTTACGATGGGCTGCCTGTTATCCGGTCCGTCTGGCGGAAAGGCCAACGCATTGGCTGAGCCGCATCGCGTAGCGCTTTACTACGCACCGGAAACCGACGACCCCCTCTGGCAGGCCGGCTGCGCCTGGCTGGGGCGGGACCCGGAGCGCAACGCCGTGATGGCGCAGCCGGATATCGCCGGTCTGCCCGCCGATACCGCGGCCCCGCGCCGCTATGGGTTGCACGCGACGCTGAAGGCGCCCTTCACGCCGCGCCTGGGGTTTGAGGCGCTGCTGCACGCGGCGGCCGCCTTTGCCGCTCGGCAACAGCCGTTTCTCCTGCCCCGGCTGGCGGTGACAAGGCTGCATGGCTTCCTGGCGCTTTGCCCCGCCGAGCCATCGCCGGAGCTGAACAAATTCGCCGCGACCTGCGTGATGGAGCTGGACAAGCACCGCCTGCCGGAAGACCCCGCCACCCAGGCCAAACGCGCCGCCGGGCGCACGGCGCGGCAGGCGCGGCATGTCGCCCGCTGGGGTTACCCGCTGGTGCTGGAGGATTTCCGTTTTCACATGACTTTGACAGGAAATACGGAAGACAACCCGTATGCGGACGCGGCCAGCGCCTATTTCGCCCCGGCTCTGGCGCTCCCGCGAAAAGTGAGCAGCCTCGCCTTGTTCGTCGAGGACGAAAAACACGCGCCCTTCCGGCTGCTGCGCCGCCTGCCCTTCGCGCCATGAAGCCGGGCTTGCTCGTGCTCGTCGCCGGTCCATCCGGGGCGGGCAAGGATACGGTGCTGGCCTATGCCAGGGGGCATCTGGCCGCGTATGGGCATGTAGTGTTTCCCCGCCGCGTGGTCACCCGCCCGCCGGGGCCGGGCGAGGATTATGAATCAGTCACCGAAACGGAATTCGCGGCGCGGCGCTTCGCGCTTTCCTGGGCCGCGCATGGGCTGCGTTACGGGATTCCCGAAGAGATCGAGGCCGATCTGGCGCAGGGGCGGATTGTGATCGCCAATGTCTCGCGCGCTGTCATCAGCGAAGCGCGCGAACGCTATCATTGCAAGGTGATCGAAATCACCGCCCCGGCCGAAGTTCTGGCCAGGCGCCTCGCCGCGCGCGGGCGGGAGAGCGAGGCGGACATCGCGGCCAGGCTGGCGCGGGAGGCCACACCGCTGGAGGCGGATGTCACCATCGTCAATGATGGCACGCCAGAACAGGCCGGCGCCCTCTTTCTCTCCAAGCTCTCTTAAAAAAACCCCGGCTTTCGCCGGGGTTTTCATTCAGTCCCTGAGCAGCAGCCGCGCCCCCGCGCCAGGCGCCAGATAAGCCACCTGCCCGGCCGCGATTGTTGCCACAAGCCTCGGCAACTCCCCAGGTTCCACTAGCAGAAAATCCGCGCGCTGGCCCTGCGCCAGGCCGCCGCGATCCATCAGGTTCGCCGCCGCCGCCGCGTTGCGCGAAACCAGCGCCACCGCCTCATCGAAAGAGGCGCTGCCATTGCGCGCCAGCCGGTACACGGCCTGCAGCAGCGAAGGATAATGGTAATCAGAGCAAAGAATGGAACAAGCACGCTGCCTTACCAGCGCTTCCGCCCCATGCCAGCCGGTATGGGAGCCGCCGCGCACCACGTTGGGCGCGCCCATCACGGTTGTCTCACCCGCCGCCACGGCGGCCAAAGCCACTTCCACGGTGGTTGGGAATTCCGAAATCTCCGCCCCCAGGGCGCGGAAATAGGCACGTTCCGCCAATGTGCGGTCGTCATGGCTGGCCATGGGAATGCCCGCCTCGCGCGCCGCGCCCGCCAGGCGCAGATGCGCCGCCGCGATGGCCGCCTGCGGCACGTCTCCGGCGCGGCGCGCATCTTCGCAGAACGCCTCGTAACTCTGGCCGGAACGTTCGGCGAATTTCGAAACCGCGACCGGATTGGTCAGCTTCTTCAAAATGCTGGGCGTATGGTCGTTGAAGGACAGCATATGCACATGCCCGGCCGCGATATCCTCCAGCAGCATCTCCAGCGCGTCGAGATTCTGCAGCCTCGAAGCGCACATGCAGCCGCAGATCCGGCAGCGTGCCCGCCGGGCGGCTGGCCAGGGCGTCGCGCAAGACCCTGTAGGTTCCGGCCGAGCGCAGCCCGGCCTCCCAGGAGAGCGTGACCGCCAGAAAGGCGGTGGTGACGCCCGCCGCCAGAAGCTGCGCCTCGACCTCGGCAATGGCGATGCCGATCGGCAGCGCAACGCCCGGGCGCGGGGCCAGGGCACGCTCGAACGCGTCGCCATGGACGTCGATAAAACCTGGAAGAACATCGAGCCCGGTATCGTCGATGGTCAGGCGGGCCGCGTCTCTTTGTGCGATGAAAACGCCGCCGGACGCGCACAAGCCGGAGCGCAGGGCAAGATCAGCCATCATGGTTCAAACACCAATTGCATGCGGGTGGAGGGATAACAGGCGGAACCGTATTCGACGATCACGCCATCCTTAGTCTCGTTGGCGGATTCCGTGGTCAGCAGCGCATCCGTTCGCGCCATGCGCAGCAGCCGCGCCTCGCGCGCATCCGGCAGGCGGGCGCCCACGCGCGTCCAGCGACGCGTGTAATCGTCAATACCAATCGCCGCGAGGGCCGCGGTGATGGAGCCGTTTCCCTGCAAGGCGCCCATCAACCCCGGCAGCCTTGCGAAAGGAAATACATGGCGTGACAGCGAGATCGGCTTGGCATCCGCCGTGCCAAGGCGCTCAAGCAAAATCACCCTGTCCTCGAAGCGCAGCCCCAGCACCGTGGCGGCGGCGGCGGCTTCCGGCAATTCACCCAGGCTGGTTTCGGCAAGCTCCAGAATATCGCCCAGCGGCGTGCGGTTATAGCGGCGCACGAGTTCCGAAAAACGCGGGCGCGTGCCGATGTGATAATCCATCACCTCGTCATTCACGAAGGAGCCGCGCCCATGCTCGGTGCGGATGATGCGCGCATCCGCCAGCTCCTCCAATGCGCGGCGGATGGTATGGCGGTTGACGCCATAATCGGCGGCGAGCTGGGTTTCCGTCGGCAGCTTGTCGTCGCGCTTATAAGCGCCCTGCTCGATATCCCTGGCCAGCCTTGCCGCAATCTGGCTCCATAGCGCTTCTCCGCGCCTACGCTCGAACTCCATCGCCATTCTTTACAACACCCCGCCGGAAGGCCGCGGAACCCATCTCCCGCGCCGCCAATTCAAGCGGCTTATTATCTGGCAAGACACGTAATTTGTCTAGACGTCCGAACGAGTCATAAAAGCTTCACGGAACGGCAAAATTGCTGACTTGAATTGGCGCTAGGTAGCGGGTGCCGCGCAAACGGCAGAGGGGCATTGCTCCCTTCTCGAAGCATCACAGGGAAATCCTCACCGATGAAGCACTCCATTCTGGCCGCTCTTGGCCTTGCCCTCGCCTCCGCCGCCGCACCTGCCTGCGCGGCCAATATCTGCCCTCCTGGCGGCACGATCCGCTTTGGCGTGGAGCCTTACGAATCCACGGCACTGCTCATGCCGATCTACCAGAAGATCGGCGATGACCTGAGCGCCAAGGTCGGCTGCCCGGTGCAGATCGACATCACCACCTCCTATAATGCCGAGATCGAGGCGATGCGCGCCGGCAAGCTGGAAATTGGCGAGTTCGGGCCTCTGGGCTACGTGCTGGCGCACAAGGTTGCCGATGCGCAGGCCGTCGCCACGGTTGGAGACGCCAGCGGCAAGCCGTCCACCTACACCGCCTCCGTGGTTACCTGGCCGGGTTCGGGCATCACCACGCTGGCGGACGTGAAAGGCCATAGCTTCGCCTATTCCGACCCCGCCTCCACCTCCGGCCATCTCTTCCCCGCCTATGCGCTGAAGACCGCCGGGATTGACCCGAATAAAGGCGTGGATGCGCTCTATGCCGGCTCGCACACCGCTTCCTATGAAACGATCCTGAACCATAAGGTTGAGGCTGGTGAAATGAACAGCCAGACCATTCAGGCCGCCGAGCTGAAGAATAATTACGACCCGAAGAATTTCGTGATCCTCTGGCAGTCCAAGCCGATCCCGCTGGATCCGATCACCGTCTATGGCAAGCTGAACCCGGCGCTGAAGACCAAGCTGGTGGCGGCGCTGCAAAATCTCGATCTCTCCAACCTGACCCCGGATGAGCAGAAGGTCATCGGCAGCGGCACCGCCACGCTGGTTCCCACCACCGACGCGGCCTATGATCAGGTCCGCTCGCTGGTGCATGTTCTTAACATCGACCTGTCGAAGCTGAACTGAATTGTCCACCCACCCGCTGATCGAGGCGAGCAGCCTCAACATGCAATACCCGAAGGGACGGCTGGCGCTGCAAGGCGCCAGCCTGACCGTGCATCCGGGTGAGTTCGCCGTGATTCTCGGCGCCAATGGCTGCGGCAAATCCACCATGCTGCGCATCATCGCGGGCATGCAGAAGCCCAGCGGCGGCGAGGTGCGGGTTGCCGGGCAGGATATCACGCGCCTGAATGGCCGGGCCTTGTCTGAAGCGCGGATGACGCTTGGCATGGTGTTCCAGCATGCGCATCTGGTGAAGCGCCGCTCGGTCATCGCCAATGTCACCACCGGCACGCTGGGGCGCCACAAGACGGTCTATACCGCGCTGGGCGGCCTGCCCGCGAAGGAGTTTCCGCATGCGATGAATTGCCTGGAGCAGGTGGGGCTGACCTCGTTTGCCCGGCAGCGTGCCTCCACCCTCTCCGGCGGCCAGGCGCAGCGCGCCGCCATTGCCCGCGCTTTGGCCCAGCGCCCGCGCGCACTTCTGGCTGACGAGCCCGTGGCCAGCCTTGACCCCGAGGCGGCGGAAGAGGTGATGCGCCTGCTGCGCGGCCTCGCCACCCAGCAGGGCATGGCGGTGCTGTGCGTGCTGCACCAGCCGGACCTTGCCCGGCGCTACGCGGACCGGCTGCTTGGCATGCGCAAAGGTGTCATCGTCTTTGACGATGCGCCCGCCAATGTGCCGCATGCGGCCATCAACGATCTGTACGAAGGCTTCCGCCCCTCATGACTTTAGAGCCCGACCAAACCGCCACCCTGCCCGCGCCGCTGGTGGCGGCACCGCGATTCAGCCCGCTGAAAACCGGCGTCATCGCCATCATCGTCATCGCGCTTATCGTGCAGGCGATGATCGTGGTGCAGGCCCGGCCGCAGGATCTCATCACCGGCGTGCATGGCATGGCGGATCTGCTCTCACGCTCCATGCCGCCAGATTTTTCCAGCTTCCCGGCACAGATCTGGCCGGTTCTGGAGACGGTGGACATCGCCATGTTCGGCACGTTTTTCGGCGTGCTGCTGGCGCTGCCTTTGGCCTGGCTGGCGGCGCGCAATACCTCTCCGGCGCCTTTTGTTTATCACACCACCCGCGCTGTCATCGGCATTTGCCGCGCGGTGCCGGACCTGGTCTGGGCGCTGCTGTTTGTCACCGCTGTCGGGCTGGGGCCGTTCGCGGGGGCGCTGGCGCTTACCATCCATTCCATCGGCATGCTGGGACGCCTGCTGGCCGAGACGATCGAGGATATGGATATGGGGCCGATGGAAGCGCTCTCTTCCACCGGCGCCGGACGTTTGCAGATTTTCTCCCACGCCGTGGTGCCGACGGTGCTGCCCTCGCTGATGGGCATCACGCTCTACCGGCTGGATGATAATATCCGCTCCTCGCTGGTGCTGGGCTTCGTGGGTGCGGGCGGCATTGGCTTCCAGCTTCTCACCGCGATGAATCTCTTCGACTACCGGACCGTTTCCCTCCTGCTCATCATCACCTTCGCCTTGGTGATCGGCGCGGAACGCATGTCTGCCGCGCTGCGCAAAAGGGTGCTGTGATGGACAGGGTTTTTCCAAAAATCGCCGAGACGGTGATCGACCCCAGCGTGCGGCTGCGCGAGGCCGCGATCGGGCGGCGCTGCGAGGTGCTGCGCAACACGCACATCGAATATGCGCATGTTGGCGATTATTCCTATCTCGGCGAGCATTGCGAGGTGGCGGATGCGGAAATCGGCAAATTCTGTGCCATTGCCAATATGGTTCGCATCGGTGCGCCCAACCATCCGATGGAACGGCCGAGCCAGCACCGCTTTACTTATGTGCCGGAATATTATGAGGCCGCCGCCACGCGCGATGCGGATTTCTTCGCCAGCCGCCGCGCGGCGCGGGTGGTCATCGGCCATGATGTCTGGATCGGCCATGCGGCCATTCTGCTGCCGGGCGTCACGGTTGGGGATGGCGCGGTCATCGCCGCCGGGGCGGTGGTGAGCAAGGATGTGGCACCTTATACCATCGTGGGCGGCGTGCCCGCGCGGCAGATCCGCGAGCGTTTTTCACGCGATATCGCCGCCAGGCTCGCCGCCATTGCCTGGTGGAACTGGCCGGAGGAGAAACTCTTCGCTGAGGTCAGCGCTTTTCAAACGGGCGATATCGAAGCGTTCTGTGAACGCTTCCTGCCGCTCAGCTCAGAGGCCGCCAATATTGCGTAAGAAAGCCGCGCGCATCCACCGCCGCCGGTGATCCTTCAGCTACCGCCTGACCATTCTGGCAGCGCCACTGATAGGCGCTGTCATGGCCGGAAATATAGGCTGGGATGAAATCCGCCTTCGGATTCTTCCCGCACCAATCCTTGGCCGCTGGCAATGTGCGGGCCAGATTGGCCTTGCCGCAAGGCAAATTGGCGCCGATGAAGCAGGCATAAGGCTTGCCGCCCATGCAGCGCATCACCGTCATCTGCTGAATCTGTGCCGTGCTGATGTCATGCAGCGCGAAGGCTTGCCGCGCCTGCGGCGCCAGGGAGGCGGGCAATGGGCGCAGCGTGTCGTCATCGGGATGCGCGGCGCACAGGCTCGCGGCGCGTGCGGCCGGTGCGTGCAAAAGGGCAAACCCCAAGAGCAGGGCAAGGAACATGGTTTTCAGCATGAAACGAGCCTGACATGCCCGCCCCCCTTGCGTCAAACGCCCTCTGTCATCCGCTCCACCCGCTTCCTATGTTGCATCAGAACCCAAAGGAGCCAACGTCATGGAATACCGGAATCTGGGCCCGACCGGCCTGAAAGTCTCCCGCCTTTGCCTCGGCTGCATGAGCTTTGGCGTGGCCGGCCGCGGCGCGCATGAATGGACGCTGGATGAGGCGGCGAGCCGCATTCTCATCCGCCAGGCGCTGGAGGCGGGGATCAATTTCTTCGATACCGCCAACAGCTATTCCGATGGCACCTCCGAGGACATCACCGGCCGGGCGCTGAAGGATTTCGCCTACCGGGACGAGATCGTCATCGCTTCCAAGGTGTTCTTCCCCTGGCGCAACGCGCCCAATACTGGCGGGCTGTCCCGCAAATCCCTGTTCACGGCGGTGGATGACAGTTTGCGCCGGCTGGGGCTGGAATATCTGGATCTCTACCAGATCCATCGCTGGGATAACGCAACCCCCATCGAGGAAACGATGGAGGCGCTGCATGATATCGTGAAATCCGGCAAGGCCCGGCATATCGGCGCGTCCTCAATGTCTGCCTGGCAATTCGCGAAAGCCCAGTTCACGGCGGAAAAACATGGCTGGACGAAATTCGTTACCATGCAGAACCAGGTCAATCTCATCTACCGGGAGGAAGAACGCGAGATGCTGCCGCTCTGCGCCGATATGGGGGTGGGGGTGATTCCCTGGAGCCCCCTGGCGCGCGGCAAACTGACCCGCGATTGGGCGGAGACGACCGCACGCTCGCAAACCGATGCCTTCATGAAGGCCATTTATACCGATACCGAAATGCAGGACCGGAAGGTGGTGGAAGAAGTTGGCGCCATTGCCGCCGCCAAGGGGGTGAAGCGCGCCCAGGTGGCCATGGCCTGGCTGCTGCAAAAGCCGGAGATCACCGCGCCGATTGTGGGTGTTACGAAATCCTCCCATCTCACCGACGCGCTGGGCGCCCTGGAGGTTGTCTTGTCGCCGGAGGAAATCGCCGCGCTGGAAGCGCCCTATGTGCCGCACGCCGTTGCCGGCATAGAACGCCCCGCAAAAAGGAGGCGCTGAGCGTCAGCCTGCGTCCGGTTGCGGGCTGAGCCATGAAAAACGGCGTGATCCGTGAGGACCACGCCGTTTTTGGAGCGTTCAGCTAGACGCTGAATGTTCCCGTGACTTACGCCGCCTTGGCTTCGCGGCGGCGGCGGGTGAGGATGAACTCGGTATAGCCGTTGGGCTGGGTCAGCCCTTCGAACACCAGATCCATCGCCGCCTTGAAGGCCGGGCCGTCATAAGCGGGGGCCATGGGCGTGTAGGCGGTGTCGCCGGCGTTCTGCTTGTCCACCACCAGGGCCATGCGCTTCAGCGTTTCCATCACCTGATCCTTGGTGACGATGCCGTGATGCAGCCAGTTGGCGATATGCTGGGAGGAGATGCGCAGCGTCGCGCGGTCTTCCATCAGCCCGACATCATGAATGTCCGGCACTTTCGAGCAGCCGACGCCCTGATCCACCCAGCGGACGACATAGCCCAGCAGGCCTTGAGCGTTATTATCCAGCTCCTGCTGGATTTCCTCGGGGCTCCAATTCACGCCCTGCGCCAGCGGCACCGTCAGCAGGTCTGACAGCTTGGCGGCGGGGCGGCTCTTCAGCTCGTTCTGACGGGCGAACACGTCCACCTCGTGATAATGCAGCGCGTGCAAGGTGGCGGCGGTGGGGCTGGGCACCCAGGCGGTATTGGCGCCCGCCTTGGGGTGGGCGATTTTCTGTTCCAGCATCGCAGCCATCTGGTCGGGTGCCGCCCACATGCCCTTGCCGATCTGCGCCTTGCCCTGCAAGCCGCATTCCAGCCCGAAATCGACGTTCCGGTCTTCATAAGACTTGATCCAGGGCTGGGTCTTGATGTCGTTCTTGCGGAGGAAGGCGCCGGCTTCCATGGAGGTGTGGATCTCGTCGCCCGTGCGGTCCAGGAAGCCGGTATTGATGAACACCACCCGGCTCTTGGCGGCTTCGATGCAGGCTTTGAGGTTGGCGCTGGTGCGGCGCTCCTCATCCATGATGCCCATTTTCAGCGTGTTGGCGGGCAGGTACAGAAGCTCCTCCACCGCGCCGAACAGGGCGTTGGCGTTGGCGGCTTCCTCCGGCCCGTGCATTTTGGGCTTGACGATATAGACCGAGCCCTTGCGGGAATTGCGCCGGGCCGCGAGGTCGTGCTTGGCGATGAGGGAGGTCAGCACCGCGTCGATCACCGTTTCCGGCAGCTCGGCGCCGTCCTGGGTGATGATGTCGGTGAGCATGTGGTGGCCGACATTGCGGACCAGCAGCAAGGAGCGGCCATGCAGGCTGAGCTTGGAGCCGTCCGGGGCGGTGTAGTCGCGGTCGGGGTTCAGCTTGCGCTCGAAGCTTTTGCCGCCCTTCTCCACCGGAGCGGAAAGCGTGCCCTGCATCAGCCCCAGCCAGTTGCGGTAGACATCCACCTTGTCCTGCGCATCCACGGCGGTGACGCTATCCTCGGCATCCATGATGGTGCTGATGGCGGATTCCAGGATGATGTCGGCGATATGGGCGGTGTCGTTCTTGCCGATCGGGTGGCCAGCGTCGATGACGATTTCGGCGTGCAGATTATGGTTCTTCAGCAGCACGGCGCTGGGGCTGGCGGCGTCGCCATTATAGCCCGCGAACTGCGCGGGGTTTTTCAAGCTCACGTCGCCGGAGGGCATCAGCGCCACCAGGCGGCCATCTTCCACCTTATAGCCCAGCGCGTCGGCGTGGCTGGCTTCCTCCAGCGGGAAGCTCGCATCCAGGAAGGCGCGGGCGCGGGCGATCACCGCATCCGCGCGCACGGGATTGAAGCCCTTGCCGCGTGTGGCGCCGTCCGTTTCCGGCAGGGCGTCCGTGCCGTAGAGCGCGTCGTACAGGCTGCCCCAGCGGGCATTGGCGGCGTTGAGCGCGTAGCGGGCATTGGAGACCGGCACCACCAGCTGCGGGCCGGGGATATGGGCGATCTCGTCATCCACATTCGCGGTATCGACGCTGAAGGGGGCGGGGTCGGGCAGCAGATAGCCGATTTCGCGCAGGAAGGCCTCATAGGCGCCCTGGTCGTGCTTCTGGCCTTTATGGGCCTTGTACCAAGCGTCCAGCTTGGCCTGGATGTCATCGCGCTTGGCCAGCAAGGCCGCGTTGGTGGCGGCGAAGCGCTTGAGCAAGGCGGCAAACCCGTCCCAGAACGCGGCCTGGTCCAGCCCGGTGCCCGGCAGCGCCTCATTATTCACGAAATCATACAGAACGGTGGCGACGGAGAGGCCGGAAACAGGCGTCCTAGGCTCAGGCATATCGGAACTCCTTAAAACTGTCTTCGGCACCTTCCCGCGGCGGTTTTGCCGCAAAGCCCCCACGGGATGCAAGCGGTAGTGGTTTGACCACTACCGGCTAGTCCGCCATGGCCGGATAGCCGGGAATCTGTGCCTCCATATGCACACGGGTGGGACGGCCGTGCTTGGCCACCAGCTCTTCCCAGCTGATGGTGGCCACGGGGTAGGGCCTGGTGCCATCTCCTGGCCGGAGCAGCGCGATCTCCCCGCCGCGCGGGGCGGGGGCGAAATTTTCCAGGATCAGCCGCCCCTCGGCGATGGGCGCGGCGAAACGGTCTGCCAGAGCGTAATAGACCCGCGCATCCGGCTGGACGACGACGACTTTATTCTCACTGGCCAGCGCTTCTTCAATCGGGACAAAATCAGCCCCGCCAATTAGATATACCACGGCCTGTGCCGGCGGCATGGTTAGCGCGGCGATACCGGCCTGCAACGCCTCTCCCATCGCAAATGGCATGGTATCCTCTTCATCGCGGACATCATAAGCCTGCCATAGATTTGGAACTTCTTGAAGTTGCTTGCGTTTCTTAAGGCGCTCGATGAAATGCTCCATGCTCCGGCACTGGTAATGCATCAGCTTGGCGACGGACCAGTCCGGCTCATGAGCGATGATACCCTGCGTCTCGCTCCATTGCACCGGCTGACCATTGGCCAGAAACGCGCGCCCCGGCGCCACATCGAAGCAATGGACATTGAGCCAGCGCGCCCCCACTGCCCGGGCGCGCACGAAGCATTTTACATGCCTGTTGATCGGCCTCCGTGCCGCGCCATGCCAGCGATAAGCCAGAGGCGCGGGCAGTTTCGGCTTCAGCACCTGACCGGAGCTGCCGTAATTGCACCAGTTGACGGCCACTTCATCCGCGTCCGGAAACCGGGCCAGAAACGCGGCCACGCTCTCATCCAGCCGGAGCTGCAGAAATTCGTCAGCGTCGAAGAAGGCAAGCCACTCGAACTCATCCTTACAGGCAGCCAGGGCATGCCTGTACGAGTCTTCCTGGCGCCTTTCATAAGCCACGCCACGAGGGCCGATCGTGCGGCTCAGCCTTATATCCCAGCGCGCCGCCGCCGCCTCCAGAATTTCCCAGGTTCCGTCTGTAGACTCATCATCATAGACGATGGCCGCATCGAACCCTAGCAGCCTGTACCAGGCCAGCCAGGAGAGAATATCGTCCTTCTCATCCTTCACCACCAGCACAACGGCGATCTTGCCTCGCTCCGGCCTAGGTGCCGCCGTGCCGGCCGCCTCTGCCGCGCCGTTGCGCAACCGCTCCACCGCCTCGATCATCGAACGGATCTTGAGCGCATGTTGAGCGGCCGATAAATCCTGCACCTCATTGCGGTCGTGATCATGGAATTGCTGCTCCGTCCGCAGCCCCCCAAGATTGCCCCGCTTGAGCCGGTCCTGCCAATGCGCCCAGGATCTCGTAAAATAATGATGAAGCTTGGCCCCGTTATATTGCCAGCTCCCGGAGAGCACTCCCGGTGTGCCAAAAGCCAGAGGCTCTCCTCTGAGGCTCACGTAACTCCCCTCAATCTCAAAGGCATGCGGGTTGAATGCGCGCTTTACGCCCCGTGGGCGCAAGATGGACTTAATATGCGCATTGGGCCCGAACCCGTCCGGTGCCCGGCAGGTGAACGCCTCGATCATCAATCCATCTGGATAATCCTTATGGCCGGATGAACCAAACATTGCCCAAGGGATTCCAACAGCCGCCTCTGGCCGCTGCGCCAGCAGCTCGCGCAGGTTAAGGCCTTCATCCAAAACCAAAAATTCGTCCGCGTCGAAGAAGGCCAGCCACTCGAATTCGTCCCTGAGCAGCGCTATCGCATGCATATAGGCCCGCTGCTGCGTGCCCCTCTCACGATCCGGCCAGTCAATAACCCTGACATCGTAATGCGGTGCGAAACTGGCCGCGATCTCCCGCGTCCCGTCCGTGGAGCCGTTATCCAGCAGGATGACCGTGTCGAATCCGATGAGAAGCTGCCAGGCGATCCATTCCGCGATATGGCGTTCCTCGTTCTTGACGATCGCGACACAACCGATCCTGCCCACTTCGCCCCCATCCGGTAACCCGCGGGACTCTGGCGTCAAAACCCGTATGCGACAACCCCCTTGCAGGGGCGGGGTTTTTGGGTCATCTAACGTAACAGGATGCGCGCAGCGCGGAGCCCGGCCTTGACCCGCCGGCCGTGCACACCGCGTCCAAACCAAAAAAATACCGTATGGCCGGCGCCCCAGCGCCGGCGAGTTCATGGAACCGATGACCGCTCTGCCTACCGAAAATATCCAGTCTTTCAAGGTTCAGGCCCGGTTCGGCTCCGCTTCCCCTTTCTTTCATCCTTATTACGCGCCCATGGCGCAGGGCCGTCCGTTAAGGGCCGCCCCGCTTGGCGCGCGCCGGAGTTTTGCCGTTAATGTCAAAAAAAATGCTGATCGATGCCAGCCACGCGGAAGAAACCCGCGTGGTGGTTCTGGATGGTAACCGTCTCGAGGATTTCGACGTCGAGACCGTCAACCGCAAGCAGATCAAAGGCAATATCTACCTAGCCAAGGTCATCCGGGTCGAACCCAGCCTGCAGGCCGCCTTCGTGGAGTATGGCGGCAACCGCCATGGCTTCCTGGCGTTCGGCGAAATCCACCCGGATTATTATCAGATTCCGGTCGCGGACCGGCAGAAGCTGCTGCAATTGCAGGCCGAAGCCGCCGCCGAGGCGGAGGACGAGGCCAACCACGCCGACGCCGAGGAAGAGGCCGCTGCGGCCGCCCCGGAGGCTGCCGGAGCCGCCCAGCCGTTCGAAATCAAGCCGATCGAGATCGTCGCCGCGCCGCCGCCGGATGAGGCCGTGGAAGAATCCGCCGCCATCGCCGAGGCGCTGAGCGAGCCCGCCTCCGCCCTCGAGATCGCCCCGGATGCCGAGGCGCCGGCCGATTCCGCCGCCGAGGAGGCAATGCCGGCCGAAATTTCCGCCGAGGCCGGTGAAGCCGGCACTGTCGAGACCATTGAGGCCGAGCTGACCGCCGAGGCCCCCGCCCCGGAGCAGATCGGCGGCGATGGCGATGATGCGGCCGAGGCCCGCGAGCGCCGCATGCGCCAGCGTTTCCTGCGCAATTACAAGATCCAGGACGTGATCCACCGCCGCCAGATCATGCTGGTGCAGGTGGTGAAGGAGGAGCGCGGCAATAAGGGCGCGGCACTCACCACCTATCTCTCGCTGGCCGGGCGCTTCTCGGTGCTGATGCCCAATTCGCCCACCGGGGGCGGGGTTTCGCGCAAGATCACCTCCCAGACGGACCGCCGCCGCCTGAAGGAGACGATGGCCGAGCTGGATATCCCGCAGGGCATGGGGCTGATCGTACGTACCGCGGGCGCCAACCGGCCGAAGCCCGAGATCAAGCGCGACTGCGAATATCTGCTCCGGCTGTGGGACGATATCCGCGACAAGACGCTGGAATCCTCCGCCCCGGCGCTGATCTATGAGGAGGCCAGCCTCATCAAGCGCGCCATCCGCGATGTGTATACCAAGGATGTCGAGGATATTCTGGTGGATGGCGAGGAGGGCTATAAGGCGGCGCGGGACTTCATGCGCATGCTGATGCCAGCCAATGCCCGCAAGGTGCAGCTTTGGCAGGAAGGCCAGCCGCTTTTCTCCAAATACCAGGTGGAAACCCAGCTGGATGCGATGCTGAACCCGGTGGTGCAGCTGCGCTCGGGCGGGTATATCGTCATCAACCAGACGGAAGCTTTGGTTGCCATCGACGTGAACTCCGGCCGCTCCACCCGCGAGCGCTCCATTGAGGACACGGCGCTACGCACCAACATGGAAGCCGCCGAGGAAGCCGCCAAGCAGCTGCGCATGCGCGATCTGGCCGGGCTGATCGTGATCGATTTCATCGACATGGAGAGCCGCAAGAACAATGTGGCTGTCGAGCGCAAGCTGAAGGACGCGCTGAAGCATGACCGGGCACGCATCCAGGTGGGCACCATCAGCCATTTCGGGCTCATGGAAATGTCCCGCCAGCGGCTGCGCCCTTCGCTCGCCGAGGCCTCGCTGGTCACCTGCCCGCATTGCGGCGGCATGGGCCATGTGCGCAGCCCGGAGAGTGCGGCGCTGCATATCCTGCGCGCCATCGAGGATGAGGGGGCGAAGTTCCGCGCCGCGGAAATTGCCGTCTCGCTGCCGCCGGAGATTGCCTTCTATCTGTTCAACCATAAGCGCGAGCGCCTGTCGCAGATCGAGGCGCGCTATGCCATGCGGGTGATCTTCAACCCGGATGGCTCGCTCGCCGGCAGCAATTTCCGGCTGGAACGGCTGAAGGCGCAGACGGCCCAGCCCGCTGCCCCGGCGCCGGTACGGCCCGAGCGGCAACCGGAAGCCGCCCAGCCCGAGCCGGAAGAGATCGAGGAGGAAGCCGAAGAGGCCGAAACGGAGGCCGAGGCTAGCGAGTTCCCCGCCGAACGGGGTGAACGCAAGCGCCGCCGCCGCCGCCGGGGCCGCCGCCGCAATGAGAACGGCCAGCCTGAGGGGACCGAGAGAGAGGGTGCCGAGAGCGCGCCGGCAACCGGGAGCGAGCCCGCCGAGGGCCAGCCTTCCGAGCTGGACCTGGTGCTGGAGGCCGCCCTTGGCGGGGCTGAGATTGCCGAGGCGGCCGAGCCTGGCTTGAGCGAGCCGGAGCAAGACGCCGCGCCAGTGGCGGCAGCCGCCATGGAGGCCGTGCCCGCCGATGAGGCCCCAGCGCCCAAGCGCCGCCGCGCGGTGCGCAAGCCCAAGGCCGAGGCTCCGGCGGCTGAGGCACCGTTGGAAACCGCCCCGGCCGCGGCGGAGGCGGCTCCGCCCAAGCGCGCCCCGCGCAAGCGCAAGGCCGCCGTAAAGGAAACGGAAAGCCCGCAAGTACCTGTCGATTCAACGCCTGAGCCCGTTGCCGAGGCCGCGCCAAGCCCCGCGCCTGAACGGGAAACCGAGGCCGTGGAGCCCGCCACGGCGGAACCGGCGGTGAAACCGATCCTGATCGGCACCGCGGACGCTCCGGCGGCCAAAAAGACCGGCTGGTGGCGGCGCTGATCATTAGGGCGCGATGACTTTAGCTGCGCTCGCTTCGCGGGCGCAGCTAAAGTCTGAATTACCTTCTAAAACATTGATATATAAACGGATTCTGATTTTGGATCGGACCACAGAGTGGTTCGATCTGAAATCGTCCGGCTCTAAGAGAGCGTAATTTACACTTCGTAGCCTAATGGCGGCGTTTTTCGCCGCCATTTCACTTGAAAAGCTTGAGAATCCTGCAAATCATAGAGATGTGCCCGAAACAAGGCACATCCCTAGGAGCAAATAACCTCATGGCCTTCAACCCAAATCAATCCTACCGCACTGTGCAGGCTGGCTATGCCGCCTATGGCAGCGCCGCGCTGGATGCGGGACTGCGCGCCTATATGCTGCGCGTTTACAACTGGATGGCGTCCGGCCTGGTCCTCACCGGCCTCATCGCCTTCGCCATCTCTCATACGTCCTTGATGAACCTGTTCTACCAGCCGGTGCAGACGGCGACCGGCATGGCGCTTCACCCCACCATCCTGGCCTATGCCGCGATTTTCGCGCCCCTGGTGTTCGTGATGGTGCTCAGCTTTGGCGTGAACAAGCTTTCCACCACCGCCGCGCAAACCCTGTTCTGGGTGTTCTGCGCGACGATGGGCGCCTCCATGACCAATATCTTCGTGATCTATACCCAGACCTCGATCGCGGAAGTATTCTTCATCACCGCCGCCATGTTCGGCGCCACCAGCCTCTATGGCTACGTGACGGGGCGCGACCTGACGAGCTGGGGCAGCTTCTTCTTCATGGGGCTGATCGGCATCATCGCCGCGTCGCTGGTAAATATCTTCCTGCACTCCCCGGCGGTGGCCTTCGCCATTTCCATCCTCGGCGTGTTCATCTTCCTGGGCCTCACCGCCTATGACACGCAGCGGATCAAGACCGATTATCTCCAGTTCGGGTCTTCCTACGGTGTGGAAATGGCCGGCAAGCGCTCGGTCTACGACGCTCTGCAGCTTTATTTGAACTTCATCAACCTGTTCATGTTCCTGCTGCAGCTCTTCGGGCAGCGTAACCAGCGCTAACCGGCAATGGCCTCCCTGGTTGTCAGCTTGGCCGGTCCCGACCGGCCAGGCCTCGTCAACTCCCTCTCCGTGCGGATCGCCGCCGGGGGCGGAAGCTGGCTGGAAAGCCGGCTGGCGCATCTGGCGGGCACCTTCGCGGGCATTATTCTTGTCCGGGTGCCGGATGAACGGGCGGAGACGCTGGCCGCCGCCCTCTCCGCTTTGTCGGAAGAGGGGCTGGCGGTTAAAATCATCCACGGCACACCCAGCTTCCCTCCGGCCGAGCTGGTGACATTGGAGCTGCTGGGCAATGACCGCCCCGGCATCGTGCGGGAGGTTACCCAAACCCTGCGCGGCCTTGGCGTGAATATCGAGGAATTCTCCTCCCATATCGAAAATGCTCCGTTCACGGGCGCGGATATGTTCCACGCCGTGGCGAGGCTGGGCCTGCCGCCTGGGCTTTCCGCGCTGGATGTCAGCACCGCCCTGCAAAATCTGACGGCGGAATTCATGGTGGATATCAGGCAGCCCGAGACCGCCTGAATCCGTTCCTATCCATCCGCGCAACAAGCTTCCGACAGGTCTGGACCAGGGATGACAAAATTGGATCAGGCCGAAAGAAATGGCGCCGCCTCTGAAGGCGAAGCGCCCGTGGACGGTTTCGCGGCGCTGGTGCCAGAGCTCAGCGTGACCGACCTGGCGGCAAGCCTGCGTTTTTGGTGTGATCTCTTAGGGTTTTCCGTCGCTTATGCCCGGCCTGAAGCTGGTTTTGCCTACCTCCAGCGCGGCAAGCTGCAAATCATGCTGTGCAAGATCAACAATGAGTGGGAAACCGGCCCTTTGGAACACCCCCTCGGACGGGGCATTAATTTCCAGATGGAAGTGCTTGACTGCGGCCCCATACTCACCGCCCTTAACCAGGCCGGCTGGCCGCTTTTCCGCCCGGTTGAAGAAAAACATTATAAAATTGGCGATGCCTGGGAAGTGTGCAGGGAATTCCTGGTGCAGGATCCTGATGGCTATCTGCTCAGATTCGCGTCTGAGTTCTAGAGTGCGATGATTTTAGATCGGATCACAAAGTGATTCGATCTAAAATCATCCGGCTCCAGCCCGCCTCCAAAGCTTCACCTGAATTTTCTTGACACGGCGCGCCCCCGCATAGCGGAATGGCGCTATGCTCAGGAGGATTCTCAAGCTTTGCGCTTGACCTGCAACCCCTGCCCGCGTTTCTCCATCCGGACGAACCGGATGGATTTGAGCGCATGACCACGACCGACCGCACCCCCCGCAAGCTGCATGTCGTCACCCACGGCTGCCAGATGAATGTATATGACAGCGCCCGGATGACGGATCTGCTGCGCCCGCTTGGCTACGCCACGGTGGATACGCCGGAAAATGCGGACATGATTATCCTCAATACCTGCCATATCCGCGAGCGGGCGGAGGAGAAAGTGTTCTCCCAGCTCGGCCGGTTGCGCAAGATGAAGGAAGCGCAGGGCGGCAATATGATGATCGCCGTGACCGGCTGCGTGGCGCAGGCGGAGGGCGAGGTGCTGGCCAAGCGGGCACCGTTCGTGGACCTCGTGGTCGGCCCGCAGGCCTATCACCGGCTGCCGGAGCTGATCGCCCAGGCGCACCGCAAGCAAGGCGTGGTGATTGATACGGAATTCCCCGCCGAGCAGAAATTCGACCATCTGCCGGATGATGCGGCGCCGCAGGGCGTGGTCTCGTTCCTCTCCATCCAGGAAGGCTGCGACAAATTCTGCTCCTTCTGCGTGGTGCCTTATACGCGCGGGGCCGAGGCCTCCCGCCCGGTGGAGAGCGTGATCGCCGAGGCCAGGCGCATGGTGGCACTTGGGGCCAAGGAGATCGCGCTGCTCGGCCAGAATGTGAATGCCTATCATGGCGAAGGCCCGGATGGCGCCAGCTGGAGCCTGACCCGGCTGCTCTACAAGCTCTCCGAGATCGAGGGGCTGGAGCGGCTGCGCTATACCACCTCCCACCCCAACGACATGGAAGATGAGCTGATCGAAGCCCATGGCGGCAACGCGAAGCTGGTGCCGTTTCTGCATCTGCCGGTGCAATCAGGCTCGGACAAGATTTTGCGGGCGATGAACCGCAAGCATAAGGCCGATGATTTCCGCCGGATCGTGGACAGGCTGCGCGCCATCCGCCCGGATATGGCGTTTTCGTCCGATTTCATCGCCGGCCATCCGGGCGAGACGGACGCGGATTTCGCCGAGACCATGAAGCTGGTGCGCGAAACCGGCTTTGCCTTGGCCTATTCCTTCAAATACTCAACCCGCCCCGGCACCCCGGCCGCCTTGCTGCCGCAGCTGGACGAGGCGGTGAAGGATGCCAGGCTTTACGAGTTGCAGGCCCTGCTGCGCGAGCAGCAAGACAGCTTCAACGCCGGCACGGTGGGGTTGGAAACGCCGATCCTGTTCACCGGCGCCGGGCGCCACCCGGGGCAGATCGCCGGGCGCTCCCTCTGGCTGCAGCCGGTGGTGGTGCAACATGACACCGAGCTTACCGGGCAGATTCGCATGGTGAAAATCACCCATGCCAACCCCAATTCTTTACTAGGCACTCTTTTGGATAAGGAGCTAATCGCCGCTTGAGCCAGATCATCACCACCGCCCCCCGCCCCCCTGTCGCGCTCGCGCGCTCCATCACCATGACCTTCGGCAACAATACGCTTCTATCGATGTTGCTTGGCGATCATGACCGGCATTTGGCCCGGATCGAACAGAAGCTTGGCGTGCGCCTGGCTTGCCGGGGCAACAGAATCTCGATTTCAGGCACGGGCGAGCAGGTGGTGGCGGCGGAAGCCGCACTGGCGGCTCTTTACGACCAGCTGGAACGCGGTGAGATGATCGACGGCCCGAAAGTGGACGCCGCCTTGCGCCTGACCGACCCGGCCAACGAGCCGCGCCTGCCGCTCTCCGATCTTCCCGCCATCCGTACCCGCAAGGGCTCCGTGGGCCCGCGCAGCCAGGGCCAGGCCGCCTATATCGAGACGCTGGCCAAGCATGAGATGGTCTTTGGCCTCGGCCCCGCCGGCACGGGCAAAACCTACCTCGCCGTGGCCCAGGCCGTGGCCATGCTCACCTCCGGCCGGGTGGACCGGATCGTGCTCTCCCGCCCCGCCGTGGAGGCCGGTGAGCGCCTGGGCTTCCTGCCCGGCGACATGAAGGAGAAGGTCGACCCCTATCTGCGCCCGCTTTACGATGCGCTGAACGACCTGCTGCCCGGCGACCAGCTGACCAAGCGCATGGCCACCGGCGAGATCGAGATCGCCCCGCTGGCCTTCATGCGCGGGCGCACATTGGCGCATGCCTTCGTGATCCTGGACGAGGCGCAGAACACCACCGCCGTGCAGATGAAGATGTTCCTGACCCGCATGGGCGAGGGTACGCGCATGGTCATCACCGGGGATCTCTCGCAGATCGATCTGCCGCCCAATACACGCTCCGGCCTCGCGGATGCGCTGGACACTCTGGAGGGCGTGCAGGGTATCGGCGTTACCCGCTTCACCAATGCCGATGTGGTCCGCCACCCGCTGGTGGCGCGCATCGTCGAGGCCTATGACCAGCGTTACAAAGCGGTGAAGGAGCATGCCCGGGAGCGGCAAAGTTAACCACGCCGGTTGACTCTGCCCCCGCGGGTTTGCAACAGACGAACGGACAATGGACGACCCTGGAAGTACCAGCCCCCTCGGGGGAATTGAAATCGTGGTCACGGACCGGCGCTGGCGCGCCCATGTGCCTGACGCCGTACGCCGCATTGGCCGTGCGCTGGCAGCCGCGGGCTGTGCCGCCAGCGTGGCGCTGACCGATGACCGCACCGTGAAAAAGCTGAACTTCCGCGACCGCGGCAAGAACAAGCCCACCAACGTGCTCACCTATGAGCAGCCGCCTGAAATATTGCTGGCCTTCGGCGTGGTGGCGCGGGAAGCGAAGGGCCAGCGCAAGAGCATCGCCAGCCACCTCACCCATCTGATTGTGCACGGCGCCCTGCACCTGCATGGCTATGACCATGACCACCCCGGCGAGGCGCGGGAGATGGAGGCGGAGGAAACCCGCATCCTCGCCCGGCTGCATGAGCCCAACCCCTGGAAAAACCGATGAGCGGCGCGCTCTCCCGCCTGCTGGGCAAGCTGCGCAGCCAGGAGCAATCGGTGCGCGACTCCATCGCGGAGCTGGTGCAGCAGGATAACAACGCCGAAGCCACGCAGGGTGAGGGCGAATCGCTCGACCTTAACCCGCAGGAGCGCGCACTCATCGGCAATGTGCTGCGCCTGCGGGATATCACCGCCGATGACGTGATGGTGCCCCGCCCGGATATTGTGGCGATCAAAGCGGATGTGACCTTGGATGAGGCCCTGGCGATCATCCGCGCGGAAGGCCATTCCCGCATGCCGGTCTACCGGGACCATCTCGATGACGTGGCGGGCATGGTGCATATCAAGGACGTGTTCGGCTTCACCGGCGCGCCCGCGGAATTCGCGGTCGAGAAAATATTGCGCAAGCCGCTGATGGTTGCCCCGCAGGTGCCGGTGCTCGACCTGCTACTGCAAATGCGCCAGACCCATACCCATCTCGCTTTGGTGGTGGATGAATATGGCGGCATTGACGGGCTGGTGACCATCGAGGATCTGGTGGAAACCATCGTCGGCGATATCTCGGACGAGCATGACGAGATCGAGGGCCCGATGGTGACCGAACGGGCCGATGGCGCCTATGACATCAATGCCCGCCTGCCGGTTGAGGAATTCGAGGAAAAGCTCGGCCCGGTTCTCTCGGATGACGAGCGCGATGCCGACATTGAGACTGTCGGCGGGCTGGTGTTCAACCTGGCCGAGCGTGTGCCGGCACGGGGGGAGATTATCACCCACCCCTCCGGCGTTGAATTTCTGGTGCTGGATGCGGATGCCAGGCGTATTCGCAAGCTGCGGGTGAAACGGACCAAGCCGGAAGCGGTGCCCGAGGAAGAAACCTAATGCTCTGACACCGGCTGCGCGGGGGGCTTCACCTGCCGCAGGAACGGCGCCAGGCAGATGGCCAGGGCGAAAGCCAGCGCGATGGCGCAGAACGCATCCGCATAGGCCATGGTCTGCGCCTGGGCGTAGGTCAGCCTCCACAGCTCCCGCAGCGCCGCCTGTGTGCCGCCTAAAGCCTGTGTCATTTGCTGCAAGGTTTCAGGCACCTGCGCGCGCGCCACGGTGAGGTTGGAGGCCAGCACCATGAAATGAAAATTCGTCCTGTCGTTCAGCACCGCCCCGCACAGCGCGATACCCACCGCACCGCCCAGATTGCGCATCATGTTGAACAGCCCGCTGGCATATTTCAGCCGCTCCGGCGGCAGGCTGCCCAGCCCCAGCGTGACCGACGGCGCCACGCAGAATACCTGTGGAAAGCCGCGCAGAATTTGCGGCACCAGCAATTGCTGCCAGCCCCATTCGCTGGTGATGAATGAGAAACTCCACATGCCGAGCCCGAAACAGATCAGCCCGGCCATCATGATCCAGCGCAGATCGAAGCGTTTCGCCAGCCAGATATAGACCGGCACCCCGGCAACAGACGCAACACCGGTGGAAAAAATCGCCACGCCGGTCTGCCAGGCGGAAAAGCCGCGGACATAGCCCAGGAATAAAGGGGTGAGGTAGATCGTCGCGAACATGCCGATGCCGACGACGAAGGAAATGGTGCAGCCGATGCTGAAATTGGCATTGCGCAGCGCGCGGAAATCCACCACCGGACTTTTCACCATCAGGCTGCGGATGATGAAGGCGGTGAGGGAAATGCCCGCGACCCAGGCGCAGCGCGTGATCGTGGTGTCGTCAAACCAGTTCCAGCGCGAGCCTTCCTCCAGGAAATATTCCAGCGTGCCGAGCCCCAGCGCCATCAGCGCGATGCCGGGATAATCCGCCGCACGCAGCAGCGTGAGATCCGGCTTGTCGATATCCACCAGCAACGCCACGAAGATTGTCACCAGCACGCCCGGAACGAGATTCACATAGAACAGCCAATGCCAGTTCAGCGTATCCGTGATGTAGCCGCCGATCACCGGCCCCAAAGTGGGCGCGATGGAGGCGATGGTGCCGATCACCGCCGCCGCGTAAACACGTTTCTGGCCCTGAAAGTAATGAAAGGAGGAGGTGAACACCGTTGGGATCATCGAGGCGCCGAGCAGCCCTTGCAGTGCGCGGAAAATGATCATGCTCTCGATATTCCACGCCAGCCCGCAGAGCATGCTGGTGAGGGTGAAACCGGCGGCGGAAGCGGTGAACAGCCAGCGTGTGGAAAACACCCTCGTCAGCCAGCCGGAAAGCGGAATCACGATGATCTCCGCGATCAGGTAAGCTGTCTGCACCCAGCCGATTTCATCCTGCGCGGCGGACAGCCCGCCGCCAATATCCTGCAAGGAGGAGGCGACGATCTGGATATCCAGCAACGCCGCGAACATGCCCACGCACATCACGGCGAAAGGCAGGATCGCCTTCATTTGGTGTTTACCGAGGCGGTGACGGAGAGCCCCGGCCGCAACAGCCCCAGCGCGGCCGCATCGCCTTCAAGCTGGATGCGCACGGGTACACGCTGGACGATCTTGGTGAAATTACCCGTGGCATTCTCTGGCGGCAGCAGGCTGAACACGGCGCCGGAGGCGGGTGAGAGGCTCTGCACAATGCCGGTTATCTTCGTACCCGGCGAGATATCGGCGCTGATCTGCACTTCCTGCCCGGGATGCATATGGGCGAGCTGGTCTTCCTTGAAATTCGCATCCACCCATAATCCGGTTGCCGGTACCAGTGAGATGAGCTGCGTGCCGGCACTGGCATAATCGCCAACATGCGCGGCGCGGTTGCCGACCGTGCCGTTAAAGGGCGCGCGGATCTGCGTGTATTGTTCATTCAGCGCGGCATCCTGCTCCTCGGCTTGCGCCGCCGCCAGGCTGGCCTGCGCCTGCGCGTTCTGGGTTTCGATCACCGCAAGCTGCGCCTGGGCGGCTTTCAACGCCGCCCGGGCTTTCTGCGCCGCCGCCAGATCCTGCTGATAGGTGGCGCGCGCCGTTTGCGCCTGTTGCACGGAGCCCGCATTGGTGTTGGCCAGATTGTCGTAACGGGTCTGATTGGCCAGGCCCAGCGCCACCGCCGCATCCGCCGAAACGATCTCCGTTTGCGCCTCCTCGATGACGGCGTTCTGCAGCACCGCCTGCGCACCCAGATTGGCCAGCGCCGCTTGTGCTGCCTGCACATCCGCCTTCGCCTTGGCCAAGGCGGCGAGATAGGGGCGGTCATCCAGCTGGATGAGCAATTGCCCCTTCCGCACGGCTTCGTTGTCGGTCACCGCCACTTGCGTCACCAGCCCGCTGACCTGCGGCGCCAAGGCGGAGACGTTGCCGCCCACATAGGCGTCGTCCGTCCTTTCGATATATCGGCCGTAGAGCCAATCATTCACACCCCAAGCCAGCGCGGCGGCGGCCAGGATAACGGCCCCGCCCCAAAGCAGGGCCCGGCGGGGCAATTTTGCCCGCGCCGCCGGCGCGCTCCCGGCCGCCGCCGTGCTGCTCATGCCATTGCAGCCTTGCGGTAACGTGCCGCCGCATGGTCGCGGGAGAGATTGGGGCCCATCTTCAGCCGCGCCTGGGTGAACGCCTCGAACTCGGAGGCATCCGGCAGAGCGGGAATGGTGACGCTCTCACCTTGGTCGAACCCGGCCAGGGCGGCATCCACCATCTCGTCCACACCCATCACCATCTCCGGCGGCAGAGCATCGACATCGCCGCCGGAATTCGCCCAGATTTCGGTGCGCGTGGCGCCCGGCAGCACGGCCTGCACATGGATGCCCAGCGGGCTCAGCTCATTATGCATGGACTGGCTGAGGCTGAGCAGGAATGCCTTGCTGGCGTTATAGACCGGGTTGAACCGCTCGGAGATCAACGCCAGCACAGAAGCGATGTTGATGATCTGCCCGGCCTGGCGCGGCGCGAAGGCCCGCGCCGCCGCCGCCGCCAGGCGTGTGGCGGCCAGCACGTTAACCTGCACGATGTCGCTGATTTCCTGGGTTGTCATCTCGGTGAGGGTGCCGAGCCGGGCGATGCCGGCATTGTTCACGAACAGGGTGATGGAGGGGTCTTCCGCCAGCCGCTTTTCCACGGCCTGGATCCCGGCATCGGTGGCGAGATCGGCGCGCAGCACCGTTGCCGCAACGCCGTACTGGGCGAGCAGCCTGCCGGCCAGCGCCTTCAGCCGCGCCTCGTCGCGCGCCACGAGAATCACATCATATCCGCGTTTGGCGAAGCGGTCCGCATAGACGGCGCCGATGCCGCTGGAGGCGCCGGTAATCAAAGCTGTTCCGGTCTGGCTGGTCTTGGTCATGGAATGGTCCTTACAAATGAGGGAAAGTGGTTGCGTGTTACATGATAACCATCATATAAAATGTCAATCATCATTTTATTATGCCAGGACAGAGTAAATGCGGTTCGAGAAGGGACATAAGGAACAGACGCGGCAGCGGATCATCGAGACCGCCTCGCGCAAATTTCGCAAGGAAGGGGTGGCCGCCACCGGCATTGCCGGGCTAATGGCCGAAGCCGGGCTGACCCATGGCGGTTTCTATGCGCATTTTGCCTCGAAGGAGGATTTGGTCCGCGCGGCGCTCGCATCGACTTTGGACCAAGCCAAGGCCCGCCGCCAGCAGGTGCTGGACAGCGCCAAACCCGGGCCCGGCGGCTTGGAGGCGTTGATCCGATTCTATCTGCGCCCGGCCCACCGCGACACGCCAGAGCGAGGCTGCGCCGCCGCCGCGCTGATCAGCGAGATTGCCCGGCATGAGCCGGAAACCCGCGCCGCCTTCACCACCCGTCTGCTCGGCATGTTGGCGCAGATCGCCAGCGCCTTGCCGCCGGAGATGGACGAAGCGGCACGGGAGCGGCTCGCCATTGGGCTGTTCGGCACGCTGCTGGGCTGTTTGCAAATGGCCCGCGCGGTGGATGACCCCGCCCTGTCCGATAAAATCCTGGAAAGCGGTGCCCAGGCCGCGCTGGCGCTGGCGGGTATTGGAGTGCGATGACTTATCTTCACTCACCTTGCGAGCGCGGATAAGGCCTGAATCGCCCTCTAAAACATTGATGTAGAGCTAGGCGGCCGCGAGCCCCCGCCCGCCCTGCCCCAGCACCGCGCCGTCACTGGCGCGGCGGAGTGTTACCTCTTCCCTTACGCCGGCGGGCAGCGCCACGGCGAAGCCATGGCAGCCTTTGCCAAGCCCCGCCGCGCGCAGATCCGCGCGGTAACGGTTGGCCACCACCCGGGCAAGAATTTCCCCGCCCGCCATCACCAGCAATGTCACCGGCTGGTCCGGCGCTTCGGGACATTGCGCCCAGCCCGCGCAGAATTCCGGCCCCGCCATCTGCACCGCGCCACGCAACGTGCCGCCCGGTTCCGCCACGGGCGCCAGGCCCGCCCGGCGGTTGACCCAGTCGCGCAACGCCTCCAGCGCCAGCCCCTCCTCCACGCGCGGCACGCAGGGGGCGTAGGCTTCATCCTCGCCCGGATAGAGTGCCGCATAGTCCGCCGCGTTATGGAACCAGCTTCGCGGCACACCGTTCTGGTAGCTCTCGCTCAGGCATCCATCCGAGATCAGCAGATCATGCCGGGGCAGCTCGATATGCAGATATGTAACCGGCCCTTCACGCGGCGCCTGCAGCACGTTCACCTGATTCACCAGCCGCCAGGCGGGCACCAGCACGCCATGCAGAAACACGCCATGGCCGGGCGAAACATTCATCGCCCGGCGGGGCGCGCCCTCCCCCAGCGCGCCGGGCAGGAATGTTACAGGCAGCATCAGCGGGTTTTGCCCGAGGAACCGCCCCTCATAGGCGCTGCGGCCGATCCATTTGATCCGTTCGGGGCCATTTTGCGTCAGCACCGCATCGCCGATGCGAAGCCGCTCCACCGGCACCTCACCGCCTGGGGTCATGATCATCGTGCCGGGGCAGAAACAGGCGATGTCGAACCCCAGCACGCTCATCAGCGTGTCATCCACCGCCGAGATGGTGGTGGCGTAGCCGGGATAGGCATAGGCGCCGAACGCGTCATTACGGTACTGGGGCTGGTCCGCCCAATCGCTGATGTCACTGGTGGTGTCGAAGGTGGCGAGGCTGGTTTGCCCATCATCGATGGAGAAATAAGAGGGCGCGTAGGGCGTGGATTGCAGCGTGCCGGCGGAGGCATAGGCGTAGAGATCCATGAGGGTGAAATCCGATCCGTCATCGAAATCCACCCGGCCCAGCGCATGGGAGAGTTCATGCTCGGCGGTGCCGACGAAATCCACCTCCCCCGCCACCGGCGTTGAAAGCGTGCTGAAATTCAGGGCCGCGCCGCCGGTGCCGAATTCCACCAGCCCGTCGGTCCCGCCCGTGGCGCTGGCCAGGGCGGCGGCGGGCAGCCCGAGCGCCTCGGCCTGGGCCAAAGTGAGATAGAGCCCTCGGCCGCCGGTCGGGTCCGTGGCGGGCAGGGCGTTCACCGCTTCAAGCTGCGCGGCGGTCTGGGCGTGGGTCCGCAGCGCGGCCACTACGTCCGCATAGGCGTAAAGCCCCGCCGTGCTGAGATAAGGTGAAGCCTCCCCCAGCACCTGGCCCGTGCTGTCCCAGCCCACCTCGATGCTGACGGTGATGTTATTGGTGATCAGCGCATCAAGCTGGCCCGCCGCATACTCAAGGGCGGCGGCGAAGCCGCTGGGGGCCGCCGAAGTTGTGCTGTCGAAAACAAGCTGAATATCCATGCCGCCCCCTGCTGGGTTTCCAGCCCAAGAGTCTCACCGCATGGATGAACAAAACCCTAAATTACGCCGCGGTATAGAGCGGATTTCAGCAATTGCGCATCGGCCGGGGCAAACTGCCCGTGGCGCAGCAGCAAATCCACCAGCACCAGCACGACGTTGAACTTGAACGCGTCACTGCTGAACAATTCCTCCCGCACCTGGGCCAGCGGCCAGAGCATGAAGCTCTCTACCTCGCCATCCATTGGCTTTGGCGTAAAATCCTCTGGCAATTCAAGATCATAGGCGTGGACCAGGTCGCGCCGGAGGCCTTCGGGCCGTTCCATGTCGTAGCGGAAACGCGCCACCTCCTGGGCTTTTCCCGCCGCATCCTCGGCCAGCCCTGCTTCTTCCCAGGCCTCCTTCAGCAAGGCGGCGAAGGGGGAATGCCCCGCCGGCACGCCGCCCGCCACCAGATGGTCCAGCTTGCCGGGGTCCAGCTTCTTGTTGGCGGCACGCTTGGCCACCCAGAGATGCGGCCCCTGCGGCTTACGCACGAGACCATTCAGATGCACCCCCACGCCGATCACGCCGAAGCTGGGCAGGGCGCCACGGTCCAGAATCCCCAGCACCGCGCCCTCCGGCGTGGCCCGCACGTCAAAATCCTCGGCCCGGGTGGGAATGCCCGCCGCGGCAGCCAGCTCATTCAGCCGGGGCAGCAGGGCCTCCGGCATCGTCACCCAACCCGATGAAATTTCAATGGCAGGCTCCATTGCGCGCAGCCGCTCCGCCAGGGCGGGCTTCACATAGCCGAACTGGTGCGGGCCGGCCCTCAGGGCCAGCCTCTCCCCCGGCAACATGGCTGAGTGGCAGAATTCGATATCCGCGAGAAGCTTTGCAATTCGAGTATCAGATGCCATGTGCTGGCTCATGACCCGATCCGCCGCCCGTGCCAACCCCCATCTGGCCCCGAACACCTCCGCCAAAACCACCAGGGGCTCCTTCAGGACCGTCCTCTCTCTGTTCCCCTATCTGTGGCCGCAGGGGGAAACGGGCTTGCGCGTCAAGCTGGTGCTGGCCTGCATCGCCATGGTGCTGGCCAAGATCGGCACTGTCTATGTCCCGGTGGTCTATGGCCATATGGTGGACAGGCTCACCCATGCCGCCGGGCCGCTGGCTTTGCCGGCGGCGCTCATCGGCGGCTATGTGGCGGTGCGCATTGCCGCCGCCGCCTTTGGCGAGCTGCGGGATGCATTATTCGCAGGCGTGCAGATGCGCGCCTCACGCGTGGTGGCGCGCAAGACCTTCGAGCATCTGCATGCGCTGTCCATGCGCTTCCATCTGGACCGGCAGACCGGCGGGCTCTCCAACATCATCCTGCGCGGCACGCTGGGCATCCAGTCCGTGCTGCGGCTGGCCACCTTCAATCTGGTGCCGACGATTATCGAGCTGCTGCTGACCACGGCGATGCTCTGGCATCTGTTCAACGTCTGGTATGCGCTGATCACCTTTGTCGCCATCGGATTCTATATCGTCTTCACCTTCAGCTTCACCGCCTGGCGGACGAAATTCCGCCGCACGATGAACGAGACGGATAACGAGGCACAGACCAAGGCCATCGACAGCCTGATCAATTTCGAGACGGTCAAATATTTCGGCAATGAGACGCATGAGGCAAAGCGCTTCGATGAAAGCCTGGCGCGGTTCGAAACCGCTTCGGTGAAATCCCAGGTCTCGCTGAACGTGCTGAATATCGGCCAGGCCATCATCATCTCGCTGGCGCTGGGGGCGATGATGATCATGGCCGCCAATGGCGTCGTGCATCATAGCCTGAGCATTGGCAGCTTCGTGCTGGTCAACACCTATCTCATGCAGCTTTACGTGCCGCTGAACTTCCTGGGCTTCACCTATCTCACCCTCAACCAGGGGCTGGTGGATATGGAACAGATGTTTTCGCTGCTGCGCGTCAACCAGGAAGTGCAGGATGCCCCCCATGCCCTGCCCCTGACGGCACAGGGCGTGCCCGCGGAAATCCGGTTTGAGGACGTGCATTTCGGTTATAATCCAGACCGGCAAATTCTGAAGGGGATCAGCTTTACCGTTTCCCCCGGCAAGAAAATCGCCATCGTCGGTCCCACCGGGTCGGGCAAATCCACCATCTCCCGCCTGGTGTTCCGGTTCTACGATGCCACTGGCGGCCATGTGCTGGTGGATGGGCACGACGTGCGCGACTACCGCCAGCACGATCTGCGCGCCGCCATCGGCGTGGTGCCGCAGGATACGGTGCTGTTCAATGACAGCATCTATTACAACATCGCCTATGGCCGCCCCGGCGCCACCAGGGACGAGGTGGAGCATGCCGCGCGGCTGGCGCAGATCCATGATTTCATCACCTCTCTCCCCCAGGGCTACAAGACCAAGGTGGGCGAGCGCGGCCTGAAGCTCTCGGGCGGCGAGAAGCAGCGCGTGGCCATTGCCCGCACCATCCTGAAAGACCCGCGCATCCTGATCCTGGACGAAGCCACCAGCGCGCTGGATACCGCCACCGAACAGGGCATCTCCGCCGCCTTGCGTTCCGTGGCACAGCACCGCACCACTTTGGTGATTGCCCACCGGCTCTCCACCGTGACGGATTCGGATGAAATCCTGGTCCTGCGCGAGGGCGTGGTGGTGGAACGCGGCACCCATGCCGCCCTGCTGGCCGCGGACGGGGTTTATGCCACCATGTGGGCCGCGCAGGCGATCATGGAGCATGAAGAGCCGCTGGCTGATGGTGAAAATGCCACGCCCCTGGAAAAAACCACCCAAGGCGCCGCCGAATAAGGAACAGGTTGGTAGCGCCCCCTGGGCGCACCAGATAAGAACCGCGGAATATTTGGACCGAGGCAATGACTGACAGACAATCCCCCCCCGAACGCGAACTGAGCCATGCCGGCTCGGTGGTGGACAAGGCGATCGAATACATGATCGGCCAGGACCTTTCGGAACTTTCCATCGCCTCCGCCCTGCTGGGTGGCGCCATGGGGCTGCTCACCCGTTCCCTGCCGGATGCGGTGGTGGTGCAAATTTTGCAGAATGCCATCAAGAGCATCGAGAACGGCGAGATGAGCTCAGCCTCCGGCAAGGACCATGTGGGCCAAGCTTGAAAGCCTGGCCGAATCTTCCGCCCTGCCCCGCGCGGACTGACTTGACGCTGGCCCTGCCTTCGGCCATAAGCCGCCCCGAAATTCCGGGCTGGCCCCTGCCAGCCCGCTTTGCGTTTGTTTGAGGAAGAGTATCATGGCCCGCCGTTGCGACCTGACCGGAAAGACCGTGCAAGCTGGCAATAATGTCAGCCACGCGAACAATAAGAGCCGCCGCCGGTTCCTGCCAAACCTGCAGGTTACCACGCTGCTCTCTGACACGCTGGGTGCTGTCCGCCTGCGTCTCTCCACCCGCGCGATCCGCACGATCGAGCATAATGGCGGGCTGGATTCGTTCCTGCTGTCCCATACCGACGCCAAGCTGACCGGCGAAGGCCTGGCCCTGAAGCGCCGCCTGGAGCGCGCGCAGGCCAAGAAAGAGGCGAAGGCCGCCTGAGTTTTCTGGCGCCGGAGCCTGGTTTAGAGAGGCTCCGATGCTGATACGAGTGACAAGGAGCCTCCAGATCAGCGATTCTGATCTGGAGGAATTTTTTACGCCCGCCTCCGGCCCCGGCGGGCAGAATGTCAACAAGGTTTCCACCGCAGTGCAGTTGCGGTTCAACCTTGCGGCCAACACCACCCTTCCCGAGCCCGTGAAAGCCCGCCTCGGCGCGCTGGCGGGCAAGCGCCTGACGCAAGGCGGCATCATTCTCATCGAGTCGGAGGAGCATCGCTCCCAGCTGCGCAACCGTGAGGAAGCGCGCGAGAAGCTGTTCGCCCTCATCCGCCAGGCCGCTGTGGCACCGAAGATACGCCGGGACACAAAACCCACCAAGGCCTCGAAAACCCGCCGGCTCGACGCCAAATCCCGCAGGTCATCCATCAAACGCCTGCGGAGCGGCATCGATTGAACCAAGCCCGGATTACCGGACTTCTCATCCTTCTGGCCGGCTGCGCCGCGGCCCCTCATTTCGATTCCAGCCTCGCCTGCCATATTCCCACCAATAGCGAACAGGCCGCCCTGCAATTGCTGAAGGCGGAGAACGAGGCGGTCTCCGGCACTCCCTTTCACGGCGGCAATAGCGTGACATTGCTGCAAAACGGCCCCGCCACCTATGCGGCGATGATGGCGGCGATACGCGGCGCGCATCAGCGCATCGACATGGAAAGCTATGAGTTCGATGGCCAGGCCGCCGCTGAATTCGCCGCCTTGCTGATTGAGAAAGCAGGAGAGGGCGTGCGGGTGCATCTGCTTTACGATGCCTTCGGCTCCCTGCACGAACCCGCCAGCCTGTTCACCGCCATGCAGAAAGGCGGGGTGCAGGTGGAAGAATATTCCCCCTTCGACCCCACCAAGTTAAAAACACTGGACCTGAACAAGCGCGATCACCGCAAGCTTCTGGTGGTGGATGGGCGCGGCGTGATTACCGGCGGGGTGAATATCGCCCAGTTCTATGAGCATAACACCACCCCGCCACCTGGCGCCGGACCCGCGGGCACCCTGCCTTGGCGGGATACGGACATCGCCATTACTGGCCCCGTGGCGGCGGATTTCGATGCGATGTTCGCCCAAACCTGGCTGGAACAGGGCGGCAAGCCTATTGCGCCGCTGCCAGCGCTGGAAAACCCGCAAGGCAATTCAGTGGTGCAGGCCATCGACGGCTCGCCACGCGACAGCCACCCGGCGATCTATGACTCCCTGCTCACCGCCATCGCCACCGCGCGCCATTCCGTGCACCTGACCACCGGCTTCTTCGCCCCGCCGCCGGAACTCTCCGAGGCGCTGGAATGTGCCGCGCGCCGGGGTGTGGATGTGCGGGTCATCGTGCCCAGCCGCAGCACCAGCGGCGCCGCCATCGCCGCCGGGCGTTCTCATTATGGAGATCTGCTGGAGGCGGGAGTGAAGATCTATGAGCGCCAGGGCGCGGTGTTGCACGCCAAAACGGCGGTGATCGATGGCGTCTGGTCCGTGGTCGGCTCCTCCAACCTGGATTGGCGCAGCACCGTTTCCAATAACGAGATCGACGCGGTGGTGATCGGCCATGGCTTCGGCCAGCAGATGGAGGCGATGTTCACGCAGGACGAGTCGCAATCCAAGGAGATCACGCTGGACGCCTGGCGCCATCGCGGCCTGTGGGAGCGGCTGCGGGAATTACGCTCCCGCGCCGTGGAGATGTTTCTTTAGAGCGCGATGAGTTTCGACCGGATCACGAATTGATTCGATCTAAACTCATCCGGCTCCAGATCAATTTCAGGCGCTTACCTTGGTCGGGGCCGATTGGTCCAAGCCCAGTTCCCGGCATCAGCCTTCGTCTTCAACCAGCTTCAGCGCATCCTCTATGCCCAGCGCTCCCGGCAGGGCGCCCTTGGGGAAAAGCCGGTTGAAATGCCCCATCTTGCGGCCGGGCCGGGCTTGCGCCTTGCCGTAATGATGCGGGATCAGCCCCGGCGTTGCCAGGATATTCGGCCAGAGCGCCATGTCCTCCGGGCCGATCAGGTTCTTCATCACCGCGTCCGAGTGGCGTATGGCGGGCGGCAAGGGCAGGCCGGTCACGGCACGGATATGCATCTCAAACTGGCCACAGGGGCAGGCATCCATGGTCCAGTGGCCGGAATTATGCGGGCGCGGCGCGATCTCATTCACCACAACCTCGCCCTTGGCGGTGACGAACATCTCCACCCCCAGCAGCCCGACCAATTCCAGCTTTTCGGCCACGACACGCGCAATGCGCTGCGCCTCCTCCAGAATATCCGGCGCCAAGGGGGCCGGGGCCAGGGTAAGGTCCAGGATATGGTGCTTGTGGCGGTTCTCCACCGTATCGAAGCACACGGTCCCGCCCTTCACGCCGCGGGCAACCATCACGGAGATTTCCGCGCCGAAATCCACGAAGCCTTCCAGCACCAGGGGCTTGGGCTCCAGCCGGGCGAAAGCCGGTGCCAGGTCTTCCGGCGTACGCAGCATCGCCTGGCCCTTGCCGTCATAGCCAAGGCGCGTAGTCTTCAGCACGGCGGGCAGGCCGAGTGTTGCCGCCGCCGCTTCCAGTTCCGCCAGGTTTTCCACCTTCGCCCAGGGCGCGGTGGCGATGCCGGCATCGTTCAAAAATTGCTTTTCCAGTGTCCGGTCCTGGCTGATGGCCAGAATTTTCGCGCCTGGCCGCACCGGTTTCAGACTCTCCAGCAGCTCAAGGGACGCAGCGGGCAGGTTCTCGAATTCGAAGGTGATGACATCCACCTCATCCGCGAAGCGGCGCAACGCGTCCAGATCGTCATAGGCGGCCACGGTGTTCCGCGCCGCCACCTGCGCGGCGGGGCCGCCCTGTTCCGGCGAGAATACATGCACAAGAAAGCCGAGCCGGGCCGCCGCCATGGCGGACATGCGCCCAAGCTGGCCGCCGCCGATCATGCCGATCACGGCCCCCGGCTGCATCAAACCGGCTCCTCCGGCACGCTATCCGTCTGCTCGGCCCGCAGTGCCGCCACGCGCTCCCGCAGCGCGGGGTCGGACAAAGCGAGGATGGAAGCAGCCAGAATCCCGGCATTGATCGCCCCCGGCTTGCCGATGGCCAGGGTGCCCACCGGAACCCCGCCCGGCATCTGCACGATGGAGAGCAGACTATCCTGCCCCTGCAACGCCGTTACCGCCACCGGCACGCCCAGCACGGGCAGATTGGTCATGGACGCCGCCATGCCCGGCAGATGCGCCGCCCCGCCCGCGCCGGCAATAATGATCTTGATGCCCCGCCCCTCGGCGGAAGATGCGTAGTCGTACAGCCGCCTCGGCGTGCGGTGTGCGGAGACCACTTTCGCCTCATACGGCACGCCCAGCCTTTCCAGCATTTGCGCGGCATGCTCCATCACGGGCCAGTCCGACCGGCTGCCCATGATAATCCCGACCAATGGCGCGCTCATGCCGTGCGGTCCGGGATCAGCCGGCTTTCCAGCCGCGAGATCTCATCCCTCAGCCCCAGCTTGCGCTTCTTCAGCCTTTGCAGATGCAGCTGGTCCACCGGGCCATGTTCGCTGATGCGAGTGATAACCGTATCGAGGTCCCGGTGCTCGCTGCGCAAGGCATGCAGCCGGCGCAGCAGATTATCTTTGTCGGTGAGCATGGGGGAGCAATAGAGAAATTTCTGCTCCTCCGAAACCGGATTTTTGCCCCTCCGGAGCGATTTCCGGCACTTGTGGCAAGAGCCTGGGCGGACCCGCCGACCAGGCCCGCTGGCTTTTCAGTTCAGTATTTTTTGGAGGATTTGTTTGCGGCAATTTTCGAGGGGTATTGGGTTTCTGAGGACCTTGGCGATGAGGATGGCGCCTTGGAGTGAGGAATAGATGAACCCCGCGGCTTCCTTGCAGTTCAGCCCGGCGCGCAGCTCGCCGGAGGCAACACCCTCTTCCAGCACGGATTGGATGTCGTCGCGGATGTCCTGGAAGATCTTCGCCAGGCGCAGCCGCAGCACCTCGGACTGGTCGGCCACCTCGGCGCAGAAGTTACCGACCAGGCAGCCGCCGCGCATGTCGTTGCTGCTCAGATAGCTGATCACGCTGTCGAAATAAACTTCGAAGCGCTCGCGCACGGGCAGGGATTGGTCATGCAGGGAGCGGGCGGTGAACTCGTAATCCTGCTCGTAATAACGCTCCAGCACCTCCAGCCCAAACGCTTCCTTTGAGGGGAAATGGTTGGTGAAAGAGCCCAGCGGCACGCTCGCCGCCTGCGCGATGTCGCGCACGGACGCCCCAACGAACCCACGCTCATGAACGACGCGCAGGCCTTCAGTGAGGATTTTTTCGCGATTGGACGGTCTAGGCATGATGGCGGTCACGATTCCAAGAAAATTGATCAGTTGATAAAATACGTTCGTACGCATTGACTTGCAAGAAAAATCGTCATTCCCGCTCTAAAACACTGATGTAGAGGCGGATTTAGATTTTAGAGCGGCTCTAAATGCAGGTTTTCGCCAAATGCCGCATGGGTCACCCCATTCCATGCGGCTTTTGCATGGCTGGTTAACGTACGTACGTTCTGAATTTAGTTGATCAATAACGGACGTACGTATACATCTCCCTCACCGAAGGGCATCACGCCCAGACGATCGAAGGATCAAACATCATGTCACGCTTCACCAAATTCGCTTCCGCCGCTGTTCTGGTTGCCTCCCTGGCCCCCTTCGCCGCTCAGGCCCGCTCCGGCGATCTCGGCACCACCGGCCCCGCCGCCAATGCCGTCCAGTCCAGCCAGCACGGCGCTTTCGTCCCCGGCCGCGGTGCTGAGAATGCCCAGTTCACCGCCCAGGTCCAGAATGCCGGCAATGGCAAGCTCGCCAGCAATGATGTGCCGGTTTCCTCCCGCTGGGTCGGCGGCGCCGCTTCCGACAGCAATGGCGGCTAACCCCAACCGCCTCCAGGCGCCCCAAACGTTCCAACATCTTTGAATCCAACGTCTTTGAATAAGGAGTTTTCCATCATGTCACGCTTCACCAAATTCGCTTCCGCCGCCGTTCTGGTTGCCTCCCTGGCCCCCTTCGCCGCTCAGGCCCGCTCCGGCGATCTTGGCACCACCGGCCCCGCCGCCAATGCCGTCCAGTCCAGCCAGCATGGCGCTTTCGTCCCCGGCCGCGGCGCCGAGAATGCCCAGTTCTCCGCCCAGGCCCAGAACGTCGCCAGCAATGTCATCACCTCCTACCCTGACGGCCGCCCGGTCTCCAGCAACGCCTAACGCTGGCACCGCGCCGTTCCCGATCATCACCCCATGAAAGGAGAACATCGCATGAGACGCTTCACGAGCTTCGCCACCGCCGCCATCCTGGCCGCGTCCCTGGCACCCTTCGCCGCCCAGGCCCGCTCCGGCGACCTCGGCACCACCTATCCGCCCCAGCATCTGGTCAATCTCGCCAATGCCCCGGCAACGCCCGCACAGCACGGACGGATCGCCGAAAACGCCAAGCTCCCGGCCACCCTCACCACCGCCCCAGGCGACGGCGAATACGCCAATGCCGCCGATGATGACGGCTTCGCCGGATAGCCAGCGCCATAAACAGCCCCGCCTGACCTGAACCGCTCATCCAGCCCCTCCCCCGCCGAAAAAACGGCGGAGAGAGGATGGGGGGGTATTGGCCGTTCAAATCACACGCTGACATTTCCGGCCCACGCCATCACTCGATCAGGTCTGGGACCTGTTTCAAAAATGCCCCGCCAAGCCGGCGCCGCCACCGCGCCGGCATAGTGCAATTGTCCAAGACCCCAGAGATATGCCCGGCTAAACAAAGACTGGCTTGCGCTGCTAACATGATACAGATTGAGCAAGCGCCGAGCCGGGCTGGATGGACTTTTAATCGGTCATCATCCACCCCACTTCGTAGAGACGCGGGGAAGAAGGGGGGATGGTGGTGGTAACATTAAACATCAACGGTGCCGACCAGGATTTGAACATTCCTGACGACATGCCTCTGCTCTGGGCGCTGCGCGATGCCGCCGGGCTGACTGGAACGAAATTCGGGTGCGGCATTGCCCAGTGCGGTGCCTGCACGGTGCATCTGGACGGGGCGCCGGTGCGATCCTGTCAATTACCCGTCGGCATGGTGGCGGGGCGCAAGATCACGACCATTGAAGGCATCGGCGCCACACCTGAAGGGGCTGCTGTACAGCAAGCATGGCTGGAGCTGGATGTGGTCCAATGCGGTTACTGCCAGTCCGGGCAGATCATGTCCGCGGCCGCGCTGCTGGCGGCGAATAAAAACCCGACAGACGAAGATATCGATGCCGCCATGGCCGGGAATATCTGCCGCTGTGGCACCTATGTCCGTATCCGGGAGGGGATCAAACATGCCGCCGCTGGACGCTAAGCTGGCCGCCGGGCCGAGCCGCCGGAATTTTCTGCGCGCTGGTTTGGCGGGCGGTTTTCTGCTGGGGGTGCAATTCGCCTCCAGCCAGGTGGCGCTGGCGCAGGAGGACACCGCACCGGGCGCATTCGCGCCGGATGCCTTCATACGTGTCCCGGCCACGGGGCCGGTGATGCTGATCATGCCGCAAGTGGAGATGGGGCAAGGCATTTATACGGCGCTGACCATGCTCATCGCCGAGGAAATGGATCTCGATCTGGCGCAGATCACGTTGGAGGCGGCGCCGGCGAGCAATGCGCTCTATGGCAATCCAATATTCGGAATTCAGGTCACGGGCGGCTCCACCTCGGTGCAAGGCTTCTGGACGCCGTTGCGCACCGCCGGGGCCACGGCGCGGGCCATGCTGGTGGCGGCGGCGGCGGCGAAATGGCAGGTGCCGGCCTCTGAGTGCCGCACCGTGTCCGGAATGGTGTTTCACGATGGCAGCCAGCGCTCCGCCAGCTATGGCAGCCTCGCGGCACTTGCCGCGGGCGAAACCGCGCCGCAGAAGGTGGCGCTGAAGGATCCGGCGCAGTTCAAGCTGATCGGCAAGCCGCAGCACCGGCTGGACAATGCGCAGAAGATAAATGGCGGGCTGAAATACGGTATCGATGCGGCACCGCCGGGGGTGCAGTATGCGACGCTGAAATCCAGCCCCGTGCAGGGCGGCAAGCTTGTCGCGGTGGATGACAGCCAGTTCCACACTGTGCCTGGCGCGCGGCAGGTGCTGCGGTTCGACGATATGGTGGCGGTGGTTGGCGATAATAGCTGGGCGGCGCTGCGGGGCCTCGCGGTGCTGAACCTGACCTGGGATGACGGCCCGAATGGCAGCCTGACCACCGATGCTCTGCGCGACTCCCTGCACCAGGCGGAAACGGCGCAGGCCGTGGTTGCAAAGGAGACCGGCCACCCGCAGGACATGCTGCAGGGCGATGGCGTGATCACCCAGCGTTACGATTTCCAGATACTCGCCCATGCGCCGATGGAGCCGATGAACTGCACCTTGCAGGTGACGCCCTCAGGCTGTGAGGTGTGGGTGGGCACCCAGGTGATGACCAAGGCGCAGAACGCGGTAGCAACCGTGCTGGGGCTGCAGCCGGACCAGGTGAATGTGCATAATCAGCTTTTGGGCGGCGGCTTCGGGCGGCGGCTGGAAGTGGACCATATCGAGAAGGCGGCGCGCATCGCCCAGAAAATCGACGGGCCGGTGAAAGTGTTCTGGAGCCGCGAGGAGGACATCTCCAAGGCGATGTACCGCTCACTCTACAGCGTGTGGATGACGGCGAAGCTGGAGAACGGCACGCCCACGGCCTGGCGGCACCGTGTCGCTGGCCCCTCCATCATCGCCCGCTGGCTGCCGCCGGGCTTCCAGAACGGCATCGACCCCGATGCGGTCGACGGTGCGGTGGAGACGCCTTACGACTTCGCCAATTTCCGGGTTGAATATGTGCGCCATGAGCTGCAGGGGATTCCAACTTGCTTCTGGCGTGGTGTCGGTCCCAACTTCAACGTCTTCTCGGTGGAAAGCTTCATCGATTTGCTGGCCAGCCAGGCGAAGGCCGACCCTCTGGCCTTCCGCCGCGCTCTGCTGAAGCAAGACCCGCGCGGCCTGGCGGTGCTGAACCTGGCGGCGCAGAAGGCTGGCTGGGGCGATCCGTTGCCAGCCCGCTCGGGGCGCGGCATCAATCTGCAATTCGCTTTCGGCTCTTATCTCTGCACCGTGGCGCAGGTGGCGATAGCGGATGACGGCGCGGTGCAGGTGCAAAAGCTGGTGACAGTGGTGGATTGCGGCACGGCGGTAAATCCGGACGGGGTGGTGGCACAGGTGCAGGGCGGGCATGTCTTTGGCCTCACCGCACTCCTCTACGGCGACATCACCGTGCAGAATGGCCGCGTGCAGCAAAATAATTTCAACAACTACAGAATGTTGCGGATTGACGAGATGCCGCAGATCGAAGTGCATGTGGTGGACAGCGCCGAGCCGCCGGGCGGGCTGGGTGAACCGGGTTGCACTTCGGTGCAGCCCGCGGTGGCGAATGCGATCTATGCCGCGACGGGGGTGCAGCTCACCCGGCTGCCGGTTGATCCGGCATTGCTGGCGAAGGGAGCCAACGCATGAGCGCAATGCGGCGCGCGCTGGCGGGGCTGGCGGTTCTCATTCTGGTGGTATTGGGGTTTTTGGCCTGGCGTTTCCTCTGGCTGCCCGGGCCAATGGCCTTCGCGGGCGGGCAGCAGGTGAGCCTGGCGGATTACAAGGCCGCCTCTCCCACCGGTGTGCCAGCGCCGCTTGCCAGCGCGGATCTGATCACGCGCGGCAAATATCTCACGGCGGCGGCGGATTGCGCCGCCTGCCACACGGTTCCGGGCGGGAAGCCTTTTGCTGGCGGTTTGGCCTTCAACCTGCCATTCGGCACGCTCTACACACCCAACATCACGCCGGATAAAGACACCGGCATCGGCAATTGGAGCGATGCGGATTTTCTGCGGGCCGTGCACCGTGGCATCGCGGCCGATGGCAGCCGGCTTTATCCGGCCTTTCCCTATGCATCCTACACGCTGCTGACGGATGACGATGTGCTGGCGATCCGCGCCTATCTGGCGACGGTCCCGGCCGTGCATCAACCGAACCAGCCGGACACGTTCAGCTTTCCTTATAACCAGCGCTGGCTGATGGTGTTCTGGTCGGGCTTCTTCAACAGCGATACGCGCTTCCAGCCCGTGGCGGACCGCAGCGCTGAATGGAATCGCGGCGCTTATCTGGTGGAAGCGCTGGAGCATTGCGGCGAATGCCATACACCGCGCAACCTGCTGCAGGCGCGGGATACGCGGCAGAAATTCGCGGGCGGCATGGCGGAGGGCTGGAACGCCTATAACATCACCAGCGATCCGGTGAGTGGTGTGGGCGGCTGGACGGAGCAGGCGCTGGCCTCCTATCTCTCCACCGGCTTCGCGGCGGACCATGGCAGCGCCTCCGGCCCGATGAACGAGGCCGTGCAGCTCAGCCTCAGCCAATTGACGCAAGGTGACGTGCAGGCGATCGTCACCTATCTGCAAACCGTTCCGCCGATCCGCGACAATACCGCCCCGGCGGTTGCCGGCCCGGCTTCCGCACTGGCGGCGGAGGGGCCGGGAGGGAATACTCTCGGCAAGAGCATCTTCGAAGGTTCATGCGAGAGCTGCCATGCCTGGAGCGGGCAAGGCACGATTGTTCCTGCCGCGCAACTTACCGGCATCCGCGCCGTTAATGATCCTACAGGCGTCAATGTGGTGATGATGGTGTTGCATGGCACCGGCATGCCGGCCGGTGGGCGGGCCTTCATGCCTTCCTTCGCCGCCGCGTATACCGATACTGAAATCGCCGCCGTGGCCAATTATGTGACCGCCCGCTTTGGTGCCCAGCCTTCGCAGCTCACCGCGCAGGATGTCGCCAGGCTGCGCGGTGACTGAGCCGCATGAAACGATCCGTAAACGCCACGTGATCCAGCCGGAACAGGTCGCGGCCATTCTGCTCGCGGCTGGGCGCGGGAGGCGTTTCGGAGCGGATAAGTTGCGCCAGCCCTTGCAAGGGCACGCTCTTGGGCAACATGCCGCACAGGCTCTGGCGGCACTTCCTTTCGGCTTACGCATCGCCGTGACCGCCGATGGAGGTATCTCCTACGACGCGCGGGATTTCCATACGGTGATCAACCCTGACCCTGCGGCAGGCCAATCCAGCTCCATTCGGCTGGGTCTGGCGGAAGCCATGAAGCATGGCGCGCGCGCAATATTGATCGCCCTGGCTGACATGCCCTTCGTACCCGTGGAACATTTCAGTGGTCTGCTCTCCCGTTATCGGGATGATGACTCGCTCATTGCCTCATTTTCGGGCCATGCCGGTCCGCCGGTATTGTTCGGGCAAAACTGGTTCAGCCTCCTCGCCAAATTGGAGGGCGATCGCGGTGCCGGAACATGTCTGGCGCAAGCTGAAAAACTGCCCGGAAAACCCGAGTGGTTCCGGGATATCGATACGCCCGGCGACCTTGTGGAGGGTTTTCATGCCGGTTAGAGCCAAAAGCGATCCCGGCAGCGTGCCGGGCCGTCAGGGCGTGGCGGTGGAGGAAGAGCTTACCGGCTGAGGAGAGGTAGAGGTAGAGGTAGAGGCTGGCGTGCTCTGGACCGGCGTGGCCGTGGACCCGGCGGCAGGCGCTACCACAGCCGAACTCCCGTTATTCACCGTTGCGGGCGCTGCCGTCTCGCCGGATGTGGAAGAAGACGCTGCCGGGGGTGCCGCCGTGGGGTCGGCGGAAGCCGGGCTTGCCGCAGGCTGGGGTGCGGAATCATTCGCTGCGGCGTTCGGGTCTATTTGCACAGGCTCCGCCGAGCCGGCGGCCGGCAGAAACGTATCAAGGTTGATCTCAGTGGCCGCCTGACCATTCGATGTGCCGGCCGTTTTGGAAGGGTTGCCCGCCGCATCCTTGGTGGCGGGCGCCGCCGCGGCGACCTGCACGGTGTAGTCAGGCACGATCCGAGCCTGCTGCGTGTCGGCAATGACGAGAACATGCATCCCGACTGGAAGCGCGGTCTTGCTTGTTTGGGTGACGGAAACCAGCTTATCGCCGGTTTCCTGGACGATATATTCCCAGCCCTTGGCATCCGCCACCGCTTGCGCGGCGGCTGCCCCGCCAATACCCCCGACCAAGGTGCCCCCGATCGCGCCCAATGCGGTGACCACCGGGCCGCCGGAAACCTGCGCCCCCGCAACACCGCCAGCCGCGCCGCCGGTGGCCGCGCCGATCGTGCCGCTTGCGCTTATCAATACCTGCCGCACGCCGATAATGACCCCGCGCTGCACATTTGCCTCCTCCTGTGCGGCGCTGGAGGCATAGGTGTTGGGGGAATAGCCCTGGCTGCATCCGGCCAGGGCAAGCGAAAGAAAGCCAGGGAACACAACAAAGGGCAAAGCCAAGCGGCGCAAGGAGGGGTCCGTTTTCTTCGGGGCAGACGGAGCGCAGTATAATCGCCGGGGCACGCACTGTCACGCAGTGCCCATCCGTCGCGCCAATCGAACGAACCGGGCCGGTTCCGGGTGGCTTATGCAGCGTCCTTGATGGCGGCGGCTTTCACCTCGGCATCGACATGCTCGGCGAAGCTTTCGAAATTCGCCATGAAGCGCTGCACCAGACCCCTCGCCGCCTTGTCGTAGGCCGCTTTGTCGGGCCAGGCTTGGCGGGGGTCCAGCACCTCATCCGGCACGCCGTTCACCCGCGCGGGGATGGCGAGGCCGAAGAACGGGTCGGCGCGGTACTCCGCATCGTCCAGCTCGCCGGCCAGGGCGGCGCGCAGCAAGGCGCGGGTATGGGCGATGGACATGCGCTGGCCCACGCCATAGGCGCCGCCGCTCCAGCCCGTGTTCACCAGCCAGCAATTGGCACCGTGCTCATTGATGAGCTTTTGCAGCAGCTTGCCGTAAACCTGCGGGTGGCGCGGCAGGAAGGGCGCGCCGAAACAGGTGGAGAAGGTGGCCTGCGGCTCGCTGCCCAGCCCCTTTTCCGTGCCCGCCACGCGCGCGGTGTAGCCGGAGAGGAAATGATACATCGCCTGCGCCGGGGTGAGGCGGGAGATGGGGGGCAGCACGCCGAAGGCATCGGCGGTGAGCATGATGACGTTCTTCGGGATGCCGCCGCGGCCGGAGAGTTCGACATTCGGGATGAACTCGACCGGGTAGCAGGCGCGGGTGTTCTCGGTGAAGGTGCTGTCCGTCAGGTCCAGCCGGCCGCGCGGATCGGCCACCACGTTTTCCAGCACGGTGCCGAAGCGGTGCGAGGCGGCCCAGATCTCGGGCTCGTTCTTCTGGCTGAGGTCGATCACCTTGGCGTAGCAACCGCCCTCGAAATTGAACACGCCATCCGGCCCCCAGCCATGCTCGTCATCGCCGATGAGGCGGCGGGTGGGGTCTGAAGAGAGGGTGGTCTTGCCGGTGCCGGAGAGGCCGAAGAACAGGGCGCTATCCTCATGCGGGCCGATATTGGCGGAGCAATGCATGGGCAGCACGCCTTTGGGCGGCAGCAGCCAGTTCATCACCGTGAAGATGGATTTCTTGATCTCGCCCGCATATTCGGTGCCGGCGATGACGATGAGCTTCTCCGCGAAGGAGAGCGCGATGGCTGTGGAGGATTTCACGCCGTCAATGGCCGGGTCGGCCTCGAAATCCGGGGCGTGCAGAATGACGTAATCCGGCTCGAAGCCCGGCAGGTCAGCTTCAGCCGGGCGGATGAACATGTTGCGGGTGAACAGCGCATGCCAGGCCCCGGTGGTGACCAGGCGCACGCGGATGCGGTTGGCCGGGTCCGCCCCGGCGTAAAGGTCTTGCGTGAACAGCTCGCGCCCTTGCAGATAGGCCTGGACGCGTGATTTCAGGACCGCGAATTTTTCGCGCGGCAGTTTCTGGTTCACCTTGCCCCACCAGACATCGGCGGTGGTTTCCGGCTCATCGACCACGAATTTATCAGCGACCGAGCGGCCCGTATGCACGCCCGTGCGCACAATCAACGCGCCATCGGCGGAGAGGCGGCCTTCACCCTTGCGCAGCGAATGTGACACCAGCGCCGGAGCGGTGAGATTGGCATGCAGGGCGGCGGCGACGCGCACGCCGGTACCCTGCAAAGGGGCGGCATCGCGGAGCACGGCTTTTTCGGTCATCAGACGGGGTTATCCTCTTTGGAAATTTTCGTACCAGAGTCTTTCATAAGCGCCAGACCCTGTGTCTTCAACCTGTCGCGGAAGATAGCGTTTTGAAAATCTCATGCTGCAATGCAGAAAATTTCAAAGATGACGCATTTGCAAAACCGCCAACATAGTTTGACCCTAAAATAAATAGCTTCCAGAATTTGAAGTCGGCGAAGTCCATATACAGTGATGCGTATGGGTGAATCTTAAGAAAGATGTCCCGCTTGCCGGCACCCTCCACCAGCCGGGCTTCGCCGGTGAGGCAGAGCCGTGGCGTGGTTTGCGGGTTCGCCTCGGCGGCGTGGCCGGTGAAGAGCAGGGCACAGGCCGGGTTGGCGCGCAGCTGCCTGGTGTGGGTGGCAAGCTCCGAGAGCAGGAGCAGCGGCTGCCCGTCATGATCCAGCGCCGGGGTGACCAAGGCGGCGTGGGGGATGCCATCCTGCGCCGTCGCCAGGGTGGCGCTGCGCGCGTTCAGCATCAAGGCCGCCGCCTGCGCTACCATCCGCTCTTGATTTGCTGCCATAATCCGGTCACTCCCTGACGGCAGAAAGGCCATAACCGCAAATGATTGGGTCTGCCCGATGAAACAAACGATCGCCCTGGTCGACGACGACCGCAATATCCTCACCTCGGTGCAGATGACACTGGAGGCGGAGGGATTCGTGGTCCGTACCTATACGGATGGCGAGTCCGCCCTTCAAGCGCTGCTGGCCAAGCCGGTCGATCTCGCGGTGCTGGACATCAAGATGCCCCGCATGGATGGGATGGAGCTGCTGCAGAAGCTGCGCGCCCGCTCCTCCTCCTTGCCGGTGATCTTCCTCACCTCCAAGGATGACGAGCTGGACGAGCTGATGGGGCTGCGGCTGGGGGCGGATGATTATATCACCAAGCCGTTCAGCCAGCGTTTGCTGCTGGAGCGGATCCGCGCTTTGCTGCGCCGCAACGAGTCCACCCGCGCGGAGGCTTCGGGCGCCGCCCCGGCCAGCGTGCTGACCCGCGGGGATTTGACGCTGGACGAGACCAAGCATCAATGCCTCTGGAAGGGCAAGGATATCCAGCTGACCGTGACCGAGTTTCTGCTGGTGAAGGCGCTGGCGCAGCGGCCGGGCATGGTGAAGAGCCGCGACCAGCTGATCGACGCGGCCTATGGCGAGAATGTGTATGTGGATGACCGCACCATCGACAGCCATGTAAAGCGGCTGCGCAAGAAATTCCGCAATATCGACGGCGAGTTCGACCAGATCGAGACGCTCTACGGCATCGGCTACCGGTACAAGGACGCCTGATCCTGGCTAAAAACCCCCGCCTGTCGCGGCTGCTGCGCGACATTCTCCTGGTGAATTTTCTGCCGCTGGTGTTGATCTTCGCGGCTTTGCTCTACCTGGACCAGTATCAGCAAGGGCTGCTCTCCGCAGAGGTTTCCGCCCTGCGCGAGCAGGCGCGGATTTATGCCGGCGCCATCGCCGAAACGGCGGTGCAGGAGAATAATGGCCAGCAGGCGCTGGACCCGGATTTGGCGCAGCCGCTGCTTTATTCCCTGACCGAACCCACCCCCAACGCCCAGGCGCTGATCTACGGGCCCGATGGCGAGCTGATCGCCAATTCCCGCGTGCATCCGGGCACGGGCGGGGCGATTGTGACCGAGCCGCTTTCCGCGCCGCCGCCGCCGGGCCTGTTCTCGCGGGTGATCGGCTTCATCTACGACCATCTTTCCGGCTCGGTGACCGGGAATGAGGATAAATCCGGCGTGATCGGCTCCGGCGCCGGGCAGGACCCGAACACGCTGGGCTGGCAGCCGGATGCGCGCACGGTGCTGCAGATGACGGAAGCGGGGGCCGCCCCTGCCGCCCAGGAGGCCCCGCCTTTCGTGCGCCGGGACGCGGAGGGAATGCTGCTGGTGACGGTGGCCGAGCCGATTGAGCATGGGCAGCAGGTGGTGGGCACGGTGCTGCTGACGCGCGAAGCCTCCGAGGTGGACGCGGCGGTGCTGGCGGTGCGGATTTCCATTCTGCTGCTGTTTGCGCTGGCTTTGGCGCTCACCGTGATCGTCTCTTTCTATCTTTCCCGCACCATCGCCAGCCCGATCTCCCGCCTGGCGGCGGCGGCGGAACGCATGCGCCAGGGACGGGCCGGGGCGCAGACGCTGCCGAAGCCGATCACCACCCGCAATGACGAGATCGGCACGCTGGCGCGCACGCTGGAGGGTACCTCCCAGGCGTTATGGTCGCGCATGGACGCGATCGAGAAATTCGCGGCTGATGTGGCGCATGAGATCAAGAACCCGCTCTCTTCCATCCGCTCGGCGGTGGAGACGCTGTCGCGGGTGGAGGACCCGGCGCGGGCCTCGCGGCTGCTGGCCATCGTGACGCAGGATGTGGGGCGGCTGGACCGGCTGATTACCGATATTTCGGATAGCTCGCGGCTGGATTCCGAACTCTCCCGCAGCCGCTACGAGATTGTGGACATGGCCCGCATGCTGGCGACACTGGCCGAGATCCATGATGCCACCCGCAAGGAAGGCAGCCCCTTCATGGTGCTGGACGCCCCCGCCGCGGGGCTGCTGGTGCGCGGTTCCGAGGCCCGGCTGGTGCAGGTGCTGCGCAATTTGATCGGCAATGCCATTTCCTTCAGCCCGGAGAATGCGAAGATTTACTTGCGCGGGCGGGAGACGGGCGGGGTGATCGAGCTGGCGGTGGAGGATGAAGGGCCGGGTATTCCCGACGGCAAGCTGGATTCCATCTTTGACCGTTTCTACTCCGAGCGGCCGCAGAATGAGCAGTTCGGCAGCCATTCGGGGCTGGGGCTGTCCATCTCGCGGCAGATCGTGGAGGCGCATCAGGGCCGGATTTCGGCTGAGAACCGCCGGGACGAGAGCGGCCGGGTGGTGGGCGCGCGCTTTGTCATCAGGCTACCGAAAGCAGGAGAGTAACAGGGCATGCTGACCGTCATCGATCACCCCCTCGTGCAACATAAGCTGACATTGCTGCGCAAGACGGAGACGACGACCGGGGGCTTCCGCCGCCTGGCGCGGGAGATCTCGCTGCTGCTGGCCTATGAGGTGCTGCGTGATTTGCCGCTGGAGCCGATCACCATCCAAACGCCGATGGAGGAGATGGAGGCGGTGCAGGTGCAAGGGAAGAAGCTCTGCTTTATTTCCATTTTGCGCGCGGGGGCTGGGATTCTGGATGGCATGCTGGATCTGGTGCCCGCCGCGCGCGTGGGCCATGTGGGCATGTACCGCGACCACGACACGCATGAGCCGGTGGAATATTACTTCAAGGTGCCCGACGCGCTGGAGGAGCGGCTTTGCGTGGTGGTGGACCCGATGCTGGCCACCGGCCATTCCGCCGCCGCCGCCGTGAAGAGGCTGAAGCAGGCGGGGGCCAGGCAGCTTAAATTCGTTTGCCTATTGGCGGCGCCAGAAGGTGTCGCCGCGTTCGAGGCGGCGCATCCGGACGTGCCGGTTTATACCGCGTCGCTGGACCGGCAATTGGATGAGAACGCCTATATCCTGCCCGGGCTGGGCGATGCCGGGGACAGGTTGTTCGGCACCAAATGACCGCCAAGCCGGGCGAAACCGCGCCCTCAAAACCGATGAAGAAAGCGGATGTGCCGTTGTTTCTCACCGCCATCGCGGCGGGGAATGAGGATCCGCGCACCGAGCTGCATTACGGCACGCCGTTTCAGCTTCTGGTGGCGGTGGTGCTCTCGGCCCAGACGACGGATGTGGCGGTGAACAAGGTGACACCGGCTTTGTTCAAGGTGGCACCCGATGCCGCCGGGATGGTGGCGCTGGGGGCGGCGGGGATTGGCGAGGCGATTAAGACCATCGGGCTATGGCAGGCGAAGGCCAGGAACGTGGCGGCTCTGGCCCAGCAATTGCTGGAGCGCCATGGCGGCGAGGTGCCCGGCGAGCGCGAGGCGCTGGAAGCGCTGCCCGGTGTAGGGCGCAAAACCGCGAATGTGGTGCTGAACGAGATTTTTGGCCAACCCACCATGGCCGTGGACACGCATATTTTCCGGCTTGGCAACCGCACCGGCATCGCGCCGGGGGCCACCCCGCGCGCGGTGGAGGATCAGCTCGTCAAGCGTATTCCGAAGGAGATGCTGAAGCCCGCGCATCTCTGGCTGATTTTGCACGGGCGTTATGTGTGCAAGGCGCGCAAACCGGAATGTTTCCGATGCGCCGGGGCGCAATGGTGTATGTTTAAGGGCAAGACGCTCCATCCATAGACATCTCAGCCCATCCGGGATGATGAAAAGGCATTGGCGTAAACCAGGCCCAGAAACGCCGTGAGCGTTCCGGTGCTGGCAGCGTTCAGCGACAGCAGGGCGCCATATTGATCCGGGCTGAAGCCCAGGAGAGGTATGCCGTAGCGATGATGCAGCAAGAGATAGAGACACATCGGCAGACCGGTAAGCGGCAACATGAGAAGGCGCTCGCTGCGGCGAAACGACAAGGCGGCGATGGTTATGCAGGGCAGCAGAAACAATTCCACGCCTGAGGGTACGCCGATCAATTTGGTGCACCAGACCGTATTGAGCGTTCCAACGATGGGCAGGGCAATACGCCCGGCGAGCCCGTGCCGTTTCGACAAGGCCGGGATGGCCAGAAAGAACGGGCTCGACAGCATCGTGAAAAGCGTGGAGGCGCCGGGCGCGCCGATGAGCAGGACGGCGTATAGAGGATAAAACGGCCCGTTGGCGCCGACGACAAATGCAATCAAATTGGTCGCCGCCGTAAGCGGGTCCGGATGCGCGAGATAGGCGGATAGTTTCTTGGAATATTTCGAGAGCATATTGCCGGTCCTAGTAAGTCTTAGCTCTTGTACCAACACGCTTAAAGACTGACCCATAAGCGCCGTCGTCGCGCGCAGTGCTTCGACCCATCTTGCCAGACGTGGCCCTAGAAGAGATGGATTGCTTCACTTCGTTCGCAATGACGGCAATGCTGATCGTGAGCCAAAGTCCACGCCGGTTGGTATTCGTTCTCGCCGATCCGGCCATTTTATCCAAACAGGTCCTGCATGGTCACGCGGCTTATGCGCCTGTGTCCAGCCGGGCGGTTTTGGGATAAGCGGGCCGGCAGGAGGATGCGACATGCTGACTGGAAAAATTGCCCTGATCACCGGCGCCACGGCGGGCATTGGCGAGGCGGCGGCCCGGCTGTTCGCGGCACGCGGCGCCCGCCTGTTGCTCACGGGCCGCAACGAGGCGGCGGGCCGGGCCCTGGCCGCCGAGCTTGGCGGCGACTTTCTGGCGGCGGATATCGCGGCGGCGGAAACGCCCGCCAGGCTGGCGGGCTGGGCCATGGAACGGCATGGCCGGCTGGACATACTCGTGAATAATGCGGGGATCCTGTTCAAGGGCGATGCCGCGCAATGCACGGATGAGGAATGGGACAGGACCATGCTGGTCAATGTGACCTCGGTTTTCCGCTTGTCGCGGGCGGTCGTGGCGCTGATGATCGAGCAAGGCGGGGGCGCCATCGTCAATGTTGCCTCGGATTGGGGGCTTGTCGCCGCGGACCGGGCGCTGGCCTATGGCACCAGCAAGGGGGCGGTTGTGCAGCTTACCCGCTCAATGGCCAGCGACCATGCGCGCCAGGGCGTGCGGGTGAATGCCGTGTGCCCCGGCGATACCGACACCGCCATGCTGCGCCGGGAAGCGGAGGATGACCCGGCGCGGCTCGCCGAAATGGCGGCGGCGATTCCCCTGGGCAGGCTCGGCAGGCCGGAAGATGTGGCGGCCGCCATCGCGTTCTTGGCGTCCGATGACGCCGCGTTCATCACGGGGGCGGCCTTGCCGGTGGATGGCGGCAACTCCGCCGTCTAACCCGGCTCGCCCCATAGTTTGGCGTGGGCCGGGTGCAGGCGATCAGCGCAATAACCTAAAGCAGGGCGGTTTCGCCCACATCCAGCGTGAAGAACGCCTCCGGAGACATACCCGCACGGGCAAGGGCCAAGGCCAGTTCCGTCTCTGGCGCGCCGATGGCTTCAGCGGTGAGCTGGAACGTGCCGAAATGCATGCCGATGGCGCGCTTGGCGTGCAGGTCTTGAAAGGCCTGCACGGCTTCGGCGGGGTTGACATGCACGGTCGCCATCATCTCGCGCGGGTCATAGGCGCCGATGGGCAGCAAGGCGAGGTCTGGCGCGCCCAGGCGGTGATGGATCTCGCCAAAGAATTTCGTATAGCCGCTATCGCCCGCGAAATAGATTTTGCGGCCGTGATAGTTGAGCATGAACCCCACCCAGAGGGTCTTGTTCCTGTCCCATAGCGTGCGGGCGGCGAAATGCCGGGCCGGGGTGGCGGTGATATGGGCGCCGTGGATGGTGGTTGTGTCCCACCAATCCAGCTCGGTGGCGCCGGGCAGACGCTGGCGCTTCAGGAAATCCGCATTGCCCAGGCTGGTGACGATCCGCGCCGCGGGGAAGCGCTTGCGGATGCGCCGCAGGGACGGAATGTCCATATGGTCATAATGGTTATGGGAGAGCAGGATCAGGTCGATCTTCGGCAGGGCCTCGATGGTCAGGCCGGGGGCGCGCACGCGCTTTGGCCCGGCGAAGCGCAACGGTGAACAGCGCTCGGAAAAAACCGGGTCGGTCAGCACATTCAGCCCCTCCAGGCAAAGCAGGAAGGAACTATGGCCGATCCAGGTGGCGCTGGGAGTGGCCGGGTCTGGCGGGGGGTATGGCTTGTTCTCCACATGCGCGGGCCAGGCGGACCACACCGCGGGGTCTCGCGCCATGCGCGCGCGCATCAGGCGCAGCAGGCCGGAGCGGCGGCGTGCCTCAGGATGGCGGGCGGGTTCGGGGTTGAAAAAATGCGTGCCGTTGAAATGATCGGTTTCAGGGAAGCCCATGCGCATGATATTGGAATGGCGGAGGGGAGGTTAAATGGCCGGAAGCGCCTTGTTACAAGCTGTTATGCATGTTTTCTGGCCCCGTTCCGAGCCGGGCGGCGGATTCACACGCTGAATTGAGGCAAGATTGCCTCGCCACGGACTGATCGCACGCCTGTCAGGGTGCCTGTCTCTTGTAACGGCGCCAACTCAACGGATATGTAATCCAGGAAAAACGAATTGTGGACCGATTATAAATGGCTGAGGTGAAGAAGACCCGGGTACTGATCATTGGCGCCGGCCCGGCGGGTTATACAGCCGCGATTTATGCCGCCCGCGCCAATCTAGCGCCGGTGCTGGTGGCTGGTTTGCAGCCTGGCGGGCAGCTTACCATTACCACCGATGTGGAGAACTATCCCGGCTTCGCCGAGCCGATTCAGGGCCCCTGGCTGATGGAGCAGATGGCCAAGCAGGCCGAGCATGTCGGCACCGAGATATTGTACGACATTGTCACCCGGGTGGATTTCTCCGAGCGCCCCTTCAAGGCCTGGACCGATGGCGGGCTGAATTCGAGGCGGAGAGCGTGATCATCGCCACCGGCGCGCAGGCGCGCTGGCTGGGGCTGCCCTCCGAGCAGACTTATCAGGGCGCTGGTGTTTCCGCCTGCGCCACCTGCGACGGGTTTTTCTATCGCGGCAAGAAGGTCGCGGTGATCGGCGGCGGCAATACGGCGGTGGAAGAGGCGACTCTACCTGACCCACCATGCCAGCCATGTCACGCTGATCCATCGCCGTGACAGCCTGCGCGCGGAGCGGATTTTGCAGCAGCGCCTGTTCGAGAACCCGAAAATCTCGGTCATCTGGGACCATGCGGTGGATGAGATCCTCGGCTCCGGCACGCCGGAGGTGGTTACCGGCGTGCGGCTGAAGAATGTGGCCAGCGGCGCGGCGCGGGAGCTGGACGTGGATGGCGTGTTCATCGCCATCGGCCATTCCCCGACGACCGCCCTGTTCCAGGGCCAGGTCGCACGGATGAGGAAGGCTATATCATCACCAAGCCGGGGACGACCGAGACCTCCATGCCCGGCGTGTTCGCGGCGGGCGACGTGCAGGACAAGATCTTCCGCCAGGCGGTAACGGCCGCGGGCACCGGCTGCATGGCGGCGCTGGAAGTGGAGAAATTCTTGGGCAATATTCCGCTGCATGTCAGCGAGGCGGCATAAATGACCGGACAAAAAATGGATTGGGACAAGCTTCGCGTATTTCACGCGGTGGCCGAGGCGGGCAGCTTCACCCATGCGGGGGATACGCTGAACCTCAGCCAATCCGCCGTATCGCGGCAGATTTCAGCGCTTGAGGAGGCACTGGCGGTGCCTTTGTTCCACCGCCATGCGCGCGGGCTCATTCTCACCGAGCAGGGCGAGGCGCTGAACCGCACCGTGCGCGAGGTGTTCGCCAAGCTGGCCATGACCGAGGCGCTGCTGGCCGAGAGCAAGGAGAAGCCCGCCGGGCGGCTGAAGGTGACCACCACCCACAGCTTCGGCGTGACCTGGCTGGCGCCGCGGCTGAAGAGCTTCCTGGCCGCGCATCCGGACGTGACGGTGTCTCTGCTGCTGGACGATACGGATCTCGACCTCGCCATGCGCGAGGCGGATGTGGCGATCCGCATGCATCCGCCCCGCCAGCCGGACCTGGTGCAGCGCCATCTGGGCGAGATCCGCAGCCAGATCTGGGCCTCGCCGGAATATGTGAAGGCCAATGGCATGCCGGAAACGGCGGATGACCTGGATAAGCACAAGCTGATCCTGTTCGGAGACCGCAAGCCGCCGGTGCCGGATGTGAACTGGCTGGGCGAACTGGGCCGCAAGGACGGCACCGCGCGGCGCGGGATGCTGGAGGTGAACTCGCTGCAGGCCATGCTGGCCTGTATCCGTGCCGGCATCGGCATCGGCGCGGTGCCGGACTATCTGGTGGGCGATCCGACCGGGCCTGGTGGCGGTGCTGCCGGATGTGAAGAAGCCACCGGTGGATATGTATTTCGTCTATCCGGAAGAGCTGCGGAACTCCAAGCGCGTATCGGTTTTCCGTGACTTTCTGGTGAATACTATTGCGGAACGCAACGGCGTAAAGGGTTGAAGCCATGGGATTCCTTGGTTCGGCAAGGGCCCTGGAACATGACAGTTACAGAAAATCAACTGACGTTACGATTTTCACACTTAAAAAATTTCTGTTGTGGCTTATATACAACATGTCCGGTGAGAGCCGGACATCATCCAGCTCCGAGAGGGGTTGGATTGGGACCTCGGTCCCAACGTCTCCCAGACGTGAAGCCTCCCTGTTGACTTGACCCGCTGGCCATTGGCTGGCGGGTTTTTTTATGTGGAGAGGGTTGGGATGACGCAGGCGCCGCGATTTTGGGAAGAGACCCCGGCGGGGCTGAGCTTGGCGGTGAAGGCGCAGCCGGGGGCGAGGCGCGTGGCCATTGGCCCGGTGCTGGCGGCCGCCCCAGCACCAGGCTGGCCGCCCGCCCGGCTGAAGGTGGCCGTGGCGGCGCCGCCGGAGGATGGCCGGGCGAATGCGGCGATCATCAAGGCGCTGGCGCAATGGCTGGGGGTGAAGCAAGGCACGATCACGCTGACGGCCGGGCAGACGAGCCGGGAGAAGCGGTTTCTGGTGGTGCCCGCAGTGAAGGTTCCGGAGCTTTAGAGCCGGATGATTTTAGAGCGAAGCTAAAGTCATCGCGCTCTAGAACAGCACCAGATCGTCGCGGTGGATCACCTCGTCCCGGCCACGGAAGCCGAGCAGCGCCTCGAAATCATCGGAACGGTGGCCCGCGATGATGGCGGCGTCCGCGCTGGAATAGGCGGTGAGGCCGCGGGCGATGCGGGTGCCGTCCAGCGCCAACACGTCCACCGGGTCGCCACGCTCGAAATCACCCGCAACCTTGCGGATGCCCGCGGGCAGCAGGGAAGAGCCCTTCGCCAGGGCGCGGGCGGCGCCGTCGTCGATGGTAAGGGTGCCCGCGGGGGCGAGGTGCCCGGCGATCCAGTTCTTGCGGGCGGAACGGCCTTCCGGCGTGGGCAGGAACCAGGTGCATTTGGCCCCGGCGGCGATGGCGGCGATGGGGTTCTCCCGGTTACCGATGGCAATGGCCATGGCGCAGCCCGCCTGGGTGGCGATTTGTGCGGCCACCAGCTTGGTGCGCATGCCGCCGGAGGAATAGCCGGGCGGGGGCTCGCCGCCCATGGCCATGATCTCTGGCGTAAGGGTTTCCACCACCGGGATATGGGCGGCGTCCGGGGCTTTGCGCGGGTCGGCGGTGTAGAGGCCGTCAATGTCCGAGAGCAGGACCAGCGCGTCGGCCTGCATCATCTCCGCCACGCGGGCGGCGAGGCGGTCATTATCGCCATAGCGGATTTCGGCGGTGGCGACGGAGTCATTCTCGTTGATGACCGGCACGCAGCCCAGCGAGAGCAGGGTGGAGAGCGTGGCACGGGCGTTGAGGTAGTGGCGGCGGTTTTCAGTGTCGCTGAGGGTGATGAGGAGCTGGGCGGCGGTGAGGTTTTTCTCCGCCAGGGTCTGCGCCCAGGCTTGTGCCAGGCGAATCTGCCCGACAGCGGCGGCGGCTTGTTTTTCATCCAGCCGTAATTTGGCACCGCCGAGGCCGAGCTGGCGGCGGGCGAGCGCGATGGCGCCGGAGGAGACAACGATGATCTCCGCCCCATGGGCCATGAGGTCCGCGATGTCCTGCACCACCCCGCGCAGCCAGGCTTCGCGGGGGGCGGCGGTTTCGGGGTCGACGATAAGGGCGGAGCCGATTTTGATGACGATGCGGCGGGCGGCTTTGAGCGAGGGGATCATGCGCCCGCGCGCTCCGCCTTTGCTTCGTTAATGACGTCCTGCAGGGTCCGCAGCACCTCTTTCACGCCCTCGCCGGTGACGGCGCAGATGCTCATCACCTTGGCGCCGGACGCCTTGGCCAGCGCCGCCTTGCGGGCGGAAAGCTCGCGGGGGGTCATCGCGTCGGTCTTGTTCAGCACGATGATCTCGGGCTTGTCGGCGAGGCCGCCGCCATAGGCTTCCAGCTCGCCGCGGATGGTGCGCCAGGCATCCACCACGCCACCCGCCGCGCCGTCTATAAGGTGCAGCAGCACGGCGCAGCGCTCCACATGGCCGAGGAAACGGTCCCCCAGCCCGGTGCCTTCATGGGCACCCTCGATGAGGCCAGGGATGTCCGCCAGGACGAATTCCTCGGACATGTTGAGGCGCACCACGCCGAGCTGTGGGTGCAGGGTGGTGAAGGGGTAGTCCGCGATCTTGGGGTTGGCGCCGGAAACGGCCTTGAGGAAGGTGGATTTGCCGGCGTTGGGAAGCCCGACCAGCCCGGCATCGGCGATGAGCTTCAGGCGCAGCCAGACCCAGCGCTCCTCGCCCGGCCAGCCTTTATCCGCCCGGCGCGGGGCGCGGTTGGTGGAGGTTTTGAAACGCGCATTGCCGAAGCCGCCATCGCCGCCCTTAAGGAACTGGATGCGCATGCCGGGCTTGTCCAGATCCGCCAGCATGGTCTCGCGGTCATCGTCGAAAATTTGCGTGCCGACCGGCACTTTAATGACCAGATCCGGCGCGCCGGCGCCGGTACGGTCAGACCCCGCGCCATTGCCGCCCTTCTTGGCCTTGAAATGCTGGGTGTAGCGGAAATCGATCAGCGTGTTCAGGTTTTCAACGGATTCGAAGATGATATGCCCGCCGCGGCCGCCATCGCCGCCGTCCGGACCGCCGAATTCGACATATTTCTCGCGCCGGAAGGCGGTTACGCCATCACCGCCATCGCCGGATTTAAGATAGATTTTCGCCTGGTCGAGGAATTTCATCATGGAACTCGCATAAAAAAAGCCGGCTTCAAGCCGGCTTTTAGCGTTTGGGCCGGGCCCTAAACTTATTCGGCGGCTTGCGCCACCGGCTCCACGGAAACGTGGACGCGGTCATCAGCCTTGCGCTTGAAGACCACCTTGCCGTCAACCAGGGCGAAAAGGGTGTGGTCGCGGCCAACACCAACATTCAGGCCCGGCTTAACCTTGGTGCCGCGCTGGCGGACCAGGATGTTACCGGCGATGACGGCCTGGCCGCCAGCCTTCTTGAGGCCGAGGCGCCGGCCTTCGGTGTCGCGGCCGTTGCGGGATGAACCGCCTGCTTTCTTGTGTGCCATGAGTAGGTTGCTCCTTTAGGCCGCGTTGATGCCGGAGATGCGCAGCACGGTGACGTGCTGGCGGTGGCCGTTCTTGCGGCGGCTGTTCTGGCGGCGGCGCTTCTTGAAGATCAGGACCTTATCCAGACGGTCCTGGGCGATGACGGTGGCGGTGACCGAGGCGCCGGCAACCACGGGGGCGCCGAGCTTCAGGCTGCCTTCGCCGCCGACGGCAAGGACATCAGTGAAGGTAACCGTGCTGCCGGCTTCCGCCTCCAGCTTCTCAACCTTCAGCACCGCGTCTTGCGTGACGCGGTATTGTTTGCCGCCGGTGCGGATAACTGCGAACATGGTATAATCCAATCAGGTGTCGACACATAAACTTAGAGCGCGGCCAGGGAGAACCCGGCCACGCGAGTGGCGCGTTATAGCCGGGCTAAAGGCCGTGTCAATGCCGATTTTGCACCGGCACGGTCCGGGAACGCGCAGGCCTGTTGCCGAGCCGCATAGGCTTGCCTATAAGCCCGGCACCGGCGACCCCCGGAGAGGTGCCAGAGTGGCCGATTGGGGCAGTCTCGAAAACTGTTGTACGTGCAAGCGTACCGTGGGTTCGAATCCCACCCTCTCCGCCACAAACCGTTGATATAGCTTGGTTATTTTCTGCGACCGGGGAAATTTTGCCCGATAGAGGGCCAACCGGATAGATCGCTCTTTTTTCGGCGTTCTGACTTTTCATTGAGATCATGGGTGCGGTGTCCTGTCAGCTCCAAAACACCACGGTCTTGTTGCCGTTCATCAGCACGCGCTGGGCCAAATGCCACAAGACCGCCCGCGCGAGCACACGCTGCTCGATATCGCGGCCCTTGCGCACCAGATCGTCCGGTGTATCGGCATGGCTCACGGCTTCGGCATCTTGATATATGATTGGACCTTCATCGAGGTCCGCCGTCACATAATGGGCTGTGGCGCCAATCATTTTCACGCCATACGCATGCGCCTGATGATATGGCTTGGCGCCCTTGAAGCTGGGCAGGAAGCTGTGGTGGATGTTGATGCAACGCCCGCTTAGCGCCGCCGCAAAGCTGGGGGAAAGGATCTGCATGTAGCGCGCGAGTACAACCAGATCGATCGCAAGCTCGTCTATGAGGCGTATAATTTCAATCTCCTGTGCCGCTTTGGTCGCGGGTGTCACGGGCAGATAATAGAACGGGATGGCCCCAAACTCGGACGCGCTGAGCGCACTTTTTGGGTGGTTCGAGACCACGCCGCAGATTTCCATATCCAGCTCGCCCACACGGGTGCGATAGAGAAGATCGGCGAGGCAATGGTCGAACTTCGAGACCAGCAGGAGAACCCGCTGGCGTTCCTGTCGCGGCCGCAACTGCCAGTTCATGCCAAGACATCCCGACAAATCCGCCAACGCGGTCTCGAGCACCGGGCGCATACAACCTGTGACAAATTCCACGCGCATAAAGAACGAGCTGGTATTCGGATCGTTGAACTGGTTGATGGCGCGGATATTGCCGCCATGTTCGAAGATGACGCCACTGACCTGGGCGATGATTCCCGGCCGGTCGATACAGGAGAAGCTGAGAGTGTACGGCATCGTCATGAAATTTCTGCCTTAGCTAAGGGGGGGTCGAATAAAGCGCTGCCGTTCAAGCCAGGAAACTAGACTTGAAATACCTCCGAACGGGTAGAAATGCGCGAGCACACGCCCATGACGGGCCCGTACGATACCTGCTGTGAGATCATGCATAAGTTGGTCGGGCCCGGCATGGCAGCTCAGCCGCGCAAGAGAAAAACCATAACGGGCAAGGACGGAGGTGGAGGCGCTTACACCGCATAACGCCGCGTATCGCAGCAATGTATGTAGATTGGCCGGACCTGGTATCCCCAGGCGGACGGGCACATCAAAACCGCTATTGCGCAATTGCGCGAGCCAGATCAGGACGCGCTCCGCCGAGAAGCAGAACTGCGTGGCAATTTCAGCGCTCATCCCCTGCGCGTCCAATGCGTGGAGCTTGTCTCGCATCGCCTGTGCCAAGACCTGCGCCGGAATTTTTGGATGCCCTTCGGGATAAGCTGAGATCGCCACATGACGGATACCATGCTTGGCGAGCAGGCCGGTTTTGATGACCGCCAAGGCGTCTTCGAACGGCCCTTCAGGCCGTGCGCAATCGCCCGCCAGGATCAGTAGCCGGTCGATACGGGCCATTGATCTCCATCCCGCCAGCAAGCTCTCCAACGCATGGTGGCTGGGCAAACGGCGCGCGGCGAGATGCGGCATGGGATTAAAACAAAGCGCCCGGATCGCTACCGCCGCATGGAGCCGATCGCCATCGGACTCATTTGACAGAAATGGAATGGTGACGATCATGCTTGGCGTAAATCTGGATGCAACAGATGAAAGGCTTGCCATGTCCTTGGAGGTTGCCTCCATCGACCACCCTTCCAGGCAGCGCCATGCCGTTGCCAGCGTCACGTCCTCGTTCATTTCGTTTATCTCTGCTGGCTTTGTTCCGGATGGCCGATGTCATGGCTTATTCCGCCAGGATCGGTCCGTCAGCACTCGATGAAATTGGCCGCCAATCCGCCGAGCGATGTTTCCTTGTATTTGGTGTTCATATCCGCTCCGGTCTGGCGCATCGTCGCGATCACCTGATCGAGCGAGATGAGATGGGACCCATCGCCGCGCCTGGCAAGCGACGCCGCGCTGATCGCCTTGATCGCGCCAAAGGCGTTGCGCTCGATACAGGGAATCTGCACCAGCCCGCCCACCGGGTCGCAGGTCATGCCCAGATGATGTTCCATGGCGATCTCGGCGGCGTTCTCAACCTGCGCATTCGTACACCCGCGCGCGGTGGCGAGCCCGGCCGCCGCCATCGACGAAGCAACACCCACCTCGCCCTGACAGCCGACCTCGGCACCCGAAATCGAGGCGTTGGTCTTGAACAAGCCCCCGATCGCGGTGGACGCGAAGATGAAGTTGCGCATCCCTTCGTGCGAGGCGCCGGGGCACATCTCCAGGTAATAACGCAAAACCGCGGGAATGACGCCCGCGGCGCCGTTGGTGGGCGCCGTAACGATCCGCCCGCCGGCGGCGTTCTCCTCGTTCACCGCCATCGCGAACAGGCTGACCCAGTCCATCTTCTCATGCGGCGCGAGGTCGTTGCGGCTGGTATCGGCTTCGAGCCGCTTATGGAGCGCACGCGCACGGCGGGGGACCTTCAGCGCGCCGGGCAATAGCCCCTCGCCTTGCAGGCCACGGTCGATCGCCGCCATCATGATGGCAATCACGCGGTCGACATGGGCCAGGACCTCGGCGTGAGGACGAAGCGCCACCTCATTCGCGCGCACGATCTCGGCGATCGTCAGCCCCGTCTCGCGGCCGATCCATAGCAGGTCAACCGCGTTGGCGAACGGGTATGGCACCTGCGTGGTGATGGCGCCGAGGTCGGCGGGCTCATCCTCGCGCGTCACGAATCCGCCGCCGATCGAACACCAGCGCTCGGCGGCCACCAGTGCCCCGGCGCCGTCGAAAGCCTCAAACGCCAGGGTATTGGGATGGCGAGGAGGGGACGCCTCACGGTCGAAGACGATGTCCTCGGCTGGAGAAAAAGCAACATCCCTGCCCCCCAGCGGCAACGCGCCACGCGCGGCAATCCGCGCCACCAGCGCGTCGGCATGGTCGGGGTCGATCGTCTCCGGCAGTTCACCCGCCAAGCCCAGCACCACGGCCTTGTCCGTGGCGTGGCCTTTGCCCGTCCATGCCAGCGAGCCGAACAGAACGACCCGCAACCGCGCGACCCGGGGGAGCTGCCCTGCCTCCTTCAGCCCGGCCATGAAGAGATGGGCGGCGCGCATCGGCCCAACCGTATGCGACGAAGAGGGGCCGATGCCGATCTTGAACAGGTCAAACACGCTGATCATTGGCTAATCCGTGTATTCATGGCTGACGATGGCGAGCAGGTTCCAGACATACGGCGCGAAGGACCGCCAAACCTCCAGATAAAACCGGGCTTCGCTCTGCCGCCAGAGCACGGTTTCAGCCTTGAAGAAGATGGTGCGCGTTGCCATGCCAATGGGAAAGGCGGCAAGGTCGAAGTCAAGCGGGCAGCCGCCATTGAGAATATCGGCAACGGCCGATCCTTCGAGCACGATGCCGGTCTGGCGGTGGCTGATGTCGGTAAGGGAATAACAGCCATCGGGTAGCCTCGTCTCCAGCCTGGCGGCCATCGGGGCCGCTTCTGCCTCCGGCAACAGCAACAGCCATTCATCCGGACCAAGGCGGATCGCCGTGCGCCCGTCCGTCACCACCGCGCGGTTCAGCGGGATGGCCAACTCAATGCCCAGCGCCTCGGCGGCTGGCTGGATGGCGGCCGCCGGCAGACGCAGCGAGAGACGTGCCCCATCATTTACCGGGCGGCAGCGCTGGTCTCCCCGATGAGTGCTGAGCGGAAAGAGCCGCGGCAGCGAGATCTTCTCTGCGAGATTATCCATTGAGCCGGTTTCCTTCCGGGTCATAAAAGACGGGCGAGGCGACGGTGACACGGACATTGTGGCTCCCGAGCGGTACATGCAGCTGCTCCCCGGTTCGGGCCCGGCCGTCGCGCAGCAGGGCCAGCGCGATCGAACGGCCGAGCGTATCGCTCCAGTAAGAGGATGTGACATGGCCGAGCAGTGTCATCGGCGTGGGCTGCGCGGGATCCGCCACGATATGCGCGCCCTCCTCCAATACATGGGCGGCATCGTCCGTCAGCAGGCCAACGAGTTGCTTGCGGTTGGTCTGCGTGGCGAACGCGGCGCGGGCCAGGGCACGTTTGCCGACGAAATCGGGCTTGGCCTTGCCGATCATGCCGGCATAGCCAACATCGTCCGGCGTTACAGTGCCATCGGTCTCCTGACCAACGATGATGTAGCCTTTCTCTGCGCGCAGCACGTGCATGGTCTCGGTGCCATAAGGCGTGATGCCATAAGGGTGGCCGCTCTCCATCAGGGCTTCCCAGACAGCACGGCCGTAATCGGCGGGCACGTTGATCTCGAAGCCCAGTTCGCCCGTGAAACTGACGCGGAACAACCGTGCCGGTACCCCCGCGACGCGGCATTCCACCATGCTCATATGCGGCAGAGCCTCAGCGGAAATATCCACGCCCTGCACTAGCGGTGCGACGACCTTGCGTGCCATCGGCCCCTGCACCGCGATGACGGCGTATTGCTCAGTGGTGGAGGTGAGCCAGACATTGAGTTCGGGAAACTCGGTTTGCAAATAGTCCTCCATCATCGCCAGCACGCGGGGCGCGCCGCCGGTGGTGGTGGTGACATGAAACCGCGTATCCGAGATCCTGCCGATCACGCCATCATCAATGATGAAACCATCCTCGCGCAACAATATGCCATAACGCAACCGGCCAGGCTGCAGCTTGGTCCAGGCGTTGATGTACATGCGATTGAGGAATTCCGCCGCATCCGTGCCAACCACCTCAATCTTACCCAGCGTCGAGGCATCAAAGATGCCCACGCCGTCGCGCACCGCGCGGCATTCGCGGGCAACCGCCGCGCGCATGTCCTCGCTGCCACGCGGGAAGTAGCGCGCGCGCTTCCAAAGGCCGACATCCTCAAACACCGCGCCGTTTTCGCTGGCCCAGCCATGGATGGCGGTGCACCGCTCCGGCTCGAACAGCTCGCCGCGCGCATAGCCGGCGAAGTAGCCGAACGGGACCGGCGTATAGGGCATGCGGAACGTGGTTGTGCCAATTGCCGGTACAGGCTTGTTGAGCACCCGGGCCATGATACCAAGCGCATTCATGTTGGAGAGCTTGCCCTGATCGGTCGCCATGCCGTTGGTGGTGAAGCGCTTCACATGCTCCACGGAATGCATACCCTCACGCAACGCGAGCGCAATGTCTTTGGCTGTCACGTCGTTCTGGTAGTCCAGGAAGGCGCGTACCGAGCTGGGGTCGCCATGGTAGGGCACCGCTCCAATGAAGCCTCCCTGCGTAAGTGGCGCGTTCGTGACCCTATGGCTGGCCGGGCCGCCACCTGCGGCGGCGCCTGAGTCTTAACGCCTCCTGCAACGATTGCAGGCCTGCGGCACTACCCGCGACACGGCAGGCTTCGGCTGGTGCGCCCGGGAGAAACGCGTCCAGCGTGCTGTCGAACACGAGCTTGCCTCGGCTCTGCGAGAAAAGATGCACGCTGGGCGTGAAGCCTCCCGACATCAGCAACAGATCGCAATGAACGCGCTGCCCGCTGCCCCCCGCGATTGGCCTGATTGTGGCGCTGGTGACGCGTAGACGCCCTGCCGTGCAGGCAACGGTGGAGGCAGGATAGACCGGCAGCCCCGCCGTGCGCGCCGCCGCCGCCCATGGACCGCCTGAATCAGGGCGCAGATCCACGATACCCGCGATTTCGCAGCCCGCGCGGTGCAGCGCGAGCGCGGTGCGATAGGCAGCATCGTGAGCGGTGAAGATGAGTGCCCGGCGGCCTGGCAGCACGCCGTAGCGTTCCAGGTAGACGCGCGCCGCATCCGCTAGCATTATTCCGGGCCGGTCGTTGTCAGGGAAAACCAACGGCCGCTCGATGGCGCCCGCGGCGATCACCACCTGCTTCGCGCGCACCTGCCACAGCCGGCCGCGTGGCTTCGAATCATCCGGTTCGCCCTCATGGTCGGTCAGCGACTGCGCCAGCCCGATGAGATTATGCGGAAAATACCCAAAGGCAATCGTGCGTGACAGGATCTTCACATGCGATTGGGCGGCGAGCTTGGCCAGCGTTGTCTTCAGCCATTCGGATGCCGCCAACCCATCGATCGTTGCCTCCGGCTCCGCCAGGAGCGAGCCGCCGGGCTCGGATTGCTCATCACACAGAATCACCCGCGCGCCGGTTTCCGCGGCGGCCAGCGCTGCGGCCAAACCCGCTGGCCCAGCACCAACCACCAGCACGTCACAATGCGCAAAACGCTGGGCATAGCGGGCGCCATCGGCAGCTTTCGGCGAACGGCCAAGGCCAGCCATTTCGCGGATGCGCGGCTCGAAGAATTTTGTCCATGCCTGCTTCGGCCACATAAAGGTCTTGTAATAGAACCCGGCCGGAAGCATCCGCCAGAACATGTCGTTCACGGCGCCATAATCGCGCTTGAGCGAGGGCGAACAATTTTGGCTTTCAGCCTTCAGCGTGTCATACAACTCGACCTGGGTGGCGCGCAGATTGGGCGTGAAATGCGCGTCATCGCGCCCGACGCCGACAAGCGCGTTGGGCTCTTCGCCACCCGCGGAGAGAATACCGCGCGGCCGGTGATATTTGAATGAGCGGCCAACGAGATGCACCCCATTGGCCAGCAATGCGGAGGCCAGCGTATCTCCCGGGTGACCGAAGTAACGCTTGCCGTCAAAGCTGAAGGTCAGCTCGCGGGAGCGGTCGATCCTGCCACCGGTGGCAAGCCGATAAGGCTGCGTCATGGGCACGTCTCCCCGATGCGATAACTCGCCTCAATATGGTCGGTGTAGGTATTTCGCTTCACGTTGAAAAAACGGCCGCAGCCGAACGCATGGCGCCAGCGTTCGGCGTGGTCGCCCCGCGGGTTTTTGCGGAAATAGAGAAACTCGGTCCAGGTCTCGTCATCCACCGTATGCGGGTCTGCGGCGCGCACCACATGCGCCTGACCGCCATAAGCGAATTCGATCTCGGGCCGGTTGCCGCAATAAGGGCAAGGTATCAGAAGCATATTTATAATTCCCTCAGTGCGCGACAGCGGCGGCGGCGGCTTCGTCAATCAGCCGTCCTGCGCCAAAGCGTTCTAGATTGAAGGGCGCATTGATCGGATGCGGCTCATCCTTGGCGATCGTGTAAGCGAACAGATCGGCTGAGCCGGGTGTTGCCTTGAACCCACCAGTGCCCCAGCCACAGTTCACATAGAGACCAGGCACTGGCGTCTTGCCAAGAATCGGCGAACGGTCGGGCGTGACATCGACAATGCCGCCCCAGTTGCGCATCATCCTCATGCGGCGGAAAATGGGAAATAATTCGCAGATTGCCTCAAGCGTGTGCATTGGGATATGCAGCGCGCCACGCTGGCTGTAGGAGACATAGGCGTCTGTTCCCGCCCCGATCACCAATTCGCCCTTATCAGACTGGCTGATATAGGCATGGATGGTGTTCGACATCACCACACAGGGGAAGATCGGTTTCACCGGCTCTGACACGAGCGCCTGCAGCGGGTAACTTTCCAGCGGCATGCGCAACCCGGCCATCTCCATCACCATTGATGTGCTGCCCGCAGCACTGACGCCAATGCGGCGCGCGCCAATCGGCCCGCGCGTGGTCTGCACGCCGGTCACATGGCCGCTAGCGTCACGATCGATGCCGGTAACTTCACAATTCTGGATGATATCGACCCCCAACGCATCCGCAGCGCGGGCATAGCCCCAGGCCACGGCATCATGGCGCGCGGTGCCCGCCCGGCGTTGAAGTGCCGCGCCGATGACGGCATGGCGCATGCCTGGCGCGATGTTCAACGGTGGACAAAAGGACTTGGCTTGGCCGGGTGTCAGCCATTCATTGTCGACACCGTTGAGACGGTTGGCATGGACATGGCGTTTGAAGCTCTGCTCATCGTGCACATTATGCGCCACCATCAATACGCCGCGTTGCGAGAACATGACGTTGTAGTTGAGGTCCAGCGAAAGACCTTCCCAGAGCTTCAGTGCATGGTCGTAGAGCGCCGCGCTTTCGTCGAACAGGTAATTCGAGCGGATGATGGTGGTGTTGCGTCCGGTATTGCCGCCGCCAATCCAGCTTTTCTCCAATACTGCTACGTTGCGGATCCCATGTTTTTTGGCCAGGTAATAGGCTGCACCCAACCCGTGACCACCACCACCGATGATGATCACATCATAAGATCGTTTCGGTTCTGGATCGCGCCACTGTGGCTGCCAGCCTTTGTGGCCGTTCAGCGACTGCTTGATCAGCGCGAGAGCGGAATAGCGTTGCATGGATTTATAACGCCCTAAGGTTTTAACTTGTTTCTGTCGATTCTGATGGCCGTTGGTTCGATCACTCCGGCGCTTCGCCTCAAGTGAATGAAGGGTAAAGCGGGAAGATGTCGCATAGCGCCATGACGTTCGCGCGCACCTGCATGGTTACGGCTTCCTCGTTGGGTTTGCCGATCACATCCAGCATCTGTGTAATCAGATCACCGACAAGTTCGAACTCCTTGGTTCCAAAGCCGCGCGTCGTGCAGGCGGGCGTGCCCAGCCGTATGCCCGAGGTGATCGCCGGTTTCTCTGGATCAAACGGAATGCCATTCTTGTTGCAGGTGATACCGGCACGGTCGAGCGCCTGCTCGGCGGCCTTGCCGGTAAGCCCTTTTGGCCGGAGGTCAACGAGGACGAGATGCGTGTCGGTTCCGCCGGAGACAATGCCGCAGCCATTCCTCGCCAAGCGCTCCGCCAGCACCGCCGCATTCTCGACCACCGCGCGCGCATAGGTTTTGAATTTGGGGTTCAGCGCCTCACCAAAGGCAACCGCCTTCGCGGCGATCACATGTTCAAGCGGGCCGCCCTGCAAGCCGGGGAATACCGCCGAATTCAGTTTCTTTGCGATGGCCTCGTCATTCGTCAAGGTCAAGCCGCCGCGCGGGCCACGTAGCGTTTTATGCGTAGTACTGGTGACAATGTGCGCATGCGGGAACGGGCTGGGATGCACGCCCGCCGCGACCAGGCCGGCGATATGCGCGATATCGACCATCAGATAAGCGCCAACCTCATCCGCGATCGCACGGAAACGGGCGAAATCGATGACGCGGGGAATGGCCGATCCACCGGCGATGATAAGGCGGGGATGGTGCTCATGGGCCAAGCGCGCCACTTCGTCATAATCAATGGTCTCGGTTTGCGCATTCACGCCATATTGCACAGCATGCAGCCATTTTCCCGAGAGTGTCGGGGCGGCGCCATGCGTCAGATGGCCACCATGCGCAAGGCTCATGCCCAGGATGGTATCGCCAGGGCTTAGCAGAGCGAACAGCACCGCACTGTTCGCTTGTGCGCCTGAATGCGGCTGCACATTGGCAAAAGCGCAACCGAACAACTGCTTGGCGCGATCAATTGCCAACTGCTCGATAACATCAACATATTCACAGCCGCCGTAATAGCGCCGGCCAGGATAACCCTCGGCATACTTATTTGTTAAGATGCTCCCTTGTGCCTGAAGAACGGCACGCGACACGATGTTCTCGCTGGCAATCAGCTCCAGACCATGGCGCTGGCGGTTAAGCTCATGCGTCAGCGCATCGGCAATCGCCGTATCCACCTGGGCAAGATCTAACTCAAAAAAATCTTGCACTTCCGGATTCGCCTCCTCGCGCTCTGCCCACACCTCTTCTGCAAAATTCATAGCAACGCCACCTTCCCGCCTCTTGTCTTTTCTTTATAGATTTCGAACGGCTCCGGTGGCACGGGCATATCGGTCCCGTGCCACGCGGCTGCGGTCATTTCACGATCAGATGCTCTGGGCCGTAGGGGAATCCAGTGATATTGCGGTTTCCGCCCTCTGTAATCACGAGAATATCATGCTCTCGATAACCGCCGGCTCCCGGCTTGCCCTCTGGGATGGTAATCATCGGCTCCATCGAGACAACCATGCCTGGCTCAAGAATGGTTTCGCAGTCCTCCCGGAGTTCCAGCGCACCCTCGCGGCCATAGTAATGACAGAGTATACCAAAAGAATGACCGTAACCGAATGAGCGATACTGTAACAGCCCCTCAGACGCGTACATCTCATTCAGTTCGCATGCCACCTCGGCACAGCTCTTTCCTGGCACCAGCAATTCCTTGCCACGATCATGCACGCGGCAATTGAAATCCCATAAGCGTAGATGCTCATCAGACGCGGTTTCAGCAAACAGCGTACGTTCCAGCGCGACATAATAGCCCGCGACCATGGGAAAGCAGTTGAGGCTGAGAATGTCACCGCGCTCGATCTTACGGCTGGTTACCGGGTTATGCGCGCCGTCGGTATTGATGCCAGACTGGAACCATGTCCAGCTATCCATCAGTTCGGCATAGGGCCAGATCTTGGCGATTTCGCGTACCATCGTTGCGGTAGAGTGTAGAGCCACTTCGTGTTCTGGAACACCAACCTTGGCAGCCTCGACGCAGGCAGCACCGCCGATGTCGGCAATCTTGGCCATCTTGGTGATGTGCTCGATCTCCTCGGCAGATTTGATCATGCGCAGGCGTTGAGCGGAATATGAGATGTCAACGAATTCAATGGCCGGGAACTCAATCTTCAAAAGGTTGAGCAGATCAATATTCACATGATCGAACTCGAGTCCCAGGCGTTTCACGCCAACGACTAACTGCCGCACAGCATGGAAATAGTTATCCTTTTGCCAGTCGGTGTAGGTAATGTTGTTGCCAAAAGTACGGCGCCACGGCTGACCACCGTCGATCCCCGCCGAGATGCTGGTCGATTTATTGTGATCGACCAGCAAGCCATAACGGCGGCCGAAATAGCAATACATGAAGTCGGAATAATAACAGATATTGTGATAAGATGTGAATAAAGCCGCATCAATGTTCTGCGCTGCCATATACCCGCGAATGGCGGTCAAGCGCCGCGTCATTTCTTGCGCTGAGAAGGTCGGTTGAACTTTCACTCCATTATTCGTGAAATCTTGCAAACGCTCTCGGTGCATATTTCTTGTTTCCATTAGAAATTTTTATCCCTTTTATTTGTTGTCTTTGTTTAAATGGCTATGTAAATGCGATAACGTCAAATGATATGTTTTCATCAGCAAGGTTACTTTTTTTCATCTTAAAATGCATCTCAAATATGTTTTTATATCGCAACGTAAAATGACCTCCACTGCATGATCGAGGATTTAGCGGCACGCCAAACAGGCGAGATAAGCACAACAAGATAACCCAGCATGTGTCCCAGACATGTTGTTGGCGGCCAGATGTTTAGGCTTGAGTAATGCGTTTCAAACGCCGTGCAGCCGGAAATAGGCACCCGGCTGCACATCTGCTGATTCAAGATTTTTGGTATTTGGATCAAGCCGCTTGATCACCCAGCGCAAGGGATTGCGGCTGTCCTTATTTGGATTACGCTACATTATGCGCTGGCAAGTTCAGCCGCTTTGTAATGTTGTCTTGCTAGCACCCAATAAACCAGAGCAGCGGAGATGATGCCGGCTTCGAAGCTCAAATCACCCCACCCAAGGACATTTGACATCAGCGGACTGACGAAGCTCGACGAGTTTGAGAAAATCAAGGACAGGATGATACCAACGGCAAAGGCGCTTACACCTGGCCAAAATATGCCGCTGCGGTACCAATAGCGTCCAGTACCCCATTTCATCAGATCGACTGAATTATAGCGACCATCGCGCAGGAAATAGTCGACAATCACGATCGCCGCCCAGGGTCCTGTCCAGAATACCATGTAATTCAGGAAGTTCTGGTAGACATCAAAAAACTCACCGTAATAGACCACGGCAACACGTACGAAAACTGTGAACAAGGCGATGACGGCCAATGAGACCAGGCGCGTCATGGGCAGGCGCAGTGCCAGTAATCCCAGGCTCGCGGTGTAGCCGTTGGGAACATTTGCAGCTACACCACCAAAAATTACGGCGATTAATAGCGGCACCATAAACCAAGTCGGCAGAAAATGTCCGAGCTGGCTCACAGGGTCATTGCCAAGATTGCCACCAACGGCGATCGCAAACACGACGCCGATAATCTCGCACAAGGTGAGAGCGATGAACTGTCCAAGACCGGCGGAAAGCGCGATCTTCTTCCAGCTCAGACTGGGTGGAAAGTAACGGCTGTAATCAGAGGCGAAGTTGGTCCAACCGATCGGGTAGGACACGATGATCCCCAAAGCAACGAGCCAAGCGCTGAATGTACCGTGATGAATGTTAAAGGTCAGCAATTGCTGCATCGGTACATGCGGGACGACGAAAAGCGCCAAGCCAAAAAACAGTACCGCCAGGACAATGGCAATAAGCCCCTCAGCCGCGATAATTGTCGCGTGCCCATACACGGCAACGATGATTTCAGCTGCCAGCACGAGTGCAAGCGCAAACCAAACGGCACCATGCCCGCCGAATCCGGCAAGATTGAAAAGCTCCTCCAGCGCCTGCGTAGCAACGATCGAGTTGATTGAGAACCAGCTCAATGCTGAGATGACGTTGACGATTTTCGGTAGCACGGAGCCCAGTTGCCCGAAACACACACGCGAGGTCATCATCCCAGACGTACCTGTGCGCGGCCCCTGGATCGAGGTCAAACCAACCATAAGGCAACCGATTAGATTCCCGACGAGGATGGCTATCACGGCCTGAACGAATGTCACGCCCACGGACAACGCAAACGCCCCCGTAACGATAACGACATAATTTACGTTCGCGCCCACCCATAATTTAAACAACTCGAATGGCGAGCCGTGACGATCGCTGATTGGTATCGGGTCAATGCCATGCTGCTCAACCGCGCCTATTTTATCCGCTGTGACAACTATGTGACCTGCATTGCTATTCATAACGTCGTCCTCCGCTTTTTATTATAAAATTTATTTTTGTCTTAGGACGGCTTCCAATAAGGCTCCTGCTTCAAGGCCCTGGAAATACCCTCAACCGTCACATCGAACAGTAACTGCCCTTTTTGGGCGGTCGCCGCAGCGGGCGAAGAGAGGCAGCCGGAGGGCGGCGTCCAGTCGGGGGGCGGCGGGAACACGGTATAGGAAGGGAACCTAGCCGGTGACTGAACGGGCGCCAGCGACATGTCAACCAAATCAGGTTTAAGATGCAGCATCAACGAGGTTTCAAGTATGCCCCCATGCTCGACATCCCATCCAGTAAAGTCGTCAGGAAATACTTTCCCGATTGTATCCTGCGTCACGAAATCCCAATAGGAGATGACGATGACGCGGAAATCCTCGATTCCAGCCCATTTGAGTTCCTGAATCGCGAGTTCAACGCCTTCGGTCGCAAAAGGCAGATTTTCATAATGTCCATTAATCACCGCAATCCGGCGCACGCCATGGCGGCCGAATTCCTTCAAAATATCCTTCAGCGTCAAACTGAGGGTATGACCATCCAGGCTCGTGGTGCCGCACAGATGGTTGCCTCCTCCACTTTTCTGCTGTGACTTAGCGCCATACGCGAAAGGCGGAGCGACCAGAGCGTTGATGTTCTGCGCCACAGCCACAGAAATGGCGGTAGGGATAATCACATCCGGGTTCATCGACATATGGGGGCCGTGCTGCTCCAAGGCCCCTAGCGGAATTAGCACTGGCTCGTGTTTCTCGATCACGCGGCGCCGGTACTCAGTCCAAGCCAACTCATCAATCATGACGTTAACCATGAGATTTCTTCCCTTTTATTGAAACCGTTAGCCTACCGCGCGACGGTTCTGATTTTGGCATTGCTGCATATACAACCGGACATCGGCCAAGTGCGCTCATCGTTCAGAGCAGAATAGCGCCGTCTGGATAATGACTGTGCCAAGCCGTGGCTCACCTGTTCAAACAAGCTTGTGATGATACCGGGTCAGTTCCCCATGCCATCACCGCGTTCTGATTGCCCCCACCCGCGAAACTGGCGAAACCCCTGAATTCCTTGCTAAAGTTTCTTCCCCCTATAAATGCTCCCATTTTCCACCCGATGCCTTGCTGAGCAATGACGCCGGGAATAACGGACGATGCCCTTTGCAACCAAGTCGCCCCGGAGATACCGAATGCCATATTCGACATAAGGTACATTCCGGTATTCCTAGATCTTTGAACATCTGCTATGTTTAGTTTTCTTCAACGATATCACCTTGTCAAACGAGAAAAACTCATAGTTAAATGAGAAAATTTCATCCAAGGGAGGGGCCGCATGGGGTATATGCCACTAAACGCCTTAAAGGTATTTGACGCGGTTTTTCGGCACGGGACCTTTTATGGCGCGGCTGAGGAGTTAAACGTGACGCCTTCAGCGATTAGCCATCAGATACGGCATCTTGAGGATTGGCTGGGCACAAGCCTGTTTGATCGACGTGGCAAGCAGCTCAAATTTGGCCCTAATGCCGTTGCACTCGCCAGCGCGTTGCAACTCGCTTTTTCGGATATCGATCAAGCCTGCCAGACGATCCGCAAAAAGAACAAAGGCGAGCAGCTGACGGTTGCCGTTATCCCTTCAGTTGCGATCTGCTGGTTGATACCCAGGCTGCCACTCTTTCGAGAACTTGAGCCCAAAATCGACCTCAAGATCATCTATGCCATCTTCGGGCATGAAATTAACTTTGAGGATGTCGATATCGCCATTGTTTATGCCAAGGAGAAGCCCGTAGTACCAAGAATGGATACGGTTCAGTTGATGTCTGGCGCGAGTGTTCCCGTTTGCAGTCAGAGTTTCATTGCCAGCCATCCTGGGCTTCAGGGCGCGGAGGATATCGCCAAATGCAATCTGCTGCACGACACGGATACGACCGGATGGCACGCCTGGCTTGGTGAGTCGTATCCGGCAAAGAACGGAGGTTTGGCGGATATTGTGTTCGAAGACTTCAACCTGTTGCGCGCCGCGGTTCTGGCGGGCCAGGGCGTCGCGCTTTGCCCAACGGCAATCATCAGGGACGATCTTGAGGCGGGGCGGTTAGTAAGTTTGTCGGACCGTACCACCGAAAGCGAATATAACTATTTTGCCGTCTACCGATCTGCGCTTGAAAACGAATCAGTCGGTATCTTTTTCTCGTGGTTGAGTGAAATGGCTGGGTTGGCATGATGCTTGAGCTCTATCACTGACTTGGCTTGACCTGGCAGAAGATTGGCTTGACCTGGCAGAAGATCAGTTCGTAGCCGCTCGCACAATGCCGGCTCGGCCAGCAGCGTGCTATCCTGAATATCTGGCATTTTGAATGCTGTGCGCTCTTCAAATTACGTAGAAGCCGTCCATTCCGCGGCCCCACGATGATAACTCGATAAATTGCTCTTTACAGCCCGCCGAGGCAAGATTATGGTATACCATAAGACAATAAGGAATTCGCCATGTTTCTGTCCCTGCGCAAGCTCGTCACCTACACGGAAGATATCCGCATCGAAGGCGGCCGCGCCTCCCCTGCCATGTTCAAGCTGTTCGGCGCCGCCGCGGTACTCACCAACCCATGGGCCGGGCGCGGCTTCGTCGAAGATTTATCTCCGGAGATCCGTGCCATCGCCCCTGAACTGGGCGAAATCCTCACCGCCGAGATCTTGCGCCTGGCGGGTTCCGGCGAGGCCGTGGAAGGTTACGGGAAATCCGCCATCGTCGGCAGTTCGGGTGAGGTGGAACACGCCTCGGCCCTCATCCATACGCTGCGTTTCGGCAATCATTACCGCAAGGCGGTAGGGGCAAAATCCTATCTCGCCTTCACCAATACACGGGGCGGCCCTGGCGCGCCGATCCAAATTCCGTTGATGCACAAGCTTGATGAGGGCATGCGCTCGCATTACCTCACCGTGCAGTTCAGTATCGATGACGCGCCCGCCCCGGATGAGATCGTGGTGGCACTGGGAGCCTCCATCGGTGGGCGGGCGCATCACCGCATTGGCGACCGGTATAAGGATTTGGCCGAGCTGGGCGATCTGAATGGCTGAGGGCTTTCATCTCGGCCGGCTGGGCGGCACGGGCTATTGCCGCGCCGGTTCAGGCCCGGCCTTGGTGCTCATCCATGGGGTGGGCATGCATGCCGGGTTCTGGGCACCGCAGATGGCCGCCTTCGCCCCGCAATGGGACGTGATCGCCTATGACACGCTGGGCCATGGCAGCAGCCCTCTGCCGCCGGAAACCCCCAGCCTTGGCGATTATTCTAACCAGCTCCTCTCCCTTCTGGACGGGCTGGGGCTGCAATCGGTCAGCCTCGTCGGCCATTCCATGGGCGCGTTGATCGCGCTGGAGTTTGCCTTGGCGTATCCAGGGCGCGTGAATGCCGTGGTGCCGATGAATGCGGTTTATTGCCGTACCCCCGCCCAGCGCGAGGCCGTGCAATCCCGCGCCGCCGCGCTGGAGGCCAGCGCGCAGGATCTCGCCTGGCGACAGGCCGCAATCGATCGCTGGTTTGGTATGCCGGTGCCGCTGGAGCGTCTGGAAACCGCCGCCTGGGTTGGCGCCTCCTTGGCCATCGTGAACCCCCTGGGCTATGCCCGCGCCTATGGGCTGTTCTCCCGCGCCGATGCCGTGCATGCAGGGCGGCTGGAAACCCTGGCCATGCCCGCTTTGTTTCTTACCGGTGAAGAGGACGAGAATTCCTCGCCCGATATGTCCCGCCGCATGGCCGCGGCCGCACCACACGGCACGGCCTTGGCGCTTCCCGGCCAGCGCCACATGATGAGCCTGGCCGCACCTGAATTGGTGAATGATTGTCTCACCCGCTTTTTCACTGAAATCGCGCTGTTGCAAGCCGCGCAATAGCCTTACGACGGAGCAACGCCAATGAAATTCTCACTGTTTGTGCATATGGAACGGCTGGAGCCCGGGCAGAGCCATACGGAGCTGCTGAACGAGCTGGAAGCCCTGGTTTTGCTGGCCGAGCAGGGCGGCATGGAAGCCGCCTGGATCGGCGAGCATCACGGCATGGAATTCACCATCGCGCCGAACCCGTTCATCCAGATTGCCTATCTGGCGCCGAAGACGACGAAAATCCGCCTCGGCACCAGCTCGATCATCGCGCCCTTCTGGCACCCGATCAAGCTGGCGGGCGAAACGGCGATGACGGATGTCATCACCGGCGGACGTTTGGAGCTGGGCATCGCACGCGGGGCCTACAGCTTTGAATATGAGCGTTTGCATCCGGGGCTGACGCCGATGGAGGCGGGTTTGCGCATGCGCGAGCTGGTGCCCGCCGTGCAAAAGCTGTTCGCGGGTGACTACGAACACCAAGGCGAATATTGGCAGTTTCCGAAAACCAGTGCCGTGCCGCAGCCGGTGCAGGCGGGTGGCCCGCCCATGTGGGTGGCCGCACGGGACCCGAACTCGCATGAATTCGCGGTGCGGACGGGGTGCAACGTGCAGGTAACGCCGCTGGCCAGCGGCGATGAGGAAGTGGCCAGCCTGATGCAGCGCTTCAATGCCGCCTGCGAAGCCAACCCGGCGCAAAAACGCCCGCAGATTATGCTTCTGCAACATACTTACGTGGCCGCCGATGAAGCCGATGCAACACGCGGGGCGGAGGAGCTGAGCCGCTTCTATTGCTATTTCGGCGCCTGGTTCCAAAACAAGAAACCTGTGACGCATGGCATGATGGAAGAGCTGACACCGGAGGAAATGGCCGCAATGCCGCAATTCGCGCCGGAGGCGGTGCGCAAGAACCTCGTCATCGGCACTTCGGATGAGGTGGTGGCGCGGCTGAAAAGCTACGAGGCACTAGGCTATGACCAGTTCAGCCTGTGGATCGACAGCGGCATGAGTTTCGAACGCAAAAAAGCCTCGCTGACACGCTTTATCGAGCAGGTGATGCCGCATTTCCAGAAAGTGCCAGAATATGCCTGAGCTGCAGCGCTTCCAGCATTACATAGCGGGAGAGTTTGAAGATACTGCCGCGACGTTCGAAAGCCTTGATCCCGCCAGTGGCCAGCCTTGGGCGCTGATGCCCGCCGCCTCCGCGCAGGATGTGGACCGCGCCGTGCGCGCCGCTGATACCGCGTTACATGCCCCTTCCTGGGCAGGGCTCACCGCCACGGCGCGGGGCAAGCTGCTCTACCGGCTGGGCGATCTGCTGGCCGAGGCGGCACCGCGCCTCGCGGCGTTGGAAACACGCGATACCGGCAAGATTATTCGCGAGACCGGCGGACAAATCACCTATATCGCCGAATATTTCCGCTATTATGCCGGGCTGGCGGATAAGGTGATGGGCCTCTCCGTGCCGGTGGACAAGCCGGATATGGATGTGACCTTGCGGCGTGAGCCGGTGGGCGTGGTGGCCGCCATGGTGCCGTGGAATTCGCAGCTTTTCCTGGCAGCGGTGAAGCTCGGCCCCGCTCTGGCGGCGGGCTGTACAGTCGTTTTGAAAGCCGCCGAGGATGGCCCTGCACCGTTGCTGGAATTCGCCCGCGTGGTGCATGAGGCGGGGTTTCCGCCGGGTGTAGTCAACATCATCACAGGCACCGGGGCGGAATGCGGGCTGGCACTCACCACCCATCCTTTGGTCTCGCGCATTGCCTTTACCGGCGGGCCGGAGACGGCGCGGCATATCGTGCGCAATTCCGCCGCCAACCTCGCTGCCACCACTTTGGAGCTGGGCGGGAAATCTCCTGTTCTGGTCTTTGAGGATGCGGATCTCGAAAACGTCTGCAACGCCGTCATCGCCGGCATTTTTGCCGCCAGCGGGCAGAGCTGCGTGGCTGGATCGCGCCTCCTGGTGCAACGCCCCTTGCTGGCGCCACTGCTGGGCAGGCTGAAGGCGCGGGCGGAGAAGATTATCATCGGCGATCCCTCCAGCCCAGATACGCAGATGGGTCCGCTCGCCACCGCCCGCCAGCGCAGCCGCGCCCTGGAGCTGATCAAAACCAGCCTGGCCGAGGGTGCGGAGCTGATCACCGGCGGCACTGTGCCAGACGCCCGGCCCGAGGGTTTTTATCTCCGTCCCACCATCCTGCTCTGCCAGAAACCGGACACGGCTTGCCTGCGCGAGGAATTCTTCGCCCCCGTGCTGAGCGTGATGGCGTTCGACACGGAGGAAGAAGCGCTCGCTTTGGCCAATGACAGCAAATTCGGCCTCGCCAGCGGCGTGTTTACGCGCGACCTCGCCCGCGCCCACCGCCTTTCCCGCGCCATTCGCGCCGGTGTGGTTTGGGTGAACACCTACCGGGTGATCTCGCCCATGGTGCCCTTCGGTGGCTACAAGGAAAGCGGCCTGGGGCGCGAGGGCGGCATCGAATCCATCCTCGACTATACCCGCACCAAATCCATCTGGATCAACCTCTCCGACGCATCCCTGCCCGACCCGTTCGTGATGCGGTGAAAAAACAAAGGAGGAAAGTGGCATGACGATAGAACGTTCTGATTTTCGTGATGCAATGTCGCGATTAGGCGCCGCGGTTAACATCATTACGACCGCCGGCTCCAACGGCGATGTCGGCTTTACAGCCTCCGCAGTCTGTAGCGTTACCGACGATCCTCCAACCATCCTTGTTTGTATTAATAGCAGTAATCGCCATGTTGCGGCTTTTCAGGCCTCTCAAAGATTATGTGTGAACATCCTGGCTGCCGATGGAGAGAGACTATCTCGTATCTTCGCCGGACTCGAAGGTCTGGCTATGCCCGATCGCTTCGCCCAGGCAAGTTGGCTGCGCCTAGCAACCGGAGTGCCAGTTCTAGAAACCGCGGCCGCCGCGCTCGATTGCACAATCTCACAAGTGCAAGAGGTCGGAACACATCAAGTCATGTTTTGCACCGTTCAGGCGTTGCGCCTCCAAGGTGAAGCATCCGGATTGATATATCATCAGCGACGGTATCATCGCTTAGATGCGCCGGTTTGATCTGTTGCCCTGGATTGTGATTCCCGGCTTAGTTCATATACAAAGGAGCGCCGCAAACGACGAATTGTCGTCTGTGGTGAAAAAACGCTGGTTCTGCTTTAGAGAAGTAGAAATCAATAATATCGACCTTTAGTGCCTGAGCAGCGGAGGGACATCATTAGACGGCTGGCATATTTTGATTTTATCCAAATCATGCGCGCCATTCTGCCGTATAATGGAGCTGCGTTGCGGCAAAAACGATAAATCTTCTGCGAGATTAAACAATAAGAGAAGCGAGCACCCCAGCAACGAAAAGTGGATAGTTATAGAGTCTCAGCAAGCGAATATTCTTTGCGGGTAAGGCTAGTTCATATTATGGTGTACCATAATATGAACTAGCCCGACAGAAGGCAAATTTCTTGCTGTTTCGTTTTTGCCGCCTTGGCGTGCGTGGATAATATATAAAAGGAGAGGGAAATGTCTTCCGTCAAAACTGAGACTCCGTCGGATAAAGTGTGGAGCGTCGAAGCACTGGGCATCGAACCGATTCCAGCCGCAAGCCGTCACGGTAGCGCCAAAGAACTCTTTAAACTTTGGGTGGGAGCAAACGCCAATTACGTGGTTGTGGTTACAGGCGCTTTTGTTCTTTCCTTTGGCCTGTCTATCACGTCCGCCATTAGCGCGATCATAGTCGGTAACCTACTCGGCTGCATTGTAGTTGGACTAGCCTCGATCATGGGGCCCAAAACCGGAACGGCGGGTATTGTAACTTCGAGAATTACTTTCGGTCAGCTTGGCTCTATTCTTCCAAATGTGCTGAGTGTCATTACGGCGTTAAGCTGGTTCTCGATCAACGCCATACTGGCTACGGACGCAGTGAACTCGCTGTTCGGCCTGGTCGGCTTCCACGGCGCAAGTGCACAATGGATTGGGCTCGGCGTTGTGGTTGTTCTTGAAGTTGTCATAGCAATTTATGGACATGCGACAATTATCTGGCTCGAGTTTTATATTGCCATATTCTTGGCCATTATATTTGCGGTCTTGGCATATTTCGTGTTGACGCATCTGTCTTCTGCCGAGATTCAAATACAACAAAAAACAGTTTTCTCCTTTGCAAGCTGGTTGGGCGCCATGGGGCTGGCGTTTTCCTACCCGGTTGGCTGGTCCAATTATGCATCCGATTATAGCCGTTATTTCCCCCGCGCTATGAGCTGGAAGAAGATCAGTTTCGCGGCCGGGTTTGGCCAATTCGTGGCGGTCGCGCTATGCGAGACGCTCGGTGTGTTCATCGCGGTGCTGGTGGGCGGAAACGTATCGGCTGACCCGACGACACAATTGGCTCACATCCTGCCAATTTGGTTTGTTGTTCCCCTGCTTCTTGCGATCGTCATCGGGGGCATCGCTGCAAACGTACCAAATGGCTACACGGCTGGACTTGGCCTACTCGCGCTCAGATTGCCCATGACGCGCGTATCCTCGTTGCTGGTAATCGCTGCTTTTACCATCGCCATCCGGGTTATAGTGCTAATCGAAGGCGATTTCGTCGGCGCATACGAAAATTTTCTTGCCTATATGTCCTATTGGATCGCCCCGTGGGCGGCCATCGTTGTGGTCGATTACTTCCTTCGAAAAGGAGATTATAATAGTTCAGAAATGATGAAGTGGAAGGAAAGCATCTATTGGTATGACAACGGCATTTTTTGGCCTGGTTTGCTTTCCTTCCTGATCGGTGTTGCAGCTTGCCTCTTGTTCTCCAATTCAGCCACCTTGGCCAGTCCTTTGATGACCAAGGTTCTTCATATCGGCGATCTAAGCTTCGAGTCCGGAATATTATTTGCGGCAATGTCGTATTTCGTCCTCGTAAAAGATCATTCCATAGTCGCCAATACAGAAGCTTCATTAGAAAAGCTTTGAGGATAGATACATGCGCAGGACAAAATATTTAGTTATTGGACCAAAAAATCATGCCAAATCATAACGATATGTCAATAAAGTATATTCAACCCCCCTCTCCAAAAGAGGGGGAATGGTTGCTGGTTGTGGATATGCAGCGTGCATTTTTTACTCCGGAAAGCCCTTGGTTTGTGAAAGGGTTTTCAGATGTTGCGGCCCGCCTAAAGCCTCTTTTGCCGCAATACGGGTCTCGTATTATTATGACACGCTACGTTCCGCCGTCACCGGCAGAACAAGCTTGGCGATCCTATATGGATGCTTATCCATCCATGGACAGGCCTGAAGGTGACCCCCTTTGGGATATCGTTGTCGAACATCCTGCTGACGCGTTGATCGAGACGCGGACGGGCTTCGCAAAATGGGATGAAAAGATCGCATCACTGGTAGAAGATGGAGCGCCTATAGCAGTGTGCGGCGTCGCAACCGAGTGCTGTGTGCTTGGTACTGTTATGCATGCCATCGAATCGGGACGACAGATCAGGCTTTTTTCTGATCTCTGCGCGGGAGCCTCAGACAAACTTCACGAAAATACGCTTATGATCCTTCGTAGCCTTGGGCCAGTCGTCACAGTTATCTAAACAAAGGTGAGGCAAGAATATAAGCTTTTCTTTGCGGCCAATTAATCTTCCGTTTTGAAGTGATTCGTGCACGGCGGGGTAGACTTCCCCGAGCCACCCCGTTCCGAAATTTGCTTCACTCACAATACGAGTTTTGGAACTCCATTGGTCTAAGATTTGATCCATGTTTGAATGCTACCTTGCTTGGAATTAGCGGAGGCGAGCGTATGTCATAGCTTGTCAGAAATTTTGTACTGGCGTGATTAAGATAGCGCGGTCATATAGCCTACCCGAGATGTATTCCTAAAAAAAGCCGTAATGCCCACTCGGCATCGCTTTCATCGCATTTGCAAGATCTGTCCAAAGCCAGACTGGGTTAGCGCCCAGCCCATTGCACCGGCCACGCCTATGATAAACAAAATGCGCCGGAAAGCGATGCCGTGGCAACTAGCATCGAGCATATACGCCGCCACTCAAAACAACGATAAAGCAACAATCCTACGAGCACAGAATAGACAATGCCGATTGTGGAAACCTCGGTTGCTATCGCAACACCTTCGATAACGGCAGAGCGGATAAGAAATGGTAGCAGCAAGGCCGGTAGCGCCAGAAAGAAATTCCGGCCGACTAGGCGTAGGACCGGTCGTTGCGCATGTTCCATTTTCTTACGCCTGCCCTGGCCCCGGGCGATCAAGGCCAAGACCAGCGCCAATACCGCCGCAGGCAACATGCCCCCTGTGAACAAGGCGGCGATGGAGACGCCAGTCGGCGATCCAATGGTAATCAACACGATGGAGGGGGGGGACAGTTTCACTCATTGCAGCTGCGGTTGCGAGCAACGAAACCATTTCGCCGTCATCAAGCCCACGCTTTTTCATCTCGGGGAATAGCACCGGCGCGACCGCTGCCATATCCGCCGCCTTGGAGCCCGAAATTCCCACCAGAACAAATTTCCGCCGGCATGTCCACAACGTGTCGAAAACCCTGTTCAATGAGGACAAGCATATTTCTCGGCTTGCCCGTCTTCCCCTCACTTTGCAAAGTAGACACCGCCTTCATGCGAGCTTGCCGGTATAGCTCTCAAATACCCCCCAGGCCTCGGCGCCGAACTTGGTTTTCCAATTGCTGTAGAAGCCCGAACTGCGAAGCTTGGCGCGGAAGGAGGTCGGGTCGACCGCATTGAAAATCAAGCCTTTCGCGGCAAGACTCGCCTGCACATTACCACTGAGATCGCTATCTGCCATGCCGGAGGCAGATCCGCCCCCCGCGTTTGAGCGAAGAATCGGAATGCCCCGCCATAAGTCGTACACCCAACGGTGATGACGCCTGTAAAGCCAAACGGTCCGAACAAAGGCAGCATCAGATTGGCGCAGCCTGGTCAAACTTCTGTTCATTTTATGTTCGTTTGAAGCACCACCTAAAATGGACAAAATTGTGGGTTCGCCTGATTGTTCGCACGGCCAGGGCCGCAATGTATTCATTTTTCATTACGCTAGGAATCGCTGGTCATCAAAATGTAACGTGCTTGTCGTTCGTGACTGTGGTGACCTGCTTGGACCTACAACGTCACTGGCGTTGGGAGGACAGGCCTAGTGGCTGAGTCCATCTTTCGCGCGCTCGATACGAATAGAGGGAGAATGGCGATGGACGAAATCTCCAACACGACCCGGCCGGCACGAAACGAGGCCAGAACGGTGCAGGAATATATTGATGAAATTCCGGTCTGGAAGGACGGCACCAGCCTAAAATCCACGCCGATGACCGGCATGCAGTGGCGCATTTGGTCTCTCGCCGCCGCCGGCAAGTTTTTCGAGGGCTTCGTCGTGTTCATGGGCGGCGTGACCGTGCCGTTGATCACGGCTGAGTTCCACATCGCGCCGGCCGAGAAAGGCTTCGTCACCTCGGCGAGCCTCGCCGGCATCCTGGTCGGCACCATGCTGCTTGGCGGTATGTCCGACTATTTCGGCCGCAAACGCATGTTTATCGCGGAAATGATCATCTTCTGCGCCTTCCTTACGCTGCTCATCCTCTGCGGCAACTTCCTCTCGTTGGTGATCTGCTTGTTCGGCGTCGGCATGGCGCTCGGCTGCGACTACCCCACCGCGCATATGATCATTTCTGAAAATATACCGAGCATCTCGCGCGGACGATTGGTGCTCGGCGCCTTCGCCTTCCAGGCGGTGGGCGCCATGTCCGGCATCGGGATCGGCGCCATGGTTCTCGTCATCGACCCGAGCCTGAACGCCTGGCGCTGGATGTACGCAACCGCCCTGATACCCGCCGTGGCGATCACCATCGCCCGCTTCTTCATCACTGAGAGCGCCAACTGGCTCATTGTCCGTGGCGCGCACGAAGCTGCCGAGAACGCACTTTCCCGGCTGTTACACCGCACGCCGCGCTACCCGGCTGAGGTTGCGCTTGTCCGCCACGTTGCGGATGAGCGGGGGGCGTCGAGGCAATCCATCCTCTCATTGTTCGATCGCCGCAACCTGCGCGCCACGATCTTCTCCTCCGCCCCCTGGTTCATTCAGGATCTTGGCACCTACGGCATCGGTGTGTTCACACCGACGATCCTGGCGACGGCCCTCGGCGGCAGCCCGGACAAGGTGCGTAGCCTCTCCGATATGATCACCAACAGCATACGCTCGGCGGAGGGCTCTGCGCTCATCACCTCGCTGCTGATCGTCGGCATCCTGTTCGCGATCGTGCTGGCCGACACATTCGGCCGCATTCGCTTGCAAGTCTTCGGCTTCCTGGGCTGTGCGGTTGGGCTCGCGATTGCCTCGCTCTCGATCGACGCAACCGGCAGCACCAAGATCGCCCTGATCTTCGCGGGCTTCATGCTGTTCAACTTCATGACCAATTTGGGGCCAAACGCGCAGACCTATCTGCTTGCCGGTGAGGTCTTCCCAACCGAAGTACGCGGCATGGGGGCGGGTTTTGCCGCGATGATCGCGAAAATCGGCGCCGTCGCAACGACATTCGGGTTCCCGATCCTGCTTGCGAGCATTGGCACCCGCACATTGCTCTACGGCCTCGTCATTACCTCGGTACTCGGCGCAATCGTCACCTGGCTCTTCCGGATCGAGACGACGGGGATAAACCTCGATCGCATCGGGCGTGACGCAGGTTAATGGACCACGGGAAGCTTAGACAAAATAAACCTTCACGGAGAGATGAGATGAAGCGCCATTACCCTCTCGGCGATTTTAACGCCGCGCTAATACTTGGCACGGCGTTTTCCCTCTTCCTGATTGGCGCATCCGGCGAGGCCGCCAAAGCCGCGAACATCTCGTTGAACGAAACGGGTTCAACTCTCGTTTACCCGCTCTTCGAGCTATGGATCCCCGATTACCAGTCGCAGAATCCAGATGTCACGATTACCGCGGGCGCCACTGGCTCGGGCGATGGCATCGCCAAGGCAATCCTGGGAGCGGTACAGATCGGCACCTCGGACGCCTACATGTCCGATGAAGCTGTCGAGCAAAATCCGAACATCCTCAATGTCCCTCTGGCGATTTCCGCACAGACTGTGAACTATGACCTCCCCAGTCTTGCCGCGCCCCTCAAGCTCGACGGTCCGACGCTTGCGGACATATATAGCGGCCAGGTTACAATGTGGGATGCGCCGGAGATCGCCGCGCTCAATCCGGGTCTCGCTCTGCCGCACCACAAGATTATCCCGATCCATCGCGCTGATGCCTCGGGTGACACCTTCATCTTCACGCAATTCCTCGATTTTTCCGCGCAGAACTGGGATGATGCGATCGGCTACGGCACGAGCGTCAACTGGCCGGTTGTTCCAGGGGCAGCAACCGCGACCGGAAATGCTGGCATGGTGCAAACGCTCATGAATACGCCCTATTCCATCGCCTATATTGGTATCAGTTTTAAAGCTGACATCGCCAAGGCAGGGATGGGCACCGCGTTGCTGAAGAACCAGAGCGGCAAGTTCTTACTGCCCACGCCGGATACCATCAGCGCCGCGGCAGCCGAACTCGACCCACGCACACCGCCCGATGAGCGCCTCACCCTCGTGTTCGCGCCAGGCGATAACTCCTACCCGCTTATCAACTACGAATATGCAATCGTCTCCAAGCATCAAGCCAATCCGGCGGCGGCGGAGGCGATACGGAACTTCCTTCTCTGGGCAATCTCCACCGAAGGCGGCAATGCGCCAAAATATCTGAACAATGTCGGCTTCATTGCGCTTCCCGACTTCATACGCGGCCTTAGCGAGGCGCAGCTCGCTCTTGTACAGTAAGACGTATGAGATTTTCCTTATAGATTAGCCAAAGAGTGAATGATGGAGAGCCGCCGTGACCAATGATGCAATCTCACCCAACGAGAAGAGCTGGCTGGAACTTGAGCTTGAGGATGATCTCGATGAGGAGCGGGAGCAGGAAATAGACGACACCAGGCTACCGGCCGAGCTGCGCACCCTGCTGACGAAGCGCAAAACGAGCGCGATCGAACGGAGCGTCTATTTCCGTGAGCTCATGCGTCTTCAAGCCGAGCTGGTGAAGTTGCAGGATTGGGTGCAGCACAAGAAGCTGAAAGTTGTGGTGCTGTTCGAAGGCCGTGACAGCGCCGGCAAGGGCGGCGTCATCAAACGCATCACACAGCGCGTAAACCCGCGTTCCTGCCGCGTGGTGGCTCTGCCGGCGCCGTCCGATCGCGAACAGACACAATGGTACTTCCAGCGTTACGTGCCGCATTTGCCCGCGGCTGGTGAGATCGTGCTGTTCGACCGCAGCTGGTATAACCGGGCGGGCGTGGAACGGGTGATGGGATTCGCGTCCGATGAGCAGGTGGAAGCCTTCTTCCACGACGTGCCGGGGTTTGAGCGCACGCTGGTCCGTTCCGGCATCACTCTTGTGAAATATTGGTTCTCGATCACCGACGAAGAGCAGCAATTCCGCTTCCTCATGCGTATCCATGATCCCATCAAACAATGGAAGCTCTCGCCAATGGATTTGCAGTCGCGGGTGCGTTGGGAGCAATACACCAAGGCGAAGGAGGAGATGTTCGAGCGCACCAACATCCCCGAAGCGCCCTGGTATATCGTCGAAGGCAACGACAAGAAGCTGGCGCGGCTGAATTGTATTTCCCACCTTCTGTCGATGATCCCCTACGGGGAAGTACCGCACGAGCCGGTGGCGCTTCCGGAGCGCGTCTTCAACCCCAATTATGAGCGCGCAACTCTGCCGCCCGAGCTCTATATTCCCAACCGGTACGGCGAATAAAAGCCGAAGGCCGGGCAAGTCGTACCCGGCGTTCGGTACTCTCTGTTGGTGCCGCCATATTCATCCTGTGATGCGGCGGCACCAATGATTATAATCTTCCGGTGAGCCCGGGCTCACACCACCCTGAAATTCTTGAACTGCCAGGGGTCTTTGCTATCCAAATCCTCGGCGAATAACTCACCGCGCCGGAACAAAGGCGTCCAGTCAGAATAAGCGCCCACCATCGTTCCCAGATAAGGCGCCGTGATTTCCAATATGCGTGCATGGTCGAGCGCGTCGGCCTCCAGCACACCGCGGCGCGGGTTTTCCATTGCCCAGATCACGCCCGCCAGCACCGTGGCGGTTACCTGCAGGGAAGTGGCGTTGTTATAAGGGCACAAAGCGCGGGCCTGCTCAATGGAAAGCTGGGAACCATACCAATAAGCGCCCTTCTCATGGCCCATCAGCAGCACGCCCAGTTCGTCGATACCTGAGATGATCTCATCTTCCATCAGCCTCTGGCGTTCCTGGGCTTGCCAGTTCTTGCCCGCCAGCTCATGCACGGAAAGCACGGCATCGTCGCAGGGGTGATAGGCGTAGTGAACGGTGGGGCGGTACAGCACCTCGCCCTCCTCGCGCAGCGTGAAATAATCGGCAATTGAAATCGCCTCGTTATGGGTGATGAGAAAGCCATGGAATGGGCCTTCCTTCGGCGTCCAGGTCCGCACACGGGTGGAGGCGCCGGGGCGGCTCAGATAGATCGCCGCATCGCAGCCAAATTCGTGCCGCGCGCCATCCGGCGGCAGCGATTTCTCATGTGTGCCCCAGCCCAATTCGGCAGGCTGGCAGCCCTCGCCTACAAAGCCGTCGATCGACCAGGTATTCACGAACTCCCCTACCTGCTTCGGGCGGTCCGCCACCTGAGTGTCACGCTCGGCGATGTGGATCACCTTCACGCCCAGGCTTTGCGCCAGCTTGCCCCAGCCGGCGCGGTCTTGCGGCACCGGCACGTCCCGCCCCGTCACCGCCGCGATATTCAGCAGCGCCTGCTTCACAAAATGCGAGACAAGACCCGGATTGGCGCCATGCGCAATCACCGCCGTCGGCGCTTCGGGGTCAGTCTGCAAGGCCAGGGCGCTTTCACGCAGCGCATAATTGGAGCGCTGCGACGGGCTGAGAGACAAATCGGTATAGCCACCCGCCCAAGGCTCGATGCAGGTATCCAGATACAGCGCGCCGATCTCGCGGCACAGCTCAGCCAACGCCACGGAGGATACGTCCACCGAAAGATTCAGCAGGAAATCCCCCGCGCCAATGCGCGCCTTAATGGCATCCCGGTAATTCGCGCGAGTCAGTGGCAAAATCTCCTCGCGTATGCCAAGTTTTCCGGCCACCTTGTTGCCACGCTCATCGGCCGTGAGGATGGAGATTTTTTCGACCGGCATGTCGATATGGCGCAGCAGCAAAGGCAATACACCCTGGCCTATACTGCCGAAGCCGACAATCAGCAGGCGGCCTGAGAAAGAAACATGCTTGGTGTCATGTGGCATCGTAAAAAACTCCTGGTGCAGGCGCGTTTATGATTGGATTGTTTGGATTGGAGCCGCGGAACATCCCGGCCCTTCTGTAGTCAAAGCGGTTTGGCAGTATGGCAGAATTTACCGGGCGAGCCGAGAGTGGCGCGCCGGCAATCCTTCGATGTGTGGATGCGTACAGCCAGCACAGTTTTTGCACGCGGCAGAAACAAGGCGCGGGCGGCCGCTACCGCGCCTTCGCAGAGGTGGTGCTCATGCGCGCCGGTCGATGTCCCGAGGCGGTTCAGCCGCGGCTCAAGCGCCGTGACAAGATCCTCAAAATCCAAACCCTGCCTCCACAACTGCGTCAGCGGACAGACCGGCTCTCCGACCTTTGCCAAGCCGTTATATCAGATCGCATTTGCCCGGTAAAACAGAATGACCCAGATCCATGTGCGGCCCTACTTGGCCATGCAGCAATCCGGTCAGGTAGCCGAAACCAGAGAACCAATCTCCAAGTTAGAAAGCCGGGAAACGGACATGGCTAGAACTCCAAGTTCTCGGCTGTGCTCATTCAGAGGGGGCGTTCGGGTTCCTGCGCGACGATCCGCCCACTCTCGGCGTGGACAGCGCCGGTGACACGACGCCACCCGCGAACCTGTTCATCCACCCGAGGGTAAAGCGTCTCCGCCCACCCAAAACCGTCGGGGCTACTTGCCGTTGCCTCAACGATAATCAGCCCGAATGCGCTTCAAGCATAATATTCTGCCTGAAGCGCAGCCGGTGCGGTACGGGGTGAACAAGGGTTGTGCGGGCATTGGCTTCTGTCATCAAAATATCACAATGATCTGCCCGCCCGCTTCCATGAAGCAATGCATAAACGACCTCGTCCAAGGAAAAATCGAGTGTTATCGAGATGAAACGCACCGTCTGCGAGGCCGGTGGCTAACTGTCATCGCGGATCAACACGGTCAGAATGAAGCCGCTAATCACCTCACTTAGCAGCATCAGCGCCCGGTGATGATTGCTGTACTACGGATAGCGGCCACCAGAGAGCGCAGAGCGGCTTTGGAGCGGGTGTCGGCGGCTTTCTGATGCAGCATCACATCGCGTGAAGGCAATCGGGGCAAGCCGAATTTTGGTCCTATATCGATCGTGCCAGGCGGGGCCACGCGCCGGCCCAGCGCCCCAACCGCCAGCCCTGCGGAGATCGCCGCGCCGATCGTGGCGATACCGCCGCCGACAAATACCTCTCGCCAAGACACGCCGGCCGCATCCAAAGCCGCCAGGGCCATGCCTCGCACGCTGCATGGTTCGGCTTGGGTCGCGAGATTCAGTGGCATGCCTGGACGATATTCGAAATCCGGATTTGCCATCCAGCCGAATGTCTCTTCCAGAATCACCTCACCATCCCGGCGCCGGGAATCATGGCGGAGAATGATCGCTGCATCCAGAATGTCACGGTCATAATCATCTAAGAGTTCGCGAGACATGCCGACCCGCAATTCCAGCACGGTATCCGGCTCTGCGATGCTCATTCGCTTTAACAAGGCCGGCAGCTCTGCACCCACGATGTGATGGCTGAGCCCGACGACCAGCCGCCTCTGTTCCACGGCAAATGAGCCGATGGCATCCCGATGCGCCTGCATAAGCGCCCGGGCTGCCGGCAGAAAGGCAAGCCCATCCGGTGAGAGGCGTACAAGCCGAGGAGTACGCTCCAGCAAGCGCCTGCTCAATTCCTCCTCCAGCCGCTTGATCCTGAGGCTCACGGCCGATTGGCTAGACTCCATGGCCTCCGCGGCACGGGTAAAGCTTTTCAGCTCCGCGGTGAGTACAAAAGCCTGGACAGCTTCCATGTCGAGCATTTTCACCTAGCCATCCTATCATTTTAAATCAAAATCATAGAAATAGTTTATCATATTATTTTAAAATAACTAGAATAGCGCTATGGCAGAGGAAGCTAGAGGAAAGGAATAGACCATGCCGCTCGTTCGGGTGTCTCTGCGCAGAGGCAAAAGCACCGCCTATCGCCGTGCGCTTCAGGAGGGGGTCTATCAGGCCCTGCGCGCCACTTTCAACGTACCGGAGGATGACCGTTTCATGCTGCTCACGGAGCATGACGAGACGGATTTCGATTTCGGGCGGCACTATCTCGATATTCAGCGCAGCGATGATCTGGTAATCATCCAGATAACTGTCAGCGATACCCGGGCAGTTGCACAGAAACAGGCGCTCTACCGGGACATCGCGGCGCGCCTTACCAAAGATCCTGGATTGCGGGCGGAGGATATTTTCATCAATCTGATTGAAGTGAAGCCGGAAAACTGGTCCTTCGGCCACGGCATCGCTCAATATGCGGCATCCTGAAAGAGGCGCAGGCATGATCAAACCACGGGCCATCTTGTTTGATACGTTTGGAACCATCGTGGATTGGCGCACCAGCCTCATCGACGAACTGACCTTATTCGGTGAACATCGCGGCCTGGAAGCAGACTGGGCGGAGCTGGTGGATCGCTGGCGCGCCGCCTACGCGCCTTCGATGGACGAAGTACGGAAAGGCCATCGCCCCTGGACGAAACTGGACGATCTGCATCGCATCAGCCTGGACCGGCTGCTGACGGAGTTCGGTCTCGACGATCTTACGGAAGATGAACGGCACCATATCAATAAAGGATGGCATCGATTGCGCCCCTGGCCGGATTCCGTACCGGGCCTCACCCAGCTCAAGCGTGAGGCGATCATCGCCCCCTTATCCAACGGAAATGTGTCACTGCTATTGAACATGGCCAAACAGGCCGGGCTGCCCTGGGACATGATTTTCGGCTCGGACCTGTTTTATCATTTCAAACCAGACCCGGAGACTTATCTGGGCGCCTGCGCATTGCTGGATCTGGAGCCCGCGCAGGTCATGCTGTGCGCCGCGCATAACAGCGATCTGCGGATGGCGCGTTCGCTCGGACTCGGCACGGCCTTCATAGCTCGCGTCAGTGAATACGGCCCCCACCAAAGTAAGGATTTCGAGGCTGAGGACGATTGGGATTTCGTCGTACCCAGCGTGACGGCTTTAGCCGAACAGCTTCGTAGCTATGAATAGCCAATGGCCTAGAATAGACCGTGTTTGCTTTTATTAAATATTGGCCCAAAAGCGGGTAGGTTGGAAGGCTCCCGCTCACGAAGTTCAATTACGTAGACATGCGCCCAATCGATTAACGCAAAGGGTAGTCATCTAAAGCGCTGTGCCAATTCTTAACCCTTCCAGCACCGCCTCTTCAGCCGTGCGCGGCGTCAGGCTGTCGCCGATCACATGTATCTCGTACGCCGTGTCCGCCAGCTCCTCTTCCAGGCCGCTTGCCCGCTCATGCCCGAGATTGGTGACGAGTGTATCGATGTCCTCATAAATCATCGCCGCGCCGCTGGTGGCGTGCTGCAGGTAAATCGTACGCCCATCCACGCCGAACAGTTTTGCATAGGGAAGCACCTCAACCCCCAGATCATGCAATACACCTGCCCAATGATCCCGCACATATTGGTGGATGCGCTGCCCGGCCATGTAGCCGTCCACCGCCAGGCGAACGCGGCATCCCGCCCTTGCCAGTTTTTCCGCCACTCCCATGCCGATCCAATCCAGGCTCCAATCGGCAATCAGGACAGAGGGGCCCGCATTCACCTCATCGCGCACCACCTGCCAGGCATTCACGATATGTGCTGTGTCGGCTCCTTCGATTTCCGGCAAGCGCGGCCTTGCGCCTGTGGCGATAATGACTGCATCGGGCTGCATCTGCTCAACCAGCTCTCGCGTCACCTTATGGTTCAGCCGCGTCTTCACCCTGGCCAGCGTCATTTCACGCCTGAGATTGGTGATAATGCCACCGAACTCGGCCCGGCGCGGCAAAAGCTGTGCGAGCAGCGCCTGGCCGCCGAGCTGTGGCCCGGCTTCAAATAGGTTCACCTCATGCCCGCGGGCGGCGGCCGTGGCAGCGGCCTTCATCCCCGCGGGTCCGCCGCCAGCCACCAGAATGCGGCGCTTGGCCAATGCGGGTTTCAGCTTGCCGTAGCGCAGCTCCCTGCCCGTTTCCGGATGCTGAATGCAGGAGATCGGGTAGCCCATATGGAAATGCCCGATACAGGCTTGGTTGCAGGCAATGCAGGCACGGATATCGTCAAGCCGCCCGGCTTCCGCCTTGGAGGGCATCTCCGGATCGCAGATCATCGCGCGGGTCATGCCCACCATATCCGCTTGCCCGCTGGCGATGATGGGTTCGGCATCCTGCGGCTGGTTGATGCGCCCCGCGACAAAAACGGGTGTGCTCACTTTTGCCTTGATCGCAGCAGCCACGGGCACGGTGTAACCAGCCTCAAAGGCCATTGGTGGCGCGATATTGATTGCACTGCCAATTCCTGCCGAGGTTCCAACCGTGATGTTATAATAATCGAACAGGCCCTCCATCGCGATCAGAGTCGTGAGAACCTCGTCCTCCCGCAAACCCTCCTCATCTTTTTCATCGCCGCTGATCCGCAATCCGACAATAAAATCGGGCCCCGCAACAGCACGGATAGCCGCCACGGCATCGAGAAGGAAGCGCCGCCGGTTCTCATCGCTGCCGCCATATTCATCTGTGCGCAGATTGATGCGCGGATTCAAAAACTGCGCTAGCAGATAACCATGGCTTGCGACGATCTCAACGCCATCCAGCCCCGCCGTTTCCAGCCGCTTGGCAGCCGCCGCATAACCCGCAATCACTTCGGCGATCATTTTGCCCGGCATCGGCCGGGGGGTAACGTGAAACCGTTCATTGGGCACGGCCGAGGGGGCATAGGCCACGGGCTGGCTGCCGTCCTGGCTTTCCATGATCTCCCGGCCAGGATGAAAGAGCTGTCCGAACAAAGCGCAGCCATGTGCATGAACCGCCTCCGCCACGCGCCGGTAACCGGGAATGCAGTCATCGGTGGTCGCCATCAGAAGATGCGACGTGTAGCGGGCGGTTTCATGCACACCCGCCACCTGCATCACAATCAGCCCCACTCCGCCTTCCGCCCTTGCCTGATGATACGCCACCAGCGCGTCATTGGGCACGAAATCGGTCGGCAAGGTCGTATCGTGCCCCGTGGACAGAATACGATTTTTGATGACCAGATTCCGGATCTTGATCGGCGAGAAGAGATGTTTGAGCGCGGCCATGATATTCCAAAGATACTGAATGAAAAAAACGACTTAGGCTTCAGCCCTTGGAGGTAAGCGCCGCCTGCCGCTCCCGCCAATCAACCGGATAAAGCGTGTAGCAAACCACAGCGTGTTTGCCTTCGTAGTGCAAAGGCGTGTTTGCCGGAACCCAGATCACATCGCCGGGTTTCGCGACGATCAGCCTGCCCTGCAAGCGAAGATGAAATTCGCCTTCGAGGACGATGATGGCCTCGTCATAGAGAACCGTCCATTCAATGGAGCAGTCATTAAACCTGGCTACACCGACACCCATGGTCTTGCTAAGCTCCGGCCCCACCAGCCGGGCAATGCCCGCATCATCTCCGGCCGAGCCGTAGGGCGAGAATTGCATACCGTTTCGGGGAAAGTGGATTACCTCGCTCATGCATCACGCTCCTGAAGTTGCAAACCGGATTTATCCTGCACCACACGCCGGTAGACGAAGAAGACCAGCGACAGCACAAGAATGGAGACCGCTATGATCTGCTCCGGCAACCCACCGTAGCCAGCCACGGCGGGGTTGAAGAACCCTGAGAAAATAACAGCGATATTAAACAGTGCCAGCAGAATTGTGCCTGGCACCCAGAGCGGGTGGCGGCAGAGAACGCGCTGCCATTGCGGATTACGCTTCCGGAGGATGAGGAAGCCCGTCAAGGTCAGCACCACTGCGATGAGATAGCCGAGATTGCTGGCAAAAATCACACCCGTGACATTGCCGACGAAGAAGAGAATGAAAAGGTTTACCACCATGTCCACGCCCATTGCCCGGGCCGGCACGCCGTGGCTGTTCAGCTTGTTGAATTGCTGCAAGGTGAGGCCACGTTCCGCAAGCCCATAGAGCGCACGGCTGGAACCGGCTGTGGCCGAGTTCATCGCCACGAACTGGGCGATGCAGAGAATGCCGATCACCACACCCGCGAAACCGTGTCCCGCAACCTTCTGCACAACTTCCGTATAAAACCCAAGCGGATTAGAATTGATCGCGGCTTGTCCGATCGCGCCTGGCAAAATCACAGCGCTGAGCACCACAATCACCAACACCAGAAAAGAGGAGGAGAGCAAAGACAGCACCAGATTTCGCCGCGGATTGTCATATTCCGGCGCAAAGGTTGCACAAACTTCCGTGCCATAGCTGGTCCAGGACACGATAAAGGACCAGATTAAAATCTTTTCCCAGGCTGGAATTCCGCCGCTATTATCCAGAGTCCAGTGCAGGTTGGATAGATGTACCTGATTGGTGAACAGCGGCCCGATCAGGCAGACAACAGCCAGCAGCCCCAGCACGATGCCGAACAGCTTATTGGTCCGTACCACCGGCTTCATGCCGCCAACATTCAGCAGAAAGATACCGATGATCGCGACCGCCGCGATCAGATGCGGCAGCCCTACATGGCTCGTGCCAAGAGAAATCGTGCCTGTATAAGAGGGAAACCACTGCGCTTGGATCAGTTGGCCCATCTGCAGGCCAACAACGCCGAGCGTGAAGGACCAGCCCGCCCAATAGCCGAAGAGTGCAATCGCCCCCAGCGGAGACGCGTAACGGCGCCAAGCCTCGTGTGCATAAGCTCCAATGCCGCCAGCACGATCAGGCATAAGCAAGGCAAGATCCGCATAAATAAAATTCTGCAGCAGCGCCACGACGCTCGTGAGCAGCCAGACGGCCAACGCGCCCCAAGCCCCGATTGGGCCGATTTCCAGCCCAATAAGGGTAAACGTAGAAACCGGGATCACCAGCGCCAGCATAAAGCCGTCGGTCCAGGTCAAGGATTTACTAAATCGCTGTTCTCTTAGACTCATAAAACGGCTCCCTTTTTTATTTGCCGTGCATTCCTTGTTTTTGGATGCTTTTTTTGTTTAGGCACCACATTCTTCACGGTTATGAAAGTTTCGTCCGGGAGTCAACGCTGATTTTCACTAATTCGATAAATTTGTACCCGGTTGCCATGCAGAGCTGGAAATGCAATTTCGTGAAAGTCGAAAGGAGCGAAACCATGCCCAAGCAGCGCCAAAAGCGAGCTATGGACAATGCCCCGGCTCTTTTGCCGGCCACGAATGACGAAGCCATTGAAAAAATTGGCCAGAAGCTTCGTGCCTTACGGAAAGCGAACCGGCTGTCCCTGACGGCTCTGGCCGAACGGACGGGTTTCTCGATAGGCTTTCTCAGCCAGGTTGAGCGGGATATGTCGAATTTATCCGTGAAGGCGTTATTCGATCTCTCGCGGGCGCTTGGTGTCAATATATCGTTTTTTTTTGATACGGGGGCACAGGAAACCCAGCCCGCAGGCCCCATCATCCGCGCGGGTGAACGCCGGAAGATCTTTTATGGAAAAGGCATTTGTGACGAGCTGGCATCGCCGGCTTCTTGCACACAGCTGGAATTGATCTGGAGTTGATTCGAGCCGGGTTCCTCCAGCGGAGATAATCCCTATAATCATGAGGCCCAAGAGGCGGGGATTGTCATTTCGGGGCGGCTGGAACTGGTCATTGGCGATGATGTCTATCTGCTCGAGGCTGGGGATAGTTTTGGCTTCGACAGCACTATCCCGCATCGCTACAGCAATCCAGGTCTCACAGAGGCTATCGTTGTGTGGGCAATCACGCCGCCGACCTACTGAGCGGCACAGAGACAAATTGGCCCAAGCGCAGGTTCATAACTTTACAAATTATACGATCATAAACCCTGCATTTGTTTCAAGGCGGAGCAAAAATGCCTTGGTCTCCAGACCGCCGGCAAAGCCGGTCAGCTTGCCATTTGATCCAATCACGCGATGGCATGGGGCGATGATCGAGATCGGGTTGCGCCCGTTCGCCGCGCCAACGGCGCGCATGGCGCGGGGCGAGCCGATTTCATTTGCGATCTCCCCATATGTCCGCGTCTCCCCATAGGGGATTGCAAGGAGGGCATCCCAGATGCTCCGGTTGAATGCAGTACCTACAAAATCCAGCTGCAAATTAAACCGTTTCCGCTTTCCTTGGAAATATTCCTCTAGCTGACGCTTGGATTCCAGAAGAACGGGATGATCCACCTGCTCCAAAGCGTTTTGCAGATGCGGGACGCGCTTTGCCCGGTCAAATTCCCAAAGCACCCCTGCCAGACCGGCATCGCTGCCGACGAGCTTTAGATGCCCGACAGGCGATTTCATCATGCTGAACACATAGCTCATCTTGCCACTCCGATGTTTCCATTCTGTGCCGATGGATACGCCGTGAGACCATCTTTGACTGGCAGTTTTCGGACATTGAAATTCTCTATATACTGATGTCCGAAAACCGCCAGCGGGCGCAAGCTTCCGCGCTATGCTCGCCTTCCATTCTGTCCTGGGCCCAGATTATGATCGAGAGCAATGCAGCCTATCACGCGCTGGCGACACGCGATCCGCGGTTTGACGGGATTTTCTATGTCGGCGTGACCTCGACCGGCATATATTGCCGGCCCATCTGCCCGGTGAAAACGCCACTGCATAAGAATTGCCGTTTCTTCGAGACCGCCGGGCAAGCGGAGAAAGACGGATTCAGGCCATGCCTGCGTTGCCGGCCTGAATTGGCGCCGGGTGCCGCGCCGGTTGATGATGCGCACCGGATCGCGCATCTGATCGCGCAACGCATTGAGGAAGGCCAGATCAGCAGCAACGCCAATCTCGAGGATATCGCGGAACAGTTTGAACTCAGCGCCCGCCAGATCAGGCGCATTGTGCAGAAGGAGCTAGGGATTTCGCCGATCGAGCTCCTGCAAACGAAACGCCTTCTGCTGGCCAAGCAATTGCTCACGGAAACCAGCCTGCCGGTTACGGAGATCGCCTTTGCCAGCGGCTTCTCCTCCTTGAGACGTTTCAATGATGCATTCAGCCAGAATTATAGAATGACTCCCTCGCGCCTGCGCAAGGAAGCAACCTCAGCCGCCGAGGCCGTGGCCGCCACCGATACATCCACATTGCAGCTCATCTACCGGCCACCTTATGACTGGCCGGGCGTTCTCGAATTCCTCGCCGCCCGCATGATCAAGGGCGTTGAATATGTGACCGGGGAGTTCTACGCGCGCACCATCCGGCTGGGCGCCTATGTGGGATGGATCAAGGTCACGCATGCGCCGGCCAAACGGGCCTTGCTGGTTGAATTCACCCATTCCCTGACACCAGTCCTGCCCGCTTTGCTCGGCCGATTGCGGGATCTGTTCGACCTCAATGCGAGGCCGGATATCATTTCCGCGCATCTGATACAGGACAGGTATTTGGCCCCGCTTGTCGAGAAAAACCCGGGCCTGCGGGTTCCCGGCGCGTTTGACGGATATGAAATGGCCATCCGGGCCATACTGGGCCAACAGATAACAGTGAAGGCCGCGACGACCATCGCCTGCCGCCTTGCCGAGGCATTCGGAAGCCGGATATCCACGCCGTTTGCCGAACTTTATCTGCTCCCTCCCATGCCGGACAAGATCGCCGCCGCGTCTATCGACAGCATCGCGCAACTCGGAATCGTCAGCTCCCGGGCGAAATGCCTGATCGCGCTATCGCAAGGGGTGGCATCCGGCGCGCTGGAACTCAGGTCTGGGCTCAACCCAGAGAAAACCATCGACAGGCTGGTAAAGCTTCCCGGCATCGGGCCATGGACGGCGCATTATATCGCGATGCGCGCACTGCATTGGCCCGATGCCTTTCCGCGCGACGACATCGCCGTACGCAATAATCTTGGAAAAATCAGCTGGAAACAGATCGAGGCGATATCCGAATCCTGGCGGCCCTGGCGCAGCTATGCGGTGCTGCATATCTGGAAAAACCCTCAGACGATCAAAAACGACCATGAATAATGCAGGACACCGGCTTATTTCAGAGAGGATCGGCGCGTTTGATTGGGCGCGGATTTCCAGTGAATTGAACAGCCAGGGTTGGTCGATCTTGCCGAAGCTTCTGAACGACGAGGAGTGTGATGGAATCGTATCCCTCTATGCCGGAAACCAAGGCTTCAGGAGTCATGTCATCATGGCGCGGCATGGCTTCGGCAAAGGAGAATATAAATATTTCGCGTACCCATTGCCGGATCTCATCGCCGGATTGCGGAGCAGCGTTTTTCCTTACCTTGTGCCGATCGCAAATAATTGGAACAGGCTGATGGGAATCGGCATGAAATATCCGCCCTGCCATGCCGATTATATTGCGCTTTGCCACGCGGCCGGGCAGATGCGACCCACGCCCTTGCTGCTGAAATATGAAGAGGGCGATTATAACTGCCTCCATCAGGACCTTTACGGCGAGCTTGCCTTCCCCATGCAGGCCGTCTTCCTGCTTTCATCGCCGGAGACGGATTTCAGCGGCGGGGAGTTTATCCTGACGGAGCAGCGCCCCCGGATGCAGTCCAAGGCGCAGGTGATTCCGCTGCAAAAAGGGGATGCGGCGATTTTCGCGGTTAGCCACCGGCCGCAGCAAGGTGGCCGAGGGTTCTACCGGGTGAATATGCGCCACGGCGTCAGCACAATCCGGTCAGGCAACCGTCTGACAGCCGGGATCATTTTTCACGATGCGCGTTAAAATCCGGGCACTGACCCTGCTCTGAATAGGACGTAAGCGACCTGGCCGGTGGCGATGGTATGAGCGCGCCCAAGGGTAGAGAATCATATCGGCGCGGAGCAGTCTCAGCCGCTGGCGCCGGCCAATTGACGCTAATGGTCACCCTTCGCCAGACGGAGCATTCCGAAAAGCGTCCCGCAGCGCTTTGATCCTTGTATTGAGATCGACGAGCACATCGACCGTCATGCCCGACTTATCGAATAAAGCATCGGCGAGTGTCTTGGTTTTCGCGCGAAGGGCACGGCCTTGGTCGGTGAGCCGGACCTTCACTTGCCGTTCGTCTGCCGGATTACGCTTCCGAACAACATGCCCCGCCAGTTCAAGGCGCTTCACCAGCGGGGTGATTGTGCTTGGCTCAAGATCGAGGCGCAATGCGATGGCGGTGATGGTCTGGTCGTCACCTTCCCAAAGAACGCTTAGGACAAGATACTGCGGATAGGTTATGCCGAGCCGATCCAGCCATGGTTTGTACGCCCGGCTGACTGCGATAAAGGCACCATAGAGCGAGAAGAGAAGCTGCCTGTCTAAAGGCAGGGGAAACACACGCTCCACGATCACTCACCCTCACTCTTATGATGACGATAATACATATCGCGATAAAAAACTTCTGGACAAACGATTTCTCCGCAGCGTAGCTATTGTTTACCACAATAAATATTATCTGGATATTAATATAGGGGGGATACCAACATGTTGAACGCGATCAAGAACGTTATTCTTGTCCATGGCGGCTTCGTGGATGGGTCAGGTTGGCAAGGCGTCTACGACATCCTGGCAAAGGACGGCTATCAGGTCACCATTGTTCAAAACCCAACCATCTCGCTGGGGGACGATGTCGCCGTTACCCGGCGCGCAATCGCAGCTCAGGACGGCCCTGCAATTCTCGTGGGCCATTCCTATGGCGGCGTGGTGATCACAGAGTCCGGCAACGACCCTAGGGTCAAGGGCCTCGTGTACATTGCGGCTTTTGCGCCTGACAAGGGGGAGTCAGTGTCGTCGCTGATCAGCAATCCGCCGCCTGGTGCCTCGGTACCGCCGATCCTGCCGCCACAGGATGGTTTCCTGTTCCTCGACCGGGCAAAATTTGCGGCTGCGTTCGCGGCCGATGTTAAGCCCGCTCAGGCAGCCTTCATGGCCGACTCACAGGTTCCCTGGGGCGTGGCCGCGCTGGACGGGCAAGTGACAACGCCTGCTTGGAAGTCCAGGCAGAGCTGGTATCTCGTCACCGCCGACGACCGAATGATTCCCGCAACAGCGCAGCGTCAAATGGCCGCTCGCGCTGGAGCAAGCGTTGTCGAAACAGCTGGCAGCCATGCGGTCTATGTGTCGAACCCACAGGTTGTGGCTGATCTTATTAAACAGGCGGCCCAAGGCGCGGCGAAGTAACAGCTTGCTTGTCACCAGGCGCGTTGAAATGACTTCAGGCCCCGGATAACGTCTGGGGCCTTTATTCTTTTTACAGCCCTCTTCGTGGCAAGTACTGTTGAAAAGGAGCTTTCTGTTGCCCCGCGGCAGCGGTCGTGATTCACTTTGTCTAAGCGTATGGGGCAATGACGGGCAAGCTGGCGTCAGCACTGCGGCTATTTTACGATTTTCGGCCGGACGACCATGTTGTGGACTTGCCACGCCCAGGGTCATCCACAAACCTTCGTATAGCCCATATCGCCGATGGGGCGCTTCTCGTCTCGGGGCCTGTTCACCACCTTGGCGGAGAAGGCTAACCGTCAAATACGCGCATATAGCGACCGATCAGCGAGGCTCGTTCAAAGAGCGGCATTTGTGGCCCGCAACCGGTGCGCCAGTTCATCCATGACGTACCAGCAGAAATGCGGGATTTCTTCCACCATATAGCGGAACTTCTTCTGGTCGATAAGGGAAAGACGGGTAGGTTCACTGGCGCGAGCGTCAGCCGAACGGCTTTTTCCATCCACAAGTGAGAGGACTCCAAACGCCTTGCCAGGGCCAACTTTTTCCAGCACCTCGCCTTTGACGACGATTTCCACCGCTCCCTGCAGCACAACATACATAAAATTGGCGGCGTCACCCGTCCGAAAAATCACATCCCCAGGGGCATGGTCGGCAACCGTACCGACTGTTGCCGCAAACTCTACAAAGTCTATATCGGCGGCTGGTGGCATCAGCGTCCTCCTCAGACATTCATTGCGTTTTGGTCACACAAGCACTTTTAGGACGCCAATGTCAAAGAAATGCACCGGCGGAACCCAGCGATTATTTTGTACTCTGAGCCGGGATGGACGCATACCAGCCGCATAGCCACGCGGTTGGAGTGCAAGCACCCGCGCTACTCTGCCGACTACCCCGAACTCCACGGGGTCATGCGCCTCGCTGCCGGTCCTGATGAAGCGCAGCGTGCGTCCCCCGGCATCGGTAAGGGTCAGGTTTTGTCGTCAATCCTCCTCCGGAACCCCTCCCCTGGCATTCCACCGGCTGCGTCGGCCCATAGCTCCGCTTTTGCGTCCCCCTTTTCGTTCGCCGCCTGCTGATGGACGCACACGACGATGTTATCGAACATGATGTAATGATTGTCAGGATCGAGTCTCGGATCCTCGAAGATTCGCCCCTATGCGCCGGTACGAAGCCGCAGATATGCGGATTGACGGAGGTTGTCTGGCGGCATTCTTCATCCGCTTCAACCTCAGCCGCAAGCGCGATCTTGTAAATCGCCGCTCTGGCCTGAGGTGATCCACATGTTTGCCGCGGCAGAAGCCGGGCAGGTGTGGCATTTGCATGCAGAGGATAACGGCGCCAGCAGGTTCTGGCGCCGCGCATAAACAAAATTACTTTTAGTTCGAAACAAAATGTCGTGGAGGCAGGCTCTTCAACCGCAGGTCAGCCTCCGAGCTTGACAGTCTCCTCGGAGCCAAGGACGGCACCGGCTTTACGCAGCGTATCTGGGCGCGTGACCGCGAGCCAGAGCGCACCCGCTGCGAGTATGATAAACCAAACCAGGATGATCCAAGGCATCCAGGTATAAGGCGGATCCGTATTCTCGACGATCTGGCCGATGAACAGGCCGATCATCAATACCGCGCCCAGCAATGGAAGCAGCATATGGCGGATTATTTTTCCGCTGTTGCGGCGGAAGAAATAAACGATGGCGGCGATATCCGCCAGAACGTAGACGAGGAGAATGGCCAGGGTCAGCAGGAAGCCAAGAAAACCATAGACATTGCTGCCGCCATTGGGGTTGGTCAAGCCGCCGGAAATCGCGCCGACCACGAAGACCACCACCAAAGAGAAAGCGCTTTGAAACAGCACGGCGTTGGATGGAGTGTTCCGCTTCGGATTGATATGGGCAAGCTGCCGGGGTAACAGCCCTTCACGACCCATCGTATAGAGTATCCGCACAATGCCGGTGTTGGAATTCACGGAAACCGCGAACATGCTTGAAACCGAAGCGAGGATGATGAGCGGTGTCATCCAGGGGGCATAAAGATGCGCCAGGTCGTTCCATGGCGTGGAGGAGCCCGTCAGCGCATTGATCTTGTCATCGCCCAGCCCGACGACTTCCGCCCAAATGCAGAACGTGTAGATCACGCCGACGGCAAGCGTGGAAAGGGCAATCGCCAAGGGAACATTGCGGCTGGGATTGCGCACTTCCTCGCCGAGCGTTGTGGCGCCCTCGAAGCCGACAAAGCTGAGTGCTGCGAACACGGCGCCGATGATAAGCCCCTGGACGCCGTGCGGCGACGCGGCGGGAGAGAGCGGATGCACCGAAAGCCCGTGCGCGCCGCCAGACGCGACCGAGATGATGGCAATCGTCATGACGACGGCGACTTCTATGATAAACAGGATCATCGCCGTGCGCAGGGACGCCTGAACGCCTTCAAGCGCCAAAAACGTCATGACCCCCCAAGGGACGATGGAGATGACGATCCAGGGGATGTTAATGCCGAATTCCTGCTGGATGGTCTCCTGCAGGTAAGCGCCGATAAGCGCGATCTCGATGGGCGGCAGGAGCGCATAAGCCATGAACATGAGGCCGCCGGTTATGAAGCCGGCATGCGCCCCCATGCCCTGCGTGACATACGTGTAGAAGGACCCGGCGCTTGGCGTGACGGATGCCATTTCCATGATGCCGCTGGCCGTGATGAGCATGGCGATGAGGCAGGCGAAATATACAAAAGGCGTCGCCGGGCCGGAAAAAGGCGTGGAAAATTGGGGATTGAAAAAGGTGGAAACCGCTGGCCCCATGATGGCGGCCGACATGATGACCGCCCCCGCAAGCCCCACGGAGTTGCGTTTAAGACCAGCCTGAATGGGCGCGTCGCTTTCTGTACCGGACATTTTTCCTCCGATGTTTATTGTTTAACTGCTTTTAGAGCCTGCCGTTTTCAGCAGGGGTACGAGTGGGGAGCGGGTGCACCAGCGCCACGTATCGTACGGCGCCCCGTTATCCTGGCTTGCCTTTGATATCCGTCTCAGGGACATTCCGCAGGAAACAAGGGCTTTGCCGGAAAGTCGGCGGCGCAGAGACAAAATAAAACTCCCCTCTTCCATGAAGGCTTCAGGCCGCCGGAAAACCGGGCGGCGGGAAAGATTTTATCTCCTCTGTATTTTATCCGTTTCCACTTATTCTTGTTTGCGGGGCCAGGTTTTTTCCAGCGCCTCAACTTCTTTTGAGCAAAATAGAGTTCTTGTCAAGAATAATCAACGATGCAAAAATTGGCGGCGGTTTTGGTTGGTACTTTGAGGGTCTTGGGGCATAAATTTGCCGCTCGCTGATAAGGATTATCGACGGCCGCTGGAATCAAGCCGGTGCGCCATAGGGTCCAATGACTGGGCCCCGTATCGCCGCCGTGTGTGCCACCGCCTCACCGTCAAATGGCAGCATGGTCAACCGGCCGGCAAAATGCTCGACCTCACTACGGGCGGCGGGTCATTTGAGCGCTCGGCGCCGCAGAACAACTCGTAAAGCACCACATCCGACGCGCCACGTCCACATCATGCCGTTCAAAGGCATCAAATCATGTGCTCACCGCGACAGGCCTGCAATTCAACCCGCCACAAGGCCACACAGTAAGCAGCAGCAGGCCCCGGGACGAGGATGGCCCTGATACTCAGCGCGTTCGTCCACGGCGGCCAGCCCAGCCTTTCGCAAAAAGCGGCTTGAAGATTTCATATCCCACACGCAGCGGCCGAAATGACCGGCCTCTGCGGTGAGGGCTTATACTTGTTCACCCCTTGCCGTGCAGCCGCGCCAATTCCACTGCCTGTTGCTCGACCTTAACCAGATCGCCAGCCGGGTCCGCCGTCAGCAGGCTTGGCTGGAAGCGCAATTCGTCGATCGCCGACACCCCGGCCTGGTTCAACCAGTCACGCAGATAGGTCGAATGATGATCGACGCCGAATTGCGGAGACGGAAAGCTTTGTGCGTAGGCGCCGGAGGTGAGCACGAGGGTCGCGTGCTTGTTCTCCAGCAGGCCGAAATAGCCGGTGTCCGGCTTGAGGCCGAACAGCAGGCCAGGCTGATGGATCAGGTCGATATAATGTTTCAACCGGTAGGGAATGCCGCCATTCCACATCGGCACAGCAAACAGATAACGATCGGCGGCAATGAAACGATTGGCGATGGCGGTGATCTCATCCCAGGCCGATCTCTGACTTTCAGTCTGGTCCTGGCCAGTGAGGATATTCATCTTCGCCGCGTTCTTATTGCCGTCGAAATCGGGCAATCCGGTCTCCCACAAGGCGATGCGGTCAATTTCGAGCGCGGGGTTGGATGCACGCAAAGTGGTCAGATAGGTCTCGGCGATCTGGATCGATTTCGAATTCAACGCCGCGCGGCGATGCTTCAATAAACAACAATTTGGTCATGGTAAGATTCCCTTGATTTGAAAAGTTCAGTCCGAATATTTGCAGCTTTGCTGAGGAAAAACTGGCGATTTCGCGATGGCGATGACAGCCCGCCGGCACGTGACGGGCGCGGCTTCATGCCGCCGCGCCATGCTCACGCTGGCCCGGCGGAGCCAAGCACCGGAAAATCGACATAACCCTTGGCGCCACCGCCATAATAGGCAGAGGCGGGAGCCTCGAAGAGCGGGGCGTTGTGGCGCAGACGCTCCACGAGGTCCGGGTTGCCGATGAAAGGGCGGCCAAAAGCGATCATATCGGCCCGGCCCGTCGCGATCGCGTCCAGCGCCCGTGCCCGGTCATAGCCGCCATTGGCGATATAAGTGCCGTGAAAGGCCCGGCGAATGGCTTGGAAATCCAAGGGCAGATTGGCGGGTCCTGCGGGTATGTCAGCTTCGATGACATGCAGATAGGCAAGCCCAAGCTGCCCGAGTTGCTCCGCGAGATAACCGAAGGTCGCCTGCGGGTTGCTATCGATGGGGGTGGCGCCCATGGCGGCTTTTACCGGCGAAATACGCGCACCGGTGCGGTCCGCGCCCCAGATATCCGCGACTGCCCGCGCAACTTCCAGCGGCAGGCGCGCGCGGTTCTCGATGGAGCCGCCATAATCGTCGTCGCGCCGGTTGGTGCTGTCACGCAGAAACTGGTCGAGCAGAAAGGCGTTGGCCATATGGATCTCGACACCATCGAACCCCGCAAGCTGCGCCATGCGCGCGGCGTGGCAATATTGCTCGACCACCCCTGGCAACTCGTCGCGCCGTAAAGCCCGAGGCATGGAAGGAGCGATGGGGCCGGTCTCGGACATGACGAAATCACCGGCCTGAATGGCGGAAGGCGCGACGGGCGCGGCGCTATTCTCCTGCAGGCTGAAATGGGAGAGGCGGCCCACATGCATCAGCTGCACCACGATATGGCCCCCAGCGTCATGCACGCGGCTGGTTACGGCGTGCCAAGCGGCAACCTGCGCCTCGGTAAAAATGCCCGGCGTGCGCACAAATCCGTGGCCTTGCGGCGAAATATCCGTGGCCTCGGTGATCAGCAGCCCGGCACTGGCCCGCTGCGCGAAATACTCTGCGGCGAGCGGCGTGTGCACGCCATCCAGCCCGGCACGCGAGCGGGTAAGCGGCGCCATGGCGATGCGATTGGCAACCGGAATGGCGCCTAGGCGCAAGGGCGCGAAGAGATCTGCGGCGGGCATGGCGAAATCACTTTCAAGGGGAGGGATAGAAGGTCAGGAGGCCGGCAGCATGGCGGGAAAATCGACATCAGTCTGGGCAGCTGTATTGAGCAGGTTGGTGAAGAAGCCCTCGGCGACCTGCCCCATGATCTCGACGACACCGGCATCGGAAAAACCCGCCGCGCGCACGGCCTCAAGATCGGCATCGCAAATATGGCCGCGCTTTTGCGCAAGCAGCGTGGCAAAACGCACCGCCGCGTCGGCTTTCCCGTCTTGCGCGCGCCCCTGCCGGTTGAGGGCGCGTCATCACGGGCGGGAATTGATAGGCGAGACAACGTCATCTCCTTACGGATCATCCACGCCAGAACATGCTGCTTCCCATTATGGATGATAATCTGCTAAATCAGAGACGCATCTATTCAAAAAATGAGTAAATCATGGACCGGTTTGAAGCCATGTCGATGTTTTTGGCCGCGGTGGATTGCGGCAGCCTCTCCGCGGCCGCGCGGCAGCTGCGCGTGCCGGTGCCTACACTCAGCCGCAAAGTGGCTGAGCTGGAGGCACGGCTCGGCACTCAGCTTCTCACCCGCACCACACGCCGGCTCAGCCTGACCGATGCCGGGCAGGCCTACGCCGCGGCCTCACGGCGGATACTCGAACAGATGCAAGAAGCCGAACAAGAAGCGGCGGGCGAATACGTGGTGCCGCGCGGCGAGCTGGTCATCACGGCACCTTTGCTGTTCGGGCGGCAATATCTGCTGCCCGTGCTGGCGGAGTTTCTGGCCCAGTTCCCAGAGATTAATATCCGCCTGGCTTTAGGCGATCGTAATTTGAGCCTGTTCGACGATCATATCGACATGGCGGTGCGCTTCGGCCGGCTGCCGGACAGCGACATGATCGCCACCCGCGTGGGCGCCATGCGCTGGGTGGTTTGCGCCAGCCCGGTGCTCCTCGCCGGGCACGGAACACCGCGCGTGCCGGAGGATTTACGCAAAATGCCCTGTGTGATGGACGAAGTCAGCACGCGGGCCGGCGGCTGGCGGTTCCGTGACCCTGCCAACGGCAGCATTCTGGAGCTGGCGATGACGCCGAGGCTGGTGGCAACAGCGGAAACCGCCGCCGCTGCCGCGATCCGTGGGATCGGCGCCACACGCCTGCTCCATTACCAATTACGCGAGGCGGTTGAGCAAGCAACGCTGATACCGCTTCTGGAGACCTATGAGGTAGACCCAGTGCCCGTGCATCTTGTGCATATGCCGCGCGGGCAGCTGCCATTAAAAATGCGCCGCTTCCTTGATTTTGCCGTGCCGCGCCTGCGGCAAGTGCTAGCCTCCCTTGGCGGGGAGCGATAATTTACTCAAATAACGAGAAGAACCTACCAAATCTTCCGTATTATCGCGGGAATCGGAAAAGGCTAGCTCACTCCCATGCCGCGCAGACAGGCGCGGCGGCCATAAATGAGGTCGCCATGAGTGAAAATCGAAAAGTCGCCATCGTAACAGGGGCGTCCCGGGGGCTGGGTGAGGGCATTGTCCAGCAATACCGGTCGCGGGGCTGGCGTGTTATCGGCACGTCACGTTCGATCAAACCCTCGGAGGATCTCGATTATATCAGCATCGCTGGTGACATTGCCGATCCGGCGACAGGCCGGCAGGTGGTCGCCACGGCGCTATCGCGCTTTGGCCGCCTTGATACGCTGATCAATAATGCCGGAATTTTTCTCGCCAAGCCCTTTACCGACTACAGCGTGGAGCAATACCGGGATAGTCTTGCCACCAATCTTGATGGATTTTTCAACATCACCCAGCCCGCCGTGGCGGCGATGCTTGAGCAAGGCGGCGGCCATATCGTGCAAATCACCACGACCCTGGTGGATTATGCGAACGCCAAAGTGCCATCGGTCCTCGCCTCTCTTACCAAAGGCGGGCTGGCGGCGGCGACGCGCAGCCTTGCGATAGAATACGCCACCCGCAATATCCGCGTGAACGCGGTGGCACCTGGGGTCATCAAAACACCGCTGCACGCGCCGGAGAAATATGCGGCGATGGCAGCATTCCACCCGATGAATCGGATGGGCGAAATTACCGATATCGCACAGGCGGTGCTCTATCTGGAAGACGCCAAATTCGTAACGGGCGAAATTTTGCACGTGGATGGCGGGCAGATCGCCGGACGCTGAACAGCACAGGAGGCACCATTATGAGCAGCACCAGCGCCAGAACTCCTTGACCTTTTGCAAATCGATCTGCCGATCTTGCAGGCACCGATGGCCGGCGTCTCCAGCCCCGCTATGGCCGCGGCGGTAAGCGAGACCGGCGGTCTTGGCGCGGTCGGCGTTGGCGCCTCTGGCGTGAATGGCGCAAGAGCGATGATCACCGAATTCCGCGCGCGCTCGCGGAAACCGCTGAATGTCAATCTCTTCGTCCATAGTCCCGCGCGAATGAAGTCTGAAAAAGAAGCGGCATGGATAGAGCGGTTGCGCCCGCGCTTCGAGGATTTTGGCGCTGAACCGCCCGAACGCCTGCACGAAATCTACACCAGCTTTGCCGTGGATGATGCCATGCTGGCCATGCTGCTGGAGACAAAGCCGGAGGTAGTCAGCCTGCATTTTGGCTTGCCCGGTGCCCAGAAATTGAAGGCCTTGCGCGAGGCCGGCATCATTTTGCTCGCGACCGCCACCAGCCTTGCGGAAGCGCAAGCGGCGCAGCAAGCCGGGATTCATGCTATCGTCGCGCAGGGCTATGAAGCCGGCGGGCATCGTGGTGTATTCGACCCCGATGCACCGGATGACCGGCTCGGCACCATGGCGCTCACGCGCATCCTCGCAACCAATATCGCTCTGCCGGTAATCGCCGCCGGCGGCATTATGGATGGCGCGGGCGTTTCAGCCAGCCTTTCACTCGGTGCCGCCGCCGCTCAGCTCGGCACCGCTTATATTGGCACGGATGAAAGCCTGGCGGATGAAGGCTACCGCGCCACCTTGTTCAGCGCAGCCGCTCACCACACAATCATGACCAGGGTCATTTCCGGCCGCCCCGCGCGCTGCCTGGCCAACCGCTTCTCCGCCTTTGGCGCCGAACTCGAAGACGATGCCGTTCCGGCCTACCCCATTGCATATGATCTTGGAAAAGCGCTGCACAACGCTGCCAAAAAAGCCAAGGAGTTCGGATATGGCGCGCAATGGGCCGGGCAAGGCGCGCCGCTTGCGCGCAAGCTATCGGCAGGCACGTTGACGCGAACAATCGCCGCCGAGATTCGCTGGTAGCATCTACCTTAAACAAGCTGCTCACTATCGGTGACGTCTCTTATCCGTAACCAAATCGCTACTATCACCAAGTCAAAACGAGCCTCTTTTAACTTTGGGAATGTCTCTATGAACAATACCGTAAACTCACTCGAATCCAGCTCAACCAGTATCACTTACCACCGGGAAGAGGTCGATGGCGTTGGCATTTTCTACCGCGAGGCCGGCCCTAAGGATGCCCCAATCCTGGTCCTTCTGCACGGCTTTCCATCTTCTTCGCGCATGTATGAGACGCTGATCCCCTTGCTCGCTCCACGCTACCATGTAATCGCGCCAGATTATCCGAGTTTTGGCTTCAGTGACGCGCCACCGCCCGCGCAGTATGACTATACATTTGATCATTTGGCGGAAACGATGAACAAGTTTCTTGACAAGCTTGGCATCGGAACATGCAGTTTCTATTTATCGGATTACGGCGGGCCGATCGGCTTTCGTATGCTGCTGGCCAAGCCCGAACGGCTACAGGCGTTGATCATTCAGAACGCCAATGCCTACACAGAAGGGCTCGGTTCAAAATGGAAGAACATCGCCGCGTATTGGGAAAACCCGCAGGCGCATCCAGAGCAGGCGGTTGCCTTCACCTCCCTCAAGGCCGCCTGGGTACGGCATGCGGGCGACAGTCCAAATCCAGAACGTTATTGTCCTTCATTGTGGGAAGATGAATTTACCTGGCTCTCCAAGCCCGGCCAGCAGGAAATCCAGGAGACTCTCCTCTATGATTACCGGACCAATGTTGCCTCCTACCCATCCTGGCAGGCCTGGTTGCGCCAACATCAGCCACCGACGTTGATTGCCTGGGGTGGGTATGACAGCTCGTTCATCGCTGCCGGCGCCCTTGCCTATCAACGCGATCTGCCTGAAGCAGAGATCCATGTTCTCGACGCCGGTCATTTTGCACTCGATGAAAAACTCGACGAAATTGCCATGCTGATCCTTGCCTTCCTACCAAAGCATGTTTGATTAACCGCTATTAATTTCCCTGTTGCGAAAGACATAAAACGATGGCCCTGAGCATCCGGCCAAACTGTGAATGTTGTGACCGGGATCTTCCCAACGGTCATCCGGATGCACGCATCTGCACTTTCGAGTGTACGTTCTGCGCGGACTGCGCGGAGAACAGGCTCGGCGGCTTCTGCCCGACATGCGGTGGCAACCTCGTGCTGCGGCCTACACGACCTGCTGCAAAGCTTGAGCGTTTTCCGGCACAGACAGAGCGCGTGACCAAGGGCCACGTGGCTTGTTCCGGAAAGATCGGCTAAAGCTGCACGGCTTGCATCACGAACCAGGGCCGGAAGCCGCGGAGAATACGAGAGGACAACCACATGGTTGATGGACGGAATGCAAGCGCGATCTGCTTCCGCGCGGATGCAACAGCATAATGATATGACCGGCAAAAAAAGAAGCTCAAGGGCGGCCGATATGGGGCACTTCAAAACCAGCGGGCCCGGGGCGGAGAGCCCGGCCACGGCGCCTTGCACCTGCCATGAGCTGAGCTTTGCGGGAGCGGCGTTTAAGACTACACTACCGGCTCGTAACGGAGCAGCACTTTATGGCATTCTCAATCTACGACGCCTCCATCCCCATGATGGTCCATATGCTAAAAAATTTATCCAGCATCTTGGACAAGGCAGAAGCTCACGCAACGGCAAAAGACATCGACCCGGCGACGATGATCGAAGCGCGGCTGGCGCCCGATATGTTCAACTTCGCGCGCCAGGTGCAGAGCGCGGCAGATGCCGCCAAGTCTTGCGCTGCCCGCCTCAGCGGCGAAACGCCCCCCAGCCACCCCGACACCGAGACCACGTTTGACGAGCTTAAAGGCCGCATTGCCAAAGTGATCGCCTACGTGGAGGGCTTCACCCAAGAGCAAATAAATGCAGGCGAGGGCCGTAGCATCACCATCCCCACACGCGGTGAACCGTATGTGTTCAAGAACGGCGGGGATTATCTGACGCAATTTGCCATCCCGAATTTCTTTTTCCATGTTACCATAGCCTATGGCCTGTTGCGGCAGCAGGGCGTCGAAATTGGCAAGATGACGTATCTCGCCGGCATCTAGATGGCGTTGTGAACACCGCCGAATGGCGGCCAAGTTGCGCACCCGCAAGGGGGCACACTTTGGCGCCATCCGGTCGGCGTTGTCTCGCCGCAGGCTACAGCAGGTCGGCCTTCACCAGGCTGTCCCTGGTGATTTCGGAGACATTGCGGGCGCCGGTAAGCGTCATCGCCACGCGCATTTCCTTGGCGAACAGGTTGAGCAGATTTTCCACCCCGGCCTCACCCGCGGTAGCGAGCGCGTAGATATAAGCGCGGCCCAGCAACACGCCCTTGGCCCCCAGCGCCAGCATGCGCACCACGTCCAGGCCCGAGCGCACGCCGGAATCCACGAGCACGGTGATGTCATCGCCCACGGTGTCGGCGATCTTCGGCAGGGCGCGGGCGGTGGAGAGCACGCCGTCCAGCTGGCGGCCGCCATGGTTGGAGACGATGATGCCGTCGGCGCCGAACTTCACCGCCTCACATGCGTCCTCGGGGTCGAGAATACCCTTCAGCACCATCTTGCCTTTCCAGAAATCGCGGATCCATTGCAGATCCTTCCAGGAGATGGAGGGATCGAAATTGCTGCTGATCCAGCCCATGTAGTCGGCCATGGCGGTGGGTTTGCCGCGATAGGCGGAGATGTTGCCCAGATCGTGCGGACGGCCGAACACGCCCACATCCCAGGCCCAATGCTGCTTGAACACGGCCTGGCGGATGCGGCGGATGCCAGCGTTGGGGCCAGAGAGGCCGGAATGATCGTCACGGTAGCGCGCCCCCGGCACCGGCATATCCACGGTAAAGACCAGCGTGTTGATCCCCGCCGCCATCGCGCGTTCCAGCGCATTCTTCATGAAGCCGCGATCCTTGAGCACATAGAGCTGGAACCAGATCGGCTTCTCCACGGCAGCCTGTACCTCCTCGATAGGGCAGACCGACATGGTGGAGAGCGTATATGGGATGCCGGTCTTGGTGGCAGCGCGCGCGGCCTGCACCTCGCCGCGGCGGGCATACATGCCGGTCATGCCGACCGGCCCCAGCGCCACCGGCAGCGTCCAGTGCCGGCCTAGCAACTCGGTCTCCAGGCTCAGGGAGGCGACGTTCTTGAGCACGCGCTGGCGCAGCGCGATGTCGTGAAGATCCTGGGAATTACGTTGCAGAGTGTTTTCGGCATAGGCGCCGCCATCGATGTAGTCGAACAGAAAGCGCGGCAGTGTGCGGCGCGCACCTTCGCGGTAATCGGCGGGAGAAGAGATAATCATGTTGTATTCCTTCGGCTCAAGCGTTGAGGCGCTTGCTTGCGTTGACTGCATAGTCACCGCTCCGGCGCCGTAGCGCGGCTATAGGCCTACCAAAGAAATTCTAAAAATGAATTGTTAGACTTAACATAAGGCGGTTTTGGAATATACGTCCAACCAACTCAGTCTCCGCCCAAATCGGCAGCCTGCTCGCGCGTCGGCGTACGCGCGGTAGCCCGGAACATAAAAAACTGCATCTCCTTGGCGATAGCCGCGACCAAACCACCGATGATGGCGCCTAGAATGACCTCCAGGGCGCGCGCGCCACCGACCATGAAGGTGCTTTCCCCGGCCCCTGCGGTGACGAGGACGATCGTCACCGTCCAGGTTGCCACGCGGATATGCGGCCGGCCAATGGAGAGCCCTGCGGATAACGCCACGGCCAAAGCGAGCTGCAGAAGCAGCGGCAAACCGATGGCTGTGCCGCCCCAGCTCGCCAGCAGCGCGACCAAGGCGCCAACCAGCGTACCCAGGCAGCGGCCCGCCACCGCGCCCAGAGTAGCAATTGCGGTTTCCTGTGAGACAACGAGGGCGGAAACAGGCGCCCAGACGGGCCCAACAAGCCCGGCGCGGCGGGCGGCCTCGTAGGCGAGGCTCGCCGCGATAACGCAGCGGATGACATAGAAGATTTGTTCGCCGTGGCGCAGATCGATGAAGGTTGTGGGGTTCCGCTTGATGCTGATCATAGCTATGGCATTTCGGTGCGTGTGGTGCCGCCGCTGCGTGGTTTAGGAGCTATGGCTTTTGTTCCGCGCCGTCTTCACGGACCAGATCCAGCCACGCGCGGCTGGCATGTGAGAGATAGCCGCCGCGCCGCCAGACCATCGCGAGATGCCAATCGACACGGGCCTCGGCCAGCAAAACGGTCGTGACCTGCGGATGCGGCCGCTGCTCGGCGATAAGCCTGGGCAAAAAGGCAATACCAAGGTCAGCCGCGACCAGCTCAATGACGAAGTCGATCTGGCTGCTTTGCGCCACGACATGGGGATCGAAGCCATGGCGATGGCACCCCTCCCGGATAACCCGGGTGATGGCAAACCCCTCCTCAAAAAGAATGAAGGGCATGTCGCGCAGCGCCGCCAGATCGACGATGGCGCGGCCGCTCAGCGCATGCCCGGTGGGCAGCAGCACAACCAGCGGCTCGTGCCGGATGCTCTGCCACTCCAGGGCCTCGGACACGGGCAGCAGCGTGGCGGCGAGTTCAATTTCGCCCGAGAACAGCATCTCTTCCAGGCGGGTGGCGCCGTACTCGACGAGATGGATATCGATCCCCGGATAGCGCTTGCGGTAGAGGGCGAAGAGCGGGGCGAACAGCATCGCGCTGCCCACGGGCGGCAAACCGAGCCGCAATACGCCACGGGCAAGCCCGCGCAGCTCGGCCAGCTCGGCAGCCAGATCGGCACGTTCGGCCAGCAGCCGCAAGGCGCGCGCATAGACAATCTCGCCCGGCGGTGTGAGCCGCGGCGGGTGGAGGCTGCGGTCGAGCAATTGCAGCCCGATCTCGTCCTCCAGCTGCTTCACCGCCTTGCTGACGGTGGACTGGGTGGCAAAGACGGTCTTGGCCGCCTGGGAAAATCCCCCCTGGCGTACAACCTCGGCAAAGGCATTAAGGGTGCGGAATTCCATGCACATTCTATAAATGAATTATGTCCAGTCAAACAAGTCATTTTGAGAATTAAGCGTCCCGGCATAATGAAGTGGGATTATTTCGGCAGACGGCTCTCACATGTCCACCACCACGCGATCCCTTCCAGCGCCCGTGCCTGCGCATCTATCAGCCTTGCTGAGACTGGGCCGCTGGTTGCAAACCCGCTCTTTTGGCTTCACGCCCGAGCAGATCGGGGTGAGCGAGGGGCTGCGCGCCGCCGCCGCCGTGGGGATCATGGTCTCACTGGTCTATATTACCGGCAATACGCTATTCGGCTGGGGTGCTTTCGCGGCATTCTGGAACTGCCTCGCGGATCCTGCCGGTCCGGTGCGCCGCCGTCTGCTCACCATGGGCGGCTTCACCCTGGCTGGCACAATCGTGGGCCCGGTCATGTCTTGCTCCGCCGCCCAGCTTGACCCTTGGGCCGTGCTTCCGTTGCTGTTTGTAGTGGTTTGCCTGGCCAACGCGGTCCGGTTCTGGGGGCAAGCGGCGGGACAGGCAGGGCTGCTCGTCGGCGTGGTGGCGGTCGTGGCCGTGGATCAGCCCGCACCGCTGGCCGAGGCTCCATACCTGGCTTGCATGTTCCTGGCGGGCGGGGCGCTGGCCGTGTTCATCTGCGCCGTGATCTGGCCCATCCATCCTTTCCAGCCCGCCCGCCGGGCGCTGAAGGCGGTGTTCCGAGACCTGAAACACATGGCCGGGGCGCTGCAGGCGGGGCCACACGAGCGGACCGGCAATCGCTGGGCAGTGCGCACGTCCATCGAACGTGCCCGCGCCCTGATCGAAAAGACCGCTGCCTGCCGGCGCAAGGAATCCATCGCCCTCGAAATGCTCACGGTACTGGACGCCGCAGATGAGATTTTCGGCGGGCTAATCGCCCTGGAACATGCCTGCGGCAAGGTGGGGGCACCGAACGTCACGGCCCTGCTGACACCCCTGCATGATGCTTTGGCGCGGGCGGAGACCCAAGCCCTGCGCATAGCCCCCGGCTGGGGCTGCATCACCACTGACGCCGAGGCGCTGGCGGAATTGGCCGCGGCCAGCGAGGGGCTGGTTGTGCGCATCGCCACATTATGGGCACGCGCACTGGGCCGTATCAGCGTGGCCCGCGCCCTGGCGCTGGGCTCAGATGCGGGCGGCGCCGCCCAGCCCGCGCCCGGCCGGACCGCCGCGAGGGCAGCGCTGCGCCATGGGCTGCGCGTGGCCTTCATGGTGCTTGCGGCCTATGTTGTCACACTGAGCCTGGGTTTGCCCTACGCCTATTGGGCGACCATGGCCGTCATCGTGGTCATGCAGCCGCTCGCCGAAACCACCTGGCCGCGCATGCTGGAGCGCTGCATCGGCAGCCTCGTGGGAGGGGTCATTGCGGCGGTGCTCACACAGATCCTCGCTGCGCCATGGGAGCTGGTACTGATCGCCGTCCCCATGGCCGCACTCACCATCGCCCTGCGCACCGTCAACTACACCCTGTTTACCTTATTCCTGACGCCGCTTTTCGTGCTGGTTGCCGCGTTGATCAATCCTGGCCATGGCTGGGGCTTGGCCCTGGACCGTGCGGGCTGCAACGTGCTGGGCAGTCTGCTCGGCGCTTTCGGGGCATTTTATCTATGGCGCGAGAGCCAGGCGCGGCCCTTTGCCGCCCTTCTGGCCGACGCCGTGGCCGCGAATACCGCCTATTATGAGATCGTCAGCAAAGCCGCCAGCATCCAGGACGTGGAGGCCGCGAGGCGGCAGGCCGGGCTTGCCAGTGGCAGCGCTGAAGAAGCCCTCCAGCGCGCCAGCCTGGAAGGGCATATGTCCCGCTCCGCGCGAACAGAGGCAGAAGCCCAGCTCATCGCGCTACGGCGTTTGGCAGGAGAAGCGGCTGTCAAATGGCTGGAGAAGGACGTGCGGCCGCAATAATGCGATCGAATTACGGTTCAGCCGCGCAAGTAAAGACACCACACCAGGCCATTGCCGCACACGGCTTGTTCGAGACTCAGGTCAGCAGTCAAATCCTGCTGACCGCGTCTGGGTAACGCATCCCCGGCGTTCGGGTTTTCCTGATTCGTATCGTTCAAGACCGTATAGAAACGATGCTCAAACGGCATTGGAATTACACGGCAAGATGGCGATGATTGCCTGTGTTTCCGTATTGCGCAGAGCCACCTTCAAGGAAATCCTGGCATGAAATTTGTTTATTTTTCAACCGCTCTCTGTCTTGGCTTGACCTCCACAGGCCCCGTTTTTGCGCGGACCGACCAGACTGTACCTGTCAATGGCACCGTCAGTGCCGTGATGATGCCAAATGGCGAAGTGATGATGGAGATCAAGTTTCCGCCAGCAGCATCTCAGGCTATTGGCCGTGACATGAGGCGGTCCCATAATATCTGCGTCATCAAGACCACTGACACTGTTGCAACCAATAGCATGGTTCTCGTTTGCGGTCCCGGCGGCTCCGCTGTGCAATAAAATCGCGGCCCACATCCTTCGCAACAGGAAACTGGCCGAGGATGGCGTTATTCTGTTTTAAAAGCAGGAGAGACCATGAGCAACTCAGAGACAGGACCGCGCAAACAGATCATCCTCGTCTTGCAGGGCGGCGGGGCGCTCGGAGCTTATCAGGCAGGCGTCTACCAGGCTTTGCACGAAGCGGGGCTGGAACCAGATTGGGTAATAGGCACCTCGATCGGTGCAATTAATGCGGGCTTGATCGCCGGCAACAAGGTCGAGAGCCGCCTCACCCGGCTTCGAGAGTTCTGGCAGCGGGTCGAGTACGCACCGTATCTTAACTGGATGGCGGCACTTCCCGGCGGCGAACAATTGGCGCATTGGACGACGATGACGACCGGGCTCGGAGGGTTCTTTTGCCCAAATCTCGGAGCTTTATTCGGGACTGTCTGGCCGTTGGGTGCGGAGAATGCAAGTCACTACAAAACCGATCCGCTCCGAAAGGTAATCTCGCAACTCGTCGATTTTGATGAGATCAATCGGCGCGCGACCAGAATATCTGTAGGTGCCGCGAATGTCTGCACGGGCGAGATGCATTATTTTGATAGCCGGGACCGCGAATTTACGATTGATCATGTCATGGCCTCAGGCGCCCTTCCCCCCGCCTTTCCCGCAGTTCAAATCGATGGGGATCTGTATTGGGACGGTGGCATCCTTTCAAACACGCCGCTGGAAGCAATCTTCGACGATCATCCGCGCCATGACGCGCTGATTTTTTCGGTAAATATGTGGAATCCGGCGGGCCCCGCACCGGCAACCATCAGAGATGTTCTCACGCGCCAGAAGGATATCCAGTTTGCCAGCCGTTCACAAAATCAGGTCACGCGGCAAGCCCAAATTCACAAGCTACGCCATGTCATAAACGAGCTCATGGAGCATGTTCCGGAACCCGAGAAGGCGTCTGCTATTGTTCGTGAACTGGCTGGATATGGTTGCGTAACGAAGATGCATATTGTCAGCTTACAGGCACCGATGCTCGACCGCGAGGATCATTTGAAGGACATCGATTTCAGCGGAGCCAGCATCCACCAACGCTGGGAAGCTGGCTATGAACAGACACGAACAGCCCTCTCCCTGGCGCCTTGGGAGGCACCGTCCAATCCGTTGGAAGGTGTTGTCCTGCATCAACTGCCGGCCAATGGTTAAATGCTCCGGTCGGAATGAATTCCGCGTCCGGATAATGCCACGCGGATGAAGGTCATGATGATCCGCCAGGACGCGCGGATTGTTCCGCGCAGCGAGCCCGCCACTTTTGACTTGCCACCGATCCGGCAGCGATAGGGTAGAGGCATTTCCAGAACACGCAAACCCTGCCGCGCGGCTTCGATTTGCATTTCAATATTCCAGCCATAGGTCATTTCTTTCAACGCCAGATTTTTTAGCGCCTCACGCCGGATCGCTCGAAAGGCGCACATGTCTGTATAGCGCACGCCTGTCAGGCCGCCGATGGCCAGGCCAAGAACATGCCCGGCGACGACCTGATGGATGCTCATCGAGCCCGGCGCGCGTAGATGTTTTGCGCGCGCGGCGATTACAAAATCCTGCTCCCCGTTGCGGATGGGGGCAACAAGCCGCTCGATAAGATCGCCGCGATCCGCACCGTCGCCATCCATGAAGACAATAATGTCACAGCTCTCATCGGCGGCGGCGGCGGCGGCGGCGCAAGCGCGGCCATAGCCGCGCTCATTCATTTCCAGAACACGCGCGCCTGCCGCAACGAGCCGCGGCCTGCGTTCCATCCGTGCTGCCGCTATCGGCAATAATGATCTCATGCACGATTGATCTTGGCAGCTCGGCGATGACGCGGCCGATGGCGTCCGCCTCGTTCAGTGTCGGAATGACAACGGCAACACCGGGCACGGACTTACAGACTCCAACGCATGCCACAGCTTTGGCAAGGTTTTGGCGGCGTGTCCGTCAGAAGCGTGGTTCGGAAGTCACGATAGGCGGGACTGTTCCAAATGTCGCGAAGGCTCTGCTGGGTGGCATCGCCCAAGGTATAATTCTCATAACCGCGCGCCGAAAACGGTGCGATGCAGCAAGGCAGCGCCCGGCCATGCGCCGTGAAATACATCAGCGACCATGGCCGTCTGCAGGTCGACCAGGGCCGCTCCTTCTCAGATGCCTTCAGGCTGAGGCCCGGCTCCGTGGCGCCGGATGCGTTGAGCCGTACGCCCAGCGACGCCGCGATAGTCTGCGCGGCTTCAACGGCTTCATCTTCCTCCGACTTGGTGTGTTCAAACAACGCAGACTCGGCGCGGGCCAAGCCAAAACCTGCTTCATCGAACACCAGCCTCTGCAGATGCACCTCCTTGACGCCGATCTCCGCGGCAAGACGAACAAAATCCGGCAATTGTCCGATCGTCTCTTTCAAGCCCGTCAGCCACATTGAAACCAGCGGGCTTGTCGCGCCCATTTCTTTTTGCAGCGCCGTAAAACTGCTGATGTTACGAACGATGCGGTTGAACATGTCCTTGCCGCGCACTGCCAGAAATGTCTTTGGCATCGGCCGCATCCAGGGAGACGCGCAATTCATCAAGGCCGGTCTCGATCAATTCGCGCTGCTTGCGCGGCGTCAGTAGCGTGCCGTTGGTGTTGAAAAGCGCATAGATCCCACGCTCCTTCAGATACCGGATCATCTGCGGCAGGTTTTTCACCAGCATCGGCTCGCCGACGCCATGCATCACCACGCGCGCGATGTTCGGGACCTGATCGATAATGGAGGTGAACAAATCCCAGCTCATATCCGCCGGCGCTTCGAGATCCTCGAACGTGCGCGGGCAGGTTTCGCAAAGCAGGTTGCAGCGGTTGGTCACTTCGAGATAGAGGCAGACCGGCGGCGCGGCCGCCTCGGCAGTGCGCGACTCCCCCACGGCCTCGAAATAACGGCGGGGATCCTTCAAGGCTCGTCACTGCTCATGTCCTGTCTCCTTCAGCCAATTGCATGTTCGTGTGTCGATACAGTGGTCTTTCCGGCCCAGGCATCCCGCAGCGCCAGAACTGAAGAACGGCCCGTATAAAAAAGCCGGCCAGAACAGCTTCATGTGGGTCGGGTTGAGGTAGAGAAGGAAGGCCGCAGTCACGAGATAAAGCGCGCTCGACCAGGGCACGATGCAGGCCGGAATCAGCAGCCAGCAATAATACCACGGATAATGCGGCGAGAGTCCGGCCATCAACATGCAGCCGAGCAGCAGGGCGCGCTGGGCGATGATTTTGGTTGCGGCCTCGAGGAGAGAGGGGGAGCCTTGTGCCGAACACCATGACGGCGCTAAGCGCCAGCCAATGCCAGGGCCAAAGCGGCCAGATATAATTTTGGCGCATAGGCGGGCAGAGTGACAACCTGGCCGAGAACGGAAAGCAGAAATATGCCGTGACCGCTATCGATGCCTTCCTGCGCGCTATAGCCGCCGAGGAAACCGAACACAGCCTTTGCCGACGCTGAGATATGGCGACGTACAGCATCGCGAATGACCGCAATGAAAGATGGCCAGGAATTTCCAATCCCAGCGCCGCCATAGAGCGGGAAGCAAAACCACCGGTAAAAATTTCGTGAGAACGGCACCGGCGAGCGCCGCTGCGCCCCAGCCATTTCTGCCCTTGCACACCGCCAGCAGCGCCAATGCAATGAAGCAAATAGCAATCGCATCGACATGGCCGCTGCCGGCGAACTCCCAGACCGGCACCGGATTCCAGGCATAGATGAGGATGCGCGCGCGCGGCAGCCCGGCATGGATCCAGCAAGCCGCATCATCGCCCAGATGCCGATCCCTTCCAATGACCAGCATCGCAAGCTTCATCGCCAGAACGGGTGGAACCGCCAGCACTGCGCCGATGCGAGAGGCGATGAAAAAGATCATCTCCGCGGCGGGCGGATAGATCGTATGGGCATAATCGGCGCGGTTGATATTGGGAAACACGGTCGCATCGCGCAGAAAAGCCAGGTGGGGATCGTCGGGTATATAGCGATAAGGGTTGATCCCGGCGGCCTGCACCCAGCCATCCCAGATATAGCGGTACATGTCGTTGGAAAGGAAGGGTGGAAAGACGACCACCATCAGGCGGAGCAGGGCGGCGCAGCCGAGGATCAGCCAGATCACCCGATGCGATGGTCTGCATATCTGAAGGATGAGCGCCACCGCCGCGAAATAGATCAGACCCTGCACACATCCGAGGATGACAAAATGATCCAGCGGCCGTGCCATAGCCGATGCCAAACTGCCCGATGACCGGCTGCGGCAATGTCAAGCCCAAGCGCCGTCAGCGCAAGCAGAAGGACGCCGCAGACGCCAAGTAAAAATTCGGGCTTGAGACACGCGCATCTAAGCCATTTTCTTTATCAGCGCGTCGAGGCTCAGACCCAGCGGTTCCAAGATATGTGCCGTCGCGGGGGCGTGCAAACGGCCTGAGAGACGGGTCGTCCGGCGGTGTCGGCATCGTCAAAGCTGTCGATCAAGCGATATAATGACGCGGCGTCGTCCACGTCATACCAGGTTGGCAGGGTGATGAGCTCCAAGCCAATCTCCCGCGCACGCTAGCACTGTCCGCTCGGCGACGCTGTCCGTGCTCCATGTGATGTCCTCGAACAGATGCGCATGCGCGGCTTTAAGGCCGAGCAGATAATAGCCGCCATCATCGGCGGGGCCGAGCACCGCGCGGTCCCCCGGTTGCGGCGAGGAGATTGGCCGCCCGTGCGAGAATACTTGTCGGCAAAGTCGGGCTGTCGGAATTCAACACACAGGCCGAGCCATATCCGCTCTGCCAGCAGCGACTGTATGGCATGCAAAAGGCATCGCCCAAAGCCTTGCACCTTATCGCGGCATTCTTGGGCTGCCATCCGCAAGCACCAGCCGCGTGCCGTCCGCAATATGGCCGTCGAACAGCGCTTCCAGGCCCAAAGGCGCGTAGGCGATGTAGCCGTGAATCGGCGCCATCTGGCCGGCCAGCGACAATATTCTCCGTGATGTCGCGCAGAAAGGCCGCACTCAGGCCCGCGGCTTGTTCGGGTGTCAGCGGCGGCACCAGCCTGGTTTTTGAACGTCCTGGCTGCGGCGCTTTCGCCATCACCGCAATCGCGCATGTCGCGCTGTTCTCAAGATCGCGTCATGATGTCGATCCCCATCGCGGTCCGCGCTGCGCTCGTCACCAGAGCAAGGCATCATGCGCGCCATTGGCTTCGCCCTTTTCGAAGTCGCCGTCGATCTGTCCCATCTGGTTTGTCACCTGCGCAAAACACATCACCTTCTTGCCGCGTGCCTTCGCGAAGGCGTAGAGAGCCGCGGCCTCCATTTCTACGGCCAGAATCCCTTCGGCGCGGGCCGCCGCAATGGCCGCCTCCGTCTCCCGGAATGGCGCGTCCGTCGTCCAGGTCGCACCAAGATGAACGTGCTGGCCCGCCGCCAGCAGAGCCTGCATCACAGGTTGGATCAATGCCGGATTGGCGTCCGCATAGCGCGACGGCGCAAGATAATGATAGCTTGTGCCTTCATCACGGAGCGCGCGTTCGATCAGAATAAAATAAGGCGCATGCTCGGATGCGATAATCTGTCCCGCGGACGAAAGGCTGATCAGCAATTCGCATCCCGACGCGAAAGCCTGCTCGGCGAGCAGAACGGAGAATGCCGCGCCGACCGCGCGCCGATAATGCCGAAACGCGCGTGCCGTCTTCCTCGAACTCATACATCTTTGTATGATAACAAGCCCAGGCCTCGCATAATGCTGGTCCGGCCTGCCTCCTGCAGCCGTCCAAGCAGATCGCCGTCCGGGTCCAGAATGCAAATCTCAGGTATTGACAGTTGTCTGTCAGATTCTTCTGGCGCCGCGCCTCGCGAAGCATGTTCTCCGCCAGAAACATCGAAGGTGCCGCGTGGTCTTTTGTCTCCAATATCGGCGTTGCGCTTTGCATCTGCTCGATCACAGACCAGATACTTCGTCGAACGTTGCAGATTGATCCATCTTAAATCCCACTGAACCAGTTATAGCCACGATCCACCCAGAACCCGCCGGGATTGCGGTTGGTCACATAGATCGCCGTTACGAATTTCGGGTTGCTTGAACCCGAGCTTTGGTCGGGATTCTAATCTTGAACGGAAATCCGTATTTCGTCGGCAACAGATTATCGGAAAGCTGAAATGCCATGATCGTCTGCGGATGCAGTGCCGTCGGCATGTCGATGCTTTCGTAATAGCCATCGGCGCAGACAAAGCCGACATATTTGGCGGTCGTATCCGCCCCGACACGATTCGAGAAAGATTTCTCAGCGGCGTTCCGGTCCATTTGCCGATCATGCTCCAGCCTTCGACACAGACATGCCGTGTCACCTGGCTCTTCTGGGGCAATGCGTAGAGCTGTTGAATAGTCCAGGGCCGTTTATCGGCAATCAGTCCTGCCAGCTCCAGCCTATAATCGGAGGCCTGGATAACCGGTGCCAGCGGCGCCTCATACCAGGCATTATAGCGGAAATCCTTCACCGCCATGCTTTCGGGATATTCCGGCGCCAGCTTGGTGCTGCTGAACAGTTCCTCCTGCACGAAATTGTTCCAGCGCGATGACACGGGCGAACATCTGCTGCACCACATCGTTATCGCTGATATCGCAGCCGGTCAGCAGCGTCAGTGCGCCGAGGCTCATGCCGTTGCGAAGGAATTTTCGGCGATCAACATCGACGGAGAGTTTTCGACGCTGGATCGGTTGATCCGGCAGATGGAAAGGCAGCGTTGCCAATTTTGTCATTCTCCGGCATGGATGTTCGGCTCCTCGGAATGGATGGGTTGGGACGCGCGGCCGAACACCATGGCGACCATGGTTTTGGGAACGATGATAACCAGCATGACATGAACAACGATGAACAGGCAGATCGCGGCCATGAATATAAAATGCAGCACGCGCGCGGTTGGATAACCGCCGAACAGGGCGGTGAGCCAGCTCAGCTGCACCGGCTTCCAGATGGCAAGGCCGGTTAGCGAACATCATCAAAATCGCGAAGAGGACGCCCCAATAGGCGGCGCGCTGCACGGCGTTGTATTCGCCGAGACGGTGCGGCAGCCGGAAAGTGGCGGCAGCGATGAAATCGCGCCAGATATCAGCCGGGCGCAACGGCAGCAAATGCCGCCGGAAATGTCCGGAAATGAGGCCGTGCGCCATGAAGAGCAGATAGCGCGGCCAGCAGCAGCCACATGCCCGTGAAATGCCAGTTGAGCGCGTTGGCCACCCCCGGATCCATATGGGCGATTTTGGATCGCAGCGGCTCGCCGCCGAGCGTGGCCCAGAGTGGAAAGCGGTAATTCCCGAAAATCGGCACCGAATTATAGATCCGCCACCCGCTGCCGATCATGATGACGATCGCCAGCGCCTGCAGCCAATGTGCAATGCGCACGAGCGCCGGATGCTCCTGAATTTCGTGCGTCGAGGGATGCGGTTTTGTTGCGTTTCCAGAACATCATGAGGCCTCCAGCCCGGCGGTACGCAGCATGTCGCGGCCGGCACTGCTCCGCATGACATTGACGAGCGCCTGCGCGTTCGGGCTGACCGCTTTGGCGTTAACTGCCACAGCGTAATTTGTCAGGATGCCGGGTCGGCCGCCAGGGGCGCAAGAACGCTTAGGCGCGCATCGGCCTTGACGTCTGTCAGATAAACGCAGTCCGATATCGACCGCCCCGGTCGTGATCAGGAAGGCGACATCGGCTGTATTGGCGGCGCCGGTCACACGGTTGCCGGCGGCCTGGGTGAGGCCGTTGGCGTCAAGTACGGCGCGGCCGTCGAGACCGGAGGCAACGGTGTTATCGGTGACCGCGACACGCGCGGTCCGGCGAGCCTGCTCAGCAAACCGGCCTTGTCCTTGACGGCCGTGCCGTTGCCCGCCAGACCCGCCAGAACAAGCTGGTTCGAAAACCCGTCAACCCGCGTCTCCGGCCGGACCAGCCTGAATTGAACGGCCAGATCCATAGCCGCGCTTAATGTGAACAGGACATCATTGCGCGTGTGCCGCTGCAGCTGCGCCAGCATCGACATCGCCGGCGCGGATAACACGCTCACCGGCGCGCCGGCCTGGGCACGCGAAATCCTGTCGAGAGACCGCATCGCCGGTCCCAGTGTCGGGTCACAGAAAACCGTGACGCCGGGTGGTATGATGTTGGCTGGCTGCGGTGCTCATGGTGCAAAGCCTCACGATAGCGCGGTGTAAAGCTGGCCTAGCCTTCGAGCCCGGCGCGAAAATGGGCCTACGCCGCAGGAGATGATCCAACCCAAGGCTGCGCCCGGCGCCGTCGGCCGCGAACATGCCGTGCGCACACATGATTCCGACATAGGTCCAGACCCATTCGGTCGGGTCGTTATAGAGCCCGACCAGCAGGTTGAGAATGAACAAGGCAGCAACCACGCCGGTAAACCGGACCGCGAACCCGAAAGCCAGAGAGGTGGCGAAAAAGACCTCCAAAAGGTAAACCAATGGCTGGACGAGTGCAATATTATTCAGAAACACCTGCATGATGTCCGCATGCCATTGGAATGAACTATAGGTGACGGTATTGGTCAGCCAGTCCTTAAATCCATGCGCAACCGGCCAGGGCAGCTTCCACAATGTGCCAAGATACCACATGCCCGCCGACAGAAAGCGCATCAGGAAAACAAAAAAATGATGCGCGGTGCGCTGCTCCGGATCTTTCGACCAGTTGTACCAAGCAATCGCCAGCCCGCCGAAAAACAGGACCCATGCCATCGCAACCGTGAACCAGCGGAACGACCCAAGTGCCAGCTGGTCATGAATCTGGCCGGTCATGACCTGGTAAAAGGAGTGGATTGAATTGTCGCGCATGCGGGTAATCTTCCTGTCTCTGTCTAAGCAGGGCACAGGGATGCACTGCTCTGTTATAGGTATCCGAAGAACCAGACACAAATCTATACGCTTTTGTGGCAGCCGGGCGGTTGAAACCTTCGAATGCTCTGGCTCGGCAATACGAGGAGGCGTGAACATAAGTCCAGGCATCGTTTTGATGCCTGGAGAGCATGGGTAGCGTAGCAACGTTCCGGTCGAAATTTATGGAAAGTTGGTAGGGTAATCCCCCTGCGATTAAGGGGATTGATAAGTAGAATTTTCTCAGCAATTTGCTTGAGGAGATTTTGATGAAACTATCGCGCTATGGTGAAGCCCAGATTTTAGCGATGCTGCGTCAGGCTGAGGGCGGGGTTCCGGTTGCTGATTTATGCCGTGAGCATGGCATGAGCGACGCCTGCTTTTATAAGTGGCGGGCCAGATATGGTGGCATGGAGGCCTCCACGGTCTCCTCGATGAAGGCGATGGAGGACGAGAGCCGTCGGCTAAAGAAGATGTTTGCCGAGCTAAGCATGCAGAATAAGTTGGTCAAGGAGGTTTTAGGAAACAAATAACCCGGCCATCTCAACGCCGCGAGATGGCCGAGGCTGCGGTGGCAAGGCGGGGGGTGAGCATTGCGCTGGCCTGCCGGACGTTTGGGGTGAGCGAGACCTGTTATCGCTATGCGCCCAAGCTGTGTGGAGAGAACGAGGAGATCGGCGATCTGCTCGTGGAGCTGACGCAGACCGAGCGGAACTGGGGTTCTGGCCTATGCTTTTTGTATCTTCGCAATGTTAAGGGGCATCCGTGGAACCACAAGCGGGTATACCGCATCTACCGGGCGCTGGAGCTTAACTTGCGAATAAAACCCCACCGGCGCCTGCAACGCGATAAGCCTGATATTCTGGCGGTGCCTGAGGCGCCCAACCTTGTTTGGTCGATGGATTTTATGGCTGACAGGTTGGGAGGTGGACGGGCCTTCCGGCTCTTAAACGTGTTGGATGATTTTAACCGGGAAGGCTTAGGCATTGTGAATTCTACCAAAAAGCCCCTCTAAAAACCGGGGAATTACCAATCTACTTTTTCCCAATCGCTCCGACTTATGGTGGCTGGGGCCGTGATCTGGCATCAGACAACATCCGATGCAGTCTACACCCAGCCGAACATCCCTATTGCGGGAACGGCAGGCCAACCAGAGCGCTACACCGGTGCACATGATGAGTTCCGTCTAGACTGGGCCATAAGCCACTCGATAGTCCTCTGCAGTGAAAGATGATTATTTCGTGTTTGGCGATGCCATCCATAGAGCCGAGGAGCATAACCGTAACTACGTTGGCGTCCAAATCTCGTATGGATGGTGGCAGTTACCAATCGGATGATCGCCTCGTTTTGAACGCCGGCAGTCTGCTGATGATGTACGCAATAAATCCCGGCGACGCAAGATAATTGATACCTATAGATCCTTGGGCAACGGAAATGCCTTGCCAGGGATCGGCGTGTCATTGACCCACATGTAACAATAGCGCCGTTTGGCAAACCGCCAGGAGCCGCCGCGCTGTTCGAGTGTGTCGTCATAGATCGCCAGGTTGTCATAGGATCTGGTTTCAGCATCGTTTCTCGCGACCTCGCGCATCGTCCAACGGGCTCGTGCGCCGTTTGCGTCGACCTCGATCACCCCGCTATGAACTAGTTGGGCAAAGAAAGCCCAACCATCCATAAGCCGGTCATACATCGAGAGCACTTCAGGCAGTCCCACCGCGACCATCGCGTAAGGGTCGGTCAACTCCCAAACGGCATCCTCCCACCACAGTCGGGAAAACATATCGCGGTCGCGCCGATTGATTGCGTCGGCAAATTGGAATGTGAGATTTCGAATGGCTGCGTCGTCATGATTGATCATAATCAGCCCCCTGTTGTGTTTTCATGCCCACTTTCCTTGTAGTACGATCTAGAAGAACGTGTATCGGTCCGGCGACTGCTGCCGCGCTTTAGCAGCTGCACAGCCACACCCTTGAAAGTTATTGACCACACCACCGATTGCCATGGACGCACGTCATAATCGATGAAGTGTTGAAGTATTCGCTGCCGTCTTCCGTTATCAGCCATTTCCCTCAGCTCGGCCTTCTTGCGTTGCGGTCAAAATCGCCTGCTTCGTCTATACGGCGCCGAAAACATGCCAGGCGCTTGAACGATATCGGGGAAGGCCGATTTCCCGATTTCTTGCTTCGCTTTTGTCAAGCTCTAATGTTCATATGCAATGATCCAAACTCGCAGTTTTTTCGTAATCTAACGTGATTTCGATATCATGGCTTGTCGAATGTGCGCTTCTTACGGGCAAATGCGTTCCTCTCTTGCTTATTATAACTTAGGCTCTAGTTGTTTATTCCCGGCATTTCATGGATCGGGTTTAGCCTGAATCTTTTTGGCTCGATTGTCCAGGCTTTGCAGATGAATTCGTAGGGTGTGAGTCCCTTGAGGGTTTTGAGCCGCTTGGCGAAGTTATAAGCGGCCACGAAGCTGGTGAGATGGTTACTTAGCTCATTGTGGCTTTCGTAATGGAAGCGTTTGACGGTTGCCTCTTTGATGGTTCGGTTCATGTGCTCGACCTGGCCGTTGGTCCAAGGATGCTTCACCTTGGTCTGACGGTGCTCGATGCCGTTATCGGTGAGCACCGTGTGGATCGTGTAGGGCGCTGCGGCGATAAGGTGTCTCAAGAACTGGGCTGCTGCCATTTTCCCGGCTTTGGGATGGAGCTCCGTGTAGACGAACTTGGAAGTTCTATCGATGGCAACGAAGAGGTGGAGTTTTCCCTCGGCCGTTTGCACTTCGGCGATGTCGATATGGAAATAGCCGATGGTGTAGGATTTGAACGTCTTCTTTGCGGGCTTGTCTCCGTCGACGTCGGGCAATCGGGAGATGCCTTGGCGCTGCAGGCAACGATGCAATGACGAACGCGTAAGGTTCGGGATGGTTGCCTGCAGCGCATAGAGGCAATCGTCCCGAGGCAGCAGTGTATACTGACGAAAGGCGATGACGATAGCTTCTCCTTCCCCCGTAAGAGACGTGGATTTTGGGTCTGTTGGACCGGTAGGCAGGTCTTCGACCGAACTGCGCTTCTTCCACTTGGCGACCATCTTCTGATTGATCCCGTAGCGGACCGCCGCTGTCGTTGTGGCGCGGCCGTGTAAAACCTGGACCATAGCGCATCCTTCCATTCAGAAGAAAATAATGCACCATTAAAGTCCGGGATCAAACACCTAGGATCGAATGCCGATTTCCATTGAATCAACAGGCACGTCAGCCGGCTTGCAGTCGCCCGGTATTAGATCGCAAAGATCGGTCGCGAGAGCGGCAAGACCAGGGGCTGCGCATTGGCGCGGCGCTGCCGATGCCTCCCGGCAGGAACACTGTCGCCTGCGTGTCTTGCGAGCGACGATCAGCCCCGTGACGCGCCCAAAACTCCGTGGGTTCGAGGCATACGGCGCCGGGTTTGTACCCGATATAGTGGTCAGGCCCGCCCCGCGTCAGGGTTACATCGCCCGGCGAGAGTTGCATCGGGGTCTGCGCGGGATCGTCAACTGCTGCTCCTCTTCCGCGAGCTACAGCCTCGCGATCGACATGCAAATCACCAAGAGACGGACGCGAGACAAAATCCGCACCGCTCGAGAGAAGCATCTGTACGTCACCTTCGTCCTAGGTTGCCCCTGTCAGAATTTCTGATTCACGCCGCCAGATTTGTCTCCGGGGCGCTAACCGGCGGCAAATCCAATCAGCAATTTGGCAGGTTCACGGCGATACCACCTGTCGAGGTTTCCTTGTACTTCGAGTTCATGTCCCTCCCGGTCTCGAGCATGACGCGTATACAATTGTCGAGCGGCATAAAATGACTGCCATCCGCATGCAGGGCGAGCGATGCGGCGGCGACGGCCTTGATTGCACCGAGGGCGTTGCGCTCGATGCACGGCACCTGCACAAGCCCACCTGCCGGGTCGCATGTCAGGCCAAGATGATGCTCCAGAGCAATCTCAGCCGCGTTCTCAATTTGGGCGCTATTGCCGCCCAGCGCAGCGCATAGCCCCGCAGCAGCCATGGAGGAGGCCGAGCCAACCTCGCCTTGGCAACCAACTTCGGCACCGGAGATGGAGGAATTCATCTTGATGAGCCCACCGATCGCCGCTGCTGTCAGCAGGAAATCCCGGCGCTTCTCTGCGGTTATGTCTTCACAATGGTCGAGCCAGTAGCGCAGCACGGCGGGCACCGTACCGGCTGCGCCGTTGGTGGGCGCGGTGACAACACGGCTGCCGCTGGCATTCTCCTCATTCACGGCCATGGCGTAAACGCTCATCCAATCGTTGGCGGCATAGGGCGGCTGACGATTGCTCAGTCTTTGCCGGAGCAGGTTCTCGTAAATTCCTTTGGCCCGCCGGCGCACGCTGAGACCGCCCGGAAGAATGCCTTCACCCTTCAAACCGCGCTCGATACAAGCATTCATCGCATCGCTGATCAGGTCGAGGCGTGCATCGAGATCGGTGATGCCGTGGGCAAGTTCATTGGCCCGCATCATCCCGGCGATGGTTTTGCCGGATGCCTGGCTCATGGTAAGCATTTCCGCCGCCGTGTGGAACGGATAAGGATAGGTGGGACCACTCAATTGCTGTGTCGCGCCGTCGGCCGTGGCGAGCATCTCTTCCTGAGTTTGTACGAAGCCGCCACCGATCGAGTAAAAGGTAACTTTGCAGCATTCGTTACCTTGGTTATCGAAGGCTCGGAAAATCATGCCATTGGCATGGTGCTCCAGGGGTGGCCCGTAATCGAACACCACGTCACGTTCGGGATCAAAGCCTATCCGCCCCAACCCCTCGGGATGGATCTCCTTGTCGTGCACGGCGCGGGTGATCTCCGCTTCCGCCACCTCAGGGTCCAGGGTTTCCGGCACCCAGCCTAACAGCCCGAGGATCACGGCACGATCCGTTGCATGGCCCTTGCCGGTGAAGGCAAGCGAGCCATGGAGGGAGACGCGGATCGAGGTAATCGGGCTCGCGGCGGGTGGACATCTCAGCCTATTGCGCAATGTTTCAAGAAATCGTGCGGCGGCGACCATGGGGCCCATCGTATGCGACGATGAAGGACCAATACCGAGCTTGAATATCTCGAAAGTTGATATGAACATGTGCTCTAGCTGTAGATTGGGAAGATTTGGCAGAGGCTGCGTACCTGAGCCCGCACCCGGTTCTCCACCTCGGCATTACCGTCCGGGTTGATGGCGAGCCCGTTGATAACGTCGAGCATCATCTCCCCCACTTGAGCGAATTCGGGCTCCTTGAAACCCCGGGTGGTGCCGGCGGAGCTGCCGACGCGGATACCCGAAGTGACAAAGGGCTTCTCGGGATCGAAAGGAATGGCGTTCTTGTTGCAGGTAAGGCCGGCGCGCTCTAGAGCGGCTTCCGTCGCCTTGCCGGTTACCCCTTTCGGGCGCAGATCGACCAAGACGATGTGGCAGTCAGTGCCGCCGGAGATAATGCCGAGCCCTCCCTTCTGCAATACATCCGCCAAGATGCGCGCATTCGTCACCACCTGTCGCGCATAATCCTTGAATGCGGGTTGCAGCGCCTCGCCAAAGGCCACCGCCTTCGCGGCGATGACATGCATAAGCGGTCCGCCTTGGTTGCCGGGAAAGACCGCCGAGTTGATTTTTTTGCCAAGCTCGGGGTCGTTGGTCAGAATAACTCCGCCCCGCGGCCCGCGCAGTGTTTTGTGCGTGGTGGAGGTTGTGACATGGGCGTGAGGCACAGGGTCGGGATAGACGCCAGCTGCGACCAGACCGGCATAATGCGCCATGTCCACCATCAGATAGGCGCCGATTTCATCGGCAATTTCACGGAAACGCTTAAAATCGATCTCACGGGGATAGGCTGACGCGCCCGCGAGAATAAGCTTCGGCCGCTCCGCGAGAGCCCGGGCCCGCACCTTGTCCATGTCGATGCGGTGTGTGTCCGGCTCAACTTCATAGGAGACGACTTCGAACCATTTACCCGACATCGTGACCGGAGAGCCATGTGTGAGGTGCCCGCCATGGGCAAGCGACAAGCCCATGATCTTGTCACCGGGGGTTAGCAGCGCCAGAAACACGGCTTGGTTCGCCTGGGCACCGGAATGGGGCTGGACGTTCACATACGCCGCGCCAAACAGATTCTTGAGCCGCTCGATGGCCAGCGCCTCCACCACGTCGACATGCTCGCATCCACCGTAATACCGGCGGCCGGGATAGCCTTCGGCATATTTGTTGGTGAGCACGGAGCCCTGCGCCGCGAGGACATCCCGCGAGACGATATTCTCCGAGGCAATCAGTTCAATCTGCGTCTGCTGGCGCTCCAGCTCGGCTGCGACAGCCCGCGCGATGGACTGGTCCGTAATGGAAACATTGGTAAAGATATCGGGCATGGCAGTTTCCTGTCGTTGTAGAAAATATCCGGACAAAACCTGTTGTGGCCTCCGGGCAATGGCGCAAGCTGGTTCTAAAGGCCGCAAACGGAAAGCGGTGTTGTTTTGCTACTCCATGGCTTCCGCATAAGCGTCCAGCGGCACGACTTCCGCGTAGGTTGCCAGTGGTGCGCAAGTGCATGCCAGGTTGCGGTCGCCATATACGTTATCGACCCGTTTCACCGGCGGCCAATATTTCTGGTCCACGATGTAAGGCAACGCGAAGGCTGCCTGCTCCCGGGAATACGGGTGTATCCAAGTCTCTGCCATTACTTCCGCCGCCGTGTGCGGCGCGTTCTTCAACGGATTGTCATCGCGCGGCCAGGTGCCGTCCGCTATGGTGGCGATCTCGTCGGCAATGCTCAGCATTGCCGCGCAAAATCTATCCAGCTCCCCCTTGTCCTCGCTCTCGGTCGGCTCGATCATCAGCGTGCCGGCCACGGGCCAGGACATTGTGGGCGCATGGAAGCCGTAATCGCCCAAACGCTTGGCAATATCCTCAACCTGCACGCCAGAGGTGGCACCAAAGCCGCGGCAATCCACGATGCACTCATGTGCCACACGTCCATTCTCACCGCGATACAGGATAGGATAGGCTCTCCCCAACTTCGTCGCGATGTAGTTGGCATTCAAAATCGCCACCTTGGTGGCGCGCGTAATGCCATCAGGCCCCATTAACCTGATATAGGCGTAGGGGATCAGCAGAATCAGCGCCGAACCGAACGGCGCCGCGCTCACTGGCCCATAGCTCGTCATTGGGCCGGCATCCTCACGCAACGGATGATTTGGCAGATGTGGCGCCAGATGTGCTGCCACGCCGATCGGCCCCACGCCCGGCCCACCACCGCCATGTGGGATGCAGAAGGTTTTGTGCAGGTTCAGGTGACACACGTCAGCCCCAATCCGCGCCGGGGAGGTCAGCCCCACCTGCGCGTTCATGTTAGCGCCATCCATGTAAACTTGCCCGCCCGCCTCATGCACCGCCCGGCAAATGTCACGGATCGAGGTCTCGAATACGCCATGTGTGCTTGGGTATGTAATCATCAACGCGGCCAGTTTCGGCCCATGCTCGGCGATCTTCTTCTCCAGGTCCGGTACGTCCACATTGCCAAACTTGTCGCAAGCCACCACCACCACCTTGTATCCCGCCATGGTGGCGGAGGCCGGGTTGGTACCGTGTGCGGAGGCCGGGATCAGGCAAATATTACGCTGCCCTTCGCCCCGGCTTGCATGGAACGAGCGTATGGCCAACAGCCCCGCATACTCACCCTGGGCGCCAGAGTTTGGCTGCACCGAGACCGCCGCGAAGCCCGTCAACTCGCACAGAAGCTGCGCCAGCCCGTCAATGAGCGCCTTGCTCCCCTCGGTCTGGCCATCGGGCGCGAACGGGTGCAAATTGGCGAATTCCGGCCAGGTGATCGCCGCCATCTCCACCGCTGCGTTGAGTTTCATCGTGCAGGAGCCGAGCGGGATCATCGAGCGGTTGAGCGCGATGTCCTTATCCTCCAGCCGCTTCAGATAACGCAGCATGGCATGCTCGGAGTGATACGCGTTGAACACCGTACCCCGGCAGAACGCTGAACGGCGCAACAGCTCCACCGGCACCGACGCTGGCGCCCCCGCCAGCTCGCCCCCGAGAATTCCCGCCAGCGTCTCCAACTCGGCACGGGTCACCGTTTCGTCCAGTGCGATCACCACAGCCCCGCCCTCGGCGCGGCGGAAATTAAACCCAGCCTCCAGAGCTGTCGTCATCAGCGTGTCGGCCCTTGCTCCCGCTTCAATGGCGATAGTGTCGAAGAACCCGTCATGCCGCAGCCTGAACCCGGCTCGCGCCGCCACGTCAGCCAGCAGCCGCGCCTGCAAATTAACCCGCATGGCGATGGACTTCAGCCCCTCCGGCCCATGCCAGGCGGCATAGAAACCAGCTATAACCGCCAGCAGCACCTGCGCCGTGCAGATGTTGGAGTTCGCCTTCTCGCGGCGGATATGCTGCTCGCGGGTCTGAAGCGCCAGGCGCATGGCGGGCTCGCCCGCGGCGTCTATCGACACACCCACCAGACGGCCCGGCATGGAGCGTTTATAGGCGTCCCTGGTGGCAAAATACCCGGCATGCGGGCCGCCAAATCCCATCGGCACGCCAAAGCGCTGCGCCGAGCCCACCACCACGTCCGCACCCATCTCGCCGGGCGGAGTAAGCAGTGTCAGCGCCAGAATATCCGCGCAGACGATGGCCAGCGCACCTGAGGTTTTGGCCGTGCCGATCTCGGCACTCAAATCCCGTATCTCGCCATTGGCGCCTGGGTAGTTCAGCACCACCGCGAATGGCTTGGCCCCGGCGATCGCGCCGATATCCCCAGGCGCGAAATCCACCACCTCCCAACCCAGCGGCCATGCCCGGGTAGCGATCACGGCGCGGGTTTGCGGCAGCACATCGGTGGCCACGGCGATGGTTGTGTTCCCCGCCTTGTGCAACGCATGCGCCATGGCAACCGCCTCGGCTGCCGCCGTCGCCTCATCCAGCAGCGAGGCATTGGCGATCTCCATGCCGGTCAGCTCGGTGATCAGCGTCTGGAAATTCAGGATCGCTTCCAGGCGCCCTTGGGAAATCTCTGCCTGGTATGGCGTGTAGGCAGTGTACCAGCCCGGATTCTCCAGCACATTGCGCAAGATCACCGGCGGCGTCAGCGTGCCATGATAGCCCAGCCCGAGCAGCGATTTCTTCAACACGTTGCGGGCCGCCAGGCCACGTAGCTCGGCCAGCACCGCAGCCTCGTTCACCGCTGGCGGCAGATTCAGCTCTTCATTGGCACGGATGCTCTCCGGCACCGTCTGAGCGATCAGATCATCCAGACTGGCGGCCTTCACCACCTTCAGCATCGCCGCGATGTCCGTAGCACGCGGCCCGATATGCCGGGCTGCGAACTCGCCGACGCCTTCCAGCGCCGCCAACTGCTCCAGAGCGCTCATGCCAGCGTCCCCAGAAACGCATCATAAGCGGCACGGTCCATCAGCCCCTTCACGGCGTCGGCGTCGGCCAGGCGCAACCTGAATAACCACGCACCGGCCTCCGGCTCCTGGTTCACGAGTGCCGGTTGATCCAAGATGGCGAGGTTGTGTTCCACCACCACCCCCACCAGCGGCGCGTATACTTCGGACGCCGCCTTCACGCTCTCCACCACGGCGCAGGCCTCACCCGCCGCCACTTCGCGGCCCGGCTCTGGCAGTTCCACAAACACGATATCGCCCAACGCCTGCTGCGCGTGGCCGGTGATGCCGACCGTGGCAACACCGTCGTCACCGACGGCAATCCACTCATGGTCCTGGGAAAAATAGATCTGGGGCAAGGGAAGCTGACCTTTCAACGATGATAGCGATGAGGAACAAAGGGAAGTGACGCGATGCTGCCAGGCAGCGGCTTGTCTCGCACGATGAGTTCAAGCGGCGTGCCGGGCGCGGCCAGATCGGCTCGCACATAACCCAGCGCGATAGGGGCGTTCAGCGTCGGAGAGAACACGCCGGAGGTCACCTCGCCCACTGCCTCACCATCCACACGGATTTCGGTGTGAGAGCGCGCGGGAGCGCGGCCCTCCAGCCTGATGCCGACCAGCTTGCGCGCTGTGCCGTTGGCCAGCGCCGCCTTCACCGGTCCGGCGCCGAGGAAACCACCCGCCTCCAGACGTTTCTTGGAGAGCGCGAACCCCAGCCCGCCCTCCACCGGATTGGTATCCTCGCCAATGTCATTGCCATAGAGCGGCAGGCCGGCTTCCAGGCGCAGCGAATCACGTGCGCCCAGCCCGGCCGGCACCGCGCCGCGGGCCAGCAGCAGCCTGGCCAGTTCATCTGCGTGCTCCGGCTCGCAGCCGATTTCGAACCCATCCTCACCGGTATAGCCAGAGCGTGTGATCACGCAGGGAATGCCAGCCACCATGACCTCGGCAGCATCCATGAATTTCAGCGCCGCCCCCTCGGGGAACAACTCCCCCGCCTTGGGGCCCTGCAGCGCCATCAGCGCACGCTCAAAGCGCGTGGTCACCTCAACGCCATGGGCGCGCATATGCGCCACATCCACATTCTTGCGCCCGGCATTCAGCACCACCACCAGGCGGTCGCCAAGATTAGCCACCATAAGGTCGTCGATGATCCCGCCCATTTCGTTCAGCAGCAGCGAATAGCGTTGCCGCCCTGTCTTCAGCCCGGCGATATCACCCGGCACCAGCCGCTCGAACCCAGCCGCATTACCGATCTCGGCCTGCCCCATATGTGAGACGTCGAACAGCGCCGCGCCTTCGCGGCACGCTCTGTGCTCGGCCATGATGCCGGCATATTGCAGCGGCATCTCATAGCCAGCGAACTCGACCATGCGCGCGCCAAGCTGGCGATGCAGCGCGTCCAAGGGTGTTTTGAACAAGCATACCTCCTTGCGATCAGCGCCCGTCTTCAGGCGCCCGACCGGCTATCCCTCTATCTTGAAGCGTGAATCATTCGGACGGCGCCGTGCCGCTATTGACCTTGTCGGCACGGCAACAAGCAACGAGCCCGCCCGAGTATCCCTCAAATCTCTCTCAACATCTCGACGCTACCGCTGCCGTGCGAGCCAGTCATGAACTCATACGAAGCGGTTCAGCCGGGCGTTGATAATGCTCCCACTTAGGCGCAAGGCCGACAGGCACATTGGCGGCGGCCAAGGGAGATTGACCTCTCACCAGATCTGCCGCCCGTTCCGCCAACATGATGGTAGGGGCATTGAGGTTGCCATTTGGCTCGGTCGGAAACACCGATGAATCGATGACGCGCAGGCCCTGCATGCCGCGCACACGCAATTCGGAATCGACCACGGCCAGCTCGTCCTCGCCCATCCGGCAAGAGCCGCATGGATGCATCGTGCTTTCCATATTGGCACGCACGAATGCGTCGATTTCGTCATTTTTGACCACGTCCGGCCCAGGCGCGAGTTCTACGTCCCGATACCTGTCCATGGCAGGTTGATTGATGATCTCGCGCGTTAGCCGCACGCAGCGCCGGAACCCTTCACGATCCTCCTCACGTTCCAGATAGTTGAAGCGGATTTCCGGATATTCGTAAGGATCGGCAGACCGCACCCGAACATGACCGCGGCTCTTTGGCTTGTTTGGGCCTGTCAGCACCATGAATCCATGACCCTTGAAGGGTTTGTTTCCATCATAGCGCATGGCTGCCGGCAAAAAGTGAAACTGAATATCGGGCCAGCGTAGACCCGCCTCCGAGCGAATGAACCCGCCAGCCTCAAAATGGTTACTAGCACCCAGCCCATCCTTGAACAAAAGCCAGCGCAGTCCGATCATCGCCTTGCTGAATAAACCCATCTTCCCATTAAGCGTGACAGGCTCCTTGCAGGAATACTGGATGTAGATCTCTGAATGATCCTGCAAGTTCTCTCCAACACCTGGCAGGTGATGAGCAACCTCGATACCGGCTGATTGCAAGAAGCCGCCCGGACCAATACCTGAGCGCTGCAATAAATGTGGTGAACCGATCGGGCCGGAGGCAACCAGCACCTCACGGCGGCAACGAACCGTCTGGCGCTCCCCTCCCTTCTCGTAGACAACGCCAATGGCCCGTTTACCCTCCACCAGGATCTGACGGGTCATCGCATGCGTGATGACCGTCAGGTTCCCGCGCTGCATCGCAGGGCGCAGGTAAGCATTCGCCGTGGACCAGCGCACGCCATCCTTAACGGTCATGTGCATGGCGCCGAAGCCTTCCTGCATATAGCCGTTACAATCATCCGTCTTGATGTAACCTGCCTCCTCGCCGGCGGCGATCCAGGCACCATATAGCGGGTTTTTCATATTGTTCCCGTTATTGGTGGCAAGCGGCCCGCCGCCGCCTCGGTATTCGTCACCACCAAACTTATACGTCTCAGCCCGTTTGAAATAAGGCAGGCAGTTACGGTAGCCCCAACCCCGCGCGCCCAGGCTTTCCCACTCGTCGAAATCATAAGCATGGCCGCGGATATAGACCAACCCATTGATCGAGGACGACCCACCGAGCACCTTGCCGCGCGGACAGTGCAGACGCCGGCCATCCAGATACGGCTCGGGCTCGGTTTCGTAATGCCAATTGAATCGCTTGGTATTCATCGGCAACGAGAAAGCGCTCGGCATCTGGATGATGACGCTGCGGTCACTACCGCCATATTCAAGAACAAGGACGGATACCGAAGGATCCTCGGTCAGACGATTAGCCAGAACACAGCCAGCCGATCCGGCACCGACGATGATGTAATCAAATTCGTTTGACATAATCTTGCCTCAGCTATGGATACGTACAGGCCGTTACCAGCCGTCGCCAGTGGAAAGATGCGGGCTCTGTTCTTCGATGCTGCTGATGAATGCCCGTTCCTTCGGCAGGTCATACGACAGGCTGAGCAGGTAATAGGCGCAGGCGGACACAATCAGTCCGACAAGCCATGCCAAATCGATGTTCCCCATCAAGCGGGACATCGGCCCGACGAAAACCGGATCAGAGCCATTATAGATGCAGAAGAACGGGATCATCGTGACAAAGCCGATCAGATAGGCAACCAGCCCGCGGCGTCCCCACAACCCATAAATATTGTCCCGGTGCGGGAAGAAGAAGTGCGGGATCGCGTAACGCCCCCTGCGGACGAAGAAATAATCCGTGAGATTCACCGCCGTCCAAGGCACAAGGAAATACAACATCACGACGAGGTAGATGTTTAGAATCGATAGCCCGGAACTCGACGAATTTATATAGATGGCAACGCCCGCCTGCAGGAGCACCACGAAGACGATGGCCCAGATACGGGTTTTCGCGGTGGGAACGACTTTCTTAAATGAATCCCAAGCCGTAATCGTGGTAAGCTTGGCGCTATAGATATTCATGGAGACGACGGGCAAGAAAGCCAGAATTGCCAATGCCACAACCACCGGGCCCATTTTTACGCCTACCAGCGAGCCGACATTGTTAAGTGCGACCAGAATGTCCGAAGTGTTCATCTGTACACTCAGCCATCCGCCTAGAGCAATCATCCAGGCACCGGACAAAGAAGCGCCGAGGAAGACGGCCAGAATCAACTTTCCGCTGGGCGTGTTCTTAGGTAGGTAACGTGTATAATCCGAGACATAAGGGGCATAGGCGATATTATAGCTGGCACCTGCCGCAAACTGGGTAATAAAGCCCGTCCAGTTGAAACCGAGCGTGGACATAGGCTGAGTATGCAAGCCAGCCCCATTCAATGCGGTCTGAAGCGTTCCTGTCAGCGCTGCCAAGGTAATGATCCCATAAAGGGGCAGTGAGACATAAAGCGACCATTTGAACGTCTTATGTATCCAGTCATGACCAAGGATCGCCAAAATCATGGCGGGAATGCTTACCACACCTACAACCGTCAAAGGCGACCAATGGAATAGCGTGTTAAGGCCTTGCATCATCAACACCAGGTTCACGATATTAAACCCGGCGAACACAAACAAGGTCGCGAAAAGAACGAGGATCACGCCCCTATACCCGAACTGGGCGCGCGACTGGATCATCTGCGGCAGCCCCAGATGCGGCCCTTGCGAACCGTGAAAGGCCATAAACAGGGTGCCGAACATGATGCCAAGCGTACCAGCAATTGCGGTCCACAAGGGGTTCAGGCCGACGCTGGGACCAACGAAACCGATGGTCGTCGTAAAGAACGTAAAATTGCCCACGAACCAGAACGGCCCTTGAGTGGACAATTTATCTGTTCGCTCGTGATGCGGAACAAAATCGATGGAACGCCCCTCGATTTCGAGATTTCCGGCACTCGCGGCGGCGGCACCTCCTTGTGGACTCGATTGCATTGTTCTCTCCCTTTTTTGTTTTTCGAACCGGACTACATGATTATCGAAACGCCCGTACCTCGTGGTGATTCAGGAACATTGGTCTATTCACAGCTATATTTTGTTTTTATTCGATATGATGTCTCAGAGATTTACCTCACGGAAATCACGGCAACGTAATCCAGACCGCCTTGGTCTCGGTCAGGTAATCTAGCTGCTCGGGGCCAAGATCCTTGCCAAATCCAGATGCCTTGAAGCCGCCAAATGGCATGGACGGATCAATCGTACTATGCGCATTAACATAGACTGTACCCGCACGAAGGCGCGGAATAAGCGTGTGAACGCGCGACAGATCGTTTGAATAGATGGCCGCGGCCAACCCGAAATCGGAGTCGTTAGCCAGTGAAACCGCTTCATCCAGTTCATCGAAAGCAGCGGTCACTAAAACTGGTCCAAAGATCTCTTCTCGCACGATCTTCATCCCGGGCTGGCACCCGGCGAAAATAGTAGGCTCAACGAAATAGCCTGGGCGATCGAGGCTGCGGCCTCCATGGATTAGCTTGGCGCCCTCGTGTTGACCTGCCGCAATGTATGACGAGACAACTTTCTGTTGCTGTGCCGATACCAATGGGCCGATATAGCAATCAGGATCAAGCCCAGGTGCGATTTTCAAAGTCTGGGTGACGGCCACCAGCTCTTCAAGGAAAGCGTCATAGACGTTCTTCTGAACATAGACCCGGGTGCCCGCATCGCAAACCTGCCCTGAGTTGAAAAAAACGCCGTTGGCTACCGCAAGCGCGGCACTTTTCAAATCGGCGTCGTCGAGCACCAAAACAGGCGACTTCCCGCCTAATTCAAGTGTAACATGCTTGAAATTACCCACGGCGGTCCGGCCGACTTCTTGGCCGACGGGCGTAGATCCTGTGAAAGTAACCTTGTCGATGCCACGATGCGCCGACATGGCCGCACCCACCACACTGCCACGGCCCGTCACGATATTGACCACGCCATCCGGGATGCCAGCTTCCTGGACCAACTCCCCGAAACGCAGCGTCGAAAGCGAGGTCAATTCCGCGGGTTTGACGATCGTCGTGCATCCAACCGCAAGGGCGGCCGCAAGCTTCCAGGCCATGGTCTGGAGAGGAAAATTCCAGGGCACGATGGCCGCGACCACGCCTAACGGCTCCTTGCGAGTATAAGCCAGATAGTTCCCCGGTATAGACGGCTCCACTGTGCGGCCATGCAGCTTGGAAGGCCAACCAGCAAAATAACGGAAGGTGTCCACCGTGCCCTGGATGTCGATCTCCCTGGCGAATTTCACGGATTTACCCATGTCGATGGCTTCGAGCTCAGCGAGCTCATCGCCATGCGCCTCGATCAGATCCGCAAGGCGGTGCAGCAGGCGTTCGCGTTCGAGAGGTTTAAGGCGGCGCCAGGCTCCGCCGTCAAACTGGCGACGCGCGGCCTCCACGGCCCGGTCGACATCATTGGCCGTGCCAGAAGGCACGCTGGTTACGAGGCCGCCGGTAGACGGTTCAATAACATCGAAGACTGCCCCATCGCTGCTGTCCACCCACGCGCCATTGATGAACATCTTCTGGGGTTTAGCCAGAAACCGGCGGGTGGCATCGCTGATGCCGTAATGGTCTAAATATCTAGAGACGTTTTCATCCATCACTCTTTTTCCTTTGGCGGCTTGGCGCTTTTTTCTTCAGTCCCGCCCGTTTCCGGGCCGGTCAGACGCATGTGTCTTTTGTCACCTCTTCCTGGCGTGCATGACGCGGCCGATCACATTCATCAGCAATTGAGCGCCAAGGATGGCGGTTGAACCGGAATGGTCATAATCGGGCGCGACCTCGACCAGATCGATGCCAACGACGGTGCCGCGCTTGGCCAGGGCAGCGAGAATCTCAAGCACCTCGTAATAGATGAAGCCGCCATGGGATGGCGTACCCGTCCCGGGGGCAATGGAGGGATCGAAACCGTCAATGTCGATGGTGAGATAGTAACGTGCCCCGGCGGGAACACGGTTAACAACAGCGTCGATACCCAAGGCACGTATCTGGCGGACCGACAGGATGTCCGACCCCATTGCCCGCGCCTGCTCGTAACCCTCGCGGGCGGTGGAGGATACGTTGCGAATGCCGAGCTGCGACAACCCGCTCACATAAGGCTTCTCCGCCGCTCGCCGCATGGGGTTGCCATGGCCACACCGTACGCCATGGCGTTCATCAACGAAATCCAGGTGGGCATCAATCTGCACGACATGGATGGGCCCGTTGCGCGCACAGTCCTCGTCAAAAGCATTGATGCATGGAATGTTGATTGAATGGTCTCCACCCAACACCACTGGCAACGCATTCGCGGCCAGGATCTTGCGCACACCGAATTCGATATTGGCGTGGCTTGTCTTGGTATCCGTGTGCACGATGTCGGCATCACCAAGATCAAGTATCTTCACGTCATCATTCGACAGGTATGTGACGCCATCCTCATGGTCATAGGCGCCGCCATGGCCGAAAGAAAACAAGGTTGACGCCTCGCGGAGCCCGCGAGGTCCAAAACGTGCCCCGGCCCGCCATTGCGTGCCAAAATCAAACGGCGCGCCCAAAATGGCCACGTCTGCGTCAATGGCATCCCAGTTCGGTTGGTATGGGTATTTGCCGAAGGTGCAGATACCAACAAACGGCAGGTTTAACCGCCCGGATTCGTAAGAATTGCCCGCCATGAGCCCCCCAGTTTCTGTTGCCGGGAAGCTGACCTTTAATTCCTACCTTATAAAATCTCTATGATTCGATGTTTAGTTGTGTATTATTCAATGTATGACCGCCCGCCCGCCCCATCGCATCCTTCCTCTATCGCTCAGCGATGTTGATCTGCGCCTGCTACGGGTCTTTGCGACGATCGTCCACCATGGCGGTTTTTCGGCCGCCCAGGGCAGCCTGGGCATGACGCAGGCCACGATTTCGACCCATATGCGGGAGTTGGAGACAAGGCTGGGTTTGCGGCTCTGCGAAAGAGGGCGCAGCGGCTTCGTTCTGACCGACGAAGGCATCCAGGTTCATGCCGCGATACTCGAACTTTTTCAGTCAATTGAGCGGTTTCAGAGCCGGGTGGGCGATGCTCAGGGCGAGCTGTCCGGCACGCTGCGTTTTGGTTTGGTCGACGCCATGGTAAGCAATGGCGCCCTCAATCTACCAGCCGCACTAGCCGAGTTCCAACGGGCGGCACCCCGGGTCAGGCTTGAGATCGACGTTGCAGCCCCTCAGGTTCTTCATCAAGGATTGCTGAACGGCTCCTATCAGGTCGTTCTGACACCGGAGACAGCCAGCACGACATCGCATTTCAGGGCACGTAATGTCTTTTCTGAAACGCAAAAGCTCTACTGCAGCCGAAAACACGCCCTGTTCGGCCTTCCCGATAAACGCATCACGCCGGCCATTCTTGAAAACCAGCCTTTTGCCAGACGTACCTATATGGCGGACGCACCGATCTGCGGGATAAATTTTGACTGGTCCGCCGCAACGCCGCACATGGAGGGTACGCTTCTGCTGCTTCTGACAGGTACATATATCGGCTTTCTTCCCGATCACTATGCAGAAGATGCCGTAAATAAGGGGCTTCTGAGAGCCATTCTACCAGATGTCATGAGCTTCGAGGATATTTTCTACATCGCCTATCCGCGCGAACGCCCTACGCGTGCCGCACAAACCCTTACTGATGCAATCCTTTCTGTACTCGGGCCTCATTAATTGAGATGCCCAATCCTCGAGTATGATTGTTTCAAGTTGGGTTGAAATGGATTCGAAAGGCTGCGGCGAAAATAGACTGCCCTGTATATGCTCAGTCCCTCTGGAGTTGCGCATAGGCGCGTTGCAAAACCGCCGCGGAGGCCTCGATAGCTTCCCGTTCAGGTTCATTAAGAGGTAGTTCAAGAATGACCTCAAGACCCTGTCTTCCTACGACACAGGGCGTGCTCAAGCATACATCATGGAGGCCATATTGACCTGTCATGAGCGCCGAGACGAGGAGAACCGACCGCTCATCACCCAGTATGGCCTCGCAGATCCGGGTAACGCAAGCCGCGATCGCGAAGCACGTATTACCCTTGAGTGCGGCGACCTCAAGGCCTGCACGGCGCACGCTCGTCAGAAGCTCTTCTGGTGATGGAAGTTTCGCGGCGCCCGGATAAAACGCCAGAGGCATACCGGCAATTTGGGCAGTACTCCACACCGCCACAGAGGAATCTCCGTGTTCACCGATGACCGAGACATGGACGGAACGGGCGTCAACACCGAGTTTCTCGCCTAGAAAGGAGCAAAGCCGCCTGGCATCTATAAGAGTGCCGGAGCCTATCACCCGCCCGGCGGGAAAAGCTGATTCCTTCTGTGCTACATAAGTAAGAACATCAACAGGGTTGGTTGCGAGCAGGAGGATGCCGTCGAAATTCTCAGCAATCAGATTCTTAATGCAGTCGCGCACTATGCCGACATTACCCGCCAACAGGTTTAAGCGTGATCCGCTGAGCTTGCCAGGTGCACCTGCCGTCACAATGACAATGGAACTAGCAGCCGCGTCTTTATAGGTCCCGGCAAAAATTTTTACTGGCGAACCGAGAGAAACCGCCTGTTGAAGGTCCAGCGCTTCACCGCGGGCCACGTCTTCGACCCCATCAATGAGAACAATCTCACGCACGAGGTGGTTGCGCAAAAGCGCATGAGCACAGGCGGTACCGACATGACCGCAACCGATAATGGATATGCGTGTATGATTTAAGGACACCAAATCCTCCTTTCAGACTTGCTGAGTCTGCCAACAATGTCGCGCATTCAACACGCGGCATTTAAACTCCGGCAAGACCCCATCCCCAGAAGAGACTCATTTTATATGCGCGCCGACACCCGTTTCCTTTAAGAACAGCGCGAGTACCGCCGCCAGAATGACAGCGACCACGCCGACCGTTCCACCTGTCACAAAAACACTCAAAGTGAGGGCACCGCCACCGGCAAGTTTCTGTAGCAGCCAGCCATAGGCAGGGGCTGCAAAGGCACTCATAACGAAGACAATAAAATTGATGGCTCCCGTAGCACTTCCCTTGACCTCATCGGGATTGACTTCCTTGATGATCGAATAAGGGATCATCGCCGCACCGGACCCAAAGCCGAGCAAGAATCCAAGTATGTAAGGTGGAAAACTATTTGGTGGCAGATACAAAATCCCGACACCGGATAGGAGCATGATCAGAATACCGCCGAACAGAGCGGGTTTGCGCCGCCCCATGTGATCAGCAATATAGCCGAGGGTCGGGCAGCCGATCACCCAGCCGAACGGCACCATCGAAGCCCGGTGAACCGCATCGGCATAATCAAGATGCCAGCCCTGTTTCATAAACGACACGCCCCAGATCATATCGCCAACCGTGGTCGGCAAAAAAAGCAGGCCTGCGCAAAGGCCGCACAGATAGGACTGAGGATTGGTAAGTACCTTTTTATAGGGCGCGAACATCAACCAAACGCTACTGGATGGGTGTTCGCTCTTGTCCTGAAGTGGAGTTACCGCAAACAACGCCACACCGATAATTAGGATCAGCACGCCGGCATAGACCCAGAACATCTGCCAGCTGAACACGCTATGCACCAGTGGCGCCACCACCCATTGTCCGGCGGTACCGCCGAGCATGCCGATACATTGGGTGACACCGATGGCGGTTGCCAGATAACGCGCCGGAAAGCCGTAAATCGCGAGATAGGTTGCACCGATAAATGCAAATGCTGCGCCAATGCCTTGCAGCAAGCGGCCAAAGCCGGCGACCCATTCTATACCCAGACCAAACAATATGGCGCCAACTGCCAGAAATCCCACGCCAACGGGGACAGTATATTTTGCGCCCCAACGGTCCAAGGAAGCACCGGCAACCAGCGCGCACGTCGAATAAGTGTAATAATAAAGCCCGATGAGAGAGCTGACCCCCAGCGTGCTGAGGCCAAATGCGCCTGTCAACTCCGGAATCATGACGCTCGGCGCGGAACGGACGGCATATTGCATGAAATAGAACAAGAGGCAGAAAAACCAAGCCGCGATAAAGGCAGGGTGAAAACCGCCTGCCGTAGCTTTCTTGACTGAGTTAGGCGCTATGGTGGACGTTTGCATGAACCGCTCCTAGCCGCTTTGGTAATATGTATTGTCTATGCCTGTCATAACGAAAATAAAATGATCACCGTCAAGTCCGATTGGATCAGAAGAGTAGCAACCTGGCCTCGCCGCTATTTAATCATTGCCTGCGGTTCATAGGTCGTAAGGATCTTTCTATATTGAGCACGCAGGAAAACCGCGGTCTCCTCAGGACTTCCTCCGGCAGCCAATTGCCCTTGGAATGCGGCCACGCTGCTGAAACCGCGTTGTGCCATCCAATGCCGCAGGCCTTCCAGAAGTTTTCCGATATGATTAGGACCATGCTTCAAGAGTGCTGATGTAGTCATCACCGCATCCGCACCGGCAAGCAAGCATTTCACGGCGTCCGCACCGCTCCAAACGCCGGTTGAGGTTGCAATGGATGTCTGCAACCGCTTGGAGATCAAGCCCGTCCACATTAGCGGCAGGCGCAGCTCATAAGACGAGCTTAAATGCAAGCTGTCCCGGGTGTTCAAGGATGGAAGATCTAGATCCGGCTCGTAAAATCTGTTGAACAGGACAAGACCATTTGCGCCGGCCTCAACCAGTTTCATTAACATATTGCCCGGCGAACTGAAGAATGGAGCAACCTTCACGCTGACCGGAATTTTTACAACGGCTTTAACGCTCCTCAGGATATCCACATAGCTATCCTCAAGAGCCGCGCCGCTTTCCTCCAAGTCCGCTGGAATGCGATAGGGGTTCAATTCGATGGCCGAGGCACCAGCCTGCTCAAGCTTTTTAGCAAAATTTACCCAACCGGCAGCGCTGTAACCATTGAGACTGGCGATAATCGGAAGGCCCGCCCGCTCCACGGCGCGCTGTAACGTCGCCAGGCGGCCATCCAGCGCGTTTCCGGTCATATTAGAAGGAAAATATCCTGACCCTTCTGGCTGTGTATCGGCTCCCTGCGTAAGCAGAAACGCGTCCCGAACTTCCTCGGCCTCGATCTGCTCCTCATAGACGGACGCCATGACGATTGCGGAGGCACCTGCATCCGCCAAGCGTAAAATGCCATCAAGATCGGCGCTCAATGGCGACGCTGACGCGATGACCGGATTCTTCAGCTTAAGGCCAAGATAGTTCGTGCTCAGATCCATGATGAAACCATCCCCTCAATGCCGCGTTTCACTCCACATCCTCCCAATGGGGCAGGAAGCGGCTGCCGTCGCGCGCCGCCATGTCCTCATAGACCCGGTAGCGCTCATTTGCGGCGGCCTCCGCCTGATGGAGCATGTGTCCAGCGGCCTCAGGATGCGTCCGCGTCAGCGTCTTGTAACGAAGCTCACGATAGGCGTAGTCCTTGAAAGCAATGCGCGCCCGGGTCGAATCGAGCCGGAACGGGTTGAGTCCGGCCTTTCGCATCGTGGGATCGAAACGGAAGAGCGGCCAATAGCCAGAGGCAACCGCCCTGGCCTGCTGTTGCATGCCCGTGCGCATGTCGATGCCATGCGCGATACATTGCGAATAGGCCAGAATCAGTGAAGGGCCATCATAGGCTTCGGCTTCACGCAACGCGATGAGCGCCTGTTCCGGATTGGCGCCGAGCGCGATCTGCGCCACATAGACATATCCGTATGAAATGGCTTGCAGTGCCAGATCCTTGCGCGGAATACGCTTTCCGGCGGCGGCGAACTTGGCGGATGCCCCCAGCGGCGTTGCCTTGGAAGACTGGCCACCCGTGTTGGAATAGACCTCCGTATCCAAGACCAGCACATTGACATTGCGCCCTTGCGCCAGAACATGATCGAGGCCGCCATAGCCGATATCATAGGCCCAGCCATCGCCCCCCACGATCCAGACTGACCGGCGCACCAGAAAATCCGCGAGGGAGAGCAGCATCTTGGCATCCGGGGTATCCACAGATGCCAGCCCCTCCTTCAGGGCGGCAACCCTGCTCCGCTGCGCCTCGTACTCGGATTCCGTGTACTGAACAGTATTCAAAAGTCCCTGCGCCAGTTCAGCGCCGATCGGGTCCAAAAGCTTTCCAACCAAGTCACGGGCAAGTTCTGTTTGCTTATCCACCGCCAGACGGAAACCCAAGCCGAACTCAGCATTGTCTTCGAATAGCGAGTTGGACCAGGCAACGCCACGCCCCTCGGCATTGGCCTTCCATGGATGCGCAGGCGTGTTAGCCGCGAAAATGGCTGAGCAACCGGTGGCATTGGCAACCTGCAACCTATCGCCAAAAAGTTGCGAGACCAGCTTCAGATAAGGTGCCTCGCCGCAGCCAGCGCAGGCGCCGCTGAATTCGAAAAGCGGTTCAAGAAACTGAACGCCGCGTACGTTGGCGGCGTTCACCCGCGTGCGCGCGACCTCAGGCAGGGTTTCGAAGAACGCGATATTCTCACGTTCCTGCGCCAGGATAGGCAATTTTTCACCCATATTTATGGCTCGGTGGGATCTATCCTCGGCAATCGCGGGGCAGTTCTCTACGCAGACGCCGCAGCCCGTGCAATCCTCGACATAGAATTGCAGCGTGAATTTCAACTCGGGATAGCCTCGCGCGTTGACCTGCGCCGATTTAAAGGATGCCGGCGCCCCCGCCAATTCATCTTCGCTATAGGTTTTCGCGCGGATAACGCTATGCGGGCAGACGATGCTGCATTGTCCGCATTGAATGCACATATCCGGGTCCCAGATCGGCACTTCCATCGCCGTGTTCCGTTTTTCGTACTGGGTGGTACCACCGGGGAAAGTGCCATCAACAGGGATACGGCTAACGGGTATTTTGTCGCCGCGCCCGGCAATAATCTCACCCGTGATCTGACGTACGAACTCCGGTGCTGATGGCGATACAGTCGGCGGCATGACAACTTTGCCCGTTGCCTCTACCGGAACCTTGACCTCCTGAAGTGCCGAAATCGCGGCGTCCACGGCATTAAAATTCATCTTGACGATGGTCTCGCCCTTGCCGCCATAAGTTTTCTGGATAGCGTGCTTGATTTCCTGGATAGCCTCATCAGGTGGCAGCACATGGGAAAGATGAAAAAAGCAGGTCTGGAGAATGGTATTCACGCGCCCGCCAAGCCCAAGCTGTATGGCGACTTCGGAAGCATCGATCACATAGAAGCGCAGCTTCTTGCCGACAATCTGCTCCTGTACCATGCGCGGCAATCTGTCCCACACCTCCTCAGCCTTGTAAGGGCTGTTGAGCAGGAAGGTTGCGCCATCAATGGCGGCGCCCAGCACATCCCGTTTGAACAGAAATTCGAACTTATGGCACGCGATGAAATCCGCATGCCGGATCAGATAGGGCGCGCTGATCGGCGCTTTGCCGAAGCGCAAATGCGAGGCGGTTTCCGCGCCTGATTTGTGGGAATCATAATCGAAATAAGCCTGTGCGTACCGGCCCGGCCCTTCGCTGAGGATTTTGACACTGTTCTTGTTGGCGCCAACGGTGCCATCCGCGCCCAGGCCGTAAAACAGGCAACGCATGGTGCCTTGGGGTTCAATGTCCAGCGCCTCATCGTAATCGAGGCTGGTATGGGTTACATCGTCGATGAGCCCGATCGTGAAATGGTTTTTGGGCTCGGGTTTGGCCAGTTCGTCGAAGACCGCCTTGACCATACCTGGGTTGAAATCGCGTGAGGACAGCCCATACCGGCCGCCGATTACACGCGGCATGCGAAGTCTTTCGCCTATTGCCACGGCTTCAGCCAGCACGCCAACCACATCCGCATAGAGCGGTTCCATCGGCGCGCCGGGTTCCTTGGTGCGGTCGAGAACGACAATTGACTTCACGCTCGGGGGCAAAGCCGCCAAAAAATGTTTTGCCGAAAATGGGCGGTACAGCAGCACCTGCAAGGCGCCAACCTTTTCGCCCTGGGCGTTCAGCCATTTCGCGGTTTCCCGGACGACCTCAGCACCGGAGCCCATGCAAATAATGACACGCTCAGCATCAGCGGGGCCGTCATAGCGGAAAAGCTTGTACGAACGCCCTGTCAGGGATGCGAACTTGTCCATGGTGCCCTGCACAATATCCGGCACCTGCCCGTAAAACGGGTTAACCGCCTCGCGGGTCTGGAAGTAGGTATCCGGATTTTGCCAGGTACCGCGAATGAAAGGCCGCTCCGGACTGAGCGCGCGCGCGCGATGCGCCCTGACAAGATCATCGCTGATCATCGCCCGGATGGTCTCATCCGGCACTATACTGAGCTTGTTATATTCGTGCGATGTCCGGAAGCCATCGGTGTAATGGATGAACGGGACACGCGCCGCTAATGTTGCGGCCTGCGCCACGAGTGCCAGGTCGTGCCCCTCTTGCACGGAGGCGGCCCCCAATATGGCGAAACCCGTGGTACGGGCAGCCATGATATCCTGATGATCGCCGAAAATAGAGGAAGCCCCCGCCGCCAGGGCGCGCGCCGCGACATGGAAAACCGTCGAGGTCAACTCCCCCGCGATCTTGAACATATTCGGCAGCATGAGCATGAGGCCCTGGGACGCCGTGAACGTCGTTGTCAGCGCACCGCTCTGCAGAGAACCGTGCACGCACCCCGCGGCGCCGCCCTCGGCCTGCATTTCCTGAACGGCGGGGATATTGCCCCAGATATTGCGAACACCCGCGGCGGCCCATTCATCGGCCAACTCAGCCATCGGCGAGGACGGTGTAATTGGAAAAATCGCGCAAACCTCGTTGACACGATAGGCGATATGAGCAACGGCGGTATTGCCGTCCATCGTCACAGCTTGTTCGGTCATATCGGCCATCTTCCTTTCAAGCTCGCAGTTTGAAGCCAGCGGGCGCCAACGCAGTTGCCGTATCACCGCCACTGGGCGTCACCGCCGGTTCAGGTTCCATCTCAATGGCGTGGCAAGGGCATTGCTCGAAACATGCCGCACACCCCGTGCACAGATCCATCGACACCTCATAGCCTTGCCCGCGCCCTAACCTGGTGATGGCCTGTTCCGGGCAGGCGGCGTAGCAATTGTCGCACTCGAAGCAATTGCCGCATGAAAGGCATCGCTGCGCCTCGCGCCGCGCTTCCTTTTCGCTGAGCCCAGCGATCACTTCCTCAAAATCTTGGCGCTGGCTCACGGGGCGTGCCGTTTCACTATGCGGTGCGGCATCCATGTAATCCGGCAGGTGCAGCATATCGAAGCTCACCAACGGATGCGGCGCGGGTTGCTGGTAAACCTGCCCTTGCAGATAGGCGTTGATCGCCCTGGCCGCCCGCTTCCCATGGCCGGTCGCGGCGGTCATGGTTCGGAGACCGCCGATGCAGTCACCGCCCGCAAAAATGCCCGCCTGTGCCGTCATCATGGCGGCATCGACGGCCATCGTGCCGTCGCGCTGGATCTGTATCTCGGGTAGGCCACGCAGCAAGGACAAGTCGCTATGCTGGCCGACGGCCAGCACCACGGCATCCGCGGCAAGCTGATCGATCTCGCCGGTCGGCGTCACGCTGCCGTCCGGGTTCATCGTGACCTTCTCGACGGTAATTCCATCCGCGCCGAAATGATCGATCACGCTGAGCCATCTGATCTTGGTACCTTCGGCGAAGGTGTCCTCGGCCTCTGATTTATGCGCTTCCATATGGGCTTCGTCGTACCGGAAGATGAGGACCGTATCCGTCGCACCCAGGCGCTCGGCTGTGCGCGCGGCGTCCATGGCAACATTACCCCCGCCCACGATGGCGACCGTGCGGCCAAGCAGCGGGCGCTTGCCCTGGCTGACATCGTCCAAAAGGCTGATGGCATCCACCATCTTACGGCCGTCAGAAGCAGGGATTTGCAGGTGATTGGCCAGCTGCGCCCCGACTGCCACAAAAACAGCGTCGAACTTGCCTTCGGTCTTTGCTCGCGCGACATCATCGACACGCCGGCCGCACCGCAATGTCACGCCCGGCATGTTGGTAATGCGAGAGATTTCACGGTTGAGAGCCTCGCGGGGAAGACGGTAGGCGGGAATGCCATGCGCCATCATGCCGCCAGGCTGCTCCGCCGCATCGTGGATCTCCACCTCATGGCCAAGTCGCGCCAGATGATAAGCACAGGACAACCCCGCCGGTCCGGCACCTATGACAAGAACACGCTTGCCCGTGGGCGGTGCCACGGAAACATCCCAATTTTTTTCGGCCGCCAAGTCACCCAGGAACCGCTCAACCGCATGGATGGATACGGAACTATCTAGTTCACCGCGGTTACAGGCGGTCTCGCACGGGTGATAGCATGCCCGACCATGCGTGGCGGGCATGGGATTGTTGCTTACCAGGGCGTGCCATGCTTTTTCGTATTCTCCCGCTTGAGCCAGGGAAAGCCAGCCTTGAATATCCTCTCCGGCAGGACAAGCGTGGTTGCAGGGCGGCAGAAAATCCTTGTAAACCGGCCGCTGCCAGCGATGAGGTCCAACACCGCGCCTTGTCGTCTCTTGCAGAACCTGCGTCAGATCGTGAAGCTTCAAGGGCATGCGCGGCCTCCAATCCTGCTGAAACAATTCATGACCCGCCGTGCCATTTTGTCCGGCACGCCAAACGCATTCTGAAATCTTAACAACACGTTCGGGTCCGGACCTTAGACGTGTCAGACGTTCTGTCTTTGACTTTGGTCAAGGTTGGCCGAGATTATGCCGCGCGGGCACGGCGCAGAAACGCGCGACAAATTTCACATATTGTTCAGTGATCTCGTCCCGGGTCCGTTTACTGTCCTGATCTATGCAGGCTGCTCATTCTCAAGGCTCCCTGAGCCAAGTCGGCGCCCTCTTGTCCGGGCTGGATGATGGCCGTCTTTCGTCTCCACCTTGAAATCATACCGGCGAGCCCCCTTATGTTGCAATGCAGCAAAAGCAGCTGATACCCCCTTTGTTGGCTGGAGAGCTATCATCGACCAGTTCATTTCTTCCGGTGCTGCCCATGTCAGCCGATTGGCCCAGCACCCAGGCCATGCGCGGCTCTCAAACCTGTCGCTCGCGTTACAGGGCGGCGGCTCGTTCGGCGCCTATACCTGGGGCGTGCTTGACCGCCTGCTCGAGGAGCCTGAGCTTGGTTTCGATATGGTGAGCGGGACGAGTGCCGGCGCCGTCAATGCGGCCCTGCTTGCGGCTGGCCTTGCGGAAGCGCAGGGTGCCGCCGGCCGCGAAGCCGCCAGGAAAAAGCTGGCGGAGTTCTGGGATCGGGTCTCGCGCAGCTCGGCGCCCCCGTTCATGCACCTGATGCAAAGCGTTGCTGCTTCCGTGCTGAGTTTGCGCGGCTCCATGGGATCGCCCCAGCAACTCAACCCGCTCGGCCTCAACCCGTTGCGCGACATGCTGGCGGAAGCCGTTGATTTCGAGCGCTTACGCGAAATCCGTCCACTCCGCCTGCTGATCGCGGCGACGCGCGTGCGCGATGGCAGGCTGGTTCTGTTCCGGGAGCACGAACTCACGCTCGACATGGTGCTTGCTTCCGCCTGTCTGCCGCAATTGAGCCCGGCGGTCGAGATCGGCGGCGACGTCTATTGGGATGGCGGCTTCGCCTCCAATCCGCCGCTCCGCGATCTTGTCCAGGAGTCGAAGGCGCGGGATGTGCTGCTCGTGCGCATCCTGCCGGAGATACGGCCTGGCCTGCCGCATACCGGCGGCAGCATCGCCCGGCGGATCAATGAGATTGCCTTTACTGCCCCGTTACAGCGTGAGCTGGAGGCAATCGATGATTTGCGCGCCGCCTGTAAGGGCGTCCTTCCCTCCGCCGCTTGCCGGCATCTTTCCCGCATCCGCTTGCATCAGCTTGCCGCGGAGGAAGATGTGGAAGGCCTCGACCACGAGAGCTCCCTCGACACAAGCCCGGCCCTCATTGCCCGTCTGCGTGAGGCGGGGCACCGTGCCGCCGACGCTTGGCTGCGCGGATATACCATCAACGATCGATAAGTTCAGGTGTTATAGACCATCAATCACAGAAGCGGCCGGCACATGGCTGGTTTTTCTTTCGGCATATCAGCACCATCGCAATTAGCCTTATGTCGCCGGAGAGTATTTCTGCCGATATATAATGATTCGAAAAGCACCCGCTATGGTTTCTTGGTCTATTATAGAAACATACGAATCTGAAACAATTGGACGTCGAGTTCCTGGATCATTTGATGGTCGCGCGTGTCAAGGACGACGACGCTGTTTTCCTGGCTCGCAACCGCGATGATCGGCACACTGCAACCAAGCTTTATGGTCAGCCAATATGATCGTACTGACGATCAAACTCCTGGCTAGAGCCCACTGTTAAGTGGTGCGCAACAACATCTTCACCTTTGTTCAGCCTCCTGTTTCTATGCAAGCGAGGATACCAGCACTACTTTGGCAGATTTTTAAGATTGAGGCTGGGTCTGCAGTGCGGACATCGCCTGTGTGGAGGGCGTTCGAGTGCGGCAATAATGGCGGCGCGGATCGCTGGAAGCGTCGGCTGCGGGGGCGGCCCTTGGCTTCTTTTTTTCCCGCTTCGCCAGTTTGAGGCGACGAGATTGGAGGAATGCGTAAGCGATCATGGTCATCAGCGCGTGCCGGTACAGCCCCCTCCGTGATCGTCCTTCAAAGTGGTCAAGGCCGAGTTCTTCCTTCAGTTGCTGATGGGCCTGCTCGCAGATCCACCGCGCCTTGATGGCGCCCGCAAGTTGCTTGAGCGAGGCGGCGGCGGCCAGGTTGGAGAGATAGTACTTGCGCTCGCCATTTGAACGGTGCTCGCCGATCAGCCAAGCCTCTTCTCCCGGGAGGTGCTGCTGTCCCATATCGCCAATTCTTTGGGGGGCCCCGTCCGCCACCTTGATCCGCACGGCGGCAAAACGGGCCTTCAACGGCCCCTTGGTTCCACGCCTCCAACTCAGCCTGCGCCAGGGCGCTGTCGCCAACATTTTCTCTGCCGATACCGACTTCGCATCGGGCACATGATTCTTGTGCGGGCGGCCTCGCCCGGCCGATCCGGAACGTGGAACTTCGGCTCCAGAGCCTCACGGCGAAGATATTTGCGGATCGTGTTCCGCGATAATCCTGTCCGCCGCTCAATCTCACGAATGGAGATAGCTTGCCGAAAATGTCAGCGACTGATCACACTGAGTAAGTCCATGTCGATCACTCCTGAAAACCCCCGACAAAGTACCAGGGAGAGGTCAAAATACGGGTCAAATCAACAGCTCAACCTCAAACCTTCAGAATTCGGCAGTTTCCGGAAATCGTCCCTCCCGGCGGCTTTTTTCAAAGCAGCCGGTAAGGTGCCTATCCCACGGCCAGCACGGCCTTGACCTGTTCGAACGCCCGGGCGCGGTGGCTGATCGCTTCCTTCTCCGCCCCCAGCTCGGCGTAGCTCTTGTCATAGCCCGTGGGGATAAAGATCGGGTCATAACCAAAGCCCCTCTCCCCCTGAGGCGCGGGTGCGATGCGCCCCGGCGCCTCGCCGATATAGGTGGCAGTGGTGCCATCCGGCTGCGCCAGGCACAAAGCGCAGGTGAACCAGGCCACCCAGTTCTCCTTGGCCTTCGCGGCGGCGATGATCTTGGCGAACGCCCCCGGATAATCATCCCCCGCATAGCGCGCCGAATAAACCCCCGGCTGGCCATTCAGCGCCGAGACGCAGAGCCCGGAATCATCGGCCAGCGCCGCCAGGCCCGAAGCCTTCGCCGCCGCCACCGCCTTGATGCGCGCATTGCCCGCGAAATCCGGCGCGGTCTCGTCAGGCTCCGGCAGGCCAAGCTCGCCTGAGGACGTCACCTCATAGCCCAGCGGGGCCAGCAGGGTGCGGAATTCCTTGAGTTTACCGGAATTATGGGTGGCGATGACGAGTTTTTTCATGCGCGCCCGGCATCGCCCGAAAGCATGCCCGGGTCAATCTTCAGCTTCGCCAAAGCGCGCTGCCATTTCGTCTGGTAAGCTGTATCGAACAGGATCTCGTCATCCGCCGGTGCCGTCAGCCAGCTATTCTGGCGGATCTCCTCTTCAAGCTGCCCGGCGCCCCAGCCCGCATAACCCAGCAGCAGCCGCGCCTGCACCGGCCCGGCCCCGCTGGCGATGGCCTGCAGCACCTCCATATTGGCACTCAGCACATGCGTGCCATCCACGTTCAGGCTGCCCTCGCCCGACCAATCCGCCGAATGCAGCACGAAACCGCGATGATCCTCCACCGGCCCGCCCTGGCCCATTGGCAGCTCGCGCTGCGGCGGATGCGGCTCAACGCCAAGCTGCTGCATCAAATCGCCAAATCTCGGCTTGCGCAGCATGCGGTTGAGCACCAGCCCCATGGCGCCATCCCCGTTATGCGCGCAGATAAAAATCACACCCTGCGCGAAGCGCGGGTCGCGCAAGGCGGGCATTGCCAGAAGCACCTGGCCGGTGAGCCAGCCTGGCTGATACGGCGCCGAAATTTCATGCTCCATCATCGCCTTAATATATTCTGCTGCCCGCCGCTCGGCCAGCCCCTGCCTGGCTTGGCCGCCCCGGCTTCACGCCAGGGGCCAGTTCGCCTAAGAAGATGCATCCGTTCCACCAGCAATAGGCAGACAATGATCAAAATTGGTGACAAGATTCCGGCCCAGAAGCTCATGCTGGCCACGCCGGACGGCCCCCGCGAAGTGGATACGGCAGAGCTGCTGGGCACCGGCAAGGTGGTGCTGTTCGCCGTTCCCGGCGCCTTCACTCCCACTTGCAGCGCCAAGCATGTGCCCGGCTTCGTCAAGCTGGCGCCGGAGCTGAAGGAAAAGGGCGTGGACAAGATCGTCTGCCTGGCGGTGAACGATGCCTTCGTGCTCGGCGCCTGGGCCAAGGACCAGAAGGCGGGTGACGCCGTGCAGTTCCTGGCGGATGGCTCCGCCACCTTCACCAAGGCGCTGGGGCTGGAGCTGGATCTGGTCGCGCGCGGCATGGGCATCCGCAGCCAGCGTTTCGCGCTGGTGATCGAGGATGGCATCGTCACCAAGGTGGCGGTCGAGGAACCGGGCGGGTTCGAAGTGAGCCGCGCCGAGGCGATTCTCGAATCCGTCTAAACCCGTGACTCTCGCTCTCACGGTCATCGTGCCGTGCTATAATGAACGCGCGAACGTCGCCCCCATGGTCGCGGCACTGGATGCGGCCCTCGCCGGTCTGGCGTGGGAGGTCGTGTTCGTCGATGATGACAGCCCGGACGGCACCAGCGCCGAGGCCAAGCGCATCGCCCAGAGCGATCCGCGCGTGCGCTGCATCCGCCGCATCGGGCGGCGCGGCCTGTCCTCGGCGGTCATTGAAGGGGCATTGTCCTCCGCCGCCGCGCATATCGCGGTCATCGACGGGGACATGCAGCACGATGAAACCCGCCTGCCCTTGATGCTTCAGGCCGTGCAAAACGGCGCCGACATGGCTGTGGGCAGCCGGCATGTGGAAGGCGGGGATTCCTCCGGCCTCTCCTCGCCCTTGCGCGTGAAGCTTTCGCAAACCGGCATCCGCGTCGCCCAGGCGGTCACGCACACCTCCATCTCGGACCCGATGAGCGGCTTCTTCCTGCTGCGCCGGGACCTGTTCGAGGCCCTGGCGGCCCGCCTCACCGGGCAGGGTTTCAAGATTCTGCTGGATCTCATCCTGGCCTCCCCGCGCGTGCTGAACATCGCGGAAATCCCGTATAAATTCCGCCCCCGCGCCGCGGGCGAGAGCAAGCTGGACGTGCTGGTGCTGGCGCAATTCGCCGGGCTGCTGCTGGACAAGGCGCTGCGCGGCATGGTGCCGCTGCGCTTCATCTCCTTCGCGCTGGTCGGCATCGTCGGCGTGGCGGTGAATCTCATCGTCCTGCAGATCGCCTCCGCCGCCGGGGCGGATTTTGGCGCGGCGCAGACCATCGGCACCATCATCGCCATGGTGGTGAATTTCCAGCTCAACAACCAGCTCACCTACCGCGCACAGCGGCTGAAGGGCGCCAAGGCTTGGCGCGGGCTGGCCTTGTTCATGATCGTGTGCGGGCTGGGCGCCATCGCCAATATCGGCATCGCCAAGGCGCTTTACGCGGAAAACGGGCGCAGCCTGTTCTCCGGCTCGGCAGGGGCGGCCGTGGGTGTGGTGTGGAATTACGCCGTCTCCGCCACCCTGGTCTGGCGCGTGCGGTGACGCACTCTGGTGTAGCGCGTGCAGTGGCACACTCTGGTATAGCGCGTGCGGCGTCGCACGACGGTCTGGCGCGTGCGGTGGCACACGACGGTCTGGCGCGTGCGGTAGGATGAGCAGGCCGCTCGCGGCGCTACTGGCGCTTACCGCGCTGCGTCTGGCGCTCGCCGCCGCCCTGCCGTTGACGCCGGACGAAGCCTATTACTTCATCTGGGCCAGGCATCTGCAGCCGGGCTATCTCGACCATCCGCCGATGGTGGCGCTATGGATCAGGCTCGGCACGGCGTTGTGCGGCAACACGCCGCTGGGCATCCGCCTGCTGGGGCCGCTGGCGGCGGCCATGGGCTCCCTGGCCCTGTACGACGCCGGCAACCGCTTGCTGCCCGGCGCGCGCTTTGGCCTGCGCGCGAGCGCCTTCCTGAACGCCACGCTGATGCTGGGGGCGGGCTGCGTGATCATGACGCCCGATACACCCCTGCTGTTTTTCTGGACGCTCGGGCTCTGGGCGCTGGCGCGGCTTGTGCGGTCCGGCAATCCGCGCTGGTGGCTGGCGGCGGGCGGCATCGCCGGGCTGATGCTGCTTTCCAAATACACGGCCGCGCTGTTCCTGGCCGGGGCGGGGCTATGGGCGCTCACCACCACCCCCATCCGCGCGCAGCTGCGCACCCCCTGGCCGTGGCTCGGTGCCGCCCTGGCGCTGCTGGTATTCGCCCCCAACATCGCCTGGAACGCGGCCCATGGCTGGGCCAGCTACCTCAAACAAGGCGGCCGGGTGGATGGCTTCGACCCCGCCCGCGCCGCGCAATTCCTCGGTGAGCTGGTAGGCGGGCAAATCCTGCTCTTCACCCCGCTCATCGCCATCCTGGCGGGGCGCGGCCTCTGGCATTTGCGGGGCGATGCCACCCCCGGCGCCCGGCTGCTGCTCTGGCTGGCCCTGCTGCCCGCCGCCGTCTTTCTCGAACATGTGCTGACCGACCGGGTGCAGGGCAATTGGGTGGCCATTCTCTACCCCGCCGCCTGCCTGGCCGCCGCCGCCGCGCCGCCGCGCTGGGTGCGCCCGGCGCTGGTTCTGGGCTTTGCCGTCACCGCCCTGGTCTATCTGCAGGTCCTGGCGGCACCCTTCCCCATTCCGGCAAAACGCGACACCGCCGCCCTGCAAATGGCCGGGTGGCGGAATTTCGCCGCCCAGGCCGCCGCCTCGCATCCCGGTTTCCTCACCTCGGACGATTACGCCACCGCCGCCGCCCTGGCCTTCTACGCGCCCAAATCCGTCCCGGTTCTCGGCTTCGGCCGCCGCTGGAGCTATTTCAACTGGCCGGATGCGGCGCCCGGAGGTGAAACCGGCCTGCTCGTCACCCGCCGGAGCGGCACGCCCTGCCCTGACCAGATTGGCACCCTCACCCGCACGCAAGACGGCCAGCCGGTGATGAATTACAAACTCTGCCGTATCACCGCCCCGGCCCCGGCCAAGGAACTCCCCCGCCCATGACGCTCCGCACCCCCACCTTCCAGGATGTTCAAGACGCCGCCGCGCGGCTGCAAGGGCGCATCATCCGCACGCCAATGCTGCGCAACGCGATGCTGGACAAGGAAACCGGCGCGGCGGTGCTGATCAAGCCGGAGGTGCTGCAACGCACGGGCAGCTTCAAGCTGCGCGGCGCCACCAATGCGCTGCTCTGCCTGCCGGAAGCCGCACGCGCGCGGGGCGTGGTGGCGTTCTCCTCCGGCAATCACGCCCAAGGCGTCGCCTGCGCCGCCGCCAGCCTCGGCGTGCACGCCACCATCGTCATGCCGTCCGACGCGCCCGCCATCAAACGCGACTCCACCGCCTTCTGGGGCGCGAAGATCGTGCCCTATGACCGTTTCACCGAGGACCGCGAGGCGATCTGCGCCGCCATCGCCGCCGAAACCGGCGCCAGCCTGATCCCGCCCTACGACCATCCGGACGTGATCGCGGGCCAAGGCACGGCGGCCCTGGAACTGGCGGAGGATGCGACGGCGGCCGGGCTGGCGCTGGATCTCTTCATCACCCCGGCGGGCGGCGGCGGCCTCACGGCGGGCAGCGCCCTGGCCCTCTCCGGCGCCGCGCCCGGCACCCGCATCCACACCGCCGAACCGGAAGGCTGGGACGATACCGCGCGCTCCCTGGCGGCGGGTGAGCGGCTGCGCAACGACATGAAAGGCTCGACGCTCTGCGACGCCCTGCTCTCCCCCATGCCCGGCGCGCTGACTTTCTCCATCAACAGAACCCTCGTCACCTCCGGCTTCGCGGTGAATGACGATGAGGTCCGCGCCGCGCAGAAATTCGCCGCCCGCACGCTGAAGCTGGTGGTGGAACCCGGCGGCGCGGTGGCGCTGGCCGCCCTGCTCTCGGGCAAGGTGCAGGCAGCCGGGCAGGTCGTGGGGATTATCCTGTCCGGCGGGAATATGGAACTCTAGACGCCCGCCGCTTTCATCTCCACCTGCCGCGGCCGGCGCATGAGCTGCTTGGTCAGGCGGGAGAGCAGGCTGGTCCAAAGGCGATCCACCCAGGCCAGCGGCAGGGCGCAAAGCAAGGTCAGCAGGATGGAGCACAAAGCCGCCACCAGCGCCGCACCCGCCATGCCCAGCGCGCCCACCCCATCCATGAACGCCACCGCGCCGGCCGAGAGCATGATCGGCCCGTGCAGAAGATAAATGGGAAAAGAGAGCAGCCCCAGCCACACCGCCCAGCCGCCGGAAAACACCCGGCGCGCCGCCGGATTGCCCAGCAGTACCAGGATAATCATCGCCGCCCCGGCATCCCACACATAATGGCTGCAGGCGGCCGAGAGAAACAGCTTCAGCGGCGCATGGATCAGCAGCGCCTGCTCATAGGTGAAGCTGAACAAATAAAGCCCCAGCCCGCCCAGCACGAAAGCCGCCTTGTTGCCCAGCTCCGGCAATTTATCCTCCGCGAACAGCATGGCCAGCACCGTGCCGGTCAGGAAATCCGCGAAGAAGGTGAAGGGATAGCCCGTGCCGGTGACATAGAAAGCCAGCGCCACCAGCCCCAGCCGCAACGTCCAGCTGCCGATGGCGAACAGGATGGGGGCCGATAGAAAGATGGCGAAGGAGCCAAACAGCTCGATCCGCATGGTCCAGAGCGGGGAGTCGAAATTCACCTCGCCCCGGGTGAACACGTTCACCAGCCCTTCCCGCAACGCCTCCCCCCAGGTCAGGCTGCGGATCTCGATCGGCGCATTGCCGTGGGTGGCCAGCCATTTCGCGCCGATCACATGCGCCGCCGCCTTGTATTCATGGCCGGACCAGGAAATCAGTGCAAAGGCGAACAGACAGGCGAGGGCGGTGAGGCAGGCCAGGCGCGGCCAGCGCTTCAGCAGCGCCACCAGCACGCGTGACACCCGCCTGTCCCGCGCGAAGGGCAGGCTGAGGATAAAGCCGGAGAGCACGAAAAACACCGCCACCGCCGCCCCGCCATTCAGCATGCCAAGGATGAACTGGGTGAACACATCCAGCGCGCCATGGCCATGCGGCACCACCCCCACGCCCTTGGGCGTGAAGGCCAGCACCAGATGGTAAAGCACCACGATGGCGGCGGCGATCCCGCGCAACCCCTCCAGGGGGATCAGTTTTCGCCCGTTATCGGCCATTCTGGTTAGGTGGCCGATATCAGCCGGAATTCAGCTTTCCGGCTGATGGCGTTTTCTTAAGCCCTTGCGGGCCCGGGCCGATGCGTAAAAAGAGACGCGCAAAAAGAAAGGGGCCTCGCGGCCCCTTTTCCAGCCTCTTCAGGCCGCGCGCTTCTCAACCTCTTCCGGCGGCATGCGCACCAGCGCCGTATAATCGTTCAGCAGCGTCTCGGTCAGCTTGCCCGGGGTGTAGGTGAATGCGGTGCCGATCTGGCGCACCGGCGTCACCTCGGCGGCGGTGCCGGTAAGAAAACACTCGCTGAAGGAAGACAGTTCTTCCGGCTTGATATGACGCTCGACCACCTCGATCCCGCGCCCCTTGGCAAGCGCGATCACCGTCTGGCGGGTGATGCCGTTCAGGAAGCAATCCGTCACCGGGGTATGGATCTGGCCGTCCTGCACGAAGAAGATATTGGCGCTGGTGCCCTCGGCCACGTAGCCGTCCCAGGTATACATCAGCGATTCTTCACAGCCCTCGGCCTCGGCCTTGTGCTTGGAGAGCGTGCCGATCATGTACAGCCCGGCCGCCTTGGAGGCGGTGGGCGCGGAGAGCGGGTGCGGGCGGCGCCAGTCGGAGATGTTGAGGCGGATGCCCTTCATCCGGTCGGCGCCGAAATAATCCGGCCAGGTCCAGCAGGCGATCATCAGATGGATCTTGGTGAGCTGGGCGGAAACGCCAAGCTGCTCGGACCCGCGCCAGGCGAGCGGGCGGATATAGGCATCCGTCAGGCCATTCGCCTGCATCGTCTCGATGCAGGCGGCGTCGATCTGCTCGGCCGTCCAGGGAATCTCGAACCCCAGCAGCCGGCCGGAGGCGATCAGACGCTCCGTATGCGGGCGCAGCTTGAAGATGTTGCCGCCATAGGCGCGCTCACCCTCGAACACGGCGGAAGCGTAATGGAGACCATGGGTGAGTACGTGGAGCTTCGCGTCACGCCAGGGAATCAGCTTGCCATCCCACCAGATGAAGCCGTCGCGGTCGTCGAAGGGCACGAGTGCCATGGTCAAAATTCTCCATTTGGATTACTGTTCAGGGACAGTAAAAAATTGCGTACTAGTCAGCCCTGCGTACCACTTAATTGCGGCCAACCATCGTTTCGTGAAATTGCCATGCCTGATACACCGACTCAACCCTACCTCACCGGCAAACGTGAAACCCTGCCCAGCACACCGCACGCGGCACCGGGCTCCAGCCTGCTGTTTTTGCGCGAAGACGAGCTAAGAACCGCGCAGGACATGGTGTTTTTCGCCCTGCGGGACCTGAACGGCCCGCCGGATGCGATTCTCGCGGAGCTGGATTTCGGCCGCGCGCACCATCGCTGCCTGCACTGGATCGGCCGGCGGCCTGGCCTGAAAGTAGGCGAATTGCTGTCCATTCTCGGCATCACCAAGCAAAGCCTCACCCGCGTGCTGGGCCCGTTGATCCGTGAGGGCTACGTGGCCCAGGTGCCCGGCTCCAAGGACCGGCGCCAGCGGCTGCTCAACCTCACTGAAAAGGGCGCGGTGCTGGAACGCAAATTATTCGAGGCCCAGCGCGAGCGCCTGCTGGCCGCCTATCGCGAGGCGGGCGGCCCGGCGGTGGAAGGCTTCAAGCGCGTGATGCGCGGGCTGATCAGCCCCGAAGGCCGCGCCTATCTGGAGGCACCGGAGCCCGCCCGCGCGCCGAAGACTCCCCGCACCCCCTGACCGGCGCGATGAGCCAGGCCGCCCTGACAGAAGACGCCCCGCACATCCTGCTGGTGGATGACGATGCGCGCCTGGCCGCCCTGGCCGGGCGCTATCTGTCGGAACATGGTTTCCGCGTCACCCGCGCCGCCTCCGCCGCCGAGGCGCGCGAGAAGCTGCGCGCCATGGAGTTCGACCTGATGGTGCTGGACGTGATGATGCCCGGCGAAACCGGGCTGGACCTCACGGGCAGCCTGCGGGCCGAGCGCGCCACCGCCATGCCCATCCTGCTGCTCACCGCGCGGGACACGCCGGAGGACGTGCTGGCGGGTTTCGAGGCCGGGGCGGATGATTATCTCGGCAAGCCCTTCGACCCGCGCGTGCTGGTGGCGAGGCTGCGCGCCATGCTGCGCCGCGCCCAGCCCCCCGCCGCGCAGACCGGCCCGCTGCCGCTGGGCGAGGCCAGCTTCGATGCCGAGCGCGGCGAGCTGATCGGCCCCAATAGCCGCGTGCGCCTCACCGGCGCCGAACTATCCCTGCTCACCACCCTGGCCGCCCGCCCGCACGAGGTCTTCTCCCGCGAAGCTCTGGCCGCCGCCTTGGGGATGGATGACGTGAACGAGCGCGCCATCGACGTGCAGGTGACGCGCCTGCGCCGCAAGATCGAGCCGGACCCGCGCGAACCGCGCTTTCTGCACACGGTGCGCGGCAAGGGCTATGTGCTGAAGCCTGGGCCGTGAAACTCCGCCTGGGCCCGCTGCAGCCGGAGCGCCTGTTCCGCAAGATGCTGCCGCGCGGGCTGTTCGGGCGCTCACTGCTCATCGTGCTGGTGCCCATGGTGGTGCTGCAGGCCGTGGCGCTGCAGATTTTCTACGGCACGCATCTGGATGAGCTTTCCCGCCGCCTCGCCGGGGCCGCGGCCGGAGAGATCGGCTTCATGATCGACCAGATCGAGCGCGACCCCACCCGCCGCTCCCTGGTGATGCAGGAGGGCGATGCGCATTTCACCTTCCAGTCCACGTTCCTGAAGGACGAAACACTGCGCCGCCTGCCCCCGCCGGACGCGCCCGGCCCGGTGGATACCGACCTCGCCCGCGCCCTGGCGCAGGATGTGCACCGCCCCTTCAACGTGGCCTGGCATGCCAGCCCCGGCATCCTGCGGGTGAACATCCAGATGGCGGACGGGGTGATGCGCATTGACGTGCCACGCAAGCGCCTGTTCATCGGCACCTTCTATTTGTTCCTGGTCTGGCTGATCGGCTCGGCGCTGCTGCTGGTCATTCTGGCGGCCTTGTTCCTGCGCACCCAGGTGCGGGGCATCCGGCGCCTGGCGGAGGCGGCGGAGGATTTCGGCATGGGGCGCGATAACGGGCCCATCCGCCCGGAAGGCGCTATCGAGGTGCGCCGCGCCGCCACCGCCTTCAACCGCATGCAGGAGCGGCTGCGCCGCTTCCTCACCCAGCGCACCACCATGCTGGCCGGGGTGAGCCATGATCTGCGCACCCCCCTCACGCGGCTGCGGCTCGCCTTGGCCATGCAGCCCGGGGTCACGCCCGAGGATATGCAGGACATGGAAGGCGACATCGCGGAGATGGAGCGGCTGATCGGCATCTACCTGAATTTCGCCCGCGGCGAGGGCAGCGAGCAGGCATTGCCCACGGACCTGCCGGTGCTGCTGGAGGATATCTGCATCGCCGCCAAACGCTCCGGCGCCGCCATCAGCCTCTCGGCGCCGGAGGCGCTGAGCGTGACGCTGCGCCCCGAAGCCATCCGCCGCGCGCTCACCAACCTCATCGACAATGCCCGCCGCCATGCCAGCCAGATCTGGATCAGCACCGCCCGCGCCGGTGCCAGCGTGCAGATTTTCATCGACGATAACGGCCCCGGCATCCCGGAGCAAAAACGCGAAACCCTGCTGAAACCTTTCGAGAGCGACGACCCCGGCGGCACCGGCCTGGGCCTCGCCATCGCCCGGGACATCATCATCGCCCATGGCGGAAGCATTTTGCTCCTGGACCGTCCCGGTGGAGGGCTGCGGGTATCAATCGAGCTGCCGGCTTAACTAGCATCATCGGCCTGATCGCCTGCCTGCTCATGCGGGAGAGCGCGGCGAATGAGATGCCCGTTCAGCGCTGGCTCTGGCCGAACAGGCCACGGAGCCCGTCCTCCAGCGATCTCGGGCTCACGGAAAGTATCCTTTCCATCGGGCCGGTATCGAAGGCCTTGTCCTCAAGCAGGCGGCGGACCTCATCCCGGCCGACCTTCGGCATGCGGGGCAGCAAGCGGAGGAAGGGCAGGATCGTCATCAGAAGCTGCGGCGGAACGGATATCACGGGCGGCATGCCAAACCCCGCCGCACGCGCCACCGCCGCGGCAAAATCACGATAGGCCACGGCCCGCGGCCCGGCGATGACGAGCGATGACGGCTTGGCCAGCTGCCCGCTTCGCGCCAGGCCGAGTGCCGCGACCAGCGAGCGCGTCACATCGTCCTGATGGATCGGCTGAACCAAAGCGCGCCCCCCGTTGGGCAGCGGCACCACCGGCAGCCGGCGCAGCAATGCCGCCAGGCGCTGCACATTATCCTCGCCCTCGGCGCCGTAAATCATCGTCGGGTGCAGCAGTATTCCCGCGCGCCCTGAGTCCAGCAACGCTTTTTCACCGCGCAGGACACCATTGCCGTGCGCATCCGGCCAGCGCGTGAATTTACGTGTCGAGCCAAGGCCGATCAGCACCGTCTCCGGCGCCGTCGCCTGAAGCAGGGCCGGGATATGCGACGCATGCGCCGTGCTGATGACATACCCCGCTCCCGCCAGGGCGGCGCGGAGCCGCGCTTCGGGGCCGGTGAGGTCAGCCATGCGCGGCGGCTGGGCACGCCCGGCAATATCGGCGGGCAGACGCCCGGCATTCCGCACCACGGGAACAACCGGGATATCGCGGGCCAGAAGCGCCCGGCATAGCGCGGCCCCGGAACGCCCCCCCGCGCCAATCACATAAACCGCATCCGGCAGAGTCAATTTCCATCCCCTGACAGTTTCGCGCGCTCCGCAACGGGACCAGCTTTGCGTCCGTTCAAAACCTTCGCCTACCCCACAACCACCCGCTCCACCGCCCCATGCGCCTCCACCAGCGCCAGCAGCCCCTGGATGATCTGCGCGGGCGTGGGCGCGCAGCCGGCAATCACCAGATCAACCGGCAGAAACGCCTCCGCCCCGCCGGCCACGGCGGGCGAGCCCTTGAACACCCCGCCATCCACCGCGCAATCGCCAAGTGCGACCACGAAAACCGGGTCCGGCATGGCGGCGCGGGCCTGCATCACCGCCTCGCGCATATTCACGCCCGCCACGCCGGTGATCAGCAGAATATCGGCATGGCGCGGGCTGGGGGTGAAGCTCAGCCCATATTGCGTCAGATCGTAAATAAGGTTCTGGGTGGCGCGCAGCTCCAGCTCGCAGCCATTGCAGCTTCCGGCGGCCACATGGCGGATGGCAAGGGCGCGCCCCAGCCGCTTCTGCCCCGCCGCCGCCAGCCGGGCGCGCAGCGTCTTCGCCAGCTCCTCATCCGGGGCGCTGGCGGGCGTGGCGCGGGAGAGCAGATGCCGGGCGACGGTTTTCCAGACCATGCAGGCACCATAAGCCCAACGCGCCGCGCCGCAACAAGCTTACCGCGGCAGGAAGCCGACGATCCGCTCCGCCTCATCCGTGATCGGCCCGGCGATGGCGGCGGCGCGGCGTGCGCCGTTCTGCAGAATCCGGTCCAGCTCGGCCTTGTCCGCCAGATACTCCCGGGTGCGGTTGGCAATCGGCTCCACATGCGCCACCAGCGCATCCGCCAGCGCCGCCTTGAACGGCCCGAAGCCCGAGCCCGCGAAACGCGCCAGCAGCGCCTCCTGGCTCTCACCGGAAACCGCGGCGAAAATGCCCAGCAAATTCCGAGCCTCCGGCCGCTCCGCCAAAGCCGCCAGATTATCCGGCAGCGGCGCCGGGTCGGTCTTGGCCTTGCGGATCTTCTGGGAGATTGCGTCCGCATCGTCCGTCATGTTGATGCGGGACTGGTCGGACGGGTCGGATTTGGACATTTTCTTGGTGCCATCGCGCAGGCTCATCACCCGCGCCGTCTCCTTCAGCACGAACGGCTCGATGCGCGGGAAGAAATCCACCCCGAAATCATGGTTGAATTTCTCGGCAATATCGTTCGCCAGCTCGATATGCTGGAGCTGATCATCCCCCACCGGCACTTTGGTGGCGTGGTAGGCGTGAATATCCGCGGCCATCAGGTTAGGGTACACGAACAGCCCGGTGGAAACCTCCTCCTGGTTCTTGCCCGCCTTGTCCTTGAACTGGGTCATGCGCTTCAACCAGCCCATGCGGGCCACGCAGTTGAAAATCCAGGCCAGGCGCGCATGGGCGGAAACGGCGGATTGATGGAACAGGATGGAGCGCGCCGGGTCGATGCCGCAGGCCAGCAGCAGGGCGGCCATGGTGTAGGTCTGCTCGCGCAGGGCGGCGGGTTCCTGGAAGGTGGTGATGGCGTGCAGATCGACGAGGCAATAAATGCACTCATCCTCCTCCTGCTGCAGCGCCACCCAGTTGCGCAGCGCGCCCAGATAATTGCCGAGCGTGGCGATGCCGGTGGGCTGAATGCCTGAGAAGATGCGGGCCATGTTTCGTCTGTCTCCGTTTCGCGTGTGGGGTTAGCCGCCAAACGGAAAGCAGACAATGGGAGCATCACACAGCACCTTCCCGTCAACCCGCGGCGGCACTGTCAGGGTAAAAAATCCCGTGCCGTCCTTAGAAAGGACGCCACCAAAGTCGCGGGGTAAGGCACGGGCGGGTCGGCATGGCGCGGATCGTATCCCCGGCCATGCCCTCAAGGCAAGTCCGCGCGGTTCAGAGCGTCGGCACGTCCTTGCCGTCCTTCAGGAAGATCGGCTTGGCGGAATATTGGAAATGATCGCCCGCGCTGGCATTGCCGTCCCGGTCCACCTCGATCGTGCTGCCGGAGATATGGTCCTTGTCGATGCTCAGCGTCATGAAGCCATAGGTCTTCACGCCGTATTTCAGCACCGCGCCAGTGTCCGGGGCGGTGTGGTCGTTCCCGGCGCTGAGGCTGTGCAGATTATGGTAACCGCCATTGCCGCAGACGATGAAGGGGATCGGGTCATGATCCGCCACGATGTTCTGTTCGATGCGCTGATAATTATGCACATGGCCCGAAAGCACCAGATTCGGCACCCGCCCGGTATCGCGGATGGCGTTTTCCAGCACATCCGCCATTTTGGAACTGCCGCTATGGTAGGTGTCGAAAGAATAGATCGGATGGTGCAATGCGACGATCAACGGCAGGGTTTCATCGGCTTGCGCGAACTCATTGGTGAACCATTGCTGCTGCACGGAATCGACCGAGCCGCCCTCCGGCACATTGGTATAGAGCCCGACGAAAATGGCGTGCTTGGTCAGCAGCGTCCAATATACATTCGGCAGGCTCAGGCCAACGCGCGGGCAATCTTTTGAGACCGGGTCCACATCCGGCTGCGCCTGCATGAAATAATCCACCCAGCCATCCAGCGAGGTCTGCTCATAGGGGTCATCCACCTCGCCGTCATGGTTGCCGGGGATGGAGAGAATGGGAATGTCGTAATGCGCGTAGGGGTCGTAGAATTGCGCGTAATAATCATTGCGCGCCCCGGTGAAATACACCACGTCGCCCACATGGTAGCAAAATCGCGGCACATCCGTGCCCGCACTCAGGCTGGCGATCATCTGCTCGGCCACATTGCCCTGGAATTCGGCATCCTTCACGCCGCCAGTGTCGCCCACCACATGCAGCACCAGCTTGCCATCCTCCTCGATCTGCTTGCCGATTTGCGGAAAATTTTCCGCGAGATCGAAATGGTACGGCACCAGGCCGAGCGCGCGCGGCAGCGGCTGAAAGCCGGTATTGCGGTGGCTGACGGGATGCAGCGGCGCCACGCCGCCATGCGCCTGGGAATGGCCGGGCTTGGGCCGGGGGCGCACGGCGCCGGGGTAGAACGCGGCATTCGAATCATAATGCGGTTTGCGGCCCTGGGTGTGACGCGGCATGCGGTCCTCCATTCCTGGTTGCAGCAGGGCATGCAAGCTAGAGCCACGCGCCAGCCCACCGGGCGAAGATTTTATGAAGCTTTGGCGGCGCGGCTTACCCCTGCTTCTCCGGCAAGGCGGCGGGCTTGCGCCGCCTGCGGCGCAACAGCCCCAGAAACTCCCGCAGGTCGAAAGCGCGGATCAGCACGCCCGGCCCGAAATAGAACACACCCCCCACCAGCACCAGCAGCAGGAATTGCGGGATGCTCGTCACCCCCGGCGGCAGCAAACGCTGCACGCCCCAAAGGGCCGCCGCCATCACGGCACCCGCCAGCAAAATGCGCGGGATGCGGCGGCGGGAGAGCGCATCGAACCCGAAATGCGCCCGCCTGTGCAGCAGCGCGAACAGAAACGCCGCATTGAAGGCGGAGGAGAGCGAGGTGGCCAAAGCCGGGCCCACCGCCTTCAACGGATGCATGAAGATCAGGTTCAGCCCCAAATTCAGCGCCACCGCCGCCACGCCGATCTTCAGCGGCGTCACCGTATCGCCGCGCGCATAAAAGCCGGGGGTAAAAATCTTGATCAGCGCGAACACCGGCAGCCCCAGCGCGAAGGCCGCCAGGGAGTTCCCGGCCAGCACGGCGTTATGGGCGGTGAAGGCCCCGCGCACGAAGGCCACATCCATCACCGCCTTCGCCGCCACGGAAAGCCCGATGGCGGCGGGCAGCGTCAGCATCAGCACGGACTCAAACGCCCGGTTCAGCGCGATATTCGCCTCCGCCTCCTCCCCCACCGCGATATGCCGGGTCACCGCCGGCAGCAAAGCCGTGCCGGCGGCGGTGGCGATCACCCCCAGCGGCAACTGGTTCACCCGGTCCGCATAATAGAGGATGGAAACCGAACCCGCGGGCAGCAACGTGCCGATGATGATGTCGATGGAGACATTCAGCTGCGTCACCCCCGCCCCCACCAAAGCCGGCGCCATGCGCTTGAACATCAGCCGGATGCGCGGCGAGAAGCGCAAACGCGGCCAGGTAAAGCGCATCCCCGCCCGGCGGATGGCCCACAGCACCAGCGCGAGCTGCGCGATGCCCGAAACCGTGACACCCCAGGCCAGGGCGAAGCCCGGATTGCGCGTATAGGGCGCCAGCCAGAGCATCGCCGCGATCATGAAGATATTGAACAAAACCGGCGCCGCCGCCGCCGCCGCAAACCGGCTCATCGCGTTCAGCACGCCCGAGAACAAAGCGGTGAGGCAGATGAAGAACAAATACGGGAACATCACGCGCGAAAGCGCCACCGCCATGCCGAACTTGCCGCCATGCCCCACGAAGCCGGGGGCGAGCACGTAAAGCAGCCAGGGCATGAAAATCTCGCCCAGAATGGTGATCAGCCCCAGCCAGAAGGCCATCACCGCCGTCGCCTCCTCGGCGAATTCGGTGGCCGCCCCCATGCCCTCCTTGTGCAGGATGGTGGAGATGGCGGGCACGAAGGCGGCATTGAACGCGCCCTCCCCGAACAGCCGCCGGAACAAATTCGGCAGGCGCAACGCCACGAAGAACGCATCCGCCACCGGCCCGGTGCCGAGCACGGCGGCAATGAGAATATCCCGCGCGAAGCCGAGCACGCGGCTCGCCATCGTCCAAGCTCCGACCGTGAAGGCGCCGCGTATCATGCCCGCTCTCTAACCGGGCTGGGCGCGCAGCGCAAAGCCCGGCGTTTCCTTTCAAAACCCGCTGGGCTGAGCCGGCTGGCGGTGTTTTGCGAGCACCGGCGCGGAGCGTACTTAAAGTACGTGAGCACCGGCGCGCAGCAAAACGCCGTTGGACGGCCAGCCCAGTAGGGTTTTCAAAGGAAACGCTCAGTTCGGCAGGATGAAGCCATAGGCCGGGTAACGCGTGCGGCCCAGCGCATGGGCGGGCTCGTACCACACCCGCACCAGCGACCAGTCATTCTCCGGTGACACATCCACCACCGGCTGGTCATGCTCGATGCGCCCCGGCAGCCAGTTGGACTGCGTGACCAGCACCTCGCGGCGCGATTGCAGCGCGGTGACAACCGCCAGATGCCCGACATCCATGGCGCCATGCGGCTTCAGCACCAGCACCGCCCCCAGGCTGGGCCGGTGGGCGCGCGGATACACCCCATCCGCCTCGTCCCACCACTCATAGGCATCGCCGCTAAGCTGAACGCCGGAGACCTGCCTGGCATAGGGCACGCAGGAGAGATGGGTCGCCGTGCCGAAATGAGAGGGGGATTCCAGCCGCGGCCCGCTGGCACAGGCCGCCAGGGCCAGCACCAGCATAAAGGCCCCGGCGCGCGCCAGCCCCCGCGGCCGCCCCGCCAATAAACCCGTCTCCCGTGCCATCGCTTCACCCATTACGGCAGCCAATCTGCCGGATGGCGCGCCCGTGCCGCAAGCCCGCTTGATCATGCTGGGCGCTGCGTCTAGCCTCCGCCCCATGGCCGCACTTTCCATGCATTCGCCCGTCGGTGATCTGACGCTGTTCGCCGAGGATGATGCCATCGTGGCACTCGAATGGGGCTGGGGCAGCCTGCAGGAGCCCTCCGCCCTGCTGCGCCAGGCAAAAGCCGCGCTGGATGCCTATTTCGACGGCGAGGCCATGCTGCCAGCCAATCTGCCGCTGAACCCCGGCGGCACGCCGTATCGCCGCCGCGTCTGGGCGGCGCTGCGTGCCATCCCGCATGGGCAGACGCGTTCCTATGCCGAGATCGCCCGCGTGGCGGGCGGCAGCCCGCGCTCCGTCGGCGGTGCCAATGCCGCCAACCCCATCCCCATCCTCATCCCCTGCCACCGCGTCCTCGCCACCACCGGCATCGGCGGCTATTCCGGCGGCGATGGGCTGGACACCAAACGCCTCCTGCTCGCGCTCGAAACCCGAACCAAGGCCGTCCACGCATGAGCAAAGCCATCCGCATCCACGCCCATGGCGGTCCGGAGGTGCTGAAATGGGAGCAGGTGCCCACCCCCCAGCCCGGCCCGACAGAGGCGCTGATCCGGCACGAGGCGGTGGGGTTGAATTATATCGACGTCTATTTCCGCACCGGGCTCTACAAAACCGCCCTGCCCGCCACTTTGGGCATCGAAGGCGCGGGCACGGTGCTGGCGGTGGGCGAGAAGGTGAAAAACATCGCCCCCGGCGACCGCGTGGCCTATGCGGGCGGGCCGCTCGGCGCCTATGCCACGGAGCGCGTGATCAACGCCGAAAAGCTGGTGAAACTGCCGGACGGAATCGATTTCAAAACCGCTGGCGCGATGATGCTGCAAGGCCTCACCGCCTATTTCCTGCTGCACAGAACCTTCAAGGTCCAGCCCGGCCAGACCATCCTGGTGCATGCGGCGGCGGGCGGCGTGGGGCAGATTCTCTGCCAATGGGCCAAGCATCTGGGCGCTGAGGTCATCGGCGTGGTCTCCTCGGAGGCCAAGGCCGAAATTGCCCTGGCCAATGGCGCCGCCCATGCCATCGTCGGCTATGCGAACCTGCCCGCGGAGGTGAAGCACATCACCGGCGGCGCCATGGTGCCGGTGGTGTTCGACAGCGTGGGCAAGGACACGTTCAACATCAGCCTGGACTGCCTGGCCCCGCTGGGGCTGATGGTGTGCTTCGGCAACGCCTCAGGCCCGGTGCCGCCCATCGATATTTCCACGCTCGCCACCAAGGGCAGCCTGTTCCTCACCCGGCCCAGCTTTGCCAGCTATATGTCCACCCCGCAGGATATCGCCATTGGCGCCGCCGCCTTGTTCGGCGCGGTGCTCTCGGGTGCGGTGAAGATCAGCGTGAACCAGAGCTTTCCTCTCGAACAGGCCGCCGCCGCCCATGCCGCGCTGGAAGCACGGCAGACGACCGGCAGCACCGTTCTCATTCCCTAATCCCCATGGCACACCCCCGCACGGCCGGCGGGCCGCTGCTTTATGGCGCGGCGGCGGGCGGGCTGGCGGCCCTCTGCCTGCTCTGCATCTTGCTCATCGACCAGCCGGTGGCCCTGTTCTGGCACCAGCACCAAACGCTGCGCCCGCTGTTCCAGGCCTGCGCCGTGCCCTCCCTGCTCGCCCTGCCCGCCGCCGGGCTGATCCTGCTTTGGGCGCTCATCCGGCATCTGCGCGGTCTGCCCCCGCCGGACAGGCTTTGGCTGACCCTGGCCCTGGCAACACTGGCCGCCACCGCCGCCAAGGACGAGCTGAAATGGATGTTCGGCCGCTCCTGGCCCAGCACCTGGCTGAAATACGGCATCTATAGCTTCCAGCCCTTCACGCAGAGCCTCCTGTTCGGCGGCTTCCCCTCGGGCCACACCAGCTATGCCGCGGCACCCATGGGGGTGCTATGGGTGCTGCGCCCGCGGGGCCGCCCGCTCTGGGGGGCGATTGTGCTGCTGGTGATGGCCGGGCTGGTCTGTGCCGATTACCACTTCATCAGCGATGTTCTGGCCGGGCTGCTCACCGGCGGGTTCTGCGCCTGGGCCACACTGGTGCTGATGGGCAGGCACCATGGCTGAGCCCCGCCTGAACAGCCGCTACTTCGTCCCGCTTTTCATCACCCAGGCCTTGGGCGCGCTGAACGATAATCTGTTCAAGAACGCCCTGGTGGTGCTGGCCCTCTACAAACTCACCGCCGGGCAGGCGGGCGCGCTCTCGGCGCTTTCCGGCGGGCTGTTCCTGCTGCCCTATATCCTCGTCTCCGCCCCCGCCGGGCAATTGGCCGACGCGCATGATAAAGCCCGGCTGATGCTCTGGACCAAATATTGGGAGCTGGGGCTGATGCTGCTGGCGCTGGCGGGGTTTCTCACCGGCGATTTCCGCTTCCTGCTGGCCGTGCTGCTGGGGCTTGGGCTGCAGGCCGCGTTCTTCTCGCCGCTGAAATACGGCATGCTGCCGGACATCTTCTCCGGCGACGCACTGGTGAAGGGCAACGGCGCCATCGAGGCTGGAACCTTCGCGGGCATCGTGCTCGGCACCGTGGCGGGCGGGAGCCTGGTGCTGCTGCCGCATGGCAAATTGCTGGCGCCGCTGGCGGCCATTGCGCTCTCCCTGGCGGGCATCGCCAGCGCCAGGATGATCCCCGCCGGCCGCGCTGCCGCCCCGGGGCTGCGGCCGGACTGGAATCTCTGGCGCGCCAATGCCCGGCTGTTGCGCGCAGCCGCCGCCAATAGCCAAGTCTGGTTCGCCTGCTGGGGTATTTCCTGGTTCTGGGCGCTGGGGGCCACGGTGCTGGCGGCGTTTCCGGTGCTGGCGAAAGCCCGGCTGCATGCCGATGGCCATGTGGTCACGCTGCTGCTGGGCGTGTTCGCGGTGGGGGTGGGCATCGGCTCGCTCGCCGCCGCGCGTTTCGTGCATGCGAAGAACCTGCTGCATTTCGCCATTCCGGCGGGGCTGGGCATGAGCCTGTTCATCGGCGATTTCGCGCTCACCTCGGCGCATCTCGCGGTGCCGGACGTGCCATCCCTGCTGGCGCGTCTTGCGGGCTGGCATACGCTGGTGGACCTCGCCCTCACCGCCATCTGCGGCGGGCTGTTCTCCGTGCCCTTCTACGTGCTGCTGCAGGCCAGCGCCGCCTCCACGGAGCGCGCACGCATGGTCAGCGCCAATAACGTGCTGAATTCGGCGGCGACATTGCTGGCTGGCGGGGTCGAGGCCGTGGCCTACGCCAAGGGCATCGGGCCAGGCGCCATATTGATCGCCGCTGCCTTGCTCAACCTGCCGGTCATCGCCTGGCTCTGGCGCGCCGCGCCACGCGCCTGAAAGACGCGGGGGTCTAGAGGGCGATGACTTTAAGCCTCGCTCGCTTTGCGAGCGAAGCTAAACTCTGAAATCCGCCTCTAAGGCCCCGGCCATATCAAACCGCGACGGCGAACGCCGCCACGGTCTGTTCTCTAATCTGCTCCACCGTCACATCCGGCGCGTGCTCCACGAGCACCAGCCCCTCACCCTTCCTCACCTCGAACACGGCGAGATCGGTGATGATCTTGCTCACCACCCCCTTGCCGGTGAGCGGCAGCGTACATTCCTTCAAAATCTTCGGCTCGCCCTTGGCGGTATGCTCCATCAGCACCACCACGCGCGGCACCCCGGCCACGAGGTCCATGGCCCCGCCCATGCCCTTCACCATCTTGCCCGGCACCATCCAGTTGGCGAGATCCCCGCTTTCGGCCACCTGCAACGCGCCCAGAATGGAAATATCGATATGCCCGCCGCGGATCATCCCGAAGCTCTGGGCGGAATCGAAGAAGCTGGTGGTGGGCAGCGCCGTCACCGTCTGCTTGCCGGCATTGATGAGGTCGGCATCCTCCTCGCCCTCATACGGGAAAGGCCCCATGCCCAGCATGCCATTCTCTGATTGCAGCTGGATCGTCATGCCCTCGGGAATATGATTCGCCACCAGCGTGGGAATCCCGATGCCGAGATTCACATAGAACCCGTCTTCAAGTTCGGCGGCGGCCTTCGCGGCCATTTCATCGCGGCTCCAGGGCATGGCTTAACCCTCCTTCTTGCGCACGGTGCGCTGTTCAATGCGTTTCTCGATATGCGCGGGCTTCACGATCTTCTTCACGAAAATACCCGGCGTGATGATATGGTCCGGGTCGATCTCGCCCGGCTCCACCAGTTCCTCCACCTCGGCCACGGTGAATTTCGACGCCGTCGCCATGATCGGATTAAAATTCCGCGCCGTCTTGCGGTAGACGAGATTGCCCTCGCTATCCGCCTTCCAGGCATGCACGATGGAAAGATCAGCGAACAGCCCGGTCTCCATCACGTAATGGCGGCCGTTGAACTCCCTTGTCTCCTTGCCTTCGGCGATCTGCGTGCCATAGCCCGTCGCGGTGAAGAAGGCCGGAATTCCCGCCCCGCCGGCGCGGATGCGCTCGGCCAAAGTGCCCTGCGGGTTGAACTCGATCTCCAGCTCCCCGGAGAGAAACTGCTTCGCGAAGGTCGCGTTCTCACCCACGTAGGATGAAATCATCTTCCTGATCTGCCGCGTCTCCAGCAAAATGCCGAGCCCGGCCCCGTCGATCCCCGCATTATTGGAGATCACGGTCAGATCCTTCACGCCCAAATCCCGGATCGCCTCGATCAGCGTCTGCGGTATGCCGCACAGCCCGAACCCGCCGGACATGATGGTCATGCCATCGAACAGCTTACCCTTCAGCGCCTCGACGGCATTGGGGGAGATTTTGCTTACAGCCATGTTTCCTCGCTTATCTTCCGGCGCTCATCCTGGGAGATGGAATACGCCCCGCCATAAAAAACCCCAGGCTTGCGGCCTGGGGTCCTGATTTATCCGCGCTTTAGCGCTCCAGGCACATGGCCACGCCCATGCCGCCGCCGATGCACAAAGTGGCCAGGCCCTTCTTGGCATCGCGCCGCTTCATCTCATACAGCAGCGTGGTGAGAACCCGCGCGCCCGAGGCGCCGATCGGATGGCCGATGGCGATCGCCCCGCCATTCACGTTCACCTTGGCCGGGTCCAGCCCCAGCTCCTTGTTCACCGCGCAGGCCTGGGCGGCGAAGGCCTCGTTCGCCTCGATCAGGTCAAGGTCGGCCACATTCCAGCCCGCGCGCTCCAGCGCCTTGCGGGAGGAGGGGATCGGCCCGGAGCCCATCACGCGCGGGGTCCACACCGGCGGTGGCGAAGCTGGCGATCCGCGCCAGCGGGGTCAGCCCGCGCGCCGCGGCTTCCTTGGCGCTCATCACCACCAAAGCGGCGGCACCGTCATTGATGCCCGAGGCATTGCCGGCGGTCACCGTGCCGTCCTTGCTGAAGGCGGGCCTCAGCTTGGCCATCGTCTCGGGCGAGGCGTCATGGCGGATATATTCGTCATTCTCCACCACAACCTCGCCCTTGCGGCTGGAGAGCGTCACCGGCGCGATCTCATCCTTGAACTTGCCCGCCTTCTGCGCGGCGGAAGCCTTCAGCTGCGAGGCCAGCGCCAGCGCGTCCTGGTCGTCGCGGGTGATCTGCCATTGCTTGGCCACGTTCTCGGCGGTGATGCCCATGTGATAGCCGTTGAAGGCATCCCACAGCCCGTCCTTGATCATCGTGTCGATGAAAGCAGAGATCGCCCATCTTCTGCCCGGCGCGCAGATGCTGCGCATGGGCGGAAAGGCTCATGCTCTCCTGCCCGCCGGCGATGACGATCTTGCTCTCGCCGGAGAGGATTTGCTGCGCCGCCAGCGCCACGGCGCGCAGGCCCGAGCCGCAGACCTGGTTGATGCCGAAGGCGGTCTTGCTGTCCGGGATCCCAGCAGCGCGGGCGGCCTGGCGGGCCGGGTTCTGCCCCTGTGCCGCGGTGAGCACCTGGCCCAGTATCGCCTCATCGATATCCTCAGGCGAGAGCCCCGCGCGTTCGATGGCGGCTTTCAGCGCCACAGTGCCGAGCACATGGGCCGGGGTGGACCCAAAGGCGCCGTTGAAGCTGCCGACGGGGGTACGCGCCGCGGAGACGATGACGATATCTTCCATGTCCTGGTTTCCTTTTTTGCCGGTCTCGTAGTCGTTGCACTTAAGATAGACCGAGCACCCACTCCGCGAAAGGCCGCCAGAGCGACGTTTCCGCATGGGTGCCCGCCACCATGCCAATATGCCCGGCCTTGGGCTCTATAACCGTGACATGCCTCAAACGCCCCGCCAAACCCCGGGCCGAGGCGGCGGGCACCAGCCTGTCCTTGGCGGGAATGGCGCAAAGGGCGGGCATGGCAAGCTGTGCCGGGTCCACCGCCAGCCCCGCCACCCGCCACTGGCCGCGCGCGGGCGTGTTGGCGCCATACCAGCCGGAAAGCGCCTCCCGCGCCACCGGGGCGGCCAGGGGCACGCCATCGGCCAGCCAATCCTCCATCGCCACGAAGCGCCGCGCCCTGGGGCTGGCTTTGTCCTGCCCGGCGAAATCCCGGTATTTCTCGCCCACGCCGTAAGGGTCCACCATGGCGAACATCGTGTTCAGCGCATCGATGGGCAGCGTGCCGGAAAATTGCATCACCCCTTCCATGAAGGGCACCGTGTCGGCCACGCGCTTGGCGGCGTCCGGGTCTTCGGCATGGAAATCCCATGGCGTGGCCAGCAAGGCGAGGGCGCACACACGGCCGGACCCAGCCGCGCCAGCCCGCAGCGCCGCCGCCAGCGCCAGCATCCCGCCCATGCAATACCCCGCCAGCACCACCGGCCCCGGCAGCGCCGCCAATGCGCGCTCCAGCCGCCCGGCAATGTAATCGGTCAGGGAAAACCGCCGCTCCACCTCGCCCGGCCAGCCCCAATCCAGCAAATAAGGGTGCAGCCCCTGGCCCGCCAGAAAGCGCAGCATCGAGGCATTTTCCATCAAATCCAGAATATAGGCCCGGTTGATCAAACTCGGCACGAACAGCACGGCCGGGCCGGAGCCGCCATAATCCAGCATCCGGCTCTCGCCCTCTTCCCAGATGGCGGCCGGGTCGCGCATCTCGCGCACATAGCCATCCCGGCGATAGGCCGCAATGCCCGCGATCAGCGCCTTGTCCCGGCGCTGGACCTCCTCAAACAGTGTTCCCAGCGCCTGCGGGTCCTGGTCCGTCTGCGTCCCGCCGCTCAAGGAGCTGGGCCAGACGCTGCTCAAGTTCAGCGACGCGGCGGCCGAGCTGCTCGACCTCATCCAGGCCAGGCCCAGATGCAGCAGCAGCGGGCGCGGCCCGCGGCGGCTGAGCGGGGCGGGTGCTTCCGGGCGCGGGGTCATGCGGCAGCATCGCGGCGGCGGCATTGGCCGCCTGCGCCCACAGGCCCAAGGTAGCGGCCCAGGTCTCGCGCAGCTCGCGGTCTGCCGCCATCGCGGTCATCTCGCTCTGCCACACGGCCACGAAATCCTTGGCCAAATTTTCGTCCATGCGCCATAACGCCCCTGCTGGCCACAATGCCCTTCCTAGCGCGGTCAAGGCAAAACTGCCATAAGTGTTGCATAGGCACACACTGTGCAGCGCACAAATTTCATGTTTCTATGGCTTGGTGCCCACAATGCCTGCACATCTGCCAACGAACCGGGATGGAAGAGAAATTCATGAATGAAACGGTCCAGGCCACGCCACAGCCCGTCATCGTTAAGAAATACGCCAACCGCCGCCTCTATAATACCGAGAGTTCCAGCTACATCACACTGGAAAACCTGGCGGAGATGGTTCGCAACAACCGGGATTTCGTGGTGTACGACGCCAAAAGCGGCGATGATATCACCCGCAGCGTGCTGACCCAGATCATCGTCGAGGAGGAAGGCAAGGGCAACGCCCTGCTGCCCACCAATTTCCTGCGCCAGCTCATCGGCGTGTACGGAACCGACATGCCGAACCTGATGCCCAAATATCTGGAGCAGGCCATGGCCAATTTCGTGCGCCAGCAGGAGAGCATGCGCGAGACGGTGAGCAAGACTTTCGGCCCTTTCATGCCGCCGGGCATTGAGGATATGGGCCGCAAGAACATGGCGATGATGGAACGCGCCATGAATCTCTTCTCTCCCTTCTACCGCGAAGGCGGCGAGGCAAAGCCCGAGAAGGGCAGCGTCCAGGAATATCAGGAAGAAATCATCAGCCTGCGCGCCGAGGTGGAACGGCTGCAGGCCGAGCTGGCCGCGCTGAAGTTAAAAACCAAGTAACCGCCAGGCGGCCCGCATGGACGGCCCCCCGCGCTTGCGGTAGAGAGCGGGATCATGAAGCTCGCTTTTCCCTTGGCACTGGGCTTGGCCCTGGGTGCCGCCGTGGCGCCGGCCCATGCGCAGCTCTCCCCAGGCCCGATCGGTGCGGGCATGGGTGGTGTCGGTGGGGCGCCCGCGCCGCAACCCAAGGCCCGCACGCCAGACATTGCCCCCACCGGCCTGCCCGGCGTTGGCGGCGTGGCGCCGCTTGCCACCGGCCCGCAATTGCAGAAACCCGCCAGCGGCGACCCGACGCAGGAACTCTTCACCGCCATCAACAAGAACGACTATGCCTCCGCCCAGGATGCGGTCAGCCGTGGCGCGGACCTGACGGCCAAGGACGAATTCGGCGAAACCCCGCTCGATCTGTCCATCGCGCTCAACCGCAACAACATCACCTTCCTGCTGCTCGGCACCCGCAATGAGCTGGCGGCGCAGGGCGGCGGCGGGCCAATCGGCACGCCCTGGACACTGAATAACGCCACCACCGGCAAAACGGGCAAGACCAAATCCGGCAAGCATCAAACCGCCCCCGCGGTGGTGCCCGCCAAGGCCCCTGCCAGAACCGCTCCGCTCACCGGCGATACCGGCACCCCCAACCCGCAGGCGGGTTTCCTGGGCTTCGGCCCGAAGAGCTGAAGCCCGCACCACAGAGCCGGATCATGTGCCGCCCCCCACCAGGGCGGCCGCACCGCTATTTATGCCGGTCCCAGAAATGCTGGATATTATCCAGCTGGTCCTTGAAGAAATGCGAGAAGACCGAGCGATGGGTGCCGTCATTGGCGGCAACGAAATAAAGCGCATCGCTTTTCGCCGGGTGCAGCACCGCCTCCAGCGCCGCCGCACCTGGTGAGCAGATGGGGCCCGGCGGCAGCCCCGCATTCACGTAGGTATTATAGGGCGAAGCAAGCGCCAGATCGGCCTTGGTAATGCCCGTGCCGCCCGATTGCTTGCCCCCGCTGGCGGCGTAGATCACCGTCGGGTCCGCCTGCAGCCGCATCCCCGCCTTCAGCCGGTTCTCATACACGGCGGCGATAAACGGCATATCCGCCTGCAACGGCGTTTCCTGCTGCACGATGGAGGCCAGAATCACCGCCTGCTGTGGATCCTCCAGCGGCACCGCGGGGTCGCGCGCGGCCCATTTCCGTGCCAGCAGCGCCTGCATCGCATCCTGGGCGCGCGCCAGAACCGTGCCGCGCGCCGTGCCCCAGACGTAATCATAGGTCTGCGGCAGCACGCTGCCCTCGGCCGGCGGCGCCACCTGGCCGGTGGTCACGGGCAAGGCGTTGATGATGGCGGCAATCTGCTGGCCGGTCAGCCCCTCGGGGATGGTCACCTGATGCTGCACCTCCGCGCCATGGCGCAGAATATCCAGGATCCGCCGCAGGCTGGCATGGGCGGGGAACAGATATTCCCCGGTCCGCAACGGTCCGTCATCGCGGGTGAACCAGGCGGCGGCGCGGAAGATGAGCGGATATTCAATCACCCCGGCCTTGGCCAGGGCCTGCGCCACCTGGGCGCTGCCACCCGGCGGTATCACCAATGTGGCATCGGCCAGCCCGGCGCCGGGGCCGTCATAGCTTTCATGAACCGCCAGCCGCCCCGCATTCACCACGGTAAGCAGGACGAGCAGAACCAGAAATATGCGGCCGCGCCAGCGCAAGTTAGATCAGGCGGCCCGCTTGAACAGAATGGAAGCGTTGGTGCCGCCGAACCCGAAAGAGTTGGACAAAGCCACGTCGATCTTGCGCTCCTGCGCCACCAGCGGCACCCGGTTCACCACGGAGGCGCGGCTCGGCGCATGCAGGTTCAGCGTCGGCGGGGCGATATTGTCGCGGATCGCCAGGATGGAGAAGATCGTCTCCACCGCACCGGCCGCACCCAGCAAATGCCCGATGGCGGATTTGGTGGAGGACATGGCGACGTTCTTGGCATAGTCGCCGAACATGTTCTCAACCGCCTCCAGCTCCAGATCATCGCCCATGGGCGTGGAGGTGCCGTGGGCGTTGATGTAATCCACATCCGCCGGGGTGAGCCGGCCATTCTTGAAGGCGGCCTTCATGGCGCGGAACGCGCCGTCATGATGCTCGGCCGGGGCGGTGATGTGATGCGCATCGCCGGACATGCCATACCCGCCAATCTCGGCGTAGATCTTCGCGCCGCGGGCCTTGGCGTGCTCATATTCTTCCAGCACCACCACGCCGGCACCCTCGCCCATCACAAACCCGTCGCGGTCCTTGTCCCACGGGCGGGAGGCTTCGGTGGGGCTGTCATTGAAGTTGGTGGAGAGGGCGCGGGCCGCGCAGAACCCGGCAATGCCGAGCGCGTTCACCGCCGCCTCGGCGCCGCCCGCCACCATCACATCCGCATCGCCATAGGCCACCAGGCGCGCGGCATCGCCAATGGCGTGCACGCCGGTGGCGCAGGCCGTCACGGCGGAATGGTTGGGGCCCTTGAGGCCGTAGCGGATGGAAACCTGGCCGGAGATCAGATTGATCAGCGCCGCCGGAATGAAGAAGGGCGAAACGCGCTTGGCGCGGCCCTCATGCACCATCACCGAGGTCTCGTAGATGGTCTGCAAGCCCCCGATGCCGGAGCCGATCATCACACCGGCCGCGCATTTCTCTTCCTCCGTCTGCGGCACGAAGCCGGAATTCGGCCATCGCCTGCGCCGCCGCCACCATGCCGAGATGGATGAAGCGGTCCATCTTCTTGATTTCCTTGACCGGGATCCATTCCGAGAGGTCAAGCCCGCCCTCGGCGCTGGTTCCGGCCGGAACCTGCCCGGCAATCTTCGCCGTCAACTCCGTGGTATCGAAGGATTGAATGGCTGTGATCCCGGATTTCCCGTTGATCAGCCTTTTCCAGACATGTTCAACCCCCACCCCAAGCGGGCAGGCAATCCCCATACCTGTGACGACAACACGGCGCATGCGAACTCCTTGGACGGCTCTCAGATCTTAAGCGAAGAGGGCCTTATTCGGCCTTTTGCTTCTCGATATAGTCAATCGCATCCTTGACGGTGGTGATCTTCTCGGCGGCATCCTCGGGGATTTCCACGCCGAAGGCTTCCTCGAAGGCCATCACCAGCTCGACGGTGTCCAGCGAGTCAGCGCCCAGATCGTCGATGAAGGAGGCTTCCGGGGTCACCTTGGCCTCGTCCACGCCGAGATGCTCGACAACAATCTTCTTAACCTTGTCGGCGATTTCGCTCATCGAATGTCACTTTCCTGCTGGGTTGGCTATGGCCCGGCACCGCCTTGGGGGCAGAAACCGGGTCAGAATTGTTAAATACGTCAGACGTCGCGGCGCTTAGCATGGTTTTTCACGCGCCGCCAAGCCGTGGGTCAAGACATGGCCATGCCGCCATTCACATGCAGGGTCGCGCCGGTCACCCAGCCGGCCTCTTCCGAGGCCAGATAGACCACCGCGGCGGCGATATCCTTGGGCGCGCCCAGCCGCCCCAGCGGGATCTTGCCCGAGAGATCGGCCCGCTGCGCCTCGCTCAGCGCATCGGTCATCGGGGTCTCGATAAAGCCCGGCGCCACCAAATTCACCGTGATGCCGCGCGAGGCCACTTCCTGCGCGAGCGACTTGGTAAGGCCGATGAGCCCCGCCTTGGCCGAACAGTAATTGGCCTGGCCCGGATTGCCGGTGGTGCCGACGATGGAGCCGATATTGATCACCCGCCCGGCCTTGCGGCGGAGCATGAATTTCAGCGCCGCGCGGGAAAGCCGGAAGGGTGCCGCGAGATCGACATTGATCACCTTCTCCCAATCCGCGTCGCTCATGCGCAGCACCAGCCCATCCTTGGTCAGCCCGGCATTATTCACCAGAATATCCACCTTGCCCAGAGCCGCCTCGGCATCAGCGATCAGCTTCGCCGCTTCCTCCGGCACCGCGAGGTCGGCGGGCAGCACATGCACGCGCTCGCCCAGCTCGGCGGCCAGGGCGTCCAGCGCCTCGCGCCTTGTGCCGGAGATGGCGATGGTGGCGCCCTGCGCATGCAGCGCCCGGGCAATCTCCGCCCCGATGCCGCCGGAGGCGCCGGTCACGAGCGCGGTTTTACCAGTCAGATCAAACATTTACAGAACCTTCAACACGGCTTCGATATCGGCGGGGCTATTCACCGGGGTGGCGGAGGCATCCGGCGAAATGCGCTTCACCAGGCCGGAGAGCACCTTGCCGGAGCCGATCTCGTAGAAATTCGTCACGCCCAGCTTCACCATCTCCTCCACGCTCTCGCGCCAGCGCACGGTGGCGGTCACCTGCCGCACCAGCAAATCGCGGATTTCGTTCGGGTCCGTCACCTTGGCGGCGGTCACGTTGGCGATGATGGGCAGAACCGGCGCGCGCGGGGGGGTGTTGGCGAAGGCTTCCGCCATCGCATCCGCCGCCGGGGCCATCAGCCCGCAATGGAACGGGGCGGAAACCGGCAGCAGCATGGCGCGCTTCACGCCTTTGCCCTTGGCGATCTCAATGGCGCGTTCCACCGCCGCCTTATGGCCGGAAATCACCACCTGCCCGCCGCCATTGTCATTCGCGGCGGCCACGGTCTCGCGGCCATCCGGTCCTGCCTCGGCCTCGGCGCAGATCTCGCGCGCCACATCCAGCTCCACGCCCAGCAGCGCCGCCATGGCGCCCTGCCCCGGCGCAACCGCCTTCTGCATGGCCTGGCCGCGTAGCTTCAGCAGCTTCGCGGCATCGGCGATCGAAAACGCATCAACCGCCGCCAGCGCGCTGTACTCGCCCAGGCTGTGCCCGGCCGCCAGCACGATTTTTTCCTTCAGGCTCAGCCCGCCTTCCTGCTGCAGCACCCGCAGCACGGCCAGGGAAACGGCCATCAGCGCCGGTTGGGCGTTCTCGGTCAGGGTCAGCTCCTCGGAGGGGCCTTCGAACATCAGCTTGGAGAGTTTCTGCTTCAGAACCTCGTCCACTTCCTCGAACACCTGCCGGGCCGGGGCGAAGGACGCGGCCAGATCCCGGCCCATGCCGACAGCCTGGCTGCCCTGGCCGGGGAAGATAAAGGCGTTAACCGCCATAAATCATGTCTCCTATGTTAGGGGCGCACCTAGCATGGGTCGGGCGGGACGCAAAATTTCGCCACTTTCATCGGGGAGCGGTTTGCCGCTTTTTGAAAAAAGCGGCGCCAAAAACTTCCGCAAGCTGGGCCTGAATCCGGGACTCCACGAGGTGCCTCAGGTCCTGCGTTACAGGAGCCCCAGCGCCGCCAGTTCGCGGCGCATGGCTTCGGGCATCTCGGTGGCACCGCCACCTGTCTCACCCAGGTCCGGCGGCGCGTCCTCCGGGTTCAGATAGCGCCAGCCCTGGAAGGCGCGCATCGCCCTTCCCTCCACCCGCACCAGCTTCGGGTCCAGCACCAGGGCGGCGCAGTGCGTGCCGTCCGGCTCCTGGTCCTGCCGCACGTCCAGCACAAGCTGGCGCACCAAAATCACCCCGCCGACCACCCAGTAGAGCGAACCGCCATCGGTCAGCTCCGCCGCGCGTTTGGGGAAATTGCGGGTAAAATGACGCAAGGGCGGCATCTCTGCCGCCCTTTTTTCCTGCCAGGCCGCGAGATGCGAAACATCCTTCGCCCCCACGGCCAGTTTGATCAGATGAACCGTAATTGGTTCTTTGCCCCTCTTAGTTCTTGGCCCCTCTTAGTTCTTCGCCTTGTCGACCAGCGCGCCCTTGGTGATCCAGGGCATCATGCCGCGCAGCTTGGCACCCACTTCCTCGATCGGGTGGGCGGCGTTGCGGGCGCGGATGGCCTTGAAGCTGGCCTGGTGCACCTTGTTCTCCAGCATCCAGTCGCGGGTGAAGCGGCCGGTCTGGATATCCTCCAGCACTTTCTTCATCTCGGCCTTGGTCTCGGCGGTGATGATGCGCGGGCCAGTGACATACTCGCCATATTCGGCGGTGTTGGAGATGGAGTAGTTCATGTTGGCGATGCCGCCCTCATAGATGAGGTCGACAATCAGCTTCACCTCGTGCAGGCACTCGAAATAGGCCATCTCCGGGGCATAACCGCCCTCGACCAGCGTCTCGAACCCGGCGCGGATCAGCTCGACCAGGCCGCCGCACAGCACCGCCTGCTCGCCGAACAGATCGGTCTCGCACTCTTCCTTGAAGGTGGTCTCGATGATACCGCCCTTGCCGCCGCCATTGGCGGACGCATAGGAGAGCGCGATCTCCAGCGCATTGCCGGTGTAATTCTGCGCCACCGCCACCAGGCTCGGCACGCCGCCGCCCTTCAGATACTCACCGCGCACGGTATGGCCAGGGCCCTTGGGGGCGACCATGAACACGTCGATATCCTTGCGCGGCTCGATCAGGTTGAAATGCACGTTCAGGCCATGGGCAAACGCCAGGGCCGCGCCATCGCGCATATTGGCGGCCAGATCCTTGTAGTACAGATCAGCCTGGCCCTCATCCGGGGTCAGCACCATCACCACATCGGCCCATTTGGCGGCCTCGGCCGGGGTCATCACCTTCAGCCCGGCACCCTCGGCCTTGGCAATGGCGGTGGAACCCGGGCGCAGGCCAATGGCCAGCTCCTTCACCCCGGAATCCTTCAGGTTCAGCGCATGCGCATGGCCCTGGCTGCCATAGCCGATAATGGCGACCTTCTTGCTCTTGATGAGGTTAACGTCGGCATCCCGGTCATAATAAACGCGCATTGGCTGTGGTCCCTGATTGCTCTTTAAAAAATACTGGCGGCTCCCCTACTGCGTTTTCGGCCCGCTGTCACCCGCCGGGCGGCTGGATTCTGGCATGCCAGCCTCCCGCGCTGCGCAATGTTATTGCTGACGAGGCATGTTTGGTGTAATTTTCAACATTCCCGCATAACACAGCTTATGGCCTTACCCCAACATCAACCCGGACGCGCTCCAATCCCGCTTTCCTGCGATGTCGGACGGCATAAGCCGTATCACACCGGCATATTCGTCAATTTTTGGAAAAGATACGGAATATTCCAAACCCATAACATTGCCATAATGCCGGACTGCAAATATATGTATAAAGACGTTGATTTCCCTCTAAATCGCTAACCCAAAGCAATGGTTCCAGGAGATTGGAATGACCGGGAGCTTCAAATGGATTGGCGTAACCATCCCTGTCTTTTTGTCGGCTTGCACAATCAACATTTATCTTCCCGCAAACATGTGCGTCTATCCGGCCGAACCGCCATCTTCCAAGGTCCACACAACCCATACTGGGCCAATTATCCCCGTCCTGCCCCCACCTGGCGGCGGGGTGATCAGCCAATTCACGCCGCCAATTGCCACTCTTGCGTATGCCAAGGCCAATACCCTTCATGGCTGTGCCATGTTTGGCGGCAACGGCCCGGCTAATTGCCAGTCTTACCCGGAATGGGTCTCAGGCAAATGGCAAATGCCTGCGGATGTCTCTACGGTTCATGTTCTCGTCATGGGCGGAGGAGGCGGTGGCGCAGCCAGCATCGAACGGGGCATTGGCGGGTCAGGCGGCGCATCGGGTGAGGTCATGACATCAGCCATGCCCGTGACTTCATCCGTGATTTTTGTGCAGGTTGGAAAACAAGGCGCCGGCGGGGTGGAGTTCGGAGGGCCAGGCGGGAGTGGCGAATCTTCATCGTTTGGCACGTTAACCGCGGCTGGCGGTCAAGGAGGGCAGCCCCACCAAGGCGGTACAACCACTGTGATCCAGGGCGGCAGCAGCGGCGGCGGCGGCGCTGGCGGCGGAAGCTATGACGGCAACGGTTCTCACGGTGGCGAAGGAGGTGCAGGCGGCAGCAACGGCAGCAACGGCACCAGCGGCCAGGATGGGCAATCCGGCACTGACACATCTGATGTCGTGACTGGTTTGCCCGGCGGGTCAGGGCAAAGATTCCCCGATTTTGACTTTAAAGAAACCACTATAGCACCCGGGCGGGGCGGCTCCGGCGGGGCCTATGGCATCGACCGGATTGGGTATGGCGGCGGCGGCGGAGGCGGCGGAGGCGGCGTCCTCATCGGACCATCAGCCCCTGAGGGCAATACAGGCGAAGGCGCGGACACGCCAAGCTCACCCCAAGGCGGGCAAGGCGGAGATGGTGGACAAGGATATGGGGCCGGCGGGGGCGGTGGAGGCAATGATAGAGTTGGAAGCCCCGGCGGCGATGGCGCCCCGGGTGTGGTTTATATAGAATGGTAACGGCATTTCAAAATGGCTAATCCGCATCGCAAGCTGGCCTTCGTGCTCGCCGCCACCGAGCAAGGCAGCATGATCGTGAACAGGTTTGATTTTCACCGATCCGGCACAGATTCTTCCTACGGCATCGGCCACCAACTCCTCGAAACGGCGTCTTACGATGCCGATGAGGTCGATCTCGCCTTGCAAATCCTGGATCTGCGGCGGCAATATTTTGGAAACGGCGTCGTTGCGGTCGACTGCGGCGCCAATATCGGCGTCCACACAATATCCTGGGCACGCAGAGCGGTTAATTGGGCAAAAATCTATTCAATCGAGGCACAGGAAAGAATCTTCTATGCTTTAGCCGGTAATATCGCGCTCAATAACTGCTTCAACGTCAAAGCAATTCACGCGGCCATTTCTTCAAAGGAAGGGGAGCTTCTAATCCCGACACCGGATTATCTATCTCCTGGAAGCTTTGGCAGCCTGGAATTAAGAGAGCGGCCGCAAACTGAATTCATTGGGCAATCCATCGATTACACCGCCGCAAACCTTACACCCGTGAAGGCGATTACATTAGATGGGTTACACCTAAAGCGCCTGGATTTTTTGAAAATCGATGTCGAAGGCATGGAAGTTGAGGTTCTGGACGGAGCGCAAGATACAATTGCCGAGTTCAAGCCCATTATCATGGCGGAATATATCAAAGCTGGACAAGACCCTCTTGCTGCGGCCCTGACTAAGCATGGCTACACAATTCATGTTTCAGGAATAAATCTTCTGGCCATTCACCCAACCGACAAGGTTGGAACTCATGTCAGAATAACGTCAAGCTAATCCTCACCCGCTATTCCGCAGCGCCGCCGCGGCACCGTTGATCGAAATATGCACGCCCCGGCGTATCCGTTCGCTCGCCTCGCCCTCATCGCTCTGCTCGCGGTAGCGGCGCAGCATTTCCACCTGCACATGGTTCAGCGGGTCGAGATACGGAAAGCGGTTGATCACCGAGCGCCGCAGCACCGGGTTGCGGTCCAGCAGCGCCGCCTGCCCCGTGATGGCCAGCAGATAGCGCTTCGTGCGCTCATATTCCGCCACGATGCGCGGGAAGATGCGGGCGCGCAATTCCTCATCCTGCACCAGTGCCGCATAGCGCGCGGCGATGCCCATATCCGCCTTCGCCAGCACCATGTCCATGTTCGACAAAAGCGTGGAGAATACCGGCCAATTTTCGAACATATCCCGCAGCAGCGCCAACCCTTCCGCCGCGCCGCGCGCCGCCAGAACCTGTTCCACCGCCGTGCCGAACCCATACCAGCCCGGCAGCATGATGCGGCATTGCGCCCAGGAAAACACCCAGGGAATGGCCCGCAAATCCTCGATCGAGCGGCTCTTGCTGCGGCTGGCGGGCCGGCTGCCGAGATTGAGCGAGGCGATTTCGGAAATCACCGTCGATTGCCAGAAATAATCCTCAAACCCCTCGGTCTCGTAAACCAGATTCCGGTAGGCCGCGAAGGCATTGCCGGAAAGCTCGCCCAGCGCCTTCGAAAACTCCGCATCCGGCGGCTCGGCGGCGGCGGGGTCGGCGGTCGCCACCAGGGTCGCGGCCAGAATAACCTCCAGGTTGCGCCTGCCGACTTCGGCATTGCCATATTTCGCGGCAATCACCTCGCCCTGCTCGGTCAGCCTGATCTGCCCCTGCACCGCCCCGCGCGGCTGTGCCAATATCGCCTGGTAGGACGGCCCGCCCCCGCGCCCGACGGAGCCGCCGCGCCCATGAAACAGCCTGATGCGCACGCCATGTTTGGCGAACACCTCGACCAGCCCCAATTCAGCGCGGTACAGCTCCCAGCCGGAGGTGACGAAGCCGCCATCCTTGTTGCTGTCCGAATAGCCGAGCATCACCTCCTGCACATCGCCACGCCCGGCCAGCAGCTTGCGGTACACAGGGGCCGCGAACAACGCCTCCATGATGCCTGAAGCCGCCCGCAAATCCTCGATGGTTTCAAACAGCGGCACGATGTTCACATCCAGCGCGCCGTCCGCCGGGCGCAGCAGCCCCGCCTCCTTCAGCAGCACCGCCAGCTCCAGCATGTCCGAAAGGCCATCGGTCTTGGAGATGATCATGGTGCGGATGCAGCGCTGGCCATAGCGCAGATGCGCCGCCCGCGCGGCATCGAAAATCGCCAGCTCCTTCGCCGTCTCCGCATTGTAGGTAACATGGCGGGAGACGAGCGGTCTCGCCGTCTCCAGCTCCTTCAGCAGCAGCGCGATGCGCGCGTCCTCATCCAGCGCCAGATACTCCGTGCCGGGATGCGCCACCGCCAGCAGCTCCGCCACCACGCGCTCATGCACGGCGGAATTCTGCCGCAAATCCAGCGGCGCCAGCGTCCAGCCAAAGGCCCGCGCGGCGCGCAGCAGCGCTCCCAGCCGCCCTTGCGCCAGCGCCCCGGCGCCATGCGTTTCCAAGGAGCGGGCGATCACCAGCAGATCCGCCGCGAACGCCTCAACCGCCGCATAAGGCGCCGCCTCCGCCCCGCGCACGGAGGCGGAGATGGACCCGGTATGCTTGTGCCCCAGCAGCGCCTCATAGGTCGCGGCCAGGCGGGCCTGCACATTGGCCAGCGCCAGGCGGTAAGGCTCATCCACCCGGTGCTCGGAACGGTCCGGCGAGCCTTCCGCCAGCGCGCGCAAGGCCGGCGTCACATTCACCAGCAGTGCCGCGAAAGAGAATTCCTTGCGCAGCGCCCGCGCCTCGGCGATGTAATGGCTCAGCGCCTTCTCCGCCTGCGTGGCCAGCGCCTCGCGCAGCACCTGCGCATCCACGAACGGGTTGCCATCCCGGTCCCCGCCAATCCAGGTGCCAATTTCCAGAAACGCCGGCAGCTCCGCCAGCCCCGCCCCGGTGGCCTGCTCCACGGCGGCGTAGAGTTTCGGCACCTCGGCGAAGAAGGTGGCATCGAAGAAGGTCAGCGCATTGCCCACCTCGTCCAGCACCGAGAGTTTCGAGGTGCGTAAAATGCGCGTCTGCCACAGAACCAGCACCCGGGCGCGCAGCTCGGCGTCAATCTCGGCGCGCTCGCCCAGCGTGTCGGCCAGCCGGTCGCGGCGGGTCAGCAAGGCGGCGATGGCATCCAGGCTGTCGAGAATGGAACGCCGCTGCACCTCCGTCGGGTGCGCGGTCAGCACGGGCGCGATATAGGCGCCGCCGAAAAACGCCTTCAGCCGGGCTTCATCGAACCCATGCGCCCGGGCCTGCGCCAGCCCGCCGGCCAGCGAATCCTCGCGCGGCGCGGACCCGGCGATGAGATGCGCGCGCCAGCGGCGTGTATGGTGATGATCCTCGGCGATATTCGCCAGCACGGAGAAATAGCCAAAGGCGCGGGTGATGCGGTTGATCTCGTTATCGGACAGCCCGGCGAGAATTTTCTCCAGCTCCGCCTGGGCGGACTGGTCCTCGTTTCGATGATAGCGCACGGCAAGCTGGCGGATGGTCTCGATCATCCCATAGGTGGCCGGGCCATCTATGGCGCGAATGGTGTCTCCCAGAATCCGCCCCAGCAGGCGGATATCCTCACGCAAGGCGTCATCAAGGGACTCAGGGCGGTGCTTTTGCACTTCGGACGTATCCATGTGCGTATCAAACGCGGTTGCGTCATCCACGCAAGCATTTTTTGCGGCGCAGCAAAACGCCGCCGGGCGATATATCCCGGCGGCGGCGCAGTCTCAGCCAGTCCAAATCAGGCGGCGCGGTTCCCTACCAGATCCGCCACCACGCCGGGGTCCGCCAGGGTCGAGGTATCGCCCAGGCTGTCCGTCTCATTGGCGGCGATCTTGCGCAGGATGCGGCGCATGATCTTGCCCGAGCGGGTCTTCGGCAGGCCCGGCGCCCATTGAATCACATCCGGTGCCGCGATCGGCCCGATCTCCTTGCGCACCCAGGCGATCAGCTCCTTGCGCAACGTCTCGGTGGGCTCCACATCCGCCACCAGGGTCACGTAGGCATAGATGCCCTGGCCCTTGATATCGTGCGGGAAGCCAACCACCGCGGCCTCCGCCACCGCCTCATGCGCCACCAGGGCGGATTCCACCTCCGCCGTGCCCATGCGGTGCCCGGAGACATTGATCACGTCGTCCACGCGCCCGGTGATCCAGTAATACCCATCCTCGTCGCGCCGCGCGCCGTCGCCGGTGAAATACAGCCCTTTGAAGGTGGAGAAATAGGTCTGCACGAAACGCTCATGGTCGCCATAGACGCTGCGCATCTGCCCCGGCCAGCTATCGGAAATGCAGAGATTGCCCTCCGTCGCGCCGTGCAGCTCATGGCCTTCGCCATCCACCAGCAGCGGCTTCACGCTGGGCAGCGGCAACGTGGCGGAACCCGGCTTCAAATCCATCGCCCCCGGCAAGGCGGAGATCAGGATGCCGCCGGTTTCCGTCTGCCACCAGGTATCGACGATCGGGCAGCGATGCTCGCCCACCACCCGGTCATACCAGTGCCAGGCCTCCGGGTTGATCGGCTCGCCCACCGAACCCAGGATGCGCAGCGATTTACGGGAGGTTTTCTTCACCGGCGCCTCGCCGTCGCGCATCAGCGAGCGGATGGCCGTGGGTGCCGTATAGAAGATGTTCACCTGGTGCTTGTCCACCACCTCCCAGAAGCGCGAGGTGCTGGGGTAGTTCGGCACGCCCTCGAACATCAGCGTGGTGGCGCCATTGGCCAGCGGGCCATAGACGATATAGGTATGCCCGGTCACCCAGCCCACATCCGCCGTGCACCAATAGACCTCGCCGGGGTGGTAATCGAACACATATTGATGCGTGAAGCTCGCCCACACCATGTAGCCGCCGGTGGTGTGCAGCACGCCCTTCGGCTTGCCGGTGGAGCCGGAGGTATAGAGGATGAACAGCGGATCCTCCGCATTCATCTCGGCCGGCTTGTGCTCCGGCGAAACCGCGGCGGTGGCCTCATGATACCAGATATCCCGGCCGGCCTGCATCGCCACATCGCCGCCGGTGATCTTCACCACCACCACGTTCTTCACGCTCGGGCAGGTCTTCAGCGCCTCGTCCGCATTGGTCTTCAACGCCACCTTGCGCCCGCCGCGCCGCCCCTCATCGGCGGTGATCAGCGCCACCGAGCCGCAATCCTGGATGCGGCTTGAGAGGCTGTCCGGCGAGAAGCCGCCAAACACCACGGAGTGGATCGCGCCGATACGGGCACAGGCCAGCAGCGCCACCGCCGACTCTACCACCATCGGCAGATAGATCGTCACGACATCGCCCTTCTTGATGCCCTGGGCCGTCAGCACATTGGCCAGGCGGCAAACCTGCTCATGCAGCTCCCGGTAGGTCACTTTCAGCGAGCTGTTCGGGTCATCCCCCTCCCAGATGATCGCCACCTGGTCGCCGCGCTCGGCAAGATGCCTGTCCAGGCAGTTGGCGGCGGCGTTCAGCGTGCCATCCTCGAACCATTTGATCGAGACATCGCCATGAAAGCTGGTGTTCTTGATCTTGGTCGGCGGCTTGATCCAGTCGATACGCTTGCATTCCTCGCCCCAGAACGCTTCAGGCTCAGCGTCGGCGCTCCGGTACATATCTTCGTAGCGCGCGCGGCTCACCAGTGCCGTCGCGGCGATTTCGGGTTTGACCGGGACAATATCGGCATCGGACATTACGGGGCCCTCCAGTTTTGTTTTTCTGAGGCAGCATTATCACAAACTTCTGGAAAAAGCGCCAAGGGTGATCCGTTCTGGCGCATTTGGTTTCGCACCCGCCTTGCACCCCATGCCGGGCCAGACCAAAGCCGCATGGCTGCCCCCCGCGGGATCGTTGACAAAGCTTCATGTTTCTGTGCCTGCTTGCAACCGCAATCGACTTTGGACTTGACTTGAGTTCGCGCGCTCCTGGCGGCTGGACGCAGACAAGGCGACCAGAACCCGGTTGTCCTGGCGGTTAAAGCCGGGCTGATGACATGTTTGAGGAGCGACGAGACTATGCCGATCGGTACCGTAAAATGGTTCAATACGACCAAGGGTTTCGGATTCATCGTGCCGCAGGATGGCGGCAAGGATGTATTCGTGCACATCACGGCGGTGCAGTCCGCCGGCCTGCGCGGCCTGAATGAAGGCCAGAAGGTAAGCTTCGACATCACCAAGGAACGCGGCAAGGATGCCGCGGTGAACATCAAGGCGGTCTAACCCAGCACCGCCCCAATCACGCCGCCCCTCGCAAGAGGGGCGGCGTTTTTATGTCAGGCCCCGGTATTGGGCCGGTAGGCGGTGGCGAACTGATTGATCGCCTCCTCAATCTCCGCCGCTGACAGCAAAACCGGCCCGCCCGCCTGCAGGCAAAGCAGATATTGCTGCGCCAGCACCTCCAGCTCCGTCGCCGCACCCAGGGCGGCGAACACATCCCGCCCCACCGCCAGCCCGCCATGGTTGGCCATCAGGCAGGCGGTGCGCCCCGCCAGCGCCTTCAGCACCGCTTCTGAAAGCGCTGCCGTGCCGAACAGCGCGTAATCCGCACAGCGCACATTGCCGCCGCCGAAGCGCGTGATCATGTAATGGCAGGGCGGGATCTCCCGCCGCGCCATGGAAAGTGCGGTGCAATACGGCGCATGATGATGCACCACCCCGCCCGCCTCCGGCCGGGAGAGATAGATATCCAGGTGAAACCGCCATTCCGAGGATGGCCGGAACCGCCCTTCAAAACGCCCATCCTCCCGCAGCACCGGGATCATCTCCGGCGTCAATTCCTCATAGGGCACGGCCGAAGGGGTAATGAGAATCCCCTCCGCCGCGCGCAGCGACACATTGCCGGAGGTGCCCGCCGCCAGCCCGCGCGCCGCCATCATCCGCGCCGCGCGGATCAAATCCTGCCGCGCCTGCATATCCGCGCCGTTCATTGCGCGGCCGCGAAATTCATGTCCGGCGAAATCTTCATGGAACCGCCATTCCAATCCAGCGCCAGCGTTGCCGTCTTCACCGGCGCATTGGCGAAATTCCCCGCCGCGCAGGCGGTCCTGGCGTCATCGGCACTCACATAGGAGATCCCGGCCGAAGCCCCGCCGGGGGCCGGGCTCAGGCTGTCGATGGAAAGCAGCACCGCCTCGCCCGGCGGCAGATGCGCGCAATTCGCGTTGGGGTCCAAGGTTCCACGCAGATCGCTGGCGCTCAGAATGGCGGGTTTCTGGCCGGCGGGCGGCGGCAGGTTCACCACCGCCAGCAGGCTGTCCGCCTCGCCCTGCCCTTCATAGCCGTAGCGGCAGACGAATTTCGCCCGCCCCAAGGGGTTGAGCGACACGCAATGCGCCGCCTGCCCGCCGGGGTACCAGCCTTTCAGCTTCCAGGCCCCCGGCCCGCCCGTGAACAGGATGCCGCCGCCGAAATCCGTCACATGCGGCTCGAAACTGCCTTTATAGGTCACATAGGCCTCATCCGCATCCGCGCCGGTGAGGTGGCCATAGACCACGCTCTCCAGCGTGATGCCCAGCCCCAGCCCGGCCCCGCCATAATCCTGCGAAGGATAGCCCGGCAACGAAGTGCATTGATGCGCATACCCGCCCCCGGCGCCGGTGGCGCCGCCGCACGCCAGCGGCAGAAACGCCGCCTGTTCGGCATCCGTCAGCCCGCGCGGGTCATGGTTGGCCGCCTGCTGCGGCGCCGGGCCGCCACTGCCCCCGCCGCCGGGGGCGGGCTGGCGCGGCCAGAACAGGAACAGCCCCGCGCCAATGACGATAACCAGCGAGAACAGGGCGGCCAGGCGCTTCATCGAAATCTCCCGTATCGGTCCAAAACGCGCTTTGCCCCTTTTCCCGGCTTGGGTAAACAGGATGCACGGTAAGGTTTTGGAAAGAGAGGCGTAATGGTCCTGCGGCGTGTCCTGCTTGGCGGTCTACCCGCCTTGCTCACCGGCTGCGCCTCTTGGCAGGCCCCTGGCTATAATCTTCCGCCCTTGCCCGCGGCACCCCCCGGCACCTACAAGCTCGGCCCTGGCGACGTGCTCACCCTGCGCGTCTACGACCAGGACCAGATGTCCGGCACCTACCATATCGACGATAGCGGCTTCATCGACCTGCCGCTGCTCGGGCTGGTGCAGGCGGGCGGCGGCGGCACGGATGATCTGGCCGCGCGCATCACCCAAGCATTGCAGGCCAGGCAGCTCATTCTGCACCCTTCCGTGGCGGTTGAGGTTTCCACCTACCGGCCGTTTTACACCCTGGGCGAGGTGAACAGCCCCGGCCAGTACCCATACCGGCCCGGCATGACAGTCCTGACCGCGATTTCCATCGCGGGCGGGTTCACTTACCGGGCGGAGACGGCCTATGTAGGTGTCACGCGCAATCTTGGCAGCAAGCCTGTCCAGTACCGCGCCTCAACATCTGCGTTAGCCCAGCCCGGTGATGTCATCACAGTCTTTGAGCGCCGCTTCTGACCTGAGCCAGGGGACAATCCCCCGCACAACGGCGCTTGCTCTGGTGGTCGCCGGGTTCGTCACCTTCGTGAATATGTGGTGCACCCAGGCCATTCTGCCGGTCCTGGCGAAAAGCCTGCATGTCTCCCCGGCCCTCACGGGCTACACCGTCACCGCGCCGCTGGTGGCCACCGCCGCCATGGCCCCCATCATCGGCATGATCTCGGATCGCTTCGGGCGGCGCATCTTCATCCGGGGCGCGGCCTTGCTGCTGGTCATCCCCACCGTGCTGGCGGCGTTTTCCACCAGCCTTGCCATGCTCATTGCCTGCCGCTTCGCCCAAGGGCTGCTGCTGCCTTTCATCTTCACCATCGTCATCGCCTATATCAGCGATGAGATGAGCCCCGCCGACGCCATGCGCATGGTGGGCATCTATACCTCCGGCACCATCACCGGCGGATTTTCCGGGCGGCTGATCGTGGGGTTCGTCACCTCGCTCTGGAACTGGCGGGCCGGGTTCCTGACCATCGGCCTCATCACGCTGGCGGCGGCCCTTACCATCGCCTTCCTGCTGCCGCAGGAAAAGCGCTTCAGGCCCACCACCGGCATCAGCGGGGCGCTGGCTTCCTTCCCCAACCATCTCTCCAACCGTCGTTTGCTCGGCACCTATGCGGTGGGGTTCGGGGTGCTGTTCTCGCTGGTCAGCGTGTTCACCTTCATCAATTTCCGGCTTGCGGCGGCACCTTATAATCTTGGGCCCGCCGCGCTCGCGGCCATTTTCATCGTCTATCTCGGCGGTGTCGCGGCCAGCCCGGTGGCGGGGCGGCTGGGGGCGCGGGTGAACCGGCGTCTGCTGATGGCGGGCTGCGTCGGGCTCATCCTGGCCGGGCTGGCGCTCACGCTCTTTTCTTCGCTCTGGCTCATCTCACTGGGGCTGTTGCTGGTCTGTCTCGGCGTGTTCCCGCAGCAGACTCTGGCCACGAGCTTTGTCGGCGTGGCCGCGCGCGGGGCGAAATCCACCGCTGTCGGGCTTTATGTAACCTTCTATTATATCGGCGGCAGCTTTGGCGGCATCATCCCCGCCGCCGCCTGGCACAGCACCGGCTGGATCGGCTGTGCTGCCATCACCGCCGCCATACAACTCGGCATGCTGGGCTTCGCCCTGAAAAGCTGGCGGGACAAATAGCCCCGCCTGCCCTTATTTTGTCTCCGGCGCCGAATGGGTGGGGTCCACCCAGTACACGTCCTCCGGCGGCTCGATGGGATCGACATCGTCGATATTCACCACCACGGCCTCATTATCCGAACGCACCAGCACGCATTGCAGCATCTGGGCAGGGTCAGCGTTGATCTCCTGGTGGGGCACATAAGGCGGCACATAGATGAAATCGCCAGGCCCGGCCTCGGCCACGAATTCCAGCCTCTCCCCCCAGCGCAGCCGCGCCTTGCCGCAGACCACATAGATCACGCTTTCCAGCGCGCCATGGTGATGCACGCCGGTCTTGGCATTGGGCTCGATGGCCACCGTGCCCGCCCAGATGCGCTGCGCGCCGGTACGGGCATGGTTGATGGCCGCTTGCCGGAACATGCCCGGCGTCTGCGCGGTATTGGGGTCGAGCTGGTCGCCCTTGATGACGCGTACGCCGTCATGCTTCCAGCGCGGCGTGTCAGGGGCATCATGCGGCATGTCTGATATCCCCCTCGTCTCTCAGCTCCGGAACCGCACCGCGCGGCCCACCGGCTCGCCCGTCACCTGCCCCTCATACATCACCACATGGCCGCGAATGATCGTCGCCATCGGCCAGCCGGTGCAGTCCGTGCCATCGAAGGGCGTCCAGCCGCACTGGCTGGCGATCCAGTCATTTTCGATCTTCCGCTGCGCCTTGAGGTCCACCACCGAGAAATCCGCATCATTCCCGGCCACGATCCGCCCTTTGCCCACGGCCCCGTAAATCCGCGCCGGCCCCTCGGACATCAGCTGCGCCAGACGCAGCAAGGAAAGCCGCCCGGCATTCACCTGAGTCAGCATCAAGGGCAGCGTGGTCTGGACACCCGTGAGGCCAGCCGCCACGGCGGGCCAGGGCTTCTCCTTGTTGGCACGCGGATGCGGCGCATGGTCGGAGCCGATATTATCCACCGTGCCATCCGCCACGGCGGCCCAGGCGGCATCCATATGGCGCTTCTCGCGCAGCGGCGGGTTCATCACCCCATAGCCGCCGAGGCGCTCATACACATCAGGGGCGCATTGCAGCAGATGGTTCACCAGCACCTCGCACCCCACCAGGTCCTTGTGCTCCCGCAGAAACCCGAACTCCTCGGCGGTGGAGACATGCAGAATATGCGCGGGCCGCCCGGTGCGCTCGGCAATGGCGGTGATGCGCCGCGTGCCCTTGAAGGCGCATTCCACATCGCGCCAGACATAATGGTCGCTATAAGGCCCGCCATTCTCGAACTGCGCCTTGCGTTCCTGCAGCCTGTCCTCATCCTCGGAATGGAAGGACACGCGGCGGCGGCCCGAGCGCATCAGCCGCTCGATGCTCGCATCATCCGCCACCAGCAGATTGCCTGTGGAAGACCCCGCGAACACCTTCATGGCACACACGCCCGGCAGCGCTTCCAGTACGCCGGTCTCGTCCAGATTATCCATGGTGGCGCCAGCGAAAATGCCGATCTCGCACCAGCTATGGCCGGCGATGTAATCATGCTTGGCCTGGATGCTCGCCACATCCACCGCCGGCGGGTTGGTGTTGGGCATGTCGAAACAGGCGGTGACGCCGCCCAGCACGGCGCCGAGCGAGCCGGAGCGCATATCCTCCACGCCCTCGATGCCGCCCTTGCCGCCATCGCGGAAATGCACGTGGGGGTCGATCACCCCCGGCAGCACATGCAGGCCGGAAGCGTTGAAGCGTTCGGCCGCTGGCCCGAGAGTCTTGCCGATGGCGGCGATCTTGCCGTTCTTGACGGCGATATCGGCCTCCGCCTCGCCCCAGGGGAGGACAAGCGTGCCGTGTTCCAGGATCAGATCATAGCTCATGGCGTTTCCTATAAGCCCAGCAGATTGAAAGCGGCAGAGGCGACGGTCTCGACACTCAGCCCTGTCATCGGCGCCTCGCCTTCCGGGCCGGGTGCCACGGCAATGGCGGTGCGGGCGCCAGCGGGGGCGTACTCGCTGGCGCGGGAGCGGCCGAACAGCCCCAAGGTTGGCGTGCCGGCGGCGGCGGCCAAATGCATCAGCCCGGAATCATTGCCCACGAACAGCCTTGCCCGGCGCAGGCAGGCGGTGGCCTCCGGCAGGGTGAGATTGCCGGTAAGACTGACTGCATCCGGCAACGCCCGCAGCACCGGCGCGGCCAGCGCCGCCTCCGCCGCGCCCGGCCCGCCGAACACCGCCGCGCGGGCGCCAGGGAGTTTCGCGGCCAATTCATAAAACAAATTTATGAATCGTTCCGCCGGCCAGATCTTGCCCTCCCAATTGGCGGTGGGGGCCAGGGCGATGACAGGACCATCGCCCAGCAAGGCGGCGGCCTTGGCATCGTCCTCCGGCGCGGTCCAGGCCACGGGCAGAGGCGGCGGGTTGAACCCCAGCGCGGCGCCGAGCTGCGCGTAGCGGCGGCCCGGGCGGCGGCCGCCTTTCAAAATATAGCGCTTGCGCGCGGCCAGGAAGAACGTGATGCCGGAGCCGCGCACATCCACCGCGATGTCCCAGAGATGCGGGGCCAGCTTGGGCCAGAGGCGCAGCCAATGGCGGTCGAAACTTTCCTTCTCGAACACGATCAGCCGCTCCAGCGCCGGGAAGCGGGTGAACACACCCGCCGCCACCGTGCCGCAGGCGATGGTGAAGCGGGCTTGCGGATGGGCAAGCCGCAAAGCCTCCAATATGCCGCAGGAGATCACGGCATCGCCGATGCGCGAGGAGGTGATGAACAGGATTCGCATGCAAGGCGGCTGTAACCCGGCGCCGCGCCGGCGGCAAACAGCGCTTGCAGCCATGGCCCGGCGCGCCCATTTTGCCCGTCATGAGCAGGATCGCGCATCTGCCGCATCGCGGCGTTCTGGAACTCAAAGGCGCTGACCGCGTGGCCTTTCTGAACGGGCTGGTGAGCAATGATGTCTCGAAAGCCGGGCCGGGCCGGGCCGTGTGGGCGGCGCTGCTGACGCCGCAGGGCAAATATCTGGTGGATTTCTTTGTCCTCTCGGATGGCGAGCGGCTGCTGCTGGATGTGCCGTTGGCGGAGATCCCGGCGCTGGCGCAGAAGCTGCGGCGCTTCAAGCTGCGCGCGGAGGTTGAGATTAAAGATTGTTCAGGACAACTAAAGGTAATCGCCGCCTGGGATGGCGTGCCGCCGCAAATCCCGCTCACCGCCGCCGATCCCCGCCTGCCCCAGGCGGGTTATCGCTGCCTGAGCGAGAATGAGGTGCCGGGCAACGCCACGGCGCGGGATTATGCGGCGCACCGCATCGCCCTTGGATTGCCGGATGGCGCGCCGGACCTGGAACCGGACAAGACCCTGCTGCTGGAAGCGGGATTCGACGAGCTGGGCGGCGTGGACTGGGAAAAAGGCTGCTATATGGGCCAGGAGCTGACCGCGCGGACGAAATATCGCGGGCTGATCAAACGCCGCCTGCTGCCGGTGAAACTGGAGACGCCTGGCATTGCGGCGGGAACGCCGGTTTTGAGCAATGGCCAGGAGGTGGGCACGATGCGTTCCAGCGAGGGCGGGCTGGGCCTCGCCACGCTGCGGCTGGATGCGCTGGACAAGCTTTTACTGGCGGATGGGGTGCAGATTACCCCTTGCCCGCCAAGCTGGATGAAGCTGCCCGCGAGCTAGAGCGGTTTCAGAGCGAAGCTAAAATCACCGCGCTCTGGCCCGCTCAGGCCAGCTCGCTCTGGCGGGCAGCCGCCTGGGCGGGAGCACTGGCGTTATCGCGCAGCAATGACCAGCCCGCCCGCGGCAGCCGCCCTTCCAGGAAACCAGGCCCGGCGAAATGCACGCTGGCCGACACCACGGTGCCGGCACGGATCGCCTCCGCCACGTCAGGGTATTCGGCCAGATACCAGGCCTCGTCCACCGCCACCGGGCGGGGCAGGCGGTTCTCGAAATAACCCGACACAATATAATGTGATTTGCCGGATTCAAGCGCGCCGGATTTGACCGCCGCCGCCACATCGGGATTGGTGTCGAGATACCAGGCCTCGTCAACCTCCACCGTCTCCAGCAATGCCCTGATCAGGCTGAACAGCTTCGCCTCCTGGAGCTCAACATAATGGCCCGTACCCGGCCCGGCATCGCTCATAAGATGGCTATAGGAGAGCATGAAACTTCTCAAAAAAATTAACGCTTGCTGAACGAGCTATGTAAAGCAGCGTATACTGTGCGCTGCAACATGATCAACGAAAATATAACACAGCAAAGCGCTTTTCTAACAGTTACGCAATAAATTTGTTTGGTTTTCATCCCGCTCCGGCCTTGAGCGGCGGGCATCGATGGGAGACAAGACGAAACAGGTACCGCGCCTGGCGGCAGGCACGGGAGCAGCAAGGGCCGGTGGAGTCTCGATGGCGATCAAGGGACATGTGGATACGATGGAGGGCAGCTACGTCACCGGATGGGCGGCGTCCGTGCCTGATACCGGGAACTGCGCCATCACCATCACCGATGCCGGCGGCAAGCTGCTGGCCAAGGGCCGCGCCTCACGCCACCGGCCGGATCTCGCGGCCCTTGGGCTGGGCCGCACCACGCTGGCCTACCGGATTGCCGTGCCGCTGGGCACCGAGGCCCGGCAGCTGCGGGTCTTCGCCAATGGGGAAGAGCTTGTCGGCTCACCCTTGAATGCCGGCCCAGGGCTGTATGACGGGTTTTGCGCCGTTGAGGCCGACTATGTCACCGGCTGGGCGACGGAGCGCGCCAAGGGCGGGGAGCCGCCTTTCATCACCGTCGTGAATCAGGCGGGCGTGGAAGTCGCGCGCGGCCTGGGCCAGTTCGAGGCGGGGGCGGCCGATCCGCTCTTCAACCCCGCGCGCTTCAGCCTGAAGCTGGATGGGGAATGTTTCGGCGCCGGGGAAATGCTGCTGGATGTCTATGCCAACGGCACGCTGCTTGGCCAAACCTCCTGCAATTTGGCCTTGCGCGCCAATCTGGAACTGATCACGCCGGAGCGCGTGGCGGGCTGGTTCTACGCGCCGGACGTGCCCAAACGCAGCTTCGAGCTGGATGTCTACCGCGACGGCGAGCTGGTGGAGAGCGCCATTTGCGACCGCGAACGCACGGATGTGCAGGCGCATTTTCCCGATTGCGAGACGCCAGGGTTCGACATCACGCTGGCGCCAGCCGGCATCCCGGCCGACCAGCCGGTGGCGCTGACGATCCGCTTTGCCGGCGGCAGGCGGGATCTGTTCGATGGCCCTTACCTGCTGGCGGGGCGCCCGGCGGCGGTGGCGGCCATCCATAGGGCCGCGACCCTGGCCAATGCGGGGCTGCCCGGCATCGGCGCGGGAGAACGGGCGGTGCTGATCGAGGCCTTGCAGGATTATCTCGCCAAAATGCGCGCCGGAGACGGCGTGACCTTGGCCAGGCAGGCGGATAATGTGCCACCCCTTCCCCAGCGGCTGCGCGTGGCCATCATCATGCCGATCTATCGCGGCGTGGAGGTGACGAAAGCCTGCATCGAGTTCCGTTCTGGCGCATCGCGATGCGCAGACCGACCAGCTCATCCTGATCAATGACTGCTCTCCCGAGGCGGAGATGGCCGGCATGCTGGCCGCCTACCGCAACGTGGCGAATGTGGTGCTGGTTGAGAACACGCAAAATCTCGGCTTCGTCGGCACCGTCAATCGCGGGCTGGGGCTGGCCAGGGGCATCGATGTGCTGCTGCTGAACGCCGACACGGTGCTGCATGCGGGCGGGCTGGATGAGATGATCCGCGTGGCTTATGCCCATGCCGAGATCGGCACCGTGACCGCGATGTCGAACAACGCGACCATCTTCTCCTATCCTGGGCCGGAGCTGCGCGAGGCGGCACTGCCGGACATAGACTGGCCCGCCCTGGCGGCCCTGGCGCTGACCAGCAACGCGGGCGCCTGTGAGGACGTGCCGACCGGCCATGGCTTCTGCATGCTCATCAAGAACGAGGTGATCAGCCGCATCGGCGTTCTGGATGAGGCGTTCGGGCGCGGCTATGGCGAGGAGAATGATTTCTGCGCCCGCACCGCCGCCATCGGCTACCGCAACGTGGCGGCGGGCGGCGTGATCGTGGAGCATCGGGAGAGCGTGTCCTTCGGCAAGGAGCGCGCCAGCCTGGTGGCGCAGAACCAGCCAAGGCTGAACGCGCTTTACCCGGAATACACCCCGCTGATCATGGCGTTCGAGAAGCGCGATGGGCTGCGCCGGATGCGCTGGGCGCTGGATAATGCCCGGCTGGCCCGCGCGCGCGCGGCCGGAACCAGCTTCGCGCTTGTCATCTCCAACGCGCTGGAGGGCGGTACGCCGAGGGCGATCCGCGATATCGAGCGCCAGGTGGGGTACGGTGCGGCCACCCGCCTGTCGCTGAGCGTGACCGGGACTGGGCTGATCGAGCTGAGCTGCGAGGCGCCGCTGCTCTGCGCGCATTTCAGCAGGACCGAGGTGGCCGAGCTGTTCGCCATGCTGGACAGCGCCGCCCCCGGACTGGTGCTGGCGCATCAGCTTCTCGGCTTCCCCGCCCCGGTGATCGCGGCGCTGCGGGACTGGCTGGGCGGCGATGCCCAAGGGTCCGACGGTGCCGGAAGCGGGCGGCGCAGCCTGTACTGGGCGCATGATTTCTATTCCTTCTGCCCGCGCGTGACGATGATCGACGCCATTGGCCGGTTCTGCGGCGGGGCGGATGCGCAGACCTGCGCGCGCTGCGTGGAGATGGGCGGGGCGCATGAGACCTCGGCGCTGAACGATCTCACGCCCGCCGAGCACCGCGCGCTGTTCGCCGGGCTGCTGGCGGCGTTCACCCATGTGATCGCGCCCTCCGCCAACGCGGCGGGTTATCTGGGCAAGCTCTTCCCGCAGGTGCGTTTTGAAATTGTGCCGCATCCCGAGCCCGCCACGCAGGCCGCCACGGCGGCGCGGACGGGCAGCGACGATGAGATCGTGCTGCTGGGCGCCATCGGGCCGCATAAAGGCTCGCAGAAATTGCTGGAGATCGCGCAGCGGGCACGGCTGACGCATCCGCATCTGCGCTTCCGGGTGATCGGCTACACCAATATCGACCGGGCGCTGAAAGCCATCGGCAATGTCACCATCACCGGCAAATACACGCCGGATGAGCTGCCGGGGCTGCTGGCGGAGACCAAGGGGCGGCTCGCGCTGTTTCTGCCCGCCTGGCCGGAGACCTATTCCTACACGCTCTCGGAGCTGGTGAAGCACGGCTTCATTCCGCTGGCGCCGGATATCGGCGCACCGGCGGACCGCATCCGCCGGACGGGCTTCGGCGTGATTTTCCCCTTCCCGGCCGATGCGGAGGACGTGCTGCGGCTGATCGGCCAGATCGCCGCCGGAGAATTGGAGCCGGTGGCCAAGGGCGCGCAGCCTGCCGCCTTCTTCTCGAAGCCGGAGGATCTGGAGCGGCTGGAGGAGATTATCCTGCGGGGCGGCGCCGGCAGCGAGGCCGCCCCCGAAGCCGCCAAAAAACCCGCCAAACGCAAGGCCGGCGCCGGGGCGGCCTGAGCGGCGCCGGCTTTATGGTCCGGCGGGCACGTTCATCGGTTCACGTTCTTTGGTTTACGTTGCCGATGACGCGCCAGCCTGAACCAGTCTTGCCCTGGAGCCGGATGATTTTACTACGCTCGCGGAGCGAGCGAAGACAAAGTCATCGTACCCTAGCCCGCCTTTTGCCCGGCCGCCGCGTCGATGCGCTTGCGGTGGCGCATATGGTAGGTCTTGTAGGCGGCGAAGCAGCCTGAGGCCACGGCGCGGCCCAGCGCCCGCCGGTCGAGCAGCGCCAGGCCGGGCGGCAGACCCGCCGCGATGCCGCGCGTGGCCAGATGCTGCGCCAATGCCCTGGTGACCAGGCCGGGGCCGGAGAGCAGCCAGGGAATTTCATTGTCGCCCCGGTTCATCGCCGTTGCCACCGCCCGCAGGGCCGCCTGCAGCACCGGATGGCCAGGGGCGGCCGCCAGGAAATGATTGCCGGCACAGCCGAACTCCTCCTGCGCCAGCACCAGATTGGCGCCTGGGGGCAGCAGATTGTCCAGCGGGTGCAGGCAGCGATCATCCGCATCCACATACACCCCGCCCTCGGCCACCAGCAGCGCCAGGCGGAAGATGTCGGCCTTTTGCGGGATCTCCCGCACGCGCTGATAGGCTTGCAAAACCGGGCCGGGGAATTTGGCGGCGAGATAGTCGCGGGCCTGCGCCTCGTCGAACCGGCGCCATTCATAGCCGGGGTTGCGGGCGCGCCAGCTTTGCATCAGCGCCTCGATATCGGCGGGCAGGTCCGGCGTGTTCCAGAAGGCGGTGATCATGCGCGGGATGGGCGCGGCATCCCTCTGCGCCGGGGTGAAGTCCAGCATCTCCGCCTGGCGCAGGGCCAGCAGCAGGCTGGCGGCGGGGGCGGTGCTGTCCGGCGCCTCGCGCACCAGGGCGGCCAAAGGTTCAAGGCGCTGCAAGGCGGGCTGGGTGCTCAGCGTGGCGAGGGGGGCGGATAGCTCGTCATCCAGCGCATATTCGTCGATCATCTGGCCGAGCAGGGATTGCGAGATGTTCAGCGATTCCCCGCGCAGGCGGCGCTCGGCGGCCATCAGCTCGTACTGGCGGCGCAGATGCGCGCGCGCGCCCTGCAGGTCGAGGCGCATCAGCTTCACGCGGGTGAGGGCCTCCTGCAATGTGATGTCGTTGGGGTTCAGCGCCGCCGCTTCCTCGTAATATTCGAGGGCGCTGTCCATCTGCCAGAGGCTTTCGGCCAGGGCGCCCACGCAGCGGCGTTTGATCGCGCGCTCGCCCTTGGTGGCGGCGGGCATGCCGAACAGGCATTTCTGCAGCATCGCGTCCGGCCCGGCCAGAAGCTCGGTCTGGAAGCGTTCCACCCAGAGCCAGAACTGGTGCGGCGCGGCGGCGGTGGCGGCGCGGGCGGCGCGCAGGGCTTCGTCCATCTGGCCGGTGCGGCGCAGCAGCGTGATCCGCCAGCTTTGCAATTGCGGGGTGACGCCATGCTCCAGCTCCACCGCCTGCAGGCCCGCCAGCGCCTCCTGGATCTTCCCCTGCCAGGCCAGCGTGTCCAGCATGCCGAAGCGGAAGGCGAGTTCGGCCGGGCGGCGCTCGGCGGCGGCGCGGTAGATCGCGAAGGCCTGGGCGGCATCGCCAACGGTGAGCGCCTGGCTGGCGAGCTGGATGACGGCATCGGTATGGCCGGGTTCCAGCGCCAGCGCGCGGGTGAGGTGCTCGTTGCTCTCCTGCTGGCGGCCCAGCCGGAATTCCTGGCGGGCCAGTTCGGCCAGCAAGGTGGGGTTGCCGGGCTCCAAAGTCAGCGCCTCGGCGAAGCGCTGGGCGGCTTCCTCATGCAGCCCGGCCTGACGCTCGGTATAAGCAAGGCTGAGCAGCAGCGGCATGTTGCCGGGGTGTTCAGCCAGCAGCGCCAGGGCGGTGTGTCGCGCCTCGTCCAGCGCGCCGGAATCGCGCAGCTCCTCGATCAGCCCGATACGCGGCGCCAGCTCCCCGGGCGCCAGGCGGGTGGCGGCCTCGAAATGCCGCCTGGCCTCCTCATGCTCCCCCAGGGCGCGGGCCGTGTAGCCCAGCCCCAGCTCAACCGCCCAGAACGCGGGTGAGGCTTCCGCCGCGCGGGCCAGGGCGGCTTTCGCCTCCTGAAACTGGTTGAGGGCGCGCAGCTCCTCCGCCACGTCCAGCCAGCGCCAGACCTCGCCCGGCGCCAGATTGGCCGCCTGACGGAACCATTCCAGCGCCGCCGCGCGCTCGCCTTGCGCGCGGGCCAGATGGCCGAGCACGACATGGGCATGCCAGAATTTCGGCTGCGCCGCGCGCAGCGCCTGCAGCACGGCAACCGCCTCCCCGGCCTGCCCGGCGGCGCGCAGCGCCCCGGCCAATGCCAAAGCGTGCCAGGGTTCATCCGGCGCCAGCCGCGCCGCCAGGCGCAGCGCCTCCAGCTTCTCCGCCTCCTCCGCCCCGTTGGCGAAGGCCGCCAGATGGCCCGCCAGCTCCACCGCGGGAAGGCTGAGATGGTTGGACAAGGCGGCGCCGGACTCAGCCTCGCGCGCGGAGATCACGGTCTCCTCCGCCACGCTGAGCGATGCCAGCGGCAATGGCCAGGCGAAGCCATAATGGCCATCGCCATTTCCGGCCTCCGCCACATCCTTGCGGTAATGTTCGGCGATGGCGCTGCCCGCCACGGCACCATTGACGAGAAACTCGACCGCCAGCCGCTCTTCAGGTGTGGAGGCGCGCCAAGCCCAGCCGAGGACAGTCAGCCCATCGCCCAGACGGTCGATATAGCCGGCCACTTGGCCGGACCCGGTCTCGCCTTTATCCATGACCTCGTGTTCCGGCATGTCTCGCGTCTTCTAATTTTGATGAGATCGTATCAATTCTTGGTCTCTACTCTCGTATTATTGCTATACAATTTCAAGCTGAATTCGAAATACCACTTCGCGTGTTCAATATTGGTAAATGGGGCGGCTTCATACTACTTAAGCCCGGGCATGACGGGATTGTGATGATGGATTTCGACCTCTTCGTGATTGGCGGCGGTTCTGGCGGCGTGCGCTGCGGGCGCATTTCGGCCGGGTATGGCGCGCGCGTGGGCGTGGCGGAGGCCCGGTTCTGGGGCGGAACCTGCGTGAATGTCGGCTGCGTGCCGAAGAAATTCATGGTGATGGCAGCCGAATATGGCGCCATGGCCGAGGATGCGCGCGGCTTTGGCTGGGACATTACGCGCAACGGGCATGACTGGTCCGCGCTGATCGCCGGAAAGGACAAGGAGATCTCCCGCCTCAACGGCATCTACCAGCGCCTTCTGGACAATGCCGGGGCAAGGATTTTCGATGCCAGGGCCAACTTCATAGACGCGCATACGCTCGATGTCGGCGGCCAGCGCATCACGGCGGAGCGGATCGTCATCGCCACTGGCGGGCACCCGACCGGGCTCGATATTCCCGGCGCGGAGCATGCCATCGTCTCCGATGACATCTTCGTGATGCAGGACATGCCCAAACGCGTGGCGGTGGTGGGCAGCGGCTATATCGCGGTGGAGTTCGCGGGCATTTTCGCCGGGCTGGGCGCCGAAACCCATCTGGTCTACCGCCAGCCTTTGCCGCTGCGCGGGTTTGATACGGATCTGCGCGAGGCGCTGGCCGAGGCGCTGGGGCAAAACGGGGTGCGCGCTGCACCCCGGCGCCACGCCCGCCGCCATCACCGTGGATGGCGCGGGCAAGCATCTGGTGCTCTCCAATGGCGAGGTGCTGGGGGTGGATACCGTGTTCTTCGCCACCGGCCGCGCGCCCAACACCAAGGGGCTGAACCTGGAGGCGGCGGGGGTGAAGACCGGGCCGAAGGGCGAAATTCCCGTGGGCGCTGACTTTGCCACCAACGTGCCGCATATCTATGCGCTGGGCGATGTGACCGACCGGCTGAACCTCACCCCCGTCGCCACGGCCGAGGGGCATGCGCTGGCGGATACGCTGTACGGCAACAAGGCGCGCGGGGTGAGCCTGGAGAACGTGCCGACGGCGGTGTTCTCGATTCCGCCCATCGCCACGGTGGGGCTGACGGAGGAGGCGGCGGCAAAGCGCCCGGACGGCGCAAAAATCTTCGTCTCCCAATTCACCCCCATGCGCCATGCCCTCACCGGCCGGGCCCGCAAGACCCTCATGAAGCTCGTGGTGGATGCGAAGACGGACAAGGTGCTGGGAGCCCATATGCTGGGCGAGGATGCGCCCGAGATCATGCAGGGCTTGGCCGTGGCGATCATCGCCGGGGCGACCAAGGCGGATTTCGACCGCACCATCGGCATCCACCCCACGGCGGCGGAGGAGTTCGTAACCCTGCGCACACAGACCAGATAGCCACGCCGCCCTGGCCTGGCGCCTTGCTGTGCGCGTGGCGCTCCCGTCACCTTTGCGCGCACCAGGGTTGCCGGGCCTGTAAAGGCCGGTGAGTAGCGTTTATTTATGAAACGCGCTTAATTGGGGCGATAAGGAACGCCCCTCTGGAGAGACCATGGACACGATCACCCCAGCCGAAATGAAATCCGGCTGGACACCGCAAAGCTGGCGCAACTGCCCCATCAAGCAGGTGCCGAGCTACCCGAACCCGGACAGACTGGCCGCGATGGAAGCGCGCCTGGCGAAGTTTCCGCCGCTGGTATTTGCCGGCGAGGCGCGGAACCTGAAGGCGCAGCTTGCCCGTGCTTCCAAGGGCCAGGCCTTTGTGCTGCAAGGGGGCGATTGCGCCGAGAGCTTTGGGGATTTCACCGCCAACATCATCCGCGACACCTTCCGTGTGCTGCTGCAGATGGCGGTGGTGCTGACCTTCGGCGGCGCCATGCCGGTGGTGAAGCTGGGCCGCATGGCCGGGCAGTTCGCCAAGCCCCGCTCCTCCGACACCGAGACGATGGGCGGGGTGACCCTGCCCTCCTACCGGGGCGATATCATCAACGGGCCGGAATTCACCGCCGAGGCGCGGATTCCGGACCCGACGCGCATGGAGTTCGGCTATTTCCAATCCGCCGGCACGCTGAACCTGCTGCGGGCCTTCGCCTCCGGCGGCTACGCGGATTTGCATGAGGTGCATCGCTGGAACCTGGATTTTGTCGAAAAATCCCCGCTGGCGGCGAAATACCGGGATCTGGCCACGCGCATCGACGAGACTTTGCGCTTCATGGCCGCCTGCGGGCTGAACAGCGCCGATACCCCGCAGATCCGCGAGACGGATTTCTATACGAGCCACGAGGCGCTGCTGCTGCCTTATGAGCAGGCGCTGACCCGGGTGGATTCCACCACCGGCGATTACTATGCCTGTTCAGCGCATTTCCTCTGGATCGGCGACCGGACACGCCAGCTGGATGGCGCGCATGTGGAGTTCATGCGCGGGATCAAGAACCCCATCGGCATGAAGGTGGGCGCCGAGCATGGAGGTGGATGACCTGCTGCGGATCATGGATGTGCTGGACCCGGAGAACGAGCCGGGGCGGCTGACGCTGATCACCCGCATGGGGGCGGGCAAGGTGGCGGAAAAGCTGCCGGCCTTGCTGCGCGCGGTGAAAGCCGCCGGGCGCACGCCGGTATGGCTGTGCGATGCCATGCATGGCAACGGCATCACCACCGCCGCCAAGGTGAAGACGCGGCGGTTCGACGATATCGTGGCGGAGCTGCGCGGCTTCTTCGACGCGCATCAGGCGGAGGGCACCATGGCCGGCGGGGCGCATCTGGAGATGACCGGGCAGAACGTGACCGAATGCGTCGGCGGGGCGCGCGGGCTTTCCGAGGAGGATCTGGGCGAGCGTTACGAGACCTTCTGCGACCCGCGGCTGAATGCCGAGCAGGCGCTGGAGGTGGCGTTCTACCTGGCCGAGGAGCTGAAATCCCGCCGCGCGTCCCGAGCCGCTGCGTGAACCCGGCGCCGCTGTCGGACGGCGAGATCGCCGCGCGGACCGACGCCTATTTCAATCGCACCCGTGACATCGTCGCCAGGTTCGGCGATGCCACGGTGACCTATGCCATCTTCCTGCGCCGCCCGGTGGTGTGCGCGCCCGCGATCATGGTGGACTGGCTGCAGGCCGTGGGCCGGGCGCGGGGGCAGGAATTCAAGATCGAGCTGCCGCACAAGGAAGGCGAATGGGTGGGGGCGGGCGAGCCGCTGGCCTATGTCACCGGCTCCTTCGTCGCGCTCTCGGACCTTGAGACGCTGGCGCTGCAAAAAATCGGCGCCGCCTGCGTGGCCGCGCATAACGCCTTCCAGATGGCCGCCGCTTTGCCGAAATGCCGCCTTCCTGGCCATGGAGGCGCGGCATTGCGCCGGCGCGGAAATGCAGGAGATCATGGCCTATGCCTGCGCCGTCGGCTCGCGCGCCGCGCAGGCGGAGGGGGCGAAAGGCTTCATCGGCAATGCCAATGACTGGACGGCGCATTATTTCAGCGCGCCGAACGGCTATGGCACGATGCCGCATGCGCTGATCGGCTATGCCGGCTCCACGCTGCGCGCGGCCGAGATGTTCGTGGAGACCTTCCCGGACGAGCCGCTGACCGTGCTGGCGGATTATTTCGGCCGCGAGATTACCGATGGGCTGGAAGTCTGCCGCCGCTTCCCCGAAATGGCCGCGGCGGGCAAGCTTTCCGTGCGGCTGGACACGCATGGCGGGCGCTATCTGGAAGGGCTGGGGCCGCAAGAGAGCTATGCCGTGCTGGAGCGCAATGCGCCCGGCGCGCTGCGGCGCTACCGCAGCCAGAGGGAGCTTGGCTATCTCATCGGCACCGGGGTTTCCGCCGCCGCCATCTGGAAGATGCGCGAGGCGTTGAACAGCGCGGGGTTTCCGGCGGTGAAGATCGTCGCCTCCTCCGGGTTCGGGGTGGAGAAATGCTCGGTGATGGCGGATGCGAAAGCGCCGATCGACGTGGTGGGCACCGGCAGCTTTATCCCTGAGAGCTGGAGCGAGACTTATGCCACGGCGGATATCGTCGCCTATGACGGTGTGCCGCGGGTGAAGATCGGGCGCGAGTTTTTGCTGCGTCAGGCAAAGGGATGAGAAACACCCGTGGCTGAAGAGATGAGCCGTCAACTTACTCTCCGCATACTTGCGGGTTTGGTCTATGTCTCAATGCCATGTCTCGGCTGGGCTCAAAACAAAACTGCCAGCCCATTGACAGAGGACAGCCTGCGCGCCGGCCTGGGCAATCTCCAAGACATACAAGTCGATGATGGGGTTAATGACGTCTATTTCAAAGGCCCCGATCAGAAGGCCAGGATCGTCACCGCCCTTATCCAGGGCGTTGATGGCTCCTCTCACCTGACATTTTTTGTAAATATGCGGGATGATGAGTTGAATTGGACCGTCGTGCCGACCGGCGACAAGGAAGATGCCGTTATTGAAAACGAGCTTGATCCCGACGGCTACTTCCGCGACGTTCGCTTCATGAACGGCACGTTGAATGGGCAGGAAACAACTTTCCTATTCGTGTCCACCCTCAATGGACCCCCTCACCGAACGCCCGCTCCGTCAGCGACAATTTCTGTCGAAACACTTCAATCTCCTGGGGATTGCTGTACGCCGTTCGAATTCATCCCCATCCTGCAGTTCAAATCCAAAGCAGGCTATACGGATGCAGCCGAGGCACTCAGGCAAGAGCTAAATATCCCTCTTCCGGCTGGCTATCAGCCTGGATCATGATCCGAATGACCGACACGCTGAACATCGCCATCGCGCAGATCAATCTGCATCTGGGCGCCATCGACAAGAACCTGGCCAAGATCCGCGCCGCGCGGGCGGAGGCGGCGAGGCTGGGGGCGGATCTGGTGGTGACGCCGGAGCTGTCCATCGCCGGGTATCCGCCGGAGGATCTGGTGCTGAAGCCCGCCTTCGTGGCCGCCTGTGAGGCGGCGGCGGAAGAGCTGGCGAAGGACACGGGCGATGGCGGGCCGGGGCTGATCGTGGGCCTGCCCTGGCGGGATGGCGCGAAGCTGCACAACGCCGCTTTTCTGCTGGAGGGCGGGCGCATCGCCGCGCGGCGCACCAAGGTAGAGCTGCCCAATTACGGCGTGTTCGACGAGAAGCGCGTGTTCAACCAGGGGCAGCCCGCCGGGCCGGTGCCGTTCCGGGGGTTCCGCATCGGGCTGATGATCTGCGAGGATTGGTGGCTGCCGCATGTCTCGGAGACTTTGGCCGAGACCGGGGCGGAGATGCTGCTCTCCATCAACGGCTCGCCTTACGAGGACGGCAAGCAGAGCGTGCGGGTGACGCTGGCGGTGGAGCGGGTGGTGGAGACCGGGCTGCCCTTCGTTTTCGCGGCACAGGTCTGCGGGCAGGATGAGGTGGTGTTCGACGGCGCCTCCTTCGTGCTGAATGCCGACCGCTCTCTGGCGGTGCAGATGCCGTATTTCGAGGAGGCGATTACCCTCACCAGCTGGACGCGCGGCAATCACGGTCTGGTCTGCGCGCCGCAAAAGCTGGCGCCGGAGCCGGAGCGGTTCGCGCTGATCTACCAGGCGATGATGTGGGGCCTGCGCGATTATGTGAACAAGAACGGCTTCCCCGGTGTGGTGCTCGGGCTGTCGGGCGGTATCGATTCCGCCATCTCCGCCGCCGTGGCCGCCGATGCGCTGGGGCCGGAGCGGGTGCGCGCGGTGATGCTGCCCAGCCCCTATACATCTGGCCATAGTTTGGAAGACGCCGCCGCCTGCGCGCAGATGCTGGGGATACCGTATGAGACCATCCCCATTTCCGGCGCGATGGAGGCGTTTGCCGCCGCCCTCGCCCCGGCCTTCGCGGGGAAGGCGCCGGATATCACCGAGGAGAATATCCAGTCCCGTTCGCGCGGGCTGATTTTGATGGCGATTTCCAACAAATTCGGGCCGATGCTGCTGACCACGGGCAATAAGTCTGAAATGTCCGTGGGGTATGCGACACTCTATGGCGATATGTGCGGCGGCTATTCGGTGCTGAAGGATATCTACAAGACCACCGTGTTCGAGCTTTCGCGCTGGCGCAACGAAAACCACCCGCAAGGGGCACTCACCAGCCCCGGCCCGGCCATGCCGGAGCGGATCATCACCAAGCCGCCCTCGGCCGAGCTGCGCGAGAACCAGACGGACCAGGACAGCCTGCCGCCCTATGAGGTGCTGGACGCCATTCTCGAACATTTGATCGAGGGCGAACGCTCGGCCGATGAGATCGTGGCGCAGGGGTTTGAGCGCGCGACGGTGCTGCGGGTGATCAAATTGCTGGACCGCGCGGAGTATAAGCGCCGCCAGGCGCCGCCGGGGGTGAAGATCACCGCCAAGGCGTTCGGGCGGGACCGGCGCTATCCGCTGACCAACGGATTCACCAACCTCATCAAATAGAACGCGATTTAGGCAACGCTGCCGCCCGCAATATTCGCTGTAATTCCTCTGGCCTTTTCCCCAGAAGCCGGTATTACACCCTTTCGCCCGGTTGTTCCGGGCGGCTGTGTCTGGGGCTGGCCCGGGCCGGTTTGCGGGGAGTTTAGGATAGAAGATGCCGGTGCCGTTTGCCGCCGAAGATTTTGACCGGATTTTCGATTCCGCCATCATCCGCCGGGCCCAGAGCGTCATAGCGCTGGGCTTCGTGAAGGATGTGAAGCTGGTCGGCGATACCATCGAAGGTGCCGTCGAGGATATGGACGGCACGAGGCGCATCACCTCCATCACCCCGGAGAAAAAGGGCAGCCGCATCTCCTTCGCCGAGCGTGAATGCTCCTGCGGGGAGCGGGGTTGCCGGCATCTGGCCGCGACCGCTTTGGCGGCGCTGGCGAAATTTCCCGAGCTGCGCAAGGCCGAGCCCAAGGGGCTGATCGATACCATCGTGCCCGCGCAGGAGCGCGGCTATGCGCCGCCGCCGGTGCGCCCGCGCCCCACCGGGCGGCGCGCCCGCCCGGCCGCCACCCTGCTGCCCGTGACGCCAGAAGCGCCCGAGCCGGGTGCGACCGTGCTGGAACGCAAGGCCACCCCGGTGCTGCGGCTGCGCCGCGTGGCCGGGCCGGATGAATTCAACCGCCAGCGCATGATCGACGTGCTGACGCTGGATTTCGATTATGGCGGCGTGCAGGTGGATGGCGCGGAGGAAAACCAGTTCCTGCGCGTGCGCTCGGGCGGGCAGATCGTCTTCATCCGCCGCGACCCCGCCGCCGAGGCGCAGGCGCTGGACCAGCTGCGCCCGGATGGTTTCGTGCAGATGCGCGTGGCGGACGGCAAATCCGCCCGCGGCCAGCGCGTGCTGGTGTTCCGGGGCGAGGAAGCGGCGGCCAAATGGCACCATTTCGTCGCGGTGCGGGTGCCGGAGCTGGCGGCCTTGGGCTGGGAGAGCCAGATCGACCCGAATTTCGGCCCGCAAATGGCCGATAATGTCGGCAATCTGGATATGGTCGTCCAGGATGGCGAGAAGGGCACGTTCAGCCTCGAATTCGGCATCGAGATCGATGGCGAGCGGCATCCGCTGCTGCCCATTCTGGAGCATTTGCTGGCGCGCGGCGGGATTGAGGCGGCGCAGATCGTGGATGGCGAGATCATCACCTCGCTGGAGGATGGCCGGGTGATCAAGCTGCCGGCCGAGCGCATCAAGCGCCTGCTGGCGGTGATGGGCGATTTGATCGAGGCGGCCGGGCGCACGGCGGAGAAGAACCTGGTGCTGCCGGTGGGTGCCGCCGCCACCGTGCTGGACCTGGAAGATGTGCTCACCACCTCCTGGCAGAACGCGGCGGATATCGAAGCCTATGTGGAGCGCTTCCGGGGCGAGCCGGAGATTATTCCCGTCGAGGTGCCGGACGAGTTCAAGGGCGCGCTGCGGCCTTATCAGCAGCATGGCGTGGACTGGCTGCAGCATCTGGCAAGCCACGGGCTGGGCGCCTTCCTGGCCGACGATATGGGCCTGGGCAAAACCGCCCAGACCATTGCCCATATCTGCGTGGAGCATGCGGAAGGCCGGCTAAACGCCCCGGCGCTGATTGTGGTACCCACCTCGCTGGTGGCGAACTGGACCGCCGAGCTGCGCAAATTCGCCCCGCATCTGAGCGTGGTGGTGCTGCACGGCATGGAGCGGCATGAGAAGCGCGATAATCTGGACGATGTGAATGTGGTGGTGACCACCTACACCGTGCTGACCCGCGATATCGAGTTCATGCGGGTGCTGCCCTGGCACATGGTGGTGCTGGACGAGGCGCAGGCCATCAAATCCCCCGAGGCGCGGGCCACCCGCGCGGTGTGCCAGCTGAAGGCGGAGAACAAGATCTGCCTCTCCGGCACGCCGATCGAGAATAATCTGGACGAGCTCTGGTCGCAATTCGCCTTCCTGATGCCTGGCCTCTTGGGCGACAGGCGCGGCTTTACCAAGCGGTTCCGCACGCCGATCGAGAAAAACGGCGACCCGGTGGTGCGCGCCCAGCTCGTCAGCCGCATCCAGCCCTTCATCATGCGCCGGACCAAGCAGGAGGTGGCGACCGAACTGCCGCCCAAGCACACCATTCTGCGCCGCATCACCTTGGCGCCGGACCAGCGCGAGCTGTACGAGACCATTCGCGGCACGCTGTATGAGACCGTGAAGGAGCAGATGGCCGAGCGCACTTTGGCACAGAGCCGGGTGATCGTGCTGGACGCGCTGTTGAAGCTGCGCCAGGCCTGCTGCGACCCGCGCTTGGTGAAGCTGGGCAATTCGCGCGGCACCGAAAGCTCCGCCAAGCTGGACGATCTGATGGAGATGGTCTCCGAATTGATCCCCGAGGGGCGGCGCATTCTGGTGTTCTCGCAATTCACCTCCATGCTGGACCTGATCAAGCCAAGGCTGGACGAGGCGGGCATTCCCTTCGTGGAGCTGCGCGGCGACACGCGCGACCGCGCGACGCCGGTGCAGCGCTTCGAGGCCGGAGAGGTGCCGCTGTTCCTGATCTCGCTGAAGGCGGGCGGGCGCGGATTGAACCTGACCTCGGCGGATACGGTGATCCATTACGACCCGTGGTGGAACCCTGCCGTGGAGGCCCAGGCCTCCGACCGCGCGCACCGGATCGGCCAGACGAAATCCGTGTTCGTGTACAAGCTCATCGCCACCGAGACGGTGGAGGAGCGGATTCTCGAATTGCAGCAGCGCAAGGCGGAGCTGGCGAGCATCGCCTTCCAGGAGACGGGCGGCATGGCGTTCAATGCCGATGATATCGACTTCCTGTTCGGGCAGGATCAGCCGGTGGAAACAGAGGCCGAGGCGGCGTAAGGCCGCCTCGTCCGGGCAGCGCGATGGGCAAGCTGGTCTGGCTCGCCTCCTACCCGAAATCCGGCAATACCTGGGTGCGGGCGTTCCTGCATAATTATATTCTCAACACCGGAACGCCGCACAGCATCAACAGCCTGGTGGATTTTTCCGTGTCCGAATGCGCGATGGCGTTTTTCGGCACGCCTGGCGAGGTGATGGACCCCCGGGAGGTGCAGGCCGCCCGCCCGCGCGTGCATGCGGCGCTGACCAGGCTGCATGAGGATCTGGTGTTCGTGAAAACCCACAACGCCAATCTCAGCCTGCATGGCGTGCCGCTTTGCACGCCATCGGTAACCGCCGGGGCCATTTACATCGTGCGCGACCCGCGCGACGTGGCGCTCTCCTACGCCGCCTTCACCGGCAGAGACGTGGATGAGATCATCGATTTCATGGGCCAGGAAGGGGCGGCGAATGCCAGTGACGGGGTGCAGGTGTTTGAGCTGCTCTCCTCCTGGTCGGCCCATGCGCTCTCCTGGGTCGCGGCACCGCGCCGGCTGCTGGTGCGTTATGAGGATCTGCTGGCCGGGCCGGAGCGGGCATTCGGGCGGATCGTGCGGTTTCTGGGTGCCGCGGATGCGGCGGCGGAGCCGGAACGCTTAAGCCGGGCCATCGCATTCAGCAGTTTTTCCACGCTCGCGGGCCAGGAGACCAAAGAAGGCTACCGGGCGGGCAGCCCGGCCGGAGAAAAATTCTTCAGGGCGGGCCAGGCCGGGGGCTGGCGGGATAAACTGACCCCGGCACAGGCCGGGAAGATCTGGGCGGCGCATGGGCCGGTGATGGGAAAATTCGGTTATCCCCAGAATTGATCTGGACACGAACGATCTGATCCCGATTTTAGGTGACAGTTCGATGGCAACGGGATTAGCCTGATCTTCCGGGCAAGGCCCGCCGAGAAAGGGGGATGCCCGGTTTCGTTGGCCAATAGCCATTAGGAGACACCATGAACCTGCAATCGCGTCTCGACGCCTTGAAAGGGCGGCATGCCAGCCTGGAAAGCAAGATCGCCGATGAAGACCGGCGGCCACAGCCGGACATGACGGCAATATCCCGCCTGAAACTGGAGAAATTGCGGCTCAAGGAAGAAATGGAACGGCTAAGAACCCAATAAACGCGAATACGGAAAAGGGGGCCAGACGGCCCCCTTCTTCATGCCCGCATGCTCTAATGTCAGGCGGCTTCCGTGCTCGGGCCGGGCGGGGGCGGCGGGGTAAGGCCCTCGCGGGTCAGGCGGTCATTCGCGGCGGCCACGGCATCGTTCAGGTCGGATTGCTTGCACAGGCCGAGGATGACGGGATCGCGCGGCTTGATGTTGGCGCTGTTCCAATGCGAACGGTCACGGATTTTCTGGATGGTGTCCTTCGTGGTGCCGAGCAGCTTGACGATCTGCGCATCCGTAAGGTGCGGGTAGGAGCGCAGCAGGAAGGCAATGGCGTCCGGGCGGTCGTTGCGCTTGGCCACGGGGGTGTAGCGCCCGCCTTTCTGCTTCTTGTGCATTTCCGGCTGGGGCAGCAGCTTGAGGCGGCGGGAGGAATCGGCCTCGCAGCGCTGGATATCCTCAGCGGTGATTTGCTTGTTGGCCACGGGGTCGTACCCGTTAATGCCTTGCGCCACCTCGCCATCGGCGATGGCCTGGACTTCAAGCGGGTGCATGCCGCAGAAATCGGCGATCTGCTCGAAGGTCAGGCCGGTCTTGTCAATCAGCCAGACTGCGGTAGCTTTGGGCATCAAGGGCAAGGACATGGATCGAACACCTTTTCTCGTTTCGGGCCGAGGCGCCCGGAACGGACATAGTTACTCGCTTCGGCCGCGCAAGTTCAACTGGCGCGGCTTATCAAGCCCCCGCCACCTCCTGGTCAAGATCGTTCCATGATATTTTCTGAAGAAGATGTGCCGCCAAAGCGGAAAAAGCTGCTGGAGCCGCCCGTGCTGGACACGCTGGGAGTGGAGGAGCTGGCACTCTATATCGCCGAGCTGGAGGCCGAGATCGCCCGGGTGCGCCAGGCGATCAGCGCCAAACAGGCGCATGCGGCGGCGGCCTCGCTGTTCTTCAAGCCCCCCTCCGGGGCGTGAGACCGGTTTGGCGCCATGGCGCGGCGTAAGGGCCTTTCGCCCGAGGATATGGAGCTTTGGGCCGCCTATAGCCGGACGCTGAGCCGCCTGATGCCAGGAAAATCAAGGCTTCCGGCGCCAGCTGAGCCGCCTGCCCCGGTTGCCGCGCCCTCTGTGCCAGAGATACCGCCGCCGCGCGTGAAGCCGGCCGCGGCACCCTCCTGGCTGGCGGTGAACACCACCCCGGCGGGGCTGGATAAATCCACCTGGTCGAAATTCCGCGCCCAGAAAATCCGCGCCGAGGCGAAGCTGGATCTGCATGGCCACACCGCCGCGCGGGCACATAAAGAGGTGGTGCGGTTTCTGGAGATGGCGCATGCCACGGGGCTGCGCTGCGTGGAGATCATCACCGGCAATGGCGAAATATTGGCCAGGGAGTTGCCGCACTGGCTGAACACGCCCTCTCTGCAGCCGCTGATTTCTGGGCCTCGCGCATCCGCATGCGCGCAATAGTGGCGCGGTGCGGGTGCTGTTGCGGCGGCGGCGGGCATGAGGGGCGGGGCATGACGCCGCTGGGCGAAAAGCTGCGCGCCCTGCGGCGCGAGCGGAATATTCTGCTGAAGGACATGGCGGCGGCCTTGCAGGTCTCCGCCGCCTATCTCTCGGCGCTGGAGCATGGGCGGCGGGGCGCGCCCTCGGCGGGGCTGATCCATCAGATCTGCCAGTTTTTTGGGCTGATCTGGGATGATGCGGATGAGCTGGCCGCCCTCGCCAGGCAGTCCCGCCCGCGGCTGAAGCTGAACAGCGCCGGGCTGACAGCGGCGCAGACGGCCTTGGCCAACCGGCTGGCCAAGGAGCTGCGCAACCTGGACCCGGGCACCGTGACGGCCATCCAGGCGCTGCTGGATGCGGCCCGGCCGGTTACGCCGCCAGCGCCCCCCGCGCACGCAAAGCGCCGAGCAAAGCCAGCAGGGGCAGGCCGAGCACCGTGAAATAATCACCCTCGACACGGGTGAAGAGCTGCGCGCCCGGCCCTTCCAGCCGGTAGCCGCCGACGCAATGCAAAATCTCCGACCCCTCGGCGGCGAGGTAGGTTTGCAGGAACGCCTCGCTGAAGCGGCGCATGGCGAGATGAGCGCTTTCCACATGCGCCCAGACCGCCGCGCCGCCCTGCACCAGGCAGACCGCCGTGACCAGCTCATGCGTCCGGCCGGCGAGGCCGCGCAGATGGGTGGCGGCTTCGGCAAGGTTGCGGGGCTTGTCGTAGACGCTCTCATCGCAGACCAGCAGCTGGTCCCCGCCGATGACCAAAGCCTCGGGATACAGGGCGGAGACGGCCTGGGCTTTTGCCTGCGCCAGGGCGGCGGCCAGGGATGCGGGCGGGCCGGAGAAACCGGCTTTCAGCGCCGCTTCGTCCACCTGCGAGGGCATGGCCTCGAACATAACGCCCGCGCCTTCCAGCATGGCCTTGCGGCTGGCGGAGAGGCTGGCGAGGATCAGGCGCGGGGCTTTCGGCACGCTTGTCTGTAGCGCGCGGGGGAAAGCCCCGTCCAGCGCGTGAAGGCGCGGGAGAAGGCGCTGAGTTCTGAATAGCCGAGCAGGAGCGCGAGGTCCGTGAAGGCGATGCCGGGCTGGGCGGCGTAGCTTTCCGCCAGCTCGCGCCGGATGCGCTGGGTGAGGGCTGAAAACTCCACCCCTTCCAGCGCCAGGCGCCGGTAAAGCCCGGCGCGGCTCAGGCCCAGCCGCGCGGCGACTTGGCCGATATTCGCCTCGCCGCTGGCGAACCCGGCGCGGATGTGGCTGAGCACCTGGCCCAGGAAATCCTCCGGCGCGGCGGCTTCGGCCTGCTGGCGCAGGGCCTGTTCCAGCCCCGGCAGCCGGGCCGGGTCCGCGCCCGGCATGGGGGTGGTGAGGATGGCGCGGTGGAACAGAATGGCGTTGCGCGGGGCGGCGTAATAAACCGGCGCGTTGAAGGCGGCCGCCACCGCCCCGGCATCCGCCGCGCGCAGATGCTCGAACTGCACCTCCGCTGGCGCCCAGCCCTGCCCCAGGCAGCGCCGGAACAGGCCGGTGAAGATGGCGATGGATAGCTCCGCATCCTGCCGGCGCTGGGTGATGCGGCCATCGGTAATCTGATATTCCAGCGCCATCAGCGGCCCCTGCCCGCGCAGGCACAGGGCGGAATGTTCCTGCAGGGCGGGAAAATAGGCGCAGAGATTATGCAGCGCTGCCCCCAGATTGGGTGAGGCCAGCACCAGCGCGCCAAGCTTGCCCATCTGCTCCACACGGTATTGCAGCCCGAAGCGCAGGCCGAAATCATCCGCCCCGGTCTGCCGGGCCGCCTGCTCGAACAAATGGCAGTAATGATTGAGGCTGAGACGGATGGCGGGGTTTGACAGCGCCGAAAGGCGCAGGCGGGCGGCGCCGAAAATGCGCTCAGCATCGCCGCCGCATTGGCCGATCACGCCCTCGACGCCCGTGGCCGCCGCGGCGGAAATGCGCGGCTCGATGCCCATGCCTACCGCCTTCCAGGAAGATTTGTTTATGGCAAGGCAAGCCTGATTTCAACAGAAAGCAGACGCACAATAAAAAAGCATTTTTGGTCTAGTTTTGGATCATCAAATTATAGAATCAGATTTTCACGATCAAATTGACGCCAAATGTCAAGCAGAGCCGGGCCGGATTGGGGTCTACTCATCTCCGGAAATAAACCCAGGGCCTGGCCACCGCCTTCCGGCGGGAGGCGGGCATGGAAAACCAGGAGTGTACCGATGGACGATCTGCATCTTCCCACCCCGGCCGCGCCGGGGCTTTCCGCCGGCCCGCGCCACCCGCTGACGCCGCTGGATGCAAGCGAGATCCGCCAGGCGGTGGCGATCATCCGCGCCGATGCGGAATTCGGGGACAAGTTTCTGTTCGAGGTGATCGAGCTGCGGGAACCGCCCGCGGCGGCGATGGCGGCCTATGCGGCGGGCAAAACCTGGCCGCGCGAGGCCCGCGCCAATGTGTTTCTGGACGACAAGCCAGGCGTCTGGCGGCTGAGCCTCTCGCTGACCAGCGGGGCCATAACCTCCCGGAGCTTCCTGCCGGATGCCAAGCCGATGATCCAGCTCGAACAATTCATCCAGATCGAGGATATCGTCCGCGCCCATCCCGACTTCATCGCCGCCTGCGCCAAACGCGGCGTGACGGATATGAGCAAGGTGTGCGTGGACCCATGGTCCGCCGGGAATTTCAACGTGCCGGGCGAGGAAGGGGGTTATCTCTCCCACACATTCTGCTGGCTGCGGCTGTATGAGAACGAGAATTTCTATGCCCACCCGATCGAGGGCATCAACGCCGTGGTGGATATCAAGGCGGGCAAGGTGATCCGCGTGGATGATTACGGCGTGGTGCCGGTGCCGATGGGCGAGTTCAATTACGAGGCGCAGTTCCGTGACCAATTCCGTAAAGCCCTGAAGCCGCTGGATATCGTCCAGCCCGAAGGGGCGAGCTTCGCGCTGGATGGGCGCGTGATCACCTGGGATAAATGGCGCTGCGTGATCGGCTTCAACGCCCGCGAGGGGCTGACGCTGCATGACATCTCTTACGATGGACGGCCGATTGTGAACCGCGCCTCCATCGCCGAGATGGTGGTGCCTTACGGCGTGCCGGAGAACGGGCATTTCCGCAAGAACGTGTTCGATATCGGCGAATATGGGCTGGGGAAGCTGACCAATTCGCTGACGCTGGGCTGCGATTGCCTGGGGCATATCGCGTATCTGGATGCCGATCTCAACACCATGACCGGCGATATCTTCCATATCGAGAAAGCCATCTGCATCCATGAGGAAGATGATGGGATTCTCTGGAAACATTGGGATTTCCGCACCGAGCGGACGGAGGTGCGGCGCGGGCGCAAGCTGGTGATCTCGTCCATCTGCACCGTCGGCAATTATGAATATGCGTTCTACTGGCATTTCGACCAGGCGGGGATGATCGAGTTCGAGATGAAGGCGACGGGCATCATCAACACCTCGGCCTGCATCCCCGGCCAGCCGACCAAATATGGCGTGGAGGTCGCACCTGGTTTGCAGGGCCATATCCACCAGCACGCCTTCTGCGCGCGGCTGGAGATGGCGGTGGACGGGACGGGCAATTCCATTGTGGAATGCAACACCCATGCGGAGGAGGACGAGGCGAAAAACCCTTATGGCAACGCCTTCTATCAGCAGGATACCGTGCTGAAGACCGAGCTGGACGCCTGCCGCAACGCCAACCCGCTGACGCAGCGCTATTGGAAAGTGATCAACCCCAGCAAGCTGAACCATACCGGCAAGCCGGTGGGCTATAAGCTGATGCCGGACTCCACGCTCACACCTTATTTCAGGCCCGGCTCGCCATCGGGCATCCGCTCCGGCTTCATGAAGAACCATCTCTGGGTCACTAAATTCGATCCCGAGGAGCGCTACCCGGCCGGTGAATACATGAACCATTCAGACGGCACCGGCGGCGTTGAGGCATTCGTGAAGCAGGACCGCAACCTGGAGAATACCGGCCTCGTGCTCTGGCATGTGTTCGGGCTGCATCACCAGCCCCGGCCGGAGGATTTTCCCGTGCAGCCCTGCATCAAAACCGGCTTCAAGCTGATGCCGGTGGGGTTCTTTAACCAGAACCCCGGCATCGACGTGGCACCGGGCGTGAACAAGGCCAGCAAGCTGCATGGCGGAGGCTGCTGCGCACACTAAGGCGTTTCGGCATGCCCATACGTAATTTCGGCAGGTTGTTTGCACTTCGGCATGCCGTTTGCATCGGGAAAAGCTGGCATCCGGCGCTTGGCCCACCCCGCTGACGCTCTGGTAACCGCATCACGCAGGAGATATTGAAGAATGGTCGCTACAACCGACGTAACCGTGCCGCACCAGGCACAGCTGAAGCATGGCGCACTCAGCCTGCCGGAAACGCTGGGCCAATCCATCGCCAATATCGCGCCCACGCTGACCCCGGCGCTGAATATTTCCGTGGTCGCCGGTCTCGCGGATATCGGCTCCTGGATCTCCTACCTGATCGCGACGGTGGGATGCGTGTTCGTTGGCGCCTGCATCTCGATGCTCGCCAAGCGCCATCCGGAGGCCGGTTCGTATTTCGTGTATATTGGCCGCAATTTCGGCCCCGTGGCGGGCGCGCTGGGCGGGTGGAGCATGATCCTCGCCTATATCACCACCGCCGCCGCCGTGGTGTTCGGCTTTCCGCTCTTCCTCGGCAACTTCCTCGCCGTGTTCAAGGTTACCTTGTCCATGCCGGAGCTGGTGGGCTTCTGTGTCGCGTTCCTGGCGCTCGTCGTCTATGCCGCGTATCGCGACATTCAACTTTCCTCGCGGGTCGGGCTGGTGCTGGAATGCATCTCCATCGGCATCATCATCCTGATCACCGCGATCGTCATCGGCAAGCACGGGACCGTCATCGATCCGGTGCAGCTGAACTTCAGCCATATCAAGTTCGGCGGCGTGATGTCCGCCATGGCGTTCGCGGTGTTCAGCTTTGTCGGCTTCGAGAGTGCCGCCACGCTGGCCAAGGAATCCTCCAACCCGACCCGTAACGTGCCCTTCGCCGTGGTGGGCTCGGCCGCCATCGCCGGCACCTTCTTCACCATCATGTGCTACCTGATGGTGATGGGCATGGACGACAAGGCTTCCATCATCGGCGGATCGTCCTCTCCCTTTGCCGACATGACCAACAAGGCCGGGCTGCCCTGGGCCGCCGGCGTGGTTTATTTCGCCGCCATGATCAGCGCCTTCGCCTGCGCGCTGGCCTGCATCAACGCCAGCTCGCGCATGCTTTACTCCATGGGCCGCTACCAGTTCCTGCACGGCTCCATGGGGCTGGTGCACAAGGTTCACAAAACCCCGCATATGGCGGTGCTGGCCTCCGGTGCGATCACGCTGGTGCTGATCCTGGCGCTGCTGCCGGAAGGCTTCCTGAACGCCTTCGGCCTCACCGGCACCATCGCCACCTATGGCTTCGTGGTGGTCTATTTCGGGGTGTGTGTCACCGCGCCGGTGGATCTGTTCCGGGGTGGCGTGTTGAAGCCGGTGCATGTGGTGCTGGGCATATTGGGGGCGGCGCTGATGGCGTTCGTGATCTACAGCTCCGTGGTCCCCTATCCGGCGGCGCCGTTCAACGCCCTGCCCCCGGCCTTCGTGATCTACATGGCTATCGGGCTGGTCTGGTTCCTGGTGCTGAAGGCCAAATCCCCGCAGGTGCTGGCCAGCATCGCCAACGACATGGAGGGGTAAGCAGGCCCTCTCAAACATTGAGGTAACACCGGAAAGCCCCGGGCGCAGGCCCGGGGCTTTTTGGCGGGCATTGACTTCTCCGGCGAGGCGAAGTACCCGCAGCCTCACCTCTTATGGCGGCGTAGCTCAGTGGTAGAGCAGGGGAATCATAATCCCTTGGTCGGTGGTTCAAATCCGCCCGCCGCTACCAAGGCTTTCCTAAATAAACCAATCATCTAGGCAGCACCCGCGCGGCAGCCGGGCGGGTTATACGCTGATCGTCTTCACCCAGAAATCATGCAGGTTGCAGGTGCTGGTGATGGTGACCTTGCCGGCGTACCCGGCGGGCAGGGTATGGGTGGAAATTGGGTGATCCTTCCAGGTGAAGGTCTTGCGGTCGAGAAATTTACCGTCTTCGAGCACCACCGTGTGGCTCACGATGTAATGCGGCTCGCTCATCGGGTGCGGGGTGTGCACGGAAAGCTCGCTGCCCGAAACGGTCACGGCGGGCACGTGCAGGCTTTCCACCCCTGCCCAATGGCCGGGATCCTCCGCCGTGAAGATGACGTTGAGGTCCGGCCCCGCGGCTGAACCCATGCTCATGGGGGATTGGCTCATCGCGGATTGCGCCCGGGCGGCCAAGGGCAGCGCGGCCGCCGCGGTGGCAATGGCGGTTTTGGCGAGTATACGGCGTTGCATGGCGGTTTCTTCTCCTGAGGGGCGGTGTTGCCCACAGCGTAATATACGGCTGCACCTTGCCTCTGGATCATGACATTTTTTCGCGCCGGGTGTGGCGGGAATGGGCGGGTTCCCTGAGTTCCGGCGCGCGATTCCTTGGCCCGGCGGCGCCCATATCATGGTAATGACCATTTATCCGGGCCGGATGCACCGCAATGAGAGGTTGACCCATGATCAAGGCCAGTTACGCCCTGGTGGCTGAATAATGGATACCGAGCCAACCAACCTGATTCTCGAACATCTGCGTGCCATTCGCAGCGAATTCTCCGATGCCCGGGCCATGCTGGACCGGCATCTGGCCTTGATCGATAAGCTGGATGCCCGCATCCGCCGCCTGGAACAAAATGCCGGTTTGCCGCCGCTGGACCAGCCTTAGGCCCGCGTGAATCCAGCAATGGGCAACGCGGCCTGGCGAATTCATGGGTGCGGCCATCACCGCCGGAGGGCGGGATACGCCCTGGGCCAAGAACCTTGCGCTTTATGTGACCCTGGCTTATACAGCTCGAAGTCGATCTTGCTATTGAACTTTGTTTCCGCGTTAACTGCGCCGTTGACGATCTTCCTCTTCAAAATCGATCTTGGCTGGCTTGCTCCACACATCGTGTAGCGAGTCGTAACTTTATGACTGATTGAAAGGAAATCGTCATGACTATTGGAACTGTAAAATTCTTCAATGCAACGAAGGGTTTTGGCTTCATCAAGCCCGATAATGGCGGTGAGGATATCTTCGTGCACATCTCCGCTGTGGAGCGTGGCGGCCTGAACGTGATCACCGAAGGCCAGAAGCTGAGCTTTGACATCGTGCAGGACCGCCGCAACGGCAAGAGCGCGGCTGACAACATCAAGGCCGCCTAAGGCTCTGCCTTTTGCCGCATCGCGAAAGCGATGAGTTTTGAAGGCTAGTGGGGCGGCCGTTTGGCCGCCTCATCCATATGGCCGCTGCTTTGAATGGCAGAAAAACCCGCTTAGGCGGCCGCTGAATAGGGCGGACATTTTAACCTCGCTTTCATAATTATTATAAATAGAGGTTGTCTTCAAAATTTATTCACTGCGTGCGCGCAGTGTATGCTGAGTATTGCTTATACGCGGCATGATCGACCAGAGCCGCATTGACGGCCAAGGAATAAAAACAATGTACACTCAAAACATCAATCACGAGAGCAATCTCGCGATATCTTCTTATCTCTCCAAGGATCTGTCTGCTGACGAGACGCAGAACAGAACCACCCCGAACCGCAGGGACCGGCCATATCAGATGAGCCTGGTTGAAATCCGCAAGCTTGTTGAAGAGATCATGGGCTGACGGCAAGGCCGGGCGCCGGATCTCAACCCCAGCTCACCAGATGCCCGTGACTGCAGGGGCACTCAGGTGCCGCAAGCGGGTATTCAAATTCACGGCATCGCCGAATTCGGCGCGGGAAGCGCGGGGCATTGGAGCAATGCCCGTCTCATCGGAGTCACTCGATTCCAATGAGGCAGATGAAATTGCTCGCCAAAATATACGCGCGGAACATCGTGAATCCGGCAGGCCATGCCTTTCATAAAGGCAGGCCGATATAATTCTCGGCAATGCTTTTCTGCGCCGCTTCACTGCCGAGGATATAGGCGCGCTCGGCCGCCTGAATCCGCGCATCGAAAGCATTGCGGCCCGGGAAGCGATGGGTGAGATTGGTCATCGACCAGGAAAAACGCTCCGCCTTCCAGATGCGGGCCTGGGCGCGGGCTTCATAGCCCTTGAGGCCGGATTCATCGCCCCGCTTCACCTGCCGCACCAGCGCCTCGAACAGATAGGCGATATCCGAAGCGGCGAGATTAAGGCCCTTGGCGCCCGTGGGGGGCACGATATGGGCGGCATCGCCGCACAGGAACAGCCTGCCATGGCTCATGATGGGGCAGACGAAGGAGCGCAGCGGGACCAGGGATTTCTCGATCAACGGGCCGCGTGTGATGTGCCCGGCCTCGCCATCGCGCAGGCGCAGGGATAGCTCGTCCCAGATGCGCTGTTCGGGCCAGTCCTCCGGCTTTTCCTCGATGCCGATCTGCAGATAATAGCGGCTGCGGGTGGCGGAGCGCATGGAGGCCAGGGCAAAGCCGTTTTCATGGCTGGCATAGACCAGCTCATGATCCATCGGCGGCACGTCGGCCAGGATGCCGAGCCAGCCGAAAGGGTAGAGCTTCTCCAAGGCGGCCGCATCCGTGCCGGGGATGCTGGGGCGGGAGACACCGTGAAACCCGTCGCACCCGGCGATAAAGGCACAATCCAGCCGCTGGGGCACGCCATCCTTTACATAGGTGACGTGGGGGGCGGCGCTGTCGATATCATGCAGGGCGGCGTCCCTGGCTTCGAAGATGAGCGGGATGCCGCGTTCGGCGCAGGCATCCATGAGGTCGATGGTGATCTCCGTCTGGCCATAGACCATCACGCCCTGGCCGGTGAGGCGTTGCAGATCGACACGCAGCTTGCCCGCCTCGCTGAGCAGGGCGAAGCCGTCATGCGGCAGGCCTTTCGCGTCCATGTTCGCCTGCACGCCCATGCGGCGCAGCAATTCCACCGTGCCATGTTCCAGAACGCCCGCGCGGATGCGCGCCTCGGTATAGGCGCGGGTCTGGCGTTCCAGGATCACGCAATCGATCCCTTCCACATATAAGAGATTTGCCAGCATCAGCCCGGCCACGCCGCCGCCGATGATTGCCACCGTGGTTTTCATTCTCTCCCCTATCCTGCTAGGTATTTGACAAGGAAAATATGAAAGGCGGAGATATTGCGGAATGCAGATTTATCCGAATAACTTGTACTTTTCTGAGAATCTGCCCCGATGAAGGGGCTGGTTGAGCAGTTCTACCTGTATGGCGAGCCGCCCGCGGATGTGGCGCCGGATTTCCTGCATGTGGAGACGATCCATGCGCGGGCGCAGCCGGCGGGCGGGCAGATAAGGCCGCATATGCATAATCTGCTGAACCATATCCTGTTGATCGGGACCGGAGAGGGGACGATCCTGACCGATGACAAAAGGCAGGATTTCACCGCGCCGCACCTCATCTTCATGCCGGCGGGGCTGATCCACGGGTTCGCGTTCAGCCCACGCGTGAGCGGGCATATCGTCACCAGCGCCAGTGCCTATCTGAACGCGTGCCTGGCCGGAGATGTGAGCCTGCCGGTGACGGAAAGCCTGGCGCTGGGGCTGGACCGATCCTGGCGGAAGGAGTTCCGTTTCTGGGCGGAGCGGCTGATGCGCGAGCTGGTCTGGCAGGCGCCGTTGCGCAGCGCCGCGATAGAGGTGAGCTTCAGGGCCTTGCTGATCAGCCTGGCGCGGCTGCTGGCGCTGCGGCAAACAGCACCGGCGGATGCGCCGGGGGCGCGGCATGTGCTGGCCCGGTTCCGGGCACTGGTGGAGAAGAATTTCCGCGATAACCGGCCGCTTTCGGATTATCTCGACCGGCTGAAGGTGAGCGAGGCGCAACTGCGCTACGCCTGCGCCAAGGCGGGGGAGACCGCGCCCGCGCAGATTATCCTGGCGCGGCGGATGATCGAGGCGAAGCGGATGCTGATCTACTCGGACCTGCCCGTGGCGGCCTGCGGGGAGCGGCTGGGGTTTGCAGACCCTGCTTATTTTTCAAGGCAATTCGCCAAAGCGGCGGGGCTGGCGCCGGGCGCGTACCGGCGGCTGCACCGGCATTGAGACGGAGGGGTCAGGAAAACGCGACGCGGGCCAGATGCGCGGCGGCGGCCTGCAATTCCGGCAACGCCGTCTGCAACAGCCAATCCTGGCTGCGATGGGCGGATTGAGTGGCGAGGTTGAGGGCGGCTTCCACCTGCCCCTGCGCCCCGCGTACCGGCACGGCGATGGAGCGCAAGCCCGCCTCCAGCTCGCCATCAATCATCGCCCAGCCCTGGGTGCGGATTTTGTCCAGCTCGGCGCGCAACGCCTCCGCGCTGGTGAGGGTTTTGGGTGTGCGGGCGGGGAAAGGCGCCTGGGCCAGGAAATGCTCCAGCGCGGCCGCGGGCAGGCCCGCCAGCAGCGCGCGGCCGTTGGAGGCGCAATAGCTGGGCAGGGTGGCGCCCGCAAACAAGGGCAGGGAGATGATGCGCGCGGTTTCCGCCCGGCAGACATACACCACGCGGCCATGGGCGCTGCGCGTGTCGAACATGGCGAGCGAGCTGGATTCCCCCAGCCGGTCGCGCAGCGCATCCACCACCGCCTGCCCGGCGCGGGCCAGCGGATTGCCCGCCGAGAAGGCGCGGGCCAGGGGCATCAAGGCGGGGCAAAGCGCATAGCTGGGCCCATCGGCGGCGACATAGCCAAGCCGCTCCAGCGTGAAGAGGCAGCGCCCCACCGCCGAGCGGGAGAGGCCGACGGCCTTGGCCGCCTGCGTCACACTCATGCGCGGCTGGGCTTCGAAGGCGGCCAGAACCTCCAGCCCACGGGCCAAGGAGGTCATGAAACGCGGATCCTCCGCTTCGGGTTTTCCCTTGACTTCTGCCGTCATCTGGGCAATATCTCCGATTAACGAATATTTTATCCGATAATCGGTCATTATGGGTTAGGACGCAAGAGGGAAAATGCAGAAAATCTACGCGAGTCCGCAGGCGGCGCTGGAAGGCGTGTTGTTTGACGGAATGACCATCATGTCCGGCGGGTTTGGCCTCTCCGGCAATCCGGAAAGCCTGATCCCCGCCATCCGCGATGCCGGGGTGAAGAACCTGACGGTAATCTCCAATAATTGCGGCGCCGATGGGTTCGGGCTGTGGATGCTGCTGAACAGCCGGCAGATCAAGAAGATGATCTCCTCTTATGTGGGGGAGAACAAGCTGTTCGAGCAGCTTTATCTCTCCGGCGAGCTGGAGCTGGAGCTGAACCCGCAGGGCACGCTGGCCGAGCGCATCCGCGCCGGTGGGGCTGGCATCCCCGCCTTCTACACCCGCACCGGTGTGGGCACGGTGGTGGCCGAGGGCAAGCAGGTCGAGGAATTCGACGGCGCGAAATATGTACGCGAGACCTGGCTGAAATCCGATCTTTCCATCGTGAAGGCGTGGAAGGCGGATGAGGCGGGCAATCTCGTCTACCGCAAGACCGCGCGCAATTTCAATCCGAACATGGCCAGCGCTGGCAAGATCACGATCGCCGAGGTGGAGGAGATCGTGCCCGCGGGGTCGCTGGACCCGGACAATATCCATACGCCGGGCATTTTCGTGGACCGGATCATCAAGAGCACCATCAATGAAAAGCGCATCGAGAAATTGACCGTGCGCGAGAGGGAGACCGCCTGATGCCCTGGACACGCGAAGACATTGCCGCCCGCGCCGCGAAGGAATTGCAAGACGGGTTCTATGTGAATCTCGGCATCGGGATTCCGACGCTGGTGGCCAATTACATTCCGCCGGGTGCTGATGTGACGCTGCAGAGCGAAAACGGCATGCTGGGCATTGGCCCGTTTCCATACCGGGGCGATGAAGACCCGGATCTGATCAATGCGGGCAAGCAGACGGTGACGGCACTGCCGACCACGAGTTTCTTTTCTTCCGCTGATTCTTTCGCGATGATTCGCGGCGGGCATATCGACATGGCGATTCTCGGCGCCATGGAGGTTTCGGACAAGGGCGACATCGCCAACTGGACCATTCCCGGCAAGATGGTGAAGGGCATGGGCGGCGCGATGGATCTTGTGGCCGGGGTGAAGCGCGTTGTGGTGGTGATGGAGCACAACGCCAAGGACGGTTCGCCGAAGATCAAGGAAACATGCGGCCTGCCGCTGACGGGAACGGGCGTGGTGGATCTGATCATCACGGAACTTTGTGTGCTGGCCTGCGACAAGGAGAAAGGCGGGCTGACGCTGGTGGAGCTGGCGCCGGGTGTGACGAAGGAAGAGGTGATCGCCAAGACCGCCGCACCGGTGAAAATCTGACCGCACGCTCCATGGGGCCGTTGGCATCCCATGGAGTCACAAATTCTGGCCCCAGGACCAAAAGTTTTTGGCGCCGCTTTTTCCAAAAAGCCGCCTCTGCAAAGGATCTTTCCCATGACCGAAGCCTTCATCTGCGATGCCGTGCGCACGCCCATCGGCCGTTTCGCGGGCGGCCTTTCGCCGATGCGCACGGATGATCTGGCCGCCGTGCCCATCGCCGCCTTGCTGGCGCGCCACCCGAAGCTGGACCGCGAGGCAATTGAGGAGGTGATCTTTGGCTGCGCCAACCAGGCGGGGGAGGATAACCGCAACGTGGCGCGCATGGCGGCATTGCTGGCGGGGCTGCCGGTTTCCATTCCCGGCACCACCATCAACCGGCTTTGCGCCAGTGGCGCAGATGCAGTGGGCACCGCCGCGCGGGCGGTGATGACAGGGCAGATCGACCTTGCCATCGCGGGCGGGGTGGAGAGCATGAGCCGCGCACCGTATGTGATGGCCAAATCCGGCACGCCCTTCGCGCGGGACATGAAGATTGAGGATACAGTTGTCGGCTGGCGGCTGGTGAACCCGAAGATGCACAAGATGCACGGCACCGCCTCCATGCCCGAGACGGGCGAGAATGTGGCGCAGCGTTATGGCGTGAGCCGCGAGGAGCAGGATGCGTTTGCACTCCGCTCCCAGCAGCGCGCGGCGGCCGCCATGGCGTCCGGCTATTTCGCCGAGGAGATCGTGCCGGTGACCATCGCGGGCAAGAAGGGCGAAACGGTGATCTCGGCCGACGAGCATCCGCGCGCGGATACCACGCTGGAAGCGCTGGCGAAGCTGAAGCCGATCGTGCGCGCCGATGGCACGGTGACGGCGGGCAATGCCTCGGGCGTGAATGATGGGGCGGCGGCGATGTTCGTGGCCTCCGAGGCGGCGGCGAAACAACATGGCCTCACCCCGCGCGCGCGGATTCTGGGCATGGCCACGGCGGGGGTGGAGCCGGATGTGATGGGCATCGGCCCCGTGCCCGCCAGCCGCAAGCTGATGGCAAAGTTGGGGCTGAGCATCGGGGATTTCGATCTGATCGAGCTGAACGAGGCCTTTGCCTCGCAGGTGATCGCCTCGATGCGCGAGCTGGGGGTGGACCCGGCGGCGGAGTACCTCAACCCGCATGGCGGGGCGATCGCGCTGGGGCACCCGCTGGGCTGTTCCGGCGCCCGCCTGGCGATGACCGCCGTGCATGGGCTGGAAAAGCGCGGCGGCAAGCGCGCACTGGTGACCATGTGCATCGGCGTCGGCCAGGGGCTGGCGCTGGCGGTGGAGCGGGTCTAACCGCCCAGCGCCGCCACGGCGGCGCGGACGGATTGGGCGAAAAGCTGGGCGGGCAAGGCGGGTTGAATATCGGTACGGGTTGTCAGCCCCACCGGGCCCAGCGTGGCGCTGGTATCGGCTGGCAAGCGCGCCAGGAAGCCATGGGCCAGCTCCTCCGCCACCACCCCTTCCGAGATGATCCAAACAGCGTCCGACACGCGGACATAGGCACGGGCGAAATTATCGGAGATGGTTTCGATCTCACCCGCGAACGGCCCCAGCGCGTGAGCGGTGAGGAAGCGCTGCACCGTGGGGCGGATGATGGAACCGGGCGGGGGCATGAGCAGCTGGTAATTCGCAATCTCCGCCAAATCGAAGCGTTTCGGTCGAAGCAATGGGTGGTCCGGCCGCACCACCAGGGCGATGCCCTCGGCGTATAGATGCTCGAAAGCGAAACCGCGCATCAACTCCGGCTCGGCCATGCGGCCGATGACGAAATCCACCTCCCCCAGCCGGAGCTGGGAGAGCAGATAGGCATTTGGCCCGGTGATGATTCTAGGCTTCAACCCCAAATTCTGCGCCGTGAAATGCGCCGCCGCGTAAGGCAGAATACGCGCCGAGACGGTGGGCAGGGCGCCGATGGCGAAGGCCGCCGCCTCGTCCTGCTTCACCTGCGCCATGGAGCGCATGCCCTGTTTCAGCGCCGTGAGGCTGGCCCCGGCATAGCGGTGAAACACCTCGCCAAAGCTGGTGAGTTTCAGCGCGCGGCCGGAACGGTCGAACAATTTGACCCCGAGGATCTCCTCCAGCTCAGCGATGGTTTTGGACAAAGCGGGCTGGGTGAGACCCAGGCTCGCCGCCGCGTGGACGACACCGGAGAGGCGCACCACTTCCAGAAAGGCGCTAAGGTGGCGGAGCTTGATGCGGGGGTCCAGATTTTCGCCGCGCAGGGTTGGCATATAACCTCCAGGTTATGAGTTCTGCTTGATATCTCATTTTACATGAAACTCTGAAAGTATTTTAGTCACCGCAACGGGGCCAGGCGCCCAGGAGGACATCAGACCATGGCATTCACCAAGTTGAATCATGTGCGGCTGCATTGGCGCGAGACCGGGCGGGGCGATGCGCCGGCGGTAATCTTCGCCAACTCGCTGGGCACGGATTGCCGGCTCTGGGACGAGGTAGCGCAAGCGCTCTCCGCCGATTACCGCGTGGTGCTGTATGACAAGCGGGGCCATGGGCTGAGCGAAAACGCCCCCGGCCCCTACAGCATCGGCATGCTGGCGGATGATGTGCTGGCCCTGGCGGACCATCTGGGCTTGCGGAGATTCGCGTTTGTGGGGCTGTCCATCGGCGGGCTGATCGCGCAAGCGCTTGCGGTGAAGGCGCCGGAACGGCTGAGCGCGCTGGTGATCTGCGACAGCGCCGCCAAGATCGGCAATGACGAAAGCTGGAATGCGCGCATCGAGGCGGTGACGAAGAACGGCCTGGCCAGCATTTCCGGCCCGGTGATGGAGCGCTGGTTCACCCCGAAATTCCATGCCGGAAAACAGATGGAACTGGCCGGGTGGATTCAAATGCTGCTCGGCACGCCCAATGACGGCTACACCGCCGCCTGCGCGGCATTGCGGGAGGCGGATTTGACCCAGGCCGTAACCGGCATCACCACCCCTACCCTGGTGATTTGCGGCGATGGCGACCAGTCCACCCCGCCGGAGTTGGTGAAGGCGACAGCGGCGCTGATTCCCGGCGCGCGGTTCGAGATCATCAAAGGCTGCGGCCATATTCCCCCCGCCGAACAGCCGGAGGCGTTGATTGCCTTGCTGCGCGCGCATCTGAAGGAGCATGCGCATGTCTGAGCCCAGCGCCAGCTTCCGGCAGGGCATGGCCACGCGGCGCAAGGTGCTTGGCGACAAGCATGTGGATAACGCCATCGCCAGCACCACCCCGTTCAACGCCGAATTCCAAACGCTGATCACCGAATCCGCCTGGGGCAATGTCTGGTCGCGCGAGACGATCAGCCTGCGCGAACGCTCGATGCTCACCATCGCGCTGCTGGCCGCACTGGGGCAGGATGACGAGGTGGCGATGCATGTGCGCGCCACCCGCAATACCGGGGCCAGCCAGGACGACATCAAGGAGGCGCTGCTGCACGTGGCCATATACGCCGGGGTGCCCGCCGCCAACCACGCATTCAAGATTGCCGCGAAAGCCTATGCCGAGCTTGAGGCGGCGGAGAAGGAGGAAACAGATGCGTAACGCCCCGGCGCCCGGCCATAATGGCGCCTTTTATCAGCGGGACAGGGCCTGGCATCCGCCCGCCTTCACGCCGGACTACAAGACCTCCGTGCTGCGCAGCCCCAAGCATGCGCTGCTGGCACTTACCAACACGCTTTCGGAGATGACCGGGCCGGTGTTCGGCAACGCCATGCTGGGGCCGCTGGATAACGATCTGATCCAGAATTTCGCCAATAATGGCGATGCGATCGGCCCGCGCATCATCGTGCATGGGCGGGTGCTGGATGAGGATGCCCGTCCGGTGCAAGGGGCGCTGGTGGAAGTCTGGCAGGCCAATGCGGGCGGGCGCTACCGGCATAAGAAGGAAACCTACCTGGCCGCCATCGACCCGAATTTCGGCGGGTGCGGGCGCTGTATCACCGATGAGGAAGGGCGCTACTGGTTCCGCACCATCAAGCCCGGCGCCTACCCGTGGCCGAACGGCGTGAATGACTGGCGCCCGGCGCATATCCATTTCTCGGTGTTCGGCCATGCCTTCGCGCAACGCCTGATCACCCAGATGTATTTCGAGGGCGACCCGATGATCTGGCAATGCCCGATCGTGAGGGGGATTCCCAGCAAGGAAGCCGTGGAAACGCTGATCGCGGCGCTGGACCGGGAATCCACGATCCCGATGGATACGCTCGCCTATAAATTCGACATCGTGCTGCGCGGCCGCCGCTCGACGATGTTCGAGAACCGGATGGAAGGGAACTAAGCCATGGTGCAATCGCTGAATCGGCTGAAGGAAAGCCCCTCGCAGACCGCCGGGCCTTATGTGCATATCGGCACCACGCCGAATTTCATCGGCATCAATTCGGTCTACCCCGAGGATCTGGGCCTGCGCCCCTGCCCGGCCGAGGCCAAGGGCGAGCGCATCATCATTACCGGGCAGATTTTCGATGGCTCCGGCGCGGTGCTACGCGATGCGCTGGTGGAAATCTGGCAGGCGGATGCGGACGGGCTTTATCCAGGGCGCGGCGAGCATCGCGGGGCGGCGGACCCGAACTTTCCCGGCTGGTTCCGCCAGCCCGTGGATGGGGCGAGCGGCGTGTACCGGTTCGAGACCATCAAGCCCGGCCAGGTGCCCTACATGGATGGGCGGAAGATGGCGCCGCATATCACCTTCTGGATCGTGGCGCGCGGCATCAATATCGGGCTGCATACAAGGCTCTATTTCGGCGATGAGCCGGCGGCGAACGAGGCCGACCCGCTGCTGGGCCGGGTGGAGCTACGGGCCCGCGTGGCGACGCTGATCGCGCCGCGCGGCGCGGAGAAGGGCGTGCCCTGCTATAAATTCGATATCCATTTACAGGGCGACAAGGAAACCATTTTCCTGGATATCTAAGCCGCCATGACCCTGCCCTTCACCGCCGCACTCTGCGCGGATACCGAGATTGAAGCTCTTTTCGCGCCCGAGGCGGAGCTGAGCGCCATGCTCGCGTTCGAAGCCGCGCTGGCGGAAGCGCAAGCCGAAGCCGGGGTGATCCCCGCCGAGGCGGCGGCGGCGATTGTGATCGGCTGCACGGAATTCACGCCGGACAAGGCGGCGCTGACCGCCGGGCTGTTCAAGGACGGGGTGCTGGGGCCGGGCTTTGTGAAGGCGCTGCGCCAGACCCTGCCGGAGGCGGCGCGGCCCTATCTGCATTTCGGCGCCACCAGCCAGGATATTGCCGACACAGCACTCACCCTGCGGCTGAAGCCGCTGCTGGCGGCGCTGGAGGCACGGCTGACGGTACTGATTGGCGCCCTGCGGGCGCTGCGCCACGACCAGGGCGGCGTGAAGCTGATGGCGCAGACGCGGATGCAGGCCGCCCTGCCCTTCACCGCCGCCGACAAGCTGGAAAGCTGGCTGCTTCCCTTGCACCGCCACCAGGAGCGGCTGGCGGCCCTCAAGCCCCGGCTGCTGATCATCCAGCTCGGCGGGCCGGTGGGCAACCGGGCGGAGCAGGGGGCGGCAGCCGGCGCGGTGGCGGCCGGGCTGGCGGCGCGGCTGGACCTGGCCAATGCGCCCTGCTGGCATAATGCGCGGGACAATATCGTGGAATTCGGCGCGACGCTGGCGCTGATCGCGGGGGCTTTGGGCAAGATCGGCCAGGATGCGGCGATTTTGGCGCAGACGGAGATCGGCGCGCTGAAGATCGAGGGAAGCGGCAAATCCTCCGCCATGGCGCACAAGGCCAACCCGGTGACGGCGGAGCTGCTGGTGGCCCTCGCCCGTTATGCCGCCGGGCTTGCCGGCACGCTGAACCAGGCGCTGGTGCATGAGAATGAGCGCTCCGGCGCGGCCTGGGCGCTGGAATGGTTCACCCTGCCGCCTTTGGCCATGGCCACCGGGGCGGCGCTGCGCGAGGCCATCGGCCTCATCCCGCGGATGCGGTTCCAGCCCCGCCATGGCTGATGGCGGGCAGCATAGCCCGGTTTTCCATTTGACAATGAATGCGTCCGGGCGGAGGCAACAGCCATGGATACGCTGACCCCCTCCCTTCTGGACCGGCTGCGGACCCGCTTCGCTGACCGTTTCTCCGTCTCGCAGACGCTGCGCGAGCAGCATGGCCATGGCGAATCCCATCATGAGGCGGCGCTGCCGGATGCGGTGGTTTTCCCCGAAACCACGGAGGAGGTGGCGGAGATCGTGAAGCTCTGCGCCGCGCACCGCGTGCCGGTGGTCCCGTTCGGGGCGGGCACCTCGCTGGAGGGGCATCTCTCCGCCCTTCATGGCGGTATTTCCATCGACCTGTCGCGGATGAACCGGGTGCTGCGCGTCAGCGCCGCGGACCTCGACTGCACCGTGCAGCCCGGGGTGACGCGCGAAGCGCTGAACCATTATCTGCATGACAAGGGGCTGTTCTTCCCGATCGACCCCGGGGCCAATGCCTCCATCGGCGGCATGGCCTCCACCCGCGCCTCCGGCACCAATGCGGTGCGCTACGGCACCATGCGGGAGAACGTGCTGGCGCTGACCATGGTGCTGGCGGACGGGCAGATCATCCGCACCGGCAGCCGGGCCCGCAAATCCTCCGCCGGGTATGATCTCACGCGGCTATTCGTGGGGGCGGAGGGCACGCTCGGCGTCATCACCGAGATCACGTTGCGGCTTTACGGGATTCCGGAAACGATCTCATCCGCTATCTGCACCTTTGAAAGCGTGGAGCAGGCGGTGGATAGCGCGATCATGGTGGTGCAGCTTGGTATTCCGGTTGCGCGGATGGAGCTGATGGATCGCGGGCTGATCAAGGCGGTGAATGCCTATTCCGGCCTCGCTCTGGCCGAGGAGGATACGCTGGCCTTCGAGTTCCATGGCTCGCCCGCCGGGGTGCGGGACCAGATCGCGATGGTGCGGGATATCGTGCGCGAGCATCACGGCAGGGATTTCGCCTGGGCGGAGACGCAGGAGGCGCGCAACAGGCTATGGGCGGCCCGGCACAAGGCCTATTACGCGGCACTGGCGCAGCGCCCCGGCGCGAAGGGCTGGACGTCCGATGTCTGCGTGCCGGTTTCGGAGCTGAGCGGCTGCATTCTCCATACTCGTGGATTGCTGGCGGCGTGCAGCGTGCCGGCGGTGATTCTCGGCCATGTCGGCGATGGCAATTATCATGTGATCTTCGCGGTCGACCCGGCCAACAAGCAGGAGCTGGAAGAGATTGCCGCCATCAACACGCAGATGGTGCGGCGCGCCATTGCGGTGGGCGGCACCTGCACGGGTGAGCATGGCGTGGGTACGGGCAAAACCGCCTATATGCGCGAGGAGCATGGCGAGGCGGTGGAGCTGATGGCGCGGATCAAGCGCGCCATCGACCCGGACAATATCATGAATCCCGGGAAGATCTTGCCTTCAGACAATATGTGATGAAATTGCTCGCCAAAATATAAGCTGGAGCGGAAATTCAATCACATGAAATGGCATGCCAAGCCACGAGCCTGGCGCACCCGGCTTAAAGCCGGATGCGCCAGAGCCGGATTTTGCGGAACCAGCGCGGGTTACGGGTAAAGCCCGCGCTCATTGCGCGCTTGCAGAATCCGCTCGCACGCCACCACGAAGGCGCCGGTGCGCAGGCTGAAATGATACTTGTCGCACGTGGCCCAGATATGGTTGAGCGCGCCGGTGATGATCTTGTCCAACCGCAGATTGATCTCGTCCTCGCTCCAGAAGAAGGAGGAGAAATCCTGCACCCATTCGAAATAAGAGACGATGACACCGCCGGAATTGCCGATCACGTCCGGCAGCACGGTAATACCGCGGGACGCGAGGATGCTATCCGCCTCGGGAACGGTGGGGCCGTTCGCGGCTTCCAGCACCAGCTTGGCGCGCAGGCGCTCGGCCCGGGCCACGGTAAGCTGGCCTTCCAGGGCGGCGGGGATCATGACATCCACATCCGCATCCCAGAACTCCTCAAGCCCCAGAACCTCGCCGCCGGTAAAGCCCGCCACCGTGCCGCGCTCGGCTACATGGGCGGTGAGGGCCTGCACATCCAGCCCGTTGCTGTTGAACACGCCGCCGCCATGGTCCTGCACCGCGACCACCTTGGCGCCTGAAATCAGCGAACAGCTCTGCCGCGTTGGCGCCGACATTGCCAAAGCCCTGCAAGGCGATGCGCGCCCCTTCCATGGGCATTTTCAGGCGCCGCATCGCCTCCCGCCCGGTGACGAACACGCCGCGCCCGGTGGCCTTCACGCGGCCCAGCGAGCCGCCCAGGCTGACCGGCTTGCCGGTGACGACACCGGTGCTGGTGGCGCCGACATTCGCTGAATAGGTGTCCATCATCCAGGCCATGATTTGGGCGTTGGTGTTCACGTCCGGGGCGGGGATATCCCGCTGCGGGCCGATGATGATGCCGATCTCGCTGGTATAGCGGCGGGTAACGCGCTCCAGCTCATTCATCGACAGGGCTTTGGGGTCCAGCCTGATGCCGCCCTTGGCGCCGCCGAAGGGCAGGTTCACGGCTGCGTTCTTGATCGTCATCCAGGCGGAGAGGGCCATCACCTCTTCCAGCGTGACATCCGGATGGTAGCGCACACCACCCTTGCCCGGCCCGCGCGAGAGGCTGTGCTGCACGCGATACCCCTCGAAATGCGCGATCTCGCCATTATCGAGCTGGATGGGAACATCGACGATCAGCACACGTTTGGGGCGGCGCAGCGTACCCGACCAGCGGGCGAGGTCGCCCATATAGGGCAGCACCCTGTCCACCTGCGCGAGGTAATTGTCCCACGGGCTGTGCCCCGCCGAGGACACGTAGGAAAGCTTAGCTTGCGGCGTAAAATTCTGTTGCGTGTCGGCCACTGTGATCTCCTCTGAACTCAAATCCGCTCTTATTCTTGCTCCCTGGGGACGGATTACGCCCGGAAGCTACACCCAAATCTCGGAGCCTGGCCAGAAGGCCCGGGTTGCGGCACGCGAATTGGTGCCGTGCCTTTCCCCCATGGCAAGGGGAATGGCACGGCACACGGTGTCAGAGAGAGATGGCCAGGGCGGAGCACCCCGGCCGGGATCAGATCACCGGAATGATGAAGCGGAACCAGAAGCGCGTATCGTTGCCGGGATAATTGGTCTGCGTCACCGCATGGGTAAGGTAGGTCTGCAGGATGACCGGGCCGAAATCATAGCCAACCATGCCACCCATGGCGAACTGGCTCTGCTTGGCATAGCCGCTATAGGGGGTGTTGGTGTCGGTGGAATAATAGCCGACCGGGCCGACGCTCCACTTGCCGAAGCTCTTTAACGCGGTCAGATCGAGGTTGAGATAATTCGGCACCTTCTTCGCATCTTCCGAAGCATTGCCCACCTCATTGCCGAGGATCAGATTGGCGGTGAGATTATAGCCGTTGCCGGTATAGGAAATCGCGAAGCGCTGGTTGATCGTGGTGGCGTCATTCGCGACAGGGCTGGTGAGCTTGGGATACGTGCCAAGCAGATAAGAGACACCGATATCATTGCCGAGATCCCAGGCGAGCTGACCCGCGAACCAGGGGTTGTACCAGCCCTGCACATGCGCGCCCGGCACGCTGGCCTCCACCAGCGGGAAGGCCGTGTAAAGCTGCACGCGCGCGCCCAGCAGCTTCACCGGTGTTGACCAGGCGATCACCGGAATGGTGACACCCAGTGCCTCTTTACCGATATTGCCATAATCCGTTGTATCAACGAAATAAACACCGGGTGGCAGCGGTGTGCCGGCCGCGAGCCCCACCGTTTCGCCAGGCTGCGTAACCGACCCCGCGAAGGCCGGCGCGGCAATGCCCGCCAGCGCTGAGCCCGCCAGCAAGGCAAATGCGTGCCTCAGATAACGGGACGCGCGTTTCCGTTCATAAATCTTCATGTTTCCCCCTGCATATTCAGACAGCGGCATGGCGCCGCGTTTTATGTTGTTTCCAGCTCGGACGTTCCGGCATCAGATCAGCGTACCGAAGCAATGCCCCGCATCCGGAATCACGCGGCGCGCAGAACATTGCAGGTATAACCTGAGCACATTCCGTGCCAAACAAAGATTAAGGGAAAACCTCGATAAAACCGGCCAAGCCGCGCCACGGACCTGTCATATTTTTCCGCATTGTCGCGAAACAGGACAGGTCAGAAGGTGAATTTCATGCCTGCGGTCACGGCGATCGGCGCGCCGATGGAATAGCTGCGCGGGTTGTCGTAATTTGGCGCTTCCGCCGCGTAGACCTCGCCAACCTGGGAATATGTTCCGTATACATAGTAACGCTGGTTGGTCACGTTATCGATATTGCCAAACACGGTGAGATGCGGCGTGACCATGTAGCGTGTATCCAGATTCAGCAGCGCATAGCCTGACAGCGGCTTGGTCTGATTGGATTCATCGCCCACCAGATAGGTGCCGGTTTGCGCCGTGCCGGTGAAACCGACACTCCAGCGCGGCGTTAGCTGATATTCGGCACCGAACTTGAACAGGTTCTGCGGAATTCCCGGCAGAAAATCGCCCTTGTTGACGGTGATGTTGCCGTTGGCATCCGCCGCCGGGCTGTTGCTCTGTTCCACGAAGCTGGACCCATAGGTTGCCTGGATGCGCGAATAGGTTGCGTAGAGATGCCAGCGCGCCGTATCATAACGCAAGGCCAGATCGCCGCCGCGCCTGTGCACGCTGCCGATATTGGAAAAATAGCCGGAGCCTTGCGGATTATAGGGCGATTGCAGGAATTCGATGTCGTCGCTGGTCTCGTCGTCATACACATCCGCCTGCACGCTGAGGAAATTCATTCCCCCCACCAGGAAGCTGCCGCGCATGCCGGCCTGGAAATTGTGGGAGACAATCTGTTTCAGGTTCGGATCGCCTGACATGAAATTCGCCAGCGCGCAGCTATCCTCCGGGCTGGCGCAGGAAAGTTCCGCAGGCGTGGGGGCGGCATTCTGCACGGACCAGCTGCCATAAAGCGTGATCAGACGTGTCAGATTATAAGCGGCGCCGATGGACGGGTTGAAATGCTGGTAGTAATGGCTGCCATTCAGCCCGCCAGGTGCGGCATTCGGGTCGGGGCCAAGCTGGTTATGCAGCGCCACCTGGGCGATGTTGAAGCGCCCGCCCGCGGTGATGGAGAGCTTCTCGGTGATGTTCAGCGTATCCGTGGCAAAGACGCCATAATAAGCGTTGCGGATGCCCACATCCACCGGCACCGTTCCCGGTTCATCCACCGGGTAACCAAGCCCCGTGCCGGGCAAAGCATAGTAATTGCGGGACTCCAGCGCCAAAGCACCGTCATAGGCGGCGGCGGCATAATTCGTGTAGCCGCCATCATAGCTGACACCGGCGATCAACTGCCCCAAAATACCTTGGTGGGTGATCTGCGCCGAAGCGCCATAGCCATTGGTGTTGCTGGTGTTTACATTGAGCTGCCCATAGGCATTGTCGCCATCCGGCAGATATTGCGGGATGACGGCGCCACCCGTCATGGTTGAATAATCCCCGCCCGCCCCGCCCTGGCAGAGAGATTGCCCGTCGCCACAAGGCAGATCGTTCGGGCCGTTGCCGTTGAGCAGATGCTCGCGCATGTTTTCGTAATACAGCACCGCCTGCAACGACGTATCCGGCGTGAGCTTGATGTTCAGCGTGGTGCTGAGCCGTGCATATTTATCGTTGATCGAGTTTGGGCCGGTGAACTGCGCATTGGGGTTGGCTTCGAGAATCTGCACCGGCACCGTGCCGGGGCCGGACAGGCCGGACTCCGCCACGATGAGATTAACGTGCAACTCAGCGTGGTCGCCGCGCCAGCCAAGGTCGCCGAAGAGATTCTTCAGATCCGATCCCTGCATGTCCCGCCAGCCATTTTCCCGCGCGGCGGAGATGTCGATATAGGCGGCGGTGTTTCCAACCTGCTTGCCATATTCCAGATGCCCCTCGACCTTGCCGAAGGAACCGCCATCCAGTTCCACCTCGCCGCCCGGGGCGGTAAAGCCGTTCTTCATCTTCACATCGATGGCGCCGCCCAAGGCGTTGAGGCCGAAGACCGGGTTGCCGTCGACGATGTCGAGGGAATCGATCGCATCGTCGGGCAGCATGTTCCATAGCGCCAGATCCCCAAAGGGCGTGTTGAAGCGCGCACCATTGACATAGACGGAAAGCCCCGCCGGCGTGCCCTGAATGGGAGACAGCGAATAGCCATGATACAGAATTGTCGGCTGGTAAGGATTGGCCTGGCTGTTCTGCAAATTCACGCCGGCGGCCTGCGCATCCAGCGCCTGGGCGAGATTCGCGGCACCCTTGCGGGATAAATCCTGCGCGGAGAAACTCTGCACCGCCGTTGGCCATTTCTGGATGGGAATCCCGCCCCCCAGCGGCGAAACGCCGATATGAACATCAATGACCGGATAATTCGTCGTCTGATCGGTTGTCGCGGCTGTCTGCGCCAATGCCATGCCCGGCGTTAAAGCGGCACCGGCCAGAAGCATATGGCGCAAAAAGCCGGACGCATTCACGACAGCTTCCTGTATTGGAACGCGCCAGGCACTTGCTGCGCTTCCGCCGCGGCCATGGCGTTCATGGCCGCGTGGCGCGGCGAGCGGGAGCAGACAGGGTCTGTCGCCGATGCATCGCCGAGGATGGCCATGGCCTGGCAGCGGCAGCCCCCCCAATCCACCTCCTTCAAGGCGCAGCTTGAGCAAGGCTCCTGCATCCAGGCGGTACCACGGAATTTGTTGAAGGCGGCATCGCCTTCCCAGATCGCGCGCAAGGGTTGCTCACCCGCGCGGGCGAAGACGAGGCCGGGAATCGTTTCCGCCGCGTGGCAGGGCAGAACCCGGCCATCGGGAGCGATGTTCAGCATCTTCTGCCCCCAGCCGCCCATGCAGGTTTTCGGCAGATCGGCATAATAATCCGGCACGACGTAATCAATCTGCATCCGCGCGCCGATCTCCTGGCGCCGCGCGTCCACCAGCGCGTTCGCGGCCTCGAATTGCGCACGGGTGGGCATCAAGGCCGCGCGGTTTGCCAGCGCCCAGCCATGATATTGCACATGCGCGATTTCCAGCCTGTCCGCGTCCAGCGCCAGGGCGAGATCGATGATCTCCGGTAGCTCCGCCGAGATTCTGCCGGTGCACCACCGCGTTGATGGTGAGCGACATGCCAAGCTTCGTGACCAGCCGCGCAACTTCCAGCTTCTTCTCATGCGCGCCGGCATAATGGCCGACATAGTCGGCATGGCCGGCATCAGCGCCTTGCAGGCTGATCTGCACATGGCCAAGCCCGGCCTGCGCGTAGGCCGCAAGCTTCGCCTCGTTCAACAGCACGGCGGAGGTGATGAGATTCGCGTAAAGCCCCTGCTCCGTCGCATGGGCGATCAACGCCGTGAGATCCTGCCGCAGGGTTGGCTCACCGCCGGAGAAATGGATTTGCAGCACGCCCATTCCGGCGGCCTCGCTGATTACACCGCGCCAGAAATCCGTATCACGCTCCGCCCCCGCCTTCAGCATCTCCAGCGGATTGGAGCAATACGGGCATTGCAACGGGCAGCGATGGGTGAGTTCGGCCATCACCGCGAAGGGCGGGGCAACCGGAATTGGCATATCGTTCATAACGTCACCAAGGCGGCATCCGCCAGGCTCTCGAAAAAATCCCTGACATCATTGCTGATCTCTTCTTCCGGCGCCTGATAGCGCGCGGCCAGCGCCGCCACGATTTCAGCGACGCTGCGCTGGCCGTCACATTCGGCGACGATGGCATCGGCGATGTCATCCAGCACCACCACGCGCTCGGGCGCCATGAGCACGGCGGTGTTGCGTGCCTTGTCGAACTGGCGCCGCACGCCACGGCGCAGGCGGGGCACGCTTTCTGGCGTTACGCGCAATGCGCCAGCGCCGTGCCCGCGCTGAACGCGCCCAGCGGCACATGGCCGGGGGCGACATAGGCGGCGTAGAGCGCGTCAAGCTGCGCCCAGAGCACATCGCATTTGAAGCGCAACGCCGCGATCACCTTATCCTGCTCGGCACGGGTGGCGGCATGGCGCTTCACATAATCCAGCGCGAAATCCGCATCGCGCGGCGCCTGATGCAGGCGGGCATTGAAGTAAACCAGCGTGTCCTTGGACACCCAGTCGTAATTCGCCAGCATGCCGGAGACACGCTCGGCAATGATGGTGGGCGAGAAGAGTTCAGTCAGAGACGAGGCAACCGCTTCCAGCAATGAACGGTCGCGCACGAAATGCACATAAGCGTCCACGGCGAAACGGGTGGCGGGAAGAATACCTTCGGTGGATTCGACATAGGCGGGATCAAGCCCAACGCCTTCCGCGAGACGCAGCCAGCGGGCGATGCCACCATCGCCGGGGGCTTCGCCGTCATGGTCCACAAGCCGCTGCCGCCAGGCCCGGCGCGACGCGGCATCGGGCAAGCGGGAGATTACGACCGCATCCTTGATGGGAATGCAGGCCTGGTAATAATAGCGGTTCAGCGCCCAGGCCTGAACCTGCGTTTTGGTCAGCTTGCCGCCGTGCAGAAGCTTATGGAAAGGGTGCAGGCTGTGATAACGCGAAGCGCCAACTTCACGCAGCGCGGCCTCAAGCTCGGCCTGGGAAAGCAGATTTGTCATAACGTCACCTCCATCCCGTCATAGGCAATTGCCCAGCCTGCTTCGCGGGCTTTCGCCGCCTCTGGGGAATCTTCACACAAGATCGGGTTTGTATTGTTGATGTGAATGAAGATTTTGCGAGTATCCGCCAAACCGGAAAACGCGGCAAGAGTGCCCGCCTCTCCCGAGACAGAAATATGTCCCATGCGTGTGCCGGTCTTCGCGCTCAGCCCGGCCTCGATCATTTCGTTATCATGCCAGAGCGTGCCATCGAAAAACATCACATCGCTGGCTGCCGCGCGGCGCAGGATATCGGGCGTTGCATGCGCGCAACCCGGAATGAATAAAATGCCGTGCCCGGCTTCGTCTTTCACGGAGAGGCCGATCACGCTCTCGCTGCTCACCAGCGCCGAGAGATCGCGCCCCGCCTCCTGGTACAGCGGCAATTTGCCCGGCACCGGAAAAGCCTCCACGGTCAGCCCCAGCGCCTCGCCAGCGGCATCCCGCAATGCAATGATGTTTGCCTGCGGCAATGTTTCATGGCGCACCAGCGCCGGGTTCATCACGCTGAAGACCTGGTTCGCCGCAATGATCGAACCGACAAATTCCTGTGCATAGAGCCTGAACGCATGCCCTTCACGCAGCGTCAGCAGCCCCGCGATGCAATCGATATCCCCGCCGGAAATAACAACAGCCGCCACCGGGCTGTTGCGGGCGGGGCCATGATTGCTGGGGTGGAGAATATCATGGTCGCGCAACTGCGCGGGGAGATCCGGGCTGGCATTCAGCAGCACCCAGCGCATGCCATCCGCGCTCACCGCCAGGGAGGCCTGGGTGCGGGGCTTTACCGCCGGGTCACCGGCACGGGCGCGCCTACAGCCCGGGCAATGGCAATTCCATTGCGGAAAGCCACCGCCGGCAGCCGATCCAAGCACCCTTACACGCATGGGAGACCGCAAGGCTTGCCTGGACCGGGCCGCACTCCTTACTTACGGACAGCCGAGACGTAAGAGTTGATCTCAGCGCCGATGCAGATCTGCTTAACAACTGGTTTATGCCACATACTCATTCCTCCTTTGTTTTACGAAACCGGCACCGGATGGCGCCGGTATTTGCAATAGGCTTGCAAATGTCTGCCGGGCCGCGCGGGCCCGGTGGATGCGTGATTACTTGACCTGTGAGACCAGCGGCGTGGTATCGGCCAGGGCCTTGTCATAGCTGATCGCCGTGGTGCCGGCGGGATAGCCGTTTTGCTTCAGGATATACGCGAAAATATCCTCATACTGCGTATGGGAGAGGCTGCCCGGCTGGCCGGCCGGCATCTGCTCGGCAAGCTCGGAGAAAATCGCGCCCACGGTATAGTTGTTGCTGGCGGAGGCAAAAGCCTGGCCGATCAGCGCCGGACCGGCGCCACCTTCCAGGTTTGCACCGTGGCACATGGCGCAGTTCTGTGAAAACGCGCTGGCGCCGGCCGTGGCCTGGGCATCCGTATACAGGGCGGGCGGAGTGCCCGCCTGCGCTGCCACGGCCAGCAGCGACGCGGTAAACCCAAAAGCGGCGATTTTCATCTTTGTCATGCTACTTCCTCACTCTTCCATTCTTGAAACGTTGCTGGCTGGAACGTCGTATGGCTTCACGATTCCAACAAGCCGCCGCGAGGCAGCCAACCCAGCAATGGCGGCGTTGAACGCCTTCACCGCAGGGTTATTCTGCGCCGTTTGCGGGTACAGGGCAACGACGTTCCAGTTTGCGTAGGGCATGTTCAGCTCCGCAACGTGCACCGTCTGCGGATGTGCCGCCAATTCCTGATTCAGCCAGGGGCGCCAGATCAGCACGGATTTGACCTCGCCGCCGAGCAGCGCGCCGAAAAGCTGCTCGTTGGTGTTATAGATATGCTCGTGCGCCATATTCGCCGGGCCGAAATAGGTGGAGGTCGGGGTCATGCTCAGCACCCCTATATCCCCCAGATTCAGCAACGAATTGAAATTGCTGGAAACATTGCTCTGCCCCACCGCGACAAAGCCAGTGCGGGCATAAGCGATACTGGCCTTCATGCCATCCGGGATATTGCCGCCGCCATCCTCCACGGGGAAACCCATGATCAGATCACATTGCTGCGCGAGCTTGTGCAGAGCTCTGATCTGGGCACGGCCGCTGAGGTCGTCGTCGTCATCGCTGGCGTCACGCGTAGAGTCGCGCAGCACGAAAGCGGCCGTATCTCCTGCTTTCTGCGCCACGGCCCGCGCCACCGCCATGTCGGTTGGCAGCATCGGGTTGGCCTGGTCCACGCAGAAGGTGATGGTGCCCGCGTGGGCGAGACCAGGGCATAGCAGCACCGCCGCCAGAAGCGCGGCGCCGGAGGTGAAAATCCCCGGCCGCTTGCGCGGCCGGGTGAGGGCACCTTCAGGAGCCAAGTTTGAAGACATGGAGCTGTCCAAAGCGGGGAGTATCATTCAGCGGCGCGGCAAGCTTGCCGCCCCATAATGGCCAAACGCCGCCATAGCTCGCCCAAACGGCAACATATTCCGTGCCATCCACCTGATAGGCCACCGGGTCAGCCAGGATGCCCGTGCCCATGGATGGGCTGGTCCACAGCGCCTTGCCGGTCTTCGCATCGAAGGCGTGCAGCTTGCCATCCGGCGTACCGGAGAAGACGAGCCCGCCACCCGTGGTCAGCGCGCCGGCATCCCAGGGGTTTTCGGTCTGGTGCTGCCAAACCTGCTTGCCGGTATCCAGATTGATCGCCTGGAAGGAACCGAGATGCTTCGGATCCGTGGGGTCCGGCAGCATCTGGAAGGTTTCGCCCAGGTAAGGCAGGCCCGCCGCATAGGTCACCGGCACGCCCGTCATGGACATGCAGGCATGCAAGGTCGCCACATAGGCCATATGATCATCCGGGTTCACCGCGATCGGCCACCAATTCTTGCCGCCCAGGAAAGAGGGGCAGGTGGTGATGGTCTTGCCCAAGGCAGGGCGCACCGTCTGGTTGGTCTGGGTCACGCCATCCTTGACGCCGGTCACCGAGGTGTCGTGCACGAAGGGCACGGCGTAGATGAATTTGCCGTTGGTGCGGTCCAGCGCATAGAGATAGCCGTTGCGGTTCGGCTGGATGACGGCCTTGTAGGCTTGGCCCTTGTAGGTCAGATCGGTGAGGACCGGCGTGTTGACGCCGTCATAATCCCAGGTGTCATTGGGGGTGAACTGATAGTACCATTTCAGATTCCCCGTGCTGGGATCAAGCGCGACCAGCGAGTCGGTATAGAGATTGTCACCCGGGCGCATGGTGGCCAGCCACGGGCCAGGATTGCCGACGCCCCAGAACAGCGTATCGGTATCCGGGTCATAGGTGCCGGTCATCCAGGGCGATCCGCCGCCGGTCTTGTAAGCGCCAGCGGGCCAGGTATTGCCGCCGGGCTGATCCTCGGCCGGGGTAGTGTAGAATTTCCAGACCTGGTTGCCGGTATTGGCATCCAGCGCCGTGATGAAGCCACGCGCGCCGTACTCGCCGCCGCCGGAGCCGATGATGACCTTGCCGTTCACAATCAGCGGCGCTTCGGTAATGGAGTAGCCAACCCCCGGCCCCGCCAGGGATACGTTCCATTTCACCGCGCCGGTTTGCGCATCCAGCGCCACCACATGATTATCCAGCGTGCCGAGGATCACCATGTCGTCGTAAAGCGCCACGCCGCGGTTGTTGGTATCGCAGCACAGCGTCTTGAAGGTCGCGGCCGGCAGCGGATGGTCATATTCCCACAGCTTGGCGCCAGTCGCCGCGTTATAGGCGATGACATGATCCTTTGCCGTGGTGACGAACATGTAATCGCCATTCACGATGGGAACGCCTTCGAACGCATCCGGAATATCGATCTTGTCGGAGCTCCAGGCCGAGGTCAGGCTGCTGACATTACTGGTGCCGATCTGCGTGAAGGGCGCATAATCCTGGCCCGTATAGTCGCGGTTGAACATTAGCCAGCCATCATTGCTGCCTGCGTTTTTGAGCACGTCATCGGTAACCGGCTGATAAGCGCCCTGGTCGGCGCGGGCCAATGGCGCGGCCATCAGCCCAACAACCAGACCAAGCCCAACACCTGCCAGTAATTTACGCGCGAGCCTCGAAGAATTCGGAGCGTTCATTCTGTTTCCCCTTGTTATTGTAAAATTCAAGTCACTGCTTCAGTCACATTGGCGCTTCGTACAAAGCGCCCGGCCGTACGCCGCCGCACGGCCCCGCTCATCACAAATATCGCGGTGATGTCCGGAAATCTCTTGATCTACGGCCTATAACCAGACCCCCGCCCTGTCATGCCGCGGCATTTTCCGCCCTTTGCAGGGCCTCAATCTCCGTCTCGGTGAAGAGATGCGAGCGCGTGAGGAAACGCAGCCCGGTCCCGTTCTCCAGTGAGAACATGCCGCCCATGCCATCCACCACGTCGATGATAAGCTGGGTGTAGCGCCAATATTCGAACTGCGAGCGGCTCATGAAGAATTCCGCGCCGCCGATCTCACCCAGCCTCACATCATCCGGCGCCACCAGATAATCGCCCACCGGATAGCACATGGGCGACGACCCGTCGCAGCATCCGCCCGACTGATGAAACATGATCGGCCCATGTTTCTCCCGCAGCCGGGCAATGAGATCCAGCGCGGCCTGCGTGGCCAGAACCCGCACCGGAACCTCGCTCATCACGCCGCCCCTTTAGAAGAAGCCCAGCGGCTTCGGGCTGTAGCTCACCAGCAGGTTCTTGGTCTGCTGGTAATGGTCGAGCATCATCTTATGCGTCTCGCGCCCGATGCCGGACTGCTTGTAGCCGCCGAACGCCGCATGGGCGGGGTAGAGATGGTAGCAGTTCGTCCACACGCGCCCGGCCTTGATGCCACGGCCCATGCGGTAGGCGCGGTTGCCATCGCGCGACCATACGCCCGCCCCCAGGCCGTAAAGCGTATCATTCGCCGCGGCGAGCGCCTCTTCCTCGGTCTTGAAGGTGGTGACGGAGAGCACCGGCCCGAAGATTTCCTCCTGGAAGATGCGCATCTTGTTATGGCCGCGGAACACGGTCGGGTTGATGTAGAAGCCGCTGGAGAGCGCGCCGCCGAGATCGGCCTTGCCGCCGCCGATCAGCAGCTCCGCCCCTTCCTGCTGGCCGATATCGATATAGGAGAGGATCTTCTGCACCTGCTCCTGGGAGGCCTGGGCGCCGATCATGGTGGCGGCATCCAGCGGGCTGCCCTGCTTGATGGCGGCCACGCGCTTCAGCACCTTCTCCATGAATTTGTCGTAGATGCTTTCCTGAATGAAGGCGCGGGACGGGCAGGTGCAAACCTCGCCCTGGTTCAGCGCGAACAGCACCAGACCTTCGATCGCCTTGTCCAGGAAGTCATCGTCCTCGGCCATCACGTCGGCGAAAAAGACGTTGGGGGATTTGCCGCCCAGCTCCAGCGTCACCGGAATAAGGTTGTGGCTGGCGTACTGCATGATGAGACGGCCCGTGGTGGTCTCACCGGTGAAGGCGATCTTGGCGATGCGGTTGGAGGAGGCCAGCGGCTTGCCGGCTTCCAGGCCAAACCCGTTCACCACGTTCAGCACGCCCGGCGGCAGCAGATCGCCCACCAGCTCCATCAGCACCATGATGGAAATCGGGGTCTGCTCGGCGGGTTTCAGCACCACGCAGTTCCCCGCGGCCAGGGCCGGGGCCAGCTTCCATACGGCCATCAGCAGCGGGAAGTTCCAGGGAATGATCTGGCCGACAACGCCCAGCGGCTCATGGAAATGATACGCCACGGTGTCGTGGTCGATCTCGGAGAGGGCACCTTCCTGGGCGCGCACGCAAGAGGCGAAATAGCGCATATGGTCGATGGCCAGGGGCACGTCCGCCACCGTGGTCTCGCGGATCGGCTTGCCGTTATCCACGGTTTCGACATAGGCGAGCAGGTCGAGATTCTGCTCCATCTTGTCGGCGATCTTCAGCATGATACCGGCGCGCTCAGCCGCCGGGCGCTTGCCCCAGGCCTCCGCCGCCGCATGCGCGGCATCCAGCGCCAGATTGATGTCCGCCTCATTCGAGCGCGCGGCCTGGGTGAAGACCCGGCCGGTGATGGGCGAGACATTATCAAAATACTGGCCGGAGAGTGGCGCTGTGAATTTGCCGTTGATGAAGTTGTCGTAACGCGGCTTGAAGGAAAAGCTGGAGACGGCACTCCCGGGAAGGGGGGCAATGGCGGCGTCGAGCATGATCAGGTTCCTCGCTTTGTTTGGCGCGGTATTGGCCGCGAATGGACGTTGAAGCCTTCTCAGCAAGCCCCGTGCCAAACCTGAAAACTGGCGCTTCACCTGGTTTTTTTGAATGATGGACCAGAGCGGGAAAGCCCGCCGGCGTACCGAAAAAACACACTGCGCCAGAATGGAACAGGCGCTGTGTCATCTCCCGGGAAACACCCGGATGGCCGGCCATGCGCTGAAGGAGGCGGCCCGGTTGGCAGGCGGCCGGGATCGCCGCCTGTTCACGAAGAAACCGCCAGCCCGCCCGGCGCGTCTTAAAGCCGGATGGTTTTAGAACGAAGCCAAGGCCATCGCGCCCTAATACCCCAGGGCGCAACCATCCTTGCGAGGGTCCGACCCGCCAACCAAAATGCCGCGCTCATGGTCGAGCCGGATTACCTGGCCACCGCCATGCGGCAGCTCGGCATCGGCAAGCTTGTGCCCCTTGGCCTCCAGCGCCGCGCGGGCAGCGGCGGGGATGCCACGCTCCACCTCTACCTGCCCCGCGAAGGGGAAGAGGCGCGGCAGGTCCAGCGCCGCCTGCGGGTCCATGCCGTAATGCAGCATATTGGCCAGCACCCAGCTCTGCCCCATTGGCTGATATTGCCCGCCCATCACGCCGAACACGAATTGCGGCTTGCCATCCTTCAACGCCATGGCGGGAATGATGGTGTGCATCGGCCGCTTGTTCGGCGCCACCTGGTTGGGGTGGCCGGGCTTCATGCTGAAGCTGAAGCCGCGATTATGCATCACCACGCCCGTATCCGCCGCGACAATGCCGGAACCGAAGCTCTGGAAAATGGAGTTGATGAAGCTGCAGCAATTGCCTTGCGCATCCACAACGCGAGATATAGACCGTATCCTTGTGCAGGCTGCCCGCGGCGGGCAGGGTTTCCAGCGCATGGTCGTCCGAAATCAGCCCGCGCAGGCCGGAAATATACGCATCGCTGAGCAGCTGCGCCACCGGCACATCCGCATGCACGGGGTCGGCCACGAAGGCGTCGCGGTCGCGATAGACCAGCCGGGCCGCTTCCACATGCCGGTGCAGGCGCAGCGGGTCCAGCGGGTCGGCGCTGGGGGCGAAGCCATCCATGATGCCCATCAGCATCAGGGCGATGATGCCGGAGCCATTCGGCGGGCATTCCCACACCTCATGCCCGGCGAAAGCGCGGGAGACGGGGGTGACGAATTCCGCCACGTTCAGCCCGGCGGCAAAATCCGCCTCGGTATGGAAGCCGCCGCGCGCACGCAGATCCTTCGACGATCTTCGCCGCGATGGGGCCGGTATAGAAGGCCTTCGCGCCGTCCTTGGCGATGGCGCGCAGCGTGGCGGCAAGCTGCGGGTTGCGCATCACCGTGCCGGGCCGCGGTGTTTTGCCGCCGGGCAGAAAAATCTCCGCGCCATTCTGCTTCAGCTTGGCCTCAACCTCCGCCTCCGCCCAATCCGCCGCCACGCGCGGGGCCACAACATAGCCGTCCTCGGCAAAGCGGATGGCGGGCTGCAACAGCTCGTCCAGCCCCTTGCGGCCATGGGCCTTGGATAAGGTCTCCCAGCCGGAGACACCGCCCGGCACGGTGACGGCATGCACGGAGCTGGCCTCATAGGAGCACAGCCCCTGCGCGGCCAGCGCATCCAGCGACAAGCCCGCCGGGGTGCGGCCGGAGCCGTTGAGCGCGATGACCTTGCCGCTGCCGGCCGGGGAATAGAGGCAGAAGAGATCTCCACCCACGCCGGTGGATTGCGGCTCCACCACCGCCAGCACCGCCGCCGCGGCGATGGCCGCATCCAGCGCGTTGCCGCCCGCCTTCATCACCTCGATCGCGGTGAGCGTGGCCTCGGGCATGGAGGTGGCCGCCATGGCGTTGGTGGCGTAGACCGGGCTGCGCCTGGCCGCGTGGAAGTCCCGCATGATGCTCTTTCTTCCTGAATTTGTTGCCGGAGGGTTTTAGGCCCGAATCCAGCGCCGGTTCAATGCGGCACGGCGGGTAGCAGAGCCTTGGCGATGGGATGGCGCGGGGCCGCGAATATCTCGTCCGGCGTGCCTTCCTCGATGATCTTGCTGGCGCCGAAATATTTATCGGGCTCTGCATAGGCGCCTTCATGCAGGCCAAGTGCCAGAATACCAGCCTGGAGATTGCCGGGAACCATCAGCGCGCCGAATGTCCAGTCCTGAAAACGCATGATGCCCGCGGCGGCATAGCTTCCATCCTTCATTGTATCCGCCGGCATTGTTTGCAATGCCTCCTTCAACCCGGCATCGCTCTTGCGCGTGCCGATGCCGGTGAGAATTTTGAAGTACGGCGCACCGCCGGTTTCGGGCTGAGATGTTGTGAGCGTCGTGGTCTCCAGCATTGGCGGGCCTCCCACCCCGGCTCTATGGCCCGGCGCGGCGGGCTTGCCAAGATTGCGCGCGCACGGACGCAGATTGTAGGCTGCCGCCGATGCACGGCCCCGCCCAACTCCCCAACGCCGATCCGCTGGATATATTACGCCGCGTCTTCGGCCATGCAGGCTTCCGCGGCCAGCAGGAAGGCGATCGTGCGGCATGTGGTGGCGGGCGGCGATGCGCTGGTGCTGATGCCGACCGGCGGCGGCAAATCGCTCTGCTACCAGCTCCCTGCGCTGTGCCGCCCGGGCGTCGGCATCGTCGTCTCGCCTTTGATCGCGCTGATGCGCGACCAGGTGGCGGCCTGCGGCAGCTCGGCGTGCGCGCCGCGGCGCTGAATTCCAGCCTGACCGGCCGAGCGCGCCGCGGTGCGAGCGAGCATTGCGGGCCGGGCGGCTCGATCTGCTCTATGTCGCGCCGGAACGGCTGATGATGCCGGATTTCATGGACCTGCTGCGAGGAAGCGCCAATCGCGCTCTTCGCCATCGACGAGGCGCATTGCGTCAGCCAATGGGGCCATGATTTCCGGCCGGAATATCTGCAGCTCGCCGCACTGGCGGAGCGCTTTCCCGATATTCCGCGCATCGCCCTCACCGCCACGGCCGATCCGCAGACGCGCGAGGATATCGCCAGCGCGCCTGGGGCTCGAGGGCGCGCGCCTCTTCATCTCCAGCTTCGACCGGCCCGAATATCCGTTACCGCGTGCGCCGAAAGCCGCGCCGCTGAAGCAACTGCTGACATTCCTCAGCGCGCATGCGGGCGAAAGCGGCATCGTCTATTGCCTCAGCCGCAGCGCGGTGGAGGAAACCGCCGCCTGGCTCGCCCACCACGGGCTCAATGCGCTGCCCTATCACGCCGGGCTGCCGGCGGAAACGCGCGCCGCGCAACCAGGATGCGTTCCTGCGCCGCCGAGGGGCTGGTGCTGGTGGCCACCGTCGCCTTCGGCATGGGCATCGACAAGCCCGATGTCCGCTTCGTCGCGCATCTGGACCTGCCCTCAGCCTGGAAGCCTATTACCAGGAAACCGGCCGCGCCGGGCGCGATGGGCTGCCCGCCGAAACGCTGCTGCTCTATGGCATGCAGGATCTCGTCCTGCGCCGCGGGATGATCGAGCAAGGCGAAGTCCCCGCCGAGATCAAGCGCGTCGAGCGCGCCGAAGCTGGATGCGCTGCTGGGCGTGTGCGAAACCGCCACCTGCCGCCGCCAGGCCTGCTGGCGCATTTCGGCGAGGTGCTGGCCCAGCCTTGCGGCAATTGCGATAATCTGCCTGAACCGCCGTTGAAACCTGGGACGGCACGGTGGCGGCGCAAAAGGCGCTCTCCGCCGCCTGGCGCACCCGGCCAGCGCTTCGGCGCCGGGCATCTCATCGATATTCTGCTCGGCGTCCGCACCGAAAAGATCGAGCGCTTCGGCCATGACAAGCTGCCCACCTTCGGCGTCGGCACGGAGCTGGACCGCAAAAGCTGGGGGGCGGTGTTCCGCCAATTGGTCGCGCGCGGGGCGCTGGAAGTCGACCATGAATCCTACGGCGCGCTGTGCCTGACGGAATTCGGCGACGCGCTGCTGCGCGGGCGGGAGAAGATCTTTTTCCGGCAGGAACATGCCGGAAAAAATGCGCGGGCGGTGCTGAACAAAAAAGCCGAGCGCATGGCGCTGGCCCCGGCGGATGAGGCGCTTTTCGAAAAGCTGCGGGCAGAACGCGCGCGTTTGGCGAAAGAACAGAAACTGCCCGCCTATGTGATCTTCCATGACACCACCCTGGCCGCCATCGCCACCGCGCGGCCAACGGACAGGCAAGCCCTGGGCCAATTGCCGGGGCTGGGCACGACGAAGCTGGAACGCTATGGCGACGCCATCCTGGCGATCGTCACGGATGCCGGGGGCGGAGCGTAACCATCCGGCTTCAGCCGCGCAGCCCGGCCACGAACCCCGGCGCGGCCGGCTGGATGTTCCGATGCCGCAACACATCCATCACCCGGTCCGGCCAATCGGAAATCATGCCATCCACGCCGAGATCGATCATACGCTGGATGCCGGCCTCCTCATTCAAGGTCCAGGGGATCACGGCCAGGCCGAGCCGCCGCGCCTCGGCCATCCCTGCCTCATCGAGCATGTCATGAGACGGCGCCCATATAACGGCCCCGGTGCTCGCCACCGCGCGCGCCACGCTGCCAGGGGTTTCCGGCGCGAACGCATCCAGCCGCGTCGCGCCGAACCAGAGACCGGCCTGTTCCACGGTGTCAGCCCCGGTCAGGCAACCGCGCCGCAATGATGGCGCCAGCAAGGCTGCGGCTTCGAGCACCCGCCAGTCGAAAGCATAGAGCACGGCTTTGCGGATAAGGCCTGTCTCCCGCAACACCTGCACCACCGCCTCCACCAGGCGTTCAGGCGCCAGTGTCAGGTCCGGCCTATCGGGAAAACTTTTAATCTCGATCAGAAGATCGAGCGGCGCGCAGGCCGCCAAGGCCTCGGCCAGCGCTGGAATCCGTGCGCCATCAACGGGCTTTTGGTCCGGATACCGCGCCGCATAGCCGGAACCGGCGCGCAACCGGCCCACATCATAGGATTCGAGCTGCGGGAATGTCAGCTCGCGGAGCAACGGGGCATCGCCGCCCACATAGGCCCCGCGGGTGTCACGGGCCGTGTCGGGATTCAGCCGGGGATCATGATGCACCACCGCAACCCCATCGGCCGTAAGCCCGACATCGAACTCCACACCCGTCAGCCCCAGGCGCCGGGCCAGGGCAAATCCCGCCAGGGTGTTCTCCGGGCGCCAGCCCCGCGCGCCGCGATGCCCAAAAACCGCGATCATGTCTCTCCACAACGCTCTCTCACGGTGGATTTACACCCCCCGCTCCCCGTTCGGAAATGCCCGTCATGGCTCATGCGGCGCCGTTGGCCTCGTGCGGCCGTCCGATCCGCAATTTGCCCGCGCATCCGTCTCATCACGGCCCGCCTGTCACACAAGTTTCACACCTGTTTGTGATCTAACGCAAAGTGCCGTCCGGCCGCTTTTCCTATCCGGTGGGAGACAGGAGACAGATCGTGCCGGTGAAAAGCGATATTATTGGCGAGCTGGGCGAATGCGAGGTGCTGCTGCCCGGCCTTATCAGCACCGCCCTCGCGGCCAATGACCGGATCAAGCAGCGGCTCTCGCTGTTGCAGGATGCCGCGTCACGGGCGCGCGATGCGGTGCGGGCCGCCCCCATCATGCTGCCACCGGCCGGGCTGGAAGCGGAGATTTCCCCGGCCGGGCTGGCGCAGGCGCGGCTGGTGGGGGCGGAGACGTTGCATCTTCCCGGCGCCGGGGCGCTGCTCCTGGGGCTGAAAGCGGATCTGGACGCCATGCTAGCACCCTTGGCGGCAGCCCATATGGCTGGCGCGGAAGACCTGGCGGCACGGGCGGCGGCAATACAGCCGCTGCTGAAGCCGGAAGCCGCCGGGGAAATCACCCTGGCCCGCATCGCGGCTTTGACCAGCGCCGCGCGTGATGGCCAGCCCAAATTCCACGTGCTGGTGATGGACGTGCACAAGACGCTCAACCAGCTCACCGCCGCCACGGCGGTGGAAACCCTGGATGGCGCGCAGGTCCATGGTCTCACGGATGACGACCGCGATGCCGTGCGCGCCTTCATGCGCGGGCTGCACCGCACCGCGCCGCTCATCTTCGGGCATCCCGGGCTTGGCACCACGGCGGTGCATGGGGCTGAGCATCTGGTCATCCAGAACGATATCGGCACCACGGATGCGCATGTCCTGGTCGTGCATGTCTCGGCCGATGAGGTGAGCGTCACCTACACCGATATCCACCGGCCAAGGGCAAAATTCTTCATCGATATGTTCGCGGGGCGCCCGGTGGCGTGGAGCCCCCTGGCGCAGCGCCAGGCGGCCGGGCTGGAGGAGGAGAGCTTCTATCTCATCACGGGGCGGTTCAGCTTCACCGAGCGAAATGCCCGCGATGAGGTCCTGGACGTCCTGGCCTCGCGCATCCCGTTCCTCATCGATTGGAACAAGGCCCGCAAGGCGTTGCAGATTTTCGTGGGCAAAACCGCCGCCATCGGGCTGCTGGGCTGGGCGGCGGCGCAGGATTACGGGCACCGGGCCTTTGTGGAGCTGGGCGCGGCGGAACTTGTCTATGAGGCGGTGCACCGTGCCGCCGCCGGGCGCATCCGCTATGGGGAGCGGCTGGATGCCGCGCTGGGCGAGGCGAATTGCATTGAATTCCTGCGCCACACGCTGCGCGGCACCTCGCAAGGGCTGGCGGCGGGGCGCGGGGCGCGGCTGATCCTGGATGAGATCCAGGCCGAGCTGGCCCGGCGCTTCGAGACCGCGGAAAACGCGGTGTTCGTGCTGCTTGTGCGGCATCTGGGGCTGACACGCGGCATTGCCGAGGGCATCGAGGCCGCTTTGGCCGCCCCGGATGCGGGCCTGGCACCGCGCGCCAAGGCCATGGAGGCCAAAGGCGACCGGCTGACCGCCACCGCCCGCGAACTGGCGGAACATATCCAAGGTTCGGCGGCGCTGCGGCTGGTGATCGACGAGGTGGAAAACACCACCGACGCATTGGAGGATACCGCCTATATGCTCGGCCTGATGCGGGAAACCGCCAGCGGCACGGCATTGCTGGCACCGCTGGCCGGGATCGTCACCGGCGCGGTATCGGCCATGGTGCGGGCCGTGGAAACGGCGGCGCGCCTGCCCGAGGGCCAGCGCGCCGATGCCGCGGCGGCGCTGCAGGCGATCGACGATGTGGTGCGCGCCGAACGCGAGGCCGATGCGGCGCAGCGCGGCGCCTTGACGGCGCTGTTGAACACGCCCTGCGCTGACGCCCGCACCCTGGTGCTGGCGCTGGAACTGGCCAAGGCGCTGGAAGGAGCAACGGACAAGCTGTCCCACGCCGCCTTCGCCTTGCGAGACCGCGTATTGCAGGAGTTGTCCGCATGAAATCCCATTTCGCGCCGCTTTTCATCGGTGTGCCGCATCACGCCAAGCCGCTCAGCCCCGAGCTGGCCGGCAACAAGGCCGCGCAGCTATGGCGCATGAGCCAGATGGGGCTGCGCGTGCCGCCCGCCTTCGTGCTGCCCGCCAGCCTGTGCGCGGCCATCAACGCGGGCGAGGCGGAGGCCCTGCAGGCGCTTCAGCACGGGCTGCGCGAGGGGATTGCCGCGCTGGAGGCCGTGACCGGGCAAGGGTTTGGCGATGCGCGGGCGCCGCTTCTGGTATCGGTGCGCTCAGGCGCCGCTCAATCCATGCCCGGGATGCTGGAGACCATATTGGATGTGGGCCTCAACCCGGCCACCTTGCGCGGGTTGATCAGCCAGAGCGGTAATCCGCGCATGGCCTGGGATTCCTATCGCCGCTTCGTGCAAATGTATGCCGAGGTGGTGCTGGACGCCCCGGCGGCGGGCTTCGAGGCGGCACTGGCGGCGATGCTGCACGAGGAAGCGGCCGCCAGCGAGGCGGAGCTGGATTCCGAGGCGCTGGAACGCCTGGCGCAGCGCTTCGCCGCCACTGCGCAAAACGTGCCGGACGAGCCGATGGCCCAGCTTCTGGCCGCCGCGCAAGCCGTATACCGCTCCTGGGAGAGCGAAAGGGCGCGGGAATACCGGCGGCTTAACCATCTGGAAGGGCTGAGCGGCACGGCGGTCACCGTGCAGGTGATGGTGTTCGGCAATGCCGGGCGGGCCTCCGGCGCGGGGGTGGCGTTTTCGCGCAACCCGGCCACCGGGGCGCCGGTGTTTTACGTGGATTATCTGGCCAATGCCCAGGGCGAGGACGTGGTGGCCGGGCGGCGGCGCACCGGCGGGGCCGCCGCCCTGGCCGCCGCCCTGCCCGAGGTGGCGCGCGAGCTTGAGGCCGGGGCGCGGCGGCTGGAAACGGCCTATCGCGACATGCAGGACATTGAATTCACGGTCGAGCGCGGAACCTTGTTCTTCCTGCAGACCCGTTCCGCCAAACGCACCCCTCGGGCCGCTTTGCGCATCCTCATGGATTTCGTGTCGGAAGGGATGATCACGCCGCGTGAGGCGCTGGAGCGCGCGGCCAAAATCGACCTGGAGCAGACACGGCTGACGCGCTTCGCCACACCCGCACCATCAGTGGCCACGGCCATGCCAGCCGCGCCAGGGGTGGCCTGCGGGCGGGTGGCGTTTACCTCCGACCGGGCCAAAAGCCTGGCGGAAACGGGGGAGCCGGTGATTCTGGTGCGCCATGATACCTCCACCGAGGACGTGGCGGGCTTTGCCGTGGCCTGCGGCATTCTCACCGCCACCGGCGGGCCCACCGCGCATGCCGCCGTGGTGGCAAGGCAAATGGGCCGGGTCTGCCTGGTGGGGTGCCCGGCGCTGCGCATCACCCCCGCCGGGGCCGAGCTGGCGGGGCAAGCCCTGGCGGAAGGCGAATTCATCTGCCTGGATGGCGAAACAGGCGAAATTTCACGCGGGCAGCGCCAGATTGTCTCCGAACTGCCCGAGGCTGAGATGGCGGCCCTGGCATCCTGGCGCACGGCCTGCGCGGAGCCCGCCAAAGCGGAACCGCTCTAGCTTATATTTTGGCGAGCAATTTCATCAGTTTAATTGGAACCAAGTGATTCCAATTAAACTGATATGGCTCTAGCACCTGATCCGTCACGGGCAAGGTTTCAATAAATGCCAACCAGAGATTTGCCGGACGGCAAGATACCGCCGTTTGAGTTCGCCTCCCTTCCGGAGGATCGCATCAGGACGGAAACGGAACCATGCAGTTCAAATTTTCATCCCATAGCACATAGCTGGGGGCCCTGAGCGCCTCTTTAAGAGTAAGCGTTGTTACCCCCGCCGCCGCGGCCGGGCATTCATCATGGCAAGCCTGCAGCCGGTAATTCGGAATACCGGGGCGCAGATGGTGTAAATGATGCAAGCCGATATTGGCGCTGAACCATTGCAGCACCCGGGGCAGTTTCAGGTAGGATGTCCCTTGCAGAGAGGCTTGAACGAAATTCCAGCCTTCTTTGCGTGTCCATTGCGCCTCTTCGAATCTGTGCTGCACCGAGAACAGCCAGATACCCGTGATGGCGGCAAGAAATATGGCGGGTATATGCACCAGCATCACGGTCTTGATACCAAACACCGTGATAAGGCCCGCAAAAATGACCACGAGCGCCAGGTTCAGCAGATAGACGCTCATACGTTCGCGTTTATAGGTTGAAGGGGTGTCAAACGGCAGGCGGTAGAGTAAAATGAAAATGATGGGCGGCAGCAAAAAATGCATCAGCACGGGATGATGGGTTAGGCGGTATAAACGCTTTTGCATGGGCGTCATCGCGCTGTATTCCGCCACCGTTGCGCAATCCGAAAAAAAATCAGCCGGAATGCCCCGGCCATCGAGATTATTCCAGCTGCCATGATGCCGCGCATGCAATCTGCGCCAATACGCAAAAGGCGTGAATGTAACGAAGCTGCAAAGGGTGCCCACAATGCTGTTCGCGCGCCGGGATTGAAACAATGAGTTATGGCCGCAATCATGCTGGAGCATGAAAATGCGAACAATCAGCCCGCTTGTCGGCAGCGCCAGGGCCAGAGTCAGCAGGGTGGAGAATTTCGAACAGACATACATGGCCGCCACACACATGGCGTAGAGGCCGAATGTCGAAACAATTTGCCACAATGCAACATTGAATATGGAAGCTTGATAGGTCCGTAATATTCCGAGTTGCAAATTCTCAGGAGCCTGGTTTCTAGCCGATTTATTAACGGACACGCGAGATCCTAGCTTCAGACTGAGACTTAAATCATCTGGTGATGAACGAGAGACAGAGATAGACACGAATTCTTTGGTAATAAATAGAGGCAGTGCCAGGTTTTCTGCTCCCACGCCCTCAAGCGGCAATATAGGGTGGAGTCCAATTGTTGTCCAACCCCGGTTTCCGTCCCATCAGCCGCGCCCACTCAAGGCCGTGCCTGGCGCCGTATGGCAGCAGTCACTGATATGGCTCTAGCCGCCGCTTACCGGACTGCCAGCCCCGAAGCGCCCAGGCCGGATTACGGCCCGGTGAGAGAATTACGCGCCTTGGTCACGGCATCCGCCCCCACGGCCGGCGCGCCATTGCCCCAGCTATTCCGGATATAGGTCAGAACATCGGCGATCTGCTGATCATTCATCAGCCCCCCGAAGGCCGGCATGGCGGGCGCGGTTGGCGAGGCCGCCGTGCCTACCCCATGTGTCCCCTGCAGAACCACGCGCATCAACGTGACAGGATCATCCGCCTGCACCGCCGGATTCCTGAACAAAGCGGGGAAGATCCCCGGCTGCCCGGCACCGTCCCCGGTATGGCAGGCCGCGCACTCATCCGTGTAGATCTTCGCCCCTTCCACCATTGCCGGGTCGTTCGCCGCAATCGGCGCGGGGGCGGCACCGCCCTGGCCAGGCACGGTTTTCAGATAGGCCGATATCGCCGCGATATCCGCATCCGTCAGATTCGACGTGGAGTTGAAAACCACATCCGCCATCGGCCCGGATGCATAGGCATATTGATTATGGCCGGTTTTCAGATAGGCGGCGATATCCTGCGCGCTCCAGGCGCCAATGCCATTCCACGACGCGGTGATGTTGGGCGCGTTCCAGCCCTGCAACACCGCGCCTTGCAGCGCCAGCCCGGCCTTGTCACCGCCAAAGGCGTTTTTCGGCGTATGGCAGGCGGCGCAATGCTCAAGCCCCTGCACCAGGTAAGCCCCCCGGTTCCATTCGGCGGACTGGCCGGGGTCGGGTTTGTAGTCGCCGTTATTCGGGAAATACAGCAGATTCCAGCCCATCATCAGCGGCCGGATATTGTACGGGAAGGGCAGCTGGTTGACGACCACCTTGTTATTCACCGGCGGCAGCGTGTCGAGATAGGCGCGGATCTTCAGGATCTCACCCTCCGGCACCTTGTTGAAATATACATAGGGCATGGCGGGGTAGAGATGCCCCCGGTGGCCGATGCCATATTTCACCGCATTCACGAATTGCCGGCCGGTCATATTGCCGATGCCGGTGGCTTTGTCCGGCGTGATGTTCGGGCCAAGAATCTTGCCGAACGGCGTCTCGATCGCCAAACCGCCCGCGAAGGGCTGGCCGCCCGGTACCGTATGGCAGGCAATGCAGTCACCCGCTGTGGCGAGATATTTCCCCTCGGCCACGGTTTGCGCGTCCATTGGCGCGGCTTCGGGCTGGGCCTGCGCCGCGGCGCGGCGCGGCAGCCCGGCGGCCCCCAGCCCTGCACCCAGCACCAGGGCGGCAAGGCCGGAACGGGCGATGAAGCGGAATGATTTGCTTTGGCTCATCACATTCCTCCTTATGCCTGCACCAGCGGGCCGGGGTCCCTGATGTACTGGTTCTTGATGGCGTCCGCCGCGAAATAGGTCAGCGCGCCAACCGTCCCGGTGGGGTTGTAGCCGGCATTCTGCGGAAACACGCTGGCGCCGAACACAAAGACATTCGGCACATCCCAGCTCTGCAGATATTTGTTCACCACGCTATTGGACGGATTATCCCCCATCACGGCACCGCCGGTATTATGCGTCGTCTGATACGGCACCACGGTATACGGCGCGGTGCGCGGCGAGGCATGCAGCTTCGTGGCCCCCATCGCCTTGCCGATCTCCGCGAGCTTGCCGGTGACATAAGCCGACATTTTCAGTTCGTTCGGGTGCCAGTCGAAGGTCATGCGCAGCAGCGGGCTGCCATACGGGTCCTTGTAGGTAGGGTCGAGGTCCAGATACGCATCCTTGTAGGAATAGACGCTGCCTTGGATGCCAAGCCCGTAAACCTGCTGATAATTCTCCTTGGTCGCCTTTTTCCACCCAGCGCCCCAGCCGGGATCATCCGGGAAGGAAGTGATCTGCTGGATTGGCCGCCCGCCCGTGACGGAAGCCTGCAGCACGCCGCCGCCGACGAAGCCAAGCCCCGAATGGTCGAAATTATCGCCGTTGAAATCATCCAGCACCATGCCGACGGAGCCGCCGGCGATGAAAGGGTTCAGCAGCGTGCCTTCCGGCAATTTAACCGCAACGCCGGACGTGCATTGGTAGGCATAGTTCCGCCCGACCGTGCCGGTGCCGCTCACCGGATCATACGGCGTGCCGATGCCGGAAACCAGCAACAGATGCACACAGTTGAAGGCGAAGGAGCAGACCAGCACCATGTCCGCGGGCTGGTAGAATTCATTGCCCTTGGCATCGACATAGGTAACACCCGTGGCCTTCTTGCCCGTGCTGTCGAGGTTGATGCGCGTGACGTTGCAGTTGGTCCGCGCCTCGAAATTCTTCCGCAGCATCAGCGCGGGCAGCACGCAGGTCTGCGGGCTGGCTTTCGCGTAGTTACCGCAGCCGAACCGCTCGCAGAAGCCGCAATAGCTGCACTGGCCAAGCGTCACGCCCAGCGGGTTGGTATAGCTCCGCGACATATTGGCCGAAGGAATCGGGAATGGATGGAGGCCCAGCTCCGAAGCCGCCTTGGCATAGAGCGTGGGGCCAAGCGGCATCTTGTCCGGCGGGTTGGGATAGTCATTGGCGCGCGGCCCCTCGAACGGATTGCCGCCCGGCTGGGTGTTGCCATTGAGATTACCGGCCTTGCCGGAAATACCCGCCAGCTTCTCGAACTGGTCGTAATAGGGCTCCAGATCCTGATAGCTCACCGGCCAGTCCTGGATGGTCATGTCATCCGGAATCGCCTTGGCGCCGTAGCGTTGGGTGAGATGGGTGCGCAGGTTGAAATCCGTCTCCAGGAAACGGTAGGTCATGCCGTTCCAATGCACGCCAGCGCCGCCCACACCGTTGCCCGGCAGAAACGAGCTGAATTTGCGGACCGGCAATGCCGTCTGGCTCATATTATTGCGCAGCGTCAGCGTGCTTTGCTCCGGCCGCTGGAACAGATCCAGATGCACGCCGTAGCGCAGCTCATCCGGCGCCCAGGCGGGCGGAAAATCGGTCGCGGTATCGCGCCAGGCGCCACGCTCTATGGCAACCACATCGAGACCGGCGCCGGAGAGTTCATAGGCGAGAATCGAGCCGGTCCAGCCGAGCCCGATGATCGCGACATCCTTATGGGGAAGAGTTTGTGCCATGGGATTCGTATCCGTTCAGGGGCTTCAGGACCAGTCGGGGTGGGATTGGATGCCGATCGGCGCCAGCGGGTAGGGCTGGTTATGCTTCTCAACCCAGTCCCGGTAATCATACCGCGCGCCGGGGAAACCGATCATCTTCCAGCCCGCCATGCCGCGATTGCCGCCATAAACCGGGTCCGCGAAGAAGCCTTCCTTGGTATTCTGCCAGAGAAGCTGGAAAAACGCCTTGGAGCTGACACCGGAAAGCTGCAACGCATTGCTCTCCATCTGGCCGATCAGCTTATCCTGCTCATCCGCCGCCAGGTCAGCGAAGCCCTTGCCCACGTAAGCGCCACGGCAATAATTTTCGAGCGCCGCGATGCTGGCGCGGTAACGCTGTGCCGGTGTCGCCTTGCCCTGGGGGCCCTGGCCCGGCAGGCCCTCCTGGAAGGGCGGGCTCATATAAAGCCCCTGGTCCTTGCCGAAACCGCCGGAAAGCTGGCGGTCGATATAGACCGTGATGCCGACATCCTTGCCACCGGGGGAGAGATCATCGGCGGGAATCAGCCGGTCCACCAACGCGTCGATAACGGCGGCCTCTTCCGGGGTGAAAAAGGTCCAGCCAGCGGGATCAACAGGTTGCGGGGCACCATCCACGCCCGGCATCCATGGAAGAGAACCGCTATAACGCTCCGCCCGCGCAATGGCGGGAGCGGTGGCGAGGAGGGATATGGACGCCAAGAGGAAACGCCGTCTGGCAATGACAGTTTCTTTCAAGGCGTGGCCTCCTTTTATTTATCGAAACTGAGCCGCGTGATGTTACATTAGGTAAGCCATTCATCCCTATATCACAAGAGGCATTCCGCGCCGCTCAACGGAGAAATTTTCATGACCCCGATCCGCCGCAGGCACCACCCGCGCCCCGCCTCATTCCGGAATCAGGTAAGCTTTTGCCGGCTCATAGCCCAGAAAGACGCGATCGCCCGGCCGCGCGTAACGCCTGTTCTCCCGCCTTGGCATCCGTAGGGTCAATTCCTGGCTCCAGCCTGTGCGCACCGTATAAGCCATCACATCGCCAAGATAGGTGCTGTCCGTCACCATCGCCGGAATCCCTTCCTCCGCCAGATAGAGATGCTCCGGCCGCAGCATCAGGCGCCCCGCCCCTTCCCTCGCGGCGGCATGGCCGTGCAGCGTCGTGCCATCCGGCAAATGCGCCATGCCCGCGCGCAAGGTAATGTCGATGAGATTGGAATTGCCGATGAACCCGGCGGTAAAGGCGCTGGCCGGGCGGTCATATAAATCCTCCCCTGTGCCGGTCTGCTCGATGCCGCCATGGTTGAACAGCACAATCCGGTCGGAAAGCCGCAGCGCCTCCTCCTGGTCATGCGTCACATAGACGATCGTCACGCCAGTCTCGACATGGATGCGCTTGATCTCGGTCTGGATATCCTCACGCAATTTCTTGTCCAGCGCCGAGAGCGGCTCGTCCATCAGAAGAATTTGCGGATCATAGGCAAGTGCGCGCGCCAGTGCCACGCGCTGCTGCTGCCCGCCGGAGAGCTGAGCCGGTTTGCGCTCGCGCATCGGGGTGAGGTGAACGAGATCCAGCATCTCCTCCACCTTCGCCTCGATCTCGGCTTTCGGCCGGCGGCGCACACGCAACGGAAACGCCACATTCTCCGCCACGGTGAGATGCGGAAACAACGTATAACGCTGAAACACCATGCCGATATCACGGTGGTTCGGCGCCACGCCAAGCAGGGAGCGGCCATTCAGCAGCACATCCCCCGCCGAGGGTTCGATGAATCCGGCGATGGCGTAGAGCGTCGTGCTCTTGCCCGAGCCTGAAGGTCCCAGAAAGGTAATGAACTCGCCTTTCTGAATCCGCAGGGAAATATTGTCGATGGCCACGAAATCCCCAAAATTCTTGCGGAGATCGCGCAGTTCAAGATAAGCGCCGCTCATCTTTTTGTATCCTTGTTGAAAAGAGCCGCAATGCCCATCAGCAGGATCGTGCCGAGCACAAGCAAAGTGGAAACCACGGCGATATCCGGTGAAAGATCCTGCCGCACCTCGCCCAGCATGCGCAAAGGCAGGGTCTGCAAGGTCGGGCTTGCCATGAAGATGGCCACCACCACCTCATCCCATGATGTCAGAAAGGAAAAAATCGCCGCGGAGAAAATCCCGTGCCGTATCGCGGGAAGGATCACGCGGATACGCGCCTCCCATAGCGAGGCGCCGCACAGCATCGCCGCGTCTTCCAGGGATTTATCCGTCTGCTCCAGCGCGCTGGTGATGGCGACAATGGAAAACGGCAGCGCCAGCACCAGATGCGCCAGCACGAAACCGAAGAACGTGCCCGCCAGATGCAGCTTCAAGAAAACCGCATATAGCGCGATGCCCAGCACGATGGAGGGCATGATCATCGGCGTCACGAAAAACCCGCGCAGCGTCTCGCGCCCCCAAAAACTGCCCCGCGCCAGCGCGAACCCCGCCAGCAGCCCGAGCAGCACCGAGGCCAGCGTGACCACCGCCCCCAGCTCGACAGAGGTGAGGAAGGAGCTCAGCCAGTCAGGATCGGAGAACACCTCCTGATACCATTGCAGCGTCCAGCCCGGTGGCGGGAATTGCAGCCATTGCGAGGAATCGAAGGACAGCGCCACCAGCAGCAGCAGCGGGGCCAGCAGAAACACCAGGGCAACCGCCGCCAGCGCGCAAAGCGCCCAGCGCCACCAGCCGAGCTGCGTAAAATCCAGCAGCATGGCTTAGCTCCTTTTTTGCCCGTGCGGCGCCAGATAGCGCGCCTGCACCGCGTACAATGCCAATGTCACCACCAGCAGCACGAAGGATGCCGCCCCCGCCAGGCCCCAGTTCAGCAATGTCTGCACCTGCTGGGCAATCAGCTCCGCCAGCATCATGTCCTGCGCGCCGCCGAGCAGCGAGGGGGTGATGTAATACCCAAGCGACATCACGAAAATAATCAACCCGCCCGCCGCCAGGCCAGGCAGCAGCAAGGGCAGAAACACGCGGGCGAAAGCCTGCGCGCGCGAGGCGCCGCACAGCGAGGCCGCCTGGAACATCGCCGGGTCCAGCGCCGCCAGCGGCCCGCGCAGCGAGATCACCATGAAAGGCAGCATGATATACACCATGCCGATCACCACCCCCGCCATGCTGCCGTAAAGCGGCAGGGGATTTTGGATCACGCCTGTCCAGATCAGGAAATTATTAATCGGCCCGGTATCCTGCAGCAGCACCATCCAGGCATAGGTGCGCGCCAGCAGGTTGGTCCACATGGAAAGAATAATGACCGCGAATGTCAGCCGCCCCACCCAGGCGGGCGCCACGGCGATGAACCAGGCCAAAGGCAGGCCAATCAGCGTGGTGATGGCGGTGACGAGAAAGGAGATGAGAAACGTATTCTCCAGCACATTCACATAGGTGCTGGTCGCCAACAGCGCCGTATAATTCTGCAGGCCGAATTGCGGCTCCATGATGGACCGCAGCAGCAGGGCGAGAACCGGCAATGCGAAGCAAAGCAACAGAAATGCCAGCACCGGCACCGCCGGGGCAAACCCCTTTGGGCGCCGGCGGGGCGTTACGGGCGGGGCGGTTTCCACCACCCCGGCCAGGGTCATTTGGTCTGCCATGCATACCAGCGATTGGCGATCTCATCGCGATGCGCGGCCCAATATGTCATATCGAGATCGATATGGGATTGCGCATGCGCATTCGGCAAATCCGCCAGCGCCGCCTTGCTCATCAGCGCGGCGGAGCCCTTGTTCACCGGGGCATAGCCGGTGGCGCTGGCAAAGGCCGCCTGCGGCGCGGCGCCGGTGGCATAGGCGATGAATTGCTGCGCCGCCGCCGCGTGCGGGGCCCCCTTCGGGATCACCAGCATGTCGCCGGTGGTCAGGTTGTCATCCCAGCTCATCGCCACGGGCACGCCGCTATCCTCCAGCGCCTGCACGCGGCCGTTCCACATCAGGCTGATCGGGCATTGGCCGGAGGCAAGCTGCTGCTGAGATTGCGCGCCGGTGCCCCACCACACAATATCTTTCTTGATGCTGTCGAGCTTCTTGAAGGCGCGGTCGAGATCCAGCGGGTAGAGCTTGTCCAGCGCCACGCCATCGGCCAGCAAAGCAGCTTCCAGCACACCGGCGAAGGACCATTTATAGAAGCAGCGCTTGCCGGGGAATTTCTGCACATCGAACAGATCCGCCATCGTCTGCGGCGGCGCGGCTTTGAACTTGTCTTTGTCATAGGCGATGACGAAGGCGTAGTAGAAAGACCCGGCGGCATAAGGTGTCAGAAATCGCGGGTCGATCTGCGCCGCATCGCGCGCCGGCAGGCTCAACGGGGCCAGCAGCCCATCCCTGGCGGCGGCGGCGGCGAAATCGCCTTCAACATCCACCACGTCCCACGATACATTGCCGCTCTGCACCATGGCTTTGAACTTGCCGTAATCGGTCGGCCCGTCCTGCACCACGGCAATGCCGGTTTTCTCGGAAAACGGCACCGCCCAGTCCTTCTGCTGCGCGGCCTGCGTGGTGCCGCCCCAGCTTGTGAACACCATGCTGTTCTGCGCATGCGCCGCCAATGCGGTGCCCAGCGCCAGACATAACCCCAACCCCAAGCTTTTTCGCATTGTCAGTCCTCCTTGTTGAGCGGATTGCCAGGCAGCGGCGAGAATGGCGCGGGACGCAGGATCTTCGTCTCCATCGTCTCGATCAATGCCTGAATTTTCGGAATGAAGACCAGCCAGCGCGCATCGCGCATCAGCGCGGCGCGGCGGCGTTCGCGCTCATCCAGGCTGGGATAGGCCCAGATATGCACAACCTCGTTCTGCGGCCCGATCTCCGTGGAAAAATACCCGGCCAGCCCGCCCAGATGCGCGGCCTGGATGGCGATGCCCTCGTCTTCCACCAGCTTGAGATAGGCTGGAACCGTGCCGGTCTTCAGGCGATAGGTACGCAGCTCGTAAAACATCAACACGGGTCCCAGTAATTTATCTTATGGTATACCATAAGAACGCTTGCGGGGCCCTGTAAAGAGGAAACTCACCCTTTCTTGCCTTATTTGGCGCCACCCGCCCGCCTGGCGCACCGCAACTGGCGATCATTGCGGAAGAAAACCCGCCCTTGCCCGAATTTTATGCGTTGCGGGGCAGGCTCAGCTTTGGGCCAGCGCCAATTGCAGCGCATTCTGTATATGCCGCACGGAGGCCGCCTCCGCCGCATCCGGGTCCCGCGCCTCGATCGCGTCCAGAATCGCCTGCATTTCCGCAACGCCCTGCTTGTCCCGCCCGGAGGTGGAGATGGTGCGCGCCCGCAAATAGGTAATCCGCCCGTTCAAAGAAACCAGCAGTTCCCACGCCACCACCCGGCCCGCCGCGCGGAATATGGTTTCGTAGAAGCTGGAGGTGGCGGCCAGCACGGCAAACGGGTCCCGCGCCCTATAGCCCTCCCGCACACCCGCCAGGGCGGCGTGCAGGGCGGTGAGATCAGATGCCGCGGCCCGCGCCGCGCAATGGCGGGCGGCCAGGGCTTCCAGGATGGAGCGCAGCTCGTAAATCTGCGTGATCTTGGCTGGGTCCGGGGCCGCCACGGCGGGGCCATGGCCGGGGATCGTCTCCACCAGCCCCTCGGATTCCAAATGCCGCAGCACTTCCCGCACCACGGAGCGGCTCACCCCCAGCCGCTCGCACAAGGCCCGCTCCACCAGCCTTTCGCCGGGGCGGAATTTCATCGTCAGTATGGCTTCGCGCATTTTTTCCAGCGCCAATTGCCGCAATGTCTTGGCGGAGCGGTCGACCAGCAGCGCATCCGACTGAGTATCCGGCATGTTCAGACCTAACTCCCTCTGGCCCATTCATACCGGGCCGGTTCAAAAACGGCGATCAGGAACAGTTTCCTCTTTCCAGATCTTCCCTGTCAATCTTTGGTATACCATGAGATAAAGAGCACGCAAAACCAGGCCACGGCCAATCGCCAGGCTATAAAAGCCGGATCCCCGCTACGCCCTTACGGCGCCGATCAGGAATTCCACATTTCCTTCCGGCCCCTTGATCGGGCTTGGCGTAATGCCCAGCACGCGCCAGCCCGGCAGGGCGCTGAACCACGCCTCAATCCGCGCGCAAACCGCCTCATGCACCGCCGGGTCGCGCACCACCCCGCCTTTGCCCACCTGCTCTGGCCCGGCCTCGAATTGCGGCTTGATCAGCGCCACCGCGAACGCCCCCGGCGCGCACAAGGCCAGCCCGGCGGGCAGCACCACCTGCAACCCGATGAAACTTGCATCGCATACCAGCGCGCCGACCGGCTCGGGAATCACCGCCGCCGTCAGGTGCCGGGCATTGGTCTTCTCCAGCACCACCACGCGCGGGTCGGAGCGCAGCTTCCACGCCAGCTGCCCATGCCCCACATCCACGGCGTAAACTTTTTCCGCCCCGCCCGTCAGCAGCACATCGGTAAACCCCCCCGTCGAGGCCCCCACATCCAGCCCAACGCGCCCTGCCGGGTCCAACCCGAAATGTTCCAGCCCATGCGCCAGCTTCACCCCGCCGCGCGACACCCAAGGGTGTTCCTGCCCCTTCACATTCAGCTGCGCGTCCTCGGGCAGCATGTCCCCCGCCTTGCCCACCCGCGCCGTGCCGGCATAAACCAGCCCGGCCATGATCAGCGCCTGCGCCTTGGCGCGAGACTCAACCAGCCCGCGCTCCACCAGCATCACATCCGCCCGCTGCTTGGCCATTATTTCATATCCCCAGGCCTGGCTTTGAACCGGTAGGGGCTGGCACTTGTCGTATCCGGGCTCAACGCCAGCCGGTGGGCAATGGGCGGAAACGCCCGCGAACGGCAATCCTGCCGCTCGCATAACCGGCATGAAAGCCCAATCCCCACCGCCGCCTTGGCCAAATCCAGCCCATCCCCATACACAATCTCCTTGGCGTGGGAGATGTCGCACCCCATGGTGATGGCGCGCACCGGCGGCGGATCGCCCCAGCGCGCCGGGCGGCCGGTGATGGTACGGGCGAAGCACAGAAAATTCTCGGTGGAGGAAAGCTGCGCCACCTGCACCCGGATCGCGCCCGGTGCCGCAAACGCGGAATGCGCGATCCAGCGCGGGCACGTGCCGCCATACCGCATGAACGGAAACCCGGCGGCCGAAAACCGCTTGCTCACATTCCCCGCCGGGTCCACCCGCAGAAAGAAAAACGGCACCCCCCGCGCCCCGGCCCGCTGCATGGAGGATAGCCGGTGGCAGGCCTGCTCGTAAGAAACCCCAAACCGCGCGGCGAGCGCATCCACATCGTAACGCAGCTCCCGCGCCGCGCCCAGCATCGCCTCGTAGGGCATCATCAGCGCCCCGGCGATATAGTTCAGCAGCCCGATGCGCAGCAGCTCGGCGGCATCGCGCGTCGTCGGCTCGGCGCGCTTCACAATCGCCTCCACCGGGGCGCGCGCCTCCAGCAGCGCCAGCTGGAACGCCATCTGAAACCCCCGGCTCTCGCGCGGCAAATCCTCGGAGAGTGTGAGCATCCGGTTGGCGGCATCGAACACGCGCAGGCTGCCGGGCAGCGGCCGCACCTGCACCACCAGCCCATGGTTTCGCCGCAGCCGCTCCGCCAGCGCGTGGGAGGAGCCGACAGCCGCCACATCCAGCGCCTGGCCAATCGCCTCCGCCGCCTCCTCCAGCGCCGGAAAATGATTTTCATGGGTGTGGAAGAAATCCCGCACCTCCTCATTCGGCAGCAAAATCTTACGGCCCGAGGGCAAGGTGATCCCCGCCCCCTCCTCCCGCGCGCCCGCCAGGGCCCGGTGCAGCGCCAGCACCGCCCGCGCCGCGTTCGGGGCCGCCGCCAGGGCCTGGATCTCGCTTTCCGGCACCGGCTCCACCGCCAATTGCGGGTCGGTGAACACCTCCCGCAGCGAAACCTCGAACTCCCGCTCCTGCACCCCGGAAAGTGCGGCGAGATCAACCTTCAAGATCTCCGTCAGCTTGAACAGCAGAGAGGCGGTGACATTGCGCTGATCATGCTCAACGAGATTCAGATAAGACGTTGAAATCCCAAGCTTCTGTGCAAAGCCCTGCTGGGTGAAGCCCTGCTCCATCCGCAGCCGCCGGATGGTCTTGCCGATCATAACCTTTGACATGTTTTACAAATCGCAAAAATTTACAGTAAAGTCACGCACTGATTTCAGCGCGGCCGCCGAAATTCCGCTGGAGTCCGCAGCGCAATGTAAATAGTTTCACTCGTGTCTTCACCGCGCGGCAATCCTCTCCATGCACCTTCCCCCGCCGCGTTGGTGAAGGCCTCTAGCCTCAAGGAGTGTCACCATGCGTATCCAAACGACCCCGAACTTCTCCCCTGACGGCCTTGGCGGGAACGGCGTGGCCGTGGCGCGTGACGCCCGCGCCAGCGGCCGCCCAACCCAGCCCGCCCCCACTCACCGCCGCGCGGAGCCCTCCAATGACCGCAATGATGATTCTGACAATCGTGATGACGGCCTGGTCCATGGCCATTTCTGGGCCATGTCCTCAACAATCCGCTAACCGCATAAAAAAGCGCCAGGTTTAGGGAGGCGTGAAAAGCCCCGGGCCCATGGCCCGGGGCTTTGTATTTGCCGCCGGCGCACTCAGCCCGCTTGGCAAACACCGCGCTTGGGTGTGAAATTCCCTTATGTCCGCGCGGCCCTTCATCCTCACACCGGATCTGCTGCTCCGCGCCTACCGGCTGGGGCTGTTCCCCATGGCGGAATCGCGCGAAAGCCGCACCCTGCATTGGCTGGACCCGGATGCCCGCGGCGTGCTGCCCCTGCACGGCTTCCATATCCCCCACAGCTTGATGAAGACGCTGCGCGGCAGCCGCTTCACCGTCACGGCGGACGAGGATTTCCCCGGCACCATCGCCGCCTGCGCCGCCGCGCGCGCCAACCGGCCGGAAACCTGGATCAACCACGAGATCGAAACCCTGTTCGTGGACCTCTTCCGTCTCGGCTTCGCCCATAGCGTCGAGACATGGGAGAACGGCAAGCTCGTCGGCGGGCTGTACGGCGCCGCCCTCGGCGGGGCGTTTTTCGGGGAGAGCATGTTCTCCATCGCCACCGATGCCTCGAAGGTGGCACTCGCCCATCTCGTCGCCCGGCTGCGCCTGGGCGGCTACACGCTGCTGGACACGCAATTCATCACCTCCCACCTCGCCCGGTTCGGCGCGATGGAGGTTCCGCGCGGCACCTACCACACCATGCTGGCCGAGGCGGTGGAGGTTCCGGCGCGTTTCCCCCTTCGCCCCGATCCTGCCGCATTGATGCGCGAATTTGAGATTATGCGAAAAGAGGTCCCATGAAGCGCCTGTTCATCACCGCCCTCGCGGCCCTCACCCCCGCTTTGGCGCAAGCCGCCCCCGCCTTCCTGCCCACGCGCGATGTGGCCGTGCAATACACGCTCACCACCCCAGGGCAGTCGCCGCAGAGCTACCAGCTCAGCTACAACGCCGCCGCCCAGCTCGCCCGGGTGGACAGCCAGAACGGCTTCTACGTGCTGGCCAATTTGCCCGCAGGCCAGGCGCAGATGGTGGTGCCCGCCTTGCACGCCATCGTCCAGGCGCCGGATTTCTCCACGCTCACGGCGGAAATCTACCAGGCGGAGAACGCCAATTTCAGCCCGCTCGGCACCGGCCATTATGCCGGGCTGGATTGCCGGAAATATCTGGTGACGGACAAGAACGGCACAGCCACGGCCTGCATCACCTCGGATGGCGTCATCCTGCATTTCGTGGGGCAGAATGGCCATGGCAATGCGGATGTCACCGCCACCGCCGTCAGCTACGCGCCCCAGCCGCAGGATCAGTTCACCCCGCCCGCCGGGTTCGCGCCGCTCAACCTGCCCCCCGGCGCGCTCGCGGCCCTGCTGCAACAGCATTAGCCAGGTTTGACTAGCCAGACTGGCGCTCAGCCCAGATTTTGGGCTGAAGCGCCGTGCCGCGCCGGATTTGCGCCCAGAATGTAAGCAGCCCCACCCGGCCACCCCCATGAAATGCCCGCCTTCCGCCACCTTCGCATTTGGCACGGGCATTGCTTCCTGAAACACCAAGGCCGCTAGGGTTCCGGCCGGACCAAAAGTCCGGTGCCTGGTCCGAGAGCGGCGGTCATGCGGGAGACATCCGCATGATGCACGGCGGGACAAAAGCCCGGGAGAGCATGGATGCGTGGGATATGCATCAGCTCTCTGCCGTATCCCTCGCATCGCTGAAGTCTGGTTGTTCAACGATGGGGATTTTCATGCCGGTTTTCACCAATATCCAGCCACGAGGCCAAGCCGATGCTTGACCTCGACAAGCTCACCCCCGCGCAATACCGCGCCCGTTACGAGGCCCTGCAGGCAGCCGCGCGCGCCCGCGCCGCCAGCCCCAAGCCCGGGGCGGATTTCGCCACCATCCAACTGGAAGACATCTTCCTGGAAGATACCATCCCGCCCGGCTGGTACGTAAACCTGCACCTGAAGCGCGGCGCCGCTTTGCGCATCACCAACCCATCCGGCACACCGGGTGCCGCCATCTTCATGTGGAACGCGGCGGACCCCTCCGAGCGTTTCAACGCGGGCGACACCACCAAGCTGCAATGGACCACCAACCTCACCACCGGCCGCGTGCTGTTCTCGGACATGGGCCGCGTGCTGGCCTCCATCGTCGCGGATAGCGGGGCGGGGCATGACAGCATCATCGGCCCCAACGGCCCCGCGCAAACCCAAACCCGCAACGGGCGGGACAATCTGCGCAGTGCCGCCGCCAAATTCGGCCTCTCCCGGCGCGATGTCGCCCCCGCCATCTCGCTCTTCTCCCCCGTCGCGGTGGATGCTCAGGGCGTGATGCGCTGGCGCGGCAACCCGCCCCCGGGGGCGATGCTGGAGCTGCGGGCGGAGATGGACCTGCTCATCGCCCTCTCCAACACCCCGCACGCGCTCAGCCCCGCTCAGGCGGCCACCGGCCCCATCTCCTACATCGCCTGGCACGCCCCCGCCCCGGCGCAGAATGATCTCTGCCGCCATTTCACCGAGGAAGCCTCCCGCGGTTTCAACAATAACGACCGGTATTTCGCCAAATGACCGTCATCTCCGACACCCATGTCCCCGCCCGCGCCCCCTATTCCGCCTTGCTGAAAAAAGGGCAAAAAATGCGCATCATCGACCTGGAAAGCCAGCAGGCGGTGGATGCTTTGTTCTACAACGCGCAGGACACGACAGAGCGCTATTCCGCCCAGGACACTCTGGCCGCGCAGAGCCTGCGAGGCGGGCGCTACGACCTCACCACCGGCTCAACTCTGCTCTCCAACGAAGGCCGCCCGATGGTGAAACTCGTTGCCGATACCTGCGGCTTTCACGACACCTGTGCCGGTGCCTGCTCCTGCGAAAGCAATACAGTCCGCTTCGGGCATGAAACCCGCTTCATGCATTCCTGCCGGGAGAATTTCCTCACCGAACTCTCCAAATACGGCATGGACAAGCGCGACCTCGTCTCCAACGTGAATTTCTTCATGAACGTCCCCATCCGCCCCAATGGCGAACTCACGGTGGATGACGGCGTGTCGCAACCCGGCGGCTATGTGGAATTGCAGGCGGAGATGGATGTGCTGGTGCTCATCTCCAACTGCCCGCAGGTGAACAATCCGTGCAACGGCTTCACCCCCACGCCCATCCAGATCATCATCAGCGAATCGTAATGTTCAGCAAAGTTCTCATCGCCAATCGCGGCGAAATTCTCGGCCGCGTCTGCCGCACGCTGCGGGAAATGCATATCGGCTCAGTAGCCATCTATTCAGATGCCGACCGTTTCTCCCCCACCGTGCTGGCGGCGGACGAAGCATTACGCATCGGTCCGCCGCCAGCGGCGGAGAGCTATCTGAACATCGACGCCATCATCAAAGCCTGCCAGGAAACCGGGGCAGAGGCCGTGCATCCCGGCTATGGCTTCCTGTCCGAGCGCGTGGAATTCGCCGAGCGCCTGGCCGCTTCCGGTATCGCATTCATCGGCCCCCGGCCTGAGCATTTGCGCGATTTCGGGCTGAAGCACACCGCCCGCGCCCTCGCGCAAAAGGCAGGCGTGCCCATGCTCCCCGGCACCGGGGTACTCTCCACCCGCGAGGAAGCGCTAACCGAGGCCGCCCGCATCACCTACCCCGTGATGCTGAAAAGCAGTGCGGGTGGCGGTGGCATCGGCATGGTGCTTTGCCATAACGAGTCCGAACTGGCAGACAAATATGACAGCATCGCCCGCCTCGCCGCCAACAATTTCGGCAACGCGGCTTTGTTCCTGGAAAAATACGTCGCCCGCGCCCGCCATGTCGAGGTGCAGATTTTCGGCGACGGCAAAGGCAACGTAGTGGCGCTGGGGGCGCGCGATTGCTCCCTCCAGCGCCGCAACCAGAAAGTGGTGGAGGAAACCCCCGCCCCCAATCTGCCCGACGCCACTTTGGAGGCCATGCAAAACGCCGCCATCGCGCTGGCCGCTTCCGTGCAATATGAATCCGCTGGCACAATCGAGTTCATTTACGATTCAGAGGCGCAAAAATTCTACTTCCTGGAAGTGAACACCCGCCTGCAAGTCGAACATGGCGTGACCGAGGAAGTTTACGGCGTCGATCTCGTGCGCTGGATGATCGAGCAGGCCGCTGGCACCCTCATCCTCCCCGCGCAAGCTTCTCTCACCCCCCAAGGTGCTGCCGTCGAAGTCCGCCTCTACGCGGAAAACCCCGGCAATCATTTCGCACCCTCCAGCGGCACCCTCACCTCCTTCAAACCCGGCCCCGGCCTGCGCGTGGATACATGGGTGGAAACCGGCACGGAAATTTCCCCTTTCTACGACCCGATGCTGGCGAAATTCATCGCCACCGGCCCCACCCGCGCGCAAGCCCTGGCCACTCTGCGAACCGGCCTGGCGCAGAGCGAGATTTTCGGCATTGAGACCAATCTGGATTACCTGCAAGCCATCCTCGCTCTGCCGGAATTCACATCCGGCGAGATGACCACAAGCAGCCTCGCCCGCTTCACCTTCACCCCCCTCGCGGCGGAAGTGCTGGACCCTGGTGCCCAATCCAGCCTGCAAAGCCTGCCCGGGCGTCTGGGCTATTGGGAAGTCGGCATCCCCCCCAGCGGGCCGATGGACGACCTCCACCACAACCACGCCAACATGCTGCTGGGCAACGCGCAGGATGCCGTCACGCTGGAACTCACCCATACCGGCCCCACGCTGCGCTTCCTGGCGGACACATTCATCGCTCTCTCCGGCGCTCCCATGCCCGCCTTGCTGGACGAAACCCCCATCCCCCACAACCAGCCCGTGCCGGTCAAAGCCGGGCAAATGCTGGAGCTGGGCATGATCGAGGGCCCCGGCCAGCGCTGCTACCTCGCCATCTCCGGCGGCTTGCGCGCCCCCCTCTATCTCGGCAGCACCGCCACCTTCACCCTGGGCGGCTTCGGCGGCGCCACCGGGGCCGCCTTGCGCGCGGGGGACACGCTGCGCTTCAACGCCCCCGCCACCCCACCCGCAACGCCGCCCGCCGCCCCGCCTGCCTTCACCCGCGACTGGCAACTTGCCGTGCGCTACGGCCCGCACGGCGCCCCGGATTTCTTCACGGATGAAGATATTTCCACAATCTTCACCGCCACCTACGAGGTTCACCACAACTCCGCCCGCACCGGCGTGCGCCTCATCGGCCCCAAGCCCAAATGGGCGCGGCGCGATGGTGGGGAAGCCGGCCTCCACCCCTCCAACATCCACGACAACGCCTACGCCGTCGGCGCCATCGATTTCACCGGCGACATGCCGATTTTGCTGGGGCCTGACGGCCCGTCCCTGGGCGGTTTCGTCTGCCCCGCCGTCGTCACCAAGCCCGATCTCTGGAAACTCGGCCAGCTCAAACCCGGCGACAAAATCCGCTTCATCCGCGCCGATGCCGCCCCCGCCATCATCTCCACCCACAGGGACGTCACCGTCCGCCGCGCGGGCGATGAAGATATCCTCATCGAATTCGGCGAGATGAAGCTGGATTTCGAACTCCGCCTGCGCGCCCAGGCGCTGCGGGACGCGCTGGACGCGGCAAAGCTGCCAGGGGTCATCGACCTCACCCCCGGCATCCGCTCCCTCCAGGTGCATTTCAATTCCACCCAGACCACGGCAGCCAAAATGACAGCGGCGATGGAGGAGATTCTCCCCACTTTGCCAGCGCCTGAGGACATGGTGGTGAAAGCCCGCACCATCCATCTGCCGCTCTCCTGGAACGACAGCCAGATCCGCCTCGCCATGCGCAAATACCAGGAAACCACCCGCCCCAACGCCCCCTGGTGCCCGGACAATATCGAGTTCATCCGCCGCATCAACGGGCTGGATTCGATAGACGACGTAAAACGCATCATCTTCGACGCCTCCTACGTCGTGCTCGGCCTGGGCGATGTCTATCTCGGCGCCCCCGTGGCCACACCTTACGACCCGCGCCACCGGCTGGTGACCACCAAATACAACCCGGCAAGGCCCTGGACGCCGCAAAACGCGGTGGGCATCGGCGGGGCCTATATGTGCGTCTATGGCATGGAAGGCCCCGGCGGCTACCAGCTTTTCGGCCGCACCATCCAGGTCTGGAACACGCACCGCCAAACCCCGCCCTTCGAGCCAGGCAAACCCTGGCTGCTCCGGCATTTCGACCGCATCCGCTTCGTGGAAGTCTCCGAACAGGAGCTTCTGGACGCCCGCGACGCCTTCCCGCAAGGCAAATACTCGCTCCGCATCGAGGACAGTGAATTCTCGCTACGCGACTATCACGCTTTCTGCGCGGAAAATTCCGAGAGCATCGCCGCCTTCCAAACCACCCAGCGCGCCGCCTTCGCCGCCGAGCGTGAGGATTGGACGCTAAAAGGCCTGAACAGCTTCGAGGAACCCGACATCGCCCCGGCCCCGGAGGAAACGCCCCTGCCCCCCGGCAGCCGCGCCATCGCCGCCCCGGTGCCGGGCAGCATCTGGCAGATCCTGACGCAACCCGGCGCCATGGTGCAGCGTGGCGACACGGTGATGATCCTCGAATCCATGAAAATGGAAGTCCGCGTGCAGGCCGCCGCTTCCGGCCGCATCGCCTCGCTCAGCGCCGCCCCCGGCCAGACCATCCGCGCCGGGCAACGCCTTGGCGTCATCATCACGGAAATGCACTCATGATCCCCGAATTTCTCGAATTTTCCGCCCTCCAGGCTGGCTACGCGGCGGGCACCCTCACCCCCACAAAGCTGGTGCAAGCTTTGCTGGCGCGCATCGCCGCGTACCCTGACAAAGCGGTGTTCATCTCCCTGGTGCCGGAGGAAACATTGCTGGCGCAGGCCGCGCGGCTGGAAGCAGAAGGCTCGCGGGGCAAGCCGCTCTACGGCATCCCGTACGTGGCCAAGGATAATATCGACGTCGCGGGCATCCCCACCACCGCCGCCTGCCCCGCCTTCGCCTACACGCCGGAACAGGATTCCACCACCATCGCCCGCCTGCGCGCCGCTGGCGCCTTGCTCATCGGCAAGGCCAATCTGGACCAATTCGCCACCGGGCTGAACGGCACGCGCTCGCCCTATGGCGCCCCGCGCTCGGTGTTCAACGCGGCTTATGTCTCCGGCGGCTCCTCCTCCGGCTCGGCGGTTTCAGTGGGCGCGGGGCTGGCTGGCTTTTCCCTGGGCACGGACACGGCAGGGTCCGGCCGCGTGCCCGCCGCCTTCAACAACCTCATCGGCCTCAAACCCAGCATCGGCCGCCTCTCCGCCACCGGCGTCGTGCCCGCCTGCAAAAGCCTCGATTGCATCTCTATCTTCGCCAATTGCGCGGCGGACGCCATGGCGGTGCTGAACGCCGCCGAGGGTTACGACGCGCAGGATTGCTATTCCCGCGCCCCCGCCAATCACCCCTTGCCCGCCACCCCGCGCTTGGGTGTGCTGAGCGCGAAGGACAAGGATTTCGCCGGAGACGCGGAAGCCGCCGCCCTCTACGACGCCGCTCTCGCCAAAGCCCAAGCCCTGGGCTGGGAACTCGCCGAGATCGACTACGCCCCCTTCCGCGCCATCGCCGCCCTGCTCTATGGCGGCGCCTTCGTGGCCGAGCGCACCGCCGCCACCCGCGCCTTCATGCGGACCCATGCGGAAGATGTATTCCCCGTGGTGCGCGCCATCATCGAAGGCGGCGCAAAATTCTCCGCCGCCGATGCGTTCGACGATATCTACAAGGTGCAGGCCCTGCGCCATCTCACCAGTGCCGAGCTGGCCAAATGCGACGCCCTGCTGCTCCCCACCGCCCCCACCAGCTTCACGGTGGAAGCCATGCTGGCCGAGCCGGTGAAGCACAATTCCACCCTCGGCCTCTACACCAATTTCGTGAATCTGCTGGACATGGCGGCCATCGCCCTGCCCGCCGGGTTCAAGCCGGACGGCATGCCCTTCGGCGTCACCTTAATCGGCCCCGCCTTCTCGGAAGCCTCGCTCTCGGCCTATGCGGACAAGCTGCACAAGGCCCTTGGCGCGGGCGCGGGCCTCACCCGCACCCAGCCCCAGGCCAGCTATGCGGCGCCGCCGGTTGAGGACATCACCCTCGTCGTCGCCGGGGCGCATCTCTCCGGCATGGTGCTGAACCATGAACTCACCAGCCTCGGCGCGCGCCTCATCCGCCCGGCCCTTACCGCGCCGGATTATAAGCTCTACGCCCTCGCCACCACCCCGCCCAAGCCCGGCCTCGCCCAAACCCCCGGCTTCACCGGCACCGGCATCGCGGTGGAACTCTGGGGCATGAGCCCGGCCGCCTTCGGCCGCTTCGTCGCTGCCCTGCCCGCCCCCATGGGCATCGGCCGCGTGACGCTGGAGGATGGCTCGGTGCATCCCGGCTTCCTGTGCGAGGCTTATGCGCTGGACGGGGCGGCGGACATCACCGCTTATGGCGGCTGGCGCGCCTACCGCGCCGCCCTTACCGGCTGACATATACGCAGTTTGCCGAACATCGCAGGGTCAACCGCCTCATTCAGCTCCTGGGCGGGATCGTCTGAAATGCCGGAATAAGGGAAGCCAGCCCCCGGCATTCAACGATCCGCCGCAGGAGATGCTCATGTCAGCAACATCACAAGATCCAAGCGTGAAACTTCCAAAACGGAAGTTCAACAAGCTCGTCGCCAACCCTGTTTTCGAGGATTATTCGCTCCGCTACGCGCCCAAGAGCTTCCGCACCTGGTCGCAATATGCCGTGTTCTCCGCAGCACTCGGCGGCATCGCCTATCTGGCGGACCAGGCCATTGGCGGCTCGCTCGCCGTGCAGTTCGGCTTCACCAACGCGTTCTACGGCATTCTCGCGGCGGCGGTGATCATCTTCCTCACCGGCATTCCCATCGCCTATTACTGCGCCAAATATAATGTGGACGTTGATTTGCTCACCCGCGGTGCCGGGTTCGGCTATCTCGGCTCCACCATCACCTCGGTCATCTACGCCTCGTTCACCTTCATCTTCTTCGCGCTTGAAGGCTCGATCATGGCGCAGGCCTTCAATCTCTATTTCGGAATTCCGTTGCCCATAGGCTACGCCATCGGCTCGCTGATGATCATTCCGCTGGTCACCTTCGGCATGACGCTGCTTTCAAAACTGCAGGTCTGGACGCAACCGCTCTGGCTGCTCCTGCTCTTCTCGCCGCCCGTGGCCGTGCTGATCGAGGACCCGAACGCGATTTCGAACTGGACTCACTTCGCCGGCGCCTCCCCCACCGGCACCGCCTTCAACCCGCTGCTCTTCGGCGCCGCCGCCGGCATCGCGCTCTCCCTCATCGCGCAAATCGGCGAGCAGGCGGATTATCTGCGCTTCATGCCGGACAAAACCGCCAAAAGCTCCTTCGGCTGGTGGCTGGCCGTACTGGGCGCTGGCCCTGGCTGGGTGATTCTGGGTGCCGCCAAGCAGCTCATGGGCTCCTTCTTCGCTTCCGTCGCGGTCTCTCACGGCACGCCTCTGGCCCATGCGAATGAGCCGATCCAGATGTATCATGCCGGTTTCACCTATATCTTCGGCGTTGGCTTCACCGCCATCACCATCGCGACGTTCTTCGTCATCCTCTCGCAGATCAAGATCAACGTCACCAACGCCTATTCCGGCTCGCTCTCCTGGTCCAACTTCTTCTCGCGCCTGCTGCATGTGCATCCCGGCCGCGTCGTGTACATCTTCTTCAATGTCGGCATCTCGCTGACGATGATGGAGCTGAACATGTTCTCCGTCCTCGGGCATATTCTCGGCTTCTACTCCAACGTCGCCGTCGCCTGGATCGGCGCCGTGGTCGCGGACCTGGTCATCAACAAGCCGATCCTGAAACTCAGCCCGTCCTATATCGAGTTCAAGCGCGCGCATCTCTATAACTTCAACCCGGTCGGCTTCGGCGCGATGATGATCGCCTCGCTCATCTCCGTGCTCGCCTTCTTCCATCTCTTCGGCGCATACGCCGCCGCCTACTCGGCCTTCATCGCGCTCGGCGTGTCCTTCATCGCCTCGCCGATCATCGCCATCGCCACCAAGGGCAAATATTACGTGGCGCGCGAGGCGGGCTACCATGCCGGCGTCAAACACGACACGCTGAGCTGCGTCTCCTGCGGCTATGAATATGAGAGCGATGGACATGACCGGCTGCCCCTTCCACAAGGGCAATATCTGCTCGCTCTGCTGCTCGCTGGATTCCGATTGCCACGACCAGTGCAAGCGGCCGCATGCCGACCCGGTGCTCTCCTACGGCACCCCGGCCGACCTCACCCGCTGATTTTTTGATCCCGCCGGGCATGCGCGCAGCATGCCCGGCTTTTTCATGAAAGGATCGCAACCATGTTGCATGGAGATATTTCCAGCAGCGCCGATACGGTCGGCGTCGCTGTCGTCAACTACAAAATGCCACGGCTGCACACCAAGGCCGAGGTGATCGAAAACGCCAAGAAAATCGCCGCGATGATCCCCGGCATGAAGCTCGGCCTGCCGGGGATGGATCTGGTGATCTTCCCCGAATATTCCACGCAAGGCATCATGTACGACCCCGGCGAGATGATGGAAACCGCCGCCACCGTGCCGGGCGAGGAAACCGAAATCTTCTCCGCCGCCTGCCGCGCATCAAAAGTCTGGGGCGTGTTCTCCATCACCGGCGAACGGCATGAGGACCACCCGAACAAGGTGCCCTACAACACCCTCATCCTGATCAACGACAAGGGCGAGATCGTGCAGAAATACCGCAAGATCATGCCCTGGGTGCCGGTCGAAGGCTGGTATCCCGGCGGCTGCACCTATCGTCTCCGAAGGCCCGAAAGGCATGAAGGTCAGCCTGATCATCTGCGACGACGGCAACTACCCCGAAATCTGGCGGGACTGCGCGATGAAGGGTGCCGAGCTGATCATCCGCTGCCAGGGCTATATGTACCCGGCCAAGGAGCAGCAGGTGATGATGTCCAAAACCATGGCCTGGGCCAATAACGTCTATGTCGCCGTCGCCAACGCCTCGGGGTTCGACGGCGTGTATTCCTATTTCGGCCATTCCGCCATCATCGGCTTCGATGGCCGCACCTTGGGCGAATGCGGGGAGGAAGATTACGGCATCCAATACGCCGCCCTCTCGAAATTCCTCATCCGCGACGCCCGCAAAAACCTGCAATCGCAGAACCATCTCTTCAAGCTGCTGCATCGCGGCTATACCGGCATGGTCAATTCCCGCGAGAACCAGCCCGGCATGGCCATCTGCCCGTTCGATTTCTACCGCGAATGGGTGAACGACCCGGAAGCCACCCGCGCCAAGGTGGAAGCCCTCACCCGCCCCACTCTGGGCACGGCGGAATGCCCCATCGAGGGTATTCCCAACGGCTCGGGCCTAGCCTCGGCGGCGGAATAAAAGAAAGGAGGCCGAAAGGCCTCCTTTTCTGCGTTAAATGTTCCACGTGGAACGTCAGTTATAATAACAGCCGCCTTCCCCCACGGGAAGGCGGCTTTTTCAATGGCTGATCATCCAGGGCCTGCTACCGGGAAACCCCTTCATCGGCGCCGGCGCATCCGCCTTCAGCTTGCTCCCAGGCTTGCAGCACCCGCAACCCGGCGGATGCCGCCCGCTCTTGCGCGTGCTGTCCGGCGCATGGGCGTTTGTCTCATTCACCGCATGGGCCTTACGCTTGCTGCTGCTCATCAGCGCGAAATGCGGCACGTTCAGCAGCGCGCGCGGCGCCGCCTCCCCACATTCCGGGCAGCCATGGGCATCCTCAAAGGCCGACATCGGCATCAGCGCGGTAAACGGCCCGCAGGCGGGGCAGAGATAATCGTAAACCGGCATCTTATTTGTCCGGTGAGAGCGGCAGATCCACCCCGCCGGTGATAAACGGCGTCGGCCCGGAAGCCGTGGGGTTGATGTCGAATTCAAAAATCTCGGTGGGCAGATAAAGCGTGGCGCAGGCATTCGGCACATCCACAATGCCCGAAACATGCCCCTGCACGGGTGCCGTGCCCAGAATCGAATAAGCCTGCGCCCCGGAATAGCCGAATTTCTTCAGATAATTGATCGCATTCAGGCAAGCCTGCTGATAGGCCACGAACATATCCAGATAATGCTGCTTGCCGGAATCATCCACCGAGATTCCCTCGAAGATCAGATAATCCTGGTAATTCGGCTTGATCGGGCTGGGCTTGAAGATCGGGTTCTTGATCCCGTATTTCGCCATGCCGTCCTTGATCAGCGAATGAATGCCGAGATGAATAAAGCCCGGCATCTCAATGGCGCCGCAGAAGGTAATCTCGCCATCGCCCTGGCTGAAATGCAAATCGCCGACGGAAAGCCCCGCCCCCTTCACATAAACCGGGAAATAAACCCGCGCGCCGCGTGACAAATCCTTGATGTCGCAATTGCCGCCATGCTCACGCGGCGGCACGGTGCGCGCCCCGGTGGCGGCGGCGGCATCGCGCGCCGCACCCTGCATGCGCCCCATATGCGCCGTGGGCGCGAAAGGCGGGTTGGCCAGCCCCGGTACGCGGGTGGGGTTGGTGGCGATCAGCGCGCGCTCGCGCTTGTTCCAGGTCTCCAGCATCTTCGCATCCGGCAGGCAGCCGATCAGCCCGGGATGGATCAGCCCGGCGAAATTCACCCCCGGAACATGGCGGGATGAGGTGAACATGCCCTTGATGTCCCAGATGGATTTCTGCGCCTGGGGGAAATAATCGGTCAGAAACCCGCCGCCATTCTGCTTGGAGAAAAACCCGTTAAACCCCCATTCATTGCCCGGCAGCACGCCGATATCCAGGAAATCAACCACCAGCAGATCGCCCGGCTCCGCGCCTTCCACCTCAATCGGCCCGGAGAGGTAATGCACGGTGGAAAGGTCCACATCCCGCACATCGTCGGCACTGTCATTGTTCTTGATGAAGCCGCCGGTCCAGTCATAGCATTGGAGAATGAAGTCATCCCCCGGCTTCACCTTGGCCACCATCGGAATATCCGGGTGCCAGCGGTTGTGAACCATGTCATTGTCGAGGGGCGATCCATTGAGATCGACTTTGATCAGCGTCTCGGTCACGGCGCGGACACTCCATTTGGCTGAAACGAAAGGGAAAGAGTTTCGTGCAACGCACCCAACCAGCCTCGAAAATCCACGCCCTCTCCGGAATACGGCAGAGTGCGTATGGGCTTGCGGTCTTTCCCGGTTAATCTCCCCGTAACAACATTTTTGAGGTGCGATGGCGTTTCCGCAGCGAATTTCCCCGATCCGGCGGTCTTATAATCAGTTCGTCGCTGATGAGACGATGGAGGATTACGCGCTGCGCTTCACCGCCAGCTCGTCGCGCAAATTCTCCGGGCTGGCGGTGGCCAACACGGCCTTCGGCGCCACCTCCTTTTTGGCGCTGGAGGCCATTGGTGCCACCATCACGCTGCAATACGGGCCCATCAACGCCGTCGCGGCCATTCTCGCCGTCGCCCTGCTCATCTCCCTCACCGCCGGGCCCATCGCCTATGTGGCGGCGAAATACGGGGTGGATATCGATCTGCTCACCCGCGCCGCCGGGTTCGGCTATATCGGCTCCACCATCACCTCGCTCATCTACGCCTCCTTCACCTTCATCTTTTTCGCGCTGGAAGCCTCGATCTTCGCCAACATGCTGCATGAGGTGTTCGGCATCCCGCTACGGCTGGGCTATGTGCTCTCCACACTCGGCATCATCCCGCTGGCCGCCTATGGCATCACCTTCATCTCCCGCTTTCAGGCCTGGAGCCAGCCCATCTGGCTGGTGCTGAATTTCCTGCCCATCCTGTTCGTGGCCCTGCATCCCGGCCTGCTGCATGGCTGGGCGCATTTTCACGGCCTGGGCTGGGGCGGTGGCTTTGCGCTGCTGCCCTTCGGCGCCTGCGCCTCGATCCTCGTCTCGCTGATCGCGCAGATCGGCGAGCAGGCGGATTATCTGCGCTTCCTGCCCAAGCCAGACCCGAAAGCCCGCTGGCGCTGGTGGGCGGCCCTGATGGCGGCTGGTCCGGGCTGGGTGGTGCCGGGGGTGGTGAAGATGCTGGCGGGCTCGGTGCTGGGGGTGTTCACGCTCGGGCTGGGCTACGGCACAGAGCAGGCGGCCCAGCCGATCCTGCTCTACCAGGCGGCCTACGGGCTTGTTCTGCCGCCTTATACCGCGCTGCTGGCCGCCGCCATGCTGGTGGCGGTGGCGCAGAGCAAGATCAACGTCACCAACGCCTATGCCGGGTCCATCGCCTGGTCCAATTTCTTCTCCCGCCTCACCCACCGCCATCCTGGCCGCGTCATCTGGCTGGTGTTCAACGCCGCCATCGGGCTGCTGCTGATGGAGCTTGATATTTACCGCTCCATCGAACCCATCCTGGCCTTCTATTCCGTGCTGGCCTGCGCCTGGGTCGGCTCCATCTGCGCGGATCTCGTGCTGGTGAAAGGCTTGCGGCTCGGCCCGCGTGTCATCGAGTTCAAGCGCGCCCATCTCTACGACATCAACCCGGTCGGCACGGGTGCGATGCTGCTGGCCACGCTGGCCGGGGCGGTGTGCGTCGCCGGGCTGCTGCGGCGCTTACGCCCATGCCTTCGCGCCTTTCATCGCGCTCGCCACCGCCTTCATCGCCGTGCCCGCCATTGCCGCCGCCACGCGCGGGCGCTTCTACCTCGCGCGGCGCCCCCGCCGTGCCTGGGCCACGCGCACGCGCCTGGTCTGCTCGGTCTGCGATAACGGGTTCGAGCCGCAGGATGTCGCCTATTGCCCGGCCTATGCCGCGCCCATCTGCTCACTCTGCTGCACGCTGGATTCCCGCTGCCGCGATGCCTGCAAGCCCCATGCCCGCTATGGCGCGCAGCTCAACGCGCTGATGCGCTTTCTGCTGCCCAAGCCTTTGCGCGGCCGGCTGGACCCGGTGCTGCTGCGCTTTCTCGGCGTGTTCAGCCTCACCGCCTTGGTGCTGGGGCTTATCTTCTCCGCCTTCTACTGGCAGGCCGCCAGCCAGAACCCGGCCCTGGCCGGGCTGCTGGCCAGCGCCTTCTGGCGGGTGTTCGTCTGCATTCTGCTGGTGGCGGGCATTTTCGCCTGGCTGCAAGTGCTGGCGCGCGAATCCTCGCTGGACGCGGAGGAGGAAAGCCGCCGCCAGACCCAGCTGCTGCTGGCCGAGATCGCCGCCCACCGCAAGACCGACGCCAAGCTCGCCCGCGCGCGGGAGGTGGCGGAGGCCGCCAACATCGCCAAGACCCGCTTCATCGTGGGGGTGAGCCACGAGCTGCGCACCCCGCTGAACGCCGTGCTGGGCTATGCGCAGCTATTGGAAAACGACGAAACCATCCCGCCCCGGCGGCGGGAGACCATCGGCATCATCCGCCGCTCGGGCGAGCATCTGCACGGGCTCATCGAAGGGCTGATGGATATTTCCAAGATCGAGGCCGGGCGGATCGAGATCGAGCGGCGGGAGGTGAATTTCCCTGATTTCCTCTCCCAGATCACCGGCATGTTCCGCCTGCAGGCCGCCGCGAAAGGGCTTGACCTTCGAGTTCGAGGCCCCCTCCCATTTGCCCGCCCTGGTGTTCATCGACGAAATCCGGCTGCGCCAGATCCTCATCAACCTGCTCTCCAACGCGCTGAAATTCACCGCACGCGGCGGCATGCGCCTCACGCTGCGCATGCCCGGCGAGGTGATGGAATTCGAGGTGGCCGATACCGGCCCCGGCATCGCGCCTGAAAATCTCACCCGTATTTTCGAGCCGTTCGAGCGCGCCGTGCCGAAGGAAGCGAGAGCGGTGCCCGGCATCGGGCTGGGGCTGACCATCACCAAGCTGCTGGTGGAAATTCTCGGCGGGCGGATTTCGGTGGAGAGCGAGGAGGGCAAGGGCAGCCGCTTCAAGGTGCAACTGCTCATCTCCCGCGCGCCGCACGCCGCCATGGCCGCCCCGGCGCCGGGGCGCATCACCGGCTATCGCGGGCGCGCGGCGCACCATCGTCGCGGCGGAGGATAATGCCGTGCATCGCAGCCTGTTGCAGGAGCTGCTGACCCCGCTCGGCTTCACCCTGCTGACGGCGCCGGACGGGCCCTCCTGCCTGCGGCTTGCCGCCGATTGCGAGGCGGATCTGTTCCTGCTGGATTTCTCGATGCCGCAGAACGAGGCGCCGGAGCTGGACGGGCTGGGCCTGGCCCGCCGCCTGCGGCAGGACGCGAAACACGCCGCCACGCCGATCATCATGCTCACCGCCCACGCCCCGGTGCTGCGCGGGCTGCAGGAGGGCGATTTATGACGCCGTTTTGCCCAAGCCCCTCAATCTCGGCAAATTGTTGCAGACCATCGGGCAGCTTCTGAAGATTGACTGGATTCAGGATGAATTGACCGCATCGCCCCCCGCCGCCGTGACTTTGCCCGGCAAGGCCGGGGCCGCTTTGCGCCCGCATATCGCCCAGCTTCGCTATCTGGCGCAGATCGGTTTTATTCGCGGGCTGGAGGAAAGCCTGGAGCGGCTGGCGGCGGAAGCGCCGGAGGCGCAGACGCTGCTGGGCCCGCTCACCGCCTTGGCCGCCGGGCTGCGCCTGCCGGAATTCCTCGCTGCGCTGGAGGAGCTGGACCGCGATGCCGCCTGAACCCGCTCCCGCGCCCGACCATCCTGATCGTCGATGACGAGCCCACCATGCTGCGCCTGCTGATCGACGCGCTGGAGCCCGCCGGGTTCAACGTGCTGGTGGCGCTGCAAGGGGAAATGGCGCTGGTGCTGCTGGAGCAAGTCACGCCCGATGTGATTCTGCTGGACGCGCTGATGCCGGGCATTGACGGGTTTGAGACCTGCCGCCGCCTGAAGCGCCGCCCCGGCCTCGCGCTGGTGCCGGTGATCTTCATGACCGGGCTGACGGATACCGAAAGCGTGGTCGGCGGGCTTGCAGGCGGGCGGGGTGGATTATGTCACCAAGCCGGTGGTGCCCGAGCGAGCTGGTCGCGCGCATCCGCGTGCATCTTGCCAATGCCCAGCTCACCCGCAGCGCCCAGCGGGCCATGGATGCCTCGGGCCGGTTTCTGCTTGCGGCGGATGCCAAGGGGCGGCTGCGCTGGGGCACGCATCAGGCCGCAAGGCTGCTGGGCGATATCGCGCCGGGGGCGGATTTGCCCGCCGAGGTGCGGGAATGGCTGGCGGCCCGGCTTGCCCAGCCGCAGGAAATGCCGGGCAATATCGCCATCGCCCTGCCAGCGCCCGAGGCACCGGCGCGGCGGGTGGAATTCGCGCTGATCGGCCAGATGGCGGAGGATGAGTTTCTGCTCCGCATCGTCGAGCAGGATACGGACCATGATGTGGACCGGCTGCAAGCGCGCGTGAAGCTGACGCGCCGCGAGACGGAGGTGCTGCTCTGGCTGGCGCGCGGCAAATCCAACCGGGATATCGCGCAGATTTTGAATGTGAGCTACCGCACGGTGAACAAGCATCTGGAGCAGATGTACCCCAAGCTGGGGGTAGAGACCCGGACCTCGGCGGTGGCGATTGCGATCAGGGCGCTGGAGGGGGCTTAAGGGGGGTTGAAAAAAACCAGGCGGAGCCGGGCGGTTTTTGAAATCGCCCGGCCTGAGATCCTACATATTCGGCCCGCATTCCAGAATTTTGGTGAAGCTCTGGCCGGGAAAATCTTCGAGCCGGCAATTCATGTGATTGTCCCGCATGCTCCGGTCGATGACGTAATATTCCTTCGACGGCAGCTGGATTTCCATTCTCACATCGCCATTATCCATCATTGTCGCGTTCAGCTTGCCGTTGTCCACCCTGGCAAAAGCCGCAGAGGCACTGACGCCAGCTAAAAGCACGGCCACCAAAAGAGCCCATTTCATTGTAACTTCTCCCTAGGATCGCTTGTTGCAGTATCAAACTCAGCGCCACATCGAGTGACCTGCGGCCCGCCCTGGCATGTACACGCCCAAAGACCATGCCGGCCGGCGGCATAGAGCCCATGTATGCAGGGCGAACCTGATGGACAATATCACCTTTGGTGTATTGCGTGTGCATAAAGCCACGGCGTTTGGCGGAGCATGGCGAAATCTCCGCGCCTCCGCGTTTTGGCTTGGCAGCGGACGGGCTGGTTGCCCCCAAAGCCGAACTTCAAACCGGCCCACTGCCAAAAAGCGGTTTTGGTGCAGGCCCGAAGCAACCCCTATGTATCCGGCGCCCAGTAGAGCAGGCGGCGGAGCAGCCTATCCACCGCGACCCAGAGCAAAATCGTAAGTGCCGCCAGCAGCACCAGGGCGGCGAACATCAGATCCGTCTGCATGCGCGCATTGGCGTTCAGCATCACATAGCCCAGCCCCGCCGAGGCCCCGGCCCATTCGCCCAATATGGCGCCGATGGGGGCCACCGCCGCGGCGATGCGCAAGCCCGCGCCAAAAGCCGGGAGCGCGGCCATCAGGCGTACATGCAGCAGCAGGGAGAGGTTGGAGGCGCCCATGGTGCGGGCGAGGTCCAGCCAGCCCGGCTCCGTGCGGCGCAGCCCGTCGTAAAACGCGGCGGTGACGGGGAAGAAGATCACCAGAATCGCCATCAGCACTTTCGAGGTCAGGCCGAACCCCAGCCACAGCACCAGAAGCGGCGCCAGGGCGAAGACCGGCACGGCCTGGCTGAGCAGCAGCAGCGGCAGCAGCCAGCGCTGCAACCCGCGCGAAAACACCATGGCCAGCGCCAGCACCGCGCCGAACAAGGTGCCCAGCCCCAGGCCCAGCGCGATCTCCAGCAGGGTGACCAGGGTGTTTTGCAGCAGAAATCCGCGCTGGGCCGCCAGCTCCCGCGCCACGGCGGCGGGGCCGGGCAGCAGGAAGGGCGGGATGCCGGAAAACCGCGCCAGCGCCCACCAGCATGCCAGCAAGCCCAATAGCGTTACCACCGGGCGCAGGGCGGCGTGGATATGCCTCATGCGGTGCTGCCTTCCAGCAGGGCGCGCAAAAGCCGGCCTTGCGTGTGCAGCAGCGCGTCATCGTCCAGGGCGCGGGGCGGGGTGCCGGGCACGATGATCGCCTGCCCCAGCCGCGCGGGCTGCCCCGCCATCACATGCAGGGAATGGCCGAGGCGGCAGGCTTCCAGGGGATCATGGGTGATCAGCAGCGCGGTGCGGCCCGCCAGCAATTTTGCCGCCAGCGCCTGCATGGCGGCGCGGGTGATGGCGTCCAGCGCCGAGAAAGGCTCATCCATCAGCACCACGGGGCGGTTTTCATAAAGGGTGCGGGCCAGGGCCACGCGCTGGCGCATGCCGCCGGAAAGCTCCTTGGGCAAGGCGCGCGCCCGGCCATGCAGCCCCACCGCCTCCAGCAGCGCCAGGGCCCGGGGCTTGTCCGCCCGTTCACCGCGCAGGCGGCTGCCGATGGTTACGTTCTCCAGCACCCGCGCCCAGGGGTAGAGCAGGTCCTGCTGGCCCATCCAGGCGACGCGCCCGGCGAGGGGCAGGCCGTCACTGGCTTGCACGCTGCCCGCATCGGGTGCCGCCAGCCCGGCGGCGATGCGCAGCAGGCTGGTTTTGCCGACACCGCTCGCACCCAGCAGCGCCGTGCACTCTCCCGCCCGCACGGTCAGGTCCAGCCCCTCGAACAAGGGCCGTCCCTCGTAACGCAGGGTCAGCCCATGCAGCTCAAGGCCCGGCGGCGGCGTGGATTGTTGCAGAGGCTCACTCATCCCGCCCCAGCTATAGAGGCCGGAACCGGGATGCGCGAGAGCAGGCTGATGGTACCCTAATCCCCCGTCAGCGGCGCGGGTTTCGCCGCAGGGGCCGGGGCTTGCTGCGGCAGCGGCGCGGCGGCGGCCGGGGCCATGGCGGCGGCCGGGGCCGGGCCAGAGGCGGCGGTGGAGGCGGACATGCCGCCCGCCTGCCAGCCGCCACCCAGCGCCTTGTACAGCGTGATCTCATTCTGCTGCTGCGCCAATTGCACGCTCACCAATGTCAACCGCGCGCTCAGCAGGGAGTTCTGCGCCACCAGCACGTTCAGATAATTATCGATACCGCTGGTGAAACGCATCAGCGCAAGCTGGTAATAGCGGGTATCCGCATCCACCAGGTTCTGCTGGGCCTGCAGCTCATCCACATAGGTCTGCCGCGCGGTCAGCGCGTCCGACACATCATGGAACGCGGATTGGATCGCCTGCTCATAATTGGCGATCTCGATCTTCTTCTCCACCTTCGCCACGTCCAGATTGGCGAGATTCTGGCCGCCGGCGAAAATCGGCACCGTGATCTGCGGCTGGAACACCCAGGAGCTTTGCCCCGGCACGAACAAATTGGTGAGGCTGTTGCTGGCAACCCCGCCGCTGGCCGTGAGGCTGATGGAGGGGAAGAACGCCGCCCGCGCCGCGCCGATATTGGCGTTGGCGGAGAGCAGCGTATGCTCCGCCGCGCGGATATCCGGCCGGCGCGCCAGCAGGTCCGACGGCAGGCCCGCCGGCACTTGCGGCAATGGCGGCTCCGCGGCAAGCCCGTTCACCGCCTGCATCTTCTGCAACAGATCCGCCGGGATCGGCGCGCCCGCCAGCAGCACCAGCTCGTCCATGTCCTGCGCCACCTGGCGCTGATATTGCGCCACATCGGCCAGCGCGGTGTCGTAGGTGATTTGCGCCTGCGCAACGTCAATCGCCGTGGCGGTGCCGTGCAAGGCCTCGAGCTGGGTCAGCTGCAGGGATTTCGTATCCGATACCGCCGTTTCCTGCGCGATCTGCAGCGATTCACGGTCCGCCAGCCAGGTGTAATATTCCGAGCCGACTTGCGCGATCAGGGAAATCTGCGCGCTCAGCGCCGTTTCCGCATCGCTCAGGTACGTCTCATGCGCGGCCTGCGCCTGAGAGCGGATCTTGCCGAACAAATCCAGCTCCCAGGAAACCGCCTGGGCCCCCAGGCTGTATTCGCGCACATCCCCTTCCTGCCCGCCGCTGCTGAGATTGGCGGGGGTATGGTGTACGGTCCAGCTCGGCCGCGCCGTCGATCGCCGGGAACAGGCTGGCGCGGTCGATCCGGTATTGCGCCTGCGCCTCCTGCACGTTCAGCACCGAGACGCGCAGATTGCGGTTATTGGCCAGGCTGAGCGCGATGAGGCCCTGCAAGGCGGGATCGGCGAAGAACTGCTTCCAGCCGATATCCGCCGCGGCGGGGCCGGAGCCCCCGCCCGCCACCGGGTATTGATCGGTCACCGGCAGGGCCGGGCGGTTATAGGCCGGGATGAAGCTGCACCCTGAAAGCAGGGCCAGCATCAAGGCGGAGGCCGGTTTCACGTTACGCATGGCCAGCACCCCCACGCCCGGCGGCTTCATCCGCCAGCCTTTCCGATCTGCGTTTCACCCTGGTCAGGGTCAGCACCGTCACGAAGAACACCGGCACGAAGAAGACGGCCAGCACCGTGGCGGTGACCATGCCGCCCACCACGGCGGTGCCGATGGCCTGCCGCGCCCCGGCCCCCGCCCCCGTGGCGATGGCCAGCGGGAAAGTGCCGAAGATGAAGGCGATGGAGGTCATCAGGATCGGCCGCAACCGTTCCTGTGCGGCATGCAGCGCCGCCTCCGTCAGGCTTTCGCCCTGTTCGTAGAAATTGCGGGCGAATTCCACGATGAGGATGGCGTTCTTCACCGCCAGGCCCATCGTCGTCAGCAGGCCGATCTGGAAATACACATCGTTATCGATGCCGCGCAGCAAATTGGCCATCACCGCGCCGATGATGCCGAGCGGCACCACCAGCATCACCGCCGCCGGGATCGACCAGCTCTCATACAAAGCCGCCAGGCAGAGCAGGATGAAGATCACGGAGATCGCGTAGAGCGGGCCGGTCTGAGACCCGGCCTGCACCTGCTCGTAGGAAAGGCCGGTCCATTGCATGGTGACGCCTTCCGGCATCTGTGCGGCGATCTTCTCGACATCCGCCATCGCCTCGCCGCTGCTCACGCCGGGGGCGGGCTGGCCCTGGATCTCATAGGCCTCGTCGCCGTTATAGATCTCGACCGCCTGCGGCCCGACCGTCCAGTTGCCGGAGACAAAGGCGCTGAACGGCACCATGCCGCCGGAGCTGTTGCGGACATACCATTTGCTCAGGTCATCCGGCTGCATGCGCGAATCCGGCTGGCCCTGGACATAGACATCCTTCACGCGGCCGTTGCGGCGGAACTGGTTCACATATTCAGAGGCGAAGGCGCCCTGGATGGTGGTGTTCACGTCGGTCATCGACAGGCCGAGGGCGGAAGCCTTCTCCCGGTCCACATTGAGCTGATATTGCGGCGCGTCGCTCAGGCCATTGGGGCGCACCGCCGCCAGGTTCTTATCCTGCGCGGCAAGCCCGAGGAACTTGTTGCGGGCCGCGAGGAAGTCATCATGGCTGATATTGCCGGAATTCATCAGCTCCATGTCAAAGCCGGTGGCATTGCCCAGCTCCAGCACCGGCGGGGGCTGCAGCAGGAACACCTGGCCGGCGGGGTTGCCGAAGAAATGCATCATCACGCGCATCGCGATCGCCGCGACATTCTGCGAGGCATCCGGCCGGTCCGCCCAGGGCTTCGTCAGCAGCACCAGGAAGCCCTGGCTCTGCGCCTGGCCGGCGAAGCTGAAGCCGGTGACGGTGAAGATGGATTTTATGTTCTTCGCTTCGGACTTGAAGACATAGTCACGCACCTGGGCGTTCAACGCTTCGGTCTGCTCGGCGGTGGAACCGTCGGGCAGCGTCACCTGACCCAGCAGCAGGCCCTGGTCCTCATTCGGCAGGAAGCCCGTGGGCAGGCGCGTGAACAGGAACACCGTGAGGATGGTGATGCACACGAAGCCGACCATGGTCAGGCGCCGGCGCTTCGTGAGCCTGCGCACACCGCCGAGATAGCCTGTGCGGGTGCGGTTGAAGGTCCGGTTGAACCAGCCGTAGAAGCCGGTGGTGCCGGCACCTTCCTTGGGCGGGCGCAGCAGCGAACCGCACAAAGCCGGCGTGAAGATAAGCGCCGTGAGGATGGACAGCACCATGGCCGAGACGATGGTGACGGAGAATTGCCGGTAGATCACGCCGGTGGACCCGCCGAAGAAGGCCATCGGCAGGAACACCGCCGCCAGCACCAGGGCGATGCCGATCAGCGCGCCGGAAATCTCGTCCATCGATTGCCGCGAGGCTTCCCTGGCTGAGAGCTTGCGCTCATGCATCAGGCGGTCGACGTTTTCGACCACGACGATGGCATCGTCCACCAGCAGGCCCACCGCCAGCACCATGGCCAGCATGGTGAGCGTGTTGATGGTGTAGCCCAATGCCGCCAGCACGCCGAATGTGCCCAGCAGCACCACCGGCACGGCGATGGTGGGCACCAAGGTGGCGCGGATATTCTGCAGGAACATCAGCATCACCAGGAACACCAGGGCGATGGCCTCCAGCAGGGTCTGCACCACTTCCTCAAGCGAGAGCACGATGTAGGGCTGCGTGTCGTACGGGTAGACGAGCTTCAGCCCGGGTGGCAGCTTCTGGGTGAGGGTGGCCAGTTCCAGCTTCACGGCTTTTTCCGTGTTCAGCTGGTTGGCACCCGGGGTCAGCTTCAGGCCCATGGCCGCCGTGGGCATGCCATCGAACAGCGCGCTGATGGAATAATTCTGCGGGCCAAGCTCGACCTTCGCCACATCCTTCAGCCGCACCTGGGCACCGCTGGTCTCGACGGTCAGCAGCACATTCTCGAACTGCCCGACACTGGTGAACTCGGTGGGGCCGTTGATCAGCGCATCCAGCCGCTGGCCCTTCACCGCCGGCAGGCCGCCCAGCTCACCGGAGGGAACCTGTATGTTCTGCGCCTGCAGGGCGTTCACCACATCGGTCACGGTCAGCCCGTATTTGTAGAGCTTGTCGGGATCCATCCAGATGCGCATCGCATATTCGGAGCCGAACAGCGTGTAGTCGCCCACGCCGGGCACGCGGGTGACCGGGTCCTCGATATTGGAGGCGATGTAGTCCGCGATATCGGCGCGGGTCATGCTGCCATCGGTCGAGACCAGGGCGAAGAACAGCATGTAGTTCTTCTCGGCCTTGCGGACATTGATGCCGGTGGTGGTGACCTCGGAGGGCAGCGTCGCCTCGGCCAGGGAGAGTTTGTCCTGCACCTGCACCTGGGCGATGTTGGGGTCCGTGCCCTGCTTGAAGGTGAGGGTGATGGTGGCCGCACCGGTCGATTCAGCCGTGGAATCGATATATTCCAGCCCGTCCAGGCCCGACATCTGCTGCAGGATGGGGCGGATGACGGTATCCGCCACCGTCTCCGCCGAGGCACCGGCATAGGTGGTGGAGATGGAGATGGCCGGGGGCGCGATGGAGGGGTATTGCGCGATCGGCAGCTGGGTGATCTCGATGGCGCCGGCCATCATCAGCACCAGCGCCAGAACCCAGGCGAAGATCGGCCGGTCGATGAAAAAACGTGACATGGCGGGGGTTCAGCCTTCGGTTCAGGAGGCGGCGTTGGTCGAATATTTGGCGGTCTCGTCGGTGGGCGAGACGGGCTTGCCGGGCTCCGCGTTCAGAATCCCGTCCACGATCACCTTGTCCCCCGGCTGCAGGCCGCCGGTCACCACCCAATCATTGCCGATATTGCCGGAGACGGTGATGACCTTCTGGGAGACGACGTTCTTGCCGTCGATCTCCAGCACCGTGGCATCGCCATGGGTGTTGTGGGAGACCGCCTGCTGCGGCACCAATATGCCGTTCTTGTTCACGCCCTCTTCCAGCTCGGCATGCACATACATGCCCGGCAGCAGCAGATGGTCCGGGTTGGGGAAGATGGCGCGCACCAGCACGGTGCCGGTGGTCTGGTCCACATTCACCTCGGAGAATTGCAGCTTGCCGGGCAGGCTGTAGGTGCTGCCATCCTCCAGCGTGAGGGTGACCTTCACCGACCCGTCGGCGGTGGTTTCGAGCTGCCCGGCCTGCATCTCCTGCTTCAGCCGCAGCCAGGTGGTGGAGGATTCGTTGAGATCCACATAGATCGGGTCGAGCTGGGTGACGGTGGCGAGCGAGGTGGTCTGGTCCGCCGTGACCAGCGCGCCCGGCGTGACCGAGGAGGCGCCGATGGTGCCGGAGATGGGCGAGAACATCTTGGTGTATTGCAGATTGATCTGCGCGCTCTCGATGCTGGCCTTGGCGGAGGCGATATTGGCCTCATCCTCCTGCACGGCGGCCACCGCGTTGTCGTAATCCTGCTGGCTGACGGCCTGGGCGGCGGCCAGGGGCTTGTAACGCGTGGCCTGGGCCTGATCCGTGGTCAACTGCGCCTGGTCATGCTTCAACGTGGCGACAGCGCTATCATAGGTCGCCTGATAAGGTGCGGGGTCGATCTGGTAGAGCTGCTGGCCAGCCTGTACATCGCTGCCCTCGATGAATAGCCGCTTCAGGATCACGCCGCTCACCTGCGGGCGGATATCGGCGGTCATCACCGCGCTGGTGCGCCCGGGAAGGTCCGTTGTGCGCAGCACCGGCTGGGTCTGGATGGTGACCACCCCCACCGCTGGCGGCGGCGGTGCGGACTCCGCCTGTTTCTTGTCACAGCCTGCCAGCAGGGAAAGCCCGGCAAGGCACGAGGCCGCCAGGACGCGCTTGCGCGCATGGTGACGATTTTTGGCGGACATCAAGACCTCACAGGCAAGATTTGGAACGGAAAACGCGAAGCAGGGTACCTAGTGCAAAGCAGCGCATACACTCGAAATATTTACAGTACTTATTGGTACTGATATTGTGCGGTAAGGATGGCTGTCAAGATGCGGGCAAGTTGCAATTTGTCGCACCGCAACGCGGCGAACGGGTAGAAACAAATGTCTGAGGATGATTGCAAGAGCCGGGGCCGGCCGAAAGCGTTTCCGGATGAAGCGCAGCGCCGCACCATCCTGGACGGGGCGCGGCGGCTGTTTCTGCTGAACGGTTACGGCGCCACCAAGACCGAGGATATCGCCGCGCAATGCAAGATCTCCAAACAGACCCTGTACAGGCTGTTTCCCGGCAAATCGGCCCTGTTCGCTGCGGTGGTGGAAGCCAACAGGCCGCAATGGCTGGAGCTGCCGGTGCCGGAGGATTTACCCTTGCAGCAGGCGCTGGAGCGCATCTTCCGCATCGACATCAGCGATGAGGAGGACCGCGAGCGGCTGGACCTGGCGCAGCTGAGCCTGACCGAGAGCCGCACCCATCCCGAGCTGATCGAGATCGTGAAGGAATGTGGCTCCAAATACTCCCTGGCCGGGCTGGCGCGCTGGATAAAACGGCAGGAGGAGCTGGGGCGGATCCGGCTGGCGGACAACGCGCCGAACACCGCGCGCATGCTGATGGACATGGTATATGGCACGCTGGCCATGAAATTGTTCAATGACATGGACTGGCCGAGCGGCCAGGCGCGGCGCGACCATGTGCGCAATGCCATCCATATCTTCCTGAACGGGGTGGCCACAGCCGCGCCACGGCCTTTGTAGGTCCGGAACCGGCCATAATTTTCTGGCTTCGGACCGGGGTTTCTGCTAGGTTTCCCCTGTACCCGTAAACCTCATGAAGCGGGAGTTTCATCCGCGCTTGAGGGTGAGGAAACAAGGCAGAAAATAATGAGCGACGTTGCAATCTGGGCGGAGTTGCTGGCTTTACCGGTTATTCTGGGGCTGCTCGCGGTGATGATCTGCCTGCTCAAGGATGAGCGGGAATTCGACAGGCGGCACCGGAACGCCCCGCATCACAGGGCCGATTAGAGCAATATCAGTGTAATTGGAATCACTTCATTCCAATCACACTGATGAAATTGCTCACCAAAATATAAGCCAGAGCGGTTCCGCTTTGGCGGAAACCGCTCTAGGCTTCATCCTCCACCCCCGCGACCAGATATTTGCGGTCGATCCGGCGCATGGCGGTGGCCAGGCGCGCTTCCTCGCGCTGGATGTCCTGGATGGTGCTGCCGGTGAATTCCATATGCGCCCGCATGGCCTCGGCGGCGGCTTTTTCATCACCGCTTATAACGGTCTCGGCGATCTTTTCATGCTGTTGCAACAGCAGGTCCCGCACCCCGGCCCGCAGATGCAGGGTCTCGCGGTTAAAGAACACGTTCCGGTGCAGCAGATCCCCCAGCACCCGCATGATGTGCAGGACCATGAGGTTATGCGAGGCCTCATAGACCAGCCCGTGCAGCTCCGCGTCGCAATCGGCCTCCACGCTGGCATCGCCGGCTTCATGGGCAATGCGCATGCGGGCCAGGCAATCGGCGATCGCCTCGCGCTCGGGCTGGGTGGCGCGGGTGGCGGCGTAGCCGGCGGCGGCGGCCTCAACCGTCTTGCGGAATTCGATGTAATCCGCCGTGGCGCGCGGCTCGGTCACGAACAGCTCGGCCAGCGGGTCGGCCAGGCGGTCCAGAAACCGCGCCACCACGGTGCCGGATTTGGTGGTGATCAGCAGCCCCTTCTCCTCAAGCTGGGCCAGGGCCTGGTGCAAGGACGGGCGTGATACGCCCAGCCGCTCCGCCAATTCCCGTTCACCCAGCAGCTTCTCGCCGGGCCTGAGCGCGCCCTCCAGAATCATGGTCTGGATGCGTTCTGCGATGATGTCGGCAAGCGGCACGGGCCGGACTTTGGTGGACATGGAGTTCCCTGGTTTTGCTGGGCCGGCAGCATACAGGAAAAGCCCCGTGGACGGGAATCACCTGACCGGCCTATTTATTGGTAAAAATTTATTGCCAAATATACAAGCTGTATGATAACCGCGCCACTGTCCAGGAAGTAACATCCGAAATAGCAGGGAGCGAAAATGTTCGCACAGCTCGTCACGCCCATTGGCGGTAATTTGTTTTTGTCTTTTCTCGTGGCGGCGATCCCCGTCGCCATCGTCCTTGTCATGCTCGGCGTGCTGCGCCGCCCGGCCTGGCAAGCCGCGTTGACGGGGCTGGCCTCGGCATTGGTCATATCTGTTGGCCTCTGGGCGCTGCCGGCAAAGCTGGCGCTGGCCGCCGCTGGCGAGGGGGCGGTGTTCGCCGCCTGGCCGGTGATGTGGATCGTGCTCAACGCCCTGCTGCTTTATAATATCGCGGTGCGCTCCGGGCATTTCGATGCGTTCCGCTCCTGGGTCATCACCCATCTGCCGAATGACCGGCGGGTGGTGCTGGTGGTGGTGGGGTTCTGCTTCGGGGCCTTGCTGGAGGGTGTGGCCGGGTTTGGCACGCCGGTGGCCATCACCTCCTCGCTGCTGATGCTGGTGGGGTTTCCGGCGCTGGAGGCGCTGGTGTTCGTGCTGATCTTCAACACCGCCCCCGTGGCCTTCGGCGCGCTGGGCGTGCCGGTGACGGTGCTGGGGGCTGTCACCGGCCTGCACGCGCCGCTGCTGGGTGCGATGATCGGCCGGCAGCTTCCCGTCATCGCGCTGTTCCTGCCTTTCTATGTGATGACCATTTATGGCGGGTTCCGTTCGCTGAAGGCGCTCTGGCCCTTGCTGCTGGTGGCGGGTGCGAGCTTCGCGGCGATGCAGTTCATCGCCTCCAACCTGCTCGATTATTCGCTGACGGACGTGCTCTCCTCCCTCGGCTCGCTGATCGTCACGCTGCTGTTCCTGCAAATCTGGAAGCCCCGCCCGGATGCCGAATTCGCCATCAAGGACGATGTTCTGCATGGCGAGCAGGCAAAATCCCACCGCAACCCGTGGTCCGGCTGGCTGCCCTGGGTCATCGTCTCGGTGATCGTGATTGTCTGGACGGACATGAAGATCGCGGCCATCGGCGCGCAGGCCATTCATTGGCCCTGGCTGGATAAGGCGATCTCCATCACCCTTTATAACGGCAAACCCTATGCGGCGGTGTATGCGTTCCAGCCGCTGGGCACCGGCACGGCCATTCTGCTGGCGGCTTTCATCAGCGCGCTCATCGGCGGGCTCTCGCCGAAGGCCATGCTGGGCTGCGTGGGCCAGACGCTGAAGCAGATCTGGGTGGCGGTCATCACCGTCATGTCGATCATCGCGCTGGCTTATGTGATGAATTATTCCGGCCTCGCCTACACGCTGGGCGCCGGGGTGGCCGCCACCGGGCATGCCTTCATCCTGCTCTCGCCTTTCCTGGGCTGGGTGGCGGTGCTGCTCTCGGGCTCCGACACGTCCGGCAATGCGCTATTCGGCAATCTGCAGGTGGTGGCCGCCAAGCAGCTCGGGCTCAACCCGGTGCTGATCGCCGCCACCAATTCCTCCGGCGGCGTGCTGGGCAAGATCATTTCGCCGCAGAACATCGCCACCGGCTGTTCCGTCACCGGCATGACCGGACAGGAGGGCAAGGTGTTCGCCAGGGTGTTCAAACATTCGGTGTTTCTCACCCTGTTGCTTGGTATTCTGGTGGTGGTGGAACAATATCTGATCCCTTGGGTGATCCCAGGGTAAACCGCCAGCAAGGATATCAGGACCATGACCGACCTCACCGGAACATTGCGCGGCATCGTGGGCCACGGCCATGTGCTCACCGGAGACCGTGAGACAGCCCGCTTCCGCAAGGGGTTCCGGTTTGGGAATGGTCCTGTTCTCGCCGTGGTGCGGCCGGGGAGCCTGGTGGAACAATGGCGGGTGCTGAACGCCTGCCATGAGGCCGGGGTGATCGTCATCCTGCAAGCGGCCAATACCGGCCTCACCGGCGGCTCCACCCCCGACGGTGCCGATTATGACCGGCCCATCGTCATCATCAGCACGCTGCGGATGGCGAAGATCCATCTGATCGAGGATGGACGCCAGGTGATCTGCCTGCCCGGCGCCACGCTGTTCCAGCTTGAGCAGGCGCTGCGGCCGCTGAAGCGCGAGCCGCATTCGGTTATCGGCTCTTCCTGCCTCGGCTCCTCGGTGTTCGGCGGCATCGCCAATAATTCCGGCGGCGCGCTCATCCATCGCGGCCCGGCCTTCACGCAGCTCACCCTCTATGCGCGGGTGAATGAGGCGGGCGCGGTTGAGCTGGTGAACCATCTCGGCGTGCAGCTCGGCAACGACCCGGAGGCGATGCTGGCGAAGCTGGAAGCGGGCCTATTGGCGCCCGCCGATATCGAGCATCCGGCGGGGCGCGCCGCCTCGGACCCCGATTACGCCACGCATGTGCGCGAGATCGACGCGCCGACTCCCGCACGCTTCAATGCCGACCCGAGGCGGCTTTACGAAGCCGCCGGCAGTGCGGGCAAGGTGATGATGTTCGCCGTGCGGCTGGACACCTTTGCCAGCGATGCACATACGGCGGTGTTTTACATCGGCACCAACAAACCCGATGAGCTGACGCAAATCCGCCGCCATATTCTGGGGGATTTCAAATCCCTGCCGGTGGCGGGGGAATATATCCACCGCGATGCGTTCAATATCGCGGAGGTTTACGGCAAGGATACATTCATCGCCATCGAGAAGCTGGGCACCGACCGGCTGCCGCAGCTTTTCGCGCTGAAGGCGAAGTTTGACGGCATCGCCAGCCGGTTCGGCTTTCTGCCGCAAAATCTCAGCGACAAGCTGATGCAGGCGGCCAGCCATCTCTTCCCGCAGCATCTGCCCAAGCGGATGCTGGAGTACCGGGACAAATACGAACATCATCTTCTGCTGAAAATGTCCGGGGATGGCATTGCGGAGGCGCGCGCCTATCTGGGCGGGCTGCTTCCCTCGGCGGATGGGGCATTTTTTGAATGCACGCCGGAGGAAGGATCAAAAGCCTTTCTGCAACGTTTCGCCGTGGCCGGGGCGGCGGTGCGCTACCGCACCATGCACCAGAAGGACGTGTCGGACATTGTGGCGCTGGACATCGCGCTGCGCCGTGACGATCGGAGCTGGGTGGAGCATCTGCCGGAGGAGATCGAAAAACCGATCCTGCACAAGCTCTATTACGGGCATTTCTTCTGCCATGTGTTCCACCAGGATTACGTGGTGGCCAAGGGGCATGATCCCATCGATATCGAGCACAAGATGTGGGCGTTGCTGGATCAGCGCGGCGCCGAATATCCGGCGGAGCATAATGTCGGGCATCTCTATCACGCCAAACCGGCCCTGGCCGCGCATTACCGGGCGCTGGACCCGTGCAATTGCTTTAACCCCGGCATCGGCAAAACCAGCAAGCTCTATTGCTGGGGCGAGGACAAGGCCGCTTGAGTTTCAAGAATTTTTGCAGGCTGGCTTAGCGGGTTCTTCTTCCGGCAAGCTCGCGTTATCCAACGTCCGGGCCCCGCTGCCAGCCGCCCCCGCATTGCGGGCAATTGGTTTCTCCTTGTAGGTTTTGGCCATGCCCGCCGCCCTCTCTCCCAGCCTCGGTGAAATTGCCGTCTCCCGCTGCGGCCTGTTCAAACGTCCGCCCTATAGCGAAGCGCCGGACGCCCTCACCCGGCGCTTTCTCACCCCGGCCCACCGGGCGGCGCTGGATACGCTCACCGGCTGGATGCGCGCCGCCGGCATGGCGGTGCGGCTGGACGCGGCGGGCACGCTGACCGGCCGGTATGAGGGCACACAGCCCGGCAAAACCCTGCTCATCGGCTCGCATATCGACAGCGTGCGCGACGGCGGCGCCTATGACGGCGCGCTGGGCGTGATGCTGGGGCTGGGCGTGGTGGAGGAGCTGGCGCGGCAAAACAGGCGCCTGCCCTTCGCCATCGAGGTTCTGGCCTTCGGGGATGAGGAAGGCTCGCGCTTTCATGCCTCGATGACCGGCAGCCGGTTTTGCGCCGGCACACTGAAGGAGGACCCCGCCGGGCTGACCGATGAGGATGGCATGACCATGGGCCAGGCGATGCGCGATTTCGGGCTGGACCCGCAGGCGCTGCGCGAGACAATCCGCCGGGAGGATGCGGTTTTGTACTTTGAGCCGCATATCGAGCAAGGCCCGGTGCTGGAGGCGGAAAATCTGCCGGTCGGCATCGTCACCGGCATCGCGGCGCAGACGCGGCTTGCCGTGACACTCACCGGCATGGCCAACCATGCCGGCACCACGCCGATGCATTTGCGCAAGGATGCGCTGGCGGCGGCGGCCGAGGCGATTCTGCTGGTGGAACGGATCGCCGCACAGGCCGGAATTGTCGGCACCGTGGGCGCCATCAGCGCGCGGCCGGGGGTGGGCAATGTCATTCCCGGCATGTGCGGTTTTTCGGTTGATCTGCGTGCGCCTTTGGCAAAGGCGCGGGATGCGGCGGAGCAGGAATTTCGCGCCGGGCTGGGTGCCATCTGCGCGCGCCGGGGCGTTGGGCATGAGGTTGCGGTTGTGCAACAGCTCGCCCCTTGCCTGTGCGATGAAACCGCCCAGGCGTTGCTGGCGGAGGCCATCGCTGGCCAGGGCATCCGGCCGCTGCGCCTCGCCTCCGGCGCGGGGCATGATGCGATGAGCATGGCCGCCCTCTGCCCTGTGGCCATGCTGTTCATCCGCTGCCGGGCGGGGGTGAGCCACAACCCGGCGGAGCATGTGAGCGTGGCCGATGTGGACGCGGCGGCGGCGGTGATGCTGGGGTTTTTGGAAGGGTGCGGGCACGCGTTTTGAGCGGCATGTTGTTTGGTGGGGAAAGCAGATTGTCCTCTTTCACATGAAACTGCGCCATAGCGGACATTGGTCTGCGGTTATTCTTGCTGGCCACTGACCAAAGGGGACATGGCAAGAAAACCATCCAGCCCCTGACAAATGCCACATCAATATGTGTGTTTGTCATTCGCTCAACGAAATAGAGCTGAATTCGGATGCGAGATAATCGATGACGGCCCGAACAGCGGGGGGAAGGCCGCGCCGGGTCGTAAACACGATATGCACAATACCGTTTTGCCCGCCCCAGCCCGGAAACACGCGGACAAGCCGGCCGGTCTTGAGATCTTCGCGGCAAGTATGGTCGGGCAATAGGGCCACCCCCAGCCCGGCGGCCGCCGCATCGCGCAGTGCCGCAAAATCTCCGCAGGTCAGCCGCGGCTCGTGGCGGAAAGTGAAGCGCTCTCCGGCCGGCCCTGAAAGCTCCCACGAAATCTCTCCTGCCTCGTCGGCCGAGGCGAGGGTGGGTAGCTCTGCCAGCAAGGTAATCGCGCCCAGACAGGAATTATTGGCCAGCCCCGGGCTGGCGACCAGTATGCGGCGAGAATGGCCGAGCGTCCGCATGGTAAGAGAGGCGTCCGTCGTCAGTTCAACCCTCACACGCAGCGCAACATCGATCCGCTCTGATATCAGATCGACTTGCCGGTCTGTGGCGATCAACTGCAGTTTCACTTTCGGATAACGTTTCAGCAGGAGCGGCAAGGTTGGGGAGAGCATCTCCACCAGCCCGCGCGGGCAACTGAAACGCACATGCCCTTGCGGCTCGCTATGGGCCTGCGCCGCAAGCGCCTCGGCCTGCTCGGCCTCCTCCAACATCGCCCGGCAACGGGTGTAAAGGCTCTGGCCAAGATCAGTGACCCGGAAGCGCCGCGACGAACGCTCGATCAATCTCACCCCCAGCCGTGTCTCCAGCCCGGCGATGCGCCGGCTGAGCTTGGATTTGGGTATCCGCAGCGCCCGCCCGGCCGGGGCGAAGCCGCCATGTTTAACCACCTCAGCGAAAAACGCGTAATCGTTGAGATCCATCTCGCCTTATCGTCCTATTTATAGAACGCAAAGTGATAAAATACGTGTCTATCGGCGTCAACGTCCTGAATTTATCCCTTCGACATCGGGCGAGGCAGTTTCGCCAGCATAGGAGAGAGAGATTATGAGCGAATTCGAAACCAAGGTTGTGGTCATCACCGGTGGCACGAGCGGCATTGGCCTGGCTGCCGCCAAGGCGTTTGCGGCGCAGGGGGCTTCGGTCTTCATCACTGGTCGCCGGCAAGAGGCGCTGGACAAAACGGTGAAGGAGATTGGCGGCAAGGTAACCGCCGTGCAGGGTGATATGTCCAAGCTCGCGGATATCGACCGGCTCTATGATGCCGTGCAGCAGCAACACGCGCAGATCGATGTGGTGTTCGCCAATGCCGGCGGCGGCAATTTTGCGCCGCTCGGCGCCATCAGCGAGGCGCATTACGAGGAAATTTTCGCGACCAATGTGAAAGGTGTGCTGTTCACTGTGCAAAAAGCCCTGCCATTGCTGCGCGATGGCGGCGCGGTGGTGCTCACCGGCTCTGTGACCGGCTCCTCCGGCATGGCAGCTTTCAGCGTTTATAGCGCAACCAAAGCGGCCGTGCGCAATTTTGCCCGCAATTGGATCATCGATCTGAAGGAGCGCCGTATCCGGGTGAATGTGGTGAGCCCTGGTGTGATCGAAACTGCCGGGTTGGACGAATTATTCGGCGGTGGCGCGCAAGCTAAGTCGGTAAAGGGTGGTGTGCTGGCCAATATTCCATCTGGACGCATCGGCAAGCCGGAAGACGTTGCCCGGGCAGTGCTGTTTCTCGCCTCCGATGCGGCGAGCTTCATCAATGGTGCCGAGCTGTTCGTCGATGGCGGCATGAAGCAGATCTGAACCAATTTTGGCCACGCTGCCGGACAGCGTGGCCTTCCGCCCATTCACACGGAGACGTATGATGTCCTACAGGATTCATGAGCTGCTGACCCGCAATCTGCAGGAGGTCTTTGGCGAGGGCGATGCGCGCCGCCGCCGCGCCGCCATCGGGGAACTCTACACTGATGACTGCGTCTTATATGCACCGGCCGGCATCTTCACCGGAAAGGACGCCCTGGACCAATTCGCCGGCGAGTTGCGCGCAACGCATCCTCACTTCGTCTACGCCCCGCACGGTGCGCCGCAGGCGCTGCATAATGCCGGGCGCCTGGCATGGGGTTCGGGTCCGCGCGGCATGGCGCCGCATTATACCGGGATCGACCTGACCATCATCCGTGACGGCAAGATCGCCGCCCTCTATGTTTTTCTTGACCCCCCGCAAACCTGAGTGCGGCCAGCGTGATGTCCGCTTCAGACGGCAGTATAATAAACCTCTAATGACGGGTTGGGCTCGCAAGCCGTCACCACACTCCAACCTCACCCTTCTCCCAGCAAATCCGCCAGCGCCAGCGCCACCACCTTTGTCGCGCGGTGCAAATCCGCCAGGGGCAAACGCTCATCCGCGCGGTGGGCGTTGGCCTCCTCTATGCTGCGCGGCCCGGCGCCGTAGAGCACGATGGGCACGCCGGCCGCCGCGTAATGCCGGGCATCGGTATAAAGCGGCACGCCGGTGGTGCCGATTGTCTCGCCAAAAACCTCCGTGGCGCGGCGGGTGAGCGCTTCGGCCAGCCTCCCGGAACCCGCCAGCGGGGTAAGCGGCAAGGCGAGCAGGATGCGCCTGATCTCCACCCTGGCCCCTTGCACGGCGCTTGCCGCCCCTTCGATCAGCGCCCTCAGGCTCGCTTCCGCCTCGGCGGGGTTTTCATCCGGGGTGATGCGCCGGTCCAGGCGCAGTGTCACTTTGTCGGGCACCACATTGGTGTTGATGCCGCCGGAGATCAGCCCCACGGTAAGCCCCGGCGCGCCGATGCCGGGCGTGGCGGAAACCTGCCCCCGCAGCCGCGCCCTCTCCTTATACGATGCGTTCAGCACCTGCGTGGCGGCTTCCAGCGCGTCGATCCCGGTTTCCGGCTTGGCGGCATGGGCGGAGCGGCCCAGCACGCTCACCTCCAGATGCAGGCAGCCATTATGCGCGGTGACCACGTTATAGGAGAACCCGGCGGCGATGGCGCAATCCGGCTTGCTCAAACCCTCCGCCAGCAGCCAGGCGGGGCCGATCTCGCCGCCGGTTTCCTCGTCATAGGTAATGTGCAGCTCCACGTTGCCGCGCAGGGGCAGGCCACTTTCCTTCAACGCCTTCAGCGCGAAGGCGTAGGTGCAGATATCGGATTTGGAAACCGCCACGCCGCGCCCCACCATCCAGCCCGCGCGGATCTCGGCGCCGTAGGGGTCGGCGCTCCAGCCCTCGCCGGGGGGCACCACATCGCCATGGGCGTTGAGCGCGATGGTGGGGCCGGGGCCGAAGCCGTGCCGGATGATGAGATTGGTGCAGCTCACCATGCCATGCGCCCGCACCAGCGCCTCCGGCACTTTGTGCCGTTCCACGTGGAACCCCAGCCCTTCCAGCAATTCGGCGGTCAGTGCCGCATGGGGGTCGCAATCGCCGGGGGGATTATCGGAGGGCTGGCGCACCAGCCGGGCCAAAAACTCTTCCCGCGTGGCGTCATGGGCGTCGATCAGATCGGTCAGGTTCATCTCTTTGCCCCAAGGTTGCGCGGCTGTCCCATCAGGGCCAGTATGCAAGCGGGACTGGCATTCGCCAATATACCGGAGCGCTTTGCTTGATCGCTGAGGCAGAACCCTTTCTCGGACTCTTCGAACACTCGCCCTGGGTGGTGGCGCGCGCGTTTGCCGCGGCACCTTTCCCCGACAAGGGCGCCCTGCACGCCGCGCTGATGCAAGTGGTGGAGGATGCCACCGAGGCCGAACAGCTCGGGCTGATCCGCGCCCATCCCGAGCTTGGCGCGCACGGGGTGAGGTTGAGCGAAGCCGCCCAGGCCGAGCAGCAAGGGGCCGGGCTGCACGCGCTGAGCCCGGAGGAATTTGCCCGCTTCACCGCGCTGAACGCCGCCTACCGGGAAAAATTCGGCTTTCCCTTCATCGTCTGCGTGCGGCTGCAGCCGGGCAAGGCGGCAATTCTGGACATCTTCGCCAAACGGCTGGAAAATGACGCCGACGTGGAAAAAGCCCAGGCGCTGCGCGAGATCGGCAGCATCACCTGGCTTCGCTTGCAGGATATGAACCCATGAAGGGCCTCACCACCCATGTTCTGGACATTGTGAAGGGCACCGGCGCCGCCGGGATGCAGGTGGAGGTGCATGCCCCCGGCAACAGGCATTTCACCGCCACGCTGGATGAAGGCGGGCGCGCCATGCTGGCGGAAACGCTGGAGGCTGGCGCCTATGAGCTGCGCTTCCACGCCGCCGCCTACCGCCGCGCGGCGGAGTTTTACGATATCATCCCGGTGCGCATCCTGGTGCACGAGCCGGAGCTTCATTACCATGTTCCTTTGATCCTGAGTGCCTATGGCTATTCCACCTATCGAGGCGGCTAACACCCCCGCCTTCCCGCGCGACCTGGCCGGTTACGCGGGCCATCCACCCGCCGTCTCCTGGCCTGGCGGCGCGAAGCTGGCGATCAGCTTCGTGCTGAATTACGAGGAAGGGGCGGAGAATTCCGTGCTGCACGGCGATGACGGGGCGGAAACCTTCCTCTCCGAGATCGTCAACGCGCCGCAAATTTCCGGCATGCGCCACCATTCCATGGAAAGCCTCTATGATTACGGCAGCCGGGCGGGGTTCTGGCGGATCAGGAAGCTGTTCGAGGAGCACGGCCTGCCGCTGACCGTTTACGGCGTGGCGATGGCGATGCAGCGCAACCCGGCGGCGGTGGAGGCGATGCTGGTTTCCGGCTGGGAGATCGCCAGCCACGGCTATCGCTGGATCAATTACCAATATGTGCCGGAACATGTGGAGCGCGAGCATATGCAGCGCGCCATCGAAATCATCTCCTCCCTCACCGGCCACCGCCCGCTGGGCTGGTACACCGGGCGCACCAGCCCCAACACCGCAAGGCTGGTGGTGGAGGATGGCGGGTTTGTGTATGATTCGGATTCCTACGCGGATGACCTGCCTTATTACGACACCACCTGGGGCAAGCCGCAGCTCATCCTGCCTTATACGCTGGACACCAACGACATGCGCTTCGCCGCCGTGCAAGGCTTCAACACCGGCGCGCATTTCGTCAATTACGTGAAGGACGCGATCGACGCGTTGCGGCTGGAGGGCGGGACCTGCCCGAAAATGCTCTCCATCGGCCTGCATTGCCGCATCATCGGCCGCCCGGGGCGGATCGGCGCTTTGCGCAGGATCCTGGATTTCGTGAACAGCCTGCCGGATGTATGGGTGGCCAGACGGATCGACATCGCCCGGGAATGGATGATGCAGGTCCCGCCGCCGGGGGCTTAGATTGCGGTAAAATCGCGTGGCGACCTTATTTCTCCGCCTGGATTTGACATAAATCTTGGCAGCCCCGGCGCGCGCGGGTTACCTGCCCGGCATGAGTGAACGGATAGACCCGCGTTTGATGCGCGAAGGGCGCCGCGCCAGGGGCGCGCTATATGGCAGTATCGGGCTGGGGCTCTTCTCGGCCTGGGTGATCATCTTCCAGTCCGTGCTGCTGGCCAGGCTGGTGAATGCCATCTCCTTCCGCCACATCGCGCTGGCGCCGCTCATGCCCTGGCTCCTTGGCCTGGCCGTTCTGTTCCTCATCCGCGCGGGGCTGACCTATGGCGCGGAGGTGCTGGCCAGCCGGGCGTGCCTGGCCATTAAAACCGGCTTGCGCGCCACCATGCTGGACAAACTCTTCGCCCGCGGCCCCGCCGGGGAGGCCGCGAGTGCCGAGGCCGCCGCCACGATGCTGGACGGTGTGGAGGCGCTGGAGCCGTATTTCTCCCGCTATCTGCCGCAGATGTATCTCTGCGTGGCGGTGCCGCTGGCCATCCTGGCGCTGGTGTTTCCGTTGGACTGGATCAGCGGGATCGTCCTGCTCGTCGCCGGGCCGCTGATCCCGCTGTTCATGGTCTTCGTCGGCTACCGGGCGGAGGCGATCAACCAGCGGCAATGGGAAAAGCTGCTGGCGCTGGGCACGCATTTCCTGGATGTGCTGCAAGGGCTCACCACGCTGAAGCTGTTCGGCCGGGCGCGCGATGAGATCGGCATCATCGCCCGCATCTCGGATGATTACCGGCGCACCACCATGGAAGGGCTGCGCATCGCCTTTCTCACCAGCGCGGTGCTGGAGTTTTTTGCCTCGCTCGCCATCGCGCTGGTGGCGGTTTTGTTTGGCGCGCGGCTGATCCACGGGCATTTCGCCTTCTACCCGGCCTTTCTGGTGCTGCTGCTGGCGCCTGAATATTTCGTGCCGCTGCGCGGGCTTTCCGTGCATTACCATGCGCGGATGAGCGCCATTGCCAGCGCCAAGCAGATTTTCGCGATATTGGACGCCCCCGTGCCGCCGCGCGGCGCAACGCCGCTGGCACAAGCCGAGACCATCGAACTCGCTTGTGAAAATCTCGGCTTTTCCTATGCCGGGCGGAAGGTGCTGGAAGGTTTCACCGCGCAATTCCCGGCGGGGAAAGCCACCGTCATCGTCGGTGCGTCGGGCGCCGGCAAAACCACGCTCTCGCGCCTGCTGCTGGGGTTTTTGCAGCCCACCACCGGGCGGATTCTGGTGAATGGGCAGAGCCTGGCGGAGATTGCGCCGGAGAGCTGGTGGCGGGCCTTGGCCTGGGTGCCGCAAAATCCCCGCCTGTTCCATGGCAGCATCGAGGAGAATCTTTCCCTTGGTTTGCCCGAGGCGGATTTCACCACCCTGCGCGGCGCCGCCGCGCGGGCGCATGCCTATAATTTTATCAAGGCTTTGCCAGGGAAATTCAATGCCGATGTCGGCGAAGGCGGCTCAAAACTCTCCGGCGGGGAGATCCAGCGCATCGCCCTGGCCCGCGCCTATGCGCGCAACGCGAAATTGCTGATCCTGGATGAGGCCACCGCGCATCTGGACAGCGCCACCGCCGCCGGCATTCTCGATGCCATGACCACACTGCCCGAAGGCAGCACCGCCATCATCATCGCGCACCGGCTGGCGGTGGCGGAATGCGCGGATCAAATTCTGGTGCTGGAGGATGGGCGGCTCGTGCAATCCGGCACCCATGAAAGCCTGATGGCGCAGCCCGGCCCGTACCGGGAGATGGTGGCCACGCAGAAGGAGGCCGCGAATGTCTGACATCTGGCGCCTGATCCGCCTGCTGTCGCCCCGGTGGTCGTGGATGCTGGCGGGGCTGGGGCTGGCGAGCGTGACGCTGCTGGCCAATTTCGGGCTGCTGGCTCTTTCCGGCTGGTTCCTGGCCGCCACGGCGGCGGCGGGGCTGGCGGGCTATGCGGCGCAGAATGTCTTTAATTTCTTCACCCCCTCGGCGATGGTCCGGTTTTTCGCCACGCTGCGCGTGGCCTCGCGCTATGCGGAGCGGCTGGTGACGCATGAGGCCACGTTCCGGCTGCTGGCGGATTTGCGGGTGTGGTTCTACACGCGGCTGGAGCCGCTGGCCCCGGCGGTGCTGCAAACCCAGCGAACAGCGGACCTGCTGAACCGCATTGTCACCGATATCGACACGCTGAATCTGTTCTATCTGCGCGTCTTCGTGCCGGTGCTCACCGCCATTACCGCCGGGCTGGTCATGGCGGCGTTCTTCGCTTTCTTCTCCTGGCCCGCCGCGCTGGCGCTGATTCTGGGGCTGTGCCTGAACGGCATGCTGGCCCCGGTGCTCACCAGCCGCCAGGGGGCGAAGCCGGGGGCGGAGATCAACCGGCTGACGGCTTCTTTACGCACCGAATATGTCGAGGCGCTGCAAGGCATGGGGGAGCTGCTGGTGTTCGGCGCCGCCCCGGCCATGCAGGCCCGCGCGGCGGCGCTGAATGATGAGCTGGCCGCCGCGCAAGGGGCGATGGGCCGGGTGTCCGGGCTGGGCTTCGCGCTTTCGGGCCTGGCCGCCAATGCCACATTGCTGGCGGTGCTGGTGGCCGGGGCCAGGCGTTTCGAGGCCGGGGGCATTTCCGCCGCACAAGTGCCGATGCTGGTGCTGGGCGCCATGGCGGCGTTCGAGGCGACGGCCCCTCTGCCCGCCGCCTTGCAATATCTCGGGCAGATCAAGGCCGCCGCGCGGCGGATCTTCGCCCTGGCGGACCAGCCCCCACCAGTGCCCGCCCCCGCAACACCCGCCCCGGCACCGCTTGGCTACGGGCTTGACCTGCAGAACATCACGCTGCGCTACGCGCCGGATGCCCCGGCCGTGCTGGACGGCTTCAACCTCATTGTGGGCGAGGGCCAGCATATCGGCATCGTCGGCGCCTCGGGCGCTGGCAAGACCACGCTGATCAATTTGCTGCTGCGCTTTCATGAGTTCCAGGACGGGACAGCGCGCTTTGGCGGGCAGGATCTGCGCGCCTATGGCAGCGCGGACATGGCCAAGCACATCACCATCATCTCCCAGCGCAGCCATCTCTTCCACACCACCATCCGGGATAATCTGCTGCTCGCCAATGGCCGGGCGGATGAGGCGGCGCTCTGGCACGCGCTGGAGGTGGCGCAGCTCGCCGGTTTCGTGCGCGGCCTGCCGCGCGGGCTGGATAGCCTGGTGGGCGAAGGCGGGGCCAAACTCTCCGGCGGGCAGGCGCGGCGCGTGGCCCTGGCCCGGGCGATGCTGAAACCCGCCCCCTGGCTGATCCTGGACGAGCCGACCGAAGGGCTGGACGTGGAGACCGAACGCGCCTTCCTGGCCGATCTCAAGCCCGCCCTTTCCGGGCGCACCGTGCTCTACATCACCCACCGCCCCGCCGGGCTGAAGCTGATGGACGAGGTTTATGCCCTGCAAGGCGGCAAGGCGGCACGGGTGCGCTGAACCTAACCGGGCGCATTGTGCCATGCAGGCAACAGGATACAGAAATGAGCTTTGCCGGTGGCTTTGCAGGCCTCGCGGCCCCGGAATTTGATAGAGATCAAGCCGCCGCCGGCCCGCACCGCTTATACCCACTCCGCTTGGTAACAAAGATTTTCCACTAACTGGAGAGAGCGGTCATGCCGTTAATCGATCCGAGTGTCGTCGATCTATCGCGTTTGCAGTTCGCGTTGACGGCCCTCTACCACTTTATATTCGTGCCGCTGACGCTCGGCATGACCTTCCTGCTTGCCGCTATGGAGACGGTCTACGTCATCACCGGCAAGCAGATCTACAAAGACATGACCCAGTTCTGGGGCAAGCTCTTTGCCATCAATTTCGCCATCGGCGTGGCCACGGGCCTGACCATGGAATTCGAGTTCGGCACCAACTGGTCCATGTACTCGCATTTCGTGGGCGACGTGTTCGGCACCCCGCTGGCCATTGAGGGGCTGATGGCCTTCTTCATGGAATCCACCTTCATCGGCCTGATGTTCTTCGGCTGGGACAGGCTTTCCAAGCCGGGCCATCTGGCGGTGACCTTCCTCACCGCCTTGGGCTCCAACCTCTCGGCCTTGTGGATTCTGGTGGCCAACGGCTTCATGCAGAACCCGCAAGGTGCCAGCTTCAACCCGGACACGATGCGCATGGAGTTCAACTCCTTCCTGAACCTGGTGTTCAGCGAGGATGCGCAGGCGAAATTCGTCCATACCTCGATCGCGGGCTTCGTTACCGGCGCGCTGTTCGTGATGGGCATTTCCGCCTTCTACATCCTGCGCAAGCAGCATCGTGATTTCGCCGCGCGCTCCTTCCGCATGGCGGCGCTGTTTGGTGTCATCTCCTCGCTGGCCGTGGTCACGCTGGGCGATGCGCTGGGGCGGCTGGATTATCTGGTGCAGCCCACCAAGATCGCGGCCATCGAAGGGTTGTGGCAGGATAGCGCGGCCGGCGGTTCGGCTGCCGCCGCACCCTGGCTGCTCTTTGCCCTGCCGGATCAGGACGCCCAGGCAAACCGTGCCGAAATCGGCATTCCCTATGTGCTGGCCCCGCTGGTCGCGCATTCCTTCGATACCAATATCCCCGGCCTGATCTCGCTTGAGCAGCAGGCTGGCCCGCGGATCGAAAAGGGCATCACGGCGCTGAACGCCTTGCAGGCCTACGGCAAGGACCATGACGCCGCCGCCCTGGCCACCTTCAAGGCCAACGAGGCTGACATGGGCTATGGCTTCCTGGCGCAGCGCTACGCGCCCAACCAGGATCTGAACCTGGTCACCCCGGCCAACCAGGGCGCGGTGGTGGCCCAGGCGGAGAAGGACACCATTCCCAACGTGTTCGTCACCTTCTGGTCTTTCCGCATCATGATGGCGCTGGGCTTCTACTTCGTGGCGCTGTTCGCCTTCGCGGCCTATTTCAGCCTCACCAACCGGCTGGAGCGCAACCCGCTGCTGCTGAAACTGGCTGTCTGGTCCATCCCGCTGCCGGTTCTGGCCTGCGAGTTCGGCTGGATCACGGCCGAGGCCGGGCGCCAGCCCTGGTCGGTCTATGGCTATCTGCCGACCTTCCAGGCCGCGTCCAGCCACGGTGTCGGGTACATGGTGTTCTCGCTCATCGGTTTCGCGCTGCTCTACAGCGCCTTCATCGCCGCCGAGCTGTATCTGATGTTCAAGTTCGCCCGCCTGGGCCCGCAGCCGCACCATGCGGCCGTGCCCGAGGCTGCCCCGGCGCCGATGTTCGCCGCCCCGGCCGAGTGAAAGGAGCCCTGTGACATGGAACTCTATGTTGTTCTGAAAGTAATCTGGGCGGTGCTGCTGGGGGTTCTGCTCTCCGGCCTCGCCGTGATGGTCGGCATGGACATGGGTGTCGGCACCTTGCTGCGCTTCGTCGGCAAGACAGATGTGGAGCGCCGCACGGCGCTCAACATCATCGGCCCGCATTGGGATGGCAACCAGGTCTGGTTCATCCTGGGCGGCGGCGCCATCTTCGCCGCCTTCCCCACGCTTTATGCCACCTCGTTCTCGGTGTTCTACGTGGTGATGATCCTGCTGCTGTTCAGCATGATCATGCGCCCCGTGGCCTTCGAATACCGCTCGAAGGTGGACACCCAGAAATGGCGCGGCACCTGGGATTGGGCCTTCCTGATCTCCGGCGCGCTGCCGATGATCGTCTACGGTGCCGCCTTTGGCAACGTGATGCAGGGTGTCGGCTTCCATTATGGCTGGGACGGGCAGTATTACCAGGATGAGAGCTTCATCTGGTATCTGCTCAACCCCTTCGCCATTCTGTGCGGCGTGCTGTCTCTCGCCCTCTCCATCCAGCAGGGCGGCACCATGCTGATGCTGCGTGGCGAGGAGCCGATCTATGGCCGGGCCCGCAAGGCGGCCATTGGCGGCGGCATCGCGGGTGTGGTGCTGTTCGTCATCGGCGGCTTCTGGGTGGCGCATATCAGCGGCTACGCCTTCACCGGCGTGGTGGACCCGAACGGGGCCGCAACCCCGCTGAGCGGCCAGTACGTAACCCGCGAAGTGGGCGCCTGGATGCACAACTACGCGGCCTATCCCATCCTGTGGGTGCTGCCGCTGCTGGGCGTGCTCGGCATGCTGGGTGCGGCGCTGATGAACACCGCGCGCCAGCCGGTAATCGCCTGGTGGTGCGGGGCAATCGGCTGGATCGGCGCGATCTTCACGACCGGGGCCAGCATGTTCCCGTTCCTGATGCCCTCCTCCACCAGCCCGAGCCAGAGCCTCACGGTGTGGAACGCCACAGGCAGCGCCTATAATCTCGGCTGGATGCTGTTCTTCGCCCTGGTCTTCACCCCGATCATCATCTGCTACACCTCTTGGTGCTTCTACGTGATGCGCGGCAAGGTGAAGGCCGAGCACGTGGCCCATGACGAGCACAGCTATTAAGGAGCAAGACAATGGGTAAGTTTTTCACCTTCTTTGGCCTGGCCGTGGTGCTGGCTCTGGCGCTGCTGCTGGCCGTGGTGGCCGGGGATTACGGCCCCTGGTACTTCGCCTGGATGGTGGGCACGGTGATGATCGTGCTGATCGCCGGGGCGGGCGCGGTGCTGTTCGACGCCCAGCATGACAGCGGGAAAGGAGAGATCTGATGCCGGCCGATCTGGAAAGCCTGATCGTCTTCATCCCCTTCGTCTATCTGGGGCTCTGCTACATCGCCTATCTCTATACCCGGAAGAAGTTCCCCTAACCCTCACGGGGGATATTCGGGTCAAGCGCCGCGCCGGGGTTTTCCACCCCCCGGCGCGGTTTTTTGTTTTGCGCGCAAGTTCCGCTTCGGCCCGTGCTGCCAGGGCCGGTTCACCGCCTTGCCGTGCCGCTTGGAAATCCCAACCGCCCCGCCTGGCGTGCTGGTTTCCATCCCCGCCGTGCAAAAAAGAGGGGTGGACAGAACGGCCCGGACGCCATCCTAATCATGGCCAACTCAGATTGGGGGGCCCATGGCCGGACAAGACCAAAAATCCCAAACCCTCGGGCTCAGCGTGCTGCTGGTCTGTGACAAGCTGCACGAGCAGACGGCCCTTGGCCGCGCCGCCCGCGCCCTGCTGGCCGACCTGAAGACCCATGAGGTCGCCACCATCACCTCCCTCAGCGCCGCCGATGCGCGGGACGAGATCGAGTCCGGCCCGCATCTGCAAGCCATCATCCTGGACTGGGACCTGCACCAGGATCCCGGCCACACCCATGCCAAGGCGCTGCTGAAAGCCGTCCGCGCCCGCAATGCCAAGGTGCCGGTGTTTCTGCTGGCCGAGCGCAACGACGCCGCCCATATGCCCGCCGGGGTGATGAGCGAGGCGGATGGCTTCATCTGGCTGCTGGAGGATTCCATGGAATTCATCTCCGGCCGCATCCTGGCCGCCGTGCGGCGCTACCGCCAGCAGCTTTTGCCGCCGATGTTCGGCGCGCTGACCAAATTCGCGGACGAGGCGGAATATTCCTGGCACACCCCCGGCCATACCGGCGGCTCCGCCTTCCTGCGCTCCCCGGCCGGGCGGATGTTCTATGATTATTTCGGCGAGAAGCTGCTGCGGGCGGATCTGTCCATCTCCGTGGCCGAACTCGGCTCCCTGCTCGACCATACCGGGCCCATCGGCGCCGCCGAGCGTTACGCCGCGCATGTGTTCGGCTCGGACCGCTCTTATTTCGTCACCAACGGCACCTCCACCGCCAACCGGGTGGTAATGACCGCCAGCGTCGCGCGCGGCGAGATCGTGCTGGCGGACCGCAACGCGCATAAATCCATCGAGCACGGGCTCGCCCTTACCGGCGCGCGGCCCGCTTATCTGCTGCCCTACCGCAACCATCTGGGCATGATCGGCCCCATCCCGCCCGCGGCCCTTACGAAAGAGGCCATAGACCGCAACCTCGCCACCTCCCGCCTCACCGCCGGGAAGCCCGAGAAGCCGGTGCTCGCCATCGTCACCAACTCCACCTATGACGGGCTTTGCTACAATGCCGCACGGGTGGAGGAGCTGCTCGGCGCCTCGGTGGACCGGATTTTGTTCGATGAGGCCTGGTTCGGCCATGCGCGGTTCAACACGCTTTACCGCAACCATTACGCCATGCGCGGCGAGCCCGCGGAAACAGACCGCACCGGCCCCACCATCTTCGCCACCCAGTCCACGCATAAGCTGCTGGCGGCGCTCTCCCAGGCCTCGATGGTGCATCTGCGCGAGGGGCGGCAGCCGATCGAGGAGGTCCGCTTCAATGAATCATTGATGATGCACGCCTCCACCTCGCCCAATTACGCCATCATCGCCTCCACCGATATCAGCTCGGCGATGATGGATGGCGCGGGCGGGCAGCTCCTCACCTCGGAAGCCATCGCCGAAGCGGTCTCCTTCCGCCAGACCATGGCGCGGCTGCAGGCGGAATTTGCCGCCAAGGGGGGCTGGTTCTTCGGGGTCTGGCAGCCGGACATGGTGCGCGACGAGATGGGGGAGGTTGCCTTCATCGACGCGCCTGCCGAGATGCTGGCGGAAAGCCAATCCTGCTGGGCGCTGGAACCGGGTGCCGCCTGGCATGGCTTCACCGGGCTGGAGCCGGGCTATTGCATGCTGGACCCGATCAAGGTCACACTCACCACCCCCGGCATGGCCCGCTCAGGCAGGCTGGAGGAGCAAGGCATCCCCGCCCCGCTGCTCAACCATTACCTCGCGGAGCATGGGATCACGCCGGAAAAGACGGCGAATTTCTCCATATTATTCCTGTTCTCCATCGGCGTGACCAAGGGCAAATGGGGTTCGCTGGTGAATGCGCTGCTGGATTTCAAACGCGATTACGACGCCAACACCCCGCTGGCCCGCGCCTTGCCGCAGCTCTGCGCCGCCCAGCCCGCCGCCTATGGCGCCATGGGGCTGCGCGATCTGGGCAGCGCCATGTTCGCCGCGATGCGCGCCACCGGATACCCCGAGCGTTTGCAGGAAGCCTATAATTTCCTGCCCCAGCCGGAGATGATCCCCGCCGAGGCGCATGACCGGCTGATCCGCGGCGAAGGCGGCATGGCCAATCTCAGCGCGCTGGCGGGCGGCGTGGCGGCCACCGCCATCGTGCCCTACCCGCCGGGGATTCCGCTGCTGATGCCCGGCGAGAGTTTTGGCGCCGTGGATGGCCCGGTGCTGCGTTACCTGGCCGCTTTGGAGGATTTCGACCGCCGTTTCCCCGGTTTCGCGCATGACACGCATGGGGTGGAGCCTGGCGAGCAAGGCTACCGCGCCCTGCGCTATTGAGCCCGCCCCGGCGGAAGCGCAAAAATTAAACAGATCCTGACGAATTTGGCGCCAGCTCTTTTGTAAAATCTATCCAGATCACAATTAAATAATAATTTTCCTAAGCTGCGTGTCTCAATAGAAATACCCCAGGGGAGAGCGTCCGCAGCAGCGGGCGTTCCGGGATATTCTCGAAAAGGACGGCACGCATGTCAGTTGAACAAGTCGAGACGCTCATCATCGGCGCCGGCCAGGCCGGAATCGCCATGAGCGAGCAGCTCAGCACGCGCGGGGTGCCGCATCTCGTCCTCGAACGCAGCCGCATCGCCGAGCGCTGGCGCTCGGAGCGCTGGGATTCCCTGGTCGCCAACGGCCCCGCCTGGCACGACCGTTTCCCCAATCGCGGCTTCTCCCCGATCGGCCCGGACGAATTCGCCCCCGCCGGCGCCATCGTGAAATATTTCGAGGATTACGCCGAACAGATCAAAGCCCCCATACGCTGCGGGGTTGAGGTGAAATCGCTGACCCGGAAAGAGGATGGCTCGGGCTTCCGTGCCGAGACCCCCGGCGGCGTGATCGAGGCGCGGAATGTCGTCTCCGCCACTGGCTCGTTCCAGCGCCCGCTCATCCCCGCCCTGGTGCCGGCGGAGGCCGGGATCACCCAGATCCATTCCGCCCATTACCGCAACCCCGCCCAATTGCCGCCAGGAGCGGTGCTGGTGGTGGGGGCGGGTTCGTCCGGCGTGCAGATCGCCGATGAGCTGCGCGCCGCCGGGCGGCAGGTCTATCTCGCCACCGGCCCGCATGACCGGCCGCCGCGCCGCTATCGCGGGCAGGATTTCGTCTGGTGGCTGGGGGTTCTGGGCATGTGGGGTGCCACCGCCCCCGCCCCCGGCACCGCGCATGTGACGATTGCCGTGAGCGGCGCCAAGGGCGGGCATACGGTGGATTTCCGCAATCTGGCGGCCAGCGGCATCACCCTTCTGGGCCGGGCGGGCGCCTACAAGGATGGCGTGCTGCAGTTTGAAAACGACCTGGCCCGCAACATCGAGGCCGGGGACGCCAATTACCTCGCCACGCTGAAGGCGGCGGATGAGTACGTGGCGCGGGAAGGGCTGGATTTGCCAGAGGAGCCCGAGGCCCACATCATCGGCCCCCTGCCGGATTGCGCCACCAACCCCATACTGGAGCTGGACCTGGCCAAGGCCAACATCACCACCATTCTCTGGGCCACCGGCTATGCGCTGGATTTCGGCTGGATGAAGATCGACGTCTTCGACGAAAAGGGCCAGCCCCGCCACAAGCGCGGCGTGTCCGACGTGCCGGGGCTGTATTTCGTCGGCCTGCCCTGGCTCTCCAACCGGGGCTCGTCCTTCATCTGGGGCTGCTGGCGGGATGCGGATTATCTCGCGGAGCAGATCGCCGCGCGGGGGTAGAAACTAGTGCTTTCCCTCCACCCTGTCGGTCAACGCCAGCAGGAGGGAGAGCACGGCAAAGCTCAGCACGATCACGAGCTGCCAGAACAAGCTCCGGTCCGTCTCATTGGCGATGTTGAGGAAGCTGCGCAGCAAATGCACGGCGGCGATAACGGTCATCGACGCCAGCAATTTCAGTTTCAGCCCGGCGAAATCGATTTTGGACATCCATTCCGGCCGCGGGTCGCTCTCGCTGAACGCCACCTTGCGGACGAAATTCTCATAGCCCGAGAGGATCACCAGCACGACCAGATTGGCGGTGAGGGACAGATCGATCAGCGACAGGGTGAACAGCAGAAGCTGGTTATCGGTGATCTGGTCGATCGTCGGGATGGCGTGGACGATTTCGGAAATGAAATACCCCACCAGCACCGCCAGCAGGAACAGCATGGAGAGATAAATCGGCACGATGAGCCAGCGCCCGCCGAAGATGATGGCTTCGATAACGCGGATGACAACATTCATGCCCCGGCTCCTGCTCTGTGCGGCTGGAAACGCGGCTCTGGATGGCCGCCAGAGCGGGTTTCTTTACACGTTGAAGCGGAACAGCAAAACGTCGCCATCCTTCACCACGTAGTCCTTGCCTTCCACGCGCAGCTTGCCCGCGTCGCGCGCCCCGGCCTCGCCCTTGCCCGCCACGTAATCCTCATAGGCGATGGTTTCCGCCGCGATGAACCCGCGCTCGAAATCGCCATGGATCACGCCCGCCGCACCCGGCGCCTTGGTGCCTTTGATGATCGTCCAGGCCCGGGTTTCCTTCGGGCCGACGGTGAAATAGGTGATCAGCCCCAGCAGCGCGTAACCGGCGCGGATAATCCGGTCCAGCCCGGAATCCTCCAGCCCCAGATCGGCCAGGAACCCGGCGCGGTCTTCCTCCGGCAACTGGCTCACCTCGGCCTCGATGGCGGCCGAGATCACCACATAGGCCGCACCCTCGGCAGCTGCCATTTCCGCCACCCGGGCGGATTGCGCGTTGCCGGTGGCGGCGGAGGCTTCCTCGACATTGCACACATACAGCACGGGTTTGGAGGTGAGCAGGTTGAGGCGCTTCACCGCCTCCTCCTCGCCCTTCGGAATGGCGGCGCGGGCGGGCTTGCCCGCTTCAAGGGCGGCAATCAGCGGTTCCACCAGCTCCAGCTCGGCGGCGGCCAGCTTGTCGTTGCTCTTGGCTTTTTTCTGCAATAGCGGCACGCGCTTGGTCAGGCTTTCGAGGTCCGCCAGCATCAGCTCGGTCTCCACCGTCTCCGCATCGCGGATCGGGTCCACCGAGCCTTCCACATGGGTCACGTCGTCATCCTCGAAGCAGCGCAGCACATGCACGATGGCATCCACCTCGCGGATATTCGCCAGGAACTGGTTGCCCAGCCCCTCGCCCTTGGAGGCGCCGCGCACCAGCCCGGCAATGTCCACGAATTCCAGGCTGGTCGGCACGATCTTGATGGATTTGCCGATCTCGGCCAGCACGTTCATCCGCTTATCCGGCACCGCCACGCGGCCGATATTCGGCTCGATGGTGCAGAACGGGTAATTCGCCGCCTGGGCCGCCACGGTGGCGGTGAGCGCGTTGAACAGAGTGGATTTGCCGACATTCGGCAGGCCCACGATCCCGCAATTAAAGCCCATTTTTCTGCTCTCCGCTCACCCGCGCGATGCGGGTCATGAAATCTTCCGGTTTTTGCTCCGCCAGCAGCACGGCATCGTCCGCCACGGCATCCAGCAGCGTGCGCAGCCAGTCCTGGTCCGCCTTGGCGAAATCCCCCAGCACATGGCCCGTCACCCTTTCCTTGTCGCCAGGGTGGCCGATGCCAAGCCGCACCCGCCAGTAATCCGGGGTGGAGAGATGCCTGTCCGTGCTGCGCAGGCCATTATGCCCGGCATTGCCGCCGCCCTTCTTCACCCGGACTTTTCCGGGCGCCAAATCCAGCTCGTCATGGAATAGAGTGATCTGCTCCGGGGCAATCTTGTAGAAGGACGCCGCCTCCTGCACCGCCTCGCCGGACAAATTCATGTAGGTCATCGGCTTCAGCAGCAAAATCTTCTGCATCCCGATGCGCCCCTCGGCGCTCAGCCCCTTGAAGCGTGCCTTCCAGGGGGAAAAACCATGCCGGGCGGCAATCGCCTCCACGGCCATGAAGCCGATATTATGGCGATGCCGCGCCATGCCCGGTTCCGGGTTTCCAAGGCCAACCCACAACAACATGACGCGGCAGCGTTAAACGTTACTTCTTCGCGGGCGCCTTCTTGCCACCCTTCGCGGCGGCAGCAGCCGCAGCGGCGGCGGCCTCGGCGGCCAGCTGCTCGGCGGAGACCAGCGGCGGCGCGATGGTGGCGATCACGAAGTCGCGGCCCGTGATCACCGGCTTGCAGTGCTCAGCGCCCTGCAGATCGTGCCAGCGCACATTGTCGTTGATGTCGAGCTTGTTCAGGTCAATCTCGAAACGCTCAGGGATATGGTCGGCATCCACGATCACGTCCACCTTGTGGCGCACCACGTTCAGCACGCCGCCGCGCTTCAGGCCGGGGCTGGTCGCCTCGTTCAGGAAGTGCACGGCCACGGACACCTTCACCGGCTCACCGGCGACAAGGCGCTGGAAATCCACATGCTCGGGCTGGTCGGTGACGGGGTGGAAGGACACGTCACGCATCAGCGCGCGGGTCTTGGTCCCGGCCACGTCAATTTCATACAGGCGCGAGCGCCAGCCGCCGCGCTTGAGTTCCCTCATCACGACGCGCGGGTCGAGCGCGATCAGCGCCGGCTCCTGCTTCGCACCATAAATCACGGCGGGCACCTTGCCCTCACGCCTCGTCGCTCGCGCCACCCCCTTGCCGGCACGCGAACGCTCAGAGGCCTCGATCACATCAAATTCGGCCATTTTACGCTCCATAGAAACAACAAAAGCCGGCCTCCAGGGGTGCCGGCGGGCGGGGTTTATCCGGTTTTCAGCACAGTTTCAACAAGCCCGGAGCAGTGCTAGGCTGGCATGCATGAAAATCGCCCTTTATCAAGGCCCCGGTTGCCTGAACAACGTTAAAGCCGGCTTCACCCATTTGCGCGAGCAGGCGGCCAAGGCCAAAGCCCAAGGCGCCGACCTGCTGGTGCTGCCGGAGATGTACCTCTCCGGCTATAATATCGGCCCGGAGGCGGCGCGGAAACAGGCCATCACCGCCGAGGAGCTGGCCCCGGCGCGGGAAGCGGCGAAATCCCTGCGCATCGCCCTGGTGTTCGGCTATCCCGAGCTGGTGGACGGCAAAGTGGCCAACGCCGCCGTGCTCATCGGCCCGGATGGGGAGATTCTGCTGAATTACCGCAAATCCCATTTGTTCGGCGAGCTTGACCGGGGCATGTTCCAGCGGCCCGGCACGGAATTCCCGGTGGCTGAGCTGAACGGCGCCAAGATCGGCGTGCTGATCTGCTACGACGTCGAATTCCCCGAACCCGCCCGCCGCCTGGCGCTGGCCGGGGCGGATATCATCCTGATCCCGACAGCGGTGATGGAGCCCTACGACCAGGTGGCCCGGCATGTGATCCCGGCGCGGGCCTATGAGAACCAGGTCTATGTCGCCTATGCCAACCATTCCGGCACGGAGAACGGGCTGGGCTATATCGGGCTTTCCAGCATCTGCGGGCCGGATGGCACCGCATTGGCCATGGCGGGCACGGACGAAACCATGCTGTTCGCGGACACGGACCCCGCCCACCAAGCCGCCGTGCGCGCCGCCGACCCGTTCTTCAGGGACCGCCGCCCGGAGCTGTACGGGCCGCTCGCGGGCAACCATTGATAAGCGGCCGAGTCACGTTTCATGGCGAGCCTTTGGCTCAGCATAAAACGACCGGACACTAATGGCTCTGTTCCTGCTGGTGCCCGGCGCCTGGCATGGCGCCTGGTGCTGGGAACATGTCACACCGCGGCTCGAAGCCGCCGGACATCTGGTAATCGCGCCGGATCTGGACGAGGTGCCGCCCGGCGCCAACCCGCTGCCGCTTTGGGCCAAGCAAGTCGCCGCACTGGCGGAAGCCGCGCCCGAGCCGGTTATTCTCGCCGGCCATAGCCGGGGCGGGCTGGTGATTGGCGAGGCGGCGGAGCTGATGCCGGATAAAATCCGGCGGCTGGTCTATCTCTCCGGCTTTCTGCTGCCCGCCGGGCAGAGCATGCAAGGCGCCATGGCGCGGCCCGAGGCGGGCGGCGAGCCGGATTATCTGCGCCCCGCGCGCGGGCGGCGCTTGGCCGTGGCGGGGGAGGCCGTCATCCCGCGCTTCTATCATCTGGCCGATCCCCAATTGGCGGAAGACGCCGCCGCGCGGCTGCACCCGGAGCCGCTGGGCACATTCTCCGCCCCCGCCACCATCACCGAAGCCCGCTTCGGCCAAGTGCCGCGCGCCTATATCGAATGTTCGGAGGACCGGATCGTGCCGCTGGCCCTGCAACGCGCCGTGCAAGCCGCCCTGCCCTGCGCGCCGGTTATCACTTTGCCGTCAGACCATTCGCCCTTCCTCTCCATGCCGGAGACGCTGGCGCAGGCGCTGCTCTCCTTAGCCTAGCCCGAACGCGCAGGCCGCCTGATAGGTCACAAACGCCGCGCCATAGGCCAGCGCCAGCATGTAGGCGAACACCAAGGCCGCCCAGCGCCAGCCGCCCGCCTCGCGCTTGATGGTCGCCAGCGTCGAGGCGCATTGCGGGGAGAATACATACCAGGCCAGCAGCGCCAAAGCGGTCGCGATGCTCCAATGCGCCGCCAGCACCCCGCCCAGATGCCCCGGATCATCCGCCGAGGCGGAGATGGAATACACGGTGCCCAACGCCGCCACCGCCACCTCGCGCGCCGCCATGCCGGGGATCAGCGCCACATTGATCTGCCAGTTGAACCCGATGGGCGCGAAAACCGGCGCCAGGACATGGCCGATCCACGCCGCAGCACTGTAATCGATGGCGGGCTGCGTGGCCCCTTTCGGCGGCAACGGCAGGGAGCACAGCGCCCAGATGACCACCATCATCGAGAAAATCGTCGTCCCCGCGCGGCGGAGGAAAATCTTGCCACGCTGATACAGCCCGATGCCGATGCTGCGCGGGCTGGGCAGTTTGTAATCCGGCAATTGCAGCAAAAACGGGTCGTGCTGCGCCTTGCGCCAGACCAGCCGCTTCAGCACGAAGGAAACCCCAAGAGCCGCCAGAATGCCCAGCGCATACAGCCCGAACATCACCAGCCCCTGGAGCTGCACGCCCCCCGCCGTCCGGTCCGGAATAAACGCCCCGATGATCAGCGTATAAACCGGAATCCGCGCCGAGCAGGTCATCAAGGGCGCTACCAGAATGGTCGCCAGCCTATCCCGCCGCCCGTCGATCACGCGGGTGGCCATGATGCCGGGAATGGCGCAGGCGAAGCTGGAGAGCAGCGGAATAAAGGCCCGCCCATGCAGCCCGGCCCCGCCCATGATCCTGTCCATCAGGAAGGCGGCGCGGGCCATGTAGCCGAAATCCTCCAGCACCAGGATGAAGAAGAACAGGATCAAGATCTGCGGCAGGAACACCACCACCGAGCCCACGCCGTTCAAAATCCCGTCCCGGATGAAGCTCAGCACCGGGCCATCGGGCAGATAATGCCCGGCCAGCACGCCCAGCCAGTCGAACAGATCGGAGATCCAGTTCATCGGCGCCTGGGCCCAGGTGAATACGGCCTGGAACATCACGAACAAAATAGCGAACAGCACCACCAGCCCCGCCACCGGGTGCAGCAGCACCGCGTCGATCCGCGATGTGGTGCTGTAGGGCTGGGCGGGCATGGTCACGCATTGGGCAATCAGCCTGTCGGCCTCGCGCTGCAGGGCGCGCAAGGCGTGGCGGTCCGGCGCCTCCCAGGCGGCCGCGGGCCGGGGTTCCGGCAGGCCCTGGGCCAGCGTTTCATCCAGAAAATCCAGCAGCGCCTTGATGCCCGCCTTGCGTACGGCGACGGAGGAAACCACCGGCATACCCAAGGCGGCGGAGAGTTTTTCCGTATCAATCACGATGCCGCGATGCCTGGCGATATCCGCCATGTTCAGCACCAGCGCCATCGGCTGGCCCAGCGCCTTCAGCTCCAGCGCCAAACGCAGGCAGAGGCGCAGATCCGTCGCATCCGCCACCGCCAGCAGAAATTCCGGCGGCGCCTCGCTGGCCAGCCTGCCCAGCACCACATCGCGGGCGATCACCTCATCCGGGCTGCGGGCGCGCAGCGAATAGGTGCCCGGCAGGTCCAGCACCCGCACGGCGCGGCCCTGCGGCGTGGTAAAGCCGCCCGCCTTGCGCTCCACCGTAACGCCCGGATAATTCGCCACATGCTGGCGGCTGCCGGTAAGGGCGTTGAACAAAGCGGTCTTGCCGCAATTGGGGTTGCCGATCAGGGCAATGCGCGCGGCTTGCGCGGCGCGCGGGGCGGCGGCCCGCTCCGGGGCCTCGGCGCAATGGCTCATCCGCTCTTACTCAGCGCTGGATGTAACGAGGATGGCCGCCGCTTCCCGGCGGCGCAACGCGAAGGTGGCGCGGCTATTGATCCGCACGGCGATCGGGTCGCGCTTGATCAGCCCCTGGTGCCGCACCTCCACCTTGGCCCCTTCCACCAGCCCCATTTCCAGCAAGCGGCGCTCCAGCTCCTCCGCCGGCAGGCTGCCTTGCACGCCCGCGGCATCCACCGCCAGAATGGTGCCCTGAAACCCCGGCTTGGCCTCGCCCAGCGTCATGGTCCGCGCGGCGGTCTCGTTTCCCTGAAACTCCATTGAATCCCGACGCAGCACCGCGCACCATCCGTAACCAGATAATCGATAGGCCGTGCTAATGCGAATGAATGTCAAAAGCAAGGCGGTAGATCAAACCTCATCCTTGCCCTGCCATGTGCTGGCCCCATTCCAGGCGTAAAATCGGCGCCATCGCGTGCTTCATCGGGGCCTCATGAAGTTTGTAACAATCTACGCCCGCGTGCTGGGCCTGCTGCGGCAGGACCGGCGCATCGCCCTCTTCCTGGTGGCCGCCAATCTGGCGGTCATGGGTTTCCAGTTTTCCGAGCCGGTGCTATTCGGCCGGGTGATCAACCTGCTCTCCGGGGCGGCGGCGGCGCAACCGGGGCAGGTTGTGCACAAGGCGGTGCTGCTGCTGGGCATCTGGGCCGTTATCGGGCTGGCCAGCATCGGCGCCAGCATCCTGCTATCCGTGCAGACCGAGCGTCTGGCCCACCGCAACCGGCTGGCGGCCATGGGCCGGTTCTACCAGCATGTGCTGGCCTTGCCGCCGGAATTTCACGGCGCCCGCCACTCCGGCAAGCTGATGAAAACCATGCTCTCCGGCGCGGATGCGCTGTTCTGGATGTGGCTCTCCTTCTTCAAGGAGCATCTGGCCACGCTGCTGGCCATCGGCGTGCTGCTGCCGCTCACCATCATCCTCAACTGGCAGCTGGCCCTGGCGCTCATCGTGCTGGTGGCGGTGTTCTGTGTGTTCACCGTCCTGGTCATCACCCGCACGGAGGCCGCGCAGAAGCAGGTGGAGGGGCATTATTCCAGCCTCGCCGGCACCGCGCAGGACACTCTGGCCAATGTGCTGGTGGTGCAGGCCTTCACCCGGCTTTCAGCCGAGGCCGCGCAGTTCCGCCGCACCGGGGAGATGGCGCTGCGCCAGCAATTGCCGGTGCTGAACTGGTGGGCGCTGCTCAGCATCGTCACCTCCGCCGCCAGCACCATCACCGTCATCGCCATCTTCATGCTCGGCACCCTTCTGCATCTGCGCGGTGAAGCCAGTGTCGGCGCCATTGTCTCCTTCATGGGCTTCGCCATGCTGCTGGTCGGGCGCCTCACCGGGGCCATGGGCTTCATCTCCCGGCTGTTCCTGCAAATGCCCACCCTGGCCGAGTTCTTCTCGGTGCTGGACGCGCAAAGCAGCATCGTGGAGGCAGCTGGCGCCAAACCCCTCGCCCTCACGCAAGGCGAGGTGCGGTTCGAGCATGTCAGCTTTGCTTATCAGCCGGGCGTGCCCATTGTGGAGGATCTCAGCTTCACCGCCAAGCCGGGCAGCGTCACCGCGCTGGTGGGTGCCACCGGGGCGGGCAAATCCACCACCATGGCGCTGCTGCAGCGCTACTGGGACCCGGCCCAAGGCCGCATCACCATGGACGGGCAGGACATCCGCGATGTCACGCTCAGCTCCCTGCGCGGCGCCATCGGCGTGGTGTTCCAGGATTCCCTGCTCTTCAACCGTTCCATCCGTGAAAATCTGCTCACCGGCAAACCGGACGCCACCGGCGCGCAGCTGCGCCGGGCCTGCGAAATGGCCGAGGCGTTGAATTTTATCGAGACTCAGCCAGCAGGTTTCGAAACCATCATCGGCGAGCGCGGGGTCAATCTCTCCGGCGGGCAGCGCCAGCGCCTGGCCATCGCGCGCGCCATATTGAAAGACCCGCCGGTTCTGATTCTCGACGAAGCCACCAGCGCCCTGGACGCGGCAACAGAAGCCAGCGTTTCAAAAGCATTACGGCGGCTGATGCAGGGGCGCACCAGTTTCATCATCGCGCACCGGCTCTCCACCATCCGCGATGCCGATGAGATTCTGGTGTTCGATGCCGGACGCATCGCCGAGCGGGGCGATTTCAAGAGTTTGCTGGCCCGGCACGGACTCTTTTCAGCCCTCGTGGAAACACAATTGATGCCTGAAATTTCCAATACAGTTTCAAATAATAATTGAACCCGCCCCCTGCTTTCCCCATACTGAGAAGAAACCGGAGGAAGAAGAAATGCTTGTAAAGGCGATCCTGAAGAACAAACCGCCTGGTTTCATCTCGGTACCGGCGGATATGGCGGTCAGCGGTGTTATCAAGATTCTGGCGGAAAAGAGCATCGGCGCGGTGCTGGTGGTGGAAAACGGCGCCCTCATCGGCATTTTGAGCGAGCGTGACGTGGTGCGCAGCCTTGCCAGCCGCGCCGCCGAAACATTGAGCATAACCGCCGGCGCGTTGATGACGCGCAACCCCACCACCGGCACGCCGGAAACCACCGTGGAACAGGCCATGGAAATGATGACGGACGGGCATTTCCGCCATCTGCCCATTCTGGAAAACGGCCGCCTGGCCGGGCTGGTGAGCATTGGCGACGTGGTGAAGGCCCGCATCGACCAGAGCCAGCATGAGGTGGACACGCTGCGCACCTATGTGGCCGGCAGCGTATGAGCCTGGTTTGGACCGCGGCTCACGCCTAAACCAATGTATGTTTGTGCCCCGCACAAATCTGCCCGGTTGATTTGCGTCATTGACTCGGCCTGGCAAGGGGCGTTTTCCTGCGTCTAATTTTCGCGATCAACGGGTCAAGATGCATCAATTCCTTACCAAATGCGACGAGGCATTGGCCGAAATCTCGGCCCAGGGGCGCTACCGCCGGTTTGTGGCGCTGGAGAAGCTGGCCGACCGCTTCCCCTATTATTCCGTCACCATGGAAGGCAAGACACGGGATATTCTCGTCTGGTCGGCCAATGACTATCTCGCCATGGGTACCGACCCGCGCGTGATCGAGGCCAGCGCCGAGGCGGCGCGGCGCTATGGCGCGGGGGCCGGCGGCACCCGCAACATCGCGGGCTCCTCGCCCTTGCATGTGGCGCTGGAAGAGGAGCTGGCCGATCTGCACGGCAAGGATTCCGCGCTGCTTTTCACCTCCGGCTATGTCTCCAACCAGGCGGCCCTCGCGGCCATCCTGAATTCATTGCCCGACTGGCAGGTGTTCTCGGACGCGCAGAACCATAATTCCATGATCGTGGGCATCAAGGGCGGGCGCACCGCCACCGTGCACATCTTCAAGCATAACGACATGGCGGATCTGGAGCGGCTGCTGGCGCAAGCCCCCGCCGATGCGCCGAAGCTCATCGTGTTCGAGAGCGTCTATTCCATGGATGGCGACATCGCGCCGCTGGAAGAGATCTGCGGCCTTGCCGAGCGTTACAACGCGCTCACCTATCTGGACGAGGTGCACGCCGTGGGCATGTACGGCGCGCATGGCGGCGGCGTTTCCGAGCGCGATGGCGTGGCGGGTCGCATCACCATCATCGAGGGCACGCTGGCCAAGGGCTTTGGCTGCCATGGCGGCTATATCACCGGCGATTTCAAGGTGCTGGACTATATCCGCTCGGTCGCGGCCGGGTTCATCTTCACCACCGCCCTGCCCCCGCCCACCGTGGCGGCCGCCCTCACCTCCATCCGCATCCTGAAACAGGATCATGAACGCCGCGCCAAATTGTTTGAGCGCGCGGAAACGCTGAAAGCCAAATTCCGCGCCGCCGGGCTGCCGGTGATGGACAGCAACTCCCACATCGTGCCGCTGATGATCGGCGATGCCGCGAAGGCGACGGAAGTCTCCATGCGCCTCATCCGTGAATTCGGCATGTATGCAACACCCATCAACTACCCCACCGTGGCGCGCGGCACGGAGCGCCTGCGCTTCACCCCCGGGCCGAAGCATGATGATGTGATGATGGATAATCTCGTTTCCGCACTGCAACAGATTCTCCTGCCCGCCGCAACGCAGACGGCGTGATGGATTTCGGCCTCGCGGGAAAAACCGTTCTCATCACTGGCGGCTCGAAAGGCATTGGCTTTGCCTGCGCCCAGGCGTTTCTGGCACAAAATGCCCGCGTGGCCATTTGCTCGCGCGCCCAGGCCAATCTGGACAGCGCCCTGGCCAAACTGCCCGGCGCCATCGGCTTCGCCGCCAATCTGAGCGATTCAGAAGCGGCCGCCGCGCTGCTGGACAAGGTGGAAGCGGCTTTTGGACCTTTGGAGATTCTGGTGAACAGCGCGGGTGCCGCCAAACGCACCCCGCCCGAGGAACTCACCCCCGCCGCCTGGCGCGCCGCGATGGACGCGAAATATTTCTCCACGATTAATATTCTTGACCCCGCCATCAAGCGCATGGCCACGCGCGGGCATGGCGCCATCGTCAACATCATCGGCATGGGCGGCAAGGTTGCGGCCCCGGTGCATATCGCGGGCGGTGCCGCCAATGCCGCCTTGATGCTGGCCACGGCGGGCCTGGCCGCGGCGTATGCGAAATCCGGCGTGCGGGTGAATGGCATCAACCCCGGCCTTACGGAAACCGGGCGCGTGCAGGAAGGGCTGGAGGCCACGGCCCGCGCCAGCAATATCTCAACCGCGCAAGCATTGGCCGAAAGCGTCGCCACCATCCGCATGGGCCGCCTGGCCAAACCGGAAGAAATTGCCAATAGCGTTCTGTTTCTGGCCTCGCCCCTGGCGAGCTATGTCAACGGCGCCATCCTGCCGATGGACGGCGTGCAAAACCCGGTCATTTAATAAATCATTCAATGCAACTGCCTGAATAAGTTGCAGAAGTTTTCCTCAGCACTTTTTTTACCAAACCGGGGCATGGCCGTTTAGCAAAAAGCCGCGTGCCTTGAAGGCGTTTACAACCGGCCCGGCTTTTCCAGAATGCCGCAAACTCTGTCTTCTGTTGAAACGTCCTAAAATTGAACATGCACTAAAATACTTCCTTCCAGGGCAAAAAACTGCAATAATATTCATCGAAGGGTCAGGAATTGGCCCTGAAGATAAGAAATGACGTTCTTCTGGAGGAATAAAATATGAAGCTCGCAAATCCCGCCCCTCTCGGGTTGTTTGGTTTTGCCCTCACAACATGGTTGCTCAGCCTGGTTAATGCCGGTTTCCTCGCCGGTACAACCGTCCCGCTGGTCCTGGCCATGGCATTCGCGTATGGCGGCACCGCACAATTCTTCGCCGGGCTCATGGAAATGGCCAAGGGCAACAGCTTCGGCTTCGCCGCCTTCTGCTCATACGGTGCGTTCTGGTGGAGCTTCGCGCTGTTCGTTGAATTCTTCGCCAAGGATGTGCCCGCCTCGGCTGTCGGCTGGTACCTGCTGGTCTGGGGCGCCTTCACCTTCGCCATGTGGATCGGCACCTTCGCGCTCAACCGCGCCCTGTTCCTGATCTTCCTGGCGCTGTGGATCACCTTCGCGCTGCTCGGCTTGGCAAATCTGCTCGGCATCCCCTCGCTCGGCACGGTGGGCGGCTATGGCGGGCTGGTAACCGCATTGCTGGCCTTCTATCTCGGCGCGGCGGAGATCATCAACGAAGCGCATGGCCACACGGTGCTGCCCATCGGCGCCCCTGGCCCGCGCCTCACCCACGCGCCCGCCGAGTAACGGCGTAGCTTTCAGGATGATTGCCCCAGGCGCTCCGGCGCCTGGGGTTTTTTGCGCCGGGCCGAGCTTAGCGGCGCGCTCGTAAACAAGCCGTTTCCTTTACCCGCGATGTTGCAGCCGGATTAATTTCGCGGCCGCAAGTCATATCAGTCTAATTGGAATCACTTGATTCCAATTAGACTGATGAAATTGCTCGCCAAAATATGGGCTAGAGCGGTTCCGCTTTGGCGGAAACCGCTCTAGCCGGAAGCCGTGTGAAAACACGTTTACAATTGTTCTTAATTGATGAAGGTCAATGCGGCTTTTCTCGCGGTTCTGTCTAAATCACCAGACTATGAACGAAGGGGCTTGGTGTCATGAACGACAAGAACATAGCCGATCCGGCGGGGGTTTTCGCCCTGTCGAAGGACTGGCTTTCCGCACAGCAGAAATTCATGCCCTCGGGCCGGATTTTCGCCCAATTGGCCGAGACAATGCGGACCATCACCCAGGCCCAGATCACCTATAGCCAGACCGTGATGCGCGCCAACGCCTCCCTGCTGGCGGCGTTGATGGAAATGCCGGCACCCGCCGAGGAAAATGAGGAAAACACCGAAACCACCGCCCGGGCCGAACGCCCAAGCCGGGCGGCCCACCGGCCAGACGTTTCAGCCCCATGAGCTGCGCCATTTTGCCGGGAAGCCTTGCTGGCAAGCGCGGGCTCGTTCTTGGCATCGCCAACGAATATAGCATTGCCACTGGCTGTGCCCGCGCTTTCGCGGGGCAGGGCGCCGTGCTGGCCGCAACCTATCTGAACGAAAAGGCGCGCTCCTTCGTGGCGGCGGTGACCGATACGCTGCCTTGCGAGATCTTCCTGCCTTGCGACGTGGAAGCGCCCGGCGAGCTTGAGGCCGTGTTCGATGCGATCACCCAGCGCTGGGGCAAGCTGGATTTCCTGCTGCATTCCATCGCCTATCGCCCCGGCCGAGGATCTTCACGGCCGCGTGGTGGATTCTTCCGCCGCGGGCTTTGCCAGGGCCATGGATATCTCCTGCCATTCCTTCCTGCGCGCGGCCAGGCTGGCCGAGCCGCTGATGACCGCTGGCGGCGCCTTGCTGGCCATGACCTATCAGGGCTCGGAGCGCGTGGTACCCCATTACGGGCTCATGGGCCCGGTGAAGGCGGCGCTGGAGAGCGTGGTGCGCTATGCCGCCGCCGAGCTTGGCCCCAAGGGCATCAGGGTCAACGCCCTCTCACCCGGCCCCATCGCCACAAGGGCGGCCAGCGGCATCGAGCATTTTTCCGATTTGCTGAATACCACCGCCCGCACCGCGCCGGAAGGCCGGTTGGCGACAATCGATGATTGCGGCGGCTTGGCCGCCTTCCTGGTCAGCGATGCTGCCGCCATGCTCACCGGCACCATCATTCCCGTGGATGGCGGCGAACATCTGCTAGGCTGAAGTCGCGAATAGGAGCCTCTTGCATGCCCGACCAGACCGATCATTGCAGCGATCTCGACCGGGCGCTGCACGCCACCCAGGCCAGGCTGTCGGGCGGGCTGTCCATGACCGCTCTCAGCCTTGCCTGGGCGGATTGGGCGCTGCACATCGCCGACCAGCCGGGCCGCCAGATGCAGCTGGCCCGGCAGGCGGCGGCGGATTGGGGCGCCCTGGCCCGGCAGGCCCTGGGCTTGAATTTCGAGCCGCTGGCGCCCGAACCGCAGGACCACCGCTTCCAGGACCAGGGCTGGCAGCACGGTCCCGCCGCCCTGGCGGTGCAGGCCTTCCTGCGCACCGAGCGCTTCTGGGACGAGGCGACGAAAGACACCCCCGGCGTCTCGCATGAGAATGAGCGGATCGTGAATTTCGCCGTGCGGCAGATTCTGGATGTCGCGGCCCCCTCGAATATCCCGCTCTTCAACCCGGAGGTCCTGGCCAAGGCCCAGGCCACCTCCGGCGACAGCCTGCGTCAGGGAGCGAAGAATTTCATCGCGGATCTGCGCAGCATCGGCGGCACCAGGACCCAGCCCCTGCCCATGCAGCCGGGCAAGGATGTGGCCATCACGCCCGGCCAGGTGGTGTTGCGCAACGAATTGCTGGAGCTGATCCAGTACACCCCGGAAACAGAAACCGTCAGGCCCGAGCCGGTGCTGATCGTGCCCGCCTGGATCATGAAATATTACATCCTCGACCTCTCGCCGCATAATTCGATGGTGAAATATCTGGTCGGCCAGGGCTTCACCGTCTTCTGCATCTCCTGGCGCAATCCCGATGCCTCGATGCGCGGCGTGTCGCTGGATGATTACCGGCGCCTGGGCACCATGGCGGCACTTGATGCCGTCTCCGCCATTTGCGGGAAGGACAAGAAAATCCACGCCACCGGCTATTGCTTGGGCGGCACGCTGCTTTCCATCACCGCCGCCGCCATGGCGCGCGACCATGATGAGCGCCTGGCCAGCATCACCTTGCTGGCGGCGCAGACGGATTTCACCGAAGCCGGCGAATTGCAGCTTTTCATCAACAATTCCCAGCTTCAGTTCCTGGACGACGCGATGTGGGCGCAAGGCTATCTGGACTCGCAGCAAATGGCTGGCGCCTTCCAGATGCTGCGGGCGAATGATCTCGTCTGGTCGCAGATGATCCGCCGCTATTATCTGGGCGAGGAGGACCACCCGAACGACCTGATGTCCTGGAACATGGACGCCACCCGCATGCCCTACCGCATGCATTCGGAATATCTGCGCAAGCTGTTCCTGGAGAACGATCTCGCGGAAGGCAGGTTCGAGGCGGGCGGGCACAAGATTTCGCTCGCCGATATCCATGTGCCTTTCTTCGTCATCGGAACGGAGACTGACCATATCGCCCCCTGGCGCTCGGTCTATAAACTGCAGCAGTTCAACGGCGAGGATTTCACCTTCGTGCTCACCTCCGGCGGGCATAATGCGGGCGTGGTGAGCGAGCCCGGCCATCCGCGCCGGCATTTCTGCATGCTGGAGCGCAAACCGGGCGATCTCTACGTGCCGCCGGATGAATGGCAGAGCCACGCCGTCTGCCAGGATGGCTCATGGTGGACCATCTGGGCCGCCTGGCTCACCGATCATTCCGGCCCGCCCGCCAACCCGCCGCAAACCGGCGCGCCCAAGGCGGGCTACAAGGTTCTGGAACCCGCCCCCGGCGAATACATCTTCCAGCGCTGAGCGCGCGGTTGCCTCAAAGCGTGAACCGCCCGCTGAATATCAAAAGGAACCGAGCCATGGATATGAAGACCGAAATTCTGGAGAACCGGGCATTCTCCGAGATCGCCATCGGCGATGCCGCCAGCCTCACCAGAACCGTCACCGCCGACGATATCGCCTTGTTCTCGGTCATTTCCGGCGATGTGAACCCCGCGCATCTCGACAAGGAATACGCCGCCTCCGATCTGTTCCACCACATCATCGCGCAGGGCGTGCTCACCGCCGGGCTCATCTCCGCCGTGCTGGGCACGAAACTCCCAGGCCCCGGCACCATCTATCTCGGCCAGGAGCTGAAATTCCGCGCCCCGGTTTCCCCTGGCGACACCATCACCGCCACCGTCACCGTCATCGGACTGGTCCCCGAAAAACACCACGTGGTGCTGGACTGCCATTGCCTCAACCAGGACGGCAAGGACGTGCTGAGCGGCACCGCCACCGTGCAGGCGCCTCTGGAAAAAATCAGCCGCCCCGCCATCGCCTTGCCGGAGGTCCGGCTGCTGCGCCATGAATTCCTGCGCAACCTGCTCACCAAGGCGACGTCCGGCGCGCCTTTGCCCACCGCCATCGCCTATCCGTGCGACGAGGTTTCGCTGCTCGCCGCCACCGAGGCCGCCACGCGCAAGCTCATCGCCCCCATTCTCGTCGGGCCGGAGGCGCTCATCCGCGCCACCGCCGCGCAATATAATCTCGATATTTCCGGTTTCCGCATCGAGGAAGCCGCCGATGCCGCCAAGGCCGCCAAACGCGCCGTGGCCCTGGTGCGCGAGGGCGCGGCCGGGGCGCTGATGAAAGGTTCACTGCATACCGACGAACTTCTGCACGAGGTGGTGCAAGCCACCACCGGCCTGCGCACCGGCAAACGGCTCAGCCATGTCTATGTGATGGATGTGCCCTCCTACCCCAAGCCTCTGCTCATCACGGATGCCGCCATCAACATCACGCCTGATCTTGAGGACAAGCACAGCATCATCCAAAACGCCATCGGCCTGGCCCACTCGCTTGGCATCCAGGCGCCGCGCGTCGCCATTCTGGCCGCGGTGGAGATGGTGAACCCCGCCATGCAGGCCACGCTGGACGCCGCCGCCTTGTGCAAGATGGCCGAGCGCGGCCAGATCACCGGCGCCATCCTCGACGGGCCGCTGGCCTTCGATAACGCCATCAGCGCCACCGCCGCCGCACAGAAACACATCACCTCGCCCGTGGCCGGGCAGGCGGATATTCTGGTGGTGCCGGATATCGAATCCGGCAACATGCTGGCCAAGCAGCTTACCTTCCTGGCCAATGCGGATGCGGCGGGCATCGTGCTCGGCGCATCGGTGCCCATCATCCTCACCAGCCGCGCGGATAATGAGCGGGCGCGCCTGGCCTCCTGCGCCATCGCGGTGATCATGGCCAGCGCCCATGGCTGATGCGATTCTCACCATCAATGCCGGTTCCTCCAGCATCAAATTCGCGCTCTTTGAACTGAAAGACGGCCTCACCCGCACGGCGGAGGGGCAGGCGGAGAATATCGGCGCGGCCCCGCATCTGCGCATCAAATCCGCCGGCGCCGTGGTTCTGGATAGAAACTGGCCAGACCATGCACCTTTGAATCATGAAGATCTCCTGAGCGAGGTTTTAAACTGGGTCGATACCCATCTGGGCGATGCCGAGCTGGTGGCGGCCGGGCACCGCATCGTGCATGGCGGCAAAAGCTTCACGGAGCCTTTGCTGCTCGACCCCGCGCATCTGGCCGAAATCGCACGGCTCAGCCAGCTCGCCCCGCTGCATGAGCCGCATAATTGCGCCGCCGTGCAGGCCATCTTCAATCTCCGCCCCGCTTTGCCGCAGGTGGGCTGCTTCGATACCTCCTTCCATCACACGATGCCGGAGATCGCGACGCGCTTCGCCATTCCCCGCAAATTTCACGATGAAGGCGTGCGCCGCTACGGGTTTCACGGCCTCTCTTACGAATACATCGCCTCCTGCCTGCAGCGCGAGGCCGGGCACCTCGCCAAAGGCCGCGTCATCATCGCGCATCTCGGCAACGGTGCCAGCATGTGCGCGCTGAAGGATGGAAAATCCATCGATTCCACAATGGGTTTCACCGCGCTCGACGGCCTGGTGATGGGCACGCGCACCGGCGCCATAGATGCCGGGGTGTTGATCTATTTCATGCAATCCCACGGCATGAACGCGGATGACCTGACGACCCTGCTCTACAAGCAATCCGGCCTGCTCGGCGTCTCCGGCATCTCCGCCGATGTCCGCGCCCTGCTGGCCAATGGATCCGAGGAAGCCAAGCAGGCGCTGGATCTTTTCGCCTACCAGGCCGCACGCCAGGCATCCGGCCTCATCGCCTCGCTCGGCGGGCTGGACGGGCTGGTCTTCACCGCCGGCATCGGCGAACACGCCCCCGCCATCCGCGCCGCCATTTGCGAAAGGCTGGGCTGGATGGGCATCAGGCTATGCCGGGAAGCCAACGAGGCGAACGAAGCGGCGATCAGCGAGCCGGACAGCGCGGTGGAAGTGCGCGTGATTCCCACTGATGAGGAGCTGATGATCGCCACGCATACGCGCAAGCTGATTGGAAAATGAAGTGTTTCCAGCTTTTTGAAAAAAGCTGGACCAAGAACTTTTAAAACTCAGGCCCTGGAAAGGGCCAGCTTCAAGCCAAACAGAATAAATACGCCGCCCGCCACGCGGTCCAGCAGGCTGATGGTGCGGGGCTGGCGCAGCAAACGGCTCAACGGCACCGCGGCGGCGATCAGCACGGCGAACCAGATGATTGTCAGCGCCACGTGAATCATCGCCAGAATAAAGGAATCAACCGCCACATTCGCATGCGGCGGAATGAATTGCGGCAGAAACGTCACGTAGAATACACCGATTTTCGGGTTGAGCAGATTGGTCAGCAATCCCCGCTTCAAGGCCAGCATGCTGGCTGTGCGGTTCAGCGTTTCCCCTTGCTCCTCCAAAGCCCGCCGGGGGTGGCGGATCAAACCCAGCCCCACCCAGATCAAATAGGCCGCCCCAACATATTTCACGATTGTATATGCGGTTTCAGAGGCTTTCAGCAGCGCGCCCAACCCCAGCGCCACCGCCGCACCCCAGATCATGCAACCCAGGCAGATGCCAATGGCAGCATAACGCGCCGGGTGTTTCCCGCCCGATGCGCAGGCCCGCAGCACCATCGCCGTATCCACCCCCGGCGTAACCGTGAGAATGGCGGCGGCGGCAATGAATGCCAGGAGCAAAGGCAGGCTGAAGACTATCAGGGCTTCACCACCACGGCGATGACGATGACGATGAACAAAATCGTCGGCACCTCATTGGCGATGCGGTAGAATTTTTCCGGCTTCTGATTCGCGTCGTTCAGAAAATCCCGGCGCCAGCGTGAGCATGCGCCATGGAAGCCGAACATCAGCACCAAGGCCGCAATCTTCACCCACCACCAGGCGGCATGCCAATTCACCGCCCCTGGTGTAAACACCATCAGCAATCCAAAAATGAACGTGCCGATCATCGCCGGATTGATGATCTGCTTCAGCAAACGCCGTTCCATCACCTTGAAACGTTCGGATTCCACGCTGCCCGGCCTGGTCTGGCAATGATACACATAGAGCCGGGGCAAATAGAACATCCCCGCCATCCAGGCCGTGAAGCAGATGATGTGCAGCGCCAGAAACCATTGGAAAAATGGCAACAGGCCGGAAAATGTCATGCCAGCACTCCGAAAATCTCATCCAGCCGGTTGAAGATCGCCGCCGCACCCTCCGCCAGCAGCGCCGCGCCATCGCCATGCGGGTCGAACCCGTAACACGTCATGCCCGCCGCCACCGCGCCGCGCGTGCCCGGCCTGCTGTCTTCCAGAACAATGCAGCGCTCAGGCGCAATCCCCGCATGCTCAGCCGCCGCCAGAAATACATCCGGCGCCGGTTTCGCCTTGCCCCCGCGCGCGATCACGCTGGCGGCGGAAATACAGCGCCCCTCGGTCAATGCCGCCAGCCCGGTGCGGGAGAATTTCACCGCCATCTCCTCATCGGAGGAGTTGGAGGCCACGCGCCAGTCAAAACCAAGCTCGTTCACCCGCCGCAGCATCTCATCGGCACCGGGAATCAGCACCGCCTCCTGCTCGAGCGCGATAATCAGCTTATCGGCCAGGTCCCGGCGCCACTCCATGGGCAGGGGGCGGCCCAGCCGCGCTTCGATCAGCGGCTGCATATCGCCGATCGACATGCCAACGAAGCGGCGCATCGCCTCCTGTGCATCCATGCCCCAGCCCAGCGATGTCAGCTCCTGCGCCACCAGGCGCGAGGCGACACTCTCACTGTCGATCAGCACGCCATCGCAATCGAAAATAATCAAATCAGGAGGCAAAATTCTTCTCCCACGGGCAATCCTTATGCGTGCCGCAGGCTGAACCGCCCCGGCACAACCCTGTCTCCCCCGCACGGCGCACCAAACCGGCCACGGCGCGGATGAAATCCGGATCGTCATTGGCCACGCGGGCGCGCACATAAACCGGCACGCCGGCCTGTTCGGCCACATGCCGGTTCTCGATATCCAGCTCCACCAGCGTCTCGATATGGTCCGACACGAAGGCAATCGGCACCACCACCACGCCCACCCCATCCTTCCCGGCCTGGGTGATCGCCTCGATGGTGCTGGGGTCCAGCCATTTCTGCGGCGTGGCGCGGGATTGATAGCAAACCTGCGCCTCCACCCCGAGATTGGAGAGATGCGTCATCACCGCCGCACTCGTCGCCTCCACCTGCGCCTGGTAGGGGTCCCCCGCCTTCACGATGCTCTCCGGCAAGCCATGGGCGGAGAACAGCACCCGCAGCTTCAGCCCCGGCTTCTGCGCCATCGCATCTTCAACCGCCTCGCGCACCATCGCGGCGGTGGCGGCCACATAGGCCGGATCGTCGAACCAGCAGCACAATGTCGTCACCGGCGCAATCAGCCCGGTCCCGGCCGCCGCATCCCGCCAATCGGTCAGGGATGACCCGGTGGTGGTGGTGGAAAACTGCGGATAAAGCGGCAACAGCAAAACCCTGTCCGGCGCCCAGCCCTTCACCGCGCGCACTGTTTCCCGCGCGAAGGGGTGCCAATAACGCATGGCGATGAAGCAGCGGTACTCCGGCCCCAAAGCCGCCTCCAGCGCCCTCGCCTGTTTTTCCGTCAGCTCCAGCAACGGCGATTTCCCGCCCATCAGCTGGTAATTCTCATAGGCCGCCTTGGCCGAGGAATTCGCGATCAGCCGTGAGAGCCAAACCCTGATGAACCAGGGGGCGCGAATGATCGCCTTGTCCGAAAACAAGTTGACGCGAAAGGCTTTTATGGCGTCTGGCCCATCCGGCCCGCCAAGATTGAACAGGACGATCGCCGTCCTCATCCGTTTTGCCTCACCAATTCCACCAGACGTGACACATGAGCCTCCGGCACATCCGGCGTGATGCCATGGCCCAGATTGAAGATATGGGGATGCCCCCGGACATCGTCCAGCAGCGCCTTCACAGCCTCCTCCAGCGCGCTCCCGCCCAGCTTCAGCAGCAGCGGGTCCAGATTGCCCTGGAACACCGTCCCCGCCGGGCAGGCGGCCCGCGCGGCGTTGATGTCCGTCACGCTATCCAGCCCCACCGCATCCACACCGGCCCGCCGCGCATAGTCGCCCAGCATCAGCCCCGCCAGCCGCGGAAACCCGATGATTTTCAGCCCCTCATGCCGTTTTTTCAGCGCATCGCAGATCCGCCGGTTCGGCTCGATCACGAATTCCCGGAACTGGGCGGGCGGAAAAATCCCGGCCCAGCTCTCGAACAGCATCACGCAATCCGCCCCGGCGCTGACCTGGGCGGAGAGATATTCAATTGTCGCCCCGGTCAGGATGTCCAGAACCCGCCGGACGAAATCCGGCCGCTCATAAGCCAGCTGCCGCGTGCGCGGAAACCCTCCGCCCTGGCCATCCAGCATATAGCAGGCCACGGTGGCCGGCCCGCCGGCAAAGCCGATCAGTGCCGTCTCCTTGGGCAAAGACCCCCGCAACCGGCTCACCGTCTCCATCACCGGGGCATAAATCCCCGCCGCGCGCTCTGGGTTCAGCACGGAAATTTCGTCCAAGGGCGGCATGCGCGGGCCTTCGCCCTCGGCAAACCGCAGCCCCTGCCCCAAGGCCATCGGCAGGATCAAAATATCGGAAAATAAAATCGCCGCATCGAAGCCGAATTTGCGGATCGGCTGCAATGTCACCTCCTCCGCCAGGGCCGGGTTCAGGCAGAGCGAGATGAAATCCCCCGCCTGTGCGCGTACGGCCCGGTATTCCGGCAGATACCGCCCGGCCTGACGCATCAGCCAAGCGGGCGGCGGCCAGATTACCTGGCCCCCCAGAGCATCAAGGAATTTCATGCCCACCGCCTAAACCTAAACCTTTTTTTTTAAAAGGTAGAGTGGTGGGGATGGTACCCTGTGGAAAACGGGGGTTAACCCAGTTCAGCCGTAAATCCACAAACTTATCCACAGTAAGAAACCAGCGGTAAAGCGCTGATTTTTAGATATCCACCCCGGTTACCCACAGCTTGCACACACACCTGTCCAAATTCGTCCCCTGTAGCCGGTTTTGCCGATTTATCCCCGTCATCCGGAAATTGGGGCGCGCAAAGCAAAGTTATCCACGCTATGAACCGGATTATGGACAGCGATAAGCTTGATATACATCTGATATCCGATGCCACTGGGGATACTTTAACCTCACTGGCCCGCGCCGCCGTGGCGCAGTTCGACGAGGCGCAGGTCTCCTATCACCGCTGGTCGCTCATCCGCTCGCGGCTGCAGCTCCACAGGGTGCTGGAAGGCATAGAGGCCGAGCCCGGCCCGGTGTTCTGCTCACTGGTGGACGACGCGCTGCGCCATGAGCTGGATGCCGCCTGTGCCCGGCTCGGCGTGCCGCTTCTGCATGTGCTGGACCCGCTGATGGAGATGCTGCAATCGCATTTCGGCGCCCCCGCCAAGCACAAGCCCGGCCGCCAATATGTGCTGGATGCCGATTATTTCCGCCGGATCGACGCCATGCATTTCGTCATCTCCCATGATGACGGCCAGGCCAATCGCGGCATTGGCGATGCGGATGTGGTGCTGGTCGGCGTTTCCCGTTCCTCCAAAACCCCGACCTGCTTTTACCTCGCCAATCGCGGCATCAAGGCGCTGAACGTGCCGCTAGTGCCGGGCATCGCCCCGCCGCCGGAGCTGGATAATCCCTCCTGCCCGGTTATCGGCCTGACCATAGACCCGCGATCCCTGATCGATATCCGCCGCCACCGCCTGCGGCTCATCGGCTCTACCGAGCTGTTCGGCCGGGCGGATAGTTCCGATTACGTGGACCATGAATCCGTGGAAAAAGAGCTGATCTGGGCAAGGCGGCTCTGCAATGAGCGTGGCTGGCCGACCATCGATGTCACCCGCCGCTCCATCGAGGAAACCTCCGCCACCGTGCTCAAGCTGATGGATAACTGGCACGCCAAGCGCACGGCCGGCGCGGCCGGGCAAGTCTCGTAATTCAGGGCGCCGCCATGCCAGGGCTCATGGACCGTTCCTCCAAGGTGCCGGAGGTCACGCTCGGCTTCTGGATCGTCAAGATCGCCGCCACCACGCTGGGCGAAACCGGCGGGGATACGCTCTCCATGAGCCTTCATCTCGGCTATGCGCAGAGCAGTTTGATTTTCCTTGTTTTATTCATCGGTGCCGTCACCTTGCAGCTGCGGGCGCTGAGGTTTCATCCCTGGGTCTATTGGTTTGCCATCGTCTCCACCACTCTGGTCGGCACCACCATGGCGGATTTCGCGGACCGGTCTCTGGGCATCGGCTATGCGGGCGGCACGGCGCTGCTGCTGGGCTGGGTTCTGCTCACCCTGGCGGCCTGGCGGCTGGTCTGCGGCACAATCTCCGCCGCCAATATCGTTTCCGTGAGGATGGAGGGGTTTTATTGGGCCACCATCCTGGCCTCCAACACGCTGGGCACGGCCTTGGGGGATTTCGCCTCGGATGGGCTTGAATTTCGGCTTCGCGGGCGGGGCTTTGTTCTTTTGCGCGCTGCTTGGCGTGCTGGCGCTGTTTTATGGGTTTACCCGCCTCTCCCACGCCTTGCTGTTCTGGGCCGCCTTTATCCTCACCCGCCCGCTGGGGGCCACTTTGGGCGACCTATTGACCAAGCCGCTCGCCCATGGCGGGTTTGATCTGAGCCGCCCGGACTCATCCGGGGTCATCGCCCTGTTCATCATCGCCTGCCTGGTTCTGCTGCCGCAACGCGCGGGAAGCCACCGCAGCGCCTGAAATTTCTGGAGGTTTTCATGGATCTTGGTCTGCAATCCCGCTCAGCCCTGGTTTGTGGCGCCAGTGCTGGTCTTGGCCGTGCCTGCGCCCTCGCTCTGGCCAAGGAAGGCGTGAGCGTCACCATCACCGGGCGCAATGCGGAAAAACTGGAGGCCGCCGCCGCCGCACTGCGCCAGCTTACCGGAGGCATCATCCTCACCGCCGCCGGGGATATCACCACCAAGGAGGGCCGGGAGGCCGCCCTGGCGGTTTGCCCCAGCCCGGATATTCTGGTGAACAATGCCGGCGGCCCGCCGCCCGGCGATTTCCGGAATTTTTCCGACGAGGATTGGCAGGCGGCGCTGAACGCCAATCTGCTCACCCCCATCGCGCTCATCAAAGCCACGCTGGATGGTATGATCGCCCGCAAATTCGGGCGGATCGTGAATATCACCTCCGCCTCGGTGAAATCGCCGATTTCCAACCTGGCTTTGTCCAACACCGCCCGCAGCGGGCTGACCGGGTTTGTCGCCGGGCTGTCGCGCCAGGTGGCGAAGCATAATGTGACGATCAATAATCTGCTCCCCGGCCCGTTCGATACGGACCGGCTGCGCAAAACCGCCGAGGGCGCGGCCAAGGCCTCGGGCCGCGATGTGGAAGCGGTAATCGCCGAGCGCGCCGCCGCCAGCCCCGCCGGGCGGGTGGGCCATCCCGATGAGTTCGGCGCCGCCTGCGCTTTCCTGTGCTCGGCCCAGGCTGGCTATATCGTTGGCCAGAATATCCTGCTCGATGGCGGGGCCTTCAATTCCACGATGTAAACCTGCCCGAAGGTCCAAAAGTTTTTTGGGTGCCGCCTTTTTTCCAAAAAAGGCGGTGTCCTGACCCTTTCCGCCTCTAATCCTCAAGGATAAACAGGCGCACCATGTCAGAGACCGAACCCACGCGTTACGATTTTTCCGCCGCCGAGCCGTATTGGCAAGCCGAATGGGAAGCCCAGGCCTGTTTCAGGGCGGAGGATGTGCCCACAAGCGGCCAGCCTAAATATTATGTGCTGGAGATGTTTCCCTACCCGTCGGGGAAGATCCATATGGGCCATGTGCGCAATTACACGCTGGGCGATGTGGTGGCGCGCTATAAGCGGGCGCAGGGTTTTTCGGTGCTGCACCCCATGGGGTGGGACGCGTTCGGCCTGCCCGCCGAGAACGCGGCGCGCGAAAACAAGGCCAACCCGGCGAACTGGACCTACAGGAACATCGCCAATATGCGCGCCGAGCTGCAGCGCATGGGCTTCTCGCTGGATTGGTCCCGCGAATTCGCCACCTGCGACCCTGAATATTACGGCCAGCAGCAGAAACTGTTCCTGGATTTCTGGAAGGCCGGGCTGGTGGAGCGCCGCGATGCCTCGGTGAACTGGGACCCGGTGGACATGACCGTGCTCGCCAATGAGCAGGTGATCGACGGGCGCGGCTGGCGCTCCGGCGCGCTGGTGGAGAAGAAGAAACTCTCCCAATGGTTCCTGAAAATCACCGATTACGCGCCGGAATTGCTGGAGGGCTTGAACACGCTCGACCGCTGGCCCGAGCGTGTGAAGCTGATGCAGGAAAACTGGATCGGCCATTCCCAAGGTGCCGAAGTGAGCTTCAAGCTGGCGGGCAGCGAGGAAAGCGTCACCGTCTACACCACAAGGCCGGATACGCTGTTCGGCATGTCCTTCCTCGCCATCGCGGCGGAACATCCCATCGCCAAGCAAGTGGCGGAAACCAGCAAGGACGTCGCCGCCTTCATCGCCGAATGCGCCAGCCAGGGCACGTCGGAAGCTGCGATCGAAGCCGCTGAGAAGCGCGGGTTTGATACCGGCTTGCAGGTCATCAACCCCTTCACCGGCCAGAGCCATCCGGTCTGGATCGCGAATTTCGTGCTGATGGAATACGGCACGGGTGCGATTTTCGGCTGCCCCTGCGGCGACCAGCGCGACCTGGATTTCGCCCGGAAATACGGGCTTCCCGTCCCGGTGGTGGTCTCGCCTGAGAAAGACAGCATTCCGGAGATCGGCAACAAGGCGCTGGATGGGGATGGTTACATCGTCAATTCCGGTTTCCTGAACGGCCTGCCCACCAAGGAGGCCAAGCCCCGCGCCATCGCGGAGCTGGAGGCGCTGGGTGTCGGCAAGGCGGTGCAGAATTGGCGCCTGCGCGACTGGGGCATTTCCCGCCAGCGTTATTGGGGCTGCCCGATCCCGGTGATCCATTGCGAGGCTTGCGGCCCGCAACCCGTGCCAGCGGACCAGCTTCCCGTCACCCTGCCCGCGGATGTCACTTTCGACAAACCCGGCAACCCGCTGGACCATCATCCCACCTGGCGCCATGTGAACTGCCCCGCCTGCGGCAAGCCCGCCACGCGCGAGACAGACACGTTCGACACCTTTATAGATAGCTCCTGGTATTTCGCCCGCTTCACAGCACCCCATGCCGGAACGCCCACCAATCTGGACGCGGTGAATTACTGGCTGCCGGTGGACCAATATGTCGGCGGCATCGAGCATGCGATCCTGCATCTGCTCTATGCCCGCTTCTTCACCCGCGCCATGCACAAGACCGGCCATGTGGCGGTGGACGAGCCTTTTGCCGGGCTGTTCACCCAGGGCATGGTCACGCATGAATCCTACAAGGATGAAAACGGCGCCTGGCTCTACCCGGAGGAGATCACCCGCACGGCGGATGGTGCGGTGCTGAAAGCCACCGGCGCGCCCGTGACCGTGGGGCGGGTTGAGAAAATGTCCAAATCGAAGCGCAACACGGTGGACCCGCATGCCATCGTGGAGCGCTTCGGCGCGGATACGGCGCGCTGGTTCGTGCTCTCGGACAATCCGCCCGAGCGCGATGTGGAATGGACCGAAACCGGCGTGCAAGGCTCCTTCCGGTTCCTGCAGCGCCTCGCCCGTGTGGGTGAGGAGATTGCCAAATCTGGCCCGGCATCCGTAGACAGCTACGGGCCGGAGGCGAAGAAGCTGCGCCAGCTGGCGCACCGTTCCATTGAGGCGGTGACGCAGGCGCTGGAAAGCTTTGCCTTCAACCTCGCCGTGGCGCGGCTTTATGAGCTTCTGAATGCCCTGGCCGCCCCGGCGGAAACGCCGGACATGCAGGCGGCGCGGTTCGAGGGCATGGACATTCTGGTGCGCCTCGCCAGCCCGCTGGTGCCGCATCTGGCCGAGCATCTTTTCGCCAAGCTGTGCCCGGCGGCGGGGCTGGCCGCCCGGCAGCCCTGGCCGAAGGCGAACCCAGCGCTTCTGGTGGTGGATGAGCTGACCGTGGCGGTGCAGGTGAATGGCAAGCTGCGCGGCACCATTCTGGTTCCGGCCGGGGCCGATGAGGATGTGGCGATCCCGCTTGCCAAGGAGGCGGTGGCCAGCGCAATAGGAACGCAGAGTATCGTGAAGCAGATCTATGTTCCTGGCAGGATCGTGAATTTTGTCGTCAAGCCGTAAATCTCTCATCGCCCTGGCGCTGCTTGCCCTTTCTGGCTGCGGCTTCACGCCGCTTTACGGTGGTGCGCAGGGCCAGGCCGCCAGCGCCGGGCTGGAGGCTGTGGCGGTGCAGAATATTCCCGAACGCACCGGCCAGATGCTGCGCCAGAGCCTGCAACAGCAGCTCTACACCGCCGGCCAGCCGGTGACCGAGCATTATACGCTCTCGGTGAATTACAGCATCAACCAAACCGGCGAAGGCGTGCAGGAGGACAGTTCCACCAGCCGCACGCGCTTTGACGCGCATGCCGCCTGGCGGCTCTCGCCCATCGGCAATCCGGCGGTGACACTCGCCTCCGGCAATGCCACGGCGATGGACGCGCTGAACATCATCGACCAGCAATATTTCGCCTCCAATCTGGAGACGGATACGGTGAACCAGCAGCTTTCCGACCAGATTGCCGCGCAGATTACCGTTCAGCTTGCCGCCTGGTTCCGCACCCACCCGAATTCATGAAGCTGGATGCGGGCCGGGTTGATGCATTCTTAAAAGCGCCTTCCGCCGCGCTGGTTCTGCTGCACGGGCCGGATGCCGGGCTGGTGGCTGAGCGCGGGCTGGCCTTGGCCCGCTCGGTCGAAGGGGCGTTGCACGACCCGTTCCGCTTTGCCGAGCTTTCCAACCCCTCGCCGGATGCGCTGCTGGCGGAAGCCTCGGCGGCCTCGCTCACCGGGGGAAAGCGCGTGGTGCGGGTGCGGGATGCGCATGAGCCATTGGTGAAGTCGTTAGAAAATCTAACCAAAACGCCGCCCGACGCGCTGGTGATTCTCGAAGCCGGTGAGCTGACGGCGAAATCCAAGCTGCGGGCCTTGGCCGAGAAATCCGCCGCCATGGCCAGCATCGCCTGCTACGCCATAGACCAGGCCCGGCTTCCGCAGGTGATCACCGCCCGGCTGCGGGCGCAGGGTGTGGCGATAGACCAGGACGCGGCGGCCTGGGCGGCGCAAAATCTCTCCGGCGAGGAAGGCCCGCTGGGCCAGGCGCTGGAGGTTCTGGTGCTGTATGCCGGGGCGGAAAAAGCGCTGTCCCTGGCGGATGTGTCCTCCATTCTGGCCGATGGCGGCGATACCTCCATGAACGACGCCATAGACGCCGCCCTGACCGGCGACCCCGCCGGGACGGACAAGGCGCTCACTCTGGCTTATGAGGAAGGCGCTTCGCCGGTAGGGCTCATCCGTGTGCTGCTTTCGGAGCTTTCGCGCCTGCGCGTGGCGGCCGGGGCGATGGCGGAGGGAGTATCCGCCCAGGAGGCGATGGCCGGGATGCGCCCGCCGGTGTTTTTCAAGCGCCAGCCGGTGGTGCAGAAGATGCTGCGGCTCTGGCCGCTGAAGGCCGTGGACCAGGCGCTGGCGGCGGCCTTGGCGGCGGAAACCGCCTGCAAGACCACCCATATTCCCGAATATGATTATTGCCGCCAGACGATGCTGGCCCTGGCAACGCGCGCCCGCAGCGCCGCCAGGGGGTAGTTTTCAAACGTTTTTTGCGCCGCTTTTTTCAAAAAAGCGGCGTTCTTCCTGTCAAAACTCGTCCCAATCCTCCTCCATGGCCGGCATTTTCTTGAAGCTGCCGGCCAGTGCCGGGGTTTTCACGGGGGCGGGCTTGCTGGCCGGTTTCGGGCGCTCGGCGGGGCGCTGGCGGCCGATATTGAAGCGCTCGATCAGCGTTTCCAGCGTTCCGGCTTCGGAGGATAGGGCGTGGCTGGCGGCGGTGGTTTCCTCCACCATGGCGGCGTTCTGCTGGGTCATCTGGTCCATCTGGCCCATGGCGGTGTTGACCTCGGCCAGGCCGGCGGCCTGTACATTGGCGGAATGGGCGATGTCTCCCACCATCTTGTTCAAGGCCCCCACCTGCTCGACAATCCGTTCCAGTGCCGTGCCGGTTTCGCCCACCAGCCGCACCCCGGCCTCAACCTGCGCGCCGGAGGTGGAGATGAGGGATTTGATCTCCTTCGCCGCTTCGGCCGAGCGTTGCGCCAAGGCCCGCACCTCGGTGGCCACCACGGCGAAACCGCGCCCGGCATCGCCAGCGCGGGCGGCCTCCACCCCGGCATTCAGCGCCAGCAAATTGGTTTGGAAGGCGATTTCGTCGATCACGCCGATGATGTTGCCGATCTGGCGCGAGGAGGTTTCAATCTCCCCCATGGCGCTCACGGCTTCACGCATCACGGCACCTGAGCGCGCGGCATCGTCATGCGCGGTGTTCACCACTTTCAGCACATCCTCGGCATTGGTGGCGGTTTGTTTCACCGTGCCGGTGACGCTGCCCAGCGCGGCGACGGTTTCCTCCAGCGCGGCGGCCTGGCGCTCGGTGCGTTTGGCGAGATCATCCGCCGCCTGCATCATTTCCGCGGCACCATTGCGCACGCCGGAGGCGTTATGGCCGATGGACTGCATGGTTTCCTGAAGCTGAGCCAGGGCGGCGTTGAAATCGGCGCGTAATTTTTCGTAGGCGGCGGGAAAGGCTTTATCGAGCCGGGAGGCGAGGTCGCCGCTGGCCAGCTTGCCCAGCCCGGCGCCGAGCTGGGCAACCATCTCCTCCTGCTCGGCGGCGTGGCGGGCCTCTTCCTGTTCATGGGCGAGGCGCTGGGCCTCGGCGGTGCGGCGGGTGGTTTCGGCCTCTTCCTCAAGCTGGCGCTTCTGCATGCCGTTCTCCCGGAAGCTGGTGAGGGCCGCCGCCATGGTGCCGATTTCGTCCGTGCGGTCCTCATAGGGAATCTGGGTATCCAGCTCTCCGCCCGCCAGGCGGCGCATGGCGCGGCTGAGCCCTTGCAGCATCCCGGAAATCTGCCTGCGGGAGGCAAACACGGCCAGCAGATACAGGGCCAGAAGCGGGATGAAGACGGCGGCCAGCGTTTCGATGCCATCCAGCATGTCCGCGTTAACATCGTCGATATAGATGCCGGTGCCGATCAGCCACCCCCATTGCGGCACGGCGACCATGGCGCTCAGCTTCGGCTCGGGCGTGCCGCCGGCACTGCGCGGGAATTCATAGTGCTGGAAGAAGGGCCTGCCATCCAACGCCGCCTGGAACATGGCCGGCAGAAAGACCTTGCCGGTCGCATCCGGGACGTTCATCTGGTTGGTGCCGACCATGGATTTATTGGGGTGTGCCAGCACCACGCCGTCACTATTATAGACGAAGAGATAATTGCCGCCCTGGTAGCGGATGGACCCGATGGCCGCCAGGGCCGCTTGCTGGGCGGCGGCTTCTGTCATGGCGCCGCTTTGCGCCTGTGCCGCATAGTAATTGGCGATGGAAAGCCCGGCCTGGTCCAGCGCCTGGATCTGGGCTTGTTTTGCCTGGATCTCCAGCTGGTAGGATTGGCGGGTTGAGAAGATGGTGCCCGCGACCATCAGCCCGAGGGCGAAGAGAAATAGCAGGTTGAATTGCCAGGTAATCGACAACCGGCGGAGAACAGACATTTTTGGCTCCTTGCATCCACGACAAGCCGCCGCCTTGGGGCGGTGCGGGAGAAGGATGCAGGAAATCTTATAACGCCTCGTTAATCGCGGGATCGGGGGATGTTCCACGTGGAACATCCCGGGGACGGCGATGGAGGGGGCGGGAGATGTTCCACGTGGAACATCTCTGGTTTAGCGGTTGAGCAGTGCCAGCAGAGAGTCGAGCTGGTCGAGATCGGCGTAGTTGAGGATGAGCGCGCCACCCTTGCCGTTGAATTTGATTTCGACTTTCAGGCCAAGGCGCTCGGTGAGGTTTCCGGCCAAGGCGGCAATCTCGCTGCTGTCGCCCTGATGCTCACGCGGCATGCGGGTGGCGGCCTGGGGCGGGATGGAGCGGCCGATGGTCTTCACCAGCGCTTCTGTCTGCCGCACGGAGAGGCCGCGCTTGACCACATCATTGGCGGCTTTCACCGGGTCCGGGTGGGTGAGCAGCGCCTTGGCGTGGCCGGTGGAAATCTCGCCGTCGCGCAGCAGGCCATTGCACCTGGGGCGGCAATTGCAGAAGCCGCATGACATTGGTGATGTGGCTGCGGGATTTGCCGACGGCTTCGCCCAGCTTGTCGTGGCTGAGTTTGAATTCCTCGGTAAGGCGGCTGATAGCCCTCGGCCTCTTCCACCGCGTTGAGATTTTCGCGCTGGAGGTTTTCGACCAGCCCGGCGGCCATGGCGTCGGCATCTGAAAGTTCGCGCACCAGCACCGGCACTTCATGCAGCTGGGCCGCGCTGGGAGGCGCGCCAGCGGCGCTCGCCGGCGATGATCTGGTAATGGCCGGCCGCACCTGGCTTGGGGCGGACCAGAAGCGGTTGCAGAATGCCGCGCTGGGCGATGGAATCGGCGAGTTCCTTCAGCGCGTCCTCATCCATTTCCTGGCGGGGCTGGAAGGGGCTGGGCTCCAGCAGATCGACCGCCAGATGCTGCACGCCAAGGGCGGTAACGCTGGTGGGGCGCGGCAGCCTCGCCCAGCAAAGCGGCCAGGCCGCGGCCGAGGGGTTTACGCGGTTCCTTGCCGCTCATGCCAATTCCTTTCGTCCGCGCGCGCGGCGCAAAAATTCCGCCGCCAGGGCCAGATAGGCCTGCGCCCCGGCGGAGCGGAAATCATAAAGCAGGACGGGGATGCCGTGGCTAGGGGCTTCGGTGATGCGGATGTTGCGGGGGATGGCGGTTTCGAACACCTTGTCCTTGAAATAGGCGCGGACATCGGCGCTGACCTGTTCGGAAAGGTTATTGCGCTTGTCCGTCATGGTCAGCACGATGCCTTCGATCTCCAGCTTCGGGTTGAGGCTGCGCTTGACCATCTCCATCGAGCGCATGAGCTGGGAGATGCCTTCCAGCGCGAAAAACTCCGCCTGCAGCGGCACCAGCACGGCATCCGCCGCGACCAGGGCGTTGAGGGTGAGCAGGCCGAGGCCGGGCGGGCAGTCGATGAAGATGACATCCGCATCGCAGCCTTGGGCCAGCGCGTCGCGGAGCAGGAATTCCCGGCGGTCTTGCTGGCCGAATTCGAGATCGGCGCCGATCAGATCGGCCACGGCGGGGACGATGGTGAGGTTTTCGACATTCGCGGGCACGATGGACTCCGCCAGCATGGCATCGCCCGCCAGCAGCGCGTAGCTGCCGCCGTTGCGGGCCTCGTGCTCGATGCCAAGGCCGGTGGAGGCGTTGCCCTGCGGGTCGATATCGATCAGCAGGACCTTCAGGCCGCCCACGGCGAGGGCGGCGGCGAGGTTGATGGCGGTGGTGGTTTTGCCGACCCCGCCTTTCTGGTTGGCGACGGCGATGATTCGCGGTTTTTTATGCGGCTCCGGCATGTCGGATCTGGCTCACTTTCAGGATGCAGCTTTCACCCCATTCGGGGGCGGAAAGGCGCTCTGTGTCCATGTGCCAGAGGGGGGTGGCGAGCGTCAATTCGGCATCCGCGCCTTTGCCTTTCGGGAACAGGCAGAAACCATCCGGGGTAAGCAAGGGTGCTGCCAGGCCCAGCAATTTTTCCAGCGGCGCCAAGGCCCTGGCGGTGATGAGCGGGGCGGGCTGGATGGGGGCGGTTTCGATGCGGCAATTATGAATTTTTGCCGGTGCCCCGGTCTGGCGCGCGGCTTCCATCAGGAAGGCGGATTTGCGGGCTGTCGGATTCGATGAGGTCGAACGGAATGCCGGTGGCGATGCAGAGCACGAGGCCGGGGAAACCGGCACCGGAGCCGAGATCTATGGCGCGGGGCGTGTCTTTGGGGATGTAGGGGAGCAGGCGGAGCGAATCCTCGATATGCCGGTCCCAGATATGGGCAAGGTCCGATTTGCAGACGAGGTTGATTTTCGGCGACCATTTCAGGACGAGTGCGGCGAAATCCCGGAGTTTGTCTTCGTTCATGCGGCGCGGCGGGCCTTGCGCAGGGCACCGAAAATCGCGCCCAGGGCGGCGGGGGTCATGGCTTCGATGCGGCCCGGCGGCGGCGAGGGTTTGCGGGCGGGTGCGTTCGAGTTTTTCGCGCAGCTCGGCGGAGAGGCCGCCGATTGCGGCATAGTTGAAATCGGCGGGGATTTGCACGGCCTCGTCCTTCTCGCGGGCGCGGATTTCGGACGTCCTGGCGGGCGAGATAGCCGGCATAGAGCAGATCGGCGCGCAGAATCTTGGCGGCCCGGCCCTCGCCTTCCGGCTTGTCGTTGAAGGAGGCGATTTCGGCTTCAGCGCGGCGAAGGCTTGTTCGCGTTCGCTGGTGACACAGCCCCAGGCCAGGCCCTTTTGGGTGAGGCGGAGCTCGGCATTGTCGGCGCGCAGAAGCAGGCGGTATTCGGCGCGGGAGGTGAACATGCGGTAGGGCTCCGTCACGCCCTGGGTGACGAGATCGTCGATGAGCACGCCGATATAGGCGTCGGCCCGGGAGAGCGTGGACCGGATCAGCACCCCCTGCCCTGCGCGCGGCGTTCAGCCCGGCCATAAGCCCTTGCGCGCCGGCTTCCTCGTAACCCGTGGTGCCGTTGATCTGGCCGGCGAGGAAAAGCCCAGGCAGGGCCTTCAGGCTTCAGGGAATGGTCGAGGGCGCGGGGGTCGACATAATCATATTCCACCGCGTAGCCGGGGCGCAGGATCTGCGCGTGCTCCAGGCCGGGGATGGTGCGGAGCATCGCCTGCTGCACGTCCAGCGGCAAAGAGGTGGAGATGCCGTTGGGGTAGATGGTGTCGTCGTCCAGCCCTTCGGGTTCCAGGAAGATCTGGTGGCCGGGCTTTTCGGCGAAACGGACCACCTTGTCCTCGATGGAGGGGCAGTAGCGGGGGCCGCGCCCGGCGATGTTGCCGCCATAGACGGCTGATTTCATTATGTTTTCACGGATGATCTCGTGCGTGGCTTCAGTGGTGGAGGTGATGCGGCAGGAGATTTGGGGGTTGGTGACGCGCGTTGTGAGGGCGGAGAAAGGCTCGGGCGGGTTTTCGCCTTTGTCCTCGGGCAGGCTTTCCCAGTCGATGCTGGATTTGGCGAGGCGCGCGGGGGTGCCGGTTTTCAGGCGGCCCAGGGGCAGGTTGAGGCGGTGCAGGTCTGCCGCCAGGGCGCGGGAGGGGGCATCGTCCATCCGGCCGCCGGGCTGCATTTGCGTGCCGAAATGCAGGATGCCGTTGAGGAAGGTGCCGGTGGTGAGCACGGCGGCGGCGCAGGCGATGGTTTGGCCGCTGGCGAGCTTGACGCCGGTGAGGCGGCCATTGGCGGTTTCCAGCCCGGCGGCTTCGCCTTCCAGGATGGTGAGGTTTGCCTGCGCGGCCAGGAGGGATTGGATGGCGTTGCGGTAGAGTGAGCGGTCCGCCTGGGCGCGGGGGCCGCGCACGGCGGGGCCCTTGCCGCGGTTGAGGAGTTTGAAATGGATGCAGGCGGAGTCAGCGGCTTTGGCCATCAGCCCGTCCAGCGCGTCGATCTCGCGGACGAGATGGCCCTTGCCGATGCCGCCGATGGCAGGGTTGCAGGACATCTCCCCCAGCCGGGCGGCGCTTTGCGTGACCAGCAGGGTGCGCGCGCCGCAGCGCGCGGCGGCGGCGGCGGCTTCCGTGCCCGCATGGCCGCCGCCGATGATGATGACATCGTAATCCATGCGCGCGGTTTAGCGAGTTTGCGGGGAAAACGCCAAGGGTTTCGGGGCGGGCTGATTGTTTCGTATACGGATTTAATGAACTGGAATCGCGTAAACGTGACTGGGATTTGCCGGGAAGTTATCTATTTGAAGTCTTGGTGTTGTTGCCTATATCCCTTGTGAGAGAAAGGAGTTTTGGCAAGTTGAAGCAGATGATGGACACGAGGCATGGGCAGATATGCGCCGATGGCAAGCCCGGCCGCTTCGTCACCGATTGCGGAGACTTGCCGTTTTTGATCAAGCGGGACGGCGCCTGGCTGTATAAGGGCAGCCCGATCAGCCGTAAGCCGATGATTTGCTTGTTTTCAACCGTGCTGACGCGCGATGAGGATGGGAAATATATTCTGGAAACGCCGGCGGAGCGCGGGCGGATAGAGGTGGAGGATGCGCCGTTCCTGGCCGTGGAGCTGGAATGGAGCGGCAGCGGCAAGGACCAGGTATTGTGCTTCCGCACGAATGTGGACCAGTGCATCACCGCCGGGCGGGAGCATCCCATCCGGATCGCGCATGATTTGCTGAGTTGCGAGCCGACGCCGTATCTTCGTATTCGTGATGGCAAAGGCAGATTCCCGATTGAAGCGCGGATTACCCGCGCGACCTATTATGAGCTGGTGGCGCTGGCGGAGCCGGGGATTGTGCACGGGCGCAAAATGCTGGGGGTGTGGAGCGAGGGGGTGTTTTTCCCGCTCGGCGAAATGCCGAATTGCTGCAAGGACGCGGATTGAGCCCCAAGGCGGTGCGGCGTGAACGCGCAGGCGCTGCGCCGCGCGTTTCCGGCAGGGCTGACCTATAAGAATCTTGCTCTGGGGCGGTTGCGCCCAGCGGCGGTGCTGGTGCCGCTGGAGCCGGGCAAAGGCGTGTGGCTGACCAGGCGCAGCACGCGGATGGCCGACCATGCCGGGCAGGTTTCCTTTCCGGGCGGGAAGATCGAGGTGTTCGATGCTTCGCCCGAGGCCGCGGCTTTGCGCGAGGCGCAGGAGGAGATTGGGCTGGACCCGGCGCAGGCGGAGATTCTCGGGCGGCTGAACGATCATGCGACCGGCACGGGGTTTCATATCTCGCCCGTGGTGGCGCTGTTGCCGGAGCGCGTGGCGCTGCTGCCGGAGACGGAGGAGGTGGAGGAGCTGTTCGCCCTGCCCTTCTCCGATTTGCTGAACCCTGATTATCCGTTGCGGCGCCGGGCGGTGTGGCGGGGCGTGGAGCGGGAATTCTGGGTGTGGCCGCATGAGGACCATGTGATCTGGGGCGCGACGGCGGAGATTTTGCGCAGGCTGGCGCTGCGGTTGCGGGGGGTTGCGTGATCGAACTGCCGGGCATGGATAAGGTGTGGGCGGCGCTGCCGGAGGCCAGGATGGTGGGCGGGGCGGTGCGCGACATGCTGGCGGGCCGGGAGGTGGCGGATGTGGATTTCGCCTCGCCGCTGACGCCGGCGGAGGTGATGGCGCGGATGCGCGCTTTGGGCCTGAAGGCGGTGCCGACCGGGGTTGAGCATGGCACGGTGACCGTGGTGGCGGCGGGGCGCGGGTTTGAGGTGACGACGTTGCGCCGGGATGTGGAGACGGATGGGCGGCATGCGCGGGTGGAATTCACCGATGACTGGCGCGAGGACGCGGCGCGGCGGGATTTCACGATCAATGCGATGAGCTGCACGCGCGAGGGCGAGATTTTCGATTATTTCGGCGGGCGGGCGGATCTGGCGGCCGGGATTGTACGGTTCGTGGGGGATCCCGGGCAGCGGATTGCCGAGGATTATTTGCGGATTTTGCGGTTTTTCCGGTTTTTCGCGCGTTATGGGCAAGGCGGGCCGGATGCGGCGGCGGTGGCGGCAGTCAAGGCCGGGCGGGAGGGGTTGCGCGGGCTCTCGGCCGAGCGGGTGTGGAGCGAGGTGAAGAAGATTCTGGCCGCTCCCGCTCCGTTGGCGGCGGTTGAGTTGATGCGGGAGACCGGGGTGCTGGAGATTGTGCTGCCCGGGGCGAAGCCGGAGAGGCTGGCGGCGCTGCTGGGGCGCGGGGCGCCGGTTGATCCGCTGTTGCGGGTGGCGGCGCTGACGGATGAGGATCTGGCGGTGCGGTTGAAGCTGAGCGGGGCCGAGGCGGTGGCGCTGGCGGGCTGGCGTGCGCCGTTGGCGGTGAAGCCGGAGGATGACGACGCGGCGCTGCGCCGGGCGCTGGCTGAGGCGCCGCGTGAAGTGCTGATTGGGCGGGTTTGGCTGCAAGGCGGTGATGGCGCTGGCTGGGCCGGGCTGCGGGAGAGGCTGGCGGCGATGGAGCGGCCGGTGTTTCCGTTGTTGGGGCGGGATTTGGTGGCGCTGGGCGTGGAGCCGGGGCTGCGGATGGGGGAGATTCTGGAGGAGACGCGGCGCTGGTGGATGCAAGGCGGGTGCGTTGCGGACAGGGCGGCGTGTTTGGCGTGGGCGCGGGGGGTGGCGGGGTAACTGCGGGTCGTCATGGCGCAGGCCTAACAAGAAAAAGTCACTTGACTCGAATCGACCATGAAACGGAAATCGCCTCCTTCATCTTTGGAGAAACGAAATGGCCACGTCAAATTCACCTATTCCGATTTCTTTGGTCAATACTATCGCGCAAAACTTGGAAAAGCTTGCTAGTTCCAATCAAAGTGTGGCGATTGCTACTCTAACCGCTGCAATCGTCAATGCGCGTGGAAAGCCGACCTCCATAAAGGAAGTCGTAGAAATTGCTAAAGATATAAATTTTACTATGCATCCCGCGCCAAATTTTGGACCATATAAGGAATGGCTAAAAACCAAAGATCAGCGCTTAGCCAAAATCTACGAGTAAATCTTGTTTCGATAAAAACTCTTCAGCTTGATACTTGTTCGCATAAAGCGAATTGGTGAATGAGTTGCACTGCCTGTTCCGCCGTCTTGGGGCACCTCCGTTGCAATGCAGAGGGGCGGCATTGTCCCCCATGTCCGCTATTCCGGCTTGACCGGCTAGACGGCGATGCGCACGCCGAGTTCGACCACGCGGTCCGAGGGGATGCGGAAGAATTCCGTGGCGGAGATGGCGTTGCGGGCCATGAACAGGAACAGCCAGCGGCGGATGAAGCGCAGCTTGGGCACCGAGGCCGGGACCACGGTTTCGCGGCCGAGGAAGTAGCTGGTCTGCATCGCCTTGAACTCGATGCCTTGGGCGCTGAGGCTTTCCAGCGCGCGGGGGACGTTCGGGCTTTCCATGAAGCCGTAATTGAGGGTGACCTTGTAGATGCCGGGGGCGGCTTCGTCGCAGCGCACGCGCTCACCCGGGGCGGCCTGGGGGACTTCCAGGTTGCGGACGGTGACGAAGAACACCTGGTCGTGCAGCACCTTGTTGTGCTTGAGGTTGTGCAGCAGCGCGTTGGGCACGAAATCGAGATTGCCGGTCATGAAAACGGCGGTGCCGGGCACGCGGACGATGCGCGATTGCGGCAGCCGGGCCAGGAAGGTGGAGAGGGGCAGGCTGTCCTGCATCCAGCGGGCCATGATGAGGCTGCGCCCGCGCCGCCAGGTGGTCATGATGAGGATGATGGTGAAGCCGATGGCCAGCGGCACCCAGCCGCCTTCGAAGATTTTGAGGGAGTTGGCGGCGAAGAAAGCGAAATCCGCGATGCCGATGGCGCCGAAGAGGGCGATGGTGGCCGCACGGGACCAGTTGAATTGCCGGCGGTAGACGAAGGCGGCGAGCGTATTGTCGCACAGGAAGGTGCCGGTGACGGCGATGCCGTAGGCCGAGGCCAGGGCTTCCGAGGATTTGAAGGTGAGCACCAGCAGCAGCACGCCGATGGCGAGGATGGTGTTGATCTGGGGCACGTAGATCTGGCCTTGCTCCATCTCGCTGGTGTGGCGGATTTCCATGCGCGGCAGCAGGCCGAGCTGCACGCACATGCGCGATACCGAGAAGGCGCCGGTGATGACGGCCTGGCTGGCGATGACCGTGGCCAGGGTGGCCAGCAGGATCAGCGGCACCTGCAGCGCGTGGGGAGCCAGCTTGTAGAAGGGGTTATCCGCCGTGGAGGGGTTGGAGATGACCAGGGCGCCCTGGCCGTAATAATTCATCAGGAGGCAGGGCAGCACGAAGAAGAGCCAGGAAATGCGGATGGGCCGGCGGCCGAAATGGCTCATATCCGCGTACAGCGCCTCGGCACCCGTTACGGCCAGCACCACGGCACCCAGGGTGAGGAAGGCGATACGGTCGTGCCGGACGATGAAGCTGGCGCCGAAATAGGGGTTGAAGGCGATCAGCACGCCGGGATGATGGATGATCTGGTTGAGGCCGAGCACGCCGAGGCAGAGGAACCAGATGACCATGACCGGCCCGAAGGCCCGCCCGACCATGGCCGTGCCGTGGCGCTGCACCAGGAACAGCCCGGCGATGACGGCGATGGAGATGGGCAGAACGGCATCGTTCATCGAAGGGGCGACGACCTCGATGCCTTCCACGGCGGAAAGGATGGAGATGGCCGGGGTGATGACGCCGTCGCCAAAGAACAGCCCGGCGCCGACGATGCCGACGATGCCGACGGCGACGCGCGTACGCTCGCTGCGGGCGACGCGGCTGGCCAGGGCCATCAGGGACAGCGTGCCGCCCTCGCCGTTATTGTCGGCCCGCATGATGAAGGTGACATATTTCAGCGTGACGGTGATGACGAGCGCCCAGGTGATGAGGGAGAGGACGCCGAGCACGTCTTCATTCAACAGCTTCGGCCCGGCGAAATAGGCGATGCTGGCCTGCAGCGCGTAAAGCGGGCTGGTGCCGATGTCGCCATAGACAACGCCGAGAACGCCGACGAGGGCGGAAAGCCGGAGCTTGTCAGCCGCGCCGCCTTGCTGAACTGCGCTGGAGGTCATCTGAAATTCCTTATCGCCATCGAGGCAGCCTCTAGCCGTTTGCCCAGAGCTGGACAAGGCGGGGTGGGGGGCGCGCAAGCGAGGCGGGCCGCGCGCGGCCTTGACGGGAAGGCCGGCGCGGCGGTTTGCGTCATGATTTGGGCGCGGCCCTGGGCAGCAGCAGATAGAGCGTGCCGGGCTGGCGCATGGAGCCGGCGGTCTGCTCGGCATCCGGCCCGGCGCCGAAGAAGATGTCCGCCCGGTCTGGCCCGTGGATGCCGCCGCCTGTGTCCTGGATGATGGCGAGATGGTCGAGGGCCGCGCCGGTGACGGGGTCCGTGGTGGCGATGAAGAGAGGGGCGCCGAGCGGGATGGCCGATTGGTCGACGGCGACGGAGCGCTCCGCGGTGAGGGGCACGCCGAGGGCGCCGGGCGCGCCTTCATCCTCCGGTAGGGCGCCGAGCGGGCGCAGATACACATAGCGCGCGTTCTGTTCCATGACCGATTGGGCCTGGTCCGGGTTGGCTTTCAGCCAGGCGGAGATGCTCTGGTAGCTGACATCGCCGGATTTCAGGGCGCCCATCTGCACCAGGATGCGGCCGATGGGGGTGTAGGGCTGGCCGTTCTGGCCGTCGAACCCGACGCGCAGGATCTGGCCGTTGGGGAGCAGGATGCGCCCGGAGCCCTGGATTTGCAGCATGAAAGCGTCGACCGGGCTGGTGAGATAGGCGGTGACCGGCGCCTTGCGGCTGAGGGCGCCGCCATTGATGGCCGAGCGCGGCAGGTTGGCCAGCGAGTCCAGCGCCGGTTTGGCGTAGAGCGGCACGGTGTAGCCGGGGGCCTTGTTCTTGGAGCCGGGGACTTCAGGCTCGAAATAGCCGGTGACGAGGGCCTGGCCGGAGATGGCATAGGTATCGAACCAGTTTTCGAAGAATTGCCGCGCGGCGGCTTGGTCGTTGGGGGCGATGGCCTCGGCGGCGGTGCAGGCGGGCTGCCAGAGCCCGGCCTGGCCCGCGCGCGCCTGCGCCAGGCCGGAACCGCCGAGGGAGCTGTCCGGCGGCATCAGCAGGATGGCCTTGCAGCTGGCGACGAAGCTGGTGAGGGCGGCGGCGGCGTCATCCTGCTGCCAGCCGGGCAGGGTGGAGACGGAGACCTCCGGCCCTGGCGGGGCGGTGGGGCCGGTGAGCGGGGCCTGCTGGGTGGCGCAGGCGGACAGGGCCAAGGCGGCGGCGAGGGCGGTGAGGCGGCGCATGATGCTTAGAAGCTGCGGGCCGCGGAGAGGCGCCAGGTGGGATCTCCGCCGCGCAGATTGCGCTCGAATGTCCAGAGATCGCTGAGATCGCCTTGCTCCGCGCTGCCGGGGATGGGGTTGCCCGCCTGGTCCAGCCGCTGGTTATGCTGGGCGGAGACGAAGCGCACGATGACGACCGCGAGGTCGCCCGTGAGCTGTGCGTCCTCGATATCCGCGGAGAGGATGGATTTAATCTCGGTGCCCTGGCGTTCACCCGTTGCCTCGCGGGCCGCGATGGCGGCCTCGAAGGTCTGGTAGACATGCGGGGTGAGCAGGGATTGCAGCGTGGCGCGGTCGCCATTGGCGAAGGCGGTGACGATGGTGCGGAAGGAGGTCTCGGCCTGGGTGAGGAATTGCGGCGGGTCGAAATGCGGGTCGCGGTTGACGATCTGCATCAGGCGCTGGCCGAGCTCGGAGCGCGGGTCCGGCACGGAGCGGCCGGGGCCGGGGGGGAGGGCCTGCGCGTCGATCACCGGGCCTTGCTGGAAGTTGGGCGCGAGGCCGGGCGGGAGGGGCGGTTTCTCGAACCCGACGCGCTTGCCCAGCACGGAGCGCAGGCGCAGGACAAGAAAAATCGCGATGCCCGCGAAGATTACCAGGGCGATGGGGAAACCGCCGAGGGATTGGAGAGCGTTGTCGGCCACTGTCATCCTCTATCCAGTCTTGAGACTGGCGCAACGGGCCCTTGAGCGCAAGCCGGAGTTTCGTGACCGGGCTGGCCAGGGCGCGAATGCGCCGGACGCCTGTTGGCGCGCGGCCAGACATATGTTGCAATGGGGCGGGCCGGCAAGCCGGGTAATGTTGAAGGAAGTTTCATGTTTCTGCTCCGCCATGGGCAAAGCTATTTCAACCTGCATTTCACCGAGACGAGGCGGGACCCTGGCATCGAGGACCCGGAGCTGACCGAGCTGGGCCATGCCCAGGCGCTGGCGGCGGCGGAGGAGCTGATGGGGGCCGGGATTACCCGCGTGATCGTTTCACCGTATACGCGGGCCTTGCAGACGGCGGAGCCGTTTCTGGCGCTGCCCGGCGTGAGCGTGGAGGTGATGCATGTGGTGCGCGAGCGCACCGCCTTCGTCTGCGATATCGGCACCGCCCCTGCCCTGCTGGCCAGCCGGTTTCCGCATCATGAATTCGGACATCTGCCGGAGCATTGGTGGCATGACGATGTGGAGAGCGAGGAAGAGACGATTGCCCGGGCGGAGGCGTTCCGCGCCGAGATGCGCGAGCGCGCGGACGAGGCCACGACGCTGCTGGTGAGCCATTGGGGGTTTATTCTGGCGCTGACCGGCATTTCCGTGGCGAATGGGGAATGGGTTGAGTTCAACCCGGCTTCGGCGCGGCCGGGGCGGATTAACTGGCGGCATTAAGGGCGGTTGGCATGGGATTGCTGCATGAGGACGAGGCGCCGGTTTATGAATTGCTGCGCGAGGGCGGCAAAAGCCCGCTGCTGCTGACGGCGGACCATGCCGGGCGGCTGATTCCGCGCGCGCTGGGGGATTTGGGGGTGCCTGCCGCCGAGATGGACCGGCATATCGCCTGGGATATCGGCATTGCCGGGGTGACGCGGCGCTTGAGCGAGGCGCTGGATGCGACGGCGATCCTGCAGAATTATTCGCGCCTTGTGATCGACTGCAACCGGCAGACTTATGTGGCCAGCGCCTTTCCGGCGGTGAGCGAGGCGACCCCCATTCCGGGCAATGAGGGGCTGGACGAGGCGGGCAAGGCCGCGCGGCGGGCGGCGATTTTCGATCCGTATCACGGGGCGATCGGGCGGTTGATCGCGGCGCGGGCGCGGACGGTTTATGTGGCCATGCATAGTTTCACGCCGGTTTATCTGGCCCAGGCGCGGCCGATGCATGTCGCGGTGCTGTATAACCGTACGCCGAGGCTTTCGAAGATTCTGGCGGGCCTGTTGCGGGCCGAGCCGGGGCTGGTGGTGGGGGAGAATGCGCCCTACCGCGTGAGCGATGAGACCGATTACGGCGTGCCGGTGCATGCCGAGCGGGGCGGGCTTGATTATCTGGAAATCGAGATACGGCAGGATCTGATCGCCACCGAGGCGGGGCAGGCGGAATGGGCTTTGCTGCTGGCGCGGCTGTTGCCCGAGGCGTTGAAGACACTGGATGCGGGAGCGAAGGCGTGAAGGATTTCGGGTTGAGCCGCGACATGCCGGTGGTGCCAGGGCAGACGGCCCTGGTGGTGATCGACGTGCAGAACTACACGATGGAGGATGGCGGCGAGTATGCGGGCATGGACCCGGCGGAGAAGGAGGCGAAATATGGCTTCTTCTTCCGGGAGATGCGGCAGCGGGCGATCCCGAACATGCAGAAGCTGCTGGCGGCCTGCCGGGGCAAGGGCATAGAGGTGATTTATACCGTGATGGCGGCGCTGACCCAGGATGGGCGGGATTTGAGCCTGGATTACAAGATTACCGGCTTCTTCTGCCACAAGGATAGCCGGGACGCGCAGGTGATGGATGAGGTGGCGCCCCAGGGCGACGAGATTGTGCTGCCGAAGGGGTCGTCCTCGGTGTTTATCTCGACACATCTTGATTATCTGCTGCGGAACATGGGCAAGCGGCAGGTGATCATCGTGGGGGCGCTGACGGACCAGTGCGTGGATTCCGCCGTGCGGGATGCGTGCGACCTGGGCTATCTGGTGACACTGCCGGTGGATGCGGTGGCGACGCAGAGCCAGGCGCGGCATGACAGCGCGCTGGCGAATAACAAGGGATATTGCCGGCAGGTGACGACCGGGGCCTTGCTGGCCGAACTTGCGGCGGTAGGCTGAGATGGCGCGCAAGGCCGTGGTGAAGGCGCCGGTGTTGCAGCCGGAGCGCAAATTGCTGTGTTTTCTGGACCGCACCGGGGAGGCGGAGATTGGCGGCTGGGCGGTGGATTTCGACCAGCCCGCCGAAAGCCTGAAGATGCGGGTGATGATCGATGACGCCATTGAGGGCGTGGTGACGTGCGACCTGCACCGCGATGACAGCAGGCTGGTGAATTTGGCCAATAGCCGGATCGGGTTCAGTTACCGGATACCCGAGCGGTTCTGGGATGGGGTGCGGCACCGCTTGCGGTTCGCCACGCTGGACGGGGCGCTGCTGCCGATTAGTACCCGCGCGGGCGGGGCGGTGCGCGAATACAGCTTTGTGCTGGAGAAGCCGGTGCGGCTGATGGCCGTGGTGGACGGCATGGTGGATGGGCTGATCCAGGGCTGGGCGCTGCGGGTGGATGACCAGGCGGGCAGCAAGCTGGGCGGCGTGCGGGTGCTGGTGACTTATGAGGGCCAGCCGGTTGCGGAATTGCTGGCGGACCAGTTCCGCGGCGATGTGGCCGAGGCGGTGGGGGGCGATGCGGCCTGCGGGTTTGCCTTTGCGCCGCCGCCGGAATTGCGGCGGCGGGAGCGGGTGACGCTGAAATTCTTTGCCCTGCCTGAGCGCGAGGAGCTGAATGGCAGCCCGCTGGAGATTAGTTTTCCGGGGGATTCGGCGCGGGAGAAGATCGAGCAGCTGATCCGGCGGACGGATGAGCTGTTCAGCTTCGCGTATCATTTGAAGCGGGAGTTGAAGGCGGCGATCCCGCGGGAGCGGTTTCTGCTGGCCGATTATCCGCGCTGGGCGCTGGAATCCCGGCCGCTGGCCCTGCCCCGGGCCAAGGCGCGCTATGGGGTGGCGGATGTGTCGGGCATCAAGGTTTCGGTGATCTGCCCGGTTTACCGGCCCGGCGTGGGGGATTTTCTGGCGGCGGTGGATAGCGTGCGCGCGCAGACCCATGAGAATTGGGAGCTGCTGCTGATCGACGATGCCGGGGGCGATGAGACGCTGACCGCCGTGATGAAGGATCTGGCGGCGCTGGATGGGCGCATAAAGCTGCTGCCGCGCAAGAAGAATGGCGGCATTGCCCGGGCGACGAATGACGGGCTGAAGGCGGCGAAGGGGGAGTTTGCCGCGTTTTTCGACCATGATGATCTGTTGGAGCCGGGGGCGCTGGAGATTATGCTGCTGGCCCAGGCGGCGAGCGGCGCGAAACTGCTTTATTCCGACGAGGATAAGGTGGAACGCGGCGGGACGTTCAGCGAGCCGCATTTCAAGCCGGATTTCAACCACCGGTTTCTGCTGGATATTAATTATATCTGCCATTTCGTGATGGTGGAGGCGGAGGTTTTGCGCGCGGCGGGCGGGTTGGACCCGGCGCTGGACGGAGCGCAGGACCATGATCTGCTGTTGCGGCTGAGTGAGATGCTGGCGCCGGGGCAGATCCATCACGTGCCGGAAATTCTGTATCATTGGCGCAAGACGGCCAGTTCAACCGCCGCGGCGGGGACCGGGGCCAAGCCGAAAGCGGCATTGGCGGGGGCGCAGGCGGTGGCGGCGCATCTGGAGCGGCGCGGCTTGCCGGCGAAGGTGACGGCGCGCGGGAATTTGACCTGTTATAAGGTGGATTGGAAATTTCCGGCGGCGCAGGTGAAGAAATCTGGGGTTTCGATCCTGATTCCGTATCGCGATCATGTCGAAATGACGCTGGAATGCGTTGAGGCGATCAGGAAATATACGAAAGGGGTGAATTACGAGATTATCCTTTTGGATAATTGGTCAACCACGCCGGAGGCGGCACGGTTCGCGGCGGCGCAGGCGAATATCGAGGGTACGCGGGTGCTGCGGATCGCCGAGCCGTTCAATTATTCGCGCATCAACAATATCGGCGTGCGGGAGGCGGCGCATGATTTTCTGCTGTTCCTGAATAACGACGTGTTCGTGGATGAGGCCGGGTGGCTGCGCTGCATGCTGGATGAGGCGCTGGCGGATGAGACGGTGGGCGCGGTGGGTGCGAAGCTGCTTTATACCGATGGGACCGTGCAGCATGCCGGGGTGGTGCTGGGTGTTGGCGGTGTGGCGGACCATGCTTTCCGCGGCATTGGCGGCGAGGCGCCGGGCTATATGGCGCATGCGATTGCCGCGCAGGAGGTTTCCGCGGTGACGGCGGCTTGCATGCTGGTGCGCAAATCCGCCTTCGAGGCCGTGGGCGGGTTTGATGAGCGCGAACTTTCCGTGGCGTTCAACGATGTGGATTTATGCGTGAAGCTGCGGCAAGCGGATTTGAAGATTATTTTCATGCCGGATGCCGTGGCCGAGCACCGGGAGAGTGTTAGCCGGGGGGATGATTTCGACCATGCCAAGCTGGCGCGCTTTATGTTCGAGAATGAAGTGATGCGGCAGCGTTATGAAACGCTGCTGCCAAAAGATCCATATTACAACCTGAACTTTTCCCGTGAAAGCGGAGTCTACCGGGAGTTGCGGTTGTTGCGGCCGGGGGAAGGGTGATTAGCGCATGACGGCTCGCGCGGCCTCGCTCTAACCCTGTTTTGGTGAGCAAGTTCATTGGTTTACGTTGCCGCTAACGCGGCGGCGTAAGCCAATCTGGCTCTAGCTGCGCGCGAGGCGGCGCGCGGTGAGCAGGAGCATGCGCCGGTCTTCCGAGGAGCAGGCGCGGTAGAGGCGCATCAAGGCCAGCTCGTCACCGACCAGGGACCCGGTTTCTCCTGAAACCAGATAGCCGAGCGACGTGTTCAGCACTTTCGCGATTTTTTCCATGTTTTCACGGATTTGGCCGGCGCGGTCAGTCTCCCATTGCGCGATGGCGGAGCGGGAAACGTTGAGCTTCGCGGCGAATTCATCCTGCGTCATGTTTGCTGCGAGGCGCAAAGCCCGGATACGGGCCCCGACGGTTTCAGCGGGGGGCTGCTTCTTCGATGGCATACAGCCATTCTAACACGGGCGGGGGCGAACTCAACGTTAGTATTTCTTGACGTATTTGGTTAGTACAGCTAACGTCCAGCGCGGCGGATGGAGGATGGAATGCCACAGGCGAGACATTGGACGCGAGATGCTGACGAGGTGATCTGCGAGATGCGCGGGACGGGGGCGACATGGGCGGCCATAGGCAAACGCCTTGGATTATCAAGGAATACGGTGATCGAGCGCGGGCGGCGGCTGCGGGCGGCGTTGCCGCTGCGCCCCGCGCCGGTGCCGAGGAACAGGGATGAGGAGGGGCTGGATGACCCTAACAGGCCGCCGTTGCGGGCGGGGCATAAGCTGACTTGGGGGCTGCTGACGGATGAACCTTTTCCTGACGGGGATGAGTGATGGGCGGGATGATGACAGCGGAACAGATTGTCGAAAGGCTGGAAGAGGCCGGGGCGACGATGCTGGCTTTGCCCGCGCGCGGTTATGCAACCGGCTTGCGCCAGACGCGGCTGGATGTGGTGCATACGGCTCTTGAGGCCTATGGCTGGGAGGGAGCCAAGCTGCGCCCGCCTGCCCCGGCATCCCCGGCCGTGACGAGGATGGATGAAGCGTTTGGCTGGTTATTATTTATTCCTGACAAGCAATATATTTTCCGCAGAATTGCGGGGGCACGGGCGCTGGTGCATCCGCTGACGGGGCGGCATCTTTATCCCTGGCGGCGGTTGGGAGGTTTGCTGGGGGCGGATCATAAATCCGTGCAGCGCTGGCATGGGCAGGCGATCAGGCTGATTGAGGCGGGGTTGGCGGCCAGATAATTATTCTAACATAAAGTTATTTTCTCGTTGCCCACCTGCCCCGGTTTGACGTAGATATGTCTTCACACTGGTTCTACTGAAGACGGCGGGGACTTCATCAACGGACAAAGCGAGGCGGCGGGGTTTCTGGAATTCTCCCGCCGGGCGATGAGCGATGCGGGGCAGAGCCCTGCCCCGCATCAGGAATTATTGATCAGGCGGTTGCAGGATGTGGCCGAGGGGCGGTGCGACCGGCTGATGGTGCAGATGCCGCCGGGGTCGGCGAAATCAACCTATGGGTCGGTGTTGTTTCCGGCCTGGTTTCTGGCCAGGCGGAAGGGCGCGCAGGTGATTGCGGCGGCGCATACGGCGTCTCTGGCGCATTATTTCGGCGGGCGGGTTAGGGCCACGCTGGCCAGGCATGGTGAATGGCTGGGGGTGGAGATTGCCAAGGCGGCGAAGGCGTCCTCCAGGTTCGCGTTGGCCGGTGGGGAGGAATATTTCTCCGCCGGGGTGCGCGGGCCGATTACGGGGCGGCGGGCGGATCTGATTATCATCGACGACCCGGTGAAGAGCTGGGCGGAGGCGGAGAGCCAGGCGCAGCGGGATATGCTGTTTGACTGGTATAGGGCGGAGCTGACGGCGCGGTTGAAGCCGGGCGGGCGGATTGTGCTGATTATGACACGTTGGCACGAGGATGATCTGGCCGGGAGGCTGCTGGCCACCGAGATAGGCTGGCGCTGTTTGCGGCTGCCGGCGCTGGCGGAGGCGGATGATCCGCTGGGGCGGGGGGCGGGCGAGGCGTTGTGGCCGGCTTTGCAGAATGTGGAGGATTTGGAGCGGCGCCGCCGCGAGGTGGGCGAGCGGGCTTTTGCCGCCATGTATCAGCAGGCGCCGAAGGCGAAGGAGGCGGGGCTGTTCCGTATTGGGGCGGTGGCCAGGCTGGCGGCGGCGCCTGAGGTGAAGATGAGCGTGCGGGCCTGGGATTTGGCGGCGAGCCAGCCGGGGCCGGGACGGCGGCCGGATTATACGGTGGGGCTGAAGCTGGGGATGACCGAAGAGGACCGGCTGGTGGTGCTGGATGTGAGGCGGCTGCAGGGCTCACCCGCGCAGGTTGAGGCGGCGATTAAGGAGACGGCGCGGCTGGATGGGATGGGGACGATGATCTCTCTGCCGCAGGACCCTGGGCAGGCGGGGGCGGCGCAGATTGCGATGCTCTCCCGCGGGTTGGTGGGATTCAAGGTTGTTTCGAGCCCGGAGCGGGATGCCAAGCTGGTGCGGGCGATGCCCGCGGCCACACAGGTGGATGCGGGGAATTTCGCCATTGTGGCGGGAGGGTGGAATGATGCGTTTCTGGCGGAGATGCGGGAGTTTCCGCATGGGGGGCATGATGACCAGATCGATGCGCTCTCACGCGCGGTGAATAGTTTGGCGGTTTTGGTGCAGGCGCCCGCGCGGCGGCTGAATGTGCCGTTATTGAGCCGGTAACAGGGAAGTTTCTGACAATCCATGTTCGATACGATTTGCGGCACCATTCCGGTGGATGGGGCGTTGCCGCCGCGCGTGGCGCGGCTGGAGGCGCTGAGGCGCGTGCTGGATGGCACGCTTTATGACAATCTGCCTTATCAGTTCCATGAGGAGCGGAACGGGGCGGGGGAATATATTCCGTTGCGGCTGCGCAGGCCCTCCGTGCGGTATGGGCTGTGCCGGGTGGTGGTGGAGGATTCCGTGGCGCTGCTGTTTAGTGCCGGGCATTTCCCGGCGGTGGAGGCGCAGGATGCGGGGCTGGCGCGGGTGCTGGCGGATGTGTTCGCCGAGGCGCGGCTGAATGAGGTGATGATCGACGCGGCGCTGCGCGGGGCGGTGGGGTCCGTGGCCGTGCTGTTCCGGGTGCTGGGGGGGCGGGTGTTTTTCTCGGTGCTGGAGAGCCTGTATCTGACCCCGGCCTGGAACGTGGAAGCGCCGGATACGCTGAGCAGGGTGACCGAGCGCTACAAGGTGAGCGGGGCCGATTTGCTGGCGCAGGGTTATGAGGATGTGGACCCGGCGGGGCTGTATTGGTTTCAGCGTGTTTGGGACATGCAGAGCGAAACCTGGTTTGTGCCCTGGCCGGTGGATGATGCGCTGGCAAGGCCGGTGAAGGATGAAAGCCGCAGCGTGGAGCACGGGCTGGGGTTTGTGCCGCTGGTGTGGATTAAAAATCTGCCTGGCGGTGAAGGGGTGGATGGGGCTTGCACGTTCAGATGCGCGATCGATACGAATATCGAGATCGATTATCAGCTGAGCCAGGCCGGGACGGGGGCTGAAATATAGCTCTGATCCGACGCTGCTGATTAAGGAGCCTGCGACCAGCGACAGCGAGATTGTGAAAGGTGCTGGCAATGCCCTGGTGGTTTCCGAGAAGGGCGATGCCAAGCTGCTGGAGATTGGCGGGACGGCGGCGGAGGCGGTGATTTCCTATGTGCGCACGTTGCGGGAGTTTGCGCTGGAGAGCGTGCATGGCAACCGGGCGAGTGCGGAGAAGCTGGCGGCGCCGCAGTCAGGCCGGGCGCTGGAGATGATGAATCAGGGGCTGATCTGGCTCGCGGATAATTTGCGGATTTCCTATGGCGATGGCGGGATTTTGGCGTTGGCCGGGATGGTGGTGAAGGCCTCGCATCTGTTTCCGTTGATGCTGCGCGGGGAGGCGGTGCCGCCTTTGGATAGGGGGCAGAGGCTGAGTTTGCGCTGGCCGCGCTGGTATCCGCTTTCAGCCGATGACCGGCTGAAGGAGGCGCAGGCGGTGGCGACCTTGGTGAATGCCGGGCAGATGTCCCGCGCGGCGGGGATAAAGGCCACGGCGGCGATGAATGATGTCGGCGATGTCGAGGCGGAGTTGAATGCGATTGATCAGGAAGCGCCATGAGCGATGATGTGACGGACAGCGAGAATTGGCAGCTGCGCGCCGAGACGGCGGAGGCGGCGCTGGAGCGGGCGCAGGCGGAGGCAAAAGCGCGGATAATCCGTGCCGAGCTGAAGGCCGAGGCGGTGAAGGCGGGGATGATCGATCTGGATGGGTTGAAGCTGATCGATGAAGCCGGGTTGCGGGTGAATGAGGATGGCGAGGTTGAGGATGCGCCCGCCGTGCTCGCGAAGTTGAAGCGGGCGAAGCCTTGGTTGTTTGGGGGTGGGAAATCATCCTCAGCCGCGGCGAGTGCGCCGAGGCCGGAGCCGCCGAGGCAACGCATGGCCACCGAGATGAGCCGCGAGGAGTGGCTGAGTGCCAGGGCGGCGTTGTTGAAGCGCCGGTAGGTTGCGTGGGTTGCCTCGCTGTACTTGCAATGACGGGTGACGAGGGCTGGCCGCGTTTGCGGTGAGGCGGCGATGTTTTGCGGAAAATGAGTTGCTTCGGCGGGCCGGCTTGGATGCGGGCGCGGATGCAAGATTGTGCTTGAAATCTGGGGATTTTTGGAATGGGCATTCAGAATTTTCCGGCTGCGTTGCAGCCGATTATTCAGCAGGGGTTTTTGGAGCGGGAGTTTGAGGCCGCGCTGAAATCCCGGTTGGGCTACCGCATGGTGGCGGACCGCGAGGAGTTTGCGGTGGGGATTGGCGAGACGCTGACGAAGACGCGCGCCGGGCTGAAGCCGAGCGTGACCACGCCGCTGGCGGCTGCGAGCAATACCAATCTGGATAACGGGTTGGCCTCCAGCAATTGGGGTGTGGAGCAATATACGATCTCGCTGAATTTTTATGCGGCGACGCAGGATCTCAACATGGTGACCAGCCGTGTGGGCATTGCCTCGCAGTTTTTGCAGAATGCGGCGACCAATGGCGAGCAGGCGGCGCGCAGCCTGGATGAGCTGGCGCGCAATGCGCTGTTTGCGCCTTATTTTGGCGGGAATACACGGGTTGCCGCGACGCTTTCCAGTGCCGGGCCGAGCCTTGAGGTGGATGATATTCGCGGGTTTCAGGCCGTGTTTGTGAACGGTGTGCAGCAGGCGGTTTCGAGCGGGGCGCCGCTTTCGGTGACGGTGGGGTCTAATCTTTATACCCTGGTGGGGGTGGTGGCGGATGCGGCGAATGTGTCGACCGCGCCGGGCGGTGTTTCGGGGCAGCTGACTTTCTCCGGCAATGTGACGGTGGCGGATGGCACGGCGGGCAATGCCGTGCAGGCGGCGACGGCGAGTGCGATTGTGCGGCCCGCGAGCCGGCTGACGACCGCCGGGTTGCAGGCGACCGATACGCTGACCATGGGTAGCCTGCTGGATGCGGTGGCGCTGCTGCGGCGCAATGCGGTGCCGACCGTGGAGGGGGTTTATAATTGCTATCTGGACCCGGTTTCCGCGCGGCAGCTTTTCTCTGACGCGGATTTCAAGCAGCTCTTCCAGGGCGCGACCTCGGCCAATCCGGTGTTTCAGCAGGGGATGGTGAGCGACTTTTTGGGCTTGAGGTTTATTACCACCACCGAGGCTTATGTGCAGGCGCATCCGAGCATTTCGGGCCTGAATGTGCGGCGGCCGATTGTGTGCGGGCAGGGTGCGCTGATCGAGGGTGATTTTGCGGGCATGGCGGCGGATGATGTGGCGCCGAAGGATAGTCTGGTGCAGGTGATTGACGGTGTGGCGATGGTGACGCGCGAGCCGATTGACCGGCTGCAGCAGATTATCGCGCAGAGCTGGTATTGGATTGGCGGGTTCTGTGCGCCGTCTGATACCACCACCACCCCGACGACCGTGCCGACCGCGACCAATGCGAATTACAAGCGTGCCGTGCTGCTTGAGCATGTGGGCTGAGGAGGCGCGCTGATGGCGAGTGGTTCGACACAGCCTTTCCGCCCGGCGGGGAGCGTGGGGGCCGCGGCCTCCACCACCGCCGCCAATGTGGCGCTGGCGGGCGGGGGGCAGGCAATTCTGGTTTATAATGCCAGCTCTGCCGTGGCGTTTTTCCGGCTGGGCGGGGCTTCGGCGCTGAGTGCCAGCACGGCTGATACGCCGGTGCCGCCTGGCCAGCGGATGCTGGTGGATGCGGGGCCGTTTGTGACCAATGCCGCCGTGGTGCTGAGCACCGGGACGGGCATGGTTTATTTCACCCGTGGCGATGGGGATACTTACTGATGAGTCCGGATTCCCTGCCGGGTTCGTTCACGGATGGGCAGAAGGCGGATATTCGGCGGTTTTGCGGGTATCCGGCCTATGGGGCGGGGGCGGCGGGGTTTAATTCATGGCGGTTTTTCCAGGCCTATGGGACGCTGGAATACCGGATGAATAATCTGGCGCCCGCGGAAGTGGCGGTGACGCTGCAATATATCTCGACCCTGGCTTCGCTGGAGGCGGTGATTCCGGCTGCCTCCGATAATCTGGATACGGAGAGCGCGGCGGCGTGGACACATAATGCCGACGAGCTGCGGGACAGGGCGAATTTGTTCGATGGCTGGCGGCGGCGGCTATGCGGGTTTCTGGGCGTGCCGCCGGGCCCTGCCCTGGCCCAGGCCGGCATAACGCTTGGTGGTGTAGAGATGGACGGGCTGCGTTTGGCGGACAGGCTGGCCTATGGCGGCCGGGTGCGCCGCGCGGCGGGTGGGGTTTTTGCATGATGCGTACCGCCATGCCGGGCCGGTCGAGCCTTTGGATTTGGCGAAGCGGTTCATGCGGCTTTGCGTGGCCTTTGTGCTGCCGGGCGGGGCGGTGAGCGGGCCGAGCGGGTTTGGCGTGCCGTTCCGGCAGGCCTGGGCGGATTGGTCTTATCTGCAAGTGGGGGATTATCTGGCGGGCCGGAGGGTGTGGTGTTTGTGGCGAGCATAGAGCCGCCGAAGCCGATGCTGGTGGTGATGACCAATGCGGTGGTGGCGCTGGTGCGGCCGGAGCACCCGGACAGGCCGGGCTGAATAGTTATGGGGCGGTGACGCCGGGGACGGAGCAGCCGTTTGATCGACGGGGTTTCCGGCGAGTTTGCTGGCGGGCGGGACGGGCGACCGGACCAGGAACGGGCTGCCGGATGATAGCAGGTTGCCGGGATTTGTCGGCGTTGCTGCCGGTGGTGGAGGGGATTGTGCCGCAGGTGGCGGATATTCTGATGAATGAGCGCAATGAGCGAATATGCGGTGACATCCGTGGAAGAGACGGGCGGGGTGTGGCGGTTTTCGGCCGTGCAGGCGGTGAGCTGATGGCGGACCAGGCGGATGTGGAAGCCGCGCTGGCGGCGATTGCGGCGAATGGGGTGTATCCGCAAGGGAGCGCGGCGGCGAGCGTGGTTGGCGCGGGGTGCAAGATTTATCGCGGCTGGCCGGCTTCGCCGGTGCTGGATGCGGATCTGGCGGCGGGGATGGCGCATGTGTCGGTAAGCGCGACGGATGCGGCGAGGTGAAGAATGTGACGCGCTACCCGCGGGTTTGGCAGAATTTGACGCCGGCCACAGGGACGCTGGCGGTGAGTGTGGACGGGCTGAGCGCTGAGTTTTTCCGGCAGTTGCTCAACCGGGCTGCTGGCGGGGGTGATGGTGGATGATGAGACCTATCCTTATGCCGTGCAGGCGAATGACAGCGCGGCGACGGTGGCGAGCAATCTGGCGGCGTTGCTGCGGCAGGGCGGGTGGATTGTGGAATATGCTGGTGCGAAGCTGGCGGTTCCGGGGGCGACGCGTTTTGTGGCGCGGGTGGTGGCGGGGGCTGGGTCGCTGCAGGAGATCAGGCGGCAGATTCAGGAATTCCGGGTGGCGATGTGGTGCCCCTGCCCTGCCCTGCGCGATGCGATGGCGCCGGTTTTGGATGCGGCGCTGATGGCGAATGATTTTGTGGCGCTAGCGGATGGGTCTTACGGACGGATTAGATTTGTGAACGGCGTGACCAGCGGATGAGAGTGCCGATGCCGCGCTTTACCGGCGGGATCTGATTTATGCGGTGGAATATCCGACGACTTTGGCGCAGCTGACGCCGGCGATGCTGTTTGGGACGATGACCGCGACCGTGAATACGGTTGTGCTGGCGACGGATAGCGTTTGACGAAATCGCCAGGCGGTTTCGCCATGCGCGGCGGCCAGAAGCCGGTCAACAAGAAATTATCAGAGCTGAGGCAGATATGAATTTTCATCTGGTGGTGTTGAAGCCGTTTGGCACTTTCAAGCGGGGCGACCTGATCACGGATGCCGCGACGGTGCAGAAGATTTTGAGCGGCGGGAATGCGGGGTCGGTGGTGCGTGTGATGGCGAAGGGGAACTGAACCATGCCGATTGTTCAGCAAGGGGCGATCAATACCACCGCGCTGGTGGTGCCTGATCTTATATGTGCAGATTGTGCCGCCGCAATCGCTGCTGCTTAATGGTGTGCCGACCGATATTGTGGGCGTGGTGGGCACGGCGAGCTGGGGGCCGGTGGGTGAGCCGAGCGTGATTGGCAGCATGAGCGATTATGCCGCCGCCTTTGGCCCGGTGATGGCGCGCAAATATGACATGGGCACGCAGGTGGCGACCGCCGTGCAGCAAGGGGCGGCGAATTTCCGCTGCGTGCGGGTGACCGATGGGACCGATACGGCGGCGAGCCTGGCGGTGCTGGGGGCGATTACCTTTACCGCGATTTATACCGGCAGCACCGGCAATGATCTGACGCTGACATTCTCGGCGGGCTCCGCCGCCAATAGCTGGCGGCTGACGATTGCGCTGCCGGGGCAGAGCCCGGAAGTGTACGACAATATCACCGGCACGGGCGCGCTGTTCTGGCAGAATATCGCCAATGCGGTGAATACCGGCAATGGCGTGCTGCGCGGGCCTTCGCAGTTTGTTGTGGCCTCCGCGCAATCTGTTGAGGCGGCGCCGGTGGCGGGGGTTTATTTGTTTGCCTCCGGTACGCCGGGCAGCGACGGGGCGAATGGGGTGAGTGCGGCGACTTTGGTGGGCAGCGATGTGCTGCCGCGCCAGGGCATGTATGCGCTGCGCTCGCAAGGTTGTGCGATTGCGCTGCTGGCCGACACGGATGACGCCACGCAGTGGAGCGTGCAGATGGAGTTCGGCTTGTCCGAAAGCGTCTATATGATCCTGACCGGGCCGGCGGGCGATACGATCGAGAATGCGGTGATCGTGAAGGGTGAGGCGGGGATTGATTCTTATGCCGCCAAGCTGATGTTTGGCGATTGGGTGTATTGGTTCGACCAGACCAATGCGGTAACGCGGCTGGTTTCGCCGCAGGGTTTTGCGGCGGGGCGGCTGGCGAATTTGTCGCCGGAGCAATCCTCGCTGAACAAGCCGCTTTATGGGGTGGTGGGGACCCAGAAATCCGGCCAGCCGGGTGGGGCGACGGCGACCTCTTATGCCAGCGCGGATCTGGCGGTGTTGCTGAGCGCTGGGATTGATGTGATTGCCAATCCGCAGCCTGGCGGCGCGTATTGGGGGGTACGGGGTGGACATAATTCATCCTCCTCCGCGGCGGTGAATGGGGATAATTATACGCGGCTGACCAATTATATTGCCGCGACCTTGCAGGCGGGCATGGGCGGGTATGTGGGGCAGCTGGTGAATGCCACGCTGTTTCAGAATATCCGCTCCACGCTGCTGGCGTTTTTGAATGGGCTGCTGCAGCAGGGGATGCTGGGCAGCACCGATGGCAGCGTGCCGTTTGCGGTGGTGTGCGACACCAGCAACAACCCGGCCAGCCGCACCGGGCTTGGGTATGTGCAGGCGGATGTGCAGGTGCAGTATCAGGCGATCAACGAGAAATTCATTGTGAATGTTCAGGGCGGGCAGACGGTGCAGGTGAGCACCCAGACCGTGCCGGCGACCGCTTGAAGTGAGGATGGTGGAAGATGCCGTTTAATACATTCAGTGTCGGCAGCGATTGCCAGATTGTGGTGATGGGGCCGTTTGGGCGGGTGGATCTGGCGCATGTGACCGGGTTTGAGGCGCAGCAGGTGACGCAGCCTTTGCGCGTGGACAGGCTGGACGGGGTGCAGCTTGCGGCCGAATTACCGAAGGGGTGGAATGGAAGTTTCCAGCTGGATCGCGGATCTTCGGCGGTGGATGATTTCATCGCGCAGATCGAGGCGGCGTATCATAATGGCCAGACGATTAATGGCGGGACGCTGTACCAGTATGTGAATGAGCCGGATGGCTCGACCTCGACCTATCAGTTCAATAATGCGGTGTTCAAGCTGGCTTCGGCGGGGTTGTACAAGGGCGATGCGCCAGTGGCGCAGAAGCTGGATTTCTATGCCTCGACGCGGACCAAAGTGTGATGGCGCAGAGCGTGAAGGATAAGGCCGGGCGGGTGCTGGAGCTGCGGCGCGTGGGGGTGCTGGAGCAGTTGCGGCTGTTCAAGGCGCTGGGGGCGGAGCTTTCAGAGAACCGGGCTTATGTGGGGCTGGCCAGGATTGCCGCCGCGGTGGCGGTGGTGGATGGCGTGCCCCTGCCCTTCCCGGCCCATGAGGCGGGCATTGAGGCAGCGCTGGAGCGTTTGGGCGAGGATGGCGTGGAGGCTGTGGGCCAGGCGCTGTTGGCCGCCGAGGAACGCGACCTGGCGGCTGCGGCGGGAAACTGAGCCGGCACCCTGCCCTCACCGATTGTTTGTATCTGGTGCGGTGCGGGGTGCCTTATGAGGTGGCGTTCGATCTGGATGAGGCGGAGCGGCTGGCGTTCATCGTGACGATGGGAACGCTGGAGGGGCGCGTGTTCGATTGGGTGAAGCTCTGCTGGGCAGATTAGCTGGGAGAGAGCGTGGATGAGCGATGTTGTGCTCTCGCTGGGCGATGTGGCCTTCCGGGATATGGAAGTGCCGGAGAAGATAAGCTTTGGCGGCAAGCAGCGGCTGGCGGTGCAGAATATCATCGGCGGCGGGCGGATTGTTGAGGCGCTGGGGATTGATGATGGGGAGATCTCGTTTTCCGGGATTTTCTCAGGCTCCGATGCGGCGTCTCGCGCGCAGCTTTTGGATACGGCGCGGGCGTTGGGAGCACAGCTGCCGCTGGTGTGGCAGGGGTTTTATTATCTTGTCGTGATCGCCGGGTTTACCGCGGAATATCGCAAGCCGAATTTGATTCCGTTTTCCATTACCTGTGTGGTGGTGACGGACCCGTTGGCGGCGGCGGCGAATGCGGTGGCGCCGGTGGCGAATCTGGTTTCGGGCGATCTGGCGGCGGCTTCGGCCTTGAGCTTGCAGGCGGGGATTTCAGCCTCTTCATTGAGTGCGGCGAGCTTGGCGGCGCTGGGGGTGACGCAAGGGGAAATTGCGTCGGCCATGACGGCCAGCGGAGCGGTGCTGAATGGGGCTGTGGCTTCATTGGGCGGTGCCTTGACGCCGGTGATGGGGATTAATGCGCTGGGCCAGATTGGCAGCGCTTCGGCGCAGTTGGCGGCGTTGTCTGGAATGTCTGGTTATGTAAGCCGGGCGGTGACGAATTTGGGGTTGGAGTTGCCATGAATCGCAGGGTGATTGTGGTGGCGGGTGGCAATCTGTTCGCGCTGGCGGCGCAATATTTGCAGGATGCGACGCAATGGATTCGGATTGCGCAGGCGAATAATCTGTCCGACCCGGTGTTGCAGGGGGTGAACACGCTGGTGATTCCTGAAGTGAATCCGGCGGCGGGGGGCGGCATTGCCGTTTGAGACGCCAAGAGCGCGGGTGAGCCTGAATGGCGTGCCGGCTGGCGGGTTGGTTGAGGTGGAGGTGCAGGCGCCGGGGGCGTTTCTGGCGGGACGGTTCCGGGCGGTGTTTGCCATGGGGGCGGCGGGGCTGGCGCTGGCGGATTTCGCGGCGATGGGGATTGTGCCGGTGAGCATTGAATTCTCCGTGGATGGGCTTGGCTATACCGAAATACTGGCGGGGCAGGTTGAGAATATCAGGATCGACCTGGCGGCGAATACCGCGACACTGCGCGGGCGGGATTTGACGGCGCTGCTGATTGATGCCGAGCTGGCCGAGAGTTTTGTGAACCAGACGGCCAGCGAGGTGGCGCAGACGATCGCGCTGCGGCATGGGCTGGTGCCGGATGTGACGCAGACATTTCTGCCGGTGGGGCAATATTACCAGATCGACCATGCGCGGACGGCGTTGACGATCGGCTCGCGCGCGACGACGGAGTGGAATTTGCTTTGCCGCCTGGCGGAGGCTGAAGGGTTTGGCGTTTCCGTGTCCAGCGGGGTGTTAAATTTTGGACCTGTGGGGCTGGCGGGGGAGATACTGGTGACGCCGGGATGTTTCTCCGGGCTGGCGGTGGATTTGGTGACGATGCTGCCGGCGTCCGTGGTTGTACGGTCCTGGAACAGCCGGAACAAGCAGGTTGTGGAGCAGAGCACCGGGGACGGTGCGGTGACGAATATCGTGCGGCCGAACATGACGGCGGCGCTGGCGGGGAGTTATGCGTCGTCTTATCTGGCCATGGTGCAGCAGCATGGGAAGGTTTTGCTGGGCAAGATGCCTGGCGATACGTCTCTGGCGGTGGGGGATGTGTTGCTGCTGGCGGGGACCGGCTCGGCGCTGGATGGCGGGTATGTTGTGACGTCTCTGCTGCGGCGGCTGAATGGGCGGGATGGATTTGTGCAGATGGTCAAGGCTTATGCGGTGGATTAGCTGAATGGACCAGCTTTGGAACATGATCAAGGCCGGGGCCGGCGGATTGGATGGGCTGGCCGGGACGGTGAGGTTTGGGCTGGTGTCGAGCTTCGACCCAAACACATACTCAGCGAAAGTGATGATACAGCCTGAGAATGTGCTGAGCGGGTGGTTGCCCGTGATGTCCGCCTGGGTGGGGAATGGCTGGGGGCTGGCGGCACCTTTGCCGCCGGGGACGCAGGTGGTGATCCTGGCGCAGGAAGGTGATGCGGAGCAGGGCGTGATTGCGGGGGCGGTTTGGTCCTCGGTGGATCAGCCGCTGGCGGCACCCGCGGGCGAGATCTGGTTGCAGCATAAGTCTGGCAGTTTTGTGAAGCTGTTGGGGGACGGGACGATTTCAGCTCAGCGCGCCGACGGTGCATGTGCAGGGGAATCTGGTGGTGAGCGGCGATGTGTCCGACCAAGGCGGGGCGCATGGGACGCTGGCTGCGTTCCGGAATGCCTATGACCAGCATGTGCACCAGGCGCCCGGCGGGACGACCGGGCTGCCTTCGGAGATTGTGTGATGGCGGATTTATCGCTGATATTTGGTGGGGATTTGGCGATTGGGCCGACGGGGGATCTGGCCATCGCCGATACGCAGGTTTTGACGCAGCAGCGCGTGTTGAGACGGTTGCTGACCAATCCTGGTGATTATATCTGGCAACTGGCCTATGGCGCGGGGCTGGGGCAGTTTATCGGAAGACCGGGTACGCCGGCGTTGATTTCGGGCGTGATCCGCACACAGATGCAGCTTGAGCCGCAAATCATGCAGTCCCCTGCCCCGTCTGTCTCGGCCAGTGTTGCGGATGACGGAACGGTGATGGCCTCCGTGAGTTATGTGGATGCGGTGACGGGCCAGACCGCGCTTCTCTCATTTTCCGTATAGGTTGAAATGCAATTATCGCTGCAAAATTTTTTCACGCTGGTGGAGGGGATGGCTGCGTCCGTTCAGGGTGCCGCGACGACGCTGCTGGATTTGACGGTAGGGTCTGTGCTGCGGGCGATTTTGGAGGCCAATGCGGCCGTGGTGCTGTGGCTGCAATGGCTGATTGTGCAGACGCTGAGTGCCACCAGGCTGGCGACCAGTGCCGGGGCGGATTGCGATAGTTTTGGCGCGGATTTCGGCTTTGCCCGGCTGCCGGCCGTGGCGGCGAGCGGGCAGGTGGTTTTTTCCCGCTTCACGCCCAGTTTGCAGGCGCTGATTCCGGTGGGGGCGTCCGTGACCACGGCGGCGAATGCGCAGAGTTTTCTGGTGGTGGCGGATGGTACGAACCCGGCTTACAGCGCGGCGCAGGGTGGGTATGTGCTGGCGGCGAATATCGCCTCGGTAAATGCGCTGGTGGTGGCTGCTGTTCCTGGTTCAGCGGGGAATGTGCAGGCGGGAGCGATTTCGTTGCTCAGCTCGGCGATTTCCGGCGTGGATATCGTGGCGAATAATGCCGCGTTGACCGGCGGGCTGGATGCGGAGAGCGATGCCGCGTTCAAGGCGCGGTTCGGGACTTATCTGGCCGGATTGTCGAAGGCGACGAATGCCGCGATTGGCAGTGCGGTGACGGGGATCATGCAGGGGCTGAGCTATTCGGTGGTCGAGAATGTGAACCAGGCCGGAGCCGCGCAGATGGGGCATTTCGTGGTGACGGTGGATGACGGGACGGGCGCGCCTTCCGCCAGCTTGCTGGCGACCGTGCAGCAGGCGGTGGATGCGATACGGCCGGTGGGGACGAGTTTCGCGGTGCAGGGGCCGGTGGTGACGGCAGCGAATGTTTCGATGGCGTTGACCACGGATGGGTCCGCGGACCACGCGCAGGCGATTGCCGCCGTGGCGGGGGCGGTGGAGGGGTATATCGCCAGCCTGCCGGTGGGCGGCACGCTGAGTTACACGAAGCTGGCGCAGCTTGCCTATGATGCTGCCAGCTCGGTGACGAATCTTTCCGGACTGCTGTTGAACGGAGGGGTGGCGGATATTGTGCCCGGCGCGTTTGGTGCGGTGCGCACCGGCGTTGTGACGGTTTCCTGATATGATTGGCGATGTTGCCGATATGCTCGGCCGGATCAGGCAGATGTTGCCGGGGCGCTGGTTTGCCGATGATGCGCCGGTTCTGGAAGCGGTGCTGAGCGGCATGGGGCAGGCCTGGGCGGGGGTTTATACGCTGCTGCAGCAGGTGAGGGCGCAGACGCGGATTGCCACGGCGAATGGGATTTTTCTGGATATCGCCGCGCAGGATTATCTGGGCAGCGGGCTGCCGCGCCGGGCGGGTGAGGCGGATGCGGCGTTCAGTGCCCGGTTGCGTTTGAACCTGCTGGCGCCAAGGGCGACGCGGGCCGGGCTGGTTGAGGCGGTGACCAATCTGACCGGGCGCGCCCCGGCGGTGTTCGAGCCGCTGAATGTGGCCGATACCGGGGGGTATAATGTGAATACGGGATACGGTGTGGCCGGCGGGTATGGCAGCATGACGATGCCGTATCAATTCCTGGTGACGGTGTACCGGCCTAATGACCTGCCGGCCAACCATGCGGGCGGATATGGCGCGGGGCCTGGCGGGTATGGCGATGCGCCGATGTTTTATGCGTCAGCCGCTGAGCTGGCGGGCAATGTGAGCGATGCGGAAATCTACGCGATGGTGGCGTCTGTGGTTCCGACATCGAGCATTGCCTGGACGAAAATCACGAACTGAAGGTTTTTTCATGGACCGCAATATTGTCTATCCGGGGAGCATTCCGCTCGATACGGATATTCTTTCGACGAACCGCAATGCGATGGTGGGGATTGCGGCGCTGACGGCCGCGACGCTGGGCAGCAATGTAGTGGCGGATGGGCTGGCTTGTACGCCGACCACGCCAGCATCGCTGGCGGTGGTGGTGGGGCCGGGCAGCATCACCCAGCTCTCGACGCTGGATGCCACGGCTTATGGGTCGCTGGCGGCGGATGTGACGGATCAGGTGGTTAAGACCGGGATCAATTTGCAGGCGGTGAATTTCAGCCTGTCGGTACCGGCGGGCTCCGGGCAGTCGATCAATTATCTGATCGAGGCGGCGTTTGAGGAGAGCGACACCGATCCGGTGGTGCTGCCTTATGTGAACGCCGCCAATCCGGCGCAGCCATTTTCCGGGCCGGCGAATTCAGGGGCGGCGCAGAATACGCAGCGTGTACAGCGTGTGCAGCTGCAGGTGAAACCGGGTGCGGCCGCGCCCTCTGGCACGCAGGCGACGCCCGCGGTGGATGCCGGGTGGGTGGGGCTTTATGTGGTGACGGTGAATTACGGGCAGACGGCGATTACCGCATCCAGCATCGCCACGCTGCCGCAGGCGCCGTTTCTGCAATATAAGCTCCCGGCCCTGCGGCCCGGGTTTGCTTCCATGCAGGTGTTCACGGCGTCCGGCAATTTCGTGGTGCCGAATGGCGTGAGCGCGGTGAAGGTGAGCGCCATCGGCGGCGGCGGGGCAGGTGGATATCACAGCACCATGCCGAGCGGTGGCGGGGGTGCGGGGGCGCGGGCCGAAGGCGTGGTGAACGGCTTGACGCCGGGCCAGGTGATTGCCGTGACAGTGGGCGCGGGCGGCGCTGTGCCTGGGGCTTATGGCAATGGCAATAATGGCGGTGCGTCCAGCTTCGGCAGCTATATGACCGCTGGTGGCGGCGTGGGCGGCAATGGCGGTACGGCGGCCAATTTCGCCAATGCGGGGGGGGGCTGGCGGGGCTGCCTATGGCGGCCAGCTGAATGTCAGCGGGTCTGTTGGCTCTGATTCGATTGTGGTGGCTTGCCGGGGAGGTGATGGCGGCGGGCCTGGCAATGGGCGCGGCGCCAGCGGGCCGCTCTCTGGCATTGCGGCGGCCAGCTATGGCGGCGGTGGCGGTGGCGGTGGCTGCACCTCCGGGTCTAACCCCGCAGGCTCGCCGGGCGGGGCTGGCGGCGGCGGGCTGGTGATTGTCGAATATTGAGGGGGGCTGATGATGACGCCTGCGACGCATTTGTGGCGGCCATCCAACGCGCGGTATGTGCAGATCGATGGATTTGTGGCGACACCGCGCGGGCCGCAGATTCCGCCGCCGAAGGCCTTGGCCTGGCCGGAGAAGGACCCCGGCGATACGCTGGATTACGTGTTCGATATCGGCCCGGCGCTGACGGCGAATCCCGGTGATACGATCAATACGCTGGATGTGACGGTGAGCCCGGCAAATCCTGGCGATCTCACCATGGTGTCCGCCGCCGCCGATGGGCCGCGCGTGGTGCTGTGGCTGAGCGGCGGGCAGGCGCAGACGAATTATACGGTGACCGTGACGGTGGGCACCGCGGGGGGGCGGGCATTGGCGCGCAGCATCAGCTTGCCGGTGGTGGCGCTGGCCAGCGTGCCGGCACCGCAAAGCGCGCTGACCACCACCGCGGGGCAGGCATTGACCGACCCGACGGGCACGCCACTCACGACGATTTGAGGTGAAGGCTTCATGACGACCATTGGCCAGTTACCGCTTGCGGCTTCGGTTTCCGACAGTGATGAGATCGCGATTTTCCAAAACGGTCAGACTCTGGCGGCGACGCGCGCGCAGATGCTGGCGGGGGTGCAGACGGCGCTGACGGCGCCGCAGAATACGCTGCTGGGCGGTGTGGGGCCGGGGACGGCGGCCCCTGTGCCGATCAGCATCGGGGCGAATTTGGCGTTGTCCGGCGCCACGCTTTCGGCGGTGGCGGCGCCGTTTGAAATTCCCGCGTTGCCGGTGGGGAGCGTGCCTGGTGCCAGCGATATTGTGCCGCTGGGGCAGGGGGGGCAGAACCAGGGTGTTTCCTATGCCAATTTCCTGGCGGGGCTGGCGAATGTTCCTGGCTTGCCGGGCGGGACGCTGACGGCGACGGCGAGCGGCGGCGCGGCGGCCCGGACAATTGCGGCGCTTGCTGGAAATGCTGTTTCCATCGAGGATTTTGGCGCTGTGGGCGATGGTGTGACCGATGACAGCGCGGCGCTGCTGCTGGCGATTGCGAGCGGGCAGCCAGTGAGGCTGGGGGCGAAAACCTACGCCATTGCCGGGGAGTGCGATATTACCGGGACAAGTTGCAGCCTGCTGGGGATAGCGGGGCTTTCGATCCTGAAACGCAGCGCGCAATCCAGAACCGGCACAGCGGGCACGGCGACGTGGATTAATGTGGCGTGCGCGAATTTCTATGCGGATGGAGTGGTTTTCGACGCCAATGCGGCGGTTACGGCGAATACGCTGGCAGTGGCGATACAGCCAGGCTGCACACGCTCGCTGATTACGCGTTGTGTGTTCCAGAATGCCAAGGGCGTGAGCAACGGGAATGGCCTGACCTATCTGGCCAGCGACCCGGCGGTGACGGAGCATCATGTTCACGACTGCGAGTTGGCTTTTAACTCGAATAACGGGCTGATGGTGTTTGCCACGGACGGGCTGAGCGTTACGAATTGCCGGGCCCATGATAATGGCGTGAACGGGATTTATGCCGATAGCCATGATCCGACTTTCACGCAGAAGGTGCGGGCGCTGCATGTGATGGCAAATAGCTGCTGGAACAATGCGCAGGTTGGCATTCTGGTTGGCAATTTCGTCGCGAATAATGTGTTCACGCAGCCATTTCTGTATGGAAATGCGAATCCGGATATTCTGGGCGCGGTTGTTTCGGGGAATAATTGTTACGCGAACGGGATTTACGGAATCTATATTTCAGGACGGAATATTCTGGTTTCGGGGAATCTTTGCACGAATAACAGCACCCAGGTGACGTTTGGCGCGGGGATTCTCTGCGATACCGGGTATTGCAAGATTACGGGCAACATGATTACGGGCGCGACGGCTTTTGGGATTGATTGCGGCGGCTCGATCTATACCGAAGTGGACAGCAATTATATCAATGGCGCGCATACCGGGTTGAATATTGGTGGCGGGCAATATTGCACCGCGCGGTCCAACTTCATCCAGGATTCGACGGCTGCGGCGATTACGGTGCAGAATGTCGAATCCGATGGGGCGGGGGATAATTTCGGGCTGGCTTGCGTGGGACTTTCCATTGTTGGCAACTGGATCAATTACAGCGGGAATGTGGTTGGGATTCTGATCCGGGATGCGGCGCAGAATGTGCGCGTGGAAGATAATATCCTGCTGGCCAATGCGGGGGCGAATCTGACGACGGCTTTGTCGGCCTATACGGATTCGATTGTATTGCGGCGGAATTTGTTGAATTTCACTACGCGCTGGGCGGTGAATCCGGCGATGGTGAATGGCGTTTATACGCTGACCGTGCCGGACATTGCCGATGCGGTGAGTATCTCCCAGTCCAGCGCGCCGGTTGCCAGTATTATGACGGCGCAGGCGGTGCAGGCAGTGGGGAAGGTGGTGTTTATCAAGGTCACGAATGGCGGCTCTGGTTATACCACCGCGACGGTGACGATTACGGGTGCCGGAACGGGGGCCGCGGCGGCCGCGTGGATTTCCGGGGGCAAGATTATCGGCATCCAGATGTCGGCCTTTGGCGGTGGCTATGGCGCCGGAACGAGTGTGGCCATTACCGGCGACGGGACGGGGGCTACCGCGACCGCGCAAGTTGGGCTGCCGAGCTGGCAGGGCAAGGAACTGACAATTGACTGCCTGGCGGCGGTGACATTCGCGGCGGCGGGCTCCACCCCCGCGCAGAGCAACTGGACGGGGGCGCCGATTACGGTGCCGGCGGGAGCGAGTATCGATTGGATCGGAGCCGGAAGCAGCGGGTGGCGGGCGGCCAGGTTTACGCAGAGCGATTACGTCTCCCCGAACGGGGATGGCAGCGTGACGCTGAAAACGCAGTCCGGCGATATATCCGTGCATCCCGCCGGGGGCGGCGGGCTGCGGCTGATTTCAGATACTGAATCCACCGGGGCGCTGGAGCTGATTGGGCGAGGGGCGCCATTGAATGTGGTTTCGGCGCCGGCGGGTTCGACATTCCGGAATTTGAATGGCGGCGTGGGGTCGACATTCTGGGTGAAGCAATCGGGAAGCGGATCCACCAACTGGGTGGCGGTTGCCTGAGCGGCGCGCCGCCTTACGGATATTGCAAAGATAGGGTCATTTCATGACGACGATTGCACAACTGCCCGCGGCATCCGCTGTGGGGGCTGGGGATTTGCTGCCAATTTCGCAGGCAGGGCTTGTCTATTCGGCGACGGTGTCGCAGCTCACGGCTGATTTGCAGCCGGTGATCAGCGTGGCGTCCGGGGCCTTGCTGGGGCGTGTGAGTGTTGGGGCGGGGGAGCCGGAGGCTGTGTCTGTTGGCAGCGGTTTGGCGTTGGCCTCCGGCGCGTTGGCGGCGACGGGCGCGGACCATGCGGGGTTTCCGGTGCAGGCGGTGCTGGGGCTTTCTGATGATGTGGTGGTGAATGCATCGACGGGGCCTGGATTGTTGCCGGTGGCGGCGTTGCGTGGCTTGTTCAGTGCGGGGGAAGGGGTTTCGATCGATGCGAACGGGATCATTGCGGTAACTGTTTCGGCGATCGCGGGACCGGCTGGGCCGCAAGGGGCGACGGGACCGCAGGGACCGGCTGGCGTGGCGGGACCGGCTGGCCCGGCGGGGCCGGGATTGATGGGGCCCGCTGTTGGCACCTCGACCAGCATTGTGGGGACATCCGATTATGTGCCGCTCTGGCAGAATGGCGCGCTGGCCTGGATTCCCTATGGGCAGCTTCTGGCTGGGCAGACCATCGACGAATTGCCCGCCGCCGCGCCGGTGGCGGATAGCGATGAGCTTCTGGTGGCGCAAGGCGGCAATTCCTTGAGTGTGCAGACATTCGGCTCGGTGTGGAATTATGTGCAGGGCAAACTGCCGAGCGTGCAGGCTGGTGTGGTGGAGCTGACCGCGAATACGGTTCTGGACTCGACAACCCATAATAACCGCGTGCTTGTGGCAAGCGCGCCGCTGACCCTGACGGCGAATTTCGCGAATACCGGGGCGGGGTTTTCCTGCACGCTGATCAATCTCTCTGCCGGGGCGGTGACGATGGGAACAGGGATTACATCTGGTTCCGGCGGCACTATGTTGCCGCCGGGGGCTTCGACGACGCTGGTGGGGATCAGCTATTCGGGAGGGTCTCTGGTGTGGTGGAGCGGGATCGTTCCGAATGCGCCGACCATTACAGTGGGATCTATTGCCGCGCCTGGGGCGAATACGGCGTTTGTGGTGAGTGGCGGGATTTTCAATGATGCGCCACTGGCGCTGGATTATTCCATCGATGGCGGGACGACATGGGTGGCGGCGGCAAGCCCGGTGATTTCGAGCAATGCATATAGTTTCACTATGCCTGGGCTTACGCCGGGGACCTATACGATTCGGGTTCGAGACCATGGGAATGTTGCGGTTGTAGGGGTCTCCAATAGTTTTGCCGTTCAGGCGCCGGCGGTGACAATGAATGCTGTGCCGGCGGCGGCGATGTTGAATGTGCGCGTTTGGCCTGTCCGGCACGGTTTCGCCCGCGGGCAGCCCGGTGCAGATTGGGCTTTCCACCAGTGCGACGCATTGCGCCGGCAAGTTGGAGTGCGGCCACGGTAAGCGGGGGCTTGGTCTGGCAGTTTGACGCCGGCTGCGACCGGGACGGTTTATGTGTGGGCGCAGCAGACGAATGATGCGTCTGTTGAAGCGGTGTCCGCTGGCATATCTGTTGTGCAGGCGAGCCTGAGCGTTGCCGCGCCCGCGGCGGGCACGGCGGGGACGGCGCTGGCGGTTACCGGCACGTTGTGCCGGCTGGCGATGCCGTGAATATTCAGCTTTCGGCGAGCAACAGCACGGCACCGGCCAGCGGCTGGACGGCGGCGGCGAATAGCGGTGGGAGTATTTCCGGTTCGCTCACGCCGCCCGCGCCGGGAACATATTATGTCTGGGCGCAGGACCCTGCCAGCGGGCTGACGGCGGTGTCCTCTGCCATTACCGTGAGCGCCGCCGCCGCGGTGACGTATGGGATTAATAATCCCGGCGGAACTTATGTGCATGGCTCGGGTACGATTGGGCTGAATGGGTCGGTTTCGCCGGCGCAGGCGGTGAATACGCAGGTGGCGCTTTCGACATCGAACAGCGTTGTGCCGACCAGCGGGTGGCAGGCGGCGTCGATCATCGATTCCAATACGCTGTGGGCGATCTATTACACAACGCCCGCGACTGCGGGGAGCTATTATGTGTGGGTGCAGACGACCGCCGGGGCCGGATACCGCCGTGAGCAGCTTCACGATTTCAGTGACCTGATCCGATGACGATGTTATTCAATGAGCCTGGTTCGCCGTTGGTGTCCGGCACGGGCAAGCGCATTCTGGCGTCGGCCGTTGCCGGCGGGGACGGCGGTGCCCGTGGGGCTGTTCGCCGGGCCATATCCTTCCGATATCGCGGGGCTTTCCGGCTGGTGGGATGCGGGGTTGCTCGGCGGGCTGCTGGACGCCAACGGCGCGCCGCTTGCCGTGAGCAACAGCGTTGTTGGCAGCGTGAGGGACAAATCCGGCCAGGGCAGTGCGCTGATGCCGTATCATATTGCGGCGGATACCGCGCCGGCATCCACGATGGCGGTGCCGCGGGTGAATGGGTATCTGGGCGCGGTGGGCGCGCCTGATGCGGCTATTGTGAATTACGGGCCGAGCCTGGATCCTGATTGGGGGCTGGCGCATCCCGGGTTGGAGTTTGGCGTCCGGACAGGCATGGACGCGTTATCTGGTTTGGACGCGGCCGAATTGGCGGCAAGGCACGTATTATGTGAATGAGCAGCCAATTCCGCTGATCCATACGACGAGCGGGTCTGGCGCCACGATTCTGCAGGCGGATAGCGCGGAGGGCAGCGAGCTGACGCTGTTTCCTGGAACGGCGAGCCAGACTGTGCTGACGTCCAGCCTTGGCGCGCCGGCATAGCCATGCGGTGATTTTGCGCAATACGCCGGGTAGTTGGCGTGGATGTGTGGCTGGATGGCGTGCAGGTGGCCAGCGCAGTTGCCAATCCGCTGCCCGCGCGTGCGAATGCGCAGGTGCTGTTTCTGCATGACGGTACGATCCAGGGTTCGGCGCAATGCTGGTTTCATGAGGCGGCGACTTGGGAGCGGGCGTTAAGCGGTGCGGAGATCCAGCAGCTGATTGCGGCGCAGGGGCGGTGGGTGCTGGGCGCGCGGCGTGGCGTGAATCTGCTGGTTATGGGGCAGTCCAATGCGGCGTGGTTTATCAATGCCGGCGGGCCGCTGGCGTTGGCGCAGGGTATGGCCTGGTATCTTGGTGCGGCGGCGTATGGATATACGGCGGCGATTTCGGGAACTTATCTTTCGCCCAGCCGGTATTCCGTTATTTCCGGGCATCCGATTTCCAATTCCTCGCCGCCGTTGTTTCCGCCAGGGGCGGGGAGTGGAACGTTTCTGACAAATCCAGGGGATGGATCGGATCCTTCGACCTGGAGCGGGTGGGCCGGATTTTACGGCGCTGACGGATTATCTGACGGGTAGTTCGGCGATTGTGTCGTGCTGTTGATGAGGCGGATATCGCGTTTTTGGTTTGGCCGTGGTCGGAGCAGGACAGCACCATGCCTTATGCGAACAAGGCCCTTTACAAGGGGACGGTGCTGCGGCTGCTGTCGCTGACGCGCGGGCTGTTGAAGCGGACGCGCGGCGCAATTGCCGCTTGCTGGCGTGGAATGCAATTCCGTATGAGACAAATGATGGCGTGCAGATGGTGCGCGAATCCATTGCCGATCTTGATGGCAGATGCGGCCAATAACATCACGATGTTCGTGGCGCAGACGGCGGATTCGAATCCACTGAATTCGTCCTATGATCCGGCGACGGGGTTGTTCAGCGGTGGTGATCCGGAACATCGGGATGAGCCGGATTTGCTGCGATATGGGCGGATTGGCGCGCATGCGGCGGGGCAGTTGGCGATTAAGAGCGGGCTGAGCGACACGATTCCGGCGGCTGCGATGCCGGCGACCGGCTTGCCGATGAAGGGTGGGCCGCAGATTGCGCATGTTTACCGGGCATCGGATACGGAGCTGATTCTCACGATCAGCCATGATGCTGGGAATGATTTGATTGTTCCGTTGCAGGCGGCGAATGGTGCGGGGTTTGCGGTGATGGATGGCGGGAGTGTCGCCAGCCCGGGGACGATTATTTCCGCGGCGGCGGCGGCGCGCGTGGATGCGACGCATGTTTCGGTGACCTTGAGCCAGGCGATTACGAATCCGTCCGCATCGGTTCTGTTTTTCTATCCGTATGGAAGCACGCAGATTGGGCGCGGGGATGCCGTGACTGATAATGCCGCAAGCGTAACGCCGCCGGTGAATTGGAATATTGGGCAGGATCTTGGGTCGGCGTGGGCTGTGAATTTTCCGCTGCAAGCGACGTGCTATCCGATCACTTTGTCGGATGTGCCAGCATAAAAGGAATGTGAATGGATCAAGATATGTTCGTAGTGCCTGCGTACCGATGTGGCGGGAATCCGGAACGATATAAGTGCGATGCGTCAGGATATCAGCGTGTTGGAGGCCAAGGCGGAGTCTCTTGGAGGCGTGGAGGGTGCGGTATCTGGTTCAGGAGGACCAGGTTGTTGCCAAGATTTTTGCGAAAGTCGATGAGCTGGTGGGAGGGCTGAGTGACATGCGGGCGGACTTGTTCAGGATCCGTGGGGAGCGTGACGCCGAGCGGCGGGTGAGCATGATGATTGTCAGTATCTTGTCGGCGGTGTGCGGCGGTCTCGCGACGAGTTTGTTCCATGGATAATTTTGCGAGTTGTCTTGCCTTTGTTTTGCAGGCCGAAGGCGGGTACTCGGACAATCCGGCTGATCCTGGGAATTGGACCGGGGGCATTGTTGGCGCGGGAGAGTTGCGGGGCACGAAATGCTGGGGTCAGCGCGGCGGCTTATCCGGCACTTGATATTCGTAATCTGAGCGAGCAGCAGATCGAGACGATTTACCGCCAGGATTATTTTTCGCCGGTGCGAGGTGAGGCGTTGCCTTTACCTTTGGCGATGGTGGCCTTTGATGCTGCCGTGAATGCGGGTGTGCGCCGTTCCATTATATGGCTTCAGCAAAGTGCCGGTGTGGCGGCGGACGGTGTTTTGGGTGACAGGACGTTAAGTGCACTGAGCACAGGAAATGCGCTTGAGCTGGCCGGGGAAGCTTTGGCGAGGCGCCTGGATTTTTATGCGCGTTCGCCTGGATGGGGGAGATTTTGGGCTTGGCTGGAGCCAGGCGGGTTTTGAAACTGGCGCAGATGATCGGGCATTGAAGGAGGTGAGGTATGGCAGTGGCGGGTTTTTTTGAATCACCGCAGAATAGAACCGGCATTTCGATCTGGATCGGTACCGCGATTACCGCGCTGGTCCAGCAATTCGTTTTGCATCAGGCTTTGTCGCCCGGCTGATCTTCTTGGATCTGGTTTTGGGCTTTCTGAAGATCATCGAACCCGAGAATACGGCGACACTCGCGCAATTGGAGACGGCTGGCGGCGGATGTGAAGGCGCTGATTGCCACGCATGGTCCGCAGGCGTTGGCGAGTGTGGCGGCCGATGCGAGCGGACTGGTTGCGGCGGTCGATAAGTAATTTGGTTCTTTTGGTGAAGGGAAGAACACGATGGTTGATGTTACGCAGGTTGATGCGGGTTTGGGTGTGGCTTCGGTGGCCGGAGGCGCCATTGGCGGCACGGTGGGTGAGGTTGTTGCTGTGGGCGCCAATGCGGCGGCGGCGGTTGTGAATGCTGTTGCGTCGGCAGAGACAAATCATGCATCGGCATTGGCCACGGCGACGGCAGCTGTTTCTGCTCTGGCGAGTGCCGCGGCTCCCGCCTTGACGGCGCTGCCCGCGGCGGATGCCGAAAAAGCCGCGGCTGGCCTTGGGCTGCTGCAGACCATTCTGGCCGATCTGAAGGCGATTTTCGCGGCCTGAAGGAGAGTTGGTTAGAGCGGGGCAGGCGGATGGTGGGGGCGGGATGGTGGTAGCTGAGAAGCCGGAGTTCCGGCTGGGGGATTTCGAGCGCACTTGAGGGGTTCAGATCTGCCTTGTCCCACAGGTCTCGCGAAGAGCGGCGAGGCGCTGGGCGCGTGCATAGCCTCGCCTTGGATCTCGGCGTTTGGCGGGGCCGCGGATATGCGCCCCGTCAGCGCGGCGGGAAGAGGGTGCTGGCGCGGGGGCAACCGGCGGGTGGGAATGCGCCAGCTTCTCCGCCGGGGGCTTTGCGTGCGAGGGTGTGGGGCGGGGCCTTGCCGGCCTATCTGCGGCAAGCCGCCAGGGTGGGACGCGAGGGTGGAAGATGGCTTTGGCCAGGGGCTGCCCGGCCGGGACATTCGATGGCAGCCGCGATAAAGCCGGGGGTGCTGGTTCATTTGAACAATGCGCCTCCCTACCAGCGAAAGGGAGCGGCCGGGGTTGGGAGGGGGCGGGTTTTCGCGCCGCCGCCGAAGCTGCTCTCCGGCCGCTACACGTAGGGCGATGACGAGGCCGGGTCAGCCGCCGGCTGCGCGGGCGGGTGCGGTGGAGGACGTTGGGTGGCAGGAGGACGTAATGCCTGCTCTCCCGCAAATGGTGAGCGAGGGCAGGGGGCTGGGGCGTGGGGCGTCTGCTCCCCGCGTGGCGGGCCGGGAAGAGGCGGCAAGGCCTGAGGCGCCGGACTTTGGTGGCGGGCCTGGGTTGGATTTTGCCGATGCCCTCGATGATTATTTTTTCCGGCAATCCCGCCTGGCGCCTATGGGCGGTACGGGCTTTGATCCACGGCTTAGTCCCGCGTGGGCGGGGTTGAAGCTGCCGGTTTAGAGGGCGATTCAGACTTTAGCCTCGCTGGCAAAGCGAGCGAGGCTAAAATCATCGCGCTCCAAGGATTTAATCAGGGTGTCCGCTTCATCGCGCGGCAGGGCCATGGCGCGGCGGGCGGTGGCCTGGGAAAAACCGCCCCTTGCCATGGCGGCCAGGATTTTCTCCGGCGGGGCGTCGCCAAATGGGCCGGCCCGGCGGCGGCGCAGATAGGCGCAGGCGGCGGCGAGTTCGCGCTGCGGGTCGTCCGGCAGGTGCGGGGCTCTTGATGCCTTTGGCGGCGAGATGGGCGAGGGTGGCGCGGCGGGATTTGCCCGAGCGGGTGAGCCGTTTGGCGCGGGAGGCGGCGAAGGCATCGTCATTCAAGACGCCGAGTTCCTTCAGCCGGGCCAGCACGCCGGGGATTTCGGCTTTGGCGCGGCGGATGATGCGAGGGAGGTCGCTCGGCATCCTCACCCTGCTCTGCGATTTGCTTCTGGCCCCAGCGGTCGATCCGGCGGGCAAGGACCCGGGCGAGCCCGGCTTCCGTTGCGGCATAGCGCGCCATGTGGTTCATCGCGGCCTCGTACAGGCTGGCCGCATCTGGCGCTTTTCCTGGCATAATGCGACTCTGCGCTGCTTTCAGGCTCTTGTCACGGGCGGGGAGTGGCTCTATAGCCGCCGCTTCGCCGTAACTGGTGATGCGCGCGTGTCCGGGCCTTTAGGCATGCCTGGCCGCCGCCCCGATATCCGGGACCCCGCCCTGCAAGGGTGGGTTATGCGATCAGGAGACTGAAATGCCGAAGCTGAAGACCAAATCTGCGGTCAAGAAGCGCTTCAAGATCACCGCCACGGGCAAGGTTTTGGCCGGCCCGGGCAAGAAGCGCCATAATCTTTATGCCCGCTCCCAGAAGGCCAAGCGCCAGAACCGCGGTAGCCAGACCCTGACCCATGCTGACGGCCTGACCGTGAAGCAGTGGGCGCCGTACGGCCTGTAAGGGAGGAGATAGACAATGGCACGTGTGAAACGCGGTGTGACCACCCACGCCCGCCACAAGAAGGTTCTCGAACTTTCGAAGGGCTATGTTGGCCGGTCCTCGACCAATTACCGCATCGCGCTGGAGCGCCTGGAAAAGGCCCTGCGCTATGCCTACCGTGACCGCCGGGTTAAGAAGCGCGAATTCCGCTCGCTCTGGATCCAGCGTATCAATGCCGCCGTGCGCGAGCATGGGCTGACCTACAGCCAGTTCATCTTCGGCCTGAAGCAGGCCGGGCTGGAGCTGGACCGCAAGGTGCTGTCCGCCATTGCGTTCGACGATCCGGCGTCCTTCGCCGAGATCGTGCAGGCTGTGAAGGGTGTTTCCGCCGCCGCCGCGGAGTGAAATTTCCTTAAACTGCCCTTGAGTCATGGCCAGACCGGGCGCATCTCGGTCTGGCCATGACTGTTTTACCCCCCTTGCCTGAGCATCTGGCCGAGCCGACTGGCTTTCTCACCGACCACGAGAAAGCGGCAGCTTTGGGAGGCTGCCGTGCTGATGGCGGATTCCCGCGGGCTTCTGGTACGGCTGACGGCGCTGTTTGGCCGGCAGATCGAGGGCATTCAGCAATGCCCTGGTCCAGGCTGGCGAGAGGATCGGCGGGACGGCCTGGTCCAGCCTGGTGCAGAAAGCGCAGGATGCGGTGGAGGATGTGCTGTGGAGCAGCTACAGCTATGCCACTTTCGGGCTGGAGGCCGCGCCGCGTTTTATCCGGCCCAAGCAACCCCGCAAAAACCTGATGCACCGGCTGGCCACGACGGCGAGCGGTGCGGCTTCCGGCTTTGCCGGTTTGCCGGGGGCGATTGTCGATATTCCCTTCACCACCGCGACCATTCTGCGCTCCATTGCCGAGGTGGCGCGTGATTCCGGGGAGGATTTGTCCTCTGAGGATACGAGGCGGGCCTGCCTTGAGGTGCTGGCCTTTGGCAGCCCGGGCGAAAGCGGGGAGGAGACCGAGGCCGGTTATTGGGCCGCCCGGTTGGGGGTGAGCCATCTAACCATCAATCTGCTCATCCGCAGCGCGGCGGGGCGGTTTGGCTTGGTCTTGTCCGAGAAGCTGATGGCGCAGCTGGTGCCTGTGGCGGGGGCGGTGACGGGCGGGCTGATGAATTACAGCTTCACCGATTATTACCAGAGCATGGCCCGCGTGCATTTCTGCCTGCGCGCCCTGGAGCGGCGGACAGGTGACCCGGAGGCGGTGCGGCTGATCCTTCGAGGCGATGGTGCAGGCGGCGCGGGAGCGGCGGCGCATCGGGAGGCGCCGGCGCCAGATGGCGCCGGTTCTGTTGCCCGCGCGCTGACTGGAGTTATGCTTAGAAGCTGATCAGCTCGACATCGAAAATAAAGTGGCGCCGGGGGGAATGACGGAGCCCGCGCCGCGGCTTCCGTAGCCATGCTCCGGCGGCAGCAGCAGCGTGCGCTGGCCGCCCGCCTGCATGGTGGAAACGCCGATATCCCAGCCGGAAATCACCTGCCCGACGCCGAGCTTGAAGGTGAAGGGCTGCCCGCGGTCACGCGAGGAGTCGAATTTACGGCCCTTGGTCGCCGTTCTCATCCAGCCAGCCAGTGTAATGCACCGTGACCATCTGGCCTTTTTGCGGCGTTTCGCCTGTGCCGATAACATGGTCCTCATACTTCACGCCGGAGGGCAGGGTGATGAAGTTGGTTTCGGCCAAGGCGGTTTCCTTTCAGAGTAAAGCGGGGCGGCTTTGCGTCGCCGCCCCGCTTTCCTTAATCAGTTCTTGGCCTGGTGGAAACCGGCCGCGTCCAGATCAGCTTTGCAGGCATAGGCGCCGTGCTTGGTTTTGCCGTACAGCTTGGAGGTGCTGGCGTGGTAGCTCTTGCTATGGCTCAGCGCGGTCCATTCCACCACGCCGCCCGGGCAGTGGGCGGTGGCGTCGCTTTCCTTGGAGAATTGCTCATTCGCCGGCAGGGCGGCATGGCTGGCCGGTTTGGCATTGGCGGTTTTGGCGGTGGTGGCCGGAGCCATCGTGCCGGACGCCATGGGGGCCATGGTGCCAGAGGTGGTTTGCGCCAGAGCGGGCAGGCCGACCATGCAGGCAATGCCAAGAGCCGGCAGCAGCTTGGCGATTTTCGTGACGTTCATTGAGCTCTCCTGATAAAAAACGCACCGCTTATGTTGGGCGGCGCCATAGGTGGTGTTGCGCTGCCGGTTGCCTTGCGGGCCGGCAGCTATTCCGCCCTATAAACAAACTATTCAGGGAAAAGCGTGGCAGTTTTGCGGCAAAGAGGTTTGCGCCGGCCGCGGCGGAGGTTTAGGAGTGCGGTCGCCTTCAAACTTCGTTGAGACACAGCTCATGACATTGATTGCCGACCGACTGAACCGCATCAGCCCAAGTCAGACCATCGCCATCACCACCAAGGCGCGGGCGCTCAAGGCCGAGGGCCGGGATATCATCAGCCTTTCCGCCGGTGAGCCGGATTTCGATACCCCCGCCCATATCAAGCAGGCGGCGATCGACGCCATTAACGCGGGCGACACCAAATATACCGACGTTGCCGGTACGGCGGCCCTGCGCAAGGCGGTGGCGGCGAAGTTCCTGCGGGATAGCGGCATTGCGTACAAGCCGGAGGAGGTGATTGTCTCCACCGGCGGCAAGCAGGTGATCTTCAACGCCATGCTGGCGACCGTGCAGGCCGGGGACGAGGTGATCATCCCGACCCCGTGCTGGGTTTCCTACCCGGATATCGTGCAGCTCGCCGAGGGTACGCCGGTGTTCGTGCCTTGCTCGCAGAATAACGGCTTCAAGCTTCGGGCCGAGGATCTGGAAGCCGCGATCACGCCGAAGACCAAATGGTTCTTCCTCAATTCTCCCAGTAACCCGACCGGCGCGGCCTATTCGGCCGAGGAGCTGCGCCCGATCTGCGACGTGCTGCTGAAGCACCCGCATGTGTGGGTGTTCACCGACGATATCTATGAGAAACTGACCTATGACGGCTTCAAGCCGGCGACCATCGTGCAGGTGGAGCCGAAGCTGAAGGAGCGCACCATTACCATGAATGGCTGCTCCAAGGCCTATGCCATGACCGGCTGGCGCATCGGCTTCTGCGGCGCGCCGGTGCAGTTGATCAAGGCGATGGACAAGCTGCAGAGCCAGTCCACCTCCAACACCTCCTCCATCGGCCAGGCGGCGGCGGTGGCCGCGCTGAACGGGCCGGAGGAGGCGCTGGGCGAGATGGTGAAGGTGTATAAGGAGCGCCGCGACCTGGTGGTGGAGATGCTGAACCAGGCGAAAGGGCTTGAACTGCCACAAGCCGGAGGGGGCGTTCTACGTGTTCCCCTCCATGCAGGGCTGCATCGGCAAGACCACCGCCAAGGGCAAGAAAATCGAGACCGATGAGGATTTCGTGATCGCCCTGCTGGACGAGGAAGGCGTGGCCGCGGTGCATGGCTCGGCTTTCGTGTATCCCGGCCATTTCCGCATTTCCTACGCGACCTCGACCGAGGCGCTGCGTGAGGCCTGCACGCGTATCCAGCGTTTCTGCGCGGCGACTGAGCTGATCGCGTTATCCTATCCGGAGCCAAAAAGGGGCGGGGCCAGCAGGCTCCGCCCCTTTTTTGTTGGTGTGGTGCGCCGGGAGGGACTCGAACCCCCAACCAAACCGTTATGAGCGGTCCGCTCTAACCATTGAGCTACCAGCGCCCTGCGGTCTCGCTTTTAAGTGGCCGGGGCGCTCCGTCAACTGGTCGGGTGCGGCAATATGCCGCATGCTGGCCAGCCGCGCGGCGGCGGGTTATACGCGGCCAGCCTTCTATCAGGGAGTTCTGGCAATGGATTTGAGCAAGCTGTCGCCCGGCAAGGACGTGCCGCACGATATTAACGTGGTTGTGGAAATTCCCGCCGGCTCCGGCGTGAAATACGAGGTGGACAAGGAAAGCGGCGCCCTGGTGGTGGACCGCGTGGTGTTCACCCCGATGGCCTATCCGGCGGCTTATGGCTTTATTCCCGGCACTCTGGCCGATGACGGCGACCCGGCTGATGCGCTGGTGCTGTTGCCCGCCCCCGTGGTGCCGGGTGCCGTGATCCGCTGCCGCCCGATCGGCATGCTGCAGATGGAGGATGAGTTCGGCCAGGATGAGAAGATCCTCTGCGTGCCGCACGACAAGGTGCATCCGCAATTTTCCGGCGTGAACGAGGTGGCCGACCTGCCCGCGATTACCCGCGACGTGATCAAGCATTTCTTCGAGCATTATAAGGATCTGGAGAAGGGCAAGTGGGTGAAGGTGACCGGCTGGGCCGACCGCGCCGCCGCCGAGGCGGCCATTTCCGCCAGCCTGGCCCGCGCGGCCAAGTAACAAGCGGCTCTTAGCGAAAGAGGCCTTCCCGGGCAGCCGGGAAGGCCTCTTTTCTATTGCCGGGCCAGTGCCGCTTACATGAATTTCGTCCGGCGGACCGTGAGGCGCACCCCGATATTGATGGCCAGCACCACCATCATGACGATGAAGGCCGCGGCGAAGGCCAAGGCGTGGGATTTGCGTCCGGCTGGTCGATGAAGGTCCAGATCACATAGGTGAGGTAGGCCACGGGCGCGTGGGTGAAGCGCCCGTCCCAGCCGTAATTGGACCAGCCGGCCGTGTAGATCAGCGGTGCGGTTTCGCCCACCGAAATCGCCAGGGCGAGCAGAGCGCCAGTGAGCACGCCCGAGGCGGCGGCAGGCAGCACGACCTTGAACACGACCGTGGAGTCATTGGCGCCCAGGGCATAGGCGGCCTCGCGCATGGGATTGGGCACCTGCTGCAAGGCGAGCTCCGTGATGCGGGCAAGATAGGGCACGATCAGGATGGCGATGGTGATGGCGGCGGCGGCAAGCGAGAAGCCCCAGCCGAACCCGATGATCATCACGATATACGAGAAATAGCCCAGCACGATGGAAGGGGTGCCGGTCAGCGTGTCCGACATGAAGCGGATGGTGCTGCCGAGCTTGTTCTTGCCGTATTCGGACAGATGGATTCCGGCGCCGACCCCGAGTGGAACGGCGATGATCATGGCGAACACGGTGATGAGCACCGTGCCCTCGATGGCGTTGAGCCAGGCCGCCATTGGCGCCAGTTGTATTCTCGGTGAAGAGGTGCAGGCGAGAAGGCGGCGAGCCCGTGCCAGGCCACGACGGACACGATGTCGAGCAGCGGGGCGATGACCAGCGCAAGCCCGATGCCGCACAGCACCCAGCCGATTTTGCTGGTGATGATCCGGCGCAGTTCCAACGCCGTGAGGGGGGAATTAAGCGCGCTTGCTGACACGGAAAGCTCCCGAGGTTAGAAGTTTGGCACAGGCATTCACCGCCAGCGTGATGACGAACAGCACCAGCGCGATCTCGGCCAAGGCGCGCACCGACATGTTGGTGGGGTCAGACTCGGCGCTGTCGAGCTGCCCGGCAACGAAGGAGGCAATGGTGGAGATGGGAGAGAACAGCGAGGTGGGCAGGATATTGACGCCGCCGCCGGAGACCATCAGTACGGCCATGGTTTCGCCCAGGGCACGGCCCAGCGCCAGCACGATCCCGCCGATCAGCGTCGTACGCACCATGGGCATCATGGCCTTGACCACCACTTCGAAATGGGTGGCGCCGAGGGCAAAGGCGGATTCACGGTTCTCCTTGGGCACCTGCATCAGCGCGTCCAGCAGCGTGGAGGCAATGATCGGGGTGATCATCAGCGCCAGCACGATGGCGGCGGCGAGCAACCCATAGCCATTGCCCGTGGGAGAGAGGTAGTGGCCGATGAAGGGGATGAGCACGGCGATACCCCAGAGGCCGAACACCACCGAGGGGACCACGGCGATGAGTTCGACCAGCATGGACAGCACGGGTCGGATTTTCGGCGGGATAATCTCGGCCAGAAAGATGGCGGCCCCCACCGCCAGTGGCACGGCGATGAGGATCGCGATGCCCGAGGAGGCCAGTGTGCCGACGATAAAGACCAGGATGCCGTAATTGGCACCAGGTGGCACCTGAACGCCCCGCGTGGTGACCGGGTCGCTATAGAGATCGCCCAGGTTCCAGTTTACCTCGGTCAGGAAGTGCAGGCCGTTGAAAAATATGGCCTGGCCCGAATAGACCACCAGAAACAAAACAACCGCGCAAAGCGCGGCGGGGATCAGCAGGCTGAGGCTCAGGACGCCAAGGCGGAAGGGGCGGAGTTTCATGGGTCACCCTATGCGCAAAATCCTCTCCCGGCCGGGGCCGGGAGAGGACGATAGCGGTTTTACTGGATCTTCGCGATTTGAGCCTTGGAGAGCTCAACCACGGCCGGCGGCAGCGGCAGGAAGTGGACCTGGTTCAGGTAGCTCATGCTGTTGCCGTCGGTGATCGCCCAGGTCAGGAAGTCACGCACCGCGCCGGCAATGGCGGCGGCCGGCTGCTGGCTGTTCACGATCGCGTATTCATAGTTCACGATCGGGTAGGCCTGCGGGCCGTCGGCGAAGATCATGCTGACGCGCTCATCGGCCGGGGTGGTGTTGGTCACGCTCGCGGCGGCGGCGGCAATGTTGTCCGAGGTCGGCAGCACGTAGTTGCCGGCCTTGTTCTCCAGAGCAGCCTGGCCGAGGCCGGCCTTGGCGGCCTGGTCGGCGAAGGAGACGCCGATATAGGCGATGGAGTACGGGTTCGCCGCGGCGGCGGCCAGCATGCCGGAATTGCCCTTGGCGCCCAGTGCAGCCGGTCACGGCCGGCCAGGAGACGGCGGTGCCGTACTTGATGGTGGAGCCCCAGCCCGCGTCGGAAGCGGAGAGGTACTGGGTGAAGATGAAGGTGTCACCCGAGCCGTCCAGACGGTGGACGGGGATGATCACATGATCCGGCAGGGCCATGCCGGGGTTGGCGGCGGCGATCGCGGGGTCATTCCACTTGGTGATCTTGCCCTCATAGATGCCAGCCAGGATCGGGCCGGAGAGCTTGAGGCCGGTGACGCCGGGCAGGTTGTAGTTGACGGCCTGGCTGGAGATCGCGAGCGGGATGCTCAGCATGCCCGCGTCCTTCTGCATCATCGTGTCGGACATATAGGCATCGGAGGCGCCGATATTGATCAGACCCTTGATCGACTGCGCGATGCCCGCGCCGGAGCCGGTCGAAGTGGTGGTGATGTCAGCGCCAGGATGGCTGGCGGAGTAGGCCGCAACCCAGATGTTGAACAGCGGGTAGAGCAGGCTGGAGCCGCTCTCGATCAGCGGCACGTCAACGGTCTGGGCCTGGGCGGCACCAGCGGCGGCGGTAATCGCCAGGGCGGCGGTGCCGGCGCGGAGGAGGTTCATCATCTTCACGTTCGCGTTCCTTATGTTGAGGCCCTTGGCAGGACCCATCGTTTCGGCCAGCGTGGGAGAAGCCTCCCAGCGTGGCCCCGCAATAATTGAAGCATGTGACAATGGCGACGGGGTTTGCGTTGCAATTCAATGACATTTCTGGCTGGTAAGCTGCCCTGGAACATGGTTTTCTGCCGTTGCTGCAACGCGAAAGGACCGGAAAGCCTGGCCTATTGTCATATAACATGCTGTTCATGCGGGAATTGTCATATTTGCGGCGGGCGGGATATCGCAGGGATGGAGCCTGGCCAAAGCCTGGGCGCGGGCAATCATGGTGACAGAAACGTCACATGAAATTCGCCGCCGGTGCTCTACATAAACGATTGTCACTAGGAGGTTTTGCATGACGCGAGAGGAAATCCTCAACGCTACCTCGATGCCGCTGGCTTCGCCCAGCTACCCGAAAGGGCCCTTCCGCTTCTATAACCGGGAATATCTCCTCATCCATTACGAAACGGACCCGGACATGCTGCGCGCGCTGCTGCCTGAGCCGCTGGAGCCGGATGGAAATGATGTTTTCTTCGAATGGATGAAAATGCCGGATTCCACCGGTTTCGGGGATTACGAGGAGAGCGGCTGTGGCATTTCCGCTCTCTATAACGGCATTCCGTGCAATTACAGCGTCATGATGTATCTCGACGATGAATCGCCCACCACGGGCGGCCGCGAGATCTGGGGCTTTCCCAAGAAATTTGGCCTGCCCCGGCTGAAAACCATCCATGAGACGCTGACCGGCTCGCTCTATTATGATGAGGAGCGGGTGGCGCTGGGCACCATGGTGTATAAACAGAAGCCGCTTGACCCGGCCGATGTCATCTCCGGCATGAAGAAGCTCAACATCAATCTGAAGTGGATTCCCGATGTTGATGGCAGTCCGAAGATCGCCCAGCTTGTCGGCTATTATCTTGAGGATATCGATCTGAAGTTTGCCTATAACGGCGAGGCGCGGCTGCATCTGGTGCCGCATGCAAATTGCCGCTTGGCCGACCTGCCGGTGCGCAAGATCCACTACGGTACGCATCTCTGCGCTGATTTGACACTGCCTTACGGGCGGGTGTTGCATGATTATCTCGCGGAACCGAAATAAGTAGAGAGGAAGAACTATGGCCTTGAAGGGTAAGGTTGCATTGGTCACCGGCTCGACCAGCGGTATCGGTTTGGGCATCGCCCGGGCCCTGGCCGCGGAAGGGGCGAGCATCATGCTCAACGGATTCGGCGATGCGGGCGAGATTGAGAAGCTACGCGCTGATCTGGAGACGGAATTCTCCGTGAAGGTGGCCTATGACGGGGCTGACCTCAGCAAGCCGGATCAGGTGGCGGCCATCGTGCAGAAGACGCAGGACGAGCTGGGCAGCATCGATATTCTGGTGAACAATGCCGGTATTCAGTTCACCGCGCCGGTTGACGAGTTCCCGGAAGCGAAATGGGAAGCGATCATCGCCATTAACCTTTCCGCCGTGTTCTACGGCATGAAGGCGGCGATTCCGGCGATGAAGAAGAATCAATGGGGGCGGATCATCAACATCGCCTCCGCACACGGCCTTGTCGCCAGCCCGCACAAGGTGGCCTATGTGGCGGCCAAGCATGGCGTTGTCGGCGCCACGAAGGTTGCGGCCATCGAAACTGCGAATGACGGCATCACCGTCAATGCCATCTGCCCCGGCTGGGTGCTGACGCCGCTGGTTGAGAGGCAGCTGCAGGACCGCGCCAAGGAGGCCGGCACCGATGTCGATACCGAGAAGAAGAAGATGTTGCAGGAAACCCAGCCGATGCTGAAATTCTCCACACCGGAGGAGATCGGTGCGCTGGCGGTGTTCCTCAGCTCCGACGGCGCGGCGACGATCACTGGCACGCCGATCTCGATCGATGGCGGGTGGGTCGCGCACTAAGCGCTCCACGGCCAGCGTATTTCACGAATCTTGCAGCCGTTCCAGCCATGCTGGGCGGCTGTAAGCGTATTCGGGGCTGGCCTATAACCGCGTTCAACAGACTAGGCGGAGTGAAGTAGTCCTATGCGAGACGAAGAAGCCGCGCGTTATGCGGCGATGCTGCGGCGCGGCGCGGAACTGAAATTGGCGCTGGCGGCGCAGGCCGAGCCGGTGCTGGCCATTGTGGATGCGTGCGAGCAGGCGTTGCGCGGCGGCGGCAAGCTGATTTTCTGCGGCAATGGCGGTTCGGCGGCGGATGCGCAGCATCTGGCGACGGAAATGGTCATCCGGCTGCGTGGCGCTGTGCCCCGTGCAAGCTGGCCGGCCATCACTCTGGCGCTGGACACTTCCGCCGTGACCGCCGCGGTGAATGATTTCGGGGTGGATGAGATGTTCTCCCGGCCGTTGCAGGGGCTGGGCCGGGCTGGGGATGTGCTGTTCGGCATCACCACCTCCGGCAAATCGGCCAATGTGCTGGGCGCGTTGAAGGTGGCGCGGGAGATGGGCATTGTATCCGTCGGCCTGTTGGGCGGGGATGGGGGCGCGGCTTTGCCGCTGTGCGACCTGGCCGTGGTGGTGCCGGATAAAGAGACGGCCCGGGTGCAAGAATGCCATATTGCCCTTGGCCACGCGATCCTGACGCTGCTGGAAGACAGGATAGTCGGCGTATGAAGGTTCTTGTTACCGGCGCGGCCGGATTCATCGGCTACCATATATGCGAGGCGATGCTGGCGCGCGGCATCGACGTGGTGGGGGTCGACGAACTCAATCATTATTACGATGTGCGGCTGAAACAGGCGCGGCTGCAACGCTTGCGCAAGGGGTTTACGTTCCATCAGCTGGACATTGCCGACCATGAGGCCGTCCTGCGCTTGGGAGATGGGGTGGAGGTCATTCTGCATGTCGCGGCGCAAGCCGGGGTACGCTATTCCCTGGAAAACCCGTTTGCCTATGCGGCTTCCAACCTGACCGGCCATCTCTCCATCCTGGAGCTGGCCCGGCATAGCAAGAGCGTGAAACATCTCATTTATGCCAGTTCGTCGTCGGTTTACGGCACGGGCTCGGCCCTGCCATATGCGGAATCCGAGCGGGCGGACCGGCCATCGTCACTTTATGCCGCCACCAAACGGGCGGATGAGCTGATGAGCGCTTCCTACACCCATCTTTTCGGGCTGAAGCAGACGGGCTTGCGGTTTTTCACCGTCTATGGCCCCTGGGGCCGGCCGGACATGGCCTATTTCGGCTTCGCCGAGGCGATTTGCGCGGGCCGGCCGATTACCCTGTACGAAAACGGCACGCTGAAGCGGGATTTTACCTATATCGACGATATTATTGCCGGGATTTTGGGGGTGGTCGATCATCCACCCGATGAAGCCGCGCCGCACCGGCTGTTCAATATCGGCAATCACCGGGCGGAATATGTCAGGGACCTGGTGGCGTTGCTGGAGACGCAGCTGGGCCTGCAGGCCAAAACCGTGAACCTGCCCAAGCCGGATGCCGACCCGGTGGAGACCTGTGCGGATGTTTCCGCGCTGCACGCCCTGTGTGGCTACGTGCCCTCGACCAGGCTGGATGAAGGGATCCCGCGCTTTGTTGAATGGTACAAAGGCTGGCGCGCGCGCAGCGAGGCAGCCTGAGCCTGCGCCGGAGTGGCGAGCCAAAGCTTTTATTTGTTGTAAAACAATAAGTTATGAAAATTTTCGGCGAATTCCGTCAAAAACTTCTCCTGGCTGAGTTGACGGCTTTCGAAGCGTGGAATAGAAGCCCGTCCACCGGCGGCTTTGACGGACTTGATCTTTGGTGGTTGTTGAGGTTAGACTAGACGGCCTTGCGGCGGTGTTCTTTAACCGCCGTTTTGATTTTCTGGTTTAGATCTTTGACAATTGCATAGGCTGGGAAGGGATACGCTGGTGGCGTTTCTGGTTCTTGGGATTTGGGCTCTTATGGGGTCTGGGTCTTGGGGCTTCTGGGTGAGCGATCATCTGGGTGGTGGCTGAGAGGGATGGGTTTAGTCCTGTTTTGATCTTTGTCGTTTGGAAGCGTCTCTGGAGTATTTCTTTTGAAATTACGTACAGAAACGCTTCGAATATCTTAGGCTTTAGGCCTGAGAACGACATGCTTGAGCAGGGCTCTTCGGTATATTTAGTGCCGGTTAGGCGCTGGGTAGGATGAACTTGAGAGTTTGATCCTGGCTCAGAGCGAACGCTGGCGGCATGCTTAACACATGCAAGTCGCACGGTCAGCAATGGCAGTGGCGGACGGGTGAGTAACACGTAGGAATTTATCCTGGGGTGGGGGACAACAGCGGGAAACTGCTGCTAATACCGCATGATACCTGAGGGTCAAAGGCGCAAGTCGCCTTGGGAGGAGCCTGCGTCTGATTAGCTTGTTGGTGTGGTAAAGGCGCACCAAGGCGACGATCAGTAGCTGGTCTGAGAGGATGATCAGCCACATTGGGACTGAGACACGGCCCAAACTCCTACGGGAGGCAGCAGTGGGGAATATTGGACAATGGGGGAAACCCTGATCCAGCAATGCCGCGTGTGTGAAGAAGGTCTTCGGATTGTAAAGCACTTTTGGCAGGGACGATGATGACGGTACCTGCAGAATAAGCCCCGGCTAACTTCGTGCCAGCAGCCGCGGTAATACGAAGGGGGCTAGCGTTGCTCGGAATGACTGGGCGTAAAGGGCGCGTAGGCGGCATACACAGTCAGAAGTGAAATTCCTGGGCTCAACCTGGGGACTGCTTTTGATACGTGTGAGCTAGAGTGAGGAAGAGGGTTGTGGAATTTCCAGTGTAGAGGTGAAATTCGTAGATATTGGAAAGAACACCGGTGGCGAAGGCGGCAACCTGGTCCTTTACTGACGCTGAGGCGCGAAAGCGTGGGGAGCAAACAGGATTAGATACCCTGGTAGTCCACGCTGTAAACGATGTGTGCTGGATGTTGGGGAACTTAGTTTCTCAGTGTCGTAGCTAACGCGATAAGCACACCGCCTGGGGAGTACGGCCGCAAGGTTGAAACTCAAAGGAATTGACGGGGGCCCGCACAAGCGGTGGAGCATGTGGTTTAATTCGAAGCAACGCGCAGAACCTTACCAGGATTTGACATGGGGAGGACCGGTACAGAGATGTACTTTTCCCGCAAGGGACCTTCCGCACAGGTGCTGCATGGCTGTCGTCAGCTCGTGTCGTGAGATGTTGGGTTAAGTCCCGCAACGAGCGCAACCCTCGCCTTTAGTTGCCATCATTTAGTTGGGCACTCTAGAGGAACTGCCGGTGACAAGCCGGAGGAAGGTGGGGATGACGTCAAGTCCTCATGGCCCTTATGTCCTGGGCTACACACGTGCTACAATGGTGGTGACAGTGGGAAGCTAGGTGGTGACACCGTGCTGATCTCTAAAAGCCATCTCAGTTCAGATTGTACTCTGCAACTCGAGTACATGAAGGTGGAATCGCTAGTAATCGTGGATCAGCATGCCACGGTGAATACGTTCCCGGGCCTTGTACACACCGCCCGTCACACCATGGGATTTGGTTTGACCTTAAGCAGGTGCGCTAACCGCAAGGAGGCAGCCTACCACGGTCGGGTCAGAGACTGGGGTGAAGTCGTAACAAGGTAGCCGTAGGGGAACCTGCGGCTGGATCACCTCCTTTCAAGGAACTTTGTGCTGAGCATTCTGCTCATCTTCGGATGGGGGAATTTGGCACATTCCAAGAAACAAAAATCCTGCGGCGGATGCCGTAGGTAACATCCTGTTCTTTGGATGTTGTCATGAAGCGCCATCAACGTATCCCTTTCCTGTAACAGCGGCGGTGCCAATTTGATGTTGGCATCAACCGATGCGGACTTCAAAATCTCGGGCTAGTAGCTCAGTTGGTTAGAGCACACGCTTGATAAGCGTGGGGTCGGAGGTTCAAGTCCTCCCTGGCCCACCATTAGTTTGGTGGTGGCACTGGGTGCTTAGCCTATCGATGACGAAGCAGCAAGCTGCGTAGTCTGGATCGGCCAGGCCAGACAAACAACTGGGGATGTAGCTCAATTGGTAGAGCACCTGCTTTGCAAGCAGGGGGTCGTCGGTTCGATTCCGTCCATCTCCACCATGTTTGGTTTGGAGAGGCGGGCAGAAATGCCTGCCTGGCGGAGGCTGTTATAGGTGAAGCGAGTTTCGAGTGGACATCGCCTTGTTCCTGCAAAGGTCAAGGTGGTTAGACTTGGAGGTTTGTTCCCAGCTGCAAAGTCGAGGAGCAGAGTTGTTCTTTGTCAGTGTGAATAGGTTTTGGTGCATCTGGATGCGCGCATCGGTTTAGGCCGGTCCGGGCTTCTTGTGTTGGGTTGTCTGACCCGTGGAGTGGCGCAAGCTACGAGACGTAACGCAAGAAAGTTCGAGTGTTCAGTGCATGTGTGTGATCTCAATCTGCCTAAGCGGTCAAACGCTGTTGGGGATTTGGTTCATTCGTTGAAGTTGGTTTGGTTTGCTGTTCCTAGCGGCGGACTGAATTGATGGAGGATGGGTCAAGGACCTGATGGATGGTTCCTGTTTATGGTGGGTAGCATGTGAGACTGTGTTCAATGGTCTTGCATGTGGTGAGGAGAATTGAACGACAAAAGGGCATTCGGTGGATGCCTTGGCACCAGGAGGCGATGAAGGACGTGGCACGCTGCGAAAAGCCATGGGGAGCCGCGAGCAGGCTTTGATCCATGGACATCCGAATGGGGAAACCCCCTCGCAAGAGGATCTGTAACTGAATTCATAGGTTGCGGAGGCAAACCCGGGGAACTGAAACATCTCAGTACCTGGAGGAAAAGACATCAACAGAGATTCCGCTAGTAGTGGCGAGCGAACGCGGAGCAGGCCAGTGCCTTTGATCGAGTTAGCAGAACGGTCTGGAAAGTCCGGCAATATGGGTGATAGCCCCGTATGCGAAGGCGAGATCAAGGGACTCGAGTAAGGCGGGACACGTGAAATCCTGTCTGAACATGGGGGGACCACCCTCCAAGCCTAAATACTCCCTGGTGACCGATAGTGAACAAGTACCGTGAGGGAAAGGTGAAAAGCACCCCGACAAGGGGAGTGAAATAGACCTGAAACCGGATGCCTACAAGCAGTCGGAGCAGATTGTTCTGTGACGGCGTACCTTTTGTATAATGGGTCAGCGAGTTTCTGTTCGCGGCAAGCTTAAGCCGATAGGCGTAGGCGCAGCGAAAGCGAGTTTGAATAGGGCATTCAGTCGCGGGCAGAAGACCCGAAACCAAGTGATCTAGCCATGGCCAGGCTGAAGGTGGGGTAACACCCACTGGAGGGCCGAACCCACGCCTGTTGAAAAAGTCGGGGATGAGCTGTGGCTAGGGGTGAAAGGCCAATCAAACTTGGAGATAGCTGGTTCTCCGCGAAATCTATTTAGGTAGATCGTCGTATGTATGCCCCGGGGGGTAGAGCACTGGATGGGCTAGGGGGTCCCAAAGACTTACCAAACCTAACCAAACTCCGAATACCCGGGAGTTTTGTACGGCAGACAGACGGTGGGTGCTAAGGTCCATCGTCGAGAGGGAAACAGCCCAGACCACCAGCTAAGGTCCCCAAATTATGGCTAAGTGGGAAAGGATGTGGGAATTCCAAAACAACCAGGAGGTTGGCTTAGAAGCAGCCATCCTTTAAAGAAAGCGTAATAGCTCACTGGTCTAATAGAAATCCTGCGCCGAAAATGTAACGGGGCTCAAGCCATATACCGAAGCTGTGGGCGTGATTTATCACGCGGTAGCGGAGCGTTCCGTAGGCCTGTGAAGGGGTACTCGTGAGAGGCCCTGGAGGTATCGGAAGTGCGAATGCTGACATGAGTAGCGACAAACAGAGTGAGAAACTCTGTCGCCGTAAGTCCAAGGGTTCCTGCGCAAGGTTAATCCGCGCAGGGTGAGCCGGCTCCTAAGGCGAGGGCGAAAGCCGTAGTCGATGGGAAACAGGTCAATATTCCTGTGCCTGCTAGAAGTGACGAATGCGAGATGTTGTCAGGTCTTATTGGATTGATCTGGCTTTTTAAGCATTCCAGGAAATAGCTCTAGCATATAGACCGTACCCTAAACCGACACAGGTGGACTGGTAGAGTATACCAAGGCGCTTGAGAGAACTATGCTGAAGGAACTAGGCAAATTACTCGCGTAACTTCGGGATAAGCGAGACCCTGCAGTGGGCAACCATTGTAGGGTGGCACAAAAGAGGGGGTAGCGACTGTTTAGTAAAAACACAGGGCTGTGCGAAGTCGAGAGACGACGTATACGGTCTGACGCCTGCCCGGTGCCGGAAGGTTAAGAGGAGGTGTGCAAGCACTGAATTGAAGCCCCGGTAAACGGCGGCCGTAACTATAACGGTCCTAAGGTAGCGAAATTCCTTGTCGGGTAAGTTCCGACCTGCACGAATGGCGTAACGACTTCCCCACTGTCTCCAGCGTAGGCTCAGCGAAATTGAATTCCCCGTGAAGATGCGGGGTACCCGCGGTCAGACGGAAAGACCCTATGAACCTTTACTGCAACTTTGCAGTGGTATTAGGAGAGTGCTGTGTAGGATAGGCGGGAGGCATTGAAGCAGGGGCGCTAGCTCTTGTGGAGCCAACCTTGAAATACCGCCCTGAACTCTTCTGATATCTAACCGAATCCCGTTATCCGGGATCGGGACCCTGCATGGTGGGCAGTTTGACTGGGGCGGTCGCCTCCCAAAAAGTAACGGAGGCGCGCGATGGTGGGCTCAAGCCGGTCGGACATCGGCTGTTGAGTGCAATGGCATAAGCCCGCCTGACTGCGAGAGTGACAGCTCGAGCAGAGACGAAAGTCGGCCATAGTGATCCGGTGGTTCCACGTGGAAGGGCCATCGCTCAACGGATAAAAGGTACTCTAGGGATAACAGGCTGATCTCCCCCAAGAGTCCACATCGACGGGGAGGTTTGGCACCTCGATGTCGGCTCATCACATCCTGGGGCTGGAGCAGGTCCCAAGGGTTCGGCTGTTCGCCGATTAAAGTGGTACGTGAGCTGGGTTTAGAACGTCGTGAGACAGTTCGGTCCCTATCTGCCGTGGGTGTTGGAGGCTTGAGAGGATCTGTCCCTAGTACGAGAGGACCGGGATGGACGTACCTCTGGTGTACCGGTTGTCGCGCCAGCGGCACCGCCGGGTAGCTAAGTACGGAAAAGATAACCGCTGAAAGCATCTAAGCGGGAAACTTACCTCAAAACTAGGCCTCCCTGAGGGTCGTGAGAGACCATCACGTCGATAGGCCGGGTGTGGAAGCGGGGTAACCTGCGAAGCTAACCGGTACTAATCACCCGATAGAGTTCAACATCTCCTCACCAAACCCCATAAGCAGCAATCATCCATCGTGATGAACAGCTCAGATCACACACAAAAAGCACCAAAACCCATCACCAGACATCATAAATTGATAGGCTGGACGACCTGGTGGCTCTGGCGGGGAGCCTACACCCGATCCCATCCCGAACTCGGACGTGAAAATCCCCAGCGCCCATGGTACTGTGTCTTAAGGCACGGGAGAGTAGGTCGCCGCCAGGTCCTCCAGCCTATCAATACTCAAAAACAAAACCGCCCCTAAATGCCAACCCGGCAAACTAAGGGCGGTTTAGTCTTGGCGCGGGGTGGAGCAGCCCGGTAGCTCGTCAGGCTCATAACCTGAAGGCCGCACGTTCAAATCGTGCCCCCGCAACCAAAATTCTAATTAAATCAATCACTTAAAGCCACCGCAAGGTGGCTTTTGGCGTTCTGGTGCCCTAGGGTAGTCTTAGGGTAATTTAACTCGAAATTCCAAACCTGATAGGCTATGGTAGTGGCGTGCCTATGATCCTCAATCGCCGCGCGATACGCGCAAGGGGGCGTCATGCCGACCATCGAATTGCTGGGCGGAAAGGTCCAGATTTATCAGCGCGGCAATAGCCGCTTCTGGCAGGCGCGGGCGTCCGTCGGCAACAAGCAGCGGCAATTCAGCACCAAGCAGGAAGGCCAGGATCTGGCGGCCAAAGCCGCCGAGAAATGGTATTTTGGCCTGCAAGGCAAGAACCAGGCTGGCGTGCTGAATGACCGGCCGACCTTCAAGAAGGCGGCCGAGCAGTTTCTCAAGGAATACGGCGTCATCACGGAGGGCGAGCGTTCCGAGAAATGGACCGAGAGCCATGCGATCAGGTTGCGGGTTCACCTGCTTCCGTTCTTTGGTGCTTTGCCGCTCGACAAGGTGACGCCCGGCAAGGTGCAGGAATACCGGGTGCACCGGATGACGACCTACGCCGAGCCAAACCCGCATTCCAAAAGCCAGCACAAGCCGAAGGCCAAGCCGCCGGCGCGCAGCACCTTGCATGATGAGGTGGTGACGCTGCGCATGGTGCTCAAAACCGCTATCCGGCATGGCTGGCTGGAGCATCTGCCCGACCTGACGCCGCCATATCGCACGCAGGGAAAGATCACGCATCGGCCGTGGTTCAGCCCCGAGGAATATAAGCAGCTTTACGAGGCCGCGCGGGCGAATGGGAAAGCGCCGGAGCGCGCTCATTACAAATGGAATGCCGAGCAGGTTTATGACTTCGTGCTGTTCATGGCCAATACCGGGCTGCGGCCGGACGAGGCGTTTAATCTGCAGCACCGTGACGTCACGATTGCCCAGGACGATGGCGGTAAGCCGGAAATCCTGGAGATCGAGGTGCGCGGCAAGCGCGGGGTTGGGCATTGCAAGAGCATGCCGGGTGCTGTGCGTGTCTATCAGCGCTTACTCGCGCGCGCGAAGCCGGCGCATGGTGAGTCTCGGCGCGAGCGGCAATTGCGGCGCAAGAGCGGCGGCGCAGCACCGGTGGTGCCGGAGCCCGAATATCCGATGCCAACGGACCTCGTGTTCCCGGGCAATCACATCAAGCTGTTCAATAATCTGCTTGAGCGTGCGGGCTGAAGATTGATCGCGATGGTAAAGCCAGTACTGCCTATAGTTTGCGTCATACCTATATCTGCATGCGTCTCATGGAAGGTGCGGATATCTATCAGGTCGCGAAGAATTGCCGGACCTCGGTCGAGATG
>CAWCEU010000007.1:0-220000 GCA_963794625.1 uncultured Pseudomonadota bacterium
CTTTTGGCATGAGCACGTCGGAAGACCTGCTTCTGGGCGCGGCGCACGCGAGCCAGCGCCAAAGCGACGATGCCATTGACAAGGCGGTGATGAAGGCAGTGGCCGATCTACCCGCTGAAAAGGGGGCAGATGCCCTCGCTCAGTACAAGCATCTCGACTTCGTACCGTTCGACCCGGTGAACAAGAAGACGGTGGGTGTGGTCATAGGGCAGGATGGACGGAAGCTGCAATTTGCCAAAGGGGCGCCACAGGCAGTCGCCGCGCTGTGCCATCTCGATCCGGTTGCCGAAGCCAAATACGACGGTGTTGTCGCCGATCTGGCCAGACGTGGTGGCCGCGCGCTGGGCGTTGCCCGTTCCGATGACGACGGGAAAACGTGGACGCTGCTCGGCCTGCTGCCGATGATCGACCCACCGCGGCCGGACGCCAAGCAGACGATTGCCGACGCGGAAAAACTGGGCCTTTCGGTTAAGATGGTGACCGGTGACGACGTCGCTATCGGCGCGGAGATCTCACGTCAGCTCGGTCTTGGCGAACATCTTCTGGTGGCCTCTGACGTATTCGGCGAGCATGACGATCCCGAGCATATCGCGATTGACGCCGCTCGCGCGGTGGAGGTGGCCGACGGTTTTGGACGTGTATTCCCTCAACATAAATTCGAGATCGTGAAGGCGCTGCAGGAGCGCGGTCATCTGGTCGCAATGACCGGCGACGGCGTGAACGATGCGCCCGCACTCAAGCAAGCAAATTGCGGTGTTGCGGTTAGCGGCGCGACAGACGCGGCGCGTGCCGCCGCGGCACTGGTCCTTACTGAGCCCGGACTTTCGACAATCGTTAACGCTATCCTCGAATCACGCCGGATCTTCGAGCGTATCCTAAGCTACCTATATTACCGCATCGCGATGACCATTGACATCATGTTTGTTGTCGTTTTGGCCAGCGTGTTGTTCAACATCCAACCCTTGACGCCGATCATGATCGTCGGGCTGGCGCTGCTTGACGATATCCCGATCATGACCATTGCCTATGACAATGTGAGTGTGTCGCAGAAACCGGTGAAGTGGGACATGCACCATATTTACTTGTTTTCCTCGATCATGGGATTGCTGGCGATTATACAGAGCTTCGGGCTGATCCTGATTTGTAAGTTCTGGATGATGAATGCGGCGCTGATGTCATTTGTGCATCTAAATTTTACGCATATGCAGACACTTCTGTTTCTGCAACTTGCTGCGGGCGGCCATTTGCTGGTGTTCAACGTGCGCAAACGCGGCTGGCTGATCCAGCCGCCATACCCAAGCAAGCCGTTACTCTTGGCTGTCATTGGTACGCAGATTTTCGCAGTACTCATGTGCGCTTACGGCCTGCTAGTGCCAGCGGTACCATGGGTAATGATTGGTATGGTGTGGGCGTATGTGCTAATTTGGATGTTCGTGATGGACGTCGTCAAGAACATCTACTACCACGTAATGGACCGGCGGGCGATGCAACGAAGCGTCATCGACCAACCAATCCTCCAACAATCGCCAGTGTAGGCTTTTTGCCAAGGCTCTAGACCAGTAATTTGGTGAGTTCGGCGAGGATCATATCGGGGTCCTTGCCCCATCTCCACTCACATTCTTTAAGGTGGAGTTGGAAGTTTGCTCTGACGCCATTGAAGCGTGCAAGGCGTCGCTTTGTGTATGACCAGAAGCTTGTCCCTGCATCGCATCCTGCAGCAGCGACTGGATGCCAGGGCGCATCAAGGACGCCCCGGAAATGGCCCGGTCGGTATAGCTGTCGGTGACGCGGCAGCCCTGGGTGGCCGCATGATCCCGGCAGACCCGGAGTTGGTCCTCGATTGAGGCGTCGCGCTGCATATCGCTGGAATAACGGGCGTAAAGCACGGCACGCTTTGACATGGTGGGCTTCTGACTCGGGCTCTCAGCCTATGGCGACCAGACAGCTGGTCAAGACAAGATTGGTTGTCACCTCCAAAAAAGAGGCACAAACGCCAAACGCCCCGACCGCGGAAAGCGGATTGGCAAGCCCCCGATCGATGATCCAATTTCATTGTAGTTAATTGCATGGGGGCTGGGCTGGTTTTGTTGTGGCCGGCGCCGCGCCTTTCAACGCGGCTGGCGGTGCCGGCCACATCAAAACCTCTGGCGCTGGCGGCCGGTAGCCGAGGGCGGAATGCGGTCTGACGGTGTTGTACTGGCGGCGCCAGGCTTCGATCAGAATTTTTGCTTCCTGCAGCGTGTAGAAAATCTCCCCGTTGAGGAATTCGTCGCGCAGACGGGCGTTGAAGCTCTCAATATAACCGTTTTCCCAGGGGCTGCCGGGCGTGATGTAAGCGGTCTGAGCCCCGACGGCGGTAATCCACGCCTGCACCGCCTTGGCGATAAACTCCGGCCCATTGTCCGAGCGTATATGTCCCGGGACGCCGCGCAGGATGAACAGATCCGAGAGCACGTCGATAACGTCGTTTGAATTCAGCCGCCGCGCCACGCGGATCGCCAGGGCCTCGCGGGTAAATTCGTCGACAATGTTCAGCATGCGGATTTTGCGCCCATCATGCGTGCGGCCCTCGACAAAATCATAGGCCCACACATGGTTGGGCTTCTCCGGCCGTAGCCGGATGCATGAGCCATCGTTCAGCCAGAGACGACCACGCTTGGGCTGGCGCTGCGGGACTTTCAGCCCCTCCCGGCGCCATATCCGCTCGACGCGCTTTTTATTCACCAGCCAACCAGCATCACGCAGCAGCGCCGTGATCCGCCGGTAGCCATTGCGGCCATATTGCCGTGCTAAGGCGATGATATCTGCCGTCAGCGCCGCCTCGTCGTCTGGCGTCTGTGGTTCCTTGCGCTGTGTCGCTCGGGGCTGACCAAGAACCCGGCAGGCAAACCGCTCCGACACGCCGAGTTCCCTCACGGCGTGCTTCACACAATCCCGGCGGCGGGCCGGGCTTAGAAGTTTCCCGAGGCGGCTTCTTTCAAAACCAGTTTTTCTAGCGTCAGATCCGAAACCGCCCGCCGCAGCCTGGCGTTCTCAGCTTCCAGCTCCTTCAGCCGCTTCACTTGGTCAACCTTCAGGCCACCATACTCCTGCCGCCAGCGGTAATACGTCGCGTCCGTAACCCCAATCAAACGGATCGCGTCGATCGCCGACTTGCCCTGCGAGGTCAAAATCTCAACTTGACGAAGCTTTGCTATGATCTCTTCAGGCTTATAAATCTTCCGCGGCATCGTCCACCTCCACCTAAAAACTACATCAAAGGCGGATCGCTTCTAGGGGGTTGGACCATGCTCACCCTCTGCTCCGGGCGGTCTTCCCGCAGACGGTAGCTTTCCGTTCCCCTGGGTCGAACGTCTACCAGCCTCGAGCCTCGGTGGTTGGCAGCCTTCTCAGGTCACGGCCCGAAAGCTGCCCGTTCAATTTCGGCCCCAACGACACTTAAGTCGCGTCACCGTACGGTGACGTCAATCGGGCGGTGCGCTTATCTCGCTTGGGTAAATCGAGGTTGCTCGAAGATTGATGTCTTGACGGAAGAAACCATCCTGAGGAAGAGTTCAAAGCCCCGATTAGGGCATTTTGGAGTGGAATTGACAAAAACCACGGTAATTTTAGTGTAAAAGCTAGGGTATTTAGTCATTAATGCAAAAATACCAATTATTTTTCAATATGATATTTGGCAGAAGCTCAGGCTCATAACCTGAAGGTCGCACGTTCAAATCGTGCCCCCGCAACCAAGCTTTCTTAATGAAATCAGATTGATCCAAGTTTAACTTGAGATCCCCAAATCCCTGAAATAGCCTCAAATCACCTAGCGCGCGATTAGCGCGCTTTAGCGCAACCGGCGGTCCCGGGAGCCGGGCCGCCCCAAGACGCGGGGTGAGCATGGCGACGCATAAGCTCATGGACGGCGATCTGCAGGTATTCAAGCGCGCCGGGCGCAAGGCTTGGCAATGCGCGGCCTCGATCGGCGGGCGGCAATACCGGTTCAGCACCAAGGAAGAGAGTCTGGCGCTGGCCAAGCAGGTCGCCCAGGACTGGTATCTGGAAAAAATGGGCAAGTCCCGCGCCGGGCTGTTGAAGACCGAGAAGACGGTCAGGGACGCCGCGGAGAAATTCACCAAGGAATACGAGGTCATCACCGAGGGCGAGCGCTCCCCGAAATGGGTGGCCGGACACCAGGCGCGGCTACGGCTGCATCTGCTGCCGTTTTTTGGGCAGATGGGGCTGTCCGAAGTCACACCTGGGAGTGTGCAGGATTACCGGGTCCACCGCATCGAGACGACCATTACGGCCAAGGGCAAGCCGCCGTCGCGCAGTACCCTGCATGATGAGGTGGTCACGCTGAGCCTGGTGCTGCAGACCGCGATCCGGCATGGCTGGCTGACGCATCTGCCGAAATTGTCCGCGCCGTATAAGACGCAGGGGAAGGTGGTGCACCGGCCCTGGTTCAGTCCAGAGGAATACCGGCAGCTTTACGGTGCGTCCCGGGAGTGGGCACGTAATCCGCCGCAGCCGCAATACCGGTGGAATGCCGAGCAGATGCACGACTACATCCTGTTCATGGGCAATACCGGGCTGCGGCCGGACGAGGCGGGCAATCTGGAGCATCGGGACGTCACCATCGCCACCGACCATGCCACCGGGCAGCGGATCCTGGAGATCGAGGTCCGCGGCAAGCGCGGGGTTGGGTACTGCAAGAGTACGCCGGGCGCGGTGCGGCCCTATGAGCGGCTGCTGAACCGGCCGAAGCCGACGCGGGGCAAGCAGAAGAGAAATCGGAGCAAGAAGGCGCCGAATGAGCCACTGCCGGTGGAGTTGCCCGAGCCGACCGACAAGGTGTTCCCACAGGGTGGGCAGCTCAAACTGTTCAACCGGATATTGGCCAAGGCCAAGCTGAAGACGGATCGGGATGGCAAACCGCGCACGGCCTATAGTTTGCGGCACACCTATATCTGCCTGCGCCTCATGGAGGGGGCGGATATTTACCAGATTGCCAAGAATTGCCGCACCTCGGTCGAGATGATCGAGAAGCATTATGCCGCCCATATCAAGAACACGCTCGATGCCGCCGCGATCAACGTAATGCGGCCGAAAGCCGTGAAGGGTGCGGAGAAGGCGGCTCAGGCCGCCGGCAACGGGAATGGGAAAGGCAAGGGCGGCGGCAAGTCCGGCGGGGCGGCGAAGGCCGCGCGTGAGGAACTCGTCCAGGAGGGCGGGCTGCGCGTTACGGATGCCGATCTGGCGCCGGGGACGCTGACCGCGGAAAATAACGGGTAATGCCACACTGTTTGAGGAGGCCGAGGGGCCGACCAGATAGCGATCCGCCCGGCGGATCGCGCCAAAGCGCACCCCTTGCGGGTGCGCAACTAGGCCGAAGGGCCTTCTGTCATTCTGAATGATTGGAAAGCCGGCGGCTCCTAGCCAATCGGCGAACTGGGCCGGGAGCAGACTGACGAGCTTGGAACAGAGGATATGGACAGCGGACATATTATCAGACGCCCACCAACGGCAGTTCACGACCAGAACCGGACGTCGTTGCGTTCTGCCGCATGGAACCAGCTAAGTGGCGCTCCTCCTTGCTTTAGCCTGAGCCATCAGGCTGCGGTGTAGTTTGGTTCCATTCAGGAGATCCGCGCCTTCGGCCGTTAATTTCTCGATCCACCTGCTTTCTGCGGCAAGAGCTTCATCTTCGCCCTGACAATGCTCAACAACCTCAAAAACTGGGAGCATATTGAGGGCAAGTAGTGAAAGAATCCAGCCAGAAATATAGATGGGCTTCATGGTCCAATGATCACGCCGACGGTGTGCCGCAACTTTGATATGCTGGAGGGCACGCCGAGCGAGGGAGCGCGTCTGACCCACATAGAAAATTTCAAGAGTTTCCGGATGCTTAATGATGTAAACTACAAATCCGTCAGGGATGCTCTTCCAATGCGAAAGGTCGAAGTTCTCCATCGGTAGATTTGAGAATTGTTTTTCCGCTTTGAGAGGCAAGCCCCTCGCGGCGTGATTTGAGATTCGAGGCCTCTTAGATGAGCCGACGCAAGAAAATCCGGGGGCCGCTCCGCACGTGGGACAAGAGAGCTGTCTGGCGGCTGCCCGGCGGTGTTCAAATCGTGACATTTTTGGTAGAGAGCCTCCGTATCGAGCCTTTTATGAAACAAGATTTCTTTGTCCAGTGGAACCCGAGCACGCTAATTTAGTGTTTCTTGCCCGGCCAACTGTCGAAATTCGCCATTGAGGGGCTTTCCGAAACGCTGGTCAGGGAAGTCTCCCCGTTCGGTATCGGCGTCATGGTCGTTGACCCGGGGGAATTCCGTACTGATTTCCGGGGCGCTCCATGAAGCAGTCGAATATCCGGCTTCCAGATTATGCCGATATGGCCCGAAAGGTTCGCGACAATCTGCTCGCCACGCATGGTAAGCAGCAGGGTGATCCGGCTCGTGGTGCCCTGGCTATCATTACGGCTTGGAGGCAACTCAATCTCCGCTTCATCTCGTGATCGGAGGTGACGCTCTGGACCTCGTCAGAAAGAAAATCGCCGATCTTGAGCAAGATCTCAATGATTAGGAAGGGCTGACCAAGAGTACCGATTTCCAACAAGACCTAGCGAGCTGATGGGCGCAACGACGTCTGCTTTGCCTTTACAAAAGATGATATGAGCGGGAAAGAACAAAAGGAACCGTAACTCATTGGATGCATCGAAAGCATGTGCGGGGCTTGCCAATGTCAAACGCGCGCGCCATCGTGGTTCAATCATGGCGCCGGGCTCCTTCATCGATGAACGACAGGTGATCGAGGCGTGCGACCGCTTGGTCGACTTTGCCGCTTGGCCGAGGAACAAGGTCGACTACCGTGGTTGGCTGGATAATTTTTCGCTTGCCGACCGATCGCTCGCTGTTTTTATGCTGAGCCGCTTCACATTCCTGTCACATCAGTTCGTGGATCACCTGTTTAGCACAGCCTTCCAGACCGTCTCCAACACGCTGGGGCGATCAGGTGAACCATTTACCGCGCGACGCACTGCCTGGCGGCAGTTCTGCGATGAGGTCATCGTAGTGCCAGTATTGGGCGAAAATCCAAATCCGTCGGATAGCGGCTGGGGCTTCGCGCGTAAGGCACGTCAACTACTAGGCATATCAGAGGACCGGCTCATGAGTCCCACAGCATCAATCGCCGCAATGGTACAAGATCCAACCCGGCCCGTTGTCTTCGTGGACGATTTTGTAGGCTCCGGTGCACAGTTTCTGCGTACTTGGCGGCGGCTCTATCCCAGCGTGTTTGGGCCACGGTCGTTCGCCTCGCTTTCTCACCAAGGCCCGATCCACTATTGCAACGTCATGATGACCGAGTACGGACGTAGCCGAATCGTGACCGAAGCCCCCAGCGTATCGCTTGCAACCGGTAACCTTATACCACGTAACCACAACTTCGCGTGTATGGCTTCTGCCATGTGGCCCAAGGGCCTAAATTTGCGTGGTGCAGCGCTGATCAGACGCATTGGCGCGCAACTGGGATTTACAGAGTCAGATGGCAGCTTGAGGGACTGGCGCGGGTTTCACCGGCTCGGTCTGGGCATTGCTTTCGAGGACTCTGTGCCAGACGCCAACCTTCCATTGTTCTTCAGTGACGCGAACGGCTGGCGACCACTGGTGCGCCGCTCGTGACCGGCGCCCATGTCACGAAGGATCTAGTCGAGTTATTCGGCATTTATCGCGCCGAGTGGCTAAGCGATGCGCTATTCCAGCTGTTCACCAAGCCGGCTTACTATCCCGAACTGGAAACTGCGCGACCTTGTGTCCTCGTCGGCGGGCGCGGCACGGGCAAGACGACCGTCCTTCGCTGCCTGTCCTACGAAGGCCGCTTCGCACTCGACGGAGAGAACTCCTTGCGAGTGGCGGATTGGCCGTACTATGGCTTTTACTACAAGGTGAACACCAACAGCGTTCGTGCATTCCAGGGAGAAGAGCTATCTTCGCGCCAGTGGCAGAAGTTATTCGCGCACTATCTCAACCTTGTCCTGTGCGGTCGATTGGTCGAGTTCCTAGAGTGGCATGCGTCGATAGTGTCCGCCTCGACGCCGCTGGGGGATGGGATTTGTGGCGAAATGACTGCGGCCCTGTTCTGCGATGCGGCATCGTCACAGAGCGGCCTGCTAGCGTCAATCCAGAAGGGCATCCGTCGCTTCGAAGCCTGGGTCAATAACATCGATCCCGACAACCTGCCAGGACTGTCAATGCAGGGCACGGTGCTCGACGACCTGTGCGGTGCCGTGCTTGGGTTGCCGCAGTTCGCGGGTAAGCGACTGTTCTTCATCATCGACGAATACGAGAACCTGCTCGATGATCAGCAGGAGGTCGTTAATACGCTTATGAAGCACTGCGGCCCCGGATACACGTTCAAGATCGGAGTGCGGGAACTCGGGTGGCGACGCCGGAGTACGCTGTACCACAACGAGCAGCTCGTTAGTCCCGCAGATTACGAGCGCATCGACATCGAGCAGCGGCTCGAGGGTGAGCAGTTCGTCAAGTTCGCTACTGAGGTTTGCAGCCTCCGCGCGTCCAGTCGGTTCCCTGAGGGCTTCGATCTTGACGCAATGCTGCCGTCAGTTTCGGTGGAAGAGGAGGCTAAGCTCCTCGGCGCGGAGGAAAGGGCGCGCGAGGTCCGCGATGAATTGGAACGCACCGCGCCTGAGGCAGCCCGCATGGTCGACGATGCCAGCGCGCTTGAGCTGGCACTTGTTCAGTATTGGGCGCGCAACACAAAGACGAGCCTAGCCGATGTTGTGTTCAACCGGGCCCGAGAGCCGAAAGTCTGGCGTGACCGGCTCCACAACTATCGCGTTCCAATACTTTTTACACTCCGGGGGAGCAGGCCCGGTATCCGCAAGTACTATGCGGGTTGGCGCACCTTCACAATGCTGGCGGGGAACAACATCCGCTATCTCCTTCAGCTCGTCGGCCAGGCGCTTCTCATGCATCGACAAGAGGGTTGGCCTGCAAACGGCGAGCCTATCTCGCCGACTATCCAGACGCAGGCGGCTATCGCTGTTGGCGGCAAAAACGTGAAGGAGTTGGAAGGACTTGGTGTCCATGGCGCGCAACTGACACGGCTGATCTTATCGCTGGGCCGGTTGTTCGAAATGCTCGCCCTCCAGCCCGAGGGCAGACGGCCCGAGATTACCCGCTTCACTCTACCAGAAGACGAGCCGCTCGGTGAGGTGGAGGCGTTGCTACAGGCGGCGGTGATGCACCTGGCGCTAGTCAGGACCGTCTCCAGCCAACGCACGAACCTCGACCTGAAGTCCTACGATTACGCCGTGCATCCGATCTTCGCTGCGTTTTTCGGTTTCAGCCATCGTGATATGCGGAAAATCACTCTTACACCCGGAATAATCATGCAGCTTATGCAAGATCCCAAGGCGGCGATCAGGTATCTGATGCGACAAACCGATCGTTCACCTAATCAACCGCTCCCCGACCAGTTGCGCCTCTTCGAAGGGTTCTATGGGCGCGATTAGGGACCAGCCACTCTTCACGTCTGAATTCGAGCACGCCGAGCAGTTCCAGCTCTCGCCCGGGACGAGCTACGTCTACGCCGTGACGAGCGAACCCCGAAGTGAGTTTGCTTCGATCTTGAGGTCCAGGGCTCCGGACGCTATTTTCGCTCGCATAAAGGAGGACTCAACAGACGGCTCGCTCGAAACGGACGTCGAAGGGCATCTGAGGCTTTCCACACGCAGACGAGCGGCCGTGGAAGCATTCGTTTCGGCGCTTGGCGACGGAGTGGTGCATCTCGACATAACCGGACTGAGCCACCAGACTTGGGCTCCTATTGTTCGCGTCTGCCTGGAGGCAGGAATCCCGTTAAACGTGGTCTATCTGGAACCGGAAGCGTACAGCTCGACCGCCCATCCGGAAGTTGGCACAATCTACGACTTGAGCGAACGGATCGAGGGGATCCGACCGCTCCCACTTTTTGCTAAGCTGGCTGACCAGCGCCAGGAAAGTTCGTGCTTTGTCCCGCTGCTGGGCTTCGAAGGCGCCCGCTTTCTTCATATGTTGAATGAAGTAGAGCCCGCTAAGGACAAAGTCTTTCCAATAATCGGCGTGCCGGGTTTCCGGCCGCACTATCCGCTCGACGCGTTGGTCGGCAACGCAGTGGGACTTGAGCAGGACAAAGCAATTCGTAACCTTAGGTTTGCCAGATCCAATTGTCCGTTTAGCCTCTACTATGAGTTAGAGGAGATCGCGCTACGTGCGCCCAACCATCTCCTGCGACTAGGTCTGATTGGGACGAAGCCACACGCTCTCGGGGCGATCCTGTACGCCATCGCCAACCATGAACACACAGAAATTGTATATGATAATGCCAAACGGAAGGTTGGACGCACCAGCGGTACCGCTAAGTGTCTCGTTTACGCTGTTTCCGACTTCCTTCCGCCCAGCCGTCTGGGCGCAGCAGATACTGATAAAAAATAAGATTTCACTCGCTGAAACTGTACGAAAATACCGGAAGGAAGTATCTTCGTCTGGACCCCAATGTCGAGTGTAAAACCTCGAGCGATGCATATTTACGTAAGGCGAAGCGCCGGGTTCATCGGGCAAGTTGGCCTTCCGGGGGGACAATCTTCTCTCGTCATATCATCTCCAGTCGGGAATTATTGGAAATGTGGTAAAGCGTGAATCATTTTCTTAATTTACTTGGGTGCATCGTGCCCCCTTTCTGAGTTTTCTTCTTCTCCTCGATAAATTGGCGCAAACTAGAGTAGATGCTCTTAGCATCGGGCGATGGTGGATTATCATTTTTTGATGCGAACGCATTATAATATCTCGTGAATCGGACTTTATCTGATGACCAATTTCCCGACCAAGATTTTTTGTAAATTGCCTTTTGGGAGTCAGTAGAGTAAGCGGAGACCGCTATCCGCTCCACTAAACTCTGAAAAATAAAATTGTTCATACATTTCACAAAATTTCGCAGAGTGAGCCCTATTAGCTGTAAGTCTTCAATGCTTGGATTGAATGGAGTTTCCAGTAACTTACTATGTTCAGAAAAGCCAAGATTTATAGCATTCTTAGAGCCAAGCCGACCAAAACGATGTACACAACAATGGCGAATTTCACAGATTTTCTCAAATTCCGACACTGAAACTTGAACTTCTTTCGGCAACTGAGCAGTAATACCTATTATCTTGCGCAAGGTTTCGCTGATTGTAAATCCTCCGGCAAACGACATATTTTCAGTCAACGCTTCCGGTAACAGAGAGCGTGAATGGTGCCGAGCAGCTGCATATGAAATCATCATTGGTTCCACAAGAAGACCAACATGCTCGTCTATCGAGATCAAATTTCGAATTAATGCTCGAAAATACCCTTCAACCGCTGACATATATCCGAGCACGGCTAACGCACCAAGCTCTGGCATTATCTTAGGAGGATTTTGTTCGTAGCCAAGCTTTAGATAGATGGTGTTGATAAACTCTGTATTGGCAATAAACTGATCGATGGAACTGCTTAAAGAGTTTAGTTTCTCCCCGGAGAAGAGATTATTTGTTTTTATAATGTCTGCGACTGAAGAAATCGCAGTTATGCTCTTATGGCTATGGCCTGTAGCCAATTCAGATTTTCTATTTGCCATATTCAGGACAAATATTCGTCAACATAGACGTCAATTGCATCAGAGATTTGCTTGGCGCGTTTTTCCCCAACCTGCCATATTCGACGAAGTTCCGTGCCCGGATCCTGAATTGCCAAAAAATCCTCAATTGTTGAAATTCCCGCTTCTTTTAGATGCGCAATCTGCCATTCCGTTAACCCAGGCACTACCTCGATTGCTGCGTTCATGCAGGTTTGAAAAGTCGAAGGCACTACCAAGGGCGCGCCGCAGTGATGGCAGAACTTCTGTGTATCCGAGATTCTGTTGGTTCCACACTTGTTGCAGGGCGGAAGATTGAACTGCAAAGCATCAATAGTATTAGTGTTTAGGATAGTATCAATTTTTCGCCGAACAGGATGTTTAGCTGAAGGTCTTTGTAAAAAATCTACAATTTGTCGAGGGGAATTTCCGCGGCTTTTACCCGAGAATGCTCGAACTTCTATTAAGGCTCCTACATCGGGTGTAAATCGACGATACACACGGTCTGTACCTCCATGAGATACTTCGGTTTTGTATTCGAACAGCAGCCCTGCTTCGATTAACAGATTAATCATACGATTGATAATTGGCGTGAGACCTTTTGTTTCGATCCCAAGAACAAGTTGTTTGTGACTATCAGACTCTTGATTTGCTACACGTAAAGCGTCAACAATATTAGCAAGTAGATTTTCGCCACAATCGACTAACGAGGCGAATCTAGGCAGTTTTTGTGACAGCGACCGAAATTCGGTAACTCTCAATTTGTTGTGCTCTTGAATAATCGCCCTAATATCATTTTGATTTCGCTTTGAGCCAGATTCGGTGTATTCTCGTAGCATCATGAGATATGCACGCGGTATCCCAAAAGACGCATAAGCAAAAAGTTCGTCAACGTCATTCGAAATCTGTCTCGTCGATGGAAATCGTTTTCTTGCTATCTCACGCATCGCCGGAACGTATTTGTCGTCGTCAACTGGAAGCCAGGCAGAAATAATCTTTCCCTCATGGTTCGCGTGAAACCGTGGACCATACTCTGTTGAACCAGGATAAACCGAGGCTTTCGGCGAAATTCGCGAATGCTTCAAAACTCGTATGACATCGAATAACTCAACCATATATTCGGGCGTGAGTGTCAGTGCAGCATCATCAAAAAGTATTGTTGCCCGAGTTCGCTTGTAATGGTCGCACATTTTGAGGACGAGGTCTTTTACATTTCCTATGGATAGTGAAAGTCGCGAATACTCTTCGGCTTCCGCTAGTTCTTGTTGGCGCTCAAGCTTGTCAACTATTCCAAGTAGGATCTTTGTATCAATTCCAAGTTCATGAGATACGTCAAATTTGATACCAGGCAGCTGCAACGATAGATTTTCTGCCTCGATCACAATACTCCCTAAGACCCAAGCGTGAAACAATGCAATAGCGTCTACTTTCTGGTGTAAAAACGGCTCCAATCTCAAGTATTTGTTGAAGCTTACATATATTGCCAACGGCATGTTCAAGTCATCACGACACTGCAGTGCAGCGTAACGCATAAGATGTGTCTTACCACACCCGCGAGGTCCCTAAATCAGTACAAGACCTCGACCGATCAAAGCTTTACGAACTAGCTCAAAATGATCCTCAACTACCGTACCATGCAATAAAACTGCATCTTCGATTTGATCAGCTCGTTCCTCGAAAGTTGTGGGTAGTACCTCTTCGTCACTTGGTGTGTCACTCATTTTTTGTTGCCAATTTCTATTAAAGGGAGAGATAATAACTCTCCTTTACCTAAATGACGGGCTCCGACGCCGTGACTGGCCGCCAGCAAACGATTTGCTCCCTCGCTGGATCGAAGAGATTTTAAAACGGCACGCCGATACTTCGACTTAACTCTAATTCGATATATGCAGTCGGTAACCACTGCTTCTCCTTCGACTACGACCCCAACCTTTGAGTGCAGATTTCGACCTACTCGTGCCAGAAGAATATCACCCTTTCGAGCAAGGATAGGTGTATTTTTCGGAAGCTCAGGGTCAAGTGTCGCTTCAAACTTTATATTTCCATTCGGAAATGATTCAAAATCAGTTGTGTGAAAGAAGTTCAGCGGCAAAAAACGGGCAATGCTTGCGTTAATCGTTCCGCGGCATATGTCCGCATTCAACTCGGAAAGCGTCGATAGTTTCCCGCTTTCATTGCCGAGTTTATGAAAATCATAATCCATCCTGTGCTCCGCCATATCGCGGTCAGCCGTAATAGGTTTCGAGAGACCATTCTCTAGATCAAACATATGTAGATCTATGGTATTTTTTGCCTTCCCATGATTTTGAAAGACTAGAATAAAAGTATTGGCATCGGTCTTTTTAAAACTACCCCTTGGTAACTGCACAACCGATTGGATCCCATGGGAGTTCAATAGAACCCGACGAAAAGCCGAGTATCTTTTCCCAGTGATTAAATTGTCTGGTACGATCAGACCGATATTACCACCCTGAGTTACCAAACGAATATTTTGAGCTATGAATAAGACATCTGCGGTGATATCGCTCCTGCAACCAAAAGCGTTAACCAGATGAGCTTCTTCAAGCACACGCTCATGGCTGGGGCGCCAGATAGGACGATGAAACGGAGGATTGCAAACGGCTGCGTCTACGGTCTTATTGGACAATATTAGCGCTGGCAAATTGGGGTCCAACGCATCGTGTACGTGATGAATATGCCGAGATCCGTCAAGGTTTAGGTTTTGACGAAGTAAGCCTTCACTTGTGTCGTCCATATCGACTGTCACCAAACCCACGCCCTTCCAACGACGTGTAGCTGCGTATGATAGCGTGCCCCGCCCAACCCCCAGATCTATGAGACTGTTGGGCACCCGCTGCCCCATTAATCTAACCAGCAAGTCTGCAATGTGAGGCTTGGTGTAAAACTGGCTTAAGGTTTCCCTAGCTGATTTATCTGACATGCTTATGTTTTCACCCACTACGAGATCACACTAACCATCTGACTTTACACTTAGCCCCGGTTACACCTGTTCACCTCAAAACAAAAGCATTTCAGTTGTATACCGAGCCTGGGACCGCTGATACCCTAGTCTGCCTCTCGAATTCGTCCGGGGCCTCTCCGATGACGGGGATGGGCGCAAACCCACCGAACGAGAGGTGGAGTCGGTCGGGATTTTCGTGACGGGTTTTGGTTCGGAAGAGAGGCTTCCGGGGCCTGTTATGGAGATTTGCCATGAACATCAATGCATCTGCCGCGGGTGCGGCTGCGGATTCCCGTTTTGACCGCCCTGGGGCGGCTGGTTTCAAGGTTAATGTCACCCGTGGTGAGCGGTTGGGCCGGGCGTCGTCGGAATGGTTCTCGCGTCCCGACGATGAGCGGTTTTTGTCGCTGCCAGAGCTGTATCAGGCAGTTCGCGGCCGGGCCGAACGGGCCGAAGCGCGCACGGTGGAGAGCCGGGCCATCCGGGTCGAAGCGCGGCGCGATGACGGCGAGCGCCTGGCGTTGGTCGTGCCCGGGCAGGGGCAGCCGGTGGCTCCGACCCATTGGAGCTTTGGCCAGCTCTGCGGGCTGGTGGGCGCACCTGCGGGGTATCTGCGCGAACTGCCGGCGCCCTTGGCCGGGATCAATTTGCAGCACGGGCTGCTCAACCACCGCGCCGAACTGGTGAAGACGCTGGAGACCGATGACGGCCGGGTGGAGCTGCGCGCGGTCACCGGTCCAGATTATGGGCGCATCTGGGACCATGAGCTGGTTTCAGCGGTGATGCGGATCGCGGGCAATGGCACCGGCGACACGAACTGGAAGGTTCCGGGCGTGCTGGATTGGGCGAGCATGACCCATAACCCCTATGTGGATGTGACGAAGGAGACCACCACGCTCTATGCCAGCGACCGGGATGTGTTCCTGTTCCTGGTCGATGACACCCACCCGATCGAGGCCGGGCGGCTGCCCAATGGTGAGCCGGATCTGTATTTCCGGGGGTTCTATTGCTGGAACAGCGAAGTTGGCTCGAAAACGCTCGGCATCGCGTCGTTCTATCTGCGGGCCGTGTGCGCGAATCGCAACATCTGGGGTACTGAGGATTTTCAGCAGATCAGCATCCGCCACAGCAAATTCGCCACCCAGCGCTTCGCGCATGAGGCGGCGCCCGCGCTGCTGCGTTTCGCCAATTCCTCCCCAGCGCCGTTCGTGGCGGGGATCAAAGCGACGCGGGAACAGATCGTCGCCCGCCAGGATGACGAGCGCGAGGGGTTTTTGCGCAAGCGCGGCTTCAGCAAGGGCGAGACGGCCAAGATCATCTCGACGGTGCTGGAGGAGGAAGGCCATCCGCCCGAGAGCGTGTTCGACTTCGTACAGGGCATCACCGCCCTGGCGCGCAGCCGTCCGCACCAGGATGCAAGGCTGGAGCTGGAAGGCAAGGCGAAGCTGTTGCTCGACCTGGTGGGGTGAGCGGCGCTTGGCGGCTTGAGGTTTGAGATGCGGGCGTGTGCAAGCCGTGGACCGGGTTTCGGTCCACGGCTTTTTTTATGGGCGCAGCATCAGAGTGAGAGGGCGGCTGGGCGCTTCGTGACGGGTGATGAGCTGGGAGAGAGGCTCCTGGCCGCCCGTCATGGAGATCTACCCATGGCCAAAACTGTTCAGAAAATCACGCTCAGCGTCTCACGCGATATTCCGTTCGACCGGCTGGTGCTGAGCCAGGCGAATGTCCGGCGGGTGAAGGCCGGTGTCTCGATCGAGGAGCTGGCGGCGGATATCGCCCGCCGCACGCTGTTGCAGAGCCTCACCGTGCGCCCGGTGCTGGATGATAAGGGGGCCGAGACCGGCCTGTTCGAAATCCCCGCCGGCGGGCGGCGCTATCGGGCGCTGGAATTATTGGTGCGGCAGAAGCGTCTCGCCAAAAACGCGCCCATCCCCTGCATCATCCGTACCGAGGGCATCGCCGAGGAAGACAGCCTGGCGGAGAATGTGCAGCGGGCCCCCTTGCATCCGTTGGATCAGTTCAGGGCGTTTCAGGCGCTGCGCGAGAAGGGGCAGAGCGAGGAGGAGATCGCAGCGGTGTTCTTTGTCGCGGTCTCGGTGGTCAAGCAGCGGCTGCGCTTGGCTGCCGTCTCGCCCCGGCTGCTGGATGCGTATGCCGAGGATGAAATGAATCTGGATCAGCTGATGGCCTTCTCGGTCAGCCCCGACCATGAGCGCCAGGAGCAGGTGTGGGAGGCGATCCAGCGCTCCTACAGCAAGGAACCCTATCAAATCCGCCGCTTGCTGACCGAAGGCGCGGTGCGCGCTTCGGACAAGCGGGCGCAATATGCCGGCGAGGACTATGTCGCGGCAGGCGGGGCGATCATGCGCGATTTATTCCAGCAGGATGATGGCGGCTGGTTGCAAGATGCCGGGCTGCTGGCGCGCGTCGTGGCGGAGCGGCTGGAGCGCGACGCCGACGCCATCCGTGCCGAGGGTTGGAAATGGGTCGAACTGGCGACCGAGTTCCCGTACGGGCATAATTACGGCATGCGGCGGCTTCCAGGCACGCGCCGCCCGCTCACGGAGGAGGAGATTGCCCAGGTCGAGGCGTTGCGCGCCGAGGCCGAGCAGCTTGAGGAGGACGCGGCGCAGGCAGATGAAGTGCCTGATGATGTCGATCAGCGGCTCACCGAGATAGAGGCAGAGATCGACACCCTGACCCAGCGTCCGCTGATCTATGACCCCGCCGAGATCGCCATGGCCGGGGTGTTTGTCAGCATCGACGGCAGCGGCCGTTTGCGCATCGAGCGCGGTTATGTGCGGCCCGAGGATGAGCCGCCGGAAGCCGAGACCGGCGACGCGGCTGCCTTGGCGGGCGAGGGCAATGGCGATGGACAAGACGCTTATGACCCTGCTGACGGAACAGAGCCCGGCCCGGCGGACGGCAGCCGCATCATCATTGCCCATGCCGGCGGCGAGGCTGAACCCGAGCCGGAGGAAGACGACGGGAGACCCTTGCCGGACCGGTTGCTGACCGAGCTCACCGCCTATCGCACGCTGGCGCTACGCGAGGCGTTGGGGAATGAGCCGGGCATCGCCTACCTGGTGCTGCTGCACGCGCTGTGCCTGCGGCTGTTCTATCATTACGGCGCGGAATTCCTGCCTGGAGATCGAGGCGAAGAGCGTGATGTTCGGTGCCCCGGCGCCCGGGCTGGGCGACACGCCCCTGGCTGCACGGGTCGATGCACGGCACGAGGCTTGGGCGGTGCAATTGCCTGAGGACACCGTCGAGCTTTGGGATGTTCTCGCCAATTTCGACACCGACAGCCGCGAGGCCTTGTTCGCCCATTGCGTGGCGCTGACTTTGAACGCGACGCATGACGCCTATAACCGGCGGCCCCGGGCCTTGGCGCATGCGGGGCGTCTGGCTCAGACCTTGTCGCTCGATCTGGCCGCTGCCGGATGGGTGCCGACGGCCGAGACTTATCTCGGCCGGGTGACGAAGGCGCGCATTTTGGAAGCGGTGCGCGAAGCCAAAGGTGAGCAGGCGGCACAACGCATCGAAGGGCTGAAGAAAGGCGACATGGCTGTGGCCGCCGAGCAGTTGCTGGCAGGCACCGGCTGGCTACCCGAGCCACTACGCACCGCTGGCGTGGTGACGTTTGCCGTGCCAAACGAAGATACCGCATCGGCCATTGAACCTGAGACCGAAGCCGACAGAGCGAGCGAACAGACAACGCCTCCCGCCGATGGTGCCGAACCGGCCAGCGATCCGACCGCCCCAGACCCGGCGGCCCTCGCGGCGGAATAGTCCGCATCGTTGGGGCGGCCTCTGGCCGCCCCGCACCCATTCCAATTCTACAATGACACGAAGCCCGGTCTTGTGCCGGGTTGTGGCGTGTCTGGAGGTCAAGATGGCCGATTATTATTCACCGACCGTCATCCCGGAGGTGATCCCCAGCGCGGATATGACGGCGCTGGAATGCTTGCTGCTCTCGCACGTTTTCGATGCCGAGCCGGACAGGGAGGGGATTTACTTCCATTCCTGGCAAGGTCCGTTGGATGTTATCCGGCTCAGGCGGTCCGAGCTGGCCAAGGCGGTCGCGGCGTCTCGGAGCGCCAAGAGCCAGGTGCTGGCCAATATCGAAGAGCGCCTTGCTCACGCCAGCGCCGCGGATGGAGAGATCGAACTCGATCTGAGCGGCGTGTCATGGGAGTTCATTCTCCAGGATATCGTGCGCCGTTCGTCCTCCTTGCGCTACATCACCGTCACGACCGCCTTCACTTGCTCCAGAATGCGCCGCGACGGGTTTGGCGGACAGGCGCTGTTCATCACCGCCGAGGCGATCAAAGGCTGTTCGACGGCGGAATTTCTGTCAGATTGCCTGGCCGAGTTTGCCTCTGGCCCCGGGTCGGTGTAGCCTGAGGTTGTACTCCCTAGACTGAGCGACCTTGAAGAGCCGGACCTAATAACGGGTTCGGCTCTTTTTTATGCGCGGGCGGTGGCTCAGGCCTGTGGATTGCCTATTCCGGGAAGTCGAACCGGGCCAGCCAGACCGGCCCATGGCTATTATGCAGATAGCCCAGCAGGGGATCGAGCAACGGGTTCAGCCAATCCTTGCGCAACTGGGATTTCCAACCCTCTCCGTGCCGGATTGCATACTCCCAGAGTGCGGCCAGCTGCTCGCGCATCAGCGGCGGGTAATCCAGCTCGCTGGCAGCTTCAGGATCATCGGGTGATTCAGGCATCGGCATGACTCTACACGTTATAGTAGAGTTGTCACAGCAGCATCGTCTTCACGCCCAGCGCCCCGCCAGCCTCACCGAGGTGGCGATCCAGCGTGCACAGCGTCGCACCATGATCGGCGCAGATAGCGAGGTGCAGCGCATCGCCCGCGCGCAGGCCCAGCGCGGATTGATCCGCATAGCGTGCGGCGGTCCTGAACTGCTGACCACCGATCGTCAGGTGTAAAAAGCTCTCGGCCGCGAGTTGCGTGAACATGGCCAGCGCATCGGCGCGGTGCGCCGGTTGCAGCTGGCCGGTGCGCAGCTTGATCGACAGCGCCGAGGAGAATTCCGTCACCACCCAATCACTGATCGCCAGCTCACCGGCAGGCTGGGCTGCCAGCCAGGCCTGCATGCGTTCGGTTTCGGCTTCATTTGTCAGGGCGGCGACCAGCAGCGAGGTGTCGAGATACAGGCTCAATAGCGCGCCTCGTCGCGCATCTTGCGTATTGCCTCACGCGCGGGCTCGGCTTGTTTGGGCATGGTAGCGGTCAAGGCCTGCAATGCGCCGAGATTGACCGGCTTGCGCGGCAGATCGGCTCGGACAATCTGCGCCACCGGCTTGCCGCGGCGGGTGATCCGCACTTCTTCCCCGGCGGCGGCCCGTTCGACCAGCTCACTTAGATGTGCCTTGGCATCGGCGAGATTGACGCTGCTCATGGAACCCTCATGACCAATTAGATGGTCACTTGTAGCGCAAATGCATCCCCAGGGGAACTTCCAATTCGGAAGTGGCGCGCGGGCCGGGTGGGCAGATAGGCTGCGCTGTTCGATAGCCCAGCAGGCCGGTGCTGGCAGCAATCAGCTGAGATGGAGGAGACGGCGATGCCCAAGCATGATCAGTCGATGCCGGCGGCGGAGATGGCGCGGCTGCTCTCCGCGCAAGCCGAGGCGGTATGCCGGCATTATCTGCCCGCCGGCCGGCGCGAAGGGCGCTATTGGCTGGTGGGGGATGTGCATAACACCCCAGGGCGGTCTTTGTTTGTCCGGCTGAGTGGCAACGGAACGGGCAAGGGCGCGGCGGGGCGTTGGCAGGATTCAGCGACAGGGCAGTTTGGCGATCTGCTCGATCTGATCCGTGAATGCTGTGGCCTGACGGAGTTCCGGGAGGTGGCCGAGGAGGCGCGGCGCTTTCTGGGGTTGGCGCAGAGGGGCGACGTCCCGTCTGTGCCGAACGCGGCGTCAACAAATCCCGCAGCCGGTGCAGTCGACGCTCTGAACCACGATTCAGGCCATGACCCGGTCAAAGCCCAGCAGGCGGCGCGGCGGCTATTCGCGCGGGCGCAACCACTGCTTGGTACGCTCGGAGAAAGCTATTTGCGCCGCCGTGGCATTACGAATTTTGCTGATACCGAGGCGTTGCGGTTTCATCCGCGCTGTTTTTATCGCGCGGCACCAGACGCCCCATCCGAATCCTGGCCTGCTTTGATCGCGGCGGTGACCGACCTCGAGGGCACGATCACTGGCGTGCACCGAACCTGGCTCGATCCCAACGGCTTCGATCCCATCCGGTTGGGCAAGGCGCCGCTGGCGGTACCGCGCCGGGCGCTCGGGCATCTGCTTGGCAACGCGGTGCGGTTTGGCGTGACATCGGAGGTCCTGGCGGCAGGTGAGGGGATCGAGACCATGCTCTCACTACGATGTGCATTACCCACTATGCCGATGGCGGCATCACTTTCAGCCGGACACTTGGCCGCCATCCTGCTCCCGATTGGGCTGCGGCGGCTCTATATCGCCCGCGATGCCGATCCAGCCGGTGACAGCGCTGTGGCACGCTTAACGGAGCGGGCCGAGGCCATCGGGATCGAGGCGATCACGCTCTCGCCCAAGCTGGGGGATTTCAACGACGACCTCCGCGTGCTGGGTCTTGCAGCACTGCGGGCAAATCTACGGGGGCAACTGGCACCAGAGGATGTCACGCGCTTCATGACGACCGGCTGAGTTGACCGGGCGGATAGTTGGATGAGCGGATGGCGGTCCGGTAAAGCCGCTGTCCTTCTCTCTTCTTGGCCTTGCTCGCTCCCAAGCTGCCGGGCGGCCGCGCCGGCGGCCTTCCGAGAGGCCGATCTGTGCCGCAGGCGGCGCCGGTCCGCAATGTCGGCGGGGCCGCTATTTTCCGCCGCCCCGGAAGCCACAGCAAACAGATTAGCCATGGTTCGAGCCAGGGCTTTGCAGCGCGAAGCAAAATAGCGGCCCCGCCGCCATCCTCCGCTGCGCTTCGGCGCAGTGCGTGCGGGCCGTCGCCGCCTGCGGCCGGGATCGCCATGGAAGGCCGCGATGGGCGCGGGCTTCCGGCGCACAGGAGCATCCCATGACCCACGACCATGACGATACCGGCTATGAGCCACCGCACGCCTCCTCACCCACCGCGCATGTCCTCACGGAATTGCAGCTTTACGGCTACCATCCCGGCCAGGAAGAGCCTGACCCGCGGCCCTTGCCCGACGCAATGCTGATCGCAGGCGCTGTCGCGGACATCTTTGACGCCTTCGCCGCCACCTTGAGCGACACCCGCCTGGAGTCCGACCTCGAGGAATTGCTCTGGGCCACGGTCAATCTGTTCCACCGCGCCGCCGGGCGGATTGAACGGGAGCTGGACGACAACGAGCAGGCGCAAAAGCGCAGCCAGAAGGAACAGGATGGCTCCGAGATCCGCTCGGTCGAACTTGAGCGGCTGACGGCGGAAGGCCAGACGCTGCTGGAGCGGCGCGATTGCCTGGAATTCTTCCGCGACCAGGCAGCCGAGCAATTCGAACGCCACACGCGCTCGGCCTGGCGGCCCCGTTCTGGCTCGCTGGTCAATCACCGGGCACTCACCGCCGCCCTGATCGACAGCCGGGATTTTATCGCCGCCAAGCGCCGGGCGGAGACGGCACCTCTATTACCATCTGGCCCCAAAATCGCTTTCACCGGCGGGATGGAGTTTAACGATCATACCCTGATCTGGGACAAGCTCGATAAGGTGCATGCCAAGCATCCCGACATGGTGTTGCTGCATGGCGGCAGCCCGAAGGGTGCCGAGCGCATCGCCGCTGCTTGGGCCGATGCCCGCAAGGTCACCCAGATCGCCTATCGCCCGGACTGGGCCCGGCACGCCAAGGCGGCACCGTTCAAGCGCAATGACTCGCTGCTGGACGCCCTGCCGATCGGCGTCATGGTGTTCCCCGGCACCGGTATCCAGGACAATCTGGCCGACAAGGCCCGGCGGCTCGGCATCCCGGTGTGGAAGTTCGGGAATGGGGGCGCCTAGCCCCCATGGCCGATGAGCAGCAACGTCAACTGGCGAACAGGCAAACAGAACTGCTCCTGACGGCAGCAGTGCGACATGGCAAAGCCCCGCCCAATCCCCCGCCCAGCATCGCCAGGCGGGGTTCACTGCGCTTCTGCCCCACTGGACTTGGTGGAACGGGACTGGAAGAGGCCCTGGCCATCAGCCTCATCAAGACGACGGGACGTTGGAAACGCGCGGTTCGGGGGGCACGTCCTTGCCGAGACGCATCAGCCCTTGGGAAGGGTATGACCGCCCGCCTGCTGACAGCTTTGCCCCACAATATGAAGATGGGGCGTCATGGCCGGTAGAATACGGCACAAGAACACTGCCGCGCCTGCAAAAGGCGGGTGTCAGGATTCCCGCCTTTGCCTTGCCGTCTTGTTGAACGGCCGGAGATAGCCTTGTCTCTCTCCTGAATGCGTGCCCGTCGCGGCGCCATGCGGCCTCTCTGTGGCTGATCTGACCGAAGGACGATCGCCTTCCTGCAATGGCGCCGCCCGGCCTTTTTCCCCGACAGCTGCGCTGTCTCCTCGCGGGCGCTGCGCTCCAAAAAAGCCGGACGGCGCCATCCTACGCTGCGCTACGGCCGCACACGGTGCAGGCCGATCGTGCCCCCGGTCGATTGATCGCCATCGAGGCTGCGATGGTCGCGGGCTCGAAACAGCAAGGAGATATGACATGGCTACCATCGGAACCTTCAAGAAAGCCGGCACCGAAATCCAGGGCGAGATTGTCACCCTGAGCGTGCAGACGAAGAATGTGCGCATCGTGCCCGAAGCCAACCGGGCCAACGACAATGCCCCCAGCCACCGCATCTATGTGGGGCGCGCCGAGATCGGGGCCGGGTGGACCAAACGCTCCGCCGAGGGGCGCGACTATATCTCCGTCAAGCTCGATGACCCGAGCTTCAGCGCGCCGATCTACGCCAACCTCTTCGACGATGAAGGTGGCGACGGCTACACCCTCATCTGGTCTCGCAGCCGCAAGCCCAGCGGGGAGTAAGCCCGACGATGAACCCCGCCCGGCGATGCCGGGCGGGGGAGCGTTCGTTGAACGGGGCGGGGCTTTATATTCGGAGAACCCAAGGGGTGTGAGGCTGCGAGGCAGCCTCCTTCGCAGCTTTTAAAAAAAAGCTGCACCAAAAACTTCTGTTTTGTTCGGAAAAGCAATGACAACCATGTTGCAGGAAGCAGATGGTCTGCCGCGTCCAACCAAGCCGTCTAGGCAGCCTGCATTAAATTCCGGGATCGAAAAACATCTTCAGGGCGCATTGATTGAGCCGAAAATGCGAAGAGCCCTTGTTGCCCGGAAGGCAACTCTGGCTACTTCCCGAACTTCGCAAATACCTGCGCGTCCCGATTTTCTCGCATGAGCATAATAATACTCGGCACCTTCTCGAACCCCAGGCCCAGAACCCGCTCCCCATCTTCATCCAGCGTCACATCCTCGTATTTGGCGCTGGCCACCTTTTCCCATTTCGTCGCCTTGCGCACTTCCAGGCTAACCACGGTCACCTTGAACGACAGCCGCACGATTGCATCCTTTGGCCGCCCTGGCTTCACCAGGCTAGGACAACCCGCCATCACCTGCCAACCGTTCCGCGCCGCCCAGAGGGTCAACTCGTCTTGTGTCACAGGCCGATCTCCTGTGCTGACCAGACAGCCCGATGGATTTTCGACTGGCACCGCGAGATTGATGTTTCTTGAGCTTCAGCCGGCATATCGGCAGTTTGAACGGCGCGCAGCGTACCATTGGACCGAAAACGGCCGGGGCTTCGACCCCGCCGAATTGACTTCGCCAGCAAGTCCGGAAATTCAAAACAGGGGTGTGCGGGGTTGATCATCTCTGCACCATACGCAATCCGTCCGGCCAGTGCGAGCATGTCGGCGACATGCCGCTCTTCAACTTGCGCCCTTTATGGTCGTTCCCGACACCTGGGGCCTTTCCCGGAAGCAGCCGCTCACCGCAAAAACATGGAGGCGGGTGTCGCCAGTTTTGTTGCGAATCAGACGGATTTCTGCGACAGAAACGCGCGACAAATGACTACAAAGAAAAACAATGGGTTGCGCCTCAGCGGCAACTTGTCGGGTAAGTTACAAGTTACGCGACAGCGTGTGTTCCTGTTGAGTGGAAAATGGCTCGGACAACTAGGCAGGCTGCAGCCTAGGGAGTGGGCAGGGTGTGTAGGGCTCCACCTCCTTTGTTAGGAACATCGATGAAATGTGATGGCCGGACGCCTCTACTAGGGTTCGGGCGGTCGGTGGGAGTTCACATACGGCGCGGCGATGATTATCCATGGCAATCGGCCTTTGAGTATTTGGAGCGTCGAGACGCACCACATTCTCCTTACCAAGGAGTAGGTAGGTTTGGCCCAGAGCATTCAACGATTGCGCACGCATTGCTGCTAATATGGCACCTCGCCACTGGAGGAGGCCACCGGTGGCTAGGCTCGGGCTAACTTGAAATGCGGTCTCGCCGCATCCCAGGCTCAGAACTCTAATTTGGCTACGCTCGATGTCGAAGCACGCTAGCGCGTCAACCACAGCATTCATAACTGGGTTATTGGCCCAAAGCCCACCGTCAACCATAACGTAGCCGTTGTTCGGGATGGCGCGGAGAAACGTAGGTGCGGCCGAAGTCGCAAGCCCAACGTGGACCATCGTTGCAAACCTATCCTTTTTATAGTCCGGATGGTGTGGCGTTTTGAATATCCACGGCTCACCGTGGACGCCCTCGAAACTGGGGACGCAGAGCCGAGTCTGGGCATGATCCAGAGGCGCATCTCCGAAAATACGCAGCAGTTCGGTCTCGAGAGCACGGTTGTCATAGGTATATCGCGTCCAGCGACGGACATCCCGGAAAATACGACCGAAGAAGCCAGCTTGCGGGAACACCACTCCCCCACGCTCGACGTAGAAATTCAGGACATCTGCGCCGCGTAGCCCGAAGGCTAGGCCAAGGGCAATGATACCGCCTGTGGACGTGCCCGCAACCATGTCGAAGTGTTTTGCGATAGACCCGCCTTGAAGGAAGCGGTTCTCAAGTTCCGCTAGGATCGAGGCCGGGAGGATACCTCGGATACCGCCGCCATCGATGGCGAGTATCCTGAATGGCTCGCCCTTCGGCCAGGGGAGTTTTGCCCGCGTATGCTGGATTGTTCCATTAGAGCGCTGGGGTGGGACGTAATTCATTGCGCTAACTCCACACCGCGAGGCAAATGCTTACCTGTTGCCGTCCAACTTCCAGTAGCTCGCCAGCCTTCGTAGGCAGCAAGCCAATCGATCGCCCACGGTACGGTCGTCTCTGCGAGGGACATCGCGGGAGACCATTCATCTGAGTTAGGATCAAATAAACAGAGCACAACGTCCAATGGACCATCACCAATATAGTAGACATGGGGGAGTTGGCCCTCAGGATCACCGCGCCTAGACCTAAGTTCCGGCGTAAGGACCGCGACACGTGGTTGCATTCTGTGGAGGTCAAGTAGCTCCACGGTGGTCGGTGCAATGTAGCCGATGGAGACCGTATACGACTGCATCAGGGGGCGTACTTCCCCGATCCAGATCGCACCTCGGCCTCTGCGTTCGACCACTCGAAATCGCGGCCACGTTGCCGCCATGGAGGAAATCTGCGCGTCTATATCCAGGTATCCACTCATGGCCGTCGCTCCCCCATATTGGTGTGGGCACGGGCTGGCACGACCGATGCGGCTGTTGTGACGCCGACAATCGCGGGTGCGGCAGGAATAAAGAGCCCGCCACGCTGCGTATAGCCTTGGCTACCGCCGCGTAGCGCTCGCCCGGTACGGTCATTAAAAATACGAACAGATTTCGTCACGACTTGGGAGCCGAAGCATTTCCTGAGTACCTCCTGCATGTCTTCAAGCGACATGTCGTTGGTGCGCATGAACTGAAGGCAGTCGGCGAAGTCAGTTAGGGCGGCTGCGAATGTTTGTTGCTGTTGCTGGCTTTCAGGCCAGCGGTCGGTAAAGCGATCTTCGTGCATCACCGGATTCCGGACCTCGATCAAGCGACCCATCCTGGCCGCGCTGCTGATGGCCTTCGCCGTCCAGCGCGCTTGGCGGATGACCATTTCTGAAAGGCTGAGGCCTGGTTGCGCGGCGTGGCCGGCGTGGCAAGACAACATGACAGAAGGTGGGATACGCCCGGGCTGCCCAAGGCCCCAGATATCGCGGAACCGCTTCAGAAGTTGAAGGGCAACTGTGGTGACGCTTTTCCGGGGAAGCGGCGTCTGGTCCGGAACATCATGAAAGACGGGATCAGCCTTGGCCAGAATATTCCAAGCGTCGAAGGTAAGTTCCCGGAACGCCTCGCTAAACAATTCCTCGTCTGGCGTCCGTCCTCGATACCATGCGGCGAAACCGAAGGCATTCATCGGTACTTCGACATGCCGACGAAGATGCTCCTCTGGCTTCGCATGGAAAATGTTGCTCTCGAGCTCAAGGGTATTGGGACGCCTGCGGGCGGGGGTGATATCCACGTGCATGTCGTCCGCATAACAGATCGTGACGCACCGTGTTTGCCTCAGCACCTTGGTATCAACCCGGTAGTCCTTAAGAGCCTCATACGTGAGATCGAGGACTTCCCCCGGCTTCATCTGGGCCGGGAATTCCGCCTCCAAGACGGCATCCAAGTCATATTCGTTATCTGTGCCTCTTGTGGAGGTGGTGGCATCAATGGCCATGGAGCCTTGCGGATAGAGCTGCGTTACAAGGCCGAACAGTGGGCTGTTGGGCCGAACGACATATTGTCGAAGAGCCTCATATCGATCGCTGGCCTTAGCGTGGAGACCCGGAGGTAGCTGGACCATGACGGCAATGTCGGCCAGCAGAATGTCGAGCGGCGTTTCGAGTTGATTTTTAATCGGCGGGCGTATGCGTGAATAGTCGTTCATGGTTGGCCGTTCCTCATCGGTGACGCCTTTCTTCGGCAGAGCCTCCCCAAGGGCGGCAAATTTGAAAGTAGGATAACAATTGCTAACTTGCAATTCAGGCTCTTGCATATCTGATTGTAAATTGCAATAGTAGAATTCGAGGGTCGTTGTTTATAACCCCCGGGAGAAAGTACACCATGAAGCCCGCATTCCAGATCGAGGCGTTTTGCGCCGCGCTTGATGCAACGCGCCTTTCAAAAATGATGACATGGAAGCAAGTGGCGGAAGAAAGTGGGGTCAGTGCTTCCACGCTCACAAGAATGACCAAGGAGGGGAAAAGACCAGATGTGGACGGGTTGGCAGCACTACTTACGTGGTCAGGTCTGAAGGCAGAGGCATTTCTTGGTGGCGATCAGACAAATCAGCCGGAGCCACTTGCCGCGATGACGGCGTTGTTGCGTGCCGATCGGAAATTGGATGAACCTAGCAGGAGGGCGCTTGAGGCTGTTTTGAAGTCCGCGTATGAACAATTTATAACGGTATGAGATCTGATGACGCTGCCTCGAGGCTTCAAAGCGCAAGCAAACCGGATATCGGTGCGCCTGCGGCAACAGATTGGCCTTAGGTCAACCGACCCGGTCGATCCGTGGAATATCTGCGCCCACTTTGACATTGTGGTCATTAAATTGAGCGAGTTACGGGACGCCAATGGCGGTCTGCCTGGACAGTACTTCCTCGGTGCGGGCTCCCAAAAATTCTCAGCTGTGACTATGCCAATAGGTGGACAACGGTTAATCGTGCACAATGATCGGCATGGTGAAACACGCCAACGCAGCAACATCGCCCATGAACTGGCTCATTGCTTCCTGGGGCACAATTTGACACCGCCGCTTCTTTCTAATGGTGATAGGGATCGTCACGCGGGTATTGAGGAGGAAGCTGCATTCCTGGGCGGAGCAATCCTCATTCCGAATGAGGCAGCCTATCATATCATGAGGTCAGGCATAAGGCCTAACGTTGCTGCGGAGGTTTACGGAGTCAGCTCGAGCATGCTGACTTATCGACTTCGAGCAAGCGGCGCCACGACTGTGGCTGCACGAAGTGCCGCTCGAGCTGCGGCATTCCCCTGATTTCGCGACCAGACGTGGAGGCGGCCACCATGTCCATATGGGCGCGGATAGAGCGTGCCGCGCTGCCCGAACATCAAATACTCTCCCGGATACCAGGGCTGGCGAAGCTATTTGTATTGACGTTGTAGGTACATTGTGCGATGGTGTGTGCCTGCAATGGAGATGAGAGATGGCACAACTAGCCCCTGCCGGTCCGGCGCGTAAGGACGATGTCATTCAGATCCGGGCTTCGGCCGAGACCAAGGCCATCCTGACTCGCGCGGCGACGCTGCGGGGGCAGAAGCTGTCGGAATTCATGCTGGAAAGTGCCCGCCGCCAAGCCGAGGATACGATCCTGGATCAGAGGTTGTTTTACTTGAGCCCCAAAGCCCATGAGGATTTTCTGGCGCTGCTTGATGAGCCGGCACAGGATGTGGCGGAACTGCGGGCCCGGCTGACTAGGCCCCCGGCCTGGGAGCGCTGATGCGCAGTCCGGCGGAAAGACGACTGTCGGCGCCAAGCCGGTGAGGCCTCGGCTGTTACCGCCGGAACGTCTGACCGCCGCGCACGATGTCTCCGGATTCCAGAATGGCAGGCACCCGTCCTTGGATGAGTGGCTGCGGGATCGGGCTTTGGCCAGTGAGGGGCTGTCGGCAAGAACCTATGTTGTCCGCGCCGCTGAGCCAGCACATCCGGTCGTCGGCTATTATGCGATCACCACGGCCATGGAGCAGCGTCTTTCCCTGCCCAGCGCCAAGCTGAGGCGGGGTATGCCCGAACAGGTCCCGCTCATGCTGATCGGCCGCTTGGCGGTGGACCAGCGTTTCCACGGCATTGGTCTGGGCACGGACCTGTTGGTCGATGCACTTAAGCGCTGCCTGACTGTGTCCGAGGTGGCAGGCGTCAGAGCGGTGGTGACGCATGCCATCGATGAGGCCGCCATGGCGTTCTATCGGCGGCACGGCTTTTTAGCCTCACCCCTTGGCGAGAAGGTGCTGATGATGCCGATTGAGACCATGCGGGCCTTGTTTGCCGATCAGTGAAGTGAGCCGTGGTACTGGCCTTCGCCTGATTTGGTGCCGGGGCGATAAAGGATGGGCTGTCATTCTTTCAATTTGGCCTTGGCGGCACTGTCACGGTTATTGCTCGGAAGCTGATGGCACCGCTGTGGGGATGGGGTCTGTCCAGACCGGCATCAGACAGTAATGCCGGCCATCGGCGTCCTGCTGCATGTCCTTGCGGCAGGCCGCCATGGCGCTGGCCCCATCATTGTCTTGCATCAACTGACCCCAGACGATGGCCTCGGCGGGACCTGCCTTCATGGCAGCTGGGATCAGGTGGGAGGCGACCTCCCCCTGGAACCGCCCGGCATTCAGTCCGGCGGCATAGGTGAAGGCGCAAGGCAGCAAGCCGATTGCCAGCACGGCTGCCGCCCAGACGGCAATAGTTTTGTATTTCACGGTCTGCGCCTGCTGGCGCACAGCAAAACTGATTGTTCCGGCGAGCTTCGGCGTCAGCTGTTCGACGATGCCGGCCTGCTTGGTCTGCAGCACCGCTTCCGCTTGCTGGATGGCCAGCGCCGTCTTCTTGATGGTGTCGTGATACTCGCGGTCGAGCCGGTCGCTGGCATCGTGGAAATAGCGCACGGCCTGGTTATGCAGGCGCCATTGCAGGCGCAGCGAGGAGGACAGGACCTTGATCAGCGGCAGCATCGGGTCGTTTTTGAGCCCGGTGATCTGGATGAGCCGCTCTAGCTCGTCCTGCATCTGGGCGATCTCGCGGCCAAGAACTTCGCTGTATCGCCGCAGATCGAGATCTTCCCGCGGCTCATTTACGGCAGCCATGAGCTGACCCCCGCAAAATTGGCGTCCATGGCCTCCAGCCATAGTCTGACCCGGGCACGGTCGAACGGCCCGAGCGGCGTGTCGGCCCGGCCGGTTTTGCCCGCGACGGCGTCATGGAATTTCAGACGGCGGATTTCGACCGGCTGGGCGGCGAAGAGCTTGGGCATGAACACCGGCACCGCGCCCTCGCCAATCGCGCGCCGGACCACGCTGTGACGCAGGATGCGGGCGAAGGCCGTGTCGCGGGTCTCGCCGACATCGATCATGGCTTCGTTCAGAATGATGGATGAGGCGGTCGGCTTGAAGCCCAGCCCCTGCAAGGTGGCCAGCGGCGATAAATCCTCTTCTTGTGGTCCGACCGTATGAAACAGCACGACCGCAAAGCCTTGCGCCTCGAACAACGCGACCAGATCAGGCAATTCGACGGCGAGGCGGCGCAGCGTGGTGTCACCGCCGCCAAGATCGACCAGCGCCGAAATCTTCTGGCTCAGGCTGTGCTGTAATAATCGATCCAGCCATTTGAGGGACAGGCTTGGATCAGCACTCTCCGGCGGGCGGGCAACCTTGTCGATATAGCGGGAGAACGTGTCGTTCGTGGTGTCTAGGTCTGCCATCAGCAGGGGCGTGCCGTTCATCAGGGTTTTCTCGGCCAGCCAGCGTATGCCGGTGGTTTTGCCGGTCTTGCCCCGCCCGACCCAGAAAATGATTTTATGCCGCCCGCTCAGATCGATGCCTGTCAGCGCTGCCGGGCTGGGCGAAGACGATGTCGGGCAGGCAGCGCCGGCCAACTCCATCTCCGGGCCGGTATCCTCGTCTTGCCCAAAGGTAAATCCCGGAGGTGCGGTGGCGGGTGAGGGGGATCGTCCGCCCGTAGTATTTGGGAAACGCAGCAATTCTGGCGTGTTGTCTTTCGGTTCAGGCATGGTGTGGCTCCATTCAGGGGAAGGATGGCTCTGGCTCACGGCGGAGGCTTTTTGCCGAGCAGGCGTGCCATGACTTCGTCGTAGGTTGAGGGAGGCGGCTGGATGATGGGCTTGGTTGGCTCAGCAGGCGGCAGCGCGTCGGCCTCTGATCGCTTGGTTTCCCAATCGATAAAACGCGCAGGCTGAAATTCCGTTTCGTCCGTCAAAGCAGAGAAGGCGGGCGCTGCGTTTTCCATGGGCGCGAGTGCTGCTGGTGCTAAGGGGGCAGAGGGGGCAGGCGGCGAAAGGCGCGCCGTTTGTTTCTGGCGCCGGTATCCTTTCAATGGCCGACATGCACGATAGACCTCACTTTGCAGCCAGTCTGCATTCCAGGATTTGCCGGTGCGATAGGTGATGCCGGCCCGCGTCATAGCGCGCGCGATCGCCGTCCAAGACCAGTCGCCATGCACCAGATCCAACAGCGTGCCGTAATGTTGGCGCAACCAGGGACGTAGAACATCACCTTGCCGCCAGAGCGGACGGAATGTGTCTGCCAAGGTTTCGATCTCGGCCTCCGTGTGAATGCGCTTGAGTGGCATGAACACCGGCTTTCAAAAATAGCAGCAGAGAGTTTCACTATTTTTGACAGGGCGAGCAATCTTCCGAATCGGAATCTTGACAAATGCTGATCTTGTCCCTCAGCCCAATCCTGAGCTTATTCATATGCTAATTCCCGATCTCAATCCTGAGCCCAACTCTAATCTCATCCCTATGCTCAACCCTGATCTCTAATCTCGGAGGTCCGGTGTGGTAATATTTTATGCGGCTCCAACAGACCAAGGAATTCTAGCGAATGCTTTGATACTGCAACGACCTCGTGCTTTGCCAACGGCCGGGAGCGGCAAGCGTATTGTGATTCGGGAGAGCAGCTTTCTTAACTGCTGAGATTTTCGATCATGTTTGGCTATTATGCAGCCCATGCCGCTTCAACTCCTGGCGGTTGCCCGAGGAAAAGCCCGCAGCCGGGCGAAGCGCCATAAACCGGAGGAAGTCCCGGCACGGATCGCGCTGGCAGCAGACCGGGAGCTGTGCCTGATCGAGGGCCTCTGGTACGAGGTGCGCTTAGCCCCCATGCCGGAACCAGAGTTTAGGGCGAGCATAGCCGATGCCGATTTTAGCAAGCTGGCTGCACATTGTGCCCCATCCGTCCCTGAATGGGTCCTGCGGGGTGTCGCGCGCACCGAGAGCGACTTCCGTCTCTGGATGCTGCACGATAACACCGCTCACATCAGCGTCGACCCTTCCAGCTTGGCGGTAGCCGGAGCCGAAGCGACTGCCTGGATTGGCAAGGGGCATTCCGTTGATCTCGGCCTGATGCAAATCAACAGCCGGAATTTGTCTGCGCTGGGGATGAGTGTGAGCAACGCGCTCGATCCTTGCGCGTCACTAGCCGCCGGTGCTGCATTGTTGCGGGCAGCCTATGACGGCAGGCCGGTTGGAACCGGGCAACAGGCCGCCTTGCTTCTGGCCTTGTCGGTCTACAATACCGGTACACCGCTGAAAGGTATCATGAATGGCTATGCCCGCGCGGTGATGCACAACGCCGATGAGGCGTTTGCCCCCGCCTCTATGGCGCCAGCCGGACCGCTAGCTGCCCCGGGCGCGCCGCCAAGTTGGGATGTTTCGGCGACCGGCACCTACACCCAAACCCATGGAGCTCCCTGGCTGGTGCCGCTGAGCCGGAAGCCCTCGGAGCAGATCCTGGTCGCTGCGAATTACGCCGCTCCCTCAAGCCAACTGAAGAGGTCGCCATGATGGATTTGATCGTCCCTCCGCTCGCCAAACCTATGGAAAGACCCGCTCTGAGGGGCTTGCGGCGTATGGCAACGCTCGCTGTGATGCTGAGCGTGCCTGCATTGGCCTATGCCCAAACGGTGTCCGGGGGCGCCAGCCCGCAGACGATGATCAATAATGTCTGCACCTTCATCCTGGGGCCGTTCGGCGAGACGATCGCCGTGCTCGGGATCATCGGCATCGGGTTTCTGTTCATGTTCGGCCGGGCGTCGTTGGGCGTGATCGCCGGCATTATTGGCGGGATCGTCATCATGTTCGGGGCTTCCTATCTCGGTCAGACCCTGACGGGGGGCGGCTGAGATGGAGCCCCTGGAAGCCGATACATTATACCTCGCGGCAACCAGGCCCGCGATGTTCATGGGCGTGCCGCTGACCCTGGGGGCGATGCTGCTCATGCTGGCCGGGCTGATCGTGGTGGTGTTCAAGAACCCGCTATATTTGACGATCATAGCGCCGCTCTGGCTGGCCGCACGGGAGCTGGTGGCGCGCGACTATAATGCAGTTGGCGTCGTGCTGCTTTATCTGCGCACGGCGGGCCGGTCCGTCGACAGCAAAAGATGGGGCGGGGCTTCGGTGTCACCGGCGCCGCTGCGTGGCCGCCAACGTGCCCGGGGGATGCTCGATGTGGGGTGATGTCAGCCGCGCCGAGCGCGCCGCCACCCAGTACTTGCCCTATATCGGGCATATCGGCCGGCAAATACTGCTGCTGGAAAACGGCGCGCTGCTGGCGATGGCACATGTCGAGGGAGAGGCCTTTGAGCTGGCCGACCATGCTGCGCGCAACGCCCGGCTGCGGCTGCTCAATACACTCTATCGCAACCTCGCCGATGACAACATCACGATCCATACGCATCTGATCCGGCATGCCAATCTGGCGGAAATGCCCGCGCGGCCGTTTCGTTCGGGCTTCGCGCAAAATCTCGATGCCACCTATCGCGACAAGGTGCTGGCAGGCCGGTTGTATCGGAACGATTACTTTGTCAGCCTGCTGGTCTCGCCGCGCAGCCCGCTTGGGACCGGCATCGCCAGCCGGTGGGCGCGGTTCGCGCGCAAAGTGCCGGAGGTCTCGGACGGGCTGGCGCGAGAGTTAGAGGATCGCTGGATCATTTTGGCGAACGGGTTGGAGGGGTTCAGAGTCCGGCGGCTGGGTGTGTATGAGCGGGACGGGATTGCCTTCTCCGAAATCGCTGAAGCGCTGCGACTGATCATCACCGGCCGGCTTCTCCGCGTGCCGATCGTCTCTGGTCATCTGGGCGATGCCATCTATACGGATCGTGTCATCTGCGGGCGGCGCGGCATTGAAATCCGCGCTCCTGACCAAAGCGCCTTCGGGACGATTTTCTCGTTCCGTGAATATCCGCCCAAGACCAGGCCGGGGATGCTGAACACGCTGCTCTCGGTGCCGTTCCCCATTGTGCTGACGCAATCCTTCGCCTTCGTGACCCGGGCCCAGGCGCAGGACCGGTTGTCTTTGAAAACCGCCCAGATGCTGGGCGCACAGGACAAGGCGGTGAGCCAGATCGCGGGGCTCGAGGAGGCCTCTGACGCCCTGGCGTCCAACGAATTCGTCATGGGGGCGCATCACCTTTCACTGGCGGTGTATGGCCCTTCATTAGCGGCGGTTGAGGAGCGCGCGGGCCTGGCAAGAGGGCGGCTGGCCGATGCTGGCGCTGTGGTCGTGGAGGAGAGGCTGGGGCTGGAGGCGGCGTTCTGGTCGCAATTGCCCGGTAATCTCGAATGGCGGACTCGGCCCGGAGCGATCAACTCGCGCAATTTCGCTGGCCTGTCGAGCTTTGATAATTTCCCAGCAGGTGCAGAGAGCGGTCATTGGGGCGCGCCCATCGCGCGTTTCCGTACCGATGGTGGCACGGCTTACGATTATGTGCCGCATGTCGCAGATGTGGCGATGACTATTATCTTCGGCCCAATCGGTTCAGGATCCATTCTCTGCTTTCGCTTCACGGACTATTTTTCTTTGCCGTCAACCACACGGGTGCTTCTCTCTTTTTAACGAGACATCAATTCCAACATAATACTCCAGCCAGCCCTCGGTGTGGTGGTGTGTCGGAACACGGTCGAATGAGTTGGCATTAGCCCGCCGGGGAGACAGAGCCGGAATTCGCTCGACACTGCGACTTCGACAACAATTGGACGAGAGATCGCAGTCGGAGTTGCCTTGTCAGGATAGCGATAGACAGCGCCTATCCTAGCCGAGGTGGAGAAAGCCCTATGCGGGGGCAGTAAAGGCCGAGACTTACGTGTCATGCTCGCTCGCCCATGTCACGCAGGTTCCTGCGCCGGGGTAAGGGCCTCGCCCCCTACAGAAAATCTACGGCCGCCGACATCGAGGTCGCTCGAAAACTAAGTAGATTTGGCGACCTCACGCGACGGCGGGTGAGGCAAGATTTCTCCTTGCAATTTTATACGAGACCATATAGTATAATCTGATTGTTGTGATGTGGATAAGCACTGCAATATGCCGCTAAATCGTTAGCCAAAAATAACTTCTTGGCTTCGCGAGAAGTAAATGAAACGGAGGAGATAATGAATCAAACCGCTGGTTTTATCCCGGCTACGCAAGACGTGAATGCGCTTGGTGTTCATTCCCTGGACCATTTCAGCATCGAAGTTCCAGATCTCTCGGTGGCGTCCGCCTATTACGAGGCATTCGGCCTGGATGTCTATGTTGAGGGCGGGGGCTTGGCGCTGGGTACTGCTGGCGGAGTGCAGCGCTGGGGGCGGATCTTTGAGGGACCCAAGAAGCGTTTGAATTATCTCTCCTTTGGCGTGTATGAGACTGATCTACCACGCTTTAGGGCGCATTTTCGCGCCCTGGGTATTGACGAAATTCCGCGGCCGCCTGGACTTGAGGGAGAGGCTGTGTGGATTCGCGATGTTGATGGTACCCCCCTGGAACTGAGGGTTGCCCCCAAGACCTCACCAAATGCCAAGTCAGTCTTTTTGCAAGCCGCGTCGGCACCAGAAGGTACGCGTGGAGCGCCGACGCGTGGCGAGGAAAAGATCGTCCGCCCCCGCCGTTTGGCGCATTTGCTGATGTTCGTGCGCGACACGGGGAAGTCTATCCGCTTCTACACCGATGTCCTTGGCATGCGTCTCTCCGACGAAGCAGGTGGACTCGTAGCCTTTATGCATGGCATTCACGGCAGCGACCATCATATGATCGCCTTTGCAAAATCCTCTGCCCCTGGGCTTCATCATACCAGTTGGGATATGCCTTCAGTTGAGGACATGGGCTTGTCTGCGATGCAAATGGCCGGACGAGGTTACAGCAAGGGCTGGGGACTGGGACGGCATGTTCTGGGGTCCAACTATTTCCACTATGTCCGCGATCCTTGGGGCAGTTTCACTGAATATTCGGCCGATATCGATTACATACCTGCGATCTTGAAATGGGAGGGACAGTCCCATGCGCCCGAGAACAGCTTCTATCTTTGGGGGCCTGAGCCGCCGGAGGATTTTGTGGTCAATTACGAAGCTTCGTAAATCTGGTGTTGATGTTGGAAATGGCGGGAGAGACGGCTTGTCTTTCCGAAGTGGTTGGTAGGCCAAACTATCGCGTTGGGAGATAAAACGTGACGTTTAATTCGAATGACTTTCGTGCAGCAATGGGGCGGTTCGCGACCGGTATCACCGTGGTGACGTACTTAATTGATGGTAAAGCGATCGGAATGACGGCGAATGCCTTCATGTCTGTGTCGCTAGATCCGCCGCTGGTGCTGGTTTCGGTACGTATACAGGGGAGCTTTGTATCCGCTGTGCGCGAAGGCGACCGCTACGGGATCAGCTTTTTGAGTCATGATCAGGAACAGGTAAGTCAGCATTTTGGTGGTAAGCCGATCGAAGCGTTCGAGGCGGAGCTGGAAAATTTCAACGGCTTCCCGGTGATTGCCAATGCCATTGGAAATTTAGTAGTCGTAGCCAAGGATATTCATGAGGCAGGGGACCATCTTCTATATATCAGCGAGGTGGAACATTTGCGTTACGTTGAGAATCCCCGTCCGATCCTCTACTTTGCAGGCAAATACCAGCGGATTGAGGGATTGACAGTCGCCGATTAACTTCGCCCTGCCGCACTTCCGGTCCTGCGGCGTATACCCACTGACATAGCTCTTTCACCCAATATTAGGCGGCGGCGAGGTCATCGTAAGACCAACGCCGCCGCCAATTTGATTTGCTCTTCAAAGATTAAGTTTGCCTCGGTCGTGGAGATGACGCCAAGAACAGTACGTTCGTAAGAGTCGCCGAGCGATGCCCAGAAGAACGCCTGTGCGCGCAGGCGCAGTTCTGGGGGCTCGAAGAGCTTGCTTAAAATACGCTCGATGACCAGAATCGCTTGGCTTGGGCCGCCCAGATAGAAAATTTTGCCGAGTCCCTTAAAATGATTAATCTCGCCGATAAGCATTCGGTACAGCATCAGGATGTCGTCACGAGTGATTAGGTCGACGATTACGTAAGCATATCCTATGAGGATCTTTTCCGCCTCTTCCCGGTTGGAAGCAATAGCGTATTTCTCAGGGATGAGCATGTCACGGCATTGGTCATTCATGCAGGCGATGAATAGTGTCTCCTTGTCTGCAAACTGCCGGTAGACGGTCATTTTAGCTACGCCAGCCTCTCGAGCAATACTGTCCATGCTCGTGCGCTCGTAGCCATTGCGGATGAACACCCGCTGGGCAGACTGCATCACATGCTGTTTCTTCTCAGCCATACGTTCATAGCGCTTGTCGCCAGGACTCCACGCGCGTCGATTTTCGCTTGCCATATGATATGAGACCTTATAGTATCGTATAAAACGTTTCTTGAACGAGTATTAAGTTAGCAGGGATAGTATATTTCCAAGAGGTTTTGCATCGCAAGAAGCTCACCGAATAAAAATAGTCGCTTCCATGCGTGCCCAGAATCCTGAAGGCGTCCATAGCCAAGATATAAATCCGACGAGGAGTAGAGAGTCCATGGATATAAGTTTAGAGAACAAAAAAGCTCGCACGGCGATTGACGAGCGCGAGTATCTGGCGCGTGCCGTTTCTCTCCGCGAGTTGATTCAAGCAGAGGCCGAAAAGCCGGAGAACGAGCAAAAGACATCGCTGAAGGTTGTTGAGGCGCTCCGTGAGGCAGGGCTCTATTGGCTTCTTGTACCGCGCAGTGTCGGTGGTTCCGACATCAGTGCTGTCGGCTACTCACGGGTTGTTGAGGAACTGGCGAGCGCGCATGGCTCTACGGGCTGGTCGTATATGGCCAATGCCGTCGCTACGATGGTAGCTGGCACTTTCTGCACTGACGAGCATGTTGCGCACATGTTTGGCGGTCCCCGTCTGCCGATCATGGCAGCCACATATGCGCCGACAGGCAAGTGTGTGCGCGATGGAGATGGTTATATTGGTAGCGGCCGTTTCGGGTTTGGCAGCGGAATTTCTCACTCTGATTGGATCGGATCCGCCTTTGTACTGAATGAAGACGGCATGCCCGCGATGCAAGGGGATGGGAAGCCCCGTGTGCTTGGCGCCTTCATGAAGACGAAAGACGTCGACGTTGTTGGCAACTGGGATGTGGTGGGTTTGGAGGCTACCGGCAGCTTTGACTATGTCGTTTCCGAGCGCAAAATTCCCGAATCTTCGACGTTCAACCAATACTGGACCGAGCCCAAGCGCCCATCGCACACGGCGACCCTAGGCACCATCGTTGCTGCGTGCACCGGTCACACCGCCGAGTTGATTGGCATTGCGCGCCGCTCTCTACATGAAGCGGCTCGTTCAGCCAACGCTAAAAAGCGACTCTATTCCACCAACTCGATCGCGGATACGCCGACGTTTAAACTCGATTTCGCTCGCAATGAGGCATTGTTTCAGGCCGCACGTGCGCTGTTCTACGACACCATTGGCGCCGGAGATCGCAAGGCCGAAACGGGTATCTCGTTGACTGAGGCTGAAGTCCAGCGTGTTCGTCAGGTCTCCACATGGGTTCATCAGGTTTGCCGTGACGTGGTGGCGTTTGCCTATGGATCGGTTTCCTCGTCATTGCGTAACCCGAGCGTGCTCGGGCGCAACCTCGTTGATGCGGCCGTGGGCGCTCAACACTTGATTGTCAACCATATGACGATGGTTGACGCGGCGCCGACCCTTATTGAGCAGTGGGCCGAACTGAGCGCGCAGCACGCACAGTAAATACGCGGTCATGGGCCGCGTGTGTTGACCGCACGGGGTAAAAGAGATACCGTTTAGTATAATATGTCCATAATAGGCAGAAAAAGAAAGACAACGATATGAATGTCTCCACGACAATCGGTGCAGACAGCACCAGCGCGTCCGAGGTTCCTTCCATTGACGTAATTCTGGACCGCGCGCGGTCCATTGTCCCGGTCATCCGCGGGCGAGCAGAGGAAACCGAGCGTGAACGTCGAATCTCAGCTGAAATCACGGAGCAAGTTAAAGACCTACAGCTCCATCGCCTCATGCAGCCCAAGCGGTTTGGTGGCTTTGAATATGGTTTTCATGAACTTGTGAAGATGAACTTTGAGGTGGCGCAGGGGTGCGGTAGTACCGCTTGGTGTCTTAGCCTTGCCGCGGCCCACAACTGGCTGCTGGGGCTTTACCCTCTGGAGGCCCAGCAGGAAGTTTGGGACGACGCGAATATTATGATCTCGGGATCGTATATGCCCGTAGGTAAGTGCACGCTAGGTGATGCAGGCTACTGGATCTCTGGTTCTTGGGCTTTCTCCAGCAACTGTGACAATTGCGATTGGTACATTGTGGGTGCTATGGTGCCACCGGCGAGTGGCGAGGGGGCGCCGGTTCCGCACTGGTTCTTGATCTCCAAGAGCCAGGCGACCATCCAGGACACGTGGTTCTCCGCTGGCTTGGCTGGCACGGGCAGTAAGACCATCTATATTGACGAACCCGTCTTCGTGCCTGCACATCGCGCCCTGGCAGTTCCTAAGATCAATTCGGGCAAAGCGCCCGGCACGTTGGTGAACGACAATCCATTATATCGTCTGACCTTTGCTGGTGCTGCGCCGTTCGCCCTGTGCTCTCTGCCGGTGGGCATGGCGAAGGGGGCTATGAATGATTTCATCACTGTTGCCCGCTCTAAGCTGATGGCCTCGATGGCTGGTGCGCCGACTCCCATGGCGCAGTATGAGTTCGTGCAGGTGGGCCTTGCAGATGCCTCGGCACATATTGATGCCGCAGCGGCGATCTTGCTGAATGACACGGCTGAAATCGACGTCACGCTAGCTGCTGGAGAGTTGCCGAATATTGACCAACGCATCAAATATCGGCGCGATCAAGCCTTTGCCGGAAAGTTAGTTGCGCACGCAGGTACTGAGCTGTTCGAGATGATGGGCGCCAACGGTGGCGCCTTGTCCAATCCCATTCAGCGTGCGTGGCGCGACATTAATATCGCCGTACGGCATATCTCGCTATCTTGGTCGTTTGTGGGAGCAATGTACGGCCAGCATGCGCTCGGACTGCCGCCTAAGGGCACGTACTAACAAATCTATATAAGGGAGAAACATAATGGCGTGGTGGCAGGATTATTTTGTCAATGTCGATTCTCGAGACATAGCTAAGATCAGCGGATGGTTTGCTGATGATGTCAAGTTGAAGTTTGGCAATGGCCCGGTGGTCGATGGTAAGGCGGGAGTTGTCGGGGCGCTTGAGGCGTTCCTCGGCCAGATCAAAGGGATCAACCATAAATTTGGCGATGTTGTAGAGTCTGGGAAGGATATCTTCCTCAATTCAGAAGTGACCTATACGCGTGGCGATGACCGCAAGGTAACGATTCCTGCGGGAACTTTTATCCGCCGCCGCGATGATAAAATCACCGATTTGCGAGTGTTCATCGATCTTGCGCCGCTGTTTGCCCCTTAGGGCGAGCGCAATGCCTCTCCTCGAAGCCGCACCAGTTGTTTTGGCGCGGTTTGGTCGCGCCGTTTTTTATCCAGGAGCAAGTCCATGTCGAATTTAACGACTATTACACAACAATCTATCACGCTCGCCTCGGCGCAGCATGCTATTGCTGCCGGGGTAGCTGCGGCCGGCGTAATTGGAGTGCCTGTATCAATTGTTGTCGTTGATACCAATGGTCATGTCGTCGCGTCAGCCCGTACTGACCATGCCAGTCCGCTTACCTTCGAGGTGGCATTTAAGAAGGCTTGGACCTCAGCCGTAACCCGGGCCCCAACCGCGGGTGTACATCAGTTCGTTGCGAGCGATGCCGGATCTCTGCTTTCCATGCCTCATGTAGCCAACTTCACCGTGGTCGGAGGCGGCTTGCCGGTTCAGGCTGATGGCGGTTCCGTAGGTGCTGTTGGCGTAAGTGGTGCGACTGTCGAGATCGACACCAAGGTGGCCGAAGCAGTTATCGCTGCACTAACTTGAGGCCGAAATATGTTTGGTAAGACCTGGCAGTTATCGCCGCGAGTGCACGAGGTTAATGTCGAGCGCAACGTGTTGGTAAAAATGTCTGACGGCGTGAGCCTGTCGGTGGATATCTTCCGTCCGGCGTCGCCAGGTCAGTTTCCCGCTCTGCTTGGAGTTCATGCCTATGACATGACCATGCAGTCTGCGCCATCTCGACCGCTCGCCATCCAGGGGCGTAACGCCCAGGCCGAGGCGGGCAACTCGAATTTCTACGTGCGCCGGGGCTATGTTCATGTCATCGCCAATGCCCGCGGCACCGGCAATTCGGAGGGGGCATATAGCCATTACGGCCCCGCCGACGTTATAGATATTGAGGAAGTCATTGCTTGGATCGCGGAGCAGCCCTGGTGCTCCGGCCGTGTGGGCATGTTTGGGGCTTCGTATTTCTCGGTTTGCGCAAAACAAGTGGCGGCTAGGAATCCACCCGCACTGAAGGCGGTGTGGGCGCCTTACGGCTATACCGATTTCTATCGGGACAAATTCTATCATGGTGGCATTTTAGCGGCGAGTTTCCTTACATCATGGTCGCGCCATTTGGCAGGCGTGCGGGTCAAGGGCTGGTCGCGCGAAAATCTTGGCGAAGAGGCATACCAAAACGGTCTTGCAGAGCTTAAACGCAATCGCGACGTAATGGCGGTGCCCGAACTCGCGGCGGCGGTAAATAATCCCGACCTCGGAGCTCATCCGCTTATCATTGACGTGTTACTGAATCCGCATGACGGTCCATATTGGTGGGAGCGTAACCCGAAGCTTGAGGACATCAAAGTGCCCATGATGGTGGGGGGATCATGGGACATGTATTTCCTGCACCTACCCGGTGACTTCCGTGCCTGGGAGCGTGTCAGGTCGCCCAAACGGATGATTGTAGGTCCACCAGTCTATCTTGATCGACCGATTTACCAGTATGCGCTTAAGTCGTTGCGCTGGTTTGACCATTGGTTGAAAGATAACGATACCGGTATGATGACCGAAGCGCCGATTCGATTGTTTGTGACTGGCGACGAAAACCGTTGGTTGGAGGCAAAGGAATGGCCTTTGCCGCAGACGGTTTGGCAACCATTCTATCTGCATAGCAATGGCCTACTGAGTGAGCACGAACATTGGCCGCATGAGGGTGCAACGAGCTACGAAGATAATACCTACAATACGAGAGGCGGAGTGAATTTCCTGTCGCCGCCGCTGGTTGAGCGCACCGAGATCATCGGCCCGGCGGTAATGACAGTGTATGCCTCTACTACCGAGGATGAGTTGTTTTTGTTCGCAAGCTTATGGGATGTGGACCCTGCAGGTGAGAAGCGGCTCCTCACGCGTGGCTGGCTCCGTGGCACCCTACGCGAGTTGGACAATGAGAAATCGGAGCCGTGGTTGAACCAGTACAAATTCAGCGAAAATAAGGCGCTTGAGGCCAAGGGTCCAACGAGGTTTAATATCAACCTTATCCCCCTTGCTCATGTGTTCAAGCCCAGCCATCGCATATGTGTTCGAATTAGCTCAGCTGATACTGAAGCGCCGGCCACATTGTTTGACTTGCTCGGGCAGGGGCATCTATTGCAGCAAAAGCCGTCCTGGGTGTCGATTCATCACGATGGCGATCACCCGTCTTCGATTTCATTACCAGTCACGTCTGGCAATATCATCGGTACCTACATGTCCGGTGGCGTTGGGGCTGCACACTCAACAAGTACCACGGCTCCGCCCGCTGGCGGAAGCGCTTGGGATAAATGGTAATCAGAACATAAGAATAAAAATTACGAACTGCTGGGGAGTTGAAATGAACAAAAGAGTTGAAGGTAAGGTTGCCATTATCACTGGCATTGGGAGTGGTATTGGCCGTGCGACGGCGGAACTATTCGCTCGTGAAGGCGCGAATGTGGTGGGCTGCGACATCTCTTCGTCGGGGGCAGAGCAGGTCGTAGCCGAAATCCGCTCGACAGGCGGGTCAATTGTCTCCATGCATCCGTGCGATTTGACCTTAAAGGCGGATTGTGAGGCGCTGATAGCGCTCGCCGAGGATACCTACGGTCGCGTCGATGTTATCTTCAACAATGCGGGGCGCCCTTATATGGCCTGGATAGAGGATATGGAAGACGAGTGGTACAAGACGATTAACGAGGAACTGCATCTCGTTTTCCGGTTGACCAAGGCCGGTTGGAATAGCCTAAAGAAGACTAAGGGAAATATCGTCAACACGGCCTCGGTTTCCGGACAGTTCACTTTCAAGGCTTTGCCTGGTCTCGCTCATAGCGCAGCTAAAGGCGGGGTGTTGGCCATGACAAAACATCTTGCCATGGAAGGCCGCAAGTTCGGGATTCGTTGTAACTCCGTTTCGCCCGGCGTGATCGAGACCGGCGCGACTAAGGGGTTTCTAGCAACTAAGGAATTTGCCGAGCCTATGGTGGACAAGATCATGCTCGGTCGCTTTGGCAAACCGGAGGAGGTGGCGGCTGCGGTGTTGTTTCTGGCCTCCGACGAGGCGTCGTTCATTACGGGTACTGATTTGCGTGTCGATGGCGGTACGATGGCTTGGTAGCATCTAATGGTGCCGTGCATTAGGAGGAAGAAATGTCTGATTTGAAAGACAAGGTGATTTTGCTGACGGGTGCCGGCGGCGGTATTGGAAGGGCGTCTGCGCTGGTGTTTGCTCAGGCGGGCGCGCGCGTGGCGCTGACCGATGTGAGCGCTGATGGCGGAAACGCGACCCTTGAGGCGGTGAAGTCGATTGGTGCCGATGCCGTATTCATTCCGGCTGACCTAAGCCAGGAGTCTGAGGTTACAGCGCTAGTGGCGCAGACCGTGGAACGCTTCGGCGGGCTAGATGGAGCTTTTAACAACGCTGGTACGGCACAGCATGGCGTGGCGCTGCACGAGCTGACCACCGAGCAATGGTCTAAGACAATCCAAATTGATCTCACCGCAGTGTTCTGGTGCCTTAAGCACGAGATTAAGGCACTGTTGCTGCGGGGAGGCGGCGCAATAGTCAACACCTCGTCAGGCCTCGGCGCTCGGGCAATCAATAACGCAGCCGAGTACATTGCCGCCAAGCATGGCGTGATAGGCCTCACTCGTGCTGCCGCAGTAGAATATTCGCGCCACGGCATCCGCACCAATGCGGTTCTACCCGGCATCATTGAGACGCCGATGGTCAAACAACTCGCCGACGATCCGGGATTTGCCGGTTTCCTTAGTGAACTGAAGGCGCGTCATCCAATTGGCAGGTTTGGCAAGCCCAGCGAGATTGGCGAAGCGGCGAAATGGCTACTTTCGGATGCGTCGTCTTTTGTGAATGGTGAGGCTTTTGCGGTGGATGGAGGTTATCTCGCCAACTAGTGGAATCAACACACGTTATTTTCAGGAAAAGTTGAACTAATGGTCAGGCATTCGCTTTTTGAGCCGTCTCAGTTAGGGGCGATTTCTGTCAAAAATCGCATCATTATGGCGCCGATGACCCGCGCACGTGGGACGTTGGACCGTTTGCCGACACCGCTGATGGCCGAATATTATGCTCAGCGCGCCTCCGCAGGGCTGATTATCTCTGAGGGGATCATCCCCGAACCATCCGGCCGTGGCTACCTGGCGGTTCCGGGCATCTACGAAGACGCTCAGATCGAAGAGTGGCGCAGTATTGTGGCGGCCGTTCACGAAAAGGGCGGCAAGATCGTTGCACAGATTATGCATACCGGCCGGGTCTCACATACGAGCTTCCTCGATGGTGCAGCTCCCGTGGCGCCGTCAGCGATTGCTGCAAAGGGAGAAGTTTTCACGTTGGAGGGGATGCAGGCTTTTAGCGTGCCGGTGGCACTGACTGAGACACAGATTCTGCAAATCATCAAGAATTATGGTATTGCTGCGAAGAATGCGGTTTCGGCGGGGTTCGACGGCGTCGAGATTCACGGCGCTAGCGGTTATCTGCCCAATCAGTTCCTCGCAAGCAACGCCAACCACCGTACAGATACATGGGGCGGTTCTCTTGAGGCGCGTGCCCGGTTCATACTTGCGGTCATCGACGAGGCGGTTGCTATGATTGGTGCTGCACGTGTTGGTGTGCGCGTGAGCCCCGGCTTTGGGTTCAACGACATCGAAGATGCCGACCCCACGACAACTCATACCTACTTGGCTAAGGAATTTTCCAAACGCGACCTGGCTTATGTACACGTTATCAATCTTATACCAGAACTCGATGCCCTGGGCATTATCCGCTCGAATTTCAAAGGTAGTGTCATCGCCAACGGTGCTTACACCAAAGGGCGGGCACAAGATGATTTGACGACAGGGCGGACGGATTATGTTTCCTTTGGTGAAGCATTCATCGCCAATCCTGATTTACCGGAGCGCCTGCAGCATGACCTTCCGCTGGCAATGCCCGATCGTGCAACTTTTTATACGCCAGGACCACGTGGGTACACTGACTATCCGGCCTATTCGTAGGCGAGCATCGGTATCAGTCCCATCTGAGTAGGAGAGTAAATTTGGCATTTAAACTTATTATCGGCTTTGAGCGACGCGAAGGATTGTCTCGTGAGGCATGCCACGATCATTTGGCAAGCGCACATGCCGCTCTCGTTTTGAGCGTTACTGAATTTCGGCAATATCTTCGCGGCTATGTACAGAACTTCGCTGATGGTGGCTTTGGGTCACGGGGCGCGTTACAGTTTCAAGCCGACGCTGTGGCGGAGCTGTGGTTCGAGAACCTGCCCAAGACGGGTGAGGCATTTTCGCTGCCGCGGTATTTAGAACTGATCCGGCCAGATGAAGGTAGGTTTGCAAATTTTTCTCGTCTCATATGTACCGGTACACAAGAGCACTTAGTATGGGAAGAGGGTGGGGTAGGTAATCGTAAGATCATTCGTTTTCTTACAGTGCGTCCGGATGCAGACGTTGATATAGCGCGAGTATTCTGGCGTGATCGTTATCCCGAATTGATTGCCGCTAGATATAAATCGAGTAAATCCGTTTACCGCTATACACAAAGTTGGCCCCTTGCAGAGGCTCAAGAAATCTTCACGACGATTTTGCCCGTGCTCTGCGTCGAAGAGTTCTGGTTAAGTGACGACATCTCAGGAGAGGTGAAACTTGCTTTTGAGCAGGAATTGGTTACGGAAAGTGACTTTCCGGAGGCGGTCAGCATCGCGGATAGCGCCGTATTCGTGGGTACTGAAAAATTGGTTATTACACCGCCCTCTCTCGCCAACAAGAATTGATAGGACCAAAAGGTAAAAGGCAGATATGGCATGGCCAAAATTCGTTTGCATCACGCGATCATGGCTGCAATGATATATGGTGGAATTTCTAATTCGGCTATCGCTCAGCCAGTTTGTTGTCGAGTTTTAGCTGAGCCGGCTGTTAAAGTTAGGGATCCAGCTCATGTCACTCTAATTTCGATCACGAGCGCAGGACACCGACTTGTTGCGGTAGGCGAGCACGGAGTGATTATCTATTCCGATGACAACGGAAAAGACTGGCTGCAGGCCAGGGTGCCGGTAGATGTTACGCTGACTGCAGTAAGTTTTCCGACCGCTGCTGATGGTTGGGCTGTTGGCAATTATGGTGTCGTTCTGCATAGTGTTGATGGCGGCAAAACTTGGCAGAAGCAGCTTGATGGCAATCAAGTTAACGCACTTGCGATGACAGCGGCGCAGGCTACGATGACCGATAACAGTAAAGCGCCAGGTGCGCCGTTAGCAATACGCCGAGCCGAGCATTTTCTTAATGATGGACCCTCCGAGCCGTTTCTGACGATTTGGGCGCCCGATGCCAAGGATGCTATCGTATTCGGTGCATACAGAATGGCAGATAAAACAACGGACGGCGGGAAGATCTGGACAGATTGGAGCTTAAATATTGGAGACAGCTTTAGTCACAATCTATATGATGCAACGGCAATTGGTAACGCGGTTTGCATAGCGGCAGAGGCAGGGCTAGTATTCTGTTCAGAGGATAACGGTCAGACCTTTACAAAACTGACACCGACAGGCGACGCAACATTACTGGGGATTCTCCCAACAGGCGATGGTGGTATGCTTACCTTCGGTATAGCTGGGAGTGCCTACCGCACTGAAGATCATGGAAAATCGTGGACAAATGTGAATGTTGGAGCGAGTGCAAATCTAACAGCGGGGACTGTATTAATTTCCGGTGCCATCGTTATTGTAGACCAAGCGGGCAACATTCACGTTAGCCATGATCATGGCACCACATTTTCTGTGTTACCAGAACATGCCTCAATGAGTCTTTACGATCTGACTCAGGCAGACAATGGCGATGTTGTGGTTGTCGGAAACACAGGCGTTCTAATTGTCCCCGGTGCCGACTTTAGCTGATTCTTTTGCTACACAAAGAACTTTAGGTCAAAATAGAATTTGCATTTTGAAGAGTAGGTTGAAGAAAAATTGGAGATTGAAGTATAATAGTTGTAGTCATGTTCAAATGTGCGGACATCGCGGTCACAGCATTCTCTTCGTCCCGAGCTAGAACAAATCTTGCCAATTCGTCATGCTCATGGTGTAGATCTCGGCTACTCAAGTCGAGAGGAACAGACAATCGACGGTAGCGCTCTGAGCGTGCGTAGAGTTGCCTACGGATGTCCTTGAGCGTTACACTGGCACAACCGCTGGTCAGTGCTTCGTGGAACTTTGTGTGTGCACTGGACCAAGCATCACTGGCCCGCTCGGGGTCTCGTTTGTCGCGTAGCTTCGTGCGTTGCAACCGATGAAGCGCGCCAACGATAGAGATTTCCCAATCTTCATCACCATTTCTTATAGCATCTCTTAGGCACATGGCTTCGATTTTAATGCGGACATCAGTGAGGTCGCGTAAGTCGGCTATCGAGATGGGCGCTGCGCGATACCCTTTTTGTGGTTCAGAAACTACTAGCCCTTCGGAACTAAGACGAGAGAGTGCTTCGCGAATCGCGATTGGATTGGTTGCAAGTGTTATGCTTAGGTCCTTGATCCCAACCTGAGTGCCAGGCGCGATACGACATGAAAGCAGATCCGCTCTCAGCTTCTCATAGGCTATTCCTGCCAGAGTAACAGCGGTGTGTTCGACTTTTGTCATATTAAACATTTTAGCAGGTACGCGTATAACTTCAACAATAGAAATTTCAGGCTACAAAATTAATTTTAAATTGACTGATAAATTTTGTCAGTGCTAGATGGGCTCATAATTAAAAGGAGAGATGTCGCGTTATGCGCTTCCTAGTGTTCCAAGAAGGCGACCGAAAGGGTCTGGCTTTGGTTGATAAAGCGGGGGGGGTCATAGGCGCACAATTCGCTGATGAACCAGGTTATCCCGGCGACTTACAGTCGCTGATTCAGCGCGGCGGGCGGGGCCTAAGTGATGCTGCAGCGCTTCTTGCTAGAGGAACGAAGCTCGACGAAAGCAAAATATCTTATTTGCCGCCGCTGCAAGCACCTGGAAAGATCATCTGCATAGGCTTGAACTATGCCGACCATTCGGCGGAAAGTGGATTCAAGCAGCCGGATTATCCAACTGTTTTTGGACGGTTCACATCGAGCCTTGTTGGCCACGGAGCTCCAATTGTGCGCCCGCTTGTGTCTGAGCAGCTTGATTATGAAGGCGAGTTCGTCGCAATTATTGGCCGTACGGGACGCAATATTAAAAAGGAAAATGCGTTGTCGTATGTCGTCGGATACAGCTTATTCAACGACTCATCTATACGAGACTATCAAGTAAAGTCTCCACAGTGGACGGTAGGAAAAAATTTCGACGATACCGGCGCATTTGGTCCCCATTTTGTTACAGCGGATGAATTGCCTCCAGGTGCCGCGGGATTGCGACTGCAGACCAGGCTGAATGGCGTGGTGGTGCAGGATGCTTCGACGTCTGATCTTGTTTTTGATGTCGCGACACTGATCTCGACCTTGAGCGTCGCCTTCACTCTTGAAGCGGGTGACATCATCGTGACTGGCACGCCCTCGGGTGTTGGTTTGGCGCGTAAGCCGCAGCTGTGGATGAAAGAAGGCGATATCGTTGAAGTTGAACTCGAGGGTTTTGGTGTTTTACGCAACAAGATCGTCAATCAGACTTAAGGTTGGCATCTAAGCGTCGCCTCTAGGCGACAAGCTTTGTTTGGTTTTGCGGCATAGAAGGCTCAGTCGATCAAAGTTAGGCGCAAACAAAATGTTTCTCGAAAGCTTCAGAATGAAAACAAGTAAAGAGAAATAAGACAAAATTTTAGCCTGATTTTTTTCTTTGGCTAAGACGCTCAGTGTCAACCGAGCGCCAAATGAAGTTGATATTTCGTTGTTGTTGAATTGAATATTAATTCGGGGAGGCTGGCTGTAAATGGGTCAGCGATAAATAGCCGGTTAGAAACACAATAAAACGTTCTAAGGAGGTGAAAATGACAAGAATAACGCAAGATCTAATTGGTATCGAAACAATTCGACGCCGGGCACGTGCGGGCACGTTTTGGGGTACAATCTTGACAGTTGGTGCGTTGGTTGGGGGAGGGATAGCTTATCCGTCTCTAGCAAAGGCAACTGAGTTGTATACTGGCGCGGTTGATGGCAATAACCTCGATATTCATTTGGACACGACGGTACAATACTCTAACATTTTGCGTGTCGGATCGCCTTCATCGGCGTTGGCCGGCCCTACTAATCCCAACGGTAACGATGGAGATTCGAACTTCCGTTCTGGCTTGGTAGACAATACTTTCGAGGTTCTTCCTGTCTTTGACCTCATTTATGGAAATTATGGCATTCATGTAAGCGGCGAAGCTTTTCTGGACACACCTTATCTTGGTACTAACCAGAATAACCAAGCGGGAACTTATAATCCATATACCACAGTGGATAATCAGCATTTCACCAGCGCCACACGCAACGTGGCAGGTCAGAATGCCGAATTGCTCGACGCCAACGTACACGGTACCTATTATTTTGGCGGTAACAATGATCAGCAAGTTACCTTAAAGTTCGGCCGCCAAACACTGCTCTGGGGGGAAAGTATTTTCTTCGCTGGTAACGGCGTCGCCGGTGGTATGTCGCCGGTAGATATCTGGAAGGCTCTGAGTCTGCCAAATGCGCAGACCCAGCAGATATTGCTCCCCGTTGGGCAGGCTGTAGTAACCTATCAGCCAAACAGCTCCCTGACGCTGCAGGGTTATTATCAGTTTGAGTGGCAACGTGATGCACTCCCCGCCGCAGGCTCATATTTCAGCTACTCAGATATATTGGATAAGGGTGGTCAAAGAATCCTTGACATTTTTGGCCCTGGTACAGCGGCATATCGCGTAAAAGATTTGACCCCGCCGATCAATAATGGTCAGTTTGGCATTTCGGCTACATTGACTTTTTCGAAATATAGCCTTGGCTTCTACGCCTTGCGTTGGGATTCCAAGTTGCCGGAGGTTTATCTCTCCACCCCACAAGCTAACGGCCGGGCGGACAATGTCGCCAGTTATTATTTGGTCTTCCCAAGAGATATCCAGACCTATGGCGCGTCGCTATCTACCAATGTTGGCCCGGTCAATGTTGGTGCCGAACTTTCGGGCCGCCGAAATATGCCGCTGGTAAGTGGTGGCGCTTTTGTTGAGCACTACCCTGGCAGCGCTAATTCTGGTGCCCTCTATCCCGTAGGCAGTACCATTGCAGGCCAGGTTTCTGGCGTCTACGTATCACCGGGTGTTCCTCTTGATCCGGGCGGCTTTACTGCGTTGGGAGAGGTCGCATTTAATCACGTAATTTCCGTCGATTCTGGGAAGGCAGCGCTAACTCCAGGCCGTAACGCCACTGCGGCAGCCCTTCAGTTCACAGTTTCACCAACCTACGACGATGTGTTGCCAAATTTGGACGTTCAGATACCAGTCGGGTTGAGCTACAACTTCCTGGGTGATTCTCAGATAGATGCGACTATGAACCACGGTTATGGTAGCTATAACTTTGGGGTCTCGGCGACGTATCGTCAAGTTTGGACGGGCGGGATTACCTATGTCGGCTATTTCGGTAAAGCGAACCCAAACCTACAGGATATTCCGTCCCTGGTCGATCGCAGCTACGTTTCATTTAATATTACAAGAACGTTTTAAACAACCGAAAAGGGAGTGATTGTATGAAAAAGCTGATGCTATTGGCTACGACAGGGTTGGTGATGATGACCCTACAGTCGGCCGTCGCGGGCGTTAGCCAGGAACAGGCGGCGCTGCTTACGACGACGCTGACCCCATTTGGTTCTATCCGTGCGGGCAGTGCTGATGGTCTGGTTCCGGCTTGGACTGGTGGCGATACAACACCGGTGGCGGGGGCACCTAGCCAGGGTATTCCACCTAGTGCGTATTCGAATGAAAACAAAATTCTGACAATCGATTCGAGCAACGTCTTGCAATACGGCAACAAGTTGTCTGATGGATTGATCGCAATATTCCAGCGATACCCAGATTTCAAAGTCGAGGTTTATCCCTCACATCGTACAGCCGCAGCGCCCCAATGGGTATATAACAATATCGCAAAAAATGCCGTAAATGCCCAGCCCGCACCTGGTGGCATTCTTGATGGATTCGCCGGTGCCTATGGAGGTATTCCGTTTCCTATTGTTAATAAGGACGATCCCGATGCGGGCGCGGAGCTGATTTGGGATCACATGAGCCGTTGGCAGGGAACAAGTTCGTATGGCATCAAGACGGCCTACGTAGTCGATAATGGCGCTCCCACTCTGGCTGCTGCATGGAAGCAATGGGGAGACGATCCTTACTATCGCCCCGATGGCAGCGCTGCTACTTTTAATGGGTACATGACTAAGTACAAGTTTCTGTTTGTCGGGCCATCAAATATGGATGGCTCAGCGATTATACAGTGGCAGAAAGCTTCTGGTGGATTGAACGATCTCACGACGGATTGGCAATACTTGAATGGTCAGGGGCGAGTCCGTGAAGCTCCGGAGTTGCAGTTTGACACTCCATCTGGACAGAGTGATGATATCTCGAATTACGATGAATACTTTATGTATGCCTCCTCCCCCGGTCAGTATAATTGGAGCTACCAGGGTGAGAAAGAAATGTATATTCCCTACAATAACAATAACCTGTTTCTGCAAACTGCAGAGAGTGCGCTGGGGCCACATTTTGTTAACCCGAATGACGTACGTTTCGAGTTGCATCGCGTATACGTCGTGACTGCGACGCTGAAGCCTGGCTTCCGCAATGTCATGGCAAAGCGAGTGTTTTACATCGACGAAGACACCCACATCGTTGCTTTGGCCGATGAATACGATGCTAAGGGAAAGCTCTATCATGTCGAGATGGGATTCTTCGAAGATCGTCCCGACATTCCGGCGACATTTCTGGCCGCTACTGTAGTCTATAATTTGGAGACGGGCCAGTATACTGCCCCGAATGGACCGTGGGCCGAGGGATCCTATACTGACCCTGCGCAGTATTATACAACGCAGAAGTTTCCTGACAATACATATAATCCTCAGGCTTTGGCTGCTCAAGAGCAATTCTAGTGTATTATGGGACCACGGTGTATTGCCTGCGCTGTGGTCTCTGTTTCTTGATGGTTCACGTGCGACAAGTTGTTGCGGAACTCATAAAATAGTTTGGAGAGTGGCTTTGCATATTAGCCCGGATAGCAAATCAAATGATGTGTTAGATATCAGAGACTTTGATCACCAGTCCGGGTCTGTGGTCGAAAGGCTACTGTTTAACAATCGTCCGTTCATTCTTCTGGTTTGTCTTGTTCTTACTGTACTCCTAGGGTTCTCGGCGTTTAATACTAAACTGAATGCCAGTTTTGAACAGATGATTCCAAAACAGCAGGAATTCATTAAAAATTTTCTTAGTCATTACGACGTCTTGCAGAGTCAAGGCAATGCCGTAAAAATCGTTGTAGAAGCGAATGGAGGATCAATTATCGATCCACATTATTTGGCCATACTCAAAGAAATCAGTGATGAGGTTTACTTGTTACCAGGTGTTGACCGCCCGGATATGTCATCGCTTTGGACATCTAATACGAGATGGATCGCAGTAACCCCGCAGGGGCTTCAGGGCGGACCGGTCATTGGTATTAGCTACAATGGAAGTCCGACGCAACTTGATATTATTCGACAGAATATCCAACGGTCGGGGCAGATTGGCAAATTGGTAAGTCGCGATTTTAAGTCCAGCCTCATCTATGTGCCATTGCTCAGTGCAGACACGGCGTCTGGTCAATCAATTAATTACGGGCAATTAGCGCGTGAGTTGAATACCATGCGCGTTAAATATGCAGCCCAAGGTGTTACGTTACATATTGTTGGCTTCGCTATGGTCGTGGGCGATATGATCAACGGTATCAATGAAATTCTCTTGTTCTTCGCGACATCTCTAATTATTACCGCAAGCATCCTATACTGGCATACCCGTTGTGTACGTAGCACGTTGTTGGTTATTGTGGCCTCTCTTGTTGGTGTTGTGTGGCAGATGGGCTTACTGCCCATCTTGGGCTACGATCTCAATCCCTACTCGGTGCTCGTTCCATTCTTGGTATTTGCAATTGGCATGAGTCATGGGGCTCAGAAGATGAATGGTGTGATGCAGGATATTGGCAGAGGTATCCATCCACTGGTTGCCGCACGCCTCACCTTCCGCCGCTTGTTCATGGCTGGTTTCGCCGCTCTTACCTGCGATGCGGTCAGTTTTTTTGTGCTGGTTACCATTCGTATCGAAGCCATTCGTGAGCTCGCAATTTTGGCTAGCGTTGGTGTCGCTATTCTCATCTTTACCAACCTTATCATGCTGCCGATGCTATTGAGCTATGTGGGCGTGAGCAAGCGCGCTGCCGTGCGCAGTCTTGGCAACCAAGTGCTGGATGAGTTGGGTCGCAGCAGTCATCCTCTTTGGGACTTTCTTGATCTGTTTACACGGCGTCGATATGCGGCACTGGCGATCTGTGTTGCTATTGTCATAGGAGTCGGAGGATGGGTTGTAGGAAAACATGTGCAGGTAGGAGATATAAGCCCGGGCGCGCCGGAGCTAAGACAAAATTCTCAATACAATGTCGACAATGCCTATATCACTTCCCACTACGCCAGTGGCAGCGATACGCTGGTGGTAATGGTTGATACGCTTCCGGAGCATTGTAACGATTACGCTACCTTAAGCGTAATCGATGACTTGGAATGGAGACTCGACCAGATGCCGCAGGTGCTGGCAACTTCGTCTCTTGCTTCTTTCTCTCGCTTAGGGGAAATGCTTATCACGGAGAATGCGCCGAAATGGTATGAACTTACACCAAACCAAAGTGATCTCAATACGATGCTGGCATATGCACCAATTCCAGATCGCAATTTTGCCTGCTCATTCGCTCCCATTTATGTGAATTTGATCGACCATCGTGCTGCTACGCTCAATCATGTGATTCACATGATTCAGTCATTCGTCAAGAATCCAAATAATCAGAGTAAAGACTTTAAAATCTTGCTGGCTGGGGGAAACGCAGGAATTATTGCGGCAACGAACATTGCAATAGAGCATGCAAATATACAGATGCTTTATCTTGTCTACGGTGCCGTCATCATATTTTGCTTCCTTACATTTAGATCGTGGCGAGCGGTATTGTGCGCTGTCTTACCGCTGGTGCTTACATCTATTCTAGCGCAAGCTCTAATGGTAATCCTTGGAGTTGGTATTAAGGTTGCTACCTTACCAGTGATTGCTCTGGGTGTAGGCATTGGCGTGGACTATGCTTTGTATGTGCTCAGCATCACATTGGGGCAACTGCGGTTAGGAGTACAGCTCTCTGAAGCATATCATAAGACGCTGCTATTTACTGGACGTGTTGTGTTGCTCACAGGCTTCACGCTCGCTGCTAGCGTTATTACTTGGATTTTTGCGCCGATTAAATTTCAAGCAGATATGGGGCTTTTGCTATCTTTCATGTTCCTCCTGAACATGCTGGGAGCCCTTGTGCTTGTGCCGTCGCTAGCGTGCTTCTTGCTGCCGCCGACTTTATTTAGGCCGCAGAAGCGGAGATAGAACTGAAGGTAGCCAGCATATTGGTAATATTGCCTAAAGCAAAAGTTGATAATAAGGTGAAAGACCCAACTGTTATGAGTGGACCTAAGACTGTCGGCTTGTACGATTATATCTCTTCTGCAGCAGAGATCATCGAGGAGGCTCGTGGCGGCCGGATCTTTATCTTAGTGGATGATGTAGATCGTGAGAATGAAGGGGATTTGGTTATACCGGCGCAATTTGCTACACCCGACGCAATAAATTTTATGATCAAACATGCGCGGGGGCTTGTTTGTCTAGCCATGACGAAAACGCGGTGTGAAGCGTTGGGTTTGTCGCCGATGGTAGAAGCCAATGGAACGAGGCATGAGACCGCATTTACCGTGTCAATTGAGGCCAGGGAAGGGGTAAGCACAGGCATTTCTGCAGCGGACCGGGCGCGGACCATTGCTGTGGCGATTAACTCGGAATTGGGGCGAGCAGATATTGTCTCCCCTGGGCATGTGTTCCCGCTTATAGCACGTGACGGCGGTATACTGGTGCGTGCCGGCCATACAGAGGCCTCCGTTGACGTCGCACGGTTAGCTGGACTGATTCCGGCTGGTGTGATTTGCGAGATTATCAATGATGACGGTACCATGGCTCGCCTTCCGGATTTGCTAGCTTTTGCGCAGAGCCATAACCTAAAGCTAGGTACCATCGCTGATTTGATTGAGTATCGTCGCCTAAACGAGAAGCTCGTTAAGCGGGTTGAGCAGGGTATTGTAAGCTTATCAGACGGTGAAGTTTGGAAATTGATCGCCTTTGAAAACAAAGTCGATGGTGTAGAGCATTTGGCACTGATCAAGGGCGATATCACGGGAGATGAGCCAATATTGGTGCGCATGCACGAATTGGATCTCATCGCTGACGTGATGACAGGAGAACATTTGCACGCGCTTCACGATGCTATGGGCGAAATAGCTAAGGTCGGCAGAGGGGTTGTCATTGTAGTTGCGGAATTGCGCAAGGGGTTAATGTCTGCGGGAATTCGCGCACTTCTGGAAGGACGTTCTGTGAGCTCAGAATTGCAGGATTACGGCGTCGGCGCGCAGATCCTTGTCGATTTGGGTGTCAAGAACATGATCTTGTTGTCGAATACACGGCGTCATATTGTTGGGCTTAAAGGATATGGTCTTAATATCATAGAGCAGCGCCAAATTGGAGCCAGGAAGGAGTAGATTGACATAAGTCCTTTATAAGATTCGTTGTTGTTCCCCTTTTGAAAAATGAGCCGGTAGGCGTGGATCGCCTACTGCAACTGGCTAGCCACATCTGTGAATGTGTTTGATATGGCCGGCGGCGCATTATGGTCTCTGCTTGTGGCTGATCAGTGCGAGGCAGAACGCGCCAAATATCAAGGGAGCGGGGTTGCTGGGAAGGCTTGCGTTAAGGAGTGCGCTCACCAGTAGCGTGACCTTTTAGCACATTTTACAAAATTTACAGAAACAACTTAGAGAATTCTAGCACAAATTCTATCACATTACGATATTGTCAATATAAAAGTTGATATAAATCAACATATTAATGTGTTTTCCGTCAGGCTCATAACCTGAAGGCCGCACGTTCAAATCGTGCCCCCGCAACCAACTTGACTTGCTCAACGAGAACAGAAATAGAACCGTCCGCAGACTTGCGGGCGGTTTTTGTGTTTTGGGCGCCCAAAGCTAAGATGCCGGCCAAAGCGCCGCGAATCTCAACCCGTAATTCGCCGTTCTCCGGAACCAGCCGGACCTCTTCGATCAGGCCGCGGATGATGCTGAAGGCCTCGTCCTTATGCAAAGCCGCGACCTTGTCCCTGTAGATCGTCGCCAGGTTGGGATGCAAAACAGGTTCTTCGGCTGGGCGGTTGGCGAGCAAGGCGGCGAGTTCGTCTTCCCGGGCTTCCAGGGCGATCATCTCATCCTTGACGGTTCGGGCCGGGATGCCGTCGGCTAGGGCCTGAATCAGCACCTTCTGCCGGGCCTTCAGTTTGGCCAGCTCTGCTTCGGCTGAAATATATTGGGCGTTGCGCTGGGCCAGGATGGTATTGCGCTCGGCGATGAAGCCCTTGAGGAATTCCTCATAGATGCCTGGATCCATAAGCCGCCCCTTCAGGCCGGAGAGGACGATCTCGTCCAGCGCCTCGACGCGGATGTTCAGCCGGTTGTCGCAGGTGCCCTTGTTCCTGCTGGTGGCACAGCCGAACAGCGTGGCGCTGATCTTGGTATAGCCGCCACCACAGCAGCCGCAGCGGGCCAGGCCGGTGAGCAGATGCTTGGGACGCTGGTGGCTCCAGAAGCCGACCTGCTGAGGGCTCAGGGCGGCCTTGGCGGTCTTGGCCGTGCGTTGCCGTGAGCCGTTCTGGCGGTCCTTCACGGCCTGCCAGAGCTCGTTCTCGATGATCCGCAATTCAGGGACTTCTTTGCTCATCCACGCTTCGGGCGGGTTCAGCCGGGAGACGCGCTTACCGTTGCTGGGGTCCTTGACGTATTTGAGCCGGTTCCAGACCAGCCGGCCAATGTAGAGTTCGTTGTTCAGGACACCGGTCCCGCGCTCGGCATTGCCGTTGATGGTCGACTGTCCCCAGCCATTGCCGCCAGGAGCAGGGCGACCTTCATTATTTAGCTCGATGGCAATTTGCCGGGGGGATTTGCCCGTTGCAAAATCCCGGAAGATGCGGCGGACAATCTCGGCTTCGGCCGGGTTAATCTGGCGCTCGCCGGTGCTCAAGCTGCCGTCTTCCTTGACGTGCCGGGGGATCGAATAGCCATAGCACAGCCCGCCAGCGGATTTGCCGGCCTCGATGCGGCCGCGCAGGCCGCGATGGGTTTTGGCGGCGAGGTCCTTGAGGAACAGGGCGTTCATTGTTCCCTTCAGCCCGATATGAAGTTCCGAGATCTCGCCTTCGGCGCGGGTGACGATCTGCACCCCGGCGAATTGCAGCTGTTTATAGATCGCGGCGATGTCGGCTTGGTCACGGCTGATCCGGTCCAAAGCTTCCGCCAGCACGATCTCAAACTGCCCCTGCATCGCATCCTGCAGCAGCGCCTGGATGCCAGGGCGCATCAAGGACGCCCCGGAAATGGCCCGGTCGGTATAGCTGTCGGTGACGCGCCAGCCCTGGGTGGCCGCATGATCCCGGCAGACCCGGAGTTGGTCCTCGATTGAGGCGTCGCGCTGCATATCGCTGGAATAACGGGCGTAAAGCACGGCACGTTTTGACATGGTGGGCTCCTGCCTCGGGCTCTCAGCCTATGGCGACCAGACAGCCGGTCAAGACAATAATGGTGTCCGCCCCCGAAAAAGGGGGCACAAACGCCAAACGCCCCGACTGCAAAAAGCAGATCGGGGCGAAAGGCTAGGACCGTGCCGGCAAGGGCTTGGGCGGCATCGTCTCTTCGATGGCGTCAACCAACGCCTTGGCGTGCTGGTTGATCTGTTCCATCGCGGTCAAGGCGATGACCACGTCGTGGGTCAGGTTGAACCGGAACTCCGGGTCGGAGAGCGGGGGCTGTTCCACGACCTGGCGCTGCAGCAAGGCGGCCATTGCCGTCAAGCCATGCTGGATGGCGTGCCGGAACATCTCCGCCTGCATCCGCAGCGCGACAATATCGCGCACGGCCTCGGCGTAGGTCTGCCCGGCGAGCGCGCCGTGGTTCGGATGCCGCTCTGGTCGGCTTACGGTCTTGTATGCCGAGCAATTCGGTAATCGGCAGGTTCAAGTGCCGCGCCAGAGCCAGGTAGGTGTGAATGGACAAGGTGTCGCTATGCCCGTTCTTCAAATTGTAGAGTAGGTTGGCATTCTCACGGCCGCATCTTTTTGCGATCTCCGTGAGGTTGAGGCCTGTTCTTTTAAGGGCGGCAAAGAGTGCGGCTCTGAGGCGTTTTGCCTCCGCGGAATCCTTGCCCGCTTGCCCTTTACGGGCGCGCGTTGGTTTATCGGACGGAACCTCACGGTTCGCGCCAGGCTGGGTGTCTTCAGTCATGAATTATCCTTGGAAAAATAGCTGGCTGCGGCGGACAGAGGCCGTAATGGCCATCAGGCGCGCAGATCAGAGCGCTCACCCAGGGCTGAAAGCCTGTCTGGGTGCCGCGCGAGCCAGTGATGGAAAGAATCTGCAAATAAATATATAACAAATCAAAACAAAAAAGTCAAATATAATCAATTGTTTTTGCTTGTTTTCGGAGCCAAAAAAGAGGGGCTAACAATGGCTATAAGGGGCCGAAAGCTGCCATTCCGCTTTCAGGTGAAAATCCCGAAAAGCGGACCTTTGAGGGACCTGATCGATGGACGACTTACAACGCATCCCGGTTATATGAGGCTTTCGATTGGCCCTCTGTAAATTGACATCTGTGGGCGTGTCACCGAGTTCGGAGCACTTCTGTTCCACCCAAAACCACATCAAAGATGGAGTGCTTCTAAGGGTAAAACCGAGTTATTATATGGACGCAGCTGTCTTAGTGCCGCACTGAACGCCCCGGAACGATTGTGAAGCGATGCCTGTTCCAGCTATACTCGAGTGCGGCACCATCCAGGGAGGGACGCGATGGTCACAATGGCGACGGCATTGAATGATTTCCAAGCCAGTCCGGAGAATTTTTCCCGGCATTATCTGGTTTCCATCGCCGGCGGCGCGACCGCGCGCAACGGTGTCGCCTCCGGCATCGCCACCTTCCGGTTCGATGACCGTAACCAAAACATCAAGGGCTTCACCACCGGCGCCTCCGGCTTCTTCGGCAGGACCAAGAACCGTCCGCATATCTCCTTCACCAAGCTGGCTATGCCGCCAAACCCCGCGCTGGCAGCCAACGAGTTCAACGCCTGGTACATCGCCATGGCGGATGTGACTGCCGGTGTGGGCACCACCCACTTCACCGTGCCCGGCAATGGCGGGCCGGACATCATGCTCACCAGCCAGCTCTCCGGTTGCACCTTCGGTGTTGGCTCAGATACGGGTGGTGGTTCCCGCCTCGTCTCGCACATCCAGCCCGGCGGCGGTCAGAATGCACGTCAGACCCTGCACAACACCATGGTCGGCGGCCTCAACAATAATGTCGATGGGCTCTTCGAGCGCGAGAACCAGTTCGGCACCAGATCCTACCAGAATGGCAATAATCGTGCCACGGTGATGGGACTGCGCGTCGGCACCGCCTGGCAGTTCTGGGCACAGACCTACAAAGCTGGCAGCAACCGCGAGATCTACAGCGTCACCAGGATCGTCTGAAACAGCCGCGAATTCTCCGGCGGGAGCGAGCCAAAAAGTCCACTCTAAACTAGAATCCTAGGCTATTGTGGGCGCTGGGCCGAGCGCGCAAAATAGATGTGTGTTCAGGGCCGGGAGCGGCCTGCCCGCTCTGGAGCGGGAAATAAGATAAGCTGCCATTGGCGGGCGGCCGGCCATATCAAAACCTGCCCAACCATCATGCAATTAACGAATTTGAGAGCGGATCACTGTTCGGGGGCTTGCCACCTTCCAATTGGAAGATCGGACGCTTCCGCCTCGGCCTGCAAGGGCCAAAGGCGGATGCCCAGAGGTCGTTCTTCGTTAGGGCTTTTGAGCCATGCCCGGAAGCCAACGAAGCGGAGCGAGTGGACCGAGAGGGATCAGCTCGAAACTCATGAGATCGGCTTGGCCGAGCGGCAGCTTCTCAAGCATCTCGTGGGCTGCGGCGGAATTGGTGACGTTCAGCATGAACACCACCCCATTGCCGTTCTGCTGCGAGTACCATTGATCGATCTTGCCCTCCAGATAGAGATTTGCTGTGTCGCGAACCTCATCCGGAAGGATTTCAAAGACTTTCTGCCGATCAACACCGGGGTTGATGGTTCCGATGGCCAGAATTTTTGTAGTTGGCGTTGGTTGCATAGCGGTTTGCCCATATCCAGTTGTTGCGGTGGTGAGGCCGAGTATCATTACGAAACCGGCGGCAAGAGCGACTTTCATTTGCTTTCCTCTTTTGGCGGCTGACAGGCACAGTTGGCTTAATTGCATCCCCTGCGCCTACCAGACATGGTCATGACCGCTGGGGAAGCCGGGTCAACATCATCGCCTGAAGCGCTTTGGGATCGGCAATGAATTGCTGATAGACTTGACGTGACTGAACGCCGGCAACGATTTCATCGTTGGTGCCGGCCGCGACCGCATCCAGCGCGTCCGAGACGAGCTCCTGCGGCGTCATACGGGGTTCAGGCATCTGCGCGCCCATCGCCGTTTCAGTCTGCACGGCAAGAACGCCCACGACCAGAGTCCCTTGTACCCCGAGTTCGGCGCGAATGCTGCGCGTGATCGACAGTGTGGCCGCTTTCGACGCCGCGTAGGTCGCGGCCCTCGGCAGGCTCACCAATGCGAGCATGGACAGCATGTTGAGAACAGCGCCGCCGCCGACCTCGGCGAGGTGTGGTGCAAAAGCGCGGGTCATCGCCAACGTGCCGAAGTAGTTGACTTCCATTTCACGCCGGGCCGGATCCAGCCCCGGCGCGGCAATCGCGCCCTCGAAACTGGCATAGCCGGCATTATTGATGAGCAGCGTCACGTCCGTGGCGATCGTCGCGGCGGCGGCCACCTGGTCGCCGTCGGTGACGTCGAGGGCCAGCGGCACGAGACGTGGGTCAACGTCCGTTAGCACCTCGGCAAGAGACGAAATGTCCCTGGCGGCGACATAAATCTTCGCGACACCTCGCTTCAGCAATTCTGTGACGAAGGCGCGCCCCATGCCGCCATTGGCGCCGGTGACGAGAGCGATAGAGCCAGCGATGTCCATTGCAAGAATCCTTTCGGTAGGAGGAGGCGTTCGATCGCCTCGTTGTCAGTTGGCGCTGAGCTGATCGGCGTGGAGCTTGACGAATTCACCGACCGTCATCGACCGGCGGCCCGTGAGCTTTTCGACGTTATTGTCGGCGCCCGCCATGTGGCCGTGCTGATAGTCGAGCATGGCTCCGCCGAAATGCTGGACGACGTAAGGCGGCAGCCCCATTTCGATGAGTGAGGCCGTGTATTCCTCGATCGGCAGGTCCTGGAACACGATTTTGCGGTCGAGTGCTTCGCTCAGTTCCGCAGCCATCTGCTCATGGTCCATTTCGACCGGACCTGAGAGATCGATAGAGGTGCCAATATGGCCTTCGGGATTCTTCAGCAGCGCCGCGATGGCACGGCCCTGATCATCGACGGCGATCGGCGAATGCCGTCCCTTGCAAGCCGGCAGGCGCAGGATGCCATGCTTAAGGTAAGCAAGCTGCCACGGATAGAGCAGCCATTCGAGGAATAGAGTCGGCCGCAGATGAATCACCGGCACACCAGACCAGTTGAACACTTGCTCGGCGATATAGGTGTCGCGGCAGGACTCACTGGTGGATTCACGGTTCTGCGAGCGTTGTGAGAGGTTGATGACAGCCTTGGTGCCCGCTTCCTTGGCAGCTTGCGCGAAGTTGACCGTGGCTGTGATCAGGCCCGGAGCGACCGGATAAACGAAATAAGCAGCCGCGACGCTCTCCAGCGCGGCGCGGATGGAGTTGATGTCGAACAGATCGCCGACAACAACCTCTGCTCCCTGCGCGGCTAGCGCAGCCGAACGCTCGTCGAGCCTGCGCACCATGGCGCGAACATCCAGGCCAAGGGCGATTGCCTCGCGGACGGTAGCGCGGCCGGTATCTCCAGTGGCACCTGTGATCAGCACTTTCTTAGACATGACATCGATCCTTTCAAACTGAATTAGCCGTTGATCCTGATCGCGGCCGATGCGGCAGTCTCAAGTCCGCCCGGGCGCTCTCGATAAGCGCAAGATCATGCTTTTTCTGAATCGCCGGTAGCTGGAGATTTTAGCTTTCATTTATCCTGAATTGGCATAAATTAGCCTGGGTAGCCTCAGTGGCTGGTTCGAAAAAATATTGTATATCTTTGTTTTTAATTGTTAAATTTCGAAATTCGGCAAACGGAGATTCTTATTGGCGCGGGCGGGCTGGGCCTTAACCTATGCTATGACGGCATTGCCATCCGCTTAATCGTGGCGTCCCTGGAAGGCAGGTGGCTTTTGAAAGATATTCTGACACTAAAGCTCTATACGCGCGTTGCGCGGCTCGGCAGCTTCTCCGCTGCAGCCCGAGAATGTGGCCTCGCTCAGTCGCAAGTGTCCCGTATGATCGCGGACCTTGAGGCGGGCTTGGGTTGCCGCCTCCTGTCACGCACCACCCGTAATGTCGTTCCAACTGACGCGGGCCTCGAATTTCTGGCGCGGATCGAGCCAGCTCTGGCGGCGCTTGAGGACGCGGAGAATGGTGTAAGAGAGACGGGCGAACTGCGGGGACTGCTTCGTGTTGGCATGCCCGCGACGATGGGCATGCGCGTGATCATGCCTAGGCTGTCACGGTTCACGGAGCGGCATCCGCTGCTTCGTATTGAGCTGTTACTCGACGACACCTGGCGGGATCTTGCCCGGGAAGCGATCGACGTTGGCATCCGCGTGGGCAATCTCCCGGACGCCTCGGGGACGATCAGGCAGATCGGCACGATGCAGCGCGTCCTTGTGGCGGGGGCCGGCTACGTAGCACGCCACGGCGTCCCGGAACGGCCGGAGGATCTGGCGATGCATCACATCGTCGTCGGCCCTGTGGCGCCAAATTCGCGGTCGTGGAAGTTCGAGCGCAACGAGGAGACGGTGGTGGTCGAGGTGCAGCCGCATGTCTTGGTTAATGATACCGCAGGCGCATTGGCGGCGGCGGCCTGCGATCTCGGCATCACGCCCACCACCTCATGGGCGTGTCGCACGGAGTTGCAGAACGGCGAGCTAGTGCGGGTTCTTCACGATTGGCGGTTGGGGGAGCTACCGGTTCACGCCTACTTCCCAATGGGGCGAACCACCCGTATGGCGGCACGGGCTTTCATCGACTTCATCGCCGCAGAACTGCGCAACGACACGTCGTCTGGTCCAGGATAGAGGCGCCGAGTTCCGTAGCGGCAGTCAATCTCGAGATTCAGCCATCAGATGAACTCACCCTTGTCGCGCCGAGCCGCCAAGCCGGAGCTACCTGAGTGGCCACTTTCGGGAAACTTCCCAGTCGCTGCGAACGGCAATAGTGGGCACAAACCCTCGCTCGACCATTGGCTGAAGGCCCGGGCGTTGCCCAATCAGCAAAAGGGATTCACTGTGGTCATGGTCGTTCATGCGGCGGGCCGCGTGGTTGGCTATTATGGCCTCGCACCCACCGCCATTGTGCTCTCCACTCTGCCGCGTGCGATCCGCACCGGCCAGCCACCGAACCCGATGCCGTGCATTCTGCTCGGCCAGCTTGCAACGGACCGTGTTTGGGGTGGGCAAGGGATTGGCCTGGGATTGTTTAACCACGCACTGGCCCGCAGCGTGAATGGCGCCGCGCTGATCGGTGGGCGGGCGCTCATTGTCAATGCCGTTGATGATGAGGCGGCAGCGTTCTGGCGCCGCCGGGGTTTTCTGGCGTCGAAAGATGACGCGCTGGTGTTGTTCCGGTCGATTGCCGATATCGCTGCTTCGTTGCGTGAGGTCGGTGATGATGCCGAGAGATGATCATCTGGTTGGTAGCGAATGGCTCTCAGCCCCGTCGAATACCGAGAGAGTCTCGGAATTGCGGCTTAACCCAGTCCAAGTTTTTGTCCGCATCCCCCCGGGGCAGTTCTCAGTGGAAATTAACAACTAATTGTTACTTTGGGCCGTATAGTTCCATCTTCGCGCCTCTTCCCCACTCGTTAAGCAGATCCGTCAGTCCGCCTGCCCGAGCAAGAACGCGATATGCAGCGCGTTGAACCTTTCGGCGTCCTCGAACTGGGGCCAGTGGCCGCACTGGTTCATCACCACGTAGCGGGCGTCCGGGATCATGTCGGCAATCTGCTTGCCTTCCTCCGGTGTGGCGGTCGGATCGTGCGAAGTCCAGACGACCAGAGCCGGTGTGCGGATCGAGCGGTACTGGGCCTCGGTGATCATGTTTGGACGGCGTGTATCCATGTCTTGCAGGCACATGATCCGGCGCATCGTGTCCTCGAAGCCGGGTTGCGCGTAGATCGCGCGTCGCGTTTCAATCAGATCGTCCGACACTGTCGCCTTGTCGCACATCAGAAACTCCAGACGCGCCTTGATGCGCTCCCAGGAAGGATCAATGGCGGCTTGGTTTGAAAGGTCTTTGATCCGCGCCATCACCTCGGGATGCGCCGTCCAGCCGCCGGCGGTGTTGAGAACCAGGCGATCGACTGCGCCGGGGTGATGCACCGCCAGATAGGTGGCGACCCATCCGCCGAGAGATTCCCCGCTGATATGCGCCTTCTCGCGCCCCAGGACCCGCATCACCCCGAGCACGTGCCGGGCATAGTCCGCAACCTGATAATCGATGGCTGGTTTGTCGGTCCAGCCGTGGCCGAGCATGTCGATCGCAACGACCCAGAAATGTTCGCCGTGCGGACCGAGGTTGCGGGAATAGGCCTCGGCGTGCCCGCCGACACCGTGAAGGCAGAGCAGCAGCGGTTTATCGGGGGTGCCCGACATCATATAGCGCGTTCGTATGCCATCAACATCGAGAAAACCCTGGCTGAAGCTCACTCCGGTAAGGTCGGACCACACGCTGGAAAAATTGGTGGGGCGGTCAGCGGTCATTTCAATCTACTCCATGTATACCGGATGCGGGTGCGCGGTGGTGTCGGCAATCGCTCAGCGCAGCGTGGTTCCAAACATCATTGCCATACCAGCGATCCAGGCCGGGATCGCCTCGTAGAACTCAATCCGCGCTGCGATCGGCCCGGCGATGGATTGCGCCGCGAAGGCGGCGACCCAGGCGAGGGTCTCGTTGGCGCCGCGCCCGGCGACCTGCCTGACTTGGTCGGTGTCGAAATCGTCGAAGGCCTTGATGTCGCCTTGCTCGAAGAGATGCAGGACGGACCGGTCCCAGCCGACATTGAGCGGCGCGCAAGGGCCTTCGCCCCGTGCCGCCGCAACACCCGCGGCGCGAACACGCGACTGACGCGCATCGCGCATGTCCGGCGTCGGATTGCGTCCGTCGATCAGGCGTTCGCGTAGTTCGGCTGAGGCACCGATAATCTGCGGCACCGGCGGGTCGTGCGACAGCCCGCCCGACGCGGCGAACAGAACCCGCCGCCCGCTCGCTGCGGCATACCGGCCCACGGCCTCGCCCAGCATCCGCGCGCGCCGGTAGCTTGGCAGGGGCGGGGCGGCGGCGTTGACGAAAATGGGCACGATCGGAAACAGATCGCTCGTCCCGAACATGGCCTCCCAGATTTGGGTGAAGCCATGATCGACAACCATCCGGTGCGAAAAGGCGGCGTCGACATCCTGTGCGTGGACCGCCATGACCAGGTCGCGGGCGATTTCCTCGGGGACAGGCAAGGGACCAGCACGCGTTCCCCAATCCCCGATAGAGTTGGCCGCTGTCCCGATGCAGAAGGCCGGCATCATATCATAGAAAAAGCCGTTGAAATGGTCAGGCGCGAATTGGATGACTAGCTCGGGATTGAAAGCGTGCACATGGTTCGCCAGGCGGGCGAAAGCCGCGCGGACCGCCGCAATGGTCTCGGGACCAGCCAAGCCGTCATCCATGAGCGGCGTATGAGAGGCGCAGAGTATGGCGGACGTCACAGGTCATGCGTGCAGTTGAAAGGCATCGATGCACTCCTCCTTAATCGGGCTGGTTAGAAGTCAGGCCGACATCATGCCGCGTCGCCGAAATCAGCCCATCCATGCGAAAGCATGCAAGGCCCTCGCCTTGCCAATTGCGTTATACACTCTCGAATTGTCGATCAAATGTCAATCGATAATCTATTGACTATCGATAGTTTAGCGCCTTGGTCTGGTTGAACGCAGGTGCCGATGCGGTATTTTGAAGCGAGAGCGCCGGCCGGGCGTCCGTAGCGCGCTATTCCAGCTCGGCGCTTGGCGTGATGGTCGCGCTGTCGCGGGCGGCTTCTTCGTAGATTCCGGTCAGGAGGGACAAGAATCGCGCCATCGTTTCGAGCTTTTCCGGCGCTTTTTCGATCTCATTGAGTTGGCTGATGAGGATCTGGGCCTTTACGTTATGGTACTCGGCCGTCGTCTTTTCACCGAGTTCCGTGGCCGTATAGGTAAACTGGTTGCTCTTCTTGTCCTTGGTCTTCTTGATGAGGCCCACGGATTCCAGTTTACGCAGACTGTATTGAATGTTCGGAATGTCATCGCGGTTTATAAGCCGCGCGATGGTCGCGCTATTTTTTGGCCTGTCCTGCATGCGAATGACGTGCAGGATGATGTGCTCGGAAAACTTGATGTCTCCGCCGATTGAGACCGAACCGGTCGAGACAACAAAGCGGGAAAAGGCTTCGTAGAACCGGATCATAGACCATTCGAATTCGGTGGCTTTGTACTCGAAGTCCGTCTTGGCCAAGTGCCAACCCCGATAATATTTCGGCTCCACGCTCACCTCCGCCCACTCAACGTCGCAGCCACAGGCTGCTGCGTCATTTTTATACGTTTCAGGTAGCACGGGCAGCGCACGGGGTACAATAGTCGCGGGCCTTTCGGTCGATTGTTGATAAATAATCAATTGAAAATCTATTGACAAAATTGTGGGGCTGCGGAATAGTCGGGGGAGGGACCGCGTGGCCTGTGATGGGCGCATCGCAATTCGAAATGTCATCAGGGTGGAGAGCCGATCGACGGAACAGCCCGATGGTTCAGGCAAGGGAAAGATAATGAGCGAGAGCAATATCGTGCGCCGGCGCAAGGTCGTGAATGTCAACGGCATCAGCGGCGCCCGCGTGAATGATCAGAAGCTGCAAAGTCAGTATCAGCCCTATAAGGATGCGTCCTGGGGATTCATCAATCACTGGTACCCGGCGCTATTCAGCGAGGAACTGCCGGAGGATACGGTCGAAGGTGTCCAGATCTGCGGCATCCCGATCGTCCTGCGCCGCATCGATGGCAAAGTCTATGCGCTCAAGGACCAATGCGTGCACCGTGGGGTGCGCCTGTCCGCCAAGCCGACCTGCTTCACCAAGGACAGCATCAGCTGCTGGTATCACGGTTTTACCTTCAACCTCGACGACGGCAAGCTGACCACCATCGTCGCCAACCCGGATGATCCGCTCATCGGCACGACGGGCCTCACGACCTATCCGGTCGAAGAGGTCGCCGGCATGATCTTTGTGTTCGTGCGCGAGGACGACTATCCAATCGAAGATGTCCCGCCGCTCGCAGAGGATCTACCCTTACGTTTTCCAGAGAATAGCGAGCGCTTCCCGCACCCGCTCTGGCCGGCGGCACCCAGCCTGTTCGACGCGAACGCCGTCGCCAAGGGGATGCACCGTACGGGCTACGCTGATTGGCGGATCGCCTGCGAGAACGGCTTCGACAACGCGCACATCCTCGTCCACAAAGACAATGCGATCGTCCACGCCCTTAATTGGACGCTGCCCCTCGGCATCCTGCCAGCCGCCGAGGATTGCATTGAAGTCGTGGAGGATGAGGGCGGCCCCAAGGGCATGGTGCAGTGGCTGTTCACAGACAAATGGGCACCGGTTCTCGAAAATGAACGACTGGGCCTTAAAGTCGATGGCATCAAGAGCGTTACCTATCGCACCTCGGTCGTGTTGCCCGGCGTGCTGATGGTGGAAAACTGGCCAGAGGAGCATGTCGTTCAGTACGAATGGTATGTACCCATCACCAACGATACCCACGAATACTGGGAAGTCCTGGTGAAAATCTGTCCAGCCGAGGCGGATCGCAAAGCCTTCGACTATCGTTACAAAACTTTCTACAAGCCGCTCGCCCTCAACGGCTTTAATGACTGCGATGTTTACGCGCGCGAAGCCATGCACGATTTCTACGCTGATGGCAGTGGCTGGGATAACGAGCAACTCGTCTCCCCCGACATCTCGCCGATCACCTGGCGCAAGATCGCTTCGCGCTGGAACCGGGGCATCGCCAAACCAGGGCGCGGTGTCGACGGGGCCAACCCGGCGTCCAGCATCCGGATGCGCCGTACCGCGGAGGGGCAGGCGCCTGGATATAAGGTGAACAAGATCGATGAATGAAGCGAGGCCAATCCGCGCCGGTATAGAGCCGGGGATTGCGGCATCGACGACCGCGCTTGCCCGTAATGTCCTGCTGCGTTTCGCGGACGGTGTGGATATGAGCCTGGTTGTCCCGCCGGGCTCAAGCGTCCTTGAGGCTGGCCTTGAAGCCGGTGCGCCTCTGCTGTATCAATGCCGGTCCGGCAGCTGCTCCAGCTGTGTGGCCAAATTGGTCTCTGGCGTGGCGCAGCCTCGGTCCGGAGCCAGCTCTACCTTGCTGCGCAGTGAATACGAGGCCGGGCATCGCCTGCTCTGCCTGACCCAGCCTGGGGCGGACTGCGTCTTCGAGCTGGCCTACGATAGCACCGAAGGTGGTTCCCGGCCGCAATCGGCCAAAGCCTTCATCGACGCGATTGAACGTATAGCACCCAATGTCGTAAGGGTGCGGATGGAGCTTGCGGAGGGGCAGTGGCTCGACTTCCGCCCCGGCCAGTTCGTTCAGGTAACGGTTCCGGGTGCCGGCGTTGTGCGCAGTTATTCCCCCGCGAGCACGCCCGGCACCTTGCCGAAGATCGAGTTCCTGATACGGCTGTTGCCCGGCGGGGCCATGTCTGCCTGGCTCACCGAGCAGGCCAAATTGGATGATGTGGTCGAGCTGGAAGGGCCGTTCGGTGGTTTCTTCCTGCGGAAAAAAATACGTGTCCCGCATATCCTGGTCGCGGGCGGGACCGGTCTGGCGCCGATATTGTCGATCATCGACACGATTCGCGCCCAGTCCGGCTGCAAGCCGCCGATGCTTCTGAGCTTCGGCTGCGCCAGCCCTGAAACCCTGTTCGCTCTCGATGACCTGACCTTGCGCGGCCACTGGCTGCCGGGCCTCGAGACCCGCATTTCCGTCGACCGGGGTGGCGGCGATGAGTTGCTGACGGGAACCCCTGTTGATGCGCTGCGCGAGGGAGATGCGGCCGGCCCTGGCACGGTTGCCTATGTTTGCGGGCCGCCGCCCATGGTTGAGGCCGCGCGTCAGCGCCTCGAGGCGATCGGCGTGGCCCCTGAGAACATCTTCGCCGAACAATTCGTGGCCAGCAGATGACTGGGCCAGGAGAGGTAATGTTGCAGCCCATAGCCAGTGCGCCTTTCTCCGAGAATCAGCTTCGTTGCTACGAGGCGGCGGTCGCCCGGCTCAACCCTGAGCGTCTGAAGGGATTACTGGTGGCGCTAACCGGCATCCATAGCCCGACCGGCGCCACCGGCGCCGCCAGCGCGTTCATGGCCCGGCATCTGTCTTCGATTGGCATGAAAGCGCGTTATCTGCCGATGAATGAGCAGACCGGCAATGTGCTGGCGGAAAAGCGCGGCAGCGGTGGCGGCGCGGCGGTGATGCTTTATGCGCCCATCGACACTCACCTTGAAGGCGGCGAGGCTGACCAGCCCTGGGTTGGTCCGCCGGGCTTCCCCGACCTGCAGCCTCACGCCCGCGTGGAGGGCGACTGGGTCTATGGTCTGGGCTCATCCAACCCCAAAGCCATGGTCGCGACCCTGACCGAGGTCGCCACCGCGATTCTCGAGTCCGGCGCACCGTTGATCGGTGACCTTCTGGTCGGATTGGCCGATGGCGGTATGCCGGTCGATATCGCGGCGCGCGGCCACGCCGGCATGTCCAACGGCGTCAATCACCTGCTCAACCGTGGCGCGGCGGCGGATTTCGCGATTATCATGAAGCCTTGGAACTTCGTCTATCACGAAGAACCGGGCTTGGGCTGGTTTAAGCTGCGCATCCACGGCTCCTACGGCTATGCCGGTGTGCCACGCGGCACACCCGGATTTCGCAGTTCGGTGACGCCACTCGCGACTGTCGTGCCCGAGCTTGAGCAATGGCTGATCGACTATGCCGAACGCAATCAGTCTGGGGTGATCAAGCCGCATGGCTGGATCGCCGGCATAAATTCGGGCTCATCCGAGCGGCCCTCCTTCCCTTCCGCGGTCACCGAGATATTCTTCGATGTCCGCATCAATCCACGTACCAGCCCGGCCGAGGTGAAAGCGCAGTTCGCTCGGTTCGTCAGCGGGTTGTCCGCGCGCCATCCGGAGATCGAACTTGACTGGGAGATGTTCGGTTCGGCGCCGGGCGGCACGACCGATCCCGGCAACTGGATCATCCAGTCCGCGCGGCGTGGCTGGGAGTTGGTTGAAGGGCGGCCGCATCCCGAACCGGACCCGCTGGGCGGCCAGACCGATGGAGCGGCGCTTCGCCGCTTCGGCGTTCCGACCGCCAGGATCGGCTGGCCGTGGCCAGCGGCCGGCTCGCCCCTTGCCATAGCCGAAGGGCTCGGTGGCATGGGCGCCACCTTCATTCCCGATCTGATGCCCTGCGCCCGCAAGATCACCTACGCGCTCATCGACACTCTGACGCGTGACCGCGCCGCGCTCGGGCTCTGAACGCTATCCAGATAAGACAACGGAGAGGAGAACGACCCTTGGATATTATGCAGGCGGCCCGCATTCATGAAGCCGGTGGACGTTTCCGGATTGACGGGATCGAGCGGCCGGTTCCGGGCCCGAACGATGTCGTGGTTGAGGTGAAGGCTGCAGGCGTCGTCCCCAACCTTCGCAACGTGATGAATAATTATGGCGACCGCGCCTATCTGACCGTGCCCGAACTACCGGCGATCTATGGGCTGGACGCCGCTGGCGTGGTGGCCACGGTCGGCGACAGGGTCACGGGCATCCGCAAGGGCGACCGCGTCTACATAAATCCGGGCCGCTCCTGCGGTTCATGTCATGCCTGCCGTTCTGGCGACGAAATCAACTGCGTCGCCTTCACCTTTCAGGGCTATTTCGGTTTTGGCCCTGCTTCGCACAAGGTCTATCGCAACTATCCCTATGGCGGGTTCTGCCAGTACGCCACCGCGCCGGCGGACGGGCTAGTCAAGTTGCCGGACACTATCAGCTTCGAAGAGGCGGCCCGCTTCGGCTATCTCGGCACGGCCTATGCAGGCCTGCGCAAAGCCGGCATTCGTGCCGGTAAGACGGTTCTGATCAATGGCGCGAGCGGTACACTGGGCTTCGGCGCCGTGTTGATAGCCTTGGCAATGGGGGCTGCCAAGATACTGGCGTTCGCCCGCAACCGGGATCTGCTGGCGCGGGTGTGTGCGATTAATCCCGGCCGTATTCGCATTCTGGCTTCCGGCGACGAGCCGGTCGCCGACTGGGCGAAGCGGGAGACCGACGGCCTGGGGGTGGACGCGGTGCTCGATACGCTCGGTGCGGGTGCGCCGGCCCAGGCGATGCTTGATGCCATCGCCGCCTTACGCCGGGGCGGGCGGCTGGTCGATGTTGGCGGTATGAGCGCGCCGATCGAGGTCAACATGCACCAGCTGATGTGCGCCCAAGTGAGCCTCCTTGGCTCGCTGTGGTTTACAGTCGCCGAGGGCCAGGACATGGCGGCGATGGCCGATGCCGGTACGCTGAACCTCAAGCTGTTCGAACATCATCGTTTCCGGCTCGACCAGGTCGACGACGCTTTGACTCTGGCGGAAAAGCATGCCGGCGGCTTCATCAATGTCGTGGTGACGCCATGATGGTCCGTCGTATCGTTACTGGCCACCGCGCCGGCAAATCCGTGATCCTGTCGGACGGCCCGGTCGCCAATACCCACGACTATGCCGCGATCAAGGGCTTCCGCACGACATCCGTCTGGGCCACGCCCGGATCGCCTCGATTGCCTCATGACGAGGTCGATCCGGCCACCGTCGCCTCCTCGGTCGTTCCGGGACCGGGCGGCTCGTCGCTGCTGATTGTCACCTTCCCACCGGATACGGTGATGATGGTGGCGGATTTCGACGGCGTCGCCGCGGCCGCCGAATATCTGCGGTATCTGCCCGGCCTTGCCGAGAGCTTCGAGCCGGCCAATCCCGGCATGCACACCACCGCCACCATCGATTACGACATCGTGCTGGATGGTGAGATCTGGCTTGAGTTGGACGACTGCGCCGAGGTTCGGCTAAGCCGCCATGACGTGGCCGTGCAGAACGGCACACGGCACGCTTGGCGCAACAAGAGCGACAAGCCCGCCACCCTGGCTTTCGTTCTTATCGGAGCCGGGTCGTGATCGGGGCTGACGCCATTGCCGCGCGCCTGCGCGCGGCCTACGCGCAGGGTCCGGTGGCGCCGTTACGTGATGGGCTGGACCCCAGGGATGCGGCGGGCGCCTACGCAGTGCAGGCGGCAAATACGGCCCATTGGCTGGCCCAGGGCCGCAGGATCGCCGGGCGCAAGATCGGCCTGACAGCCAAAGCGGTGCAGGCCCAGTTGGGCGTCGACCAGCCCGACTATGGGGTGCTGTTCGCCGACATGGCTATCGACGACGGTGGCGTACTGTTGGCCTCTACGGTAGTGCAGCCCAAGGCCGAGGCCGAGGTGGCGCTGGTGATGGCCCGCGACCTCAACGATCCAGAGGCAGGCACGCAGCAGGTTTTGGCTGCGGTCGCCTATGCCCTGCCGGCGATCGAGATCGTAGATAGCCGCATCGCGGATTGGAAAATCACCTTCGCCGACACGGTGGCCGATAACGGCTCCTCCGCCTTCTACGTGCTGGGGAACGAGCCGCAGTCCCTGGCCGGGCTCGATCTGCGCACCTGCGGCATGGCCATGGAGATCAATGGCGTGGTGGCGTCGCACGGCGCAGGCGTTGCCTGTCTTGGCCACCCGTTGAATGCCGCGGCCTGGCTTGCGCGCGCCTTGGCTGCGGTCGGCGAAGGGCTGAAGGCTGGCGACGTCGTCCTGACCGGCGCGCTGGGACCGATGGCGGCGATCAAGCCCGGCGATGCCGTGCGCGCCAGCATCGGCGGCCTGGGCAGTGTTGGCTTTACCTATCGGGAGGATCGGGCATGAGCGCGCCCAAGACCAAAGTTGCCATCATCGGCTCGGGGAATATCGGCACCGATCTGATGATCAAGATCATGCGCCTGTCCAAGACCCTGGAGATGGCCGCTTTCGTTGGGGTCGACCCGGAATCGGACGGGCTGAAGCGCGCCGCGCGCCTGGGTGTTTCAATCACCGCCGAGGGCATCGACGGGCTGGTCAAGATGCCGGGATTTTCCGACATCCAGATCGTGTTCGACGCCACCTCGGCCGGAGCGCACTGTCGCCACGACGAGATCCTGCGCCAGCACGGCAAGCGGATCATCGACCTGACCCCGGCGGCAATCGGCCCCTTCACCATTCCGCCGGTCAACGGCGCGGCCAATCTCGATGCGCCGAACGTCAACATGGTCACCTGCGGCGGCCAGGCGACCATTCCGATCGTGGCCGCGATCGGCCGGGTGAGCCCGGTGATCTATGGTGAGATCGTCGCCTCGATCGCATCGAAGTCCGCGGGTCCGGGCACACGCGCCAATATCGACGAATTCACCGAAACCACGTCGAAGGCCATCGAGGTGGTCGGCGGGGCGCGGCGCGGCAAGGCGATCATCGTGCTCAACCCCGCCGAGCCGCCGCTGATCATGCGCGATACGGTGTTACTGTCTCTGCGAGGACGCCGACCCCACGGCGATCGAAGCCTCGATCCAGGCGATGGTCGCCGAGGTGCGGAGCTATGTGCCCGGCTACCGCCTCAAGCAGGCGGTGCAGTTAGAGCGCATTACCAGCAATGAGCGGCTGTTGATCCCTGAGATGGATGAGGCCTTCGCCGGCCTGAAGGTTTCGGTATTCCTCGAGGTTGAGGGGGCTGCGCATTACCTTCCGGCCTATGCCGGCAATCTCGACATCATGACTTCCGCCGCCCTGAAGACCGCCGCGCGGATCGCGGCGCGCCAACAGCAAAGGGCCGTTGCATGACCGCCCTCAAGCCAGCGTCAGAGCTCTATATCCAGGACGTCACACTACGCGACGGGATGCACGCCATTCGTCACAAATATAGCCTCGACCACGTCCGTGCGATCGCCAAGGCGCTGGATCAGGCCAAGGTCGACGCCATCGAGGTGGCGCACGGCGACGGCCTGGCCGGATCTTCGTTCAACTATGGCTTCGGCGCCCATACCGATTGGGCCTGGATCGAGGCTGTGGCCGAAGTGCTGACCCACGCCAGGCTGACGACCTTGCTGCTGCCCGGCATCGGCACGGTGCATGACCTGAAACATGCCTTTGCGCTCGGTGTGCGCTCGGTGCGCATCGCGACCCACTGCACCGAAGCCGACGTCTCCAAGCAGCATATCGAAGCGGCACGCAATCTCGGCATGGACGTCTCGGGGTTTCTGATGATGAGCCATATGACTTCACCCGAGGCCCTGGCCCAGCAGGCTAGGTTGATGGAGAGCTACGGCGCGCATTGCGTCTACGTTACCGACAGCGGCGGGGCCATGACCATGGATGCCGTCGCCGAGCGCTTCGTTGCCTATGACAGGGTGCTGAAGCCTGAGACCGAGCGCGGCATCCACGCCCACCATAACCTGTCCCTGGGCGTGGCCAACTCTATAGCCGCGGTGCAAAACGGCGCCATACGCGTCGATGCCAGTCTGGCGGGCATGGGTGCGGGAGCTGGCAACGCGCCGCTGGAGGTTTTTATCGCGGCGGCGGATGTTTATGGCTGGGACCATAGGACCGACCTGTTCGCCCTGATGGACGCGGCCGAAGACCTAGTCCGGCCACTTCAAGATCGCCCCGTACGCGTCGATCGCGAGACCCTCAGCCTGGGCTATGCAGGGGTATATTCCAGCTTCCTGCGCCACGCTGAAAACGCCGCCGCCACCTACGGCCTAGACACCCGCGCCATTCTCATCGAGCTCGGCAAACGTAAAATGGTCGGCGGCCAGGAAGACATGATTACCGACGTCGCGCTAGACATGGTCCGCGCCAAGGAGCTGGCACAATGACCGGTGCCGCCGCAATCGGGCCCCTGGACCCAGCGGGCACGAGCCGTTTCGTTCAGGTCGATGGGATCGATATCCATTATCACTTCGTCGACGGCCCCGAGGACACGCCGCCAGTGATCTTCACCCATGGCGGCGGCCCCGGCAGCACCGGCTGGAACAATTTCCTCTACAACGCCCGCGCCATCGCCGCGCGCCATCGATGCTATTTTTACGATATGCCGCAGTCCGGACGATCGGCGAAGATTCCCATCTCTGGGCCCGCCTTCAGTTGGCATGCCGACAAATTGCGCGGGTTCATGGATAGTCTCGGTATCCGCCGCGCGCACCTCGTCAACCAGTCGCAAGGTGGTTGCGCCGCGATCCGCCTCGCCGCCTCCTGGCCAGACCGGGTCGATCGGATGATCATCATCGCCGCGCAGCCAGTGCTGCGTGGTGTGACGGCGCCGATGACATTGTTCACCAAGCACGCCGCCACGGTGCTCTCGGACTACTACCTGGCGGATAGCGGCCCTTCGCCGGAGAAAATGCGGGCGCTGATCGCCAAGCTTGAGTTTCATGACGATTCCGCCGTCACCGATCTCAATGTCCGCCTGCGCTATGAGGCCAGCACCGAGCCAGGGCTGATCGATCTGATTAAAACCACCGGGGCTCTTGGCCAGTGGGAGAACCTCGCGCCGGTCTTCCCCGAAGTTCGGGCACCAACCTTGATATTCTGGGGCCTGCATGACTGGTTCGGTGGCATTGATGTGCCAATGTTGATGGTCAACCAGTTCGCCGATGCGCGGCTATATGTGATCGGCGCCGCCGGTCACCACTTGCAGACCGAATGCCCCGAGGAGTTCAACGCCATTGCCTTGACGTTTCTGGGGCAAGCCCAGTAATGCGCCACTCGGACCTTCACCATCTGTCGCTCGTGGAGGTTGCCCGGCTGATCCGGGAGCGCGCCGTGTCGGCGGTTGATGTCGTGAGTCATGTACTGGCGCGCATCGAGGCGCTTGATCCCTGGCTTCACAGCTTTGCTAACATCGCGGCCGATCTGGGGCTGCAGCAGGCAAGCGCCGCGGATGCTCATCTTCAGGCAGGCAGGCCGATCGGGCCGCTTCATGGCGTACCCCTGGCGGTAAAGGGACTGTTTTGGACCGCGGCTTCGATCCAGGCACCGCTCAATCCGTGGCGCGCGGAACATTGGCCTGGAGCATCCTCAAGCGGATCTGGTGTCGCGACGGCGGCCGGATTGTGCTTCGGATCCCTCGGATCCGATACTGGTGGCTCGATCCGGTTTCCGGCGGCGGCGAACGGGCTGACCGGGATCAAGCCTGGTTGGGGCCGGTGAGCCGCCATGGCGTCTTTGATTTTGCCCCCTCCCTGGACCATGTCGGCCCGATGGTGCGCAGTGCCACGGACGCTGCCTTGCTCCTGTCGGTCATCTGGGGACCCGATCCGCTTGATCCTACGTCACTGACCTTAATGCGGCCCGACAGCGTGAACAGCCTACTTGACGTGGCGGACCTGACCGGGGTGCGGGTCGGGATCGATCCCGTCTGGAACGCAAGCGGCAGCGATGCCCTCACGCTCGGTATGATCGATAGCGCTGCTTCTGCCCTGGGCGGTCTCGGCGCGGAATTACGGCAGGTTCAAATACCGGACGCCAGCCGGCTGGTCGAAGCCTGGGAGCCACAAGCAGGCGTTGAGGCGGCGGTTGCTCATGCCGCGACATTCTCCGATCGCGGCAGTGAGTATGGGTCGGCGCTCCACAGATTGCTGACGCTTGGGCACGAAACAAGCGGCATGGCGTACCAGCGCATTGCACTGGAGCGTATGGACTTTTGGGGTCGGCTCGACCGTTTGATGCAGGATGTTGACCTGCTCCTGACACCGGTTCAACCGTATGCCGCGCCCACTTTGGCGCAACTAGGTGCCTTGGCGAGAGATCCCGAAGCGAATAGCCGCCTCATCCAATATACCTCGTCATTCAACTTCAGTGGCCATCCCGCGGCGAGCCTGCCAGGCGGCACTACGGAAGATGGACTCCCGCTCGGGTTCCAACTCGTCGCGCGGCACGGCGAGGAAGCCCTGCTTTGCCGCGCTGCCCTCGCCTATCAGCACGCCACGGATTGGCATTTGAGGCGGCCCGATCTGGTTCTGACGATTGCGCCTCCGGCAGCGCGCAGGGATCGTGAGGACGACTTCGGGAATCACTGTTTGCTTGAGGGAATCGATGCGAGATCAGATCGTTGATCGCGGTGCTGGACGGTCAAGGCCCGGGGGGGTGGTGTACCGGTTGAGCCGCGCATAGATGGCCCCGCATGGCTTGGCCTCGGAGACAGGTTCCGATTGAATTGTCACCCATAGGAGGATTGAATGCTCAGAGGTTTAGAAGTCGCCCGTCGTGGCTTTTTAAAGAAGCTGGCTGGTTTTGGCGGGTTTACTTTGTGCGCGATGGTGCTCGAATCGCATCGTGCGGAAGCCGACGGAATGTCGCAGGAATCCGTAAAATATCAGGTTACTCCGAAAGGCAGTGAGCGGTGTAATAACTGTTCGCTGTTCGTGGCCGGGGCATCGAAGAAATCCGACGGCACTTGCACGGCAGTGAGCGGCGCAATCAAACCCCAGGCATGGTGCATGATTTGGACGCCCGCGAATTAAGGGTCCAAGACCGGTCCGTATCGAACCGGCCGCGGCGACATATCGCTGACCACGGGGACGATTTTCGGGGGGAACCGCAAACCGTTGCGTATGTGGTTCGTCGCGGCCGCGGCCGGGAAGAACGGTCGCGGAATTGGCCGCATTATTGCCTCGAAGAGTTCACCTTCCAATTCAATCGGCGCGGCTCAAACGCTCGGGGGCTCGTCTTCCACGACCTCGCCCAACGAGCGGTCCCCGCCGCGCCAGCAGCATGTCGCTCCATCGTCAAACCCAAAGAAACCAGAGCCTCCCAGACAAAAAGAGAAGGAAGGGGATGCCCGGTTTATACTATTAATTAGATTGAATAATAATTGACTATCAAGTGAAATTCAATATAAATTAAAAATTGTTCGTTGGCGCTGCTCACCCGCTTTATGGAAGAAAAACATGCGAAATCTAAACGTTAACGGCCATACGTATAATGTTGATGCTCCGGACGGGATGCCGCTCTTGTGGGTGCTGCGGGATTTGGTTGGATTGCAGGGCACAAAATTTGGTTGTGGCATTGCACAGTGCGGAGCCTGCACGGTCCATATCAACGATGTTGCCCTGCGTTCATGCCGTGTGCCGATTGAAGCCGTTGGCGATTCGCATGTACAGACAATTGAAGGACTATCCGCCGATGGCGATCATCCTTTGCAAAAAGCTTGGCAGCAACATAATGTTCCGCAATGTGGCTATTGCCAGACTGGGCAAATCATGGCCGCGGCGGCGCTGCTCAAGAATCATCCGCAACCGAGTGATGCCGATATCGACGCCGCGATGACCAACATATGCCGTTGCGGCACCTATCAGCGCATCCGGCCGGCGATTAAGTCTGCGGCCGCCGATATTGCGATAAGGGCCGCTGCCTCTCCCGCGAAAGGTGCATAACGATGAATCAGATCAAAAAGTCGGCAATCAGCCGCCGTGCGGCGCTCCAGGGTTTCAGTGCCGGCGGTTTGGCGTTGATTCTGGGTATTGGCCGAGGCCGCGCTGAGGTTGCGAATGTTTCCATCGCGGCCAAAATTGATTTCGATCCGAACGCTTATCTGCAAATCGCCCAGGATGGAACGGTCACGGCGATTGTCGCCGCCTGCGAGATGGGGCAGGGAATTTATACGACGCTCGCCATGGCGATCGCGGATGAACTCGACGCCGACTGGAAGCGGGTAGTTGTGGAGCCGGCGCCGGTCGACGAGTCAAAATACGGTAATGCATTTTTCGGCGGCGCACAGCTGACCGCCGCCAGTGCCAGCGTAATTGTTTTTGAAAACATGATGCGCAAGGCCGGTGCTTCGGCGCGCAGCATGTTGATTAAGGCGGCGGCGCAGAAGTGGAAAGTAGAGCCCGTCAAATTAACGACTGCGAATAGCGAAGTCAGTGGGCCAGACGGCCAGAAAATCAGTTATGGCGATCTGGTCGAGGTTGCGTCGGGCTTTACGGTGCCAAAGAGCGAGAAGGTGACGTTGAAGACGTCCAAGGACTTTACCCTGCTGGGCCGCTCCATTCCCCGGATGGAAAACCCTGATATCGTGCGGGGCAAACTCGTCTATGGCATCGACATAAAGTTGCCTGGCATGCTCACCGCGTCGGTCGCGCATTGTCCGGTTGCCGGTGGCACCGTGAAATCCTGCGATATGGATGCTGCCAAAAACTCGCCTGGCGTGAGAGGGGTCTACCAAATCCCAAGTGGTATTGCGGTGGTGGGTGACCACTATTGGGCGGCCCGGACCGGGCGCGATTTGTTGAAAGTGGAGTGGAATGATGGCGATCGCGCGAACCTTTCGTCAACGCAACTTGAAAAGGACTACCTCTCACTTTCTAGAGCAACTGGAACCCAGGCGGTAAAAACCGGCGATCCCGCCGGTACGATCGCCGCCAGCAAAGATGCGATTTCGGCCGATTACATAATGCCGTACATTGCGCATTCTCCGATGGAACCGTTGAACTGCACGATGCATGAACATGATGGCATATGCGATGTATTTGTGGGCACGCAGTACCAGAGCCTGGATCGCACGGTCACAGCTTCAGTCCTGGGTATTCCGGAGGATCATGTAAACATCAACACGGTGCATATGGGCGGCGGGTTTGGTCGCCGCGGCAATCCGAAGGTCGATGTTGTGGCGGAAACAGCACAGATTATGAAAGCGGCGCGCGAGCTAAAGGCCCCGATCCGCAATCTCTGGACGCGTGAGGATGACGTCGGTGGTGGCTGGTATCGCCCGGCGATCGTCAGCCATAACGAAGCCTCGTTGGACAAGGACAATATGCCGGCAGCTTGGCTGCAGCGTCTGGTCAGCCAATCGATAATGGCGCCCACCGAGTTTCCTACATTGTTTATTCAGAACGGCGTCAACTCAACGATGATCGCGGCGGCGGGGACGGATATCGCCTATACACTGCCTCAGCATTTGCTCGAGGTTCATGTGCCAACGGAAGGTGCGACCGTGCAATGGTTGCGCTCGGTTGGCAATTCGGCGACCGCTTTTACCGTTGAGAGTTTTGTAGACGAACTTGCTCACAAAGCTGGAGTGGACCCGATTGAGTATCGTCGCAAGTTACTTGACCCGAGTAATCCCCGTCTCGTGAACGTTTTGAACGTGGCGTCGGAAAAATCCGGCTGGGGTGGCCCGAAGCCTGCCGGCATGGGCCGGGGAGTCGCGGTGCAGGACTATTGGGGAACGAAGATCGCAAATGTCATCGAGATTACCGCGACCGATGGCTCGATCAAGGTCGATCGCGTGGTGGTGGTGATCGATTGCGGCCGTGTTCTTAACCCTGATATGGTGCTAGCGAATATGGAAGGCTGCGTTGTCTTCGCACTTTCGGCTGCACTTTATGGACAGATCACGTTGCAGGATGGGAAAGCTCAGCAAACGAACTTCGACACCTATCGGATGCTGCGCATGAAGAGTTGCCCGAAGATAGAGGTGCACATCGTACAAAGTAATGAAGACCCGGGCGGGGTTGGCGAGGCCAGCGTACCGCACGTGTCGCCCGCCCTGTGCAACGCCATTTTCGATGCGACAGGCAAGCGGGTTCGCAAGCTGCCGGTAAGCATAAATGGCTTTATCGTCTAGCGTCGAACTTTTAATGCGGGCTTCTGTTATCAGACGCTCATGAGCGTCTGTGGAGCCACAGGTAACAAACGGCAGAACTATGTCCAGGAATAGATCAAAAGGCGTGTTATCAATGCAAAAGCGGGACGTAACCATTCCCGGGCGATGAAGAATGTCGCTCAAATTTTGCGCTTCCTGCTGGACGCTACCGCCCGCGGCGAAAAAACGGCGTTGATCACCATTACTGGGGTCTTTGGCGGCTCACCACGCGCCCCAGGTAGCCATATGGCGGTGAGCGAGACTGGGGCGTATCGCGGCTCGCTCTCTGGAGGCTGCGTGGAAGCTGCGATCGTCGGTGAGGCAAAGCGTGTGATCGCTTCCGGCCGGGCAGAGGCAATGCGCCTAGGCGAGGGCTCGTCGCTGATCGACATCAGGCTGCCCTGCGGCGGCGGCCTCGATATTTTGCTATCACCCATCTTGGAGACGGAGAGCCTGCGTCTGGCTAGCGGCTGGCTGGCAGCGCGCCAGACAGTGGCGCTGCTGCTGGGGCCGGACGGCACGCTCAGCACCCGGCTAGCCGCCCTGGACGATGATCCCGGTTGGCACGCAGGGCGCTTCCTGGCGCGGCACGAGCCGGATATACGGTTGATCATTGCGGGCCATGGTGCGGAAACTCTGGCGCTGGCCAGGCTGGGGCTGAGCTACGGCGCCGAAATTCTGGTGTTGAGCCCGGACCAAAACCTGGTGGACACAGCAACCAAACTCGGCGCCGAAGCGCGAAAATTGCAGGCACGGGCAGCATCGCCCTATTTGCCGGCCGACCGGCATAGCGCCGTGGTGCTGCTATTTCATGACCATGATTGGGAAGCTCAGCTGTTGACCCAAGCGCTGGCGCAACCGGCCTTCTTTATAGGCGCCATGGGCAGCCGCAACACCCAGGCCCGGCGGCTGCGCAACTTGGCGCAAAATGACGTGCCGGCTTCCGCCCTTGCCCGGCTGGTCGGCCCGATCGGGTTAATTACACCCGCGCGCGACCCTGACACGCTAGCGCTTTCAGCCCTGGCCCAAATTGTGAGTGTGTATAACGAAACCGTGATCCAGAAGCGGCCCACCATGCAGCGGCTTGAGGCATGATGGCACATCGTATCGCGGCCATTGTGTTGGCTGCAAGCATGTCCTCTCGCCTGGCGCCAGGCAATAAATTACTGACGCTCATGGTGGACGGTGAGTTGTAGACACTGTGTGCTTGTCCGAATGGAAGGCGAGGGGGTGCCCGTGAGACTTGAGATACGCCTCCAGAGCCTCAAAATATGAGAACGCGCTTTCCGAAACGGCAAACCGCAGCTGCATCAATTTGCCTGTCGCGTCATCAATGAAAACCAGCAAGGTGCAGGGGCCGTACCGATCTTCAAACCAGCGGTGCTCGCTGCCATCGATCTGGATGATCTCGCCAAGCCGCTCGCGCCGCAGCCGAGGGGGTGAAACCGACGCCGTTGCCGCCGTGGTTCGGATGCCGCTCTGGTCGGCTTACGGTCTTGTATGCCGAGCAATTCGGTAATCGGCAGGTTCAAGTGCCGCGCCAGAGCCAGGTAGGTGTGAATGGACAAGGTGTCGCTATGCCCGTTCTTCAAATTGTAGAGTAGGTTGGCATTCTCACGGCCGCATCTTTTTGCGATCTCCGTGAGGTTGAGGCCTGTTCTTTTAAGGGCGGCAAAGAGTGCGGCTCTGAGGCGTTTTGCCTCCGCGGAATCCTTGCCCGCTTGCCCTTTACGGGCGCGCGTTGGTTTATCGGACGGAACCTCACGGTTCGCGCCAGGCTGGGTGTCTTCAGTCATGAATCATCCTTGGAAAAATAGCTGGCTGCGGCGGACAGAGGCCGTAATGGCCATCAGGCGCGCAGATCAGAGCGCTCACCCAGGGCTGAAAGCCTGTCTGGGTGCCGCGCGAGCCAGTGATGGAAAGGATCTGCAAATAAATATATAACAAATCAAAACAAAAAAGTCAAATATAATCAATTGTTTTTGCTTGTTTTCGGAGCCAAAAAAGAGGGGCTAACAATGGCTATAAGGGCCGTTTCCGGACCGTCCGGTGTTGGATAGCGCTGAGTGGATAGCTGCCGTTCTGCCCGCGATCTCAAATTTGTCGTTCGCGACCTCCCACTTCCACCAGTTATTGCCGCCCCCGCGGGCTGAAACCGTGTGTGCACCCGGATTCGGTAACAAGACTATAAATGCAGTCGGCAACGCCAAGGTGGCTACTTCTTGCGATTTGCAGATAAGCGATGACTTATTTTTCGGGAGATTATCTGCACGGCAAGATAGCGATACCTTCCCAGATGCCCTTTACTGTAGTCTAAAAGAGAACTCGGGCACTTTTGCGGGGCGTGAATGAAAGCAGGACCTGTTGAAATCGGAACGTTGCTGCAGAATAGGAACCGCTACTGCGTCCCGATCTACCAGCGCCACTATGTCTGGAACCGCGAGAAGCAATGGGAGCCGTTCTGGCAGGATATCCGCACCAAGGCCATCGAACGCTTGGCCGGACGTGAGCGGCGCTTTTCGCATTTCATGGGCGCAGTCGTGCTGGAAAGCCGGGCCAAGCCTTCTGTCAAACAGGTACCGTCCTTTCAGGTGGTGGACGGACAACAACGCCTCACGACCTTCCAGCTTTTCCTGACCGCCGCGCGCCACTACGCGCAAGCGATCGGCCACGCAACGACCGAGGGAAACATCAAGCGCTATGTCCTCAACAGCGACCCTCAGCTGATGGAGGACCCCGACGTCGAAATTTACAAGGTCTGGCCGACGCAATCAAACCGCCAGCTTTTCGTCGATATCGTCTCCTCGGAGAGTCGTGCCGCGCTCAAGGAAACCTATGGTGATCACTGGTACGCGAATGCGCATCGCGACCAAGTGAAGGAGTATACCTCTACCCCATCGATGCTACGGGCATATGGCTATTTCTACGACCGCATAAGACACTCAGTCGAAACTGACGATCTGCATGATGATCTGGTCGAGGCACCAGATACCGAAGGTAAAACGGCGCAGACGAGCGACGACGCGATTCCGAAGGAGCTGAAGCTCGACGCAATCTGGCAGTCGTTGCTAGAGGAATTCAAGGTCGTCGAGATTGTGCTCGACGAGGGCGATGATGCGCAGGTTATTTTCGAAACGCTCAACGATCGCGGCGAGCCGCTGCTTGCTGCCGATCTAGTGCGCAACAACATTTTCCAACGCGCCGACGCACGCGGCGAAGATGCAGAGGCGCTGTTCAAGAAACACTGGAAGCCCTTCGAGGACGCCTTCTGGAGCAACATGGAGAAGCAGGGTCGCTACAAGAAGCAGCGTATCGAGTTCTTCCTTGCGAATTTCATCGCCGGCAAGATCGCGGGCGAAGTCACTATCTCCAAGCTGTTCTCGGAGTACAAATCATTCCTGAGGCCGCTCCGAAATAGTACGGTCCCGCGCTACGCAAGCGTACAAGCGGAGATTCAGGATCTTGAGACCTACGGTAGGATCTACCGAGAGATCATCGACCGTTCGTCGGGCTCACCACTGGCTAAATTCTCGACGCGGTTACGCGCGTGGGACGTCACGACTATCAACCCGCTGTTGTTGCGCCTCTGGGCGAGCAATATGGGGAATGAGGAGAAGCAGAAATCGCTTGACCTCCTGCTTTCGCTGATCGTGCGCCGCACTGTGTGTGGCCTTACGGGCAAGAACTACAACAACCTTTTCCTGAGCGTGATCGGCGATCTGGAGAAAAATGGCTGGTCATACGAAAATCTGCGCGCCTACCTACTCAGTCTCACGGCAGAGAGCGGGCGCTTCCCGCAGGATGCCGAATTCGAAAACGCGGTCCTCTCAAAGCCGCTCTACAACACGCTTGGCTCCGCAAGAGTCCGCACGCTTCTGTCCGAAATCGAGCTCGCTAAGCGGGGCAAGATGCAGGAGGACAAGACACTACCGGACACCCTCACCGTCGAACATATCCTGCCGCAAACGTGGCGCACGCACTGGCCGGTGGCTGGCGAAGTGCAGCCCACCGATGCGGATCACATCCAAGCCTTGTATGCGGTGCTTGAGGATGAGAGCGCCGTCGGGCGGATCGTCAAGCGCAACCGCATCAAGCAGACGCTTGGCAATCTCACGCTCGTTACGCAATCCTTCAATAGCGGCGTCAGCAATCTGGCATTCGAGACCAAACGGCAGGAGTTCGACGATCAGTCAATCCTGATGCTCACCAAGGATTTCGTAAAGAAACCAAAGTGGAATGAAGATGAGATAGGCAACCGTGGAAAAGCGCTCTTCAAGCACGCGAAGCGAATTTGGAGCGCACCCTAATAAGCCGTAGGGCGGACAACGCCCGCCATTGATGCGCTGATGGCTTGCTCACCAAGCTCCTAAATGAATGGCGGGCGTTGTCCGCCCTACTCATCTCACGTCCGCTCTCGGGCACACCGAAAGCGCATCGTAGCGGCTGCCATGGGCGCATTACTGTCGGCATCGGCCAGCACTGAACGACCGCTCCTGTAATACATTTCCCTATCCAGCCTACCAACACTCGCCTGGTCCGATAGCAGAATTTCAAATGCCGCGTGGTGTTGACATTCGCTTTCTAAAGGCGATGCCCCGCCCGGACCGGCCGGATGGGGCATTATGGACGGATCAGTCGCCGTTGCGGCAGCCGTTGGGGCGGGACCAGATCAGGCCGTAACCCTCGCCATCCTCATCGTCGAAGAGATTGGCGAAGATCGGGGCGGTGAAACTCGGGGCGTCGAGCTTCAGGCCCAGATAGCTGCGGCCTTCGTTGGAGCGCTTGGACCAGGCTGCTCCGATCTCAACCCGGCAAACATAGACACGGTGGCTGGGGGCGTTCTCGCCATTGACCCGCGTGTCGGGGACGATGCGGACGTTCTTGGCCTGGAGTGAGAGGGTGACGATTTCGCCGGTGAACTCGTTGTTGCCGGTTTTCTTGAAGGTGCCGATGGTCGCCATAGTCGTTCTCCTTGATCTCTGTTTTCGAGCCCGCACCATGCGGCCTCGATGGCGATCGACGGCGCACCCCCTTGGGGGCCCGACAGCTAAGGAGGAACTTTCTTGTTCCGCGCGGAATGGCGGCGTAGCCGGCAGGGGAAGAAAGTTTTGACGCCGCTGTTGCGCCATAGGCGATCGAGGCCTTAGCCGGCCTTCGGCTAGATCAGCCCATCGAAGAGGCCGTTTGGTGCGCTCGATCCAACAGAGATGACATGAAGGAGAACGCGGCGACAGTCGAGCCGCCGCAGAGGGGCCCGCAACGGCGTTCACCGGCATGACACCCTCACTCCTGCCAATGGACGGCAAGACATTACCCCGCCAGCCTTGGCAGAACGCCTCGCCTCCGCCTGTTGTTGGCCATAGGTAAGGCGGCAGCCTGGCCCGAACCTCCGACAGCCGCTGCGGACCGGGGCCGCTGGGACGACCCGAGGTTCACTAGGCCGGTTTGATCTCCGCGCCGTCTCGATGGTGGGGACGCGGGCTTGCGGAATGCTTGATCTGGCTCCGCGCCAACGGTTGCCGCGCCGATGTCAGCTCCGCACCATGCTCTGTCCTGCCGGTCCGGGTGGGGTCATGACTGTGAAGCGGATGAACGACGTGACGCTGACCGCGATGGCGCCAATGACCGAGAAGATGGCCTGTCAGATGGCTGACGGCATCGCCAACTGTGCAATGCCGTGCGTGGCTCCGTAACCGGCGACGGTGGCCGGCGCGACATAGACGAGGATGAGCAGGAGCCGGAGCCAGGTCCAGGGCACGAAGGCAAGCGCGAGTTTGCCGGCGCCGAATGTCGCCCCGCCCGCGATAAGACCGACGATGATGTCGCCGAGGACGCCCGCGCCGGTGTGGAAGGCCCAGATGGCGACCATCACGCCGACGAGGAACGGCAACGCGAAAACGGCCAGGGTGAACAGCAACCAGCAGAAGAAGCAGATTGCGAAAAGGATTAGCAGCCGTCCGAAGACGATCATGGCGATGGCTCCCGTGAGTTCAAGATCTGACGGTCGCGCCTTCCACCACCACCACGGCGCGAGTTGCAGCATAGCGCCAAAATGACCGGAGCGGAATCCCGAAGGAATTCCGCTGCTGGGCCGGCGCTCTGTGTCGTCCCTTCATCGTTGGAAGGGATCGAATTCGTGAATGACGTCACCGGGCTCGCCGTCGTAATCGGCGGCGGGCTTGACGCCGTAATCGCCGGCGCCGGCATGGAAGACGATGACGCAGACCATCAGCGTGGTGGCGAGGTTCCAGGCGCGGGCGTGAGCAAATGAAAGGGCTTGGGACATCGATCTGGCTCCTGTGCTGAGGCGGGGGCCATCCCCGGCGACAGGCTCCCGATGCGTCCGGTCAGGGGCCGCAATCACCGCGCAGGCGAAGACAAGCAGCGGCACGCTTTGCGTAAGCCGACCCCTTGCGGGTTGATGGCGTGTGGCTGGACCAAGGATCAGCGCCGAGAGATCTGGGGTGGTACAATCAAGCAACGGTGTGACGTGAAGGCCGCGCCGTTCAAGCGCAACGATGCGATGCTTCAGACGTTGCCGATCGGTGTCATGATCTTCCCCGGCACCGGCATCCATGAGAACCTGGGCGACAAGGCGAAGAAGCTCGGCATCCCGGTCTGGAAATTCGGTGGCGCGTGACAGGCTGTATGAAAACATCGGCGCCCTGTCTTAGCGGGGCACCTTTCTTGATTGATAAGCGGTCTCGTTTCAGCTCGGCCTTGCTCGAAGGCTGATGCTGCGAAGCACGTTGAAGGCAAGGCGCAGAAAGCGCCATCTCGGTGTTCGTTTCCTCTAATTACGCGGGTCAGGAACCGTCTCTACATCATCCACCTCATTGTGCCGAACGGATGTCCAGTCGAGCATTTCCTCCGTCGCCTTAATTCCGGAGCTGCATTCACGCAAACCGTCATATGGGCAAGCGCGACTGCCCGAGATCAGGGCGAGACTCGCTATTCGGAGATCGGCTTGCAGTCGGTGGCTGAACTATCAGGTCCAGGAAGGATTGCAGGCCGTCTGTTGTTGGAGTTTCACTGTACCAGCCGATATATCCATCCGGTCGCACCAGGCAAACGGTTCCTGATTTAGCGAATACCCCCGCAGCAAACTCACCGGCAGCATCAGTCAGTAGCGGAAGGTCCTCGGGGACGGCGAACGGGTTTCCATTCTGAGGTGCGATAGCACAGCCGGTCGCGCTTTCGCCTAACGTGACGCGTAACAGATTTAGCATTTCCGTAAGTGAGGCCGCTGCCGCATCATTTTCGATGAAACCAAGCATGACGTGCCGACCACGCCCAAGACGCTCATGCAGCCTCAATGGATGACCGACGAAGGATCGGCGGAGCTGTCCGGCGTCTGGGAGGCGATCTCCGGCGGCAAGAAGCGCGGTGGCCGTGCCCGCCCGCTCGTCCTTAACGATCGGACTGCCACGGTAGCTGACAAGAAGTTGGGTCTCCCGCATGCCGGGCAACTGGGATCGCTGCGCCAGCACATCATTTAGTGCGCGGCTGGTATTCTCGACGACATCCAACCCGACCGCGTGGCGTTCGGTGGAGTAGCTTTGCAGCAAAGTCTCGCTGGCAAGCCCGCGACTGGCCAAAGTCAGCTTCCACGCCAGATTATGCGCATCCTGAAGGCCGGTGTTCATGCCTTGGCCGCCGACCGGCGGGTGTAGATGCGCGGCATCGCCGGCGAGGAAGACGCGGCCTTTCGCATAGGTCGGTACTATCCGGTGGCTGACCCGATATATCGAGGACCAGTGCAACGATGAAAGCGTCGTCCCCTTGGGCAGGATCGGGGACATCAGGGCGGTGATCTGGTCTAGTGTCGCCGAGAAGGCGTCTCCTGCGGCGGCGTCCGAATTATTAAAGGTGGCGTCCGGCACGACGGTGGACAACCGATAACGGCGGGGCGAACCATGCACCGGAACCGCTGCCAGCGCGGCACGTCCAGATTGGCCGGTTTCCGCTCCAGCGTTAAACCGGTACATCCGCCCGCGCGGCAAATCCCAGCCCACCTCTAAATCCGCGAGAACAAACGTCTGCGGATACTGGCCGCCGGCAAACTCAAGGCCAAGAGTTGAGCGGACTTTGCTATGAGCCCCGTCACAACCTACCAGCCAGCGGCAATTGACTGTATGCATCTCCCCGTCTGGTCCCTGGACCTGGGCACGGACGTCGTCGACGCCCGCCTCAAAGCCAACGAGCGTGTGGCCATACAACACGCTTCCGCCGCAACGGTGCAGACAAGCTTCCAGAATCCGCTCGGTATCGAACTGGGCCAGCGACAGACTGCCAAATGGAAGATCGGTCGGCACGTCCATCGAGGGCCCAGGTACGCCATCGTTGAACGCCGAGACCCCGTGTAGCCAGACGCCGCTATCGATAGCGTCTTGGGCGACGCCGAGATCGTCAAAGATCTCCAATGTCCGCGGGGTGACGCCAAGCGCCTTACAGAAGAACGAACGAGTCTTATGATGGTCAATTAGCAACACGTCTACTCCGTCGCGCGACAATTCTGTCGCAAGCAACAGGCCGACTGGTCCGGCACCGACGATTAATACGTCTGTAGAGTTTTTCATTGGCGCGTTCCCTCTCTGACCACAAACTCAGTATTGCAGCTTTCATCATAGGCGAGTTTTGGGGGCGGGTGGAGGGGCGTGCCCGGTTCGAGGCTCGTGTGCAACCCATGATCCACAACCGCCGAGGACACCTGGCGGCGGCTATCGCGGTTTATGTCGAACGGGCCTTTACTTTGCGACTGTCGGTGTGGCCTGCCCCCATCGGGTGATCCGGGTTGAACGTTAGTTTACTTTTTGTGTGAAGTGCTCCGGTTTGGTGGTCCGGGCTGAGGGTTAGCTTTTGACGGCCATTAGACCCTGCACTTGGGGCGAACCACCCGTATGGCGGCACGCGCTTTCATCGACTTCGTCGCCGCGGAACTGCGCAACGACACGTCGTCTGGTCCAGGATAGAGACGCCGAGTTCCGTAGCGGCAGTCAATCTCGAGATTCAGCCATCAGATGAACTCACCCTTGTCGCGCCGAGCCGCCAAGCCGGAGCGACCTGAGTGGCCACTTTCGGGAAACTTCCCAGTCGCTACGAACGGCAATAGTGGGCGCTGTGCCTCCTCGCGTTGCCCGCCAAACCGGGGCTGCCCGAGCGGCTGCTTTCGGGGAGGCTCCCAGCCCACGGGAACGGCAATAATGGGCGCATTGCCGCCGTATAGCCCAACGGCGCGGCTTCTCGAAAGCAGACGTTGATTCCCGCTCTTTATGCGAACTGAGTTACGGCTGAGGTTCGATATCACCCGGCCGCCAAGTCTGGTTGAACCAAGGCTCCAGCGGCCCATAGAGCCGCAGCAGCGTGAACCAGGACTTGCCGGGTATTGTCTGCACCCAGTTGCTCGCCTCGCCCGGAGGCGCCTTGGGACCGAAATAAACGTCCACCAACTCATCGTCATTCACAAGCAGCCCCTTATTCTGGCTGCTCATGCTCGGGTATTGATCGTCGGTTTGGAGCATCGAGCGGGTCTGGGTGTCATAGACAATCACCGACCAGAACGTCTTAACCGGGACCGGCCCCGGTAGATGCAGCTTGTAGCTCTTGCCGCCGTCCAGCGTGTTGTTGTTCGCGTCCGTAGCCGTCCACGGGTAGACGGAGCCTTCTCCGACAACTTGCGTATCCATTGCGGGCGTGACACCCGTGGCGGCGAAGAAGAACATGGAAGCCGAATCCAGATTCGGCACACCCGGCCGCAGCTCGAATTTGTACCCGCCGATGAAGGCGCGCTTCCATTGTCTGTTGTTAAAGTAATACGCATCCGGCTCCCGCGTCCTATACGCAAGGGCGCGCCCCGTCGCATCACCCTCCACCGCCGCTTCGGTGAGGATCTTCTGCATCCGCGCGTCCGGCGTGAAGGGTTGGCCCTTCTGGATACCAATCGACGCCCATAGGCCCAGCGTGGTTGGATCAACCGTATCCGTAGGTTCGGTCTGTACCGCCTGATTGAGCAGCGCCCAAAACCTGTAATCGGCCGGGGCAACCATGTTGAACGGCTTGCCGGACATATCGACGAAGTTGAGCGCGGGCGGGTTGGCGGCATCGGAGAGTGGATAAATTCTCATGACCCTTTTGATCATGTCGACGCCGGGCTTGGGATCGCCATTGACAACGAAGCTGCGCCAACCAGCCCAGACGCTGAACGACCCAGGGCGAAGAACGAAGTACCCGCTAGGTATCGGCCCCTTATATCCGGGTGGGATCAGAAGATACTTCCCCCCCTTGCCATGATCAGGCCCGGTGATGCCAATGTCACCAACCCAATGGTACCAGATGTCATCCGCAAGCCCGAGCACCTTCGGCGGCGCGACGATGACCAGTGGGCCTTGGTGCAGATCAACCCAGAACCAAGTGTAGGGCGTGTTGTCGTTGGCGGTAAGTTCAACGGTGCGGGAATCCACCATGCTCTCCCAGATCGGTACGGTCGTGTTGGCCGGACCGATCGTGAGAATTGCGTTGCGGTTACTCACCTGGCTTACAATTGGTATAGCGAGCAGATACGCCTGCACAGCACGCTGAAGGTCTAAATTGTCATATATTTTGTTGGTGCTGGCCTGATCCGGGACGCCGTCGGAGAAATACAGCGTGCCGAAGGCCGTCTGCACCGTTTCCGGCGAGGCAACACCCGGCGGCTGCGGCGTCGAGTATTTGTATTGCGGCATGGCGGCTGCGCCGGTGAGCGGTTGCGCGGAGGCCGCCCCCACGCACGCAATGATCGCGGAAACTGCCGTGCACATTATGCGCTGAGAAAAGGTTCTCATGCTGACGCCCTCCCGACAAGAAAATCTAACGGCACTTACCTCAAAGCAGCTGTCCTGTAATTGATTGGGATCAAAGCGATGCCAAGCAGAGAATCAAGCAACGTGGACAGGTTCAATTCACGACGCGCCTGAAAGCCGCCGGTCCGCTCTAAGCATGCCTTGCCCATATCGAGCCGGCAGCGGCAATCCGCGTCGTTCCAGATGGAACTCACGATGCTCACAGCCGACCACGGTCCGGGCTAACGATCACGCTTGCCACAGTTTCATGATCTCATCGGCATAGCGCCCGCGCTGCAGCAAATCTTTCATGATCCGCATCGGTTCGTCGATATGCAGGAAGAAAGCCTTGTACCCCTCGCACAGATAGTTCAGTCCTTCTTCGCCCATGGGCGTATTTATAAATCTGTTGCGAGGGCATTCTCCATAGCAGGCAAACAAGACTGGGCATTTACGGCAACATTCCGGTAGAGTGTCGAATTTGGCTTGACCGAAGCGGCGCTGCCTTTCCGATGCCACAAGCGTCCTCAATGGCGTCGTCTGGACATTACCAAGCAAGTATTCTGGTTCGACGTAATGGTCACAGGAATACACGTCGCCGTTATGCTCCAGCACCAAGGAACTACCGCAGGTCGGCGATACAATGCAGGCATTGTGCTGCCCCATCCAACTGCCGAGCGCGATATCAAAGGTCGTGACATAAATTTCGCCGACATCTCGTCTGACCCACTCATCGAAGATTTTGATTAGAAAGTTGCCGAACTTCTCGGGGCGTACGGTCCGCTCCGTTACTAGGCTACCCGACTGTCTATAGAGAGGTCTGTCAGTGCCGTTTAGACCGCCCCAGCCCTGATCCGCCAGCGCGATCGTTTCCGGCGTGGCCCGTTCGACGATCGGGATCAACTGAATGTACTGAGCCTGCAATTCGTCTCGAAAGAAGTGGTAGACTTCCAGAGGATAATCCGCGTTAGCCGCATGGATCGTACAGAGAATATTGACATCCACATTGTGCTTACGCAAGCAGTGCCAACCGCGCATCACGTCGTCGAAACTCCCCTCGTTCCGCTTATTGACGCGGAAGGCATCATGCATGTGCTTTGGGCCGTCGATGCTAATTCCGACAAGGTAGTTATGCTGCTTAAAAAATTTGGCCCACTCATCATCGATCAGCGTGCCGTTTGTTTGGATGGTATGGAGCACACTTTGATGGGGCAGGCGATACTTCTGGGCAAGTTCCACGGAGCGCTGAAAGAAAGGCATTCCGCGCAGCATCGGCTCTCCGCCCTGCCAAGCGATATCCACCTGAGGGCCGGGGGAGGACTGCATCAGCTGCCGGATGTAGGTCTCCAGCACAACATCCGGCATCAACGGACTTTCATGCGCTGGGTACAAGTTTTCCTTCGAAAGGAAGAAGCAATACTGACACCCCAGGTTGCAGGCCGCGCCCGCGGGCTTGGCCAACAGGTGGTAGACTTGAGGCTGCGATTTCATATGATTCTCTGGGGATTCGTTCCTTCTGGTTGTTTCAACGCGATACGACCTCCATCGCTATGGCTCAACGTAACTTCTGAGTTCGGCCGGACGCTCTAATTCGGCCACGATTAAGAAGTAATCTTGCGGCTCAACAATGATCTTGATCAATAAGAGCCCACTTCCATCCTGCAAAACGCAAGAACCTGCTCGATCTCCCAGTATTTATCACCGCAATGTTGATCTGGATCAAGGTAAATTATCGGCGCAGTAGTAGGCGTTGATGCGTCTTTTTGCAAATTCTGTTCATAATATCGATCCGAACCAAAACCCAAAATGGGAGCGTCGAATGAAACGGAGAAAGCTCTTTTCATCCACCGCCAAGGTGGCTGTAGCGACCGCGTTTGCTGGCGCCGGGTTCGGTAAAGAAGCTCAGGCGCAGATTTTGACGGGCCCGTTGGGTGCACCCGGCACTCTTGAGTTCCTGGACAGCCACGTGCTGCCGGTGCCGACGCCGCCCTTTAGCGGCGTGATCATGCCGAATTTCATCGACAGCACACCAGCTTGGCCGCCGACTGTCTCCCCACCCGCCACCGCGCCCAATGTGCTGCTGGTGCTCATCGACGATGCAGGCTTCGGCTCCAACGCGACATTCGGGGGCGTGGTGCCCACCCCCGCGCTGGACAGCCTCGCCGAACGCGGTTTGCGCTATACGCAGATGCATAATACCGCGCTCTGCTCGCCCACGCGCGCCGCACTGCTCACAGGGCGTAACCACCACAGCGTTGGCTTTGGCATGGTCGCGGAGGGTGCGAGCGGTTTTCCAGGCTACGACACCATCACCGGACCGGAAACAGCTCATGTCGCGATGACGTTAAAGCAGAACGGTTACAGCACCGCTTGGTTCGGCAAGAACCACAACGTCCCGGTGTGGGAAGCGTCGCCGCAGGGGCCTTTCGACAATTGGCCCATAGGACAAGGTTACGATTATTTCTATGGCTTCGTCGGCGGCGACACCAGCCAGTGGCAACCGGGCAATCTGTTTCGTAACACTACGCCCATCCACCCCTATAACGGCCAGCCGGGCTGGAACCTGGTTACCGCGATGGCGGATGACTGCATCGATTATATAAACTCCCAGACAGCGACGAACCCGAAACGGCCCTGGTTCGTTCATTATGCCCCTGGGGCTACGCACGCGCCGCATCACCCGACGCCGGATTGGGTCGAGAAGATTACCGAGATGCATCTATTCGACGATGGCTGGAATGCGGTCACCGAGCGCATCTTCGCGAACCAGAAAAAGCTCGGTTTGATACCGCAAAACGCCCAATTGCCGGCTTGGCCGGACTTCCTGCCGCAATGGGATTCGCTTTCCGGCGATCAGAAGACACTCTATCTACGCCAGATCAACGTATGGGCCGCCTTTCTCGCCTATACCGACGCGGAGATTGGCCGCGTCATTCAAACGATTGAGGATCTCGGTCAGTCCGATAATACGCTGATCATTTGGATCTGTGGCGATAATGGCATGAGCGCCGAAGGCTCTATGAACGGCACCTCGAACGAGGTCGCTTATTTCAACGGCGTGGCTTACAGTGTCGAGCAGATGCTGCCTCTCATCCCGGTTTGGGGCACTGACCAGACCTATAATCATTTCGCGGTGCCTTGGGCATTCGCGATGGACACGCCCTATCGCTGGTGCAAGCAAGTGGCCTCACATCTTGGCGGGACGCGCTCCGGCATGGTGGTGACGTGGCCGAACCGCATCAAAGATGCGGGCGGCATACGCAACCAGTTCCACCACGTCATCGACATCGCGCCGACCATTCTGGATGCGATAGGCATTCCCCAACCGACCGTGATCAACGGGACCGACCAGCGCCCCTATGATGGGGTGAGCATGGTCTACACCTGGGATCATGTCAGTGCGAATGCTGCATCAACGCGAAAGACCCAATATTTCGAAATATTCGGCAACCGCGCCATTTATCACGATGGCTGGATGGCCAACACGATTCCGGCGGTCACTCCTTGGGAAGGCGTGAACGGGAGTCCGCCGACCGATGTGATGAACGGGTACCAGTGGGAGCTATTCAACCTCGCTGAAGACCCGACGCAGACGAACGACCTTTCCGCTAAGGAACCCGACCGGCTGCGCATGATGCAGGAGCTTTGGCTGATCGAAGCCACCCGCAACCAAGTGTTGCCGCTCAACAATTCCCAAATACCCGTTTTCACTGCCCAGCGCCCGGGTCCGGCGTCTGACCGGACACAGTTTGTCTACACGGCGCCGATGACATCGAACCAGTTCGGTGTCGCCCCACAAATCCTCAACCGTTCATACCGCATCACTGCGGAGATCGAGGTGCCGCAGGGCGGAGCCAATGGTTTGCTGGTCACACATGGCGGGCGTTTCGCGGGATATGGGCTGTATCTGAAGGATGGCAAACCCACTTTTACCTACAACCTTCTCGATATCGAGCGGCCGAAATGGCAGAGCCCCAACGCACTGCCGCCCGGCAAACACACAATCGTCTTTGATTGGAAGATGGATCCGCAGGGGCTTCCGGTCGCGCGCGGAGGAACCGGCACCTTGCTGGTTGATGGCGTACCGGTGGCGCAGAAATCCCTGCCCAAAACCCTTCCGTTCACATGGGCCTGGGATGAGACGTTCGATATCGGCTCAGATACCGGCACGCCGGTCGACGATACCGATTACCAGGTGCCATTCGCATTTACCGGCAAGCTCGGGAAGATCGTCTTCGACCTCGGTGAGTTAAGTCTTTCGGCTGAGGCCATCAAAGCCATGATGCTTGAGATGGCAAAGAAGCGTGACCGGTAGGGGCCGGGCTGGAACAAGCTTGTTTCATATTGCACCGATCATTTTTGGGGACCTTAGACACCAAAGCTAACAACTATCTGAATAGACTGATCCTTGTGGATACGCTTTCGAAGTCAGTCGGTTGTGAAAGGATAGCTCCCCATGGGCAATAAAATTTTCGCGGCAGCTGCAGTAACGATCGGTCTTCTCGCGGCTACAGAACCTGCCCGCGCTCAGATTGCGAGCACGGTACCAAGCACTGACGGAAGGGGCGGCTGGACCTTTGCCGTCGCCCCTTATGTGTGGCTTCCTACTATTCATACGACGCTTAACTTCAATACGCCGCGAAGTGGCACCATAACTCAAACGATCAGCGCAGGTATCGGCGACTATCTCTCCAAACTAAACTTCGTGCTTTTTGGCAGTGCCGAAGCTCGCTCAGGTCGCTTCACAGTCTTTACTGACCTGGTCTACGCAAATGCAAGTTTGACAACGAGCAACTCGCATTTTTCCTCTTTCAATCCGGGTAGAGGTCCAATTTTTATCCCTCGCGAACTGGAAAGTGAAACTGGAACCCGTCTGGCGGCCACTGTGTGGTCGCTTGCTGGCGGCTATACGGTGCAGCACGGAGAATGGGGAAATGTGGATGGGGTGCTTGGCATGCGCATACTCAATTTGGGCGGTACCACCAATTTGGCCTTGACCCAGAACATAACCCTGCCCAATAGAATAATCGCCGTGTCGCGAGACAACAGTCTCAACCTCAACTCCACCGATCCGGAGGCCATTTTTGGCGTAAAGGGCCGCTTTAACATTCCAAATAGTCGTTTCTATGTGCCGTTCTATGTCGATGTCGGAACCGGAGCTTTGCCACTTACTTGGCAAGTCTATACTGGTATCGCCTATCAAGTTTCTGGCTGGGCCGACATTTCGGCGGGCTACCGGTACATGGGCTTCGAAAGTGGAAATGACACCGGCGTGCATGACCTTAAGCTTGGCGGCGCTCTTCTTGCCGTAAATTGTCGGTTTTAGCGCCCATATCGGTCGTCCCAGCCAAATATTTCTGCTCTCAAAAGCCGACATTACGTTGACACTGCTTCTGGTGGAAATGTCCGGGCATGTTCTTTCTGTAGCCTAAGCTCTGAGGAATATCGTGACAGGATGCAGGCGGTTTTCTGAGGGGAACGTGTCTTTCTTGGAGCTCACAATATGCGTGAACAGATAAAGATGTTGCGGACGCATTTTCGCGTACCGAGTTTGATGCTGCTGTTGGCTGCTCAAGCCTTCTTGATCTTCGGATTGGGACCGTTGCTCTCCCTTGGCTTCAGCATTCCTTTCGGTTTGGCCGCGACGGTATTCATTATCGTAGTTATCGTTGTGGTCATTGCGTCGTCGGAATTGTAGCCGATGACTGCCGTCGTTGCCGCGGCGTCTTTGTATGCTGTCGGCCTCATAGTGCGAATTCAAAATGATACGCCTATGGCAGACTATTTAAGCAGCGTCGGATCCGTTCTTTCAATTTTGGCGGTTAGCTGGGTGGTCGGCAAGACGATCTTTTCACCAGGCCGCTTGAATGGATTCCGCGTCGTTGGCGCAGTCGTCGTATATTTGAATTCTGCGCTTTTATTTGCAGCATTGTACAGGCTAATCGCAAGGCTTGCGCCTGGATCTTTTTCTGGAATTCCTGTGAACTTTGACGTGACGAAGTCGATGGCCGAATGATGTATTTCAGCGTGACAACGTTAACAACCGTGGGTTACGGGGACATTTATCCGGTAAACCCAATCGCCCGTAGCTTGTCCAATCTCGAAGGGATTGTCGGTCAGCTCTACCCGGCGATTATTTTGGCGCGAATTGTTACGCTCTATACGCCAAAAAATCGTACACACTGAATGAGATAGCCGCCGAGGAGGAGTTCGAAATGCGGATACAAAAAAGCTCAATCTGGATTGTGCCACCCACAATGTCATACTGACCCGCGGAAAACCTTTAGTTCATCCGGATTGTCGAGTAATCCTAATAGATCGTGGATTGCTCCTAGGGGCGATGATCGTCTTCTCTTGGAGTGGCGCTGCCACCCCACATTGCCGCGATCATTGGGTTTGCTGTCATGCCATGTGCGATAACACTGAACAAGGTCGTGCAGGCCGCCACTGTCACCACGGTCTACCGGCGGGGCAGGCCGGCGTCGAAGACGATGATGGCAAAGACAATGCTTGCTAGGCCGCGAGGACCAAACCAGCCTATGAAGAATTTGTCGCAGGCACTCAAACTACTTTTCGCAAGCGAGAGAAATACAGGCAGCATCCGCGCCACGGTCAAGCTGAGGACAGCGTATAGCACGGCCCTCCAATCGATCAGGTAAAGCAATTTACCGAGCACAGGGTCGCCAAACAACATCCAGATAAAGAGGGCCAACACCTCGCCTGTGCTAGATGCGCCGGATAGCAGGTCATCCCGTGCTTCGCGCTGCATATAGCCGAACAGTAGACCGTCCACAAAGCACGCAATAAAGCCGCTACCGCCAAGTGCTCGGGCGGCTGTAAAACAGAGGCCCGCCAAGGCGACAACCGGAATATGGAGCCAATGTTTGGCGGTCCAGCCCAGCCACGTGGTCACGCGCAAAACCACCGTGCCCGCGAGGCTCAAGATTAGCCCTGCCATCAGCCCAATCCCGATTTCCTCGCTGACCACCGTAAGCACGTGCTTCACCGTACCACCGGCAACCTCTGTACCCATGACGAGATCGAGCAGAATGATCACCACAGGTACGCAAATCCCGTCGTTCAGTCCGCTTTTCAGGTTCAGTGCTTCACGCATCACTGGTGGAACCGCAGCATCGCTAGCCACTGGTGCGCCAAGTGCGGCGTCGGTTGGCACCAGCAGCGCCGCCGACATGACCGTGCGCGAGGAACGCTATTCCTTCCAGCAATGGCGTGAGGATGCCGTTAATGGCCGACTGCGCGAGGCCTTTGCCTGCGGCACTGCCGCCGTGGTCACGCCGATCGGCAAAATCAAGTTTGCCGGAGGCGAGGTGCTCATCGACGATGGCGCGCATGCCGGGACCAGCACGAAAACGCTTAAGGACTCCCTGGTGCAAATCAAGCGCGGCTAGAGCAAAGATCCGTTTGGGCGGAGAATGGCCGGATGATCTATGCGATTGAGGTTGCTGCGCGTGGGGATGGCCGGTTGCGTGAAATATGGGACCAGATCGCGATGGGGCTTGTTGAAAGCATCACAAAGGCGATAAGGCGCGATCAGAAAGCTGGCTTAATTGGCCCGATGAACGCCAAGGAGATTTCAGTCGCTTTGAATCAATTCAATCTGACCTATCTTAATAGTGCCTTTGGTCAGGGACGAAAGAAGAGCGAAAGGGAGGCTTTCGCCGTTCTAGAACGCGTGTGGCTCGGGACGCTCTATGGCTCCATCGGAGAGGAGCGTTGATTACGATAGCAGATGGCTGCCAAGGTGCTGATGTAGTTCATGCCGGCATCAAAAAGTTTGGTAACCGGTAAGGGGTCGCCATCGCCGAAAGTGGGCGATCCAGAACATTGCATCCAGAAGATAGGTAGCATGAAACCTGCTGCGAATACTTGAAACGTTATTGACGTAAATCAAAGACGCAAGGCGGGGGCTATGCTGATTGTTGGTGCCGCCAGAGTGTAATGTTTGGTATTGCGTTTTGACGTTGACATCAGATCCTTATGGAAGACCTGTCAAATGCTAGCAATAATTAAAATGAATGCCGGCACACGCTTAAAGGCAAGTCCGTTATCTCCGGCCCTCATGGCAAAGAGCAGATATGCTTTGCTCATGTATTGTGTCTTGGTCAGTCCCGCTCTTGCGCAGCCGGCCCCTACACCCGCCACAACTCAAGAGTCGCCAGCTTCGATGCAACCCGAGGTGCTGCTGATTGATATGGCCGATCACTTGGCTAAAGCGAAAGCTTTCTCCTTTTCGGTAGACGCCAATTACGATGTCACTCAGCCTAGCGGGCAAAAGATCGAGTTTGGTGAAACTTACCACGTTCTCCTAAGCCGCCCCGATGCTCTGCGTATTGATTTTGAAGATCGCGATAGCTCCGAAAGGCGGATCCTGTTTAACGGCTCGACGATGACGATGTTTACGCCAGGTCAGGAATTTTACGGCAGTCTGAAAAAGCCCGGCAGTGTCGATCAAATCATAAACTACATTGTCAAAGACCTTGAGACACCCATTCCGATGTCAGTTCTGCTGGTGACTTCGGCGCCACAGGAATTACGGAATCGGGTTACGGAAGTCACGTTGGTTGGCGATGAGACACTTGACGGCACCCCGGTTTATCATCTGGCGGCAAGAGCTTCCGATATAGATTTTCAGGTGTGGATTGCGCACGGTGGTGCCCCTGTCCCCCGCCGCGTTGTGATCACCTATAAGCAGGCGCCCGGCGAGCCGCAATTCTCTGCCATGCTTAATGACTGGAATTTCAATCCGGATATAAAGCCTTCGAATTTCATCTTTAACGCTCCACCCGGCGCGAAGCCGATAGGGTTCATAGTTCCGGTGAATAGCGCAACCGCAGCGAGCGACGAGGGGGACAACAAATGATCACGCAACGCTCGTTTGGCGGGATGGTTATGCCGATCATGCTGGCCGGTGTGGTTTTGGTCTCTCAAAGCACGGCCTCGCTTGCCTTCCGCGGCGGCGGCGGTGGCGGTTTCTCCCGGGACGGAGCCGCCAGTGGCGGTAGTTTTTCGGCCGGCGGCGGCCGTTCACAGGGGGGACAGACCGCGCAAGGCCGTCAGGGAACATCTACAGAGAACCAAGGGCAACGGCAGGAGAGCAGGAGCAGCAGCCAGTCGAGCCGCCAATCGACAGCCGGCTCCAATCAATCCTCCAGGCAGTCAACGGCGAGCTCGAATCAGTCCTCCCGGCAATCCACAGCTTCCAGTACCTCAAGTTCCAATCAGGCCAACCGCCAATCGAGCATTTCCAGCACAACCAACTATAATCAGAGTAACCGCCAGTCCACGACGGTCAACGTCAACGGAGGGTATCCCGTGGCGTATCCTTATGGTTATGGCGCGCCCCTCGCCGCAACGGCTGTCGTCGCCGGCACCGCGGCAGCTGTGGGTGCGGCAGTGGGTACAGCGGCGGCAACCCCGCCACCACAACCCGCAGCCACGGCGTATTCCACTCTCCCGTGCAATACGCCTCCGGTCACCGTTGGCACCGCCACCTATTTCCAGTGCGGATCAACTTGGTACACGCCGGCCTATGTTAGCGGAAGCGTGTCTTATCTGGTTACTCCTGCACCACCGGGATATTAATTTTCGACTCAGCATCGATAGAAAGAATTGTTGCCGCATCGGTGATTTGCAGAACTATGCGCGTTGAAGTCCCGAGGAAGACAGACTCTATACAAAAGCGGCTACATTCCAGGGGGGCACGTCAAGAGCCACTTATCAACCCGCCATTTGGGTCGCCAGAAGACCCGGAATATCAGCCACCACCCTCCCCAACCCCAGGAAACACGGGGCTATCTTGCCCGGTGAGGCTTCATTCTGAACAGACGATTATGTCCAGCAATCAATCAGGCTACAATTATTGGTCGAGTTCAAAGTACTCAAGATATTATTAATTCGTTGGCGCCAGGTCAGCCCGAACCGTTGACTGTCAATCAAAATGGCACAATCGTCCAAGGCAATACGCGCTCACTTATATTGGTGTTTGATCCCGGATTTTACTGGTGCGATATTTTCTTCTGATTGGAAGGAGGCACTATGGTCCAGGTTTTACACGCGCGCGCCACGACGACGGCGGCGGTCCGTCGAGCGATACAGCATAGTCAAGAGAGCCTGAGGGTTCTGGCGGCGCGCTACGGGATCAACCAGAAGACCGTGGCGAAGTGGAAGCAGCGAAGCTCGGTTGCCGACCTGCCAACCGGTCCTAGGGATGCCAAATCCACGTTGCTCTCAGCTGAGGAAGAGGCCATCATCGTCGCCTTCCGTCGGCACACACTGCTGCCGCTCGATGACTGCCTCTACACCTTGCAGGCAACCATCCCCCATTTGAGCCGTTCTTCATTGCATCGCTGCCTACAGCGCCACGGCATCAGCCGCTTACCAGATGTCGCAGGCGACAAACCGGCAGGGCAAAGGTTCAGATCCTATCCCATCGGCTTCTTTCACATCGACATTGCCGAGGTCCAGACGGCCGAGGGCAAGCTCTACCTTTTTGTCGCCATCGACCGCACCAGCAAATTCGCCTTCGCTCAGTTGCATCAGAAAGCCAACACGCTCATTGCAGTGGAGTTTCTGCACAACCTCATCAAGGCTGTACCCTATAAAATACATACCATTCTCACCGATAACGGCATCCAATTTGCCGATATCCCAAAGAACCGCACCGGACCCACGGCCCAATGGCGCGGCCACCCCTTCGACCGGGCGTGCGCAGGCCATGGCATCGAGCACCGCTTAACTAAACCCAACCATCCCTGGACCAACGGCCAGGTCGAACGAATGAACCGCACCATCAAGGAAGCCACCGTCAAGCGCTATCATTACGATAGCCATGAGCAGCTCACCCAGCATCTCAATGACTTCGTCTCAGCCTATAATTTCGGCCGCAGACTCAAGACCCTCAAGGGCCTCACACCATATGAATTCATCTGCAAATGCTGGACAGAAGAACCAGAACAATTCATCCTAAACCCGCTCCAGAAAATGCCGGGACTAAACACCTAGTAATGGTGAAGACCTGGGCGCAGGTGATTGCGGAGAACCGAGCACGAATGAAATTCTTCCAGGAGAGCCTTCAGATCACAGTGACCAAAGAGGAAGCTCTCCGTCACCTGAAGGAAGGCTATGCGGCAATCTTCAAGAACACGCCGATCGAGGCCGCTATGGATGAGGTCATAGGCGGCGGAACTGCCGCGTCGTCCGAGGAGAGCTGAGTCCGGCGACGGACAAGCCAAGTCGCGGGAAATATGAGGCAAGATAGCCTACGCCCTCTTGACGACAGCTACGCTATATCCGCTTTTTTGCTTTTTAATCCGAAACCAGACCGTCCAGAATCGTGAAGAGTTTCGGGCGCCGCAGGCGTACGAAAGTCCCCGAAGAACGAACCCGCGGTCCAAATGCGATGCTATGGGGATTTAAGCAATTCCAGTTGAAGGGGAATGCCGTGCGATGCCCTGATCTTGGCTCTCGCGCTTGGACTTGGCCTTGTTTTAAGGGCTTCGACAGTCCGCATTTGATCCTCTGCCTGCGGACTATTGCTGGTTGGAACAGGGTTTTTTGTATCGATTAAGGAGTATGAGGTTTTCAGCACGAGCTGGGATATCGCCCCTGGCACAGTGGCAGGAGCATGAGGCGGGCGTGTGGCGTGCCGGGTCACGCGATCCATCTTCCGGTTGTTGATTGGGCTGCTGACGGCGGCGCTCTGGGGAAAATGGTCCGGGCGAGGATTTCGATGATCACCATCTGCCCACCACAGCATGGGCAACGGCGCCAGGGCTCTGGAGCGGCTTCCTCTGTCGCGGCCTCGGGCGGGAGAGGTTGCGGCATAGCGAGCAGCTCTCGAATACGGGCAATGTTGGCCTTGCGGGTGGCGCTGGTGAACAGCCCGTAATGGCGGATGCGGTGAAAGCCGCGCGGCAGCACATGCAGGAGAAAGCGGCGGATGAATTCCGCCGGTGCGAGCGTCATGGTCTGATAGCGCGCCGCACCATCTTGCCGATAATCCTTGTAGCGGAAGGTGATGCCGGCCTCATTCATGGCGATCAGCCGGCGGTTGGAGATGGTGACCCGGTGGGTGTAGCGGGCAAGATAAGCCAATACCGCTTCCGGCCCGGCGAAGGGCGGCTTGGCATAGACGACCCAGTTCTTGTGGCGCAGCGGCGCGAGGTAATGCTGGAAGGCGCGCTGATCAGCCAACCCCAGCGTCTCGCCGAAGAAGCGTAGGTGCCCGCTGGCATGAAGCGCCAACAACCCGGTCAGGAACAGGCGGCGGAACAGCCTGGAGAGCACCCGCACCGGCAGCAGGAAGTCCGCACGTGAGGCGATCCAGCATTGGCCATCGCGCGCGAGACCGCCACCCGGCAGGATCATGTGGATGTGCGGGTGATGCGTGAGCGCCGAGCCCCATGTATGCAGCACGGCGGTGATGCCGATACGTGCGCCCAGATGCCGGCGGTCGGCGGCGATGGTCAGCATGGTCTCGGCGGCGGCGCGGAACAGCAGGTCATAAACCGGCGCCTTGTTGGACCAGGCGATGGCGGCGATCTCGGCGGGCACCGAAAACATGACATGGAAATAGCCAACCGGCAACAGATCGGCCTTGCGTTCGGCCAGCCAGGCGCGCGCCGCCGCCCCCTGGCATTTGGGGCAATGCCGGTTGCGGCAGCTATTATAGGCGACGCGCTGATGGCCGCAGTCCGCGCAGCCCTCGACATGGCCGCCCAGGGCAGCGGTACGACAGCGCTCAATCGCCGACATGACCCGGAGCTGGTCCCGGCTCAGATGTGCGGCCTGGGCGGCGCGGTAACCTGGGCCTTCAGCACGGAAGATGTCGGCGACCTCCAGTGAGGCGCGCACGGCCCGCTCAGGGGCCAGGCGCCGCCTTCGTCTCCATCAGCACCATCACCTTATCAAGTGGAGACGTAACGGCCCGCACTGTCCGCGTTGCCACCTTGGTGTAGAGCGCGGTGTTCTCAAGCTTGGCGTGGCCGAGCAGCACCTGGATGACGCGGATATTGACGCCGTCCTCGAGCAGATGCGTGGCGAAGCTGTGCCGCAACGTGTGCGGGCTGACCGGCTTGTTGATCTGCGCGGCCTTGGCCGCCTCTTCGACGACCCGGCCCAATTGCCGGGTACAGATCGGCTTGTCGCTGGTTTGCCCGGGAAACAGCCAGCCGTCTGCTGGCATGACCCCTTGGCGCCGCGCCTCTTGCCACCAGGTGCGCAACAGGGCCAGCAGGTCGGGCGAGAGCATGGCATTGCGATCCCGTCCGCCCTTGCCGCGCTCGACCCGGATCAGCATCCGCTGGCTATCGATGTCGGTGACCTTCAGCGCGACCACCTCAGCCACGCGCAATCCGGCACCATAGGCCACGGACAAGGCAGCGCGGTGCTTGAGGCAGGTGGTGGCGGCCAGCAGGCGGGCGACCTCGTCAGGGCTCAGAACGACGGGCAACCGGCGTGGGTATGTCACCCGGACCAGCTTGCGGGCTAGATCCGGGCGATCGAGGGTGGTGTTGAAAAAGAACCGCAACGCCGCGACGTGGCTGTTCATGGCGGGTGCCGCCATCCCCGCCTCGCGTTGGGTGACCTGGAACTGGCGAACATCCTCGGTGGTGGCCAAGCCGGGGGAGTGGCCCAGGAAGACGGCAAAACGGGAAACTATGCGCAGGTAATCGTGCTGGGTCTTGGCGCTAAACCCGCGTACGTTCATGTCCTCGATCATCCGCTGGCGCAGATCATCCGATGCTGGTGGAGAATTTGGCTTGGTCACGGCTGGCTCCTTTGCGATGAAAGAAGCCGGTATCCTCAGGCCGTCACGCTCAAGCGCTCAACAAAAACCATGGTCTGGGAACTCATGTGGCGCCCTAACCGCAAGCACCAATCCCGCGCAGCGGGTTCGTTCTACGGCCCGAACGAGACCGTCTGCTTTTGGGGAAATGACGAGCCAAAGCACACGCTTAACCGGTTCTGTACCGTTTGAGCGGTTAGGCGCTCGCCAGCCTTAGCATGATTGACGAATACTATCGATACAGCCAGCTGTTGAATTGAATAAAGTCGTGTCGCATAGCAGCATTTTCCCCGTGAACGCAAAAGATAGGTCCTCCGTTCTTTACGAGCGTGCTTATCCGTCGATATTATTCACTCAAGGCGTTCGGATGACTGGCCTCATGCAAAATATCAGATCAGTTTTGAAAATAGGCCAATTTCTTAATACCGAGAAAATGCTGACCATCATCACTGTTCACGCCGACCTGCGGGAAATTGTAATCCCCGCCAGGAAGGGTAGGATCATACTGATCCACATTATAAGCCGATATCGAATAATGCCAACTTTGGTCGTATTGGATCTTATATCTTGCGCAGATAACCAATTTAGTTGGCACATCGTGAACGTTCCGAACTGGAGTGCCGAAAGAATCTGCGAGTTGTGATTCTCCGTTAGAAATGTCGATACTGGAGGCGGCTGCGTCCGTTTGTTTAGTTTCGCTTTCATCCCGTTCCATTTCATTTCCAATTTCATCCAAATTGCTCTGACAAAATTGAATGAGGGAATTGTTATCCTGAAAATCGATGTCATTGAAAATCAAATTTGAGCTAAGAACGACGTCTGAGGCAGGCGAGTCACCAATATTCTTTGCGATTAAGGTAAGTCCCATTACCGCACCATCGCCCGTCCAGGATAAGGCAGCATTTTGATAGTCAAGTGTAACAGTCACCCAAGCCCGGTTTGAATGAGCTTGTATCAACGCCATGTAAAATGTGCCGATGCCGATCACAGCGGATATTATGATTCCAATGATTGTTATGACAGTCGTACGATCTAAGGTCCCCCAAAATCCGACGCCATGCTGCGCTCGATGGCTGGATTGATCACCGGCGGTGTCTCGCACATTTTGGTCCCCTTCATTATCTGGAGTAGGCTCAAGATTTTGCATACTCTACCTCCCGTAACTTCAGACTGTCGGTCAGAGCTGCCGACGATCAGGTGGAACACGTATTGTCGCACATATTTGACACATAAAATGGGACATTCGCGACACAAATTGCAGCTGCCGTAAACATGCGCGCCGTTGCCGATAAACAGCTCACCGTTGCGGATATAATAGATGCCAGGCCCAAAGGTGACGGTTGCACTGCCGCCAATATTCAGTCCGCCATCGAAGAAATATGTGCCGCCGGTGAAGGTTGTGTTGCCGTCCTGCAGGTACATGGCGCCGGAGCTAGGAGAGGAGCCGGTCGTGGTGTTGCCGGAATAGGCGTTTGCCAACATCACGCTCTGGCCCATGGTCAGGGTCGGGCCGGTACTGTCAACCTCCATGCCGCCATTCAGATAATAGATGTTGCCGGGACTGGTAGAGCCCGAGGAGGTGGGGCCGGCGGAGGCAGAGGCATCCTCGAACTTCAGGGCATAGTCGTTCACAGCGCCTTTCTTGCTCAACGTTCCGGTAGAATAAATCGTTATCGGAATAAAAGTGCTGGGCGAGGTGTAAGTGAAATCGTCCAGCTTGCCGGCGGTGGAGCTGCTCAGCCCGGAGGTGTAATCAATGCCCCCGGCCACCGTATAGGTCGAACCATAGGTTGTGCTGTTATTGCCGGAGGTGAGCTCAAGCGAGCCGCCACCGCCATATGAGATGCCATTAGGGTAGTTGCATGGTGCCAGGATGACGGTCGAAGAGGACGAGGAACTGCTCAGCCCGCAGGGCGATGTATTCCTGGCGCTAAATGTGTACGGCACAGTTGGCGCGGTGGGCATGATCGGCCATTCCGGCAGACCGGCGCTTGCCAGAGCGGAATAAGGGTCACTCTCGCCGCCGGAGCTGTAGGTTGGAGTGCCCGTGCCGTTGGGGCCGGTAGCTGTGGAGCCGCCTTGGCCATCGCCGTAAACATCTGTCGCCCCGCTAGCCATATTGATGGGCGAGGTTTGGATCTGGCCGCAGGGGTTGAGCGCGATAGAACCTGTGACGCTCTTGCTGGAACCTCCGCAGGCGGTGGTGGAGTCGGAGACAATGCCGCAGCTGTTGCTGATGATCTTGGCACCGCCGGTGACGCCGATATCCGTGCCGCTGGTGCCTAGTGTGACGAGGCAGCCGCCGCCGGTGGACGTGGTGGTGCTTGTGGTGGAGGATTCAGCGACCGCCGTTTGCGAGCCGACGCTTATTCCTGAAAGGCCGAGCCCTTTTACGCCGCCAAAAAAAGCCTGGCGGGGAGCAGTGGCCGTCGCGGTATAGGTGACCGAGCTGGTCGTAGTGCCGCCACTGGTACTTGTTGAGCCGATACTCGCGGATAAGGTAAAGGAAGTGCCGGTAGCGCCGGCGGTGAAGCCGAAGGTGGAGCCGGTTACGGCTTCGCCCGCAGCTTTTGCTATTGGCAGAGCGGCGTTGGCCTTGCTGGCATTTGTCGTGTTGTTCAGCCGGGCATCAGCCATCGCAGCGGCCATCGCGCCGGCGTCGGCGGCGAGCCGTGGTGAATGTCGGTTTCCGGGATCACCATATCGCCAGTCTGGTGACCGATATGGGCGCTGCGCCTCCTCGCGTTGCCCGCCAAACCGGGGTTGCCCGAGTGGCTACTTTTGGGGAGGCTCCCAGCCCAAGGGAACGGCAATAAGGGGGGCGCAAGCCGACGAGGTGCCTCCAGAACCTTCCAGCGATCGGAACGTCCGCTTTCTTGAAACTAGCCCGTGTCTAGCCTAAAACAGGGTCATTCAACCTAATTAAGTTATTGATTTAACTATGCTTTAGACCTTGCCGTGGCAGTGTTTGAACTTCTTGCCCGAGCCGCAGGGGCAAGGGGCGTTGCGCGGGGTGGCGCCCCAGGTTTCCGGCCGTGCCGGGTCTACCTGGGCTTCGCCGAAGGCGGGCAGGGCGGCATCCGTGTTGCGGATCACCGGCTCCGCCAGCGCCAGGCCGCCTTGCATGGCGCCGGGTTCGGGGTGGGATTCCACCATCGGCGCGGGGGCAGGTTCGGCAGGGGGCTGCACTGTCACATGCGCCATCGCCACGGTCACGCGCTCCTTCAGATCGTCCAGCATCGCGGAGAACATCGAGAACGCCTCGCGCTTATATTCGTTCAGCGGGTCACGCTGGCCATAGCCGCGCAGGCCGATGCCCTGGCGCAGATAATCCAGCGCCAGCAGATGCTCCTTCCAGACGGTATCCAGCGTCTGCAGCAGCACGGATTTCTCGATATAGGCGGTCAGCGCCTCGCCGAACTGCGCGGCCTTGGCCGCTGTCGCATCCGTTGCCGCCTGCAGAATGCGCTCGCGCAGATGCACCTCGTCGATGCCTTCCTCCGTCGCCCAATCCTCGATCGGCAGGTCGAGGGCGAGCACGCGCTTCACATCGGCGGCCAGCTCGGCGGTTTGCCATTGCTCGGCGAAGGCTTTCTCCGGCACGCGGTTTTCCACCATCGCGGCAATCACGTCCTCACGCATCTCGGTGACGACATCCGCGACGCTGTCCGTGCTCATGAACTCACGGCGCTGGGCATAAACCTCCTTGCGCTGGTCGTTCATCACGTCGTCGTACTTCAACACGTTCTTGCGCATGTCGAAATTGCGGATTTCGACCTTCTTCTGCGCCTTCTCCAACGCCTTGTTGATCCAGGGATGGATGATGGCCTCACCATCCTTCAGCCCCAGGCGCTGCAGCATGCCGCCCATCCGGTCGGAGCCGAAGATGCGCATGAGGTCGTCTTCCAGGGACAGGAAGAAGCGCGACGCGCCAGGGTCGCCCTGGCGGCCGGAGCGGCCGCGCAGCTGGTTGTCGATGCGCCGGCTCTCATGGCGCTCGGTGCCGATGACGAACAACCCGCCGGCGGCCTTCACCAGGTCGTGGTGGGCGTCGATCTCGGCCTTCAGCGCCACGGGGTCGGTGCCCGGCTCCAGCGCCAGGCGCATTTCGTAATTGCCGCCCAGCTTAATATCCGTGCCGCGCCCGGCCATGTTGGTGGCGATGGTGATCGCCCCGGGTGCCCCGGCCTGGGCGACGATCTTGGCTTCCTGCTCATGGAAGCGGGCGTTCAGCACGCTGTGCTGGATGCCCTTGCGGTTGAGCAGGGCGGAGATGATCTCGCTTTTCTCGATGCTCGTGGTGCCCACCAGCACGGGCTGGCCGCGGCCGCGGCATTCCTCGATCAGCTTGGCCACCGCCTCGTATTTCTCCATGGCGGAGCGGTAAACCTCGTCATCCTGGTCATCACGCGCCACCGGCACGTTGGTGGGGATCTCGACGACGGTGAGCTTGTAGATCTGCTCGAACTCGTCGGCCTCGGTCATCGCCGTGCCGGTCATGCCGGCCAGCTTGGGGTAGAGGCGGAAATAATTCTGGAAGGTGATGGAGGCCAGGGTCTGGTTTTCCTGCTGAACCTCCACCTTCTCCTTGGCTTCCAGCGCCTGGTGCAGGCCATCGGAATAGCGGCGGCCTTCCAGCATGCGGCCGGTGAATTCGTCGATGATGATGATCCTGCCGTCGCGGACGATGTAATCCACGTCGCGGGAGAACAATGTGCGGGCGCGCAGCGATTGCTGCACATGGTGCACCAGGGGCACGTTGGTGCGGTCGTACAGCCCGCCGGTCAGCAGCCCGGTGGCCTGGAGCATGCCTTCCACCATCTCGGCCCCCAGCTCGGTCATGTTCACCGTGCGGGCTTTTTCGTCCTTCTCGTAATATTCATGCTTGCCGTCCTCGCCGAACTGGCCTTTCGCCAGGAAGGCTTCCACCACCTTATCCACCTGGGCGTAGAGGCTGGTCGGTTCGTCGGACGGGCCGGAGATGATCAGCGGGGTGCGGGCTTCGTCGATGAGGATGCTGTCCACCTCGTCGACGATGGCGAAGCTGAAGGGCCGCTGGACCATGTCCTCCAGCCGGTACTTCATGTTGTCGCGCAGATAATCGAAGCCGAATTCGTTGTTGGTGCCGTAGGTGATGTCGGCCGCGTAGGCGGCGCGGCGGGCGGGTTCCTCCACGGCGGGGATGATCACGCCGGTGGAAAGGCCGAGGAAGCCGTAAAGCTGGCCCATCTGCTCGGCGTCGCGCCTGGCCAGATAGTCGTTCACGGTGACGACATGCACGCCCTTGCCGTTCAGCGCGTTGAGATACACGGCCAGCGTCGCCACCAGTGTCTTGCCCTCGCCGGTCTTCATCTCGGCGATACGGCCTTCATGCAGCACCATGCCGCCGATGAGCTGCACATCGAAATGGCGCATGCCGAGCACGCGGCGGGAGGCCTCGCGCACCACGGCGAAGGCTTCCTCCAGCAAATCATCCAGGCTCTCGCCCTCGGCCAGGCGCGCCTTGAACGCCTGGGTTTTGGCGGCCAGTGCCGCATCGTCCAGCGCCGCCATCTGCGGTTCCAGCGCATTGATGGCGCCGACCCGGCGTTTGAAGCCCTTCAGGGTACGTTCGTTGCTGGAGCCGAAAACGGCACGGGCGAGGCTGGACAACATGATGGTGGCGAAATCCGCACTTACAGTAAGAGACTGCGAGCTGACATAGTAGCAGGGGCAGGCAGGGTCAAATGACCGCCGCGAAACCTTGCATCAGGTCCGGCCCGGCGGGATTTGCGGAAATTTCAGAGCAGGACGAAATTCTTCGGCTGTAGCGGCTGCGGCGCCGGGTCGCCCAGCGCCTCGGCCACGGCGATCTCGATGGTGCGGACCATCGCATCCAGCGGCAGCCCGTTGGGGGCGGTGGAGAAAGGTGTCTCCAGCTGCTCGCCCAGCGCGTCCAGCCCCAGGAAGGCATAGGCCAGCACACAGGTGAGCACCGGCGTGGCCGCCCCCAGCGTATCCACCATGCCAAAGGGCAGCAGGATGCAGAACAGCCACACCGTCCGGTGCAGCATCAGCGCGTAGGCGAAGGGCATGGGGGTGTTGCGCAGCCGCTCGCAGGCCGCCTGGATGCCGGTCATCGCCGCCAGATGGTCCGCGAAGAGGCGGTAGGTGATGTCCGAGATCCGCCCGGCGCGCATCTCCGCCGCGAATTCCGCGGCCAGCCCGGCCAGCAGGCCGCCGGGCGGGTTCTGGAGCTGCGGGGCCCGGCCGCCGGCGGGCGGAACATCGCGCGGGGGATCATCGCCCTCGCCGCGAAGCTGGTTGCGCAGCGCATGGGCAAAGGCCCCCACGCGGTGCGCGGCGCGGCGGCGCAACATGTGCTCCTCCGGCAGCAGGGCGGTGATATCCCGCAATATGTCGCGCGAGACGCAGATGAGCGCGCCCCATTGCTGCCGGCCCTCCCACCAGCGGTTGTAGCAGGCATTGTTTCTGAAGCCGAGGAAGATGGGCAGGCCAAGGCCCAGCAGGGTGAAGGGGGTGGCGTTCTGCACCCCGAAGCGCCCCGGCCAGGCATGGTGCAGCCAGACCGCGAGGCCGGAGATGAGCAGCACCACGACCAGTTTGGGCGCCACCACGGGCAATACGGAGCCGCGCAGGGCGAAAAGCAGGTCAAGGCTGGTGTGGCGCGGGCGGACGATCATGTGCGCGGCATACAATGGCGGCGGGCGGCTGGCCAAGTCTTGCCCGCCGCTAGGCTTTGGCCCATAGGAGCCGCATATCAAAATAAGGTTCGACAGATGCGTCATTTGTCCACGCTTTCCGCCCTGGCCCTCTCGCTGGCCATGGCTGCACCGGCTGCTTTCGCCCAGTCTGCCCCGGCTTCCACCACGGCCGCCGCCCCGGCGGATTCCGACCCGGTGGTTGCCACGGTCAATAATATCCAGATCCATATGAGCGAGATCCAAGCCGATGCGCAGAACCTGCCGCCGCAGGCCCAGCAGCTGCCGCCCGAGCAGCTTCTGCCGATGCTGGTGAACCAGGAAGTTGACCGCAAGGCTCTGTTGATCGCCGCGAAGAAGGACGGGCTGGAGAAGAACCCGGACGTGGCCGCCCGCATGGAGGCCGCCGCCAATATCCAGCTTGAGAACGCTTATGTGCAGCAGGCCGTGGCCGCGCAGGTGACCGACACCGCCGTGCAGGCCGCCTATAACCGCGACTATGCCAACAAGCCCGGCCCCGAGCAGGTGGATGCCCGCCACATCCTGGTTTCCTCCCAGGCGCAGGCGCAGGACATCATCAACCAGCTCAACAAGGGCGCCGATTTCGCCAAGCTGGCGGAGAAATACAGCATCGACCCCGGTGCCAAGAATGGCGGTGAGCTGGGCTGGTTCTCCAAGGATGAGATGGTGGCGCCGTTTGCCGATGCCGCCTTCGCCTTGAAGAAGGGCGAATATACCAAGACCCCGGTGCAGACCCAGTTCGGCTGGCATGTGATCCTGAACGAGGGTGAGCGCACCGCGCCGACCCCGGCCCTGGCCGATGTGCAGCAGCAGATCCGCCAGAAGCTGACGGACCAGGCCGTGCAGACCACGCTGGACCAGGTGCGCAGCCAGGTGAAGATCCAGGTCTTCGGCGCGGACGGCAAGCCGGTGCCGCAGCAGGCGGCACCTTCCGCCCCTGCCGCTGGCAGCAGCAGCGGACAGTAAACCCATGGCCGGCCAGCTTCCCGTCTCGCCCCTGGCGCTGCCCTTGCCCGAGCTGCCGCCCATCGCCGGTGTGCGATTGGCGGCGGCGGCGGCCGGGATCCGCTATAAAGGGCGGACGGACGTGCTGCTGGCCGAATTTGCCGAAGGCACCAGCGTTGCCGGGGTGTTCACCAAAAACCTGTGCCCTGGCGCGCCCGTCTCCTGGTGCCGGGAAGTGCTGCCCGGCGGGCTGGCGCGCGGGCTGGTGGTGAATGCGGGCAATGCCAACGTGTTCAACGGCGTGGCCGGCATGCGCGCGGTGGAGGCGACGGCAAATGCCGCCGCCGCCACGCTGGGCGCCGCGCCGGGCCAGATTTTTCTGGCCTCGACCGGCGTGATCGGCGAACCGCTGCCGGCGGAAAAAATCGTCGCGGTGATGGATGGGCTGAAGGCCGGCTTGCAGGCCGACCGCTTCGCCGAGGCCGCCAGCGCGATCATGACCACCGACACCTTCCCCAAGGGGGCCACCCGCATCGCCAAGCTGGGCGGGGCGGAGGTGCGGATCAACGGCATCGCCAAGGGCTCGGGCATGATCGCGCCGGACATGGCGACGATGCTGAGCTTCATCTTTACCGACGCGGCGATTCCCGCCCCCGCCTTGCAGGCGATGCTGGCCAAGAGCGTGGAGAGCACGTTCAACTGCATCACCATCGATTCCGATACCTCGACCTCCGATACGGTGCTGCTCTTCGCCACCGGCCAGGCGGGCAACAAGCCGACCGACGACCCCGCCGCGCTGGCCGATTTCCGCCGGGCGCTGCACGAGGTGCTGCATGATCTGGCGATGATGGTGGTGCGCGATGGCGAGGGGGCGCAGAAGCTCGTCACCATCCATGTCGAGGGTGCGGTGAGCCATGCCTCGGCCAAGCGCATCGGCATGGCCATCGCCAACTCGCCGCTGGTGAAAACCGCCATTGCCGGGGAGGATGCGAATTGGGGCCGGATCGTGATGGCCGTGGGCAAGGCGGGCGAGCCGGCGGACAGGGACAAGCTTGGCGTGGCCGTGGGCGGCGTGTGGATGGCGCAGGCCGGCGGCGTGGTGCCGGGCTATAACGAGACCCCGGTGGTGAAGCATATGAAGGGCCGGGAAATCGAGCTTACGGTGGATATCGGGCTGGGCGAGGGCCATGCCACGGTCTGGACCTGCGATCTCACCCACGGCTACATCGATATCAACGGCTCCTACCGGAGCTGAAAAAAGGCCCCGGAAGGGGCCTTTTCCATATCAGCGCTTGATCAGCACATAGGTCTTGCGCGTGGTTTCCTCGATCTCCCAGGTGCCGAAGCTGTTGGCGGGCAGCAAAAAGGCATCGCCCGCCTTGAAGCGGATCGTCTCTCCGCCATCGGGCGTGAAGCTGCCGCGCCCGGCGATGAAATGGCAGAATTCCTGGTCGGTGATCTGCCGGCGCCAGCGCCCGGGCGTGCATTCCCAGATGCCGGTTTCCACCTGATCCTCCCGCTCGATCTCGGCGCTGGAAACCTGGGCCACGGGCTCGCCCAAGGGCACGGCTACGGGGGCGGCGGCGCCCAGATCGGCGGTGAGGCTGTCTTGCAGATGGGTGATGCTCATAAGGAACCTTCCTGATTGAAAAATCGCGCGCCGGGCGCTTCAGCCGTGCATCAGCCCTTCCATGCGCTCGGCCAGGGCTTGGGCCAAGCGCCGCCGCCAGGGCGCGCTGTGGGGATTGGCCAGAACTTTGTCCTCATGCACGAAGCTGGAGATGATGGCGTTGTAGCCTAGCCAGCGCAGGGGCTCTGGCTCCCACCGGCGCAGGGCCTGGCGCATGGTTTTATCCTTGATCACCCAGGGCTGGCTGGTTTCCACGCTTTCCCGCCCGAGGATGAGGTCCGCCAGGGTGCGCCCGCCGAGATTGGAGGCGCCCACGCCCTCCCCGCCATAGCCCCCGGCAACGGCGATGCGGTTCTTGGCATCCAGCAGCATATGCGGATGGAACCGGCGGGACATGCCGAGATTGCCACCCCAGCGATGGGTGATTTTGGCGCCCTTGAGCTGCGGGAAAACCTCGCCCATCAGGTAGCGGCGCAAGCCTTCCTCCGCCTCAGAGAGGGTGAAATCCGCGCGCAGTTTGCCGCCGAACTGGTAGCCGCCGCGCGCCCCGAAGGCGAGGCGGTTATCGGCCGTGCGCTGGCCGTATGTCACCTGGCGGCTGAATTCGCTGAAGCTCTGCCCGCGCGCGAGGCCGATCCCGGCCCAGACATCCTCGGGCAGCGGCTCGGTGGCGATGAGCAGGCTTTGCACCGGCAGCTGGTAATCGCCCAATCTATGTTCATTCAGGGGCGGCAGGCTGGCGGCATAGCCCTCCACGGCGGGCACCACCCAATCGGCCTTCACCGTCCCGTGGGCGGTGCGGATTTCGCCAGGTTGCCACTGCGTCACCGGGCTTTTCTCGTAAATCCTCACCCCCAGCCGTTCCACCGTTGCGACCAGGCCGCGCACCAGACTGGCGGGCTGGATGGTGGCGCAATGCGGGGTGTAGACGGCACCCAGCGCGCCGGGAATCCGGAGCTCCTGCGTCAGCTCGGCGGGGGTGAGCCAGCGCGCATCGTCCTCGCTCAGCCCTTCCTCTGCGTGCATCTCCTTCAGCCAGCCGCGCAGCCTGCGCTCCTGTTCCGGGTAGCGCGCGGCGCAATAGAGCGTGCCGCCCTTGCGGAAATCACAGGCGATGCCTTCTTCCTGGGTTACGCGGCCCACCTCGTCCGGGATGGCCTGCAGCAGGTTCCAGCTTTCGCGCCTGCGGGGCTCTGGCATATGGCCGACAATCCGGTCCTCCCCCAGGATCGCCCCCATCACCCAGCCGCCATTGCGCCCGGAGGCGCCGAAACCGGCAATCTCGGCCTCCAGCACCGCGATGTTCAGCGCCGGTGCGCGGGTTTTCAGGTAATAGGCCGTCCAGAGCCCGGTATAGCCCGCGCCGATGATGGCGATGTCGGTGGTGATATCTCCCGCCAGGGCCGGGCGCGGAATGAGCGGATCATCCACCCCCGCCATCCACAGGCTGATGCCACGCCAGTCTTTCGCCTGATCGCCGGAATATGTCATGGCTTCAGCCTAGCAGGGGCAAGGCGGCTTGTGCTTGACGCGGGAACACGCGGAATGTGTCATTCGCCCGCGACATCGCGCAAATCCCGCGCAATGCCGCCTATGTCCGGCTTCACCGTGTCCAGCCCGGCGATGATGAATTCCGGCGCGCCCTTGCCATTGAACACATACACCGCCGCCGAATGGGTGACGGTATAGACCGGCTGCTTCACCACCGAGAACACCACCCGGTAGCGCAGCGCCAGGCTGTAAAGCTGGTCCGGCGTGCCGCGCAGCCCGGTCACGTTATTGCCGAACAGGGCGGCATATTGAGATAGCACGGGCGGCGTGTCGCGGTCCGGGTCCACGGTGACGAACAGGATTTTCACCTTATCCGCCGATGAACCCATGGCCTTCTGGATGCGCTGCATGTTGTAGAGCGTGGTGGGGCAGACATCCGGGCAATTGGTGTAGCCGAAATAGAGCAGCACGACCGAGCCCCGGAAATCCGACTCCGTTACCTGTTTGCCGGTTTCCACATCGTTCATGGTGAAGGCAAGCGGTGGAACCAGCCCGCGGACGCTTACATCCTGCGGGGAGAGATCATGATGGCACGCGGCCAGGGCAAGGGGGCTGAGGAGCAGGAGGCGGCGCTGCATGGCGAATGTTCTGAGCCAAACTCTGCCGTGTGACAAGGTTAAAGCCCCAGCACGGCCTCCGCCGCCTTCACCGCGGCTTCCAGCGCGCCGGGCTGGAACGGTGAAATAAGCCCAGCCGATTGCACGAGGCCAAGAAAGGGTTTTGAACCACCCAGCCCGCACAAAGTCACGTAATCCTGCAGCGCCGTCGCGTAATCCGCGCGCGATTTCACCCAGAATTGCAGCGCGCAACATTCGGCCAGCGTGTAATCGATATAATAGAAGGGCGAGCCGTAGATATGGCCCTGCGCCTGCCAGCGCCCGCCTTGCGCGGGGTAGGTGAGATCGCCCCAATTCCGCCAGGGCATATAAAGTGATTCCAGCTTTTTCCACATCGCATGGCGTTCGGCGGGCGTGGCGTCCGGGTGTGCATAGACCTCATGCTGGAAATGATCGACGCAGACGCCATAAGGCAGAAACGCGATGGACTGGATGAGATGCATGCGCCGGTAGCGCGCCGCATTCTCTTCTCCCACCATGAAGGCGATGTGCGGGTAGGCGAGATGCTCCAGGCTCATCGAGTGGATTTCGGCGGATTCGTAGGTCGGCCAGAGATAATCGAAGCTGGGTTGCGCGCGGGAGCGGTAATTCTGGAAGGCGTGTCCCATCTCATGCGTGAACACGTCGATATCGTGATGCGTGCCGTTGAAATTGGCGAAGATGAAGGGCATGCCCGCACCGGGGAAGGAGGTGCAGAACCCGCCCGGCGCTTTCGCGGGGCGGTTATCGAGGTCCAGAAACCCGTTCTCGTTCATCTGCCGGTAGAAGGCGGCGAGATCGCCATTCATCGCCTCGAACATGCTCTGCGCCTGGGCGCGCAGGAAACCTTCATCGCCCGCCGGCTCCACATTGCCGCGCGGGTCCACCATCGGCTCGTCCCAGACGAACAGCTTGTCCCAGCCTTCCTGCGCGCGGCGCTGCCCGTAAAAGCGCTGCACCAGGGGGGTGACATGCATCCGCACCTGCTCGCGATAGGCGGCAACATCGGCGGCGGAATAATCCACCCGGCGCATGCGGCGGTAGCCAAGCCCCGTGAAACTCTCAAACCCCAGCTTGCGCGCCATGCCGGTGCGCAGCTTTACCAGCGAATCATAGATTTCATCGAACGCTTCGGCATTGGTGCTGAAAAAATTCCACCGCGCCTGCTCGGCCTGGTGGCGGATCTCGCGGTCCGGGCTTTGCTGATAAGGGGCGAGGCCGGAGAGATTGACAATCTTGCCGCCGATCTCGATTTTCGCCGAGGCGAGCAGCGCCACATAGCGCGATTGCAGTTTTGATTCCTCCTGCAAATCACTCTCGATTTCGGGAGAGAAGGTGGTGATGTCCGTCTCCCACAGCGCCCGCGCATGGGCCCCCGCGGCAGCTTCCACCGCGGCGCGGTCAGGATGCGCGAGCAGGCGGGTTTTGAAGGCGGTCTCGAAATTGGTGATGGTGGGGGAAAGCTCGTCCCGGTAATCCAGCGCGGCTTTGCGGGTTTCGTCCTGTGTGTCTTGTTCGAAGCGCAGATGGGTCAGCGCACTCCAATCCTCCAGGCCGCGCCGCGCCGTCTCCCACGCCGCCACGGCACCCTGGATGTCGCCCGTGTCCAGCCTGGCGTTCAGTGCCGCATAAAGTGCGGCCAGGCTGTCGCGGGTTGGGGTGGGGGCGGTGATGGCGGAGAATTGCATTGTCATGGCCCCAGCTTGGCGCAAGGGCGGGGGCGGGATCAATCCTCGGTTTCGTCCGCCAGCCCCAGCAGCGCCTGTGCCGCGCCGGCTTCCACCACCTCCACGGTTTTCAGCACCCGGCCCATCGCGCGGGTACGGGTGCGCACCCGTTCGATGTTATTGCTCATCGTGCTGGCATTCTGCGCCAGCTTCGCCAGAGCATCGTCCATCTTCACCATCTCGGTCTTGGTGGCGCCGAGAATTTGGCCGATCTCGCCCGCGCGCTTTTCCAGATCCAGGGTCACATGGCCGAGATGGATGGTCTGTAGCAGGGCAGGCAGCAGGGAGGGGCCGAGGATGATGACATGTTCGCGCGCCCGCACATCCTCGATCAGCCCAGGCGTGCGCGCCACCTCGGCGAACAGCCCGTCGCTCGGCAGATAGAGCACCGCGAAATCCACGGTTTCCGGCGGGCAGATATATTTTTCCCTTATCTTCCGTGCCTCGCCGCGCACGCGGGCGGCCAGCCCGTCCCGCGCCACGCGCTCGGCATCGGCATCGGCGGCATCGGCGGCCAGCAGCAGCCGGTCATAATCCTCGGTTGGGAATTTCGCGTCGATCGGCAGCCAGACGAGCTCGCGGGAGGGCATGCGCAGCGCGAAATCCACCCGCTCGCGCGAGGTATCCTTCAGCGCGAAATTCGGCTGGTAGGCGCCGGGGGGCAGAATCTGCTCCAGCATGGCGGCGAGTTGCGCCTCGCCCCAGCCGCCGCGTGTCTTCACGTTGGAGAACAGGCGCTTCAGATCCCCCACCTGCTTGGCGGCGGATTGCACCTCCCCCATCGCCTGCTGCACCTGGGCGAATTGCTCCAGCACCCGGGCGAAGGAGGCGGTCATCTGCTGCTCCACCGCCTCGTGCAGCTTCTCGTTCACGCTGGTCTGGATGGTGGTGAGCCTTGTTTCCAGGAGCAGCAGGGTTTTCTGCGCATCCTCGGCGGCCTGGCGGCGCAAGCCATCCACGGTGGCGGCTACGTTCTGGGTGGCGGCGGCAATCTGCTCGAAGGATTTCGCCAGCGCGTCCGTCGTGCCGGTCTGGATGGCGCTGGCCAGCCGCCCTTCCATGGCACCCAGCGCGTTGCGGGTGAACTCCGCCTCCGCCCGGTTGCCGGTGAGGATCTTCTCCAGCTCCAGCTTCAGCCGCTGGGGGGCGGCCTGTGCCGCGCGCCAGGAGAGCAGGGCAAAGACCAGCGCGCCAAAAGCCGCGGCAAGGGAAAGGGCGGTGAGCAGTTCGGGCATATCCATGCGGCCAAGGTAGCACTGGCGCCGAGTCGCGGGCAGGCGGGGTTTCTGCTATCCTGGTTCCGGTAACAGGAGTCTGACATGAACAGTGCCGTCACCGTCATCGCCGTGCTTGTCATTCTCGTGGGGGCCGCGATCAGCTATGCGCTGCCGGTTCATGAAATTGGCGGAATTGTCATTTTCGTCGGGGTCCTGCTGGCGCTTACCCTGCGCACGGCGGCGGAGTGGGAGCGCGCGGTGGTGCTGCGGCTGGGGCGTTTTGCCGGGGTGCGCGGGCCGGGGCTGTATTTACTGATCCCGGCGATTGAGATCGTTTATACCGTGGTGGATACACGCCGGCAGAGCACGCGCATCTCCGCCGAGGATACGCTCACCGCCGATGCGGTTTCGGTGACGATGGATTCAATTCTGTTCTGGCGCGTCACGGATGTGAAACGAGCCGCCACGGAATTATCTGATTACCGGAACATGATCGCCCAGGTGGCGCAGACCTCGCTGCGCGAGGTGATTTCCGCCACCACCATGGCGGATATTCTCTCCAACCGCGAGGCGATGGATGACAAGCTGCAGGCGCTGATCCGCCGCAAGTCGGATGGCTGGGGGATTGGCGATATTGCCGTGGAAATCAGGGATGTGAAAATTCCGCCGAGCTTAACGATGCGATGAGCCGCAATGCCCAGGCCGAGAAGGAGAAGCAGGCGCGCGTGACGCTCGCGAGCGCGGAAGTGGCGATCGCCCAGCAGATTGTCGATGCCGCGCAGATCTACCAGGAAAATCCCATCGCCTTGCAGATCCGGCAGATGGGGCTGATCTACGATATGAACAAGGATCGCGGTGCCACGATCCTGGTGCCGACGACGATGACGGAGGCGCTGGGCGGGGCGGTGGCGCTGACGGCCGCGCTGAATACAACGCAGAAGGCTCCGGCACCAAAACCATTCACGCCGCCGCCAGTGAGCAGCGTGCCACAGGCTTAAGGGTTTAAAGCGCGAAAGAGGCCGCCTTTTTTGTAAAAAAGGCGGCACCCAAAAAACTTTTGTAAATTGATTCGAGGGATTGTTTTAAAACAGTTTCAAAGCCGCGAAACCCTCAAGCCTTCAGGAAATCGTCTTCGTCCCGCGCGCAATGGCCGCAACGCCGGTGCGGGAAACCTCCGCCAGCCCCAGCGGGCGCATCAGGTCCAGAAACGCATCCAGCTTGTCCGTGGCGCCGGTGAGTTCGAAGGTGAAACTCTCCGTTGTCGCATCCATCACCCGGGCGCGAAACGCATCCGCCAGGCGCAGCGCCTCGGCGCGCTTATCGCCCGTGCCCAGCACTTTGATCAGCGCCAGCTCGCGCGCCAGATGCGGGCCTTCGGAAAGGTCCAGCACCTTGTACACCGGCACCAGCCGGTCCAGCTGCGCCTTGATCTGCTCGATCACCATGGCGGTGCCGCGCGTGACCACGGTGATGCGGCTCTTCGAGCCATCCCGCTCCACCGGGGCCACGGTGAGGTTGTCGATATTATAGCCACGGCCGGAAAATAGGCCGATGACGCGCGCCAGCACGCCGGATTCATTTTCCACCAGAACCGAGATGGTGGCGGAGCGCAAATTCATGTCGGGCATTAGACGAGCGCCATTCCTTCATTGGTGACAGCCGGGCCGGAAGCGCCTTTATGCTCAGGCCCCAGCAGCATCTCGTTATGGCCAGCGCCGGAGGGGATCATCGGGAACACGTTTTCCTTCTGGTCGACGCAGATATCGGCGATCACCGGCTTATCCACCGCGATCATCTCGGCGATCACCCGGTCGAGATCATCTACCTTTTCGGCGCGCAGCCCGACGGCATGGAAGCTCTCCGCCAGCTTCACGAAATCCGGCAGCGCCTCGGAATAGGAGCTGGAATAGCGCCCGCCATGCAGCAGCTCCTGCCACTGGCGCACCATGCCCATATATTGGTTGTTCAGAATGAACACTTTCACCGGCAGGCGGTACTGCGCCAGCGTGCCCATCTCCTGGATGTTCATCAGGATGCTGGCTTCGCCCGCAATGTCGATCACCAGCGCGTCCGGATGCGCCACCTGCACGCCCATGGCGGCGGGCAGGCCGTAGCCCATGGTGCCCAGCCCGCCGGAGGTCATCCAGTGGTTCGGCTTCTCGAACTTGAAGTGCTGGGCGGCCCACATCTGGTGCTGGCCGACTTCGGTTGTGATGAAGGTCTCACGCCCGCGCGTGGCTTTGTAGAGCTGCTCGATGGCGTATTGCGGCTTGATGATGCTGCCGGGGTCGCGCTGCTGGGTGTAGCGCAGCGATTGCTTCGCTCCGCCACACATCGATCTGCCGCCACCATTGCGCCAGCGCGTTGCGGTTGGGCTGGGTGACATCTTTCTTCCAGGCCGCGATCAGCGCCTTCAGCACCGCCAGCGCATCGCCGACGATCGGCACATCCACCTGCACGGTCTTGTTGATGTTGGAGGGGTCGATATCGGCATGGATCTTCTTGGAATTCGGCGAGAAGGCGTTCAGCCGCCCGGTCACGCGGTCATCGAAGCGGGCGCCGAGATTCAGCATCACGTCGCAGCCATGCATCGCAAGGTTCGCCTCGTACGTGCCGTGCATGCCCAGCATGCCGAGGAAAAGCGGGTCGGAGGCCGGGAACGCGCCCAGGCCCATCAGCGTGTTGGTGATGGGAAAGCCGGTGAGGCGCGTGAACTCGGTGAGCAGGCGCGAGGCTTCCGGCCCGGCATTGATGACGCCGCCGCCGGCATAGATCACCGGGCGCTCGGCGCGCTTGAGCAGCGCCACCGCTTCCTCGATCCGGCGCGGGTCCGGCTCGGTCCGCGGGCGGTAGGAGCGGTGGAATGCGCCGGAAGCAGGCTCCCGGTAAGGGGCCGGGGCGATGAGGATGTCCTTCGGCAGATCGATCAGCACCGGGCCGGGGCGGCCGGTGCGCGCCACCAGGAAGGCCTCATGCACCACGCGCACCAGATCATCCGATTTCTTGACCAGATAATTATGCTTGGTCGCGGGCCGGGTGATGCCGGTGGTGTCGGCTTCCTGGAAGGCGTCATTGCCGATGAGATGCGTGGGCACCTGGCCGGAGAGGCAGACGATGGGGATGCTGTCCATCAGCGCGTCAACCAGGCCGGTGACGGCGTTGGTGGCGCCAGGGCCGGAGGTGACAAGCACGACACCCACCTTGCCGGTGGAGCGGGCATAGCCCTCCGCCGCATGCACGGCCGCCTGCTCATGGCGCACGAGAATGTGCCGGATCTCGTTCTGCTGGAAAATCGCGTCGTAAATCGGCAACACGGCACCGCCGGGATAGCCGAAAATCACATCCACGCCTTGCGCCTTGAGCGCCCGGAGCAGCGCTTCCGCTCCGGAGTTCATCAGCTCGGGTGATGCAATCGTGCCGTCCATTGTGATCCTGCCATTTGCGTCGAGAATATCCATGCTCGGGTACAGCGCCGGAGCCGGAAGGTCAACCAGGCATATTCATAAAATTTCTAAATTCGGCAAAATATCTTTCCGAAAATTTCGTATAACCGTCAATTCTTGAATGAATTATTTGCATGTCTGTCTTGCTTACCAGCGCCTGGTGGCGGAACCAGGTCATTTGCCGCTTGGTGTACTGGAACGTGGCCAGAATGGCGCGGGCTTTTGCGTCCTCCAGCGTGATCTCACCGCGCAGATGGGCGGCCAGCTCCGGCATGCCATGGGCACGCAAAAGCGGCAGGTCCGGGGGCAGGTTCCGGGCCAGCAGGGCGCGCGCTTCCTCCAGCGCTCCCGCGCCCAGCATGGCGGAAAAGCGGGTTTCGATGGCCTCGCGCAGGGCAGGGCGGGGCGGGTCCAGCAGGATCATTTTCAGCCGCCAGCCTTCCAGCCGCTCGGTGGGCTGGGCCTGCCAATGGGAGATGCCCTTGCCGGTGCCCAGCAGCACTTCATAGGCGCGGGCGATGCGCTGGCTGTCCCCCGGTTTCAGCCTCGCGGCGGTTTCCGGGTCCAGCCTTGCGTGCAATGCCTCGGGGCCGATTTCGGCCAGCAGGCGGCGGGCCTCGGCGCGGGCCGCCTCGCCAGGGTCCGGGATGTCGGCGATGCCCCTCACCAATGATGAGAAATACATGCCGGTGCCGCCGCATAATATGGGGAAGCTGGCCGCCTCCATCTCCGCTTTCGCGGCCACGCGCCACCAGGCGGCGTTGGCGGGTTCATCCGCCGCGCGCACGCCATAGAGGCGGTGCGTGGCTTCGGTTTCATCCTCCGGCGAGGGCCGGGCGGTGAGGACACGCAGCTCCCGGTAGCATTGCATGGCATCGGCATTGATGATGCTGCCGCCGCATTCCCTGGCGATGGCCAGGGCCAGGGCGGATTTGCCGCTCGCCGTCGGGCCCGCGATGATCAGCGCGGTGCGTTGCCCAAAACCCGTCTCTGCCCTATCCGTCGCGTCCATGACACCGCCAAATTCCCACATCGTTACCCTCGTGGCCAGCCGGGAGGCCGGGCCCCTCACCCAGCAGGACGTCGCCCGCGCCTTGGCCTATGCCGAGGGGCGTACCGTCACCTGGCTTGAGGAAGGCCGCGCCGTGGAATTCCCGGCACGCCGCGCGCCGGACCGTTCGGCCTTGGCCGCGCTGCTGAGCCATAAGGCGGTGGATATCTTCCTCACCAAGCCGCGCGGCCGGCGCAAGGCCGTGCTGGTGGCGGATATGGACAGCACCATTGTGACGGCCGAGACGCTGGACGAGCTGGCAGCCTTCGCCGGGCTGAAGGAGCAGATCGCCGCCATCACCGCCCGGGCGATGAATGGCGAGCTGGAGTTTCATGCCGCCATCCGCGAACGTGTGGGGCTGCTGAAGGGCCTGCCCGTCAGCGCGCTGGAGGAGACCTGGAAAGGCATCAAATATTGCCCCGGGGCGCGCACGCTGGTTGCCACCATGAACGCGTTCGGCGCCACCACGGCTTTGGTGTCCGGCGGGTTCACCTTCTTCACCGCCCGCGTGGCGCAGGATCTGGGCTTTGCCATCCACCGCGCCAACACGCTGCTGGATGACGGCACGGTGCTGACCGGCGAGGTGGGCGAGCCGATTTTGGACAGGAACGCCAAGCTGGCCTCGCTGGAGGAATTCGCGGCCCAGCGCGGCGTGAAGCTCACCGCCACGCTCAGCGTGGGCGACGGCGCCAATGATTTGCCGATGCTGAAAGCCGCCGGGCTCGGCATCGCCTATCACGCGAAGCCCATTGTGGCGGCGGAGGTCGTCAACAAGGTGGTTCATACGGATCTCACCTCCCTGCTCTTCGCGCAGGGTTATCCGGCATCTTCTTTCAAGGGAGCTGAATGATGAAAACGCGTGCGGCCGTGGCCCGGGCACCGGGTAAAATACTGTCTCTGGAAACCGTGGAGATCGCAGGGCCGAAATGGGGTGAGGTGCTGGTGGAGGTGAAAGCCACCGGCATCTGCCATACGGATGAATACACCCTCTCCGGCGCGGACCCGGAAGGCATCTTCCCCGCCATTCTGGGCCATGAAGGGGCGGGCGTGGTGGTGGATGTCGGCCCCGGCGTCACCTCGCTCAAAAAAGGCGACCATGTGATCCCGCTTTACACGCCGGAATGCCGCCAATGTAAGTCCTGCCTGTCGCAAAAGACCAATCTCTGCACCGCCATTCGCACCACCCAGGGCAAGGGCGTGATGCCGGACGGCACCTCCCGCTTCTCCTGCGATGGTGCGCCGGTGATGCATTATATGGGCTGCTCCACCTTCGCCAACTTCACCGTGCTGCCGGAAATCGCGCTCGCCAAGGTGCGGGAGGACGCGCCCTTCGAGAAGATTTGCTATATCGGCTGCGGCGTGACCACGGGCATCGGCGCGGTGTTCAACACCGCGAAAGTGCGGCCGGGCGATAATGTCGTGGTGTTCGGCCTCGGCGGCATTGGCCTCAATGTGATCCAAGGGGCGCGCATCGCCGGGGCGGACAAGATCGTCGGCGTGGATTTGAATAATGGGCGCAAGGACATGGCCGAGAAATTCGGCATGACGCATTTCGTCAACCCGTCCGAGATCGGCGAGGAGCTAGTGCCGTACCTCGTCAACCTGACCGATGGCGGCGCCGATTATTCTTTCGAATGCATCGGCAACACCAAGGTCATGCGCCAGGCGCTGGAATGTTGCCATCGCGGCTGGGGCACCTCCATCATCATCGGCGTGGCCGGTGCCGGGCAGGAGATTTCCACCCGCCCGTTCCAGCTTGTCACGGGGCGCACCTGGAAGGGCACGGCCTTTGGCGGGGCGCGCGGGCGTACCGATGTGCCGAAGATCGTGGATTGGTACATGGAGGGCAAGATCGACATCGACTCGCTCATCACCCATGTCATGCCCTTCGAGCAGATCAACGAGGGTTTCGAGCTGATGCGCAAGGGCGAGAGCATCCGCAGCGTCGTCGTTTATTGAAAAGAGACCCCGCCTTGCCGCGGCTGCGTGTGGTGCACGGATATCCCGCCGCCGCCAGCTTGCGGCAGGCGGTGGAGGTTTCTGGTTCCCCCTGTCCCGTGGGGGCTCCGGGTTATCGGCGAAAATAATTCCCCTATGAGGCATATCCTCCACGCATGGCGGCGTGGGGGTGTCCGGATTGGTATCCGCTTCAGGCGGTAGTGATGTAAGCGCGCATCGAGTTCGACCTCAAACTGCGCCTCTTCGATCTGCGCCTTGACCACGTCGCCGATGCTGACCAGGCCTTGCAGTGTGCCGTCGACCAGAACCGGCAGATGGCGGCAGCGGTGATTGGTCATCATCAGCATGGCGTTGAGGACAGTGTCATCGGGCGAGCAATGCACGACGAGCTGCGTCATCAGGTCCTCGGCGGTTTTATGCATGACCTCGCCTTCCAGCTTGCCGACAAAGCGCGTGATGTCACGTTCGGAGAGCATACCCACGATTGTGCCATGCTCGTCGACCACCGGCGCGGCGCCGATGCGGTTGGCGGTGAGAAAATTCGCGACATCCGGAATGGTCTGATGCTTCTTCAGTACGGCGACCCCCCATCCCTTCTGGTTCAATATTTGCCGAATGGTTGTGGCCATGATTTGTTCCTCCAGGCTTTTTGGTGCTTCTCCTTAAGCATCCATGTGCGCTTGCGTCGCTTCCCGGTGACGGGCAGAGCCGCCCTCCGCGGGGAGCCGGGCGTTCATAATAGAGCATCGGCGCGGCGAAAGGAATTACCCAATAGCAACAGGTTAAGAAAACGATACTACCCGTGGCCGATCGTCATCCTGATCAGCGCGATCACGGGTGCTGGATAGGCGCCGAGCACAAGCAGCAGTACCAGGAGAGCCGCGATCACCGCGTTTCCGGACATGGGGCCGGAGAAGGGCGTCGCGCCGGGCGGGGCGGTGGCATGCTCGGGCAGCGGCGGCATCGCCATCGCAACCAGCAGGCGCAGGTAATAATAAAGGCCGATCACGCTGCCGAGCACCAGGGCTGCCACTGGCCAGAACAACCCGGCGCCGACGCCTGAGACGACGAGGTAGAACTTACCGATGAAGCCCATTGTCGGCGGCATCCCGGCGAGGGAGAGCAGCATCAAAGCGAAGCTGCCCGCCAGGAACGGTCGGGTGCGGAAGAGGCCGCGATAATCCTCGATCTGGTCGGCATCGCGCCCAGAGCCCGGCACGGTGAGCAGGCCGACAATGCCGAAGGCGCCGAGGCTGGTAACCGCGTAGGCGGCGAGATAATAGGCGGCCGCCTCCAGCCCCAAGGAGCCCGCGGCGAGAAAGGCGACCAGCAGATAGCCTAGATGGGCGATCGAGGAATAGGCGAGCAGGCGCTTCACATTGTTCTGCAGCAACGCGAGCAGATTGCCGCCGAGCATGGACAGGATCGCGATCACGGCAAGACCAGCGCGCAGCGAGGCATCGGCCTGGCCTTCGGCGAGGATGAAATAGCGCAGGATCACCGCGAACACGGCGATCTTCGAGACCACCGCGACAAAGCCCGTGACCGGTGCCGGTGCGCCTTCATAGATGTCCGGCGTCCACATATGGAACGGCACCAGCGAGAGCTTGAAGCCGACACCGGTGAGGATCATGGCGACACCGATCAGGCGGTAAAGATCGGCCGGGCCGCCCGTTTGGGCCAGTGCGCCGATGCGGGCGAACGACATGGTGCCAAGATCGGCATAGATCAGCGCCATGCCGAACAGCAGGAAGGCGGAGGAGGCGCCGCCGAGGACAAGATATTTGATGCCGGCCTCGGCTGCGTCCCCGCGCGGGCTGGCATAGGCGATCAGGCCGAGCAGGGAGATGCTGAGCGTTTCCAGGCCGAGGAAGAAGGAGGCGAAGTGAACGCTCGCGGGCAGCACGGCGGCGCCCAGTGTCGCCGTGAGCAAGAGCAAATAATATTCCTCGCGCGGCCCCCCTCCTGGTGCGTCGAGATAGGCGTAGGAGAGAATGGCGACGATCAGCGCCGAGCCAAGCACCAGCCCGGCATAGAAGAGCGCGGTGCCGTCGACGACGAATAGCGGCGTCACCTGGGTAGGGGATGCGGGAGCCGCGAGCGGTAGTGCGATGCAGCAGAGCAGCAATCCGGCAATGGTCGAGAGCGCGGCGAGATGGTGGTTGCGATGGAACGCGATCACCAGCATCACCACGATTGTCACCGCGCCGAGCAGGGTAAAGGGTGCGAAAGCCGCGAAGGAAGCCGCGTTCATCTTGGCCCCTCCGCGAGCTGCTCAGCCGCGCCCGCAGACGGCGCGCCATTATGCTGCAGCACCGCCAGCCCCGGCGCCACCTGGTCGAAGACCGGCTGCGGGTAGAGACCAAGCCCGATGATCGCGAGCACCAGCACCGTCATCACCGCGAGATGTGGTGCGGTGAGATCGATCAGTTTCGTAGTGCCAGAGCGCTGCTCCGCAGGGACGCCGTGAAAGGCCCGTTGCACCAGCAGCAGCGCATAGGCGGCCCCCGCGACCAGACCGCCGGCCGCGAGCACGGTGAAGAGCACGCTGACGCGGAAACTGCCAAGCAGGATCAGGAATTCGCCGATGAAGTTGCCGAGCCCGGGCAGCCCGAGCGAGGCGATGGCGAAGAACATCCCGAATGCCGAAAGCCGCGGGATCGTGCCCCATAATCCGCCCATGAGCCGCATGTCGCGGGTATGGATGCGCTCCTGCAGGGCGCCGACCAGAATGAAGAGCGCGCCGGTGCTGACGCCATGCGCCAGCATTTGTACGACCACGCCCTGAAGCGCGAGCGTATTCCAGGCAAACACGCCGAGCAGCACGAAGCCCATATGGCTGACGCTGCTATAGGCCACCAGCCGCTTCATGTCGTTCTGGCCGAAGGCGAGCAGCGCGCCGTAGAGGATGCTGATCACCGCCAGCGCCATCGCGGCGGGCGCGAACGCATGGGCGGCGCCGGGAAATAACGGCACAACGAAGCGGAGCAGGCCGTAGGCGCCGGTTTTCAGCAGAATGCCGGCGAGCAGCACGGAGCCAGCGGTTGGCGCCTCGGTATGGGCATCCGGCAGCCAAGTATGGAAGGGCACCACGGGCAGCTTAACCGCGAAGGCGATAAAAAATCCGAGCATCAGCCAGAATGCGGTGGCGGGGCTCATCTTGGTGCCAAGCAGCGCCAAATAATCGAAGGTGAAATGGCCGGTCGCGTGCTGGTGAATGAAGACGAGCACCAGGATCGCGACCAGCATGATCAGGCCACTGCCCTGGGTGAAGATGAAAAACTTGATCGCGGCGTAGAAGCGGCGCTCATGGCCCCATAGCGCGATCAGGAAATACATCGGCACCAGCATCAGTTCCCAGAAGAAGAAAAACAGGAACAGATCGAGTGCCAGGAACACGCCGATCACGCCTGTCGTGGTCCAGAGCAGGTTGGCGTGGAACAGGCCCACCCGGTCGGTGATCTCGGTCCAGGAGATCACCACCGAGACAAGACTGAGCACGATCGTCAGCAGGATCAGGACCAGGCTCAGCCCGTCCAGATCAAGCTCGAAGGAAATGCCGAGCTGCGGAATCCAAGGCAGGTCGAGACTCGCAATCCACGCGGTCTGGCCGGAAGACATCGCGGGGCCGATCAGCGGCAACGCGATGAGAAGGTCGATCGCGAGTACGAAAAGTGCCACCCAGCGCGGCCAATCCGGGTGCCGCATGCCCGCGACCCAGGCGAGAACACCGCCGATCGCCGGGACCAGCAGGAGCCAGAGCAAACTCATCGCAGCACCGCGATCGCGATCAGGGAAATCGAGCCGATGGCGAGGCCAGCGGTATAGAAACGGACGCGCCCGTTCTGGCTTCGCCGCACGCCCCAATGGGCCGCCCGCGTTACCCAGGCGATACCGTCATAGATCCTGTCGACAAGATCATTGCAACCGGCCCGTGCCGCCCACAGCACCGGGCGGACCAGCACATGATCGTAGAGCCAGTCAAAGCCCGCGGCGGCGTGCCAGAAGCGCCAGAGCGCCGTTTGCGCTGGAGCCCGGGTGGGGCGCCAATAGAGTAGCGCCGCAAGCGCAATGCCGAGAAGGGCGGCGAGGCTCGCGAGCAGCAGCGGCGTTACGCTGGCAACCTCTTTGGTGGCGGGCAGCAACGGGGCGAGCAGGTTCGAGAGCAGCGTGACATGCCCGAAGGCAGGCGGCAGCTCGATCAGCCCGCCCAGCACAGAGAGCACGGAAAGCACGGAAAGCGGCAGGATGACGCGCCAGCCATAGCGCCCGCTGACCTCTGTATGCGCCTCGCCAAAAAAGGCGATGAATACGGCGCGGAAGATGTAGAGCCCGGTGGTGAAGGCGCCGATCACACCCGCGATCCACAGCACGCGCCCGCTTGTTCCATCTGCCCAGGCGCCGGACAATATGGCCTCCTTGCTGTAAAAACCCGCCGTGACCAGCGGCAACGCGGAGAGGGCGGCACTGCCGATGAGGAAGCTCCAGAACGCGGCGGGCAAACGCCGCGCCAGCCCGCCCATCTTGAAAATATCCTGCTCGTGATGGAGCCGCATGGTCACAGCGCCCGCGGACAGGAAGAGCAGGGCCTTGAAAAAGGCGTGGGTCATCAAGTGAAACAGCGCCGCACTCCAGGCGCCGACACCGAGGGCCAGGAACATGTAGCCGATCTGGCTCATGGTCGAATAGGCAAGGATGCGCTTGATGTCGTTCTGGGCGAGCGCGCTGAAGCCAGCGAGCAACAAAGTCGCCCCGCCGATGACGCCGACCGTCAGTTCAGCCGCGGGCGCCAGCAGGAACAGCGCATGGGTGCGGGCGATGAGGTAGACGCCTGCGGTCACCATTGTCGCCGCATGGATCAGCGCGCTCACCGGCGTCGGGCCAGCCATCGCATCGGGCAGCCAGGTTTGCAACGGCAATTGCGCTGATTTGCCGACCGCGCCGCCGAGCAGGAGGAAGGCGGCCAGCGTGGCGACAGGGGACCCAGCTTGCCAGGCTTGCGAGGCATTCGTCATGGCGCCTGCGATGTTCAGCGTGCCGAGCTGGCTTGCGATCAGCAGCAGGCCGATCAGAAACGCGGTATCGCCGATGCGCGTGACTATGAAGGCCTTGCGCGCGGCGAGGCCGTTGGCGGGGTCGCGCCACCAAAAACCGACCAGCAGGTAGGAGCAAAGCCCAACGCCTTCCCAGCCGGTGTAGAGGGCGAGGAAATCATCCGCCAGCACCAGCAGAAGCATGGAGGCGACGAACAGATTGAGATGGGCGAAGAACCGCCCATAGCCGTCCTCGCCTTCCATGAACTCGGTCGCGAACAGATGGATGAAGAAGCCGACGCCCGTGATCACCAGCATCATCACCAGTGAGAGCGGGTCGAGGCGCAGACCGATTGTTACGGAGAGTCCGCCAACATCGAGCCAGTGCCACAATGTTTGCTGATAGACCGCGCCCGCGGGCGGGTTGAGCAGGAAACCGGCGGCGATGGTGAAGGCAATGAGTGCTGAGAGCCCGACCGAGAGCGCGCCGGTAATGGCTTCGAAGCGGGTGGAAAGCCGCCCGGCGCCCAGCATGAGAACCAGCGAACCGAGCAGCGGAAGAGCGGGGACCAGCCAGAGGAGTTCGCGCATTGTCTATCCCCTCAGCCGGTCGCCGGAATCGGCGTCGAGCGTGGTGATCCGCAAATGCATCAACAGGATCAGCGCCAGGCCGACCGAAACCTCGGCCGCGGCGAAGGTGAGCACGAAGATGAACATGATCTGGCCGTCCGGCGCCGCCCAGCGCGCCCCGGCAACGATGAAGGCGATGCCGGCAGCATTGAGCATCACCTCAAGCGACATCAGCATGAACAAAAGGTTACGCCGGGCCAGAACGCCGGCGAGCCCCAGCGCGAAGAGGATCGCGGCGAGCAGCAGGCCATGGTCAAGCGGAACCGTCGCCACCACCCTAAGCCCCCCTCGTGACCGAGCGCCCAAGATGGAACGCGGCGACCAGGCCAGCCAGCAGAAGGAAAGAGGCGATTTCCACGCCAAGCATATACGGCCCCACCAGCGCAATGCCGACCGCCTGGGCGCTGACCACCGCGCCCGCCTGATGCGCGAGGCCCCCGGTGGCGGCGAGCGCGCCAAGCTCGATCGCGAGCAGCAGGGCAAGAACCGAGGGACCGATCCAGATGGAGGGCTTCAACCAGATGATTTCGCGGGCCGTTGCCTCCTCCCCGATATTCAGCATCATGATCACAAACACGAACAGTACCATGATGGCGCCAGCATAGATGATGACCTCCAGCGCCGCGGCGAACGGCGCGCCGAGCACGAAGAACACAAGTGCTGCCGCAAGCAGGGAAACGGTGAGGTAGAGCAGCGCATGCACCGCCGAAGGGCGCGTGACCATCATCAATGTCGCGAGCACCGCGACGATCGCCGAGATGTCGAACATGGTGTTCATGGCGCGATGTGCCTCCCCTTCGTGGTCTTGTTCATGGCATCAGGCTGCGGATGTCGATCGGCTTGCGCTCGCGCTCCGCCTCGCCCTTGTCCTTGCCAGGAATCGCGAGACCGGCGACGCTATAGAAGCTGTAATCCGGATACTTGCCCGTGCCGCTGATCAGCAGATCCTCCTTCTCGTAGACGAGGTTTTGCCGGTCATACTCGCTCATCTCGAAATCAGGGGTGAGCTGGATCGCGTAGGTCGGGCAGGCTTCCTCGCAAAAGCCGCAGAAGATGCAGCGGGAGAAGTTGATGCGGAAGAACTCAGGGTACCAGCGCCCTTCATCTTCGGTCTTCTGCAGGCTGATACAGTCGACCGGACAGGCAACCGCGCAGAGATAGCAGGAAACGCAACGTTCCTCGCCATCAGGATCACGGGTGAGCACGATCCGGCCACGATAGCGCGGTGCCAGATAGGGCATTTGTTCGGGATACTGGACGGTGACGTTGCGCTGGAACAGATGCAGGAAGGTATACCAGAGCGTGCGCAGTGAGCTAAGCATAGCCTCCTCCTCTATGATGAAGCGGACCCGGCAAGCATCAGCGCGCCGGTAACCAGAATGTTGAGTAGTGTGAGCGGCAGCAGCAGCTTCCAGCCGAATGCCATGAACTGGTCGTAGCGCGGCCGTGGCAGGGCGGCGCGCAGCAGGATGAAGAAGCAGATGAAAAAGCCGGTCTTGATGCCGAACCACAGGAATGGCGGCAGGATCGGCCCGGACCAGCCGCCCAGGAACAATACTGTCGTCATCGCCGAGACCAGCATGATGCCGATATATTCACCGACGAAGAACATGCCGAACTTCATGCCCGAATACTCGGTATGAAATCCCGCACCCAGCTCGCTCTCGCCTTCGGGAAGATCAAACGGCAACCGGTGCGTTTCAGCGATGCCGCCCAGGAAGAAGACGACGAAGCCGAGGAACTGAGGGACAACATACCACAGATGCCGCTGGCTGTGGACGATATCGGTAAGGTTGAAGGAACCGGCGAGCATAACCACGCCAACCAGCGAGAGCCCCATGAACACCTCGTAGCTCACCATCTGTGCCGCGGCGCGCATGCCGCCCAGCAGCGAGAATTTGTTGTTCGAGGACCACCCGGCAAGCACGACCGAATAGACACCGAGCCCGCTCATGGCGAGGAAGAACAGCAGGCCGACATTGAGATTACCGATGATGCCAATGACCGGCGTGGCCGGGATGACGGCCAGTGCGAGCATGACCGTGACCATCGAAATTGCGGGTGCGAGGACAAAAATCCCGGGATCGGCGAAGGGGGGAATCCAATCCTGCTTGAACAGGAGTTTGATGCCATCGGCGGCGGCCTGAAGCACGCCGAAGGGTCCCGCCCGGTTGGGCCCGTAACGGTCCTGCCAGAAGCCAAGCAGCCGCCGTTCGACCCAGGTGAGCAACGCCGCCATCACCATCGCGAAGGCGAGGCCGAGAACGATATTGAGCAGACCTGCGATGATCATGATTCGTCCAGCTCCGCTTTGGCGATGCGGATCCAGGCGGGCAGCGCATGGGCCTTTGCCGCGAGGCCCGCGATCCCCACCACACCGCTTGGCAACTCGGAGTGAATCTCAAGCGTCAGGCGTTGGGGCTCGCCGTCTATTTCAAACTCGAGCAATTGACCTGATACGGCGCCGATCAGGGCCACATCCTCACCATTGAGGGCAAGCACGGGCGGTACCATACGCTCGCGGATCGGCGCCGCGCGCGCGCTTTGCTCATCGTCGCCGAACACGCGCGGCAACATAACCGCAAGCCACATTTCCGCGCGCGGCAGGAAGGCCTCGGGAACGCCCGTATAATAAGGCAGCACGGCTTCCGCGCGCGTTTCCAGCAGCCGCACGCCGGGATCGCCCCCTTCGAGCGCGCCGCCAATCTCGGCCTGGAACTTGTTGACCGATTGCACGGAGTTCCAGCCCGGCGCCCAGAAGAACGGCAGCAATGCAGGCGGTATCTTGCCGTAATAGCCTTCCATGGTGGTGCTGAATGGTGAATTCACGCTCACCGGCGGCTTCGGCTCCCGCACGTTGCGGGCTGCGTGCATCGCCGTACGGCCGGAGAAGCGATGCGGCTCGCTGGGGATCCGGCAGCCCTCGACTCGGAATGTCTCCGGCGGTGCCGTGCGTGGAAGTGCGGCGAAGCGCGGCAACGCACTTGCCATGGCGGCAAGAATATCGTCTTCCGTGTTCCAGCCTTCGCAGGCATTGCTGCCGGCGGCGCGGGCAACATCGCTGAGCCAGCACCACGCCTCTCTTACATCGTCCTCGGCGAAGATCGGCTGGTAGAAGCGTTGCGCCCGCCCCTCGCTGCTCACCAGCGTGCCACCGGCCTCGGCGAAACTGGCTGCGGGCAGCACGAGTTCGGCGCGCCGCGAGGTCGGACCCTCGCTATGATCGAGCACCACCACGCGCGCGGAGGCGAGGGCGGCGTCAATCGCCATATTCCCCGCGCGCCGGGAAAGGTCGTTCTCAAGCACGATCACGAGCGCGGCCGGTTCGGCAAGTGCAGCCTCGAAGCCAACCTGGCCGTTCGCCATCAACGCCAAGCCGAGGCTGTTGCATTCGGGAACATTCAGCATCAGCGCGGAGGATTTGCCGCGTGAGCGGAGTGCCAAGGCGATGTTGACGGCGGCTTGGATCACGCTTTCCTCGCCCGCCTCGGCGCCGGAAACAATCACCGGGTGCTCGGCCGCAAGCAGCGCGTCCGCGATCGCTTCGGCGTGCGCGGCAAGATCGGCGGACAAACCGGCAATTGCGGGCGCCGCGGGATCGATGCTGGCGGCAACAGCGAAGCCCAGCCGTGCGATATCGGCAGGCGCCGCGCGCAATGTGGTATGGGCAATGTCGTCAAGCCGGGTTGCGGCCGGTGTCGCGACAAAAAGCGGGCTGCGCAAATCACCCGCGAATATACGTACACCGGCATCCTGCCACGGTGGAATATTCGCCTTTGCGGCAGCCGCAAACCCCGCACCCCGCACCGCCTGGCGCAGCGCGAGGGCGGCGCGCGGCGCGGCATTGGGCAGGTCTGAGCCGAGCACCAGGGCCGCATCCGCCTGTTCCACCTCACGGAGCGAGGGGGCATGCACCGCGCCGGAGCTTAGAATGTTGGTAATCAGACGCAGCAAGCGTTCCTCATGCGTGCTGAAGCCGGGAAAGAAATTCTCCGCGCCAACCAGAGTGCGCAATGCAAAATTGGCTTCCAGCGACGCACGCGGCGAGCCGATGCCGACGACCCGGCCGCCCGCGCGAAGCAGGGTGGCGAAGTGCGAGATCGCATCCTCCCGGCTTACCGCCGCCTGTGTGCCATCCGCTCCGCGCGCAAGCGGCGTGCGGATGCGGCTTGGCGCATTGACGAAGCCATAGCCGAAGCGGCCGCGATCGCACAGAAAATAGCCGTTCACCGACCCGTTATAGCGATTGACGATCCGCCGCACTTCGCCCGCGCGTTCGTTTGCTATGGTGTTGCAGCCAAGCCCGCAATGGGCGCAGACCGAAGGCGCGCCCCGCATATCCCATTTGCGTGCATAGCGTGCCGAGAAAGGCTTGTCGGTGAAAACCCCGGTTGGACAGACTTCCACCAGATTGCCGCTGAATTCGCTCTCCAAAGTACCATCAGCGTGGCGGCCGAAATAGACGTGATCATGGGCCGCGAACACGTCGAGATCACGCCCGCCAGCGTAATCGCGATAAAAGCGCGTGCAGCGATAGCAGGCGATGCAGCGATTCATTTCATGCTTGATGAACGGCCCGAGATTCTGATTGAGATGCGTGCGCTTGGTGAAGCGGTAGCGCCGGTAGGCGTGCCCCGTCATCATCGTCATGTCCTGAAGATGGCACTCGCCGCCTTCCTCGCAGACCGGGCAATCATGCGGATGGTTGACCATCAGCCACTCGATCACGCTGGCGCGGAACGAAGCCGCCTCCGGATCGGCGAGCGAGAAGCGGGCACCCTCGGTGAGGGAGGTCATGCAGGCCATCACCATCCGCCCGGTCTTGTCGTCCTCGTTCGCGTACTGCTTCACCGCGCATTGACGGCAGGCGCCGACCGAGCCGAGTGCCGGATGCCAGCAGAAATAAGGAAGATCAAGCCCGGCGCCGAGGCAGGCCTGGAGCAGGTTTTCGTCCGGCTTTCCGGAATATTCTTTGCCGTCAACCAGGAATGTCGTCATGCCCAGCCCTCCGCTGAATCGTGCCAGGGGCAGTGTTTTTCGCGTATGTGCTGCTCAAACTCCGCGCGGAAATGCTTGAGCCCGCTTGCGAGCGGCACCATCGCGCCAGGTGCCAGGTCGCAGAAGCAGCAATCCGGGCCGAGGAAGGAGACGTGGCGGGCAAGCGTTTCGAGATCCTCGGGCTCGCCTTCGCCAGCCTCGATCGCACCCAGAATCCGCTCCACCCAGGGCAGGCCATCGCGGCAAGGCGTGCACCAGCCGCAGGATTCCTGGGCGAAGAAATGTTCCAGATTGCGCAGCATGCCGATCGGGCAGCGCCGTTGATCGAGCGCCATGATGTTGCCGGTGCCGACCGAGCTGCCCACCTTCTGCATCGAGGTGAAATCCATCGCGACATCAAAATCGGCGCGCATGACAAAGGCGGTGGAACCACCCCCTGGCAGCACCGCCCGGCACTCATAGCCGTCTTGCATCCCGCCTGCATGTTCCTCGATGATTTCATTGAGCGTGGTGCCGAGCGGAAGCTCCCATAGCCCAGGCCGCTTCACGCGCCCGCTCAGGCCGTAGAGCTTGGTGCCGCCATCCGCGCCGCGGCTGAGGCCGAGAAACCAGTCGGCGCCGCGCTCGATAATGTGCGGAACGTTGCACAAGGTCTCGACATTATTGACCACGCTCGGCTTGCCCCACAGCCCGCTCATCGCCGAGCGCGGCGGCCGGGAGCGCGGGATGGGGCGGCGGCCTTCGAGTGCGGTGAGCAAGGAGCTCGACTCGCCGCAGATATAGCGCCCGCCGCTCGCGTGCACGTTGATGGTAAGCGCGAAGCCGGAACCGAGGATGTTTGTGCCAACATAGCCGCGCGCCTCGGCCTCGGCCACCGCGCGCGCCAGCCGTTTGAGCGCCAGCACGTATTCGGCGCGCACAAAGATATAGGCGATGCTGGCATAAATCGCGAAGGCACTGATGATCACCGACTCGATCATCTGGTGCGGTGTCTGTTCGAGAAGAAGACGGTCCTTGAAGCTGCCGGGCTCCATCTCATCGGCATTGACGACGAGATAGCGCTGGCGCGGCGCATCGGGGCCGTTCGGCACCGCCTCCCATTTACGCCCGGTTGAGAACCCGCCGCCGCCGCGCCCGCGCAGCTTCGAGCGCTTGACTTCATCGATGATGGCGTCCGGCGTCATGGTGAGCGCCTTGCGCAACGCCTGATAGCCGCCCGCGCGCTCATAACCGGTCACGTCAAGCGGCATGCGGTCGGGTTGGATCATGGCGGTGAGCGGCTTTTCCATCATTCTCCTCACTCATACCGATCGAGGATCGCATCCAGCCGCCCGGCATCGAGATCGCCGTGCTGGTCCTCATCCACCATCATTGCTGGCGCATGGTCGCAATAGCCAAGGCACACAATCGGCAGCAGCGTGAAACGGCCGTCGGTTGTCGTCTCGCCCGGATTGATGCCCAGGCGTTTGCAGATATGCGCGCGCGCGGCTCTTTCGCCCATCACCCAGCACGCGACGCTGTCACATAGCAGGATGACATGGCGGCCGACCGGGCGGCGGAAAATCAAATTGTAGAAGGTGGCAACGCCGTCAAGTTCGGCCGGTGTCATCTCCAGCAGCGTCGCAACCTCGGCAAGGTGCTGATCCGAGACAAAACCAAAGCGTTTCTGTACAACTTTCAGGGCATCCAGGCAGGCCGCGCGCTTATATTCGGCGTGTTGCGCGACGGCCGCGATTTCTTGGCGCAGTGCCGCCTCCAGCGGGGCTTCCGTGTGGTTTTGCTCAACGGTCGACATCGGCCATCACAAAATCGATGCTGCCAATGATCGCGATCAAGTCGGCCACGTAGGCGCCGCGGCTGATGAGCGGGATCATCTGCAGATGAGGAAAAGACGGTGTGCGGATGCGGGTGCGGTAGGAAACACTATCCCCGTCGGCGGTGAGATAATAGCCGTTGATCCCCTTGGTTGCCTCGATGTTGACCATCGCCTCCCCCGGCGGCAGCACCGGCCCCCAGCTCACATTGAGAAAATGGGTGATCAGGGTTTCGATGTCATGCATCGTCCGCTCCCGGAGCGGTGGTGTCGCGAGCTTGTGCGCAGACCGGTAAGGGCCGGGCGGCATGTTATCGAGGCATTGGCGGATGATACGCAGGCTCTGGCGCATCTCCTCGATATGGACGACCACGCGGTCATAGCTATCGCCATTGTTGCAGGTGGGGATTTCGAAATCGAGCTGGTCATATCCGGAATAGGGGCGTTGCTTGCGGTAATCCCAGGCGAGGCCGCAGGCGCGCAGACCAGGACCGGTAACGCCCCAATCGAACGCTTCCTCCAGCGTATAGGCCCCGACGCCGACCGTGCGCGCCTTGAAGATGCGATTCTGCATGACGAGCTTGTGGTATTCGTCGAGGCGTTTCGGCTGGTAGTCGAGATAGTCGCGGATCATCTTGTCCCAGCCCTGGGGCAGATCGGCCGCCACGCCGCCGATCCGGAACCATGCCGGGTGCATGCGAAAGCCGCAGATCGCCTCGATGATCTGGAATACCCGCTCGCGGTCCGAGAACATATAGAACACCGGCGAGAGCTGGCCGACATCCTGCGACATGGTGCCGTAGAAGACGAGATGGCTCGCCATCCGGAACAGCTCGGCGAGCATGATCCGGATCATCTGCGCACGCGGCGGCACCTCGATGCCCGCAAGCTTCTCGACCGCCATCACATAGGGGAAATTGTTCATTACCCCGCCGAGATAGTCGATACGGTCTGTGTAAGGGATATAAGTATGCCAGGTCTGGCGCTCTCCCATCTTCTCGGCGGCGCGATGATGGAAGCCGATCTCCGGCACCGCATCAACGATCTCCTCGCCTTCGAGTTGAAGAATAATGCGGAACACGCCATGCACGCTCGGATGGTTGGGGCCGAGGTTGAGGAACATGAAATCGGCGGTTTCGCTATGCCGCTTCATGCCCCACTCCTCGGGCTTGAAACGCAATGCCTCCTGTTCAGCAAGCTCGCGTTCCTCGGTGAGAACGTAAGGATCCATCTCAGTTGCCCGCGCGACATGGTCCTTGCGGAGCGGGTGGCCAGTCCAGGTCGGCGGTGTCAGGATGCGGCGCAAATTCGGATGCCCGGTGAAGCTGACACCGAATAAATCCCACACCTCGCGTTCGTACCAGTTCGCGTTGGGCCAGATATCGGCGGCGCTCGGCAGTTCGAGCGCGCCGTCCTTCAGTGGCACCTTGATGCGGATGTCGTCATTCCGCTCAAAGTCCATGAGGTGGTAGACCATTGTGAAATCGGATGGCGGCAATCCCTCGCGATGCACGCGCAGCCGCTCGTCAACGGCCGTGAGGTCGTAGAGGACTCGAAAGGCCCGTTCGGCGCCGTTCCGTAAATGCTTAAGCACATCATGCGCCATGTCCCGCTCGACCCAAAAAGTCGGGATCTGATCGGCCGTCTTTTGCGTGGTGATCGTGACCGGCCCAAATCGCCGGTTCAGGTCGTGCAGGATCGTCTGCTCGGCGTCCGTAAGGTGGATGCTGCCGGCTTCGATCTGCATCTGGGCCTTCCTACACGTGATCCGGCGTTGGCAGATCAGTCGCGGCCCGGCGTGCCTCGCGTTTGAGGTCGCGGAAGCTCGGCCGTTCGAGCTTCTCGACACCCTGCGGCCCGACCACCCAGCTTAACGGCCGGCGATCCGTGCCAATTGAGCGCTGCAGCAGCATCAGCCCTTCAAGAAGGGCATCCGGGCGCGGCGGGCAGCCGGGAACATAAACATCCACGGGCAGGAAACTATCGGCGCCCTGGACCACGGCGTAGATATCATACATGCCGCCCGAGTTGGCGCAGGCGCCCATCGAGATCACCCAGCGCGGCTCCAGCATCTGGTCGTAGAGCCATTTGATCACCGGCGCCATTTTCACGAACACCGTGCCGGAAATGACGATCAGGTCGGCCTCGCGCGGGGTGGCGCGCAGCACCTCGGAGCCGAAGCGCGCAATGTCGAACTTGCTTGTGAAGGCCGTCGCCATCTCGACATAGCAGCAGGAGAGCCCGAAATTGAACGGCCAAATGGAGTATTTCTGGCCCCAGGCAACCATGTCCTCCAATTTGGTGAGGGCCAGGTTGCGCCGTACCGCCTCGGTGAAGGTGCCGCCCTCGGGGGGTGTGCCGCGCAGATAAGGCGCGGTTGTCGAGACCGCGCCTCCTGACGTTGCTTTCGTGAGTGAGAAGCGCATGGCCTCAACGCTGCCTTTGCCTGGTGAGAAGCCGGGGCCGCGGCCCCCAGTCGAGCGCGCCGGCGCGCCAGAGATAAGCGAGTGCGGCGAGCAGGGTGGCGATGAAAACCAGCATGACGATGTAGCCAGTCCATCCCGCTTGCCGCACCGCCGTGGCCCAGGCGTAGAGAAACGCCGCTTCGAGATCGAAAATCACGAAGAACATCGCCACCAGGTAGAACTGGACCGGCAGCCGGAACCGCGCGTAACCAACCGGAACGATCCCGGACTCGAATGGCTGGCGGGTTGCTTGTTTCAGATGCCGCTGGCCGAGAAAATAAGACACACCGATCATACCCGCGACCAAACCGATCACGGCAGCTGCGTAGACCAGCAATACCCAATAATGGGTCGTATCCTCCATGGTCTGTGTCCGTCTCGATAGGTTGTTTCAGGAACCGACGAGTGCGGCCGCAGCCGCAGTAAGACAAGCCTTTGTTTTGATGATCTGGCACCTTGCGAAGGCGCATGTCAAGCAAGTCTACTGCGGCGGCGGCAGCGTATCAGCCAACCCCCGCGGACATCCCTCCTCAGGGGATCACAAGCTCCCGCGCCCTGAACCGCCCCGGCTTTGCCGGAGGCGTTAACGCCCAAGCTGGATGGAGCGATGACAAGCAAGGCGGCGAACAAATTCGGCCCGGCGATCAATGCTCCAACCATCAAGCCGATCGGTATGACGATGGTCGCGGCGGCAAGACCGGCAGCGATATGTACGGCCTTGCCGGTAATGAGATCAAAACACCAGGAACACTACACCACCGATGATGTTTGTTCTGAGATAATCCAGGAACCATCTCATATTTATCTCCGTGCCGCCTGTATCACAGAGAGGTAAACTCCAGATTCTATCTGCCGTGTTTATGGTCCAGGCTCGTAATATCCATCAGACCATGGCGGCAACCAACCGGGCGGCCGCGGCAAAATTGACAGCAAGCCGATGATGGCGCGTGGTGATTCCACGGGAGCCTCTCAATGAATGGAAAGCATTTCCGATGCCACGCCGCTCCTCGTACGCCTTTTTGCTGAAGCCGAATGGCTACTTACAGCTTTTCTTGTTTGGAATAACTGCTTCCCCCGCTTTTTCAGGGTTTGCAGCTCGGCCAAAGGTTCTGCGAGCGGGCAATCACACGGAGGGTCCTTAGAACTTACGCCGCTTCGCAAGGCAGGTTCACAACTTTAATGCCAAAGCCAAAAGAAAAGCCCGCTCATCCGGGCGGGCTTTTCTGATTGCGGGAGGCACTGGGGCTGTTGCGGCGGCGCTTACTGTGCTGCCGGCGCGCCATAACGGGCAAGCGTCTGGCGCAGCGGGCTGGCGCCGGGGTTATTGCCCTGGCCATCCACCACAATCTGCCGCGCCGCGAGTGACTGCCCGTAATATTGCTGCTCGGCACCGGCATCGTTGGAGAGCACGGTGCCGGAAAGCGACACGCCGCCATAAAGCCCCTGGCTCTTGGAGAAGCTGATGATATCCGCGTTCCAGGCGGTGGACATCGCCCCGGTCACCCCCGCCCCCAGCGTGGCCACCGAGAGCCCGGCATCCGCGCCAATCTTGAATTGCGAGTTCAGCAGCGCGTTCAGCCCGCCATTGGTCATGATGATCATCATCACCTCAGCGCTCTGCACGCCGATCTGCAGACCGAAGCTGCCACTGCCCATGGAGTAGAGGGCCGGGTTGGACCAGCCGCCATCCGCCGTGCGGGCGGAGAGCACGCAACCCCCGCCCTCACCGCCGAAGATGAAGCCCGCGCGGAACACATTCGGGCAGATAACCACGGCCTTCGCCTTGCGCAGGAATTCCTGCGCCTGGGAGCCTTCGGCGCCGCCCATCATGTCCTCAAGCGTCAAAGTGGAGCTGTCCACCAGATGCTGGGGCGTGTCGGCCAGGGCCGGAGCGGTAAAGGCGGCCATGAGGGCGGCCGCGAGCATCAGGCGTTTCATGAAAGAACTCCTTCGGTTGGGGTCGCTTCTTGTCGTGCTTGCCCAGTTGGGGGTGCCGTTTGCGGCAGGCAAGCCGGGGTGGAGGAATGTTCATTAACCGACAACACCCGCCAGCCCCGCTCCGTATGTGAAATGCGGGTGAGGGAGATGTTGTCGATCTGCAGGCAAAGCGCCTGGTGCGGGGTAAGGCCCATGGCGTAGGCGCAAGCGGCGCGGATGGCCCCGCCATGGCTGACGACGATGGTGTGCCTGCCCGCGGCTGTTTCCAGCAGCCCTTCCAGCCCGGCGCCCACGCGCTCGATGAGGTGGGAAAAACTCTCCCCGCCAGGCGGCGTTTCGGCGGCATGGATGGGCCAGAAAGGGTGCCGCTCCTCATGGCCGCGATCCTCGAACCGGGAGATGGGCACGCCCTGCCAATCCCCGAAATCCTGCTCGATGAAGGCGGGCTCGATCAGCCTTTCATGCGCCGGGTAGCCCGCGCGCACCAGCGCATCGGCGGTGAGCTGGGTGCGGGTGAGCGGCGTGCAGACAAACCTGGCCGGGCGCGGCAGCCGCGCGGCCAGTGTGGCGTAGTTGGCTTCCTGTGCCGCCATGGTTTCGGTGCAAACCGGCACATCATCGGTCCCATACAGATAGGCCAGATTGTCCCGGTGAACCAAGGCATGGCGGATGAGCCAGAATTGATGCATGCTCATTCTCCGATTGATATCAAGGCGCCGCGGATTCGCGCACGGCGGAATTCAGCGCCGAACACGGCGATGGCGGCCAGCATCCAGGCCGTGTTCAGCGCGGCGGCCCAGGCAAACTGGCTCCAATCCGTCTCGCCTTTCAGCAGCAGGGCGCGCAAACCCTCGAACACATGCGCCGCCGGCAAGGCCAGCGCCACCGGCTGCAACCAGCCGGGCAGCGAGGCCACGGGGTAGAATACACAGGCCACGGGGGTGATGCCAAAAGCGATGGTCCAGGCCAAGGCTTCGGCCCCGGCGCCGTAGCGGAACAAGAGTGCGACGATGGCGAGCGCCACCCACCAGCCCATGACGAGCAGGTTGATGAAGAACAGCACCATCACCGGGCCGGGCGCAAAGAGATCATAATGATAGAGCAGGAAGGCGATAATTGTGGCGGGAAGCAGGCCGATGATTGTCCGCATCAGGGAGACGCTCAGCAACGCCCCCACCAATTCCGCCGGGCGCAACGGGCTGACGAAGAGATGGCCAAGATTGCGCGACCAGATTTCCTCCAGAAAGCTGAAGGCCACGCCGATCTGCGCGCGCAGCACGATTTCCCATAGCAGCACACCGGCGATCAGCGCCGCCCCGGCCAGGATGGGCGAGCCGCCATGCAGATCCCGGCTGAAGAAATTCGCGGTAAAGCCCCAGATCAGCAGCTCCAGCGTCGGCCAATAGGCAATCTCCACCAGCCGGGGCCAGGAGCGGCGATACATGCACAGATGCCGGTACACGAGGCCCCAGATGCGTTGCACCGAGCCGCTCATATCGCTTCGCTTCGGGCAATATGCAGGAACACTTCCTCCATATCCTCCCGCCCATAGCGGTTGATCAGCTCCTCCGGCGTGCCCCGGTCCGCCACGCGGCCCTGCTTCATCATCAGGACCTGGTCGCAGAGCCGCTCCACCTCCGCCATGTTATGGGAGGCGAGCAGGATGGCGGCGCCGGTTTCCGCCCGGTAATGCTCCAAGGCGGTGCGGACATAATCGCCCGTATCCGGGTCCAGGCTGGCGGTGGGCTCGTCCAGCAGCAGCAAATCCGGCCGGTTGAGCAGGGATTTGGCCAGCGCCACCCGGGTTTTTTGCCCGGCGGAGAGATCGCCCGCCGGGCGGTTCAGCAATTGCGTCAGCTTGAATTGCTCCGCAAGCTGGCCAATCCGCGCCCTCAGCTTCGGCACGTTATAGAGATGCCCATACACCTCCAGATTTTCCCGCACCGAGAGGCGGCCGGGCAAGGAGATGTAAGGTGAGGAAAAATTCATCCGCTTGAGGGCGGCGAAGCGGTTTTTCGCCATATCGTGCCCCAGCACGGTGATGCGCCCGGATGTTGGCACCAGCAGCCCCAGCAGCATGGAGATGGTGGTGGTCTTGCCAGCACCATTGCCGCCCAGCAGCCCCAGAATCCGCCCGCGCTCCAGCGTGAAGGAAAGATCGTTCACCGCCAGCGTGTCCGTGTAACGCTTGACCAGATTTTCCACGCGGATGGCTTCCATGGTTTGGGGATAAGCGGCCCGGGCAGGCCTGCCAAGCCATCACCGGCGCATGGGCCGACTCGCGCCAGGCGCTTATCAGGTCTATGCGGGGGCGCATGGATTCATTGGCGCTTTATTTCCACTGGCCCTTCTGCCTGGCCAAATGCCCCTATTGCGACTTCAACTCCCATGTGCGCGAGCGCCTGCCCCAGGCGGAGATGCTGGGCGCGCTGAAAACGGAACTGGCGTTCGAGGCGGCGCGGCTGGGCAAGCGGCGGGTGGAGTCTGTCTTCTTCGGCGGCGGCACGCCGAGCCTGATGGACCCGGACAGCGTGGCGGAGCTGATCGCGGAGGCGGCGCGGCTGTTCGAGCTTGCTCCGGAGGCCGAGATCACGCTGGAAGCCAACCCCACCAGCGTCGAGGCCGCGAAATTCGCCGCCTACCGCGCGGGCGGGGTCAACCGCATCTCCATCGGCGTGCAGAGTTTTGACCCCGACGGGCTGCGATTTCTGGGCCGCCAGCACAGCGCGGACCAGGCCATCGCCGCCATCGAGCTGGGGGCGAGCATCTTCCCCCGCATCTCCTTCGATTTAATCTATGCCCGCCCCGGCCAGGATCAGGCGTCCTGGCGGGCGGAGCTGCGCCGGGCGCTGGATCTGGCGGCCGACCATCTCTCCCTCTACCAGCTCACCATCGAGGACGGCACCAAATTCGCCACGCTGCATGCGCGCGGCGAATTTGTGCTCCCGGATGCGGACGAGGCCGAGGCGCTATATGACATCACGGCGGAGGAGGCGGCGCGCTACGGATTGCAGCGCTACGAGGTTTCCAACTACGCCAAGCCGGGCGGGGAGAGCCGGCATAACCTTACCTATTGGCGCTATGGCGATTATGCCGGCATTGGCCCCGGCGCGCATGGGCGGCTCTCGCTGGATGGCAAATTACTAGCCACCACCCGCCACCGCGCGCCTGAAATCTGGATGGAGCGCGTGGCCGCCCATGGCCACGGCACGACATTGGAAGAGGAGGTCCCGGCCCAGGACCGTGCCCGGGAGGCGCTGATCATGGGGTTGCGGCTGCAAGAGGGCATCTCCATGCCCCGCTTCGCGCAGCGCACCGGCATCGCGTTGATGGACGCCGTGGAGCCCGATATTCTGCAGGAATGCCTGGCCGAGGGCTATCTGACCCTCTCGGAGGAGCGGCTTGCCGCCACCGCGCAAGGGACCAAAAGGCTGGACGCATTGCTGCCCGCCCTTGCCAGATAGTATAGCCCTGCGCGAATAAGGGATTTTCGATGCGCTATGTTTCGACGCGGGGCCAAGCCCCGGAGATGGATTTCGCCGGCGTGCTGCTGGCTGGCCTCGCCGCCGATGGCGGGCTTTACATGCCGCAAAGCTGGCCGCGCTTTTCCGCGTCCGAGCTGAAATCCCTGCGCGGCCTGCCATACCCGGAGCTGGCGGCGAAAATCATCGCCCCCTTCGCGGCGGGCAGCATCGAGTACCCGGACCTGCTGGCTATGTGCCGCCGCGCCTATGCGGGGTTTTCCCACAAAGCCACCGTGCCTTTGGTGCAGGTGGACACTAACCTCTACGCGCTGGAGCTGTTCCACGGCCCCACTTTGGCCTTCAAGGACATGGCGCTGCAATTGGTTGGCCATCTGTTCGAGCATGTCCTGGCCAAACGCGGCGAGAAGGTGCGCATCGTCGGCGCCACCTCCGGCGATACCGGCTCGGCCGCCATCGAGGCCGTGGCCAACCGCAAAAATATCGACATCACCATCCTCCACCCCGAGGGCAAAACCTCCGAGGTGCAGCGCCGCCAGATGACGACGGTTAAGGCCGATAACGTGCTGAATATCGCGGTGGCGGGTAATTTCGACGATTGCCAGGATCTGGTGAAGGCGATGTTCGCGGACGAACCCTTCCGGGCGGAGATGAACCTCTCGGCGGTGAATTCCATCAATTTCGCCCGCATCGCCGCGCAGATTCCCTATTATGTCTACGCGGCCCTCAACCTCGGCGCGCCGGAGCGTGAGGTGGCGGTTGCCGTGCCCACCGGCAATTTCGGTAATATCCTGGCGGCCTGGGCGGCCAAGCAGATGGGCCTGCCCATCGCCAAATTTATCGTGGCGAGCAACCGCAACGATATTCTGGTCCGCTTCCTGAACGCCAATGATATGAGCGTGCAGGGCGTGGAGCCCAGCCTCTCGCCGTCCATGGATATCGGTGTCAGCTCCAATTTCGAGCGGCTTTTGTTCGAGTTCTTAGGCCGCGACGCGGCGTTGACGGCGAAAACCATGGCTGATTTCCGTAGCTCCGGCCAAATGGCGGTGGCGGCACCGGTCTGGCAGGCCATCCGCCACCAGTTCCAGGGTTACCGGCTGGACGACGCGGCGACGCTGAAGGAAATCGCCCGTTTTTACCAGGAAAGCCAGTATCTGGCGGACCCGCATACAGTCATCGGCCTGGCCGCGGGGCGGGATTGCGGGCCCATCGGCCTGCCGGTCATCGCCGCCGCCACCGCGCACCCGGCCAAATTCCCGGACGCCATCGAAAAAGCGGTGGGCAGCCGCCCGCCTCTACCGCCGCATTTTTCCGACCTATATGACAGGAAAGAGAATTTTACCCGCGCCCCCGCCGATCTTCATGCGATCGAAACGCTGGTGCGGAATTTTGCGAACAGGAACTGAAATGCCCGAACAGGTATCCATCACCACCCTCCCTTCCGGCCTCACCGTGCTGACCGAGCGCATGGAGCGGGTGGAGACCGTGTCTTTCGGCGCCTATGTCGGCGCCGGCACCCGCCACGAGACCGCTGCCGAAAACGGGGTGGCGCATTTCCTCGAACATATGGCCTTCAAGGGCACCGAGCGCCGCTCAGCGGCGGACATCGCCGAGGCGATCGAGAATGTCGGCGGCCATATCAACGCCTATACCTCCCGCGAGCAGACGGCCTATTACGTCAAGCTGCTGAAGGAAGATCTGGCGCTGGGGGCCGATATCATCGGCGATATTCTCTGCCATTCCAGCTTCGAGCCGGAGGAGCTGGAGCGTGAGCGCGGGGTGATTTTGCAGGAAATCGGCCAGGCGAACGACACGCCGGACGATATCGTGTTCGACCATTTCCAGTCCGCCGCCTATCCGGCGCAGCCGATGGGCCGCCCGGTGCTGGGCACGGAGCAGATCATCCGCACCATGAAGCGCGAGGCGCTGCCCGGCTTCATGAGCCAGCATTACACGCCGGACAACATGGTCATCGCCGCCTCCGGCAATCTGTATCATGAGCAGGTGGTGGAGCTGGCGCAGAAGCATTTCGCCGATCTGCCCCGGGCCGAGCGCCATGCCCCGATGCCCGCCGATTACATGGGCGGCGAGTACCGGGAGCTGCGGGACCTGGACCAGGCGCATATCGTGCTGGGCTTCAACTCCCCGGCTTATGGCGAGGCGGATTATTACCCCGCCATGCTGCTCTCCACCTTGCTGGGCGGCGGCATGTCCTCGCGCCTGTTCCAGGAAATCCGGGAGAAACGCGGGCTGGTTTACTCCATCTACAGCTTCACCGCCCCGGCGGAGGATGGCGGGCTGTTCGGCATTTACGCCGGCACCGGCGAGTCCGAGGCCGCCGAGCTGATCCCCGTGACGCTGGAAGAGCTGGAGAAGGTACAGCGCGCGGTGAGCGAGGCGGAGCTGAACCGTGCCCGCGCGCAGCTGAAGGCCGGGCTGCTGATGAGCCTGGAATTCACCGGCAGCCGCTGCGAGCAGCTGGCCCGCCAATGGCAGGTGTTCGGCCGCATCATCCCGGTTTCTGAAACCGTGGCGAAGATCAACGCCGTGACAGTGGATGATATCCGCGCGGCGGGGGCGAAAATCTTCCGGCAGAAGCCCACTTTGGCCACCATCGGCCCGGTGGCGCAGGTGCCGAAATTCTCATCCATCATCGACCGGCTGGCCGCGTGAGCGCGCTGAGCGACGCCGCCGCCGCATTGCTGGAGGCCGCGAAGCGGGCAGGGGCCGAGGTGGCCGAGGTGGGGCTGTATGAAGGCACCTCCGTCGGCATCCAGCGCCGCCTGCGCAAGATCGAGGAAACCGAGCGCGCCGAGACCACGGAGCTCGGCCTGCGCGTGTTCCTCGGCCGTTGCTCGGCTTCCGTCTCCGCCAGCTCCATCGACCATGACGCCTTTGCGCGCCTGGCCGAGCAGGCCGTGGCGATGGCGAAAGTGGTGCCGGAAGACCCGTTCGCCGAAATCCCCTTCGCCCCGGAAGCGCCCGATGCAGGGTTTCTGGAACTGGACGACCCGGTGGAGCCGAGTGCCGATCTCTTGATCGAGCGCGCCGTCGCGGCGGAAGAGACGGCTTTGGCCGTGCCGGGCATCACCAATTCCGAGGGCGCCTCCGCCTCCTGGTCGCGCTCCGTCTCGGTGCTGGCCACCAGCCATGGCTTTTTGGGCGAGTATGCGCGCTCCTTCCATAGCGTCTCCGTCACCGCCATCGCGGGCACGGGCACCGATATGCAGCGCGATTACGATTATGACAGCGTGATCCATGGCGCGGATCTGGGCGACCCGGCGCAGCTCGGCCGCAATGCCGCCGCCCGCGCGCTGGCCCGCCTCAATCCTAAACGCCCGGCCACGGCGAAGCTGCCGGTGCTGTTCGACCCGCGCGTGGCGGGCTCCATTCTCGGCCATCTCTCCAGCGCCATCTCGGGGGCCGCCATCGCGCGCGGCACCTCCTTCCTGAAGGATGCGATGGGCCAGCAGGTGTTTGCCTCCGGCATCAACATCGTCGATGACCCGTTGCGCGTGCGCGGCCGCCGCTCCCGCCCCTTCGACCGCGAAGGCCAGCAAGTGCGGCGGATGAATTTCATCGAGGATGGCCGCCTGACCGATTGGGTGCTGGATACGCGCGCCGCCAACCAGCTCGGCCTGAAGACCAATGGCCATGCCGGGGGCCTGAGTAATTTCTACATGGAACCCGGCCGGATGAACCCCCAGCAGCTGATGGCGGATATCTCCGAAGGGCTGTACGTGACCGAGATGATGGGCTCCAGCGTGAACGGGCTGACCGGCGATTATTCGCGCGGTGCCGCCGGATTCATGATCCGCAACGGGCAGATCGCTGAGCCGGTGGCGGAATTCACCATCGCCGGGAATTTGAAGGATATGTTCCTGAACCTCACCCCGGCGAGCGATCTGGAATTCAAGCGCGGCACCGATGCGCCAACCTTGCGCATCGAGGGCATGATTCTCGCGGGCGCCTGAATACGGCCTTTCGCGGACGGCGGGCCACCACGGCCCACCGCCCGGCAGCATCGTCCTGGAGGTGGTGGCCATGGTCCATGCTGCCCGCATTGCTACCGCTGGTAGAGTTAAGGCAAGTTTAAGATTTCCTGATTTTTCGCTTAGCTGTTACACAAGCGGCTAAAACCATCGCTCTCTAAAGAGGCAGCTCGGTGGTGCGTTTCACCGTACGCAGCGTGAGGGTGGATTGAACGCGCCTGATGCCGGGCAGGCGGGTCAAAACCTCGGAATGCAGCCGTTCCAGATCCTCCGCCCCGTTATAGACAACCCGCAGCAGATAATCCGCCTGGCCCGCCAGCAGGTAACATTCCTGCACCTGCGGAATCAGCTTCACCCGCGCCTCGAACGCGTCGAGCTGCTTGCGGTCCTGCCCCTCCAGCGTGATGAACACATAGGCCGTGCCGGGAAAGCCCACGGCCTTCTGGTCCAGCACCAGATGCGTGCCCGCCACCAGGGGCCCTTCCAGCAGCAGATGCAGCCGCCGCAGGCAGGCGGAGGGGGAGAGATTCACCTTCTCCGCCAGCTCGGCATTGGAAAGCCGCCCGTTCTGTTGCAGCGCGTTGAGGATCTTGCGGTCTGTTTCATCGAGAGTGAGCATGCAATTTTATTTGTATAAATCCATGATCATTCGAATTTACCACGAATCATGAGTTGGGAATACCCCGAAATACGAGGAAAATGGCGCGTGATTCGCCGTATTCTTCGAACATAATGCGGCCGGGAAAGGCCCGGGCCCTATCGGGAGAAAACGACAATGCGTATCGGTGTGCCAAAGGAAATCAAGGATCATGAAGACCGCGTCGGCATGGTGCCCGGCGCCGTGCACGAGCTGGTGGCCAAAGGCCATGAGGTGCTGGTGCAGCATGATGCAGGCAAGAATATCGGCCTGACCGACGAGGATTACGTGGCCGCGGGCGCCAAGATCGCCCCGGATGCGGACGCGGTGTGGAATGCTGCCGAGATGATCGTGAAGGTGAAGGAGCCGCTGGCGGTGGAGCGCAAGAAGCTGCGCGCGGACCAGCTTCTGTTCACCTATCTGCATCTGGCGCCGGACCCGGCCCAGGCGCAGGACCTCATCGCCTCCGGCGCCACCTGCATCGCCTATGAAACCGTGACCAGCCCCACCGGCACGCTGCCGCTGTTGCAGCCGATGTCCGAAGTGGCGGGCCGCATGTCCGTGCAGGTGGGTGCGCAATATCTTGAGAACGCCTATGGCGGCCCCGGCATGCTGCTGGGCGGCGTGGCGGGCGTGGCGCCGGCCAATGTCGTCATTCTCGGCGGCGGCGTCTCCGGCACCAACGCGACGCTGATGGCCGTGGGCCTGGGCGCGGACGTGACCGTGGTGGACCGCTCGCCGGACGTGCTGCGCCGGATCATCGCCACCTTCGGCACCCGCGTGAAAACCGCCTTCTCCACCCGCGACACCGTGGGCAAGCTGGTGGCGCAAGCGGATCTGGTGATCGGCACGGTGCTGATCCCCGGTGCCGCGGCACCCAAGCTCGTCACCAAGGCAATGCTGAAGACCATGCGCCCCGGCTCGGTGATCGTGGACGTGGCGATCGACCAGGGCGGCTGCACGGAAACCTCCCGCGCCACCACCCATTCCGAGCCGACCTATGTTGTGGATGGCGTGACGCATTATTGCGTGGCGAACATGCCGGGCGGTGTTGCCCGCACCTCCACCTTCGCGCTCAACAACGCCACCCTGCCTTACATCATCGCGCTGGCGGACAAAGGCTGGAAGCAGGCGCTGGCGGATGACAAGCATCTGCGCGACGGCTTGAACGTGCAGGGCGGGGCCATCACCCACCCGGCCGTGGCGGCGGCGCTGGGCTTGTCCCTGCGTTCAATGGAAAAAGCCCTCGCCGCCTGAGCAAGGCTGCGATTTGACCGGAAAGGCCGCCCCGCAAGGCGGCCTTTTTGCGTTTACTGGCCGTTCTTGTCCCAGGGGGCGTTGCCGATATTGACCTGCTTGGGCGTGGTATTGGACCCGGCAAGCGCGCCCGCGCCCGCGCCGATGCCAGCCCCCACCACCACGCCGATCGGCCCGCCGACAATGCCGATCAACGCGCCCGTCGCGGCTCCTCCGGCGGCGGTGCCGGAGGTGCGTCCCGTGCCATGTCCGCATCCGGCGAGGCAGAGCGCCAGCGCCAGCATCAGGCATTTCTTGAACATTTCATTCTCCTGCTTGGTGGGCACGCTTGTTTCAGACACGCGCCGCGCCGCGCAAGTTTCGAAATGGTTCAGTACCGCTTATAGGGCAGGAATTTGCCGCTCATGACGATTTTTACACGATCGCCCTTGGGGTCCGGCTCGCGCTCCAGGCTCATGCTGAAATCGATGGCGCTCATGATGCCATCCCCGAACTCCTCCTGGATCAGCTCCTTCCAGGTGGTGCCATACACGCTCACCAGCTCGTGGAAGCGATAGACCAGCGGGTCCGTCGGCACTTCGGTGGGGAGGGAACCGCGATAGGGGATTTCCTCCAGCAAGGCGGCCTCGGCGGCCGAAAGGCCCAGCAAAGCGGCGGTCTTCCCCGCCGCCTCCGGTGTCATCGACATCTGGCCGAGGCAGGCCGCGCAGGTCCAGACCGGGGCATGGCCGATCTCTTCCGCCAGCGCGGCCCAGCTCAGCCCTTTTTCTTTCAGCTTCGCGCGGATCACCTCACCCAGCGCCGTCTTGGCCTTGCTCATCTGTCTCTCCGTTAATGATTTGTTTAATGATTTGTTCAGGAAATCACGCAAGTGCCTCATTTCAAAGTGAAGAATTGGCACGTGTCTCAAAAAAAGGTTGCGGATAAAAACCCTGCCCGTACATGTTGCGGGGGAAACCAATTCGGAGGCGCTGATGTCTGATACGTCGAAATTCCCGGTGCAGCTCAAGACGCCTGGCTGGTTGGACGATTTCAAGGCCTTCATCATGCGGGGCAATGTCGTCGATCTGGCGGTCGGTGTCGTTATCGGCGCGGCCTTCACCGGCATTGTCGGCTCCCTGGTGAAGGACATCATCAACCCGATCATCGGGCTGATCACCGGCGGGGTGGATTTCTCCAACCATTTCATCATCCTGCGGGGCAGCCCGGCGGTCACGCTGGCGGATGCGCAGAAGGCCGGGGATGTCACCATCAATTACGGCCTATTCCTGAATGCCGTGATCAATTTCCTGATCGTCGCCGCCGCCATCTTCTGGCTCGTCCGGCTGATCGAGAAGGTCTATAAATCGCCCGCACCCGCCGCCGCGGTGCCGACCCCCACCGAGACGCTGCTGACCGAGATCCGCGACCTTATGAAAGATAGATAATTTTCAGCAAATCAGGCCCGCCACTTCAGGCGCGGCTTTGGGGATTGCCGGGGCGCCGCGCGGGTTATTCTATCCGTGAGATCGGCGGGCTTGGCATCTTTCTAACCCAGGCAAGGGCGCTGAGCCCGTTGGGCCATAATCGCCTGCACTAAACCTAAGGGTTAATGTTCGCCGCGCCCGGCAAGGCCCATATGGCAGTCCACCGGACATATCTTCAAGCTTCCGGCACGCGCCCGGGGTAACATTTGGCTGGTAATCAGGAGGAAGACATGCAGGCGACAGCAGCAGCTTATATGGCGTCAACCCTGGCGGCGGCGGGGGTGAAGCGCATCTACGGCGTGGTGGGAGATTCCCTGAACGGCTTCACCGATTCGCTGCGCGAGCAAGGGCGCATCCAGTGGATGCATATGCGCCACGAGGAAGGTGCTGCCTTCGCCGCCGGGGCCGATGCGCAGCTCACCGGCGAGCTGGCGGTGTGCGCCGGCAGTTGCGGGCCGGGCAATCTGCACCTCATCAACGGGCTGTTCGACGCCCACCGCTCCAATGCGCCGGTTCTGGCCATCGCCGCGCATATTCCCAGCACCGAGATCGGGATCGATTATTTCCAGGCCACCCACCCGGAAATATTGTTCAAGGAATGCAGCCATTATTGTGAGCTGGTCTCCAATCCTGGCCAGCTTCCGCAGATCCTGGAGCGTGCTATCCGCACCGCCATCGCCCGCAAAGGCGTGGCGGTGGTGATCATCCCTGGCGATGTGGCGCTGGCGGAATTGAAGGCGGCGGTGCCGCGTTTCCTGCTGCCGGAGGCGCCCATCGTCCGCCCGTCGGAGGCGGCGCTGGATGAGACGGCGGCGTTGCTCAACCAGGGTGGGCGCACCGCGATCCTCTGCGGGGCGGGCTGCGAGGGCGCGCATGACGAGGTGGTGGCGCTGGCCGCGCGGCTGCGATCGCCCATCGTGCATGCGTTGCGCGGCAAGGAGCATGTGGAGCACGACAACCCCTACGACGTTGGCATGACCGGCTTTATCGGCTTCGCCTCCGGCTACAAGGCGCTGAAAAGCTGCGACACGCTGGTGATGCTGGGCACGGGCTTTCCCTACCGGCAATTCTATCCGGAAGGCGCGACCGTGGTGCAGATCGATATCCGGCCGGAAGCGCTGGGCAATCGCTGCCCCCTCACCAAGGGGCTGGTGGGCGATGTGAAGGAGACGCTGAACGCCCTGCTGCCGCGCGTGCAGCAACAGAAGGACGAAACCTTCCTGCGCGCCGCCGTGGCCGATTACCATGCCGCGCGGGCTGAGCTGGACGAACTGGCCGCCGTGCCGCCGACCGGCAAGATCATCCATCCCCAGCAGCTCAACCGGCTGGTGAGCGAGCTGGCCGCACCGGACGCCATCTTCACCTGCGATGTCGGCACCCCCACCGTGTGGGCGGCGCGTTACCTTAAGCTTGGCGGCGGCCGGCGGCTGCTGGGCTCCTTCAACCATGGCTCCATGGCCAATGCGATGCTGCAGGCCATCGGCGCGCAGGCGGCGTTTCCGCAACGCCAGGTGGTCTCAATGTCCGGCGATGGCGGGTTCGCAATGATGATGGGGGATTTCCTGACCCTCTCCCAGCTTAATCTGCCGGTGAAGGTGATCGTGCTGAATAACGGCACGCTTGGCTTCGTGGAGCTGGAGATGAAGGCCAATGGCTTCCTGGATACGGGCGTGGATCTGAAAAACCCGGATTTCGCCGCCATGGCCAATGCCATGGGGGTGAAGGGCGTGCGGGTGGACTCCCCGCAGATGCTGGAGGCAGGCTTGCGCGAGGTGCTGGCCCATCCCGGCCCGGCGCTGCTGGATGTCGTCTCCGCCCGGCAGGAGCTGGTGATGCCGCCCAAGACCGGGCTGAAGGAGGCCAAGGGCTTCGGGCTGTTCCTGCTGAAGGCGGTAATGAATGGCCGCGCCAGCCAGGTGGTGGACCTTACCAAGGTCAACCTTTTCCGGTGAGGCGCTGCGGATAAGAATGGCGGGGCGGCGGAAGGGCTGCCCCGCCGCTTAGAGCAAGATTGGTTTAGGCCGATGCGCCGGCGGCAACCTAAACCAATGAACTTGCTCGCCAAAATATGACCGGAGCGCGCCGGCGTGGGCCAGCCGCGCTCTGAGGCTTTTCTTGCCGCCGATATGTGCTAAGCCCCCGGTCCATGCGCCAGTATCTGGAATTCGAAAAGCCTGTCGCCGAGCTTGAAAGCAAGATCGAGGAGCTGCGGCGGATGACCGCGGCACCAGGCGAGATCAACATCGCCGACGAGGTGGCGAAGCTCTCCGCCAAGGCGGATGCGCAGCTGAGAGCCATCTACGCCAAGCTGAGCCCCTGGCAGAAAACCCAAGTGGCCCGCCACGCGGAGCGGCCGAAAGCGCTGGGGGTCATCTCCGCGCTGATCGAGGAGTTTACACCCCTGGCGGGCGACCGCGCCTTTGCCGACGATGCCGCGATCATCGGCGGCATGGGCCGTTTCCGCGGCAAGGCGGTGATGGTGATCGGCACCGAAAAGGGCACGGACACCGAATCCCGCCTGAAACATAATTTCGGCATGGCCAAGCCCGAGGGCTACCGCAAGGCGCGGCGCCTGATGCAATTGGCCGGGCGGTTCAACCTGCCGATTCTCACTTTCGTCGATACCTCCGGCGCCTTCCCCGGCATCGAGGCCGAGGCGCGTGGCCAGGCCGAGGCCATCGCCAGCGGGATCGAGGCTTGCCTGGATGCGCCGGTGCCCTTCATCGCCACCATCATCGGCGAGGGCGGCTCCGGCGGTGCCATCGCGCTGGCGGCGGGCAATGCCGTGCTGATGTATGAGCACGCGATCTATTCGGTGATTTCGCCGGAAGGCTGCGCCTCCATCCTGTGGCGCGATTCCGCCCAGGCCGCCATTGCGGCCGAGGCCATGCGCATCACCGCCCAGGATTTGAAGAAGCTGGGGCTGATCGATGAGATCGTGCCCGAACCGCTGGGCGGCGCCCACCGCGATCCGGAAGCGGCACTGGCGGCACTTGGCGACGCGGTAGAAAAGGCGCTGGAGCCGCTGCTGGGCCAGACGCTGGAAGCCCTGAAGGTCAAGCGCCGGGAGAAGTTTTTGGCGATGGGCAAGGTTGGGCTCTGAGCGGTTTGCTGAAGATACCTTAAGCCCGGGCTTAGTTCCCGGGCTTAGCTCAGGTCAGAGTATAATCGAAGGAGAATCTTCTTCCTGATCCTCGCGGTGCCTGCCTCTACTGCGCATTAGGTTAAGGGCTTTTGAGGCTATGGGCTGTATACGTTGCGGCCAACCTGTCGCAATCAATTCGTCAGCAGTCATGTTACTTGGTGTATCATCACACGCATCATCGACGATATTGCTTAATGCGAGCAGCAAAATTTTTTCATCTGCTGTAATTGCACTATTGGGATACATCCCACCGCGATCCCGATGGGGGATAAAGTCATAAAAACTCTCAAAATATTCGTCTGGCCATTCCCGGCGTACGCCGTCGTCTCCATCGGCTAATGTTTCTACGGCTTCCATGATCCTATTACGAATGCGCTGGTCAATGAGGCGCCGTGAAGGTTGCTCATCCATTGGGTTTGTTCTTAAGCAGGCTACCTGGAGAGTAAATTTCTGTTGAATTCATTGGCGGACCCATCCCGGCCGGTTGGTGAGCAGGCTCAGCCATGCCGCCAGCCCCAAGGCCGCGCCGATAATGCCCTGCGTGCCGTTATAATTCACCACGGCGGCGATCCCGAGGCCGATGGCCAGCCCGGCGATCACTCTCTTGCCACCAAAAAACGCCACCAAGCCCGCCGCCAGGGCCACCCAGCCGAACAGCCCCAGATATTGCCAATGCAGCACCCAGCCGCGCGGCACGCACCAGCCAGGGGCCGAGGCAGCGGCGCAGATGCCCACGGTCGCGCGCGGCACAATCGCCAGTTCCCGGAAGGCGAACGCGCCGCCCCCCACCAGTGCCGCCAGCGCCACACCGGCCAAATCTTGCGCTTTCCACTGCACGATCGTGCCCATTAACCCTTCCTTGCCGGTTGCTCTTGCCGCCCCGGCGCCTTATTGCTGCGGCGCGTCAGTTTAACCAAAGGTCCATGACAGTCCACAGCACAACGGAGAAGCCGAAAAGCTTCCAGGACATCATCCTGACATTGCACGGGTTCTGGGCCAAGCAGGGCTGCGTGATTCTGCAGCCTTATGATTTGGAGATGGGCGCTGGCACCTTCCACCCCGCCACCACGCTGCGCGCCTTGGGGCCAAAACCCTGGAAAGCGGCCTATGTGCAGCCCTCCCGCCGGCCTTCCGATGGCCGCTATGGCGAAAACCCGAACCGCTTGCAGCATTACTACCAATACCAGGCGCTGCTGAAGCCCAGCCCGGACAATATCCAGGAACTGCTGCTCGCCGAGCTACGACGCCATCGGCATCGACCGCCGCCGCCACGATATACGCTTCGTCGAGGATGATTGGGAAAGCCCGACCCTGGGCGCCTGGGGGCTGGGCTGGGAAGTCTGGTGCGATGGCATGGAGGTGACGCAATTCACCTATTTCCAGCAGGTGGGCGGCATTGCCTGTGTCTCGCCCTCCGCCGAACTCACTTACGGGCTGGAGCGCCTGGCCATGTATGTGCAGGGCGTTGAGAACGTCTATGACCTGGATTTCAACGGCCAGGGCGTGACCTATGGGGACGTGTTCCTGCGCGCCGAGCGAGATTATTCCAAGCATAATTTCGAGCTGGCCAATACCGACATGCTGGCCAGGCATTTCGAGGATGCCGAGGCCGAGTGCCAGGCCCTGGTGAAGGAAGGCGTGGCCCAGCCAGCCTATGACCAATGCATCAAGGCCAGCCATCTGTTCAATCTGCTGGATGCGCGGGGCGTGATCTCGGTGGCTGAGCGCGCCGCCTATATCGCGCGGGTGCGCAATCTGGCGAAATCCTGCGCCGAAGCCTGGATCGCGGGGGAGTAGGATGGCCGAATTCTTCATCGAACTCTTCTCGGAAGAGATTCCTGCGCGCATGCAGGCGCAGGCGGGTGCACAGCTTGAGGGCATCTGCGCCCAGGCGCTGAAGCCGCTGAACATTCGCCGTGAAGCAGTGTTTTCCACGGCCCGCGCCGCATCGCCCTGGCGGCTGAAGTGGCGGGCGAAGTGGCGGCCAGCGCGGTGGCTGAGCGCGGCCCGCGCCTCACCGCGCCCGAGCAGGCGTTGGCGGGCTTCCTGCGCAAGCATGGCGCCGCGAAGGAGGATTTGACCCAGGAGGGCGATTTCTGGGTGCTGAACAAGCAATCCCCCGCCCAGCCCGCCGCCGCCTTCATCGCCGCCGTGTTGCCGGAGCTGCTGGCCAAGCTGCCCTGGCCGAAATCCATGCGCTGGGGCTCGGGCGGGGAGTTCACCTGGGTGCGTCCGCTGCGCCGTGTGGTGTGTTTGCTGGATGGCGCGGTGGTGCCGTTCGCCCTTGGCCCGGTTGCCTCGGGCAATCTCACCGAAGGCCACCGCGTGCATGGCCCCGGCCCGTTTGAAATTTCCTCCGCCGCCGTGTGGGAGGAGAGGCTGCGGGAGCATTACGTGATCGCCAACCCGCAGGAGCGCCGCCGAAAATCGCCGAGGGTATTGCCGGAGCGGCCGCGAAGCTCGGCCTTTCCGTGGCGCCGGATGACGGGCTGCTGGACGAGGTAACGGGCCTGGCCGAATGGCCGGTGCCGCTGATCGGCAAGATCGACCCGGAATTCATGGAGCTGCCGCCCGAGGTGCGCGAGCTTTCCATGAAGATCAACCAGAAATATTTTGCCCTGCGCGATGCCTCCGGCCAGCCCGCGCCTTATTTCGCCTTCATCGCCAATCTGGCGGCGGAGGATGGCGGTGCGGCGATCACCGCGGGCAATGAGCGCGTGTTGCGCGCCCGGCTTTCCGATGCGCGGCATTTCTGGGCGCTGGATTTGAAAACGCCGCTGGATAAGCTGCTGCCGAAGCTGGAAAAAATCACCTTCCATGCGAAAATCGGCACCCAGCGCCAGCGCGCGGATAGGATCGCCGATCTGGCCGAGGAGATCGCCACCAGGCTGAAGCCTCGGCGGCGGAAGCCGGGCAGGCGGCGGAGGCCGGGCTGCTGGCCAAGGCCGATCTTGTCACCGGTATGGTGGGCGAGTTTCCCGAGCTGCAAGGCATCATGGGCGGTTATTATGCCACCCGGGCGCGCGGACCGGTGGTGGGCGGAGCGATTTCAACCCATTACCAGCCGAAAGGCCCCTCCGACGCGGTGCCCACCGGCACGGTGGCGGTTGCCGTGGCGCTGGCGGACAAGCTGGACACGCTGCGGGAATTCTTCGCCATCGGCGAGAAACCCACCGGCTCGGGCGACCCGTTCGCTCTGCGCCGCTGCGCGCTGGGGGTGATCCGCATCGTGCTGGAAAATAATCTGCGCCTGCCGCTCGGCCCCGTGCTGGGCAAGGGCGGAGCGGATTTGTTTGCTTTCATCATCGAGCGCCTGCGCGTGAAGCTGCGGGGCGAGGGCAAGCGCTTCGATGTGCTGGATGCCGTGCTGGCGGCTGGCGAGGATGACGATCTGGTGCGGCTGATGAAGCGCGTTGAGGCGCTGGAGGCCATGCTCGGCACGGAAGATGGCAAAAACCTGCTGGCGGCCTATAAGCGTGCCGCGAATATTCTGACGCATCGAAAACGCCAAGGATGGTCCGCATGATGGCACACCGGATGCGGCGCTCTTCGCGCAGGATGACGAACGTGCCCTGGACACCCAGCTGCAAGGCGCTGATCTGGCGCCGCTGCTGGCGGCGGAAGAATACGAAACGGCGATGACCCGGCCTGGCCATTTTGCGCCCCGCCATCGACGCGTTTTTTGAAAAAGTCACGGTTAATGCTCCGAATCGCCTGAATTGCGCCGCAATCGTTTGCGATTGCTCGCGCGCTTCACGGGGGCGGTTAACCAAGTGGCTGATTTTTCTCGGATTGAGGGTTGAGGAGACCAGAGATTATGACGAAGTGGGTTTATAATTTCGGCGCTGGGGTGAATGACGGCAATGCCGCGCTCCGCAACCTGCTCGGCGGCAAGGGTGCAAACCTGGCCGAGATGGCGAGCATCGATCTGCCCGTCCCGCCCGGCTTCACCATCACCACGGAAGTCTGCACCGCTTATTACGAGAATGACCGCAACTATCCGGCCGAGTTGAAGGCGCAGGTGGATGCCGCCCTTGCCCGCATCGAGCAGGCGGTGGACCGCAAATTCGGCGACAAGGACAAGCCGCTGCTGGTCTCCGTGCGTTCGGGCGCCCGCGTCTCCATGCCGGGCATGATGGATACGGTGCTCAATCTCGGCCTTAACGATGCCACGGTGCAGGGCCTCGCCATCGCCTCCGGCGACCAGCGCTTCGCGTGGGACAGCTATCGCCGCTTCATCCAGATGTATGGCTCCGTGGTGCTGGGCGTGGACCATCACCGCTTCGAGGAAATCATCGAGCAGGTGAAGCTCGAAGCCGACGTGACCGAGGACACCGCCCTCTCCCCCGCGCATTGGCAGGATGTGGTCGAGGGCTACAAGAAGATGGTGGCCGAAGAGCTGGGCAAGCCCTTCCCGCAGGACCCGCAGGACCAGCTTTGGGGTGCGATTACCGCCGTGTTCGGCTCCTGGATGAACCCGCGCGCCAATGTGTACCGCCGCCTGCATGAAATCCCGGCGGATTGGGGCACGGCGGTGAATGTCCAGGCCATGGTGTTCGGCAATATGGGCAATGACTGCGCCACCGGCGTGTGCTTCACCCGCGACCCTTCCACCGGCCTGAATGAATTCTATGGCGAGTATCTGGTGAACGCCCAGGGTGAGGACGTGGTGGCGGGCATCCGCACCCCGCGCCCGCTCTCCAACGCCTATGCCAAGCCGGGCGAGATCTCCATGGAGGAGGCGCTGCCGGAAGCCTATAAGGAGCTGCACAAGGTCCGCGAAATCCTTGAGAAACACTACAAGGACATGCAGGACATCGAGTTCACCGTGCAGCAGAACAAGCTCTATATGCTGCAAACCCGCTCCGGCAAGCGCTCCGCCGCCGCAAGCCTGCGCATCGCCGTCGAGATGGCGAATGAAGGGCTGATCGACCGCAACACCGCCGTGATGCGCGTGAACCCGGCCGCACTCGACCAGCTTCTGCACCCCACGCTCGACCCGAAGGCGGAGAAGAAGCTCTTCTCCAGGGGCCTGCCCGCATCCCCGGGTGCGGCCTCGGGTGCCGTGGTGTTCTCGGCTGACGAGGCGGAGTTCCGCGCCCAGAAGGGCGAGGCCGTGGTGCTGGTGCGCATCGAGACCAGCCCGGAAGATATTCACGGCATGCATGCCGCCAAAGGTATTCTCACCACCCGCGGCGGCATGACCAGCCACGCCGCCGTGGTGGCGCGTGGCATGGGCAGGCCCTGCGTGGCCGGTGCCGGCGGCATCTCCGTCGATTACGGCGCGCAGACCCTCTCCGCCGGCGGTGTCACCCTGCGCGCGGGCGATATTCTCACCATCGATGGCGCCACCGGCGAGGTCTATGCCGGGGCGATGAAGATGATCGAGCCGCAGCTCTCCGGCGATTTCGGCACGCTGATGGAATGGGCCGACCAAGCCCGCCGCCTGAAAGTGCGCACCAACGCGGAAACCCCGCTGGATGCCGAAACCGCCCGCAAATTCGGCGCCGAGGGCATCGGCCTTTGCCGGACCGAGCATATGTTCTTCGACCCCGCCCGCATCGGCGCCGTGCGCCAGATGATCATGGCCAAGGACGAGGCAGGCCGGCGCACCGCGCTCGCCAAGCTGCTGCCTTTCCAGCGGGAGGATTTCGTCTCCCTGTTCAAGATCATGGAAGGCCTGCCGGTCACCATCCGCCTGCTCGACCCGCCGCTGCATGAATTCCTCCCGCATGGCGAGGCGGAGCTGGCCGAGGTGGCGCAGGCGCTGGGCATGGATGCCGCCGCGATCAAGACCCGTGCGGAGGAGCTTTCGGAGACCAACCCGATGCTCGGCCATCGCGGCTGCCGCCTGGGTGTGACCTATCCGGAAATCTACGAAATGCAGGCCCGCGCCATCTTCGAGGCGGCGGTGGAGGTGGCGAAGTCCGCCAACGCCCCGGTGCCGGAGATCATGATCCCGCTGGTCGGCACCAAGAAGGAGCTGGACATCACCCGCGCCCAGGTGGAGGCCACGGCGAAGGCAGTGTTCGCGGAAACCGGCAAGACGATCGAATACTCCATCGGCACGATGATCGAGCTGCCGCGCGCGGCGCTGACCGCCGATGCGATCGCCGAAGCGGCGGATTTCTTCTCCTTCGGCACCAACGACCTGACGCAGACCGTGTTCGGCCTCTCGCGTGACGATGCCGGCAAGTTCCTGCCCGCTTACGTGGAAAAGGGCATCCTGCCGAAGGATCCGTTCGTCTCCATCGACGTGGATGGCGTCGGCTCGCTGGTGAAGATCGCGGCCGAGAAGGGGCGGGGCAAGAAGGCCAACCTCAAGCTCGGCATCTGCGGCGAGCATGGCGGCGACCCGGCCTCCATCTCCTTCTGTGAGAGCGTCGGGCTGGATTATGTTTCCTGCTCGCCCTACCGCGTGCCGGTGGCGCGCCTGGCGGCGGCGCAGGCCGCGATCGAGTCCAAGGAAACCCATTTCCGCGACAAGTAAGCGCCGCGAGGCAATGCACTGAAACAGGCCGGGATGATCTCCCGGCCTTTTTTATGAATTTTCTGGGCGGCGTTTTTCAAATGGCCCGTTTTTCAATGGCCGGAGCGCGCCTTACTTGCCGTCCAGCGCCGGCACATGGCAGCCGGGCAGCACCTCGCCGCTGAATTTCGGCCAGATTTCCGTTTGGCCCAGCAAGGGCAGGCCGATATAGCCGTGCAGATCCAGATTCCCGGCGGCGTCGAACTTCACGGTCGTCCGGTAGACATCGCCATTGCGCGGGTCTTGCAGCACGCCTTTCCAGCGCGGTACGCCGTTGCTTCCGGCCGGAATGGGCGAGACTCGCAGCATCAGGAACCCGCATTGGGACTGGCCGCGCCAATCCAGCGGCATCGGATCGTCCGGATGGTCAAGGGAAATGCCGGAAATGAAACCGCATAGATCGTCGCCGCAGGGCGAGATCTGCAGCACAATCTGATGGCCCGATGAGACCCAATATCCAGGTGTGAAGGGCGCGGCCCCTGCCGCATGAACCGGAACGCTGCTGACCAGCAGAAGGCCGGCCAGCAGCCAGAGGCGATGCAAACTCCAATCTCCCAGACGGAGCCGCTTGTTGAGGCTTTCCGTCCAGAATTTCCTAACAAAACCGGGGCGCGCCGTAACAGGATTAATGTGTAACAAGTGCGTCATTTCCGGTTGTTGTTGCAGAAAAGCAGCATCACCAAAGTCTAGAGCCGGATGAGTTTAGATCGAATCGCTTCGTGATCCGATTTAAACTCCGAATCCGCCTCTATCTCAATGTTTTAGAGGGCGATTCAGACTTTATCCGCGCTCGCGCAGCGAGCGAAGCCAAAATCATCGCACTCTAGAAATTATCCTTCGCCCTGCGGATGCGGGCGAACTCCTCGGCATCCTTAGCACGGATGAAGGGGTTGGTGGCACGCTCCTCGCCCAGGCTCACCGGCAGAGTAGGCTGGTTCTTGGCGCGCAGCTCTCCCACCTGCTTGGCGCGGGCCTGCAAGGCCTCGTTCTCCGGCTCGATGGTCAGGGCGAATTTTACGTTGGAGGCGGTATATTCATGCCCGGCGCAGACCAGCGTGTCGTCCGGCAGGTCGCTATATTTGGCGATGGAGTTGAACATCTGCGCGGCACTCCCCTCGAACAGCCGCCCGCAGCCCAGGCTGAACAACGTATCGCCCGGCAGCAAGATGCCGCCATCGGCGATATAGTAGGAAATATGGCCCAGCGTGTGGCCGGGGGTTTCGATGACGCGCAGCTTGGCGGCGCCGAACTCCACCTGGGAGCCCTCATGCACCGCGATGCCGAGCTTCGGCAGGCGGTGCGCATCCGCCCCATTGCCCACGACGATGGGCTGATATTTCGCCACCAGCTCCGCCACGCCGCCGATATGGTCGTCATGGTGATGGGTGAGGAAGATGAAATCCAGCCCCTTGCCCAGCCTGTCCAGCACGGCGATGGCGGGTGCGGCCTCGGCGGGGTCGACAATGCCCACCTTGCCGGAGACCGAATCGGTCAGCAGCCACGAATAATTGTCCGACAGCATGGGAATCGCGTGGGCGGTGACGGTCATCTCTCTCTCGCTCCTTCAGTCTGCCGGGTTATATAGGAACAATGGCGATCGATGCGCGAGATGCGGCGGGATTTTATGCATCCCCGCTGGGGCGGCATACGGCCGGGCTGCTGCAGCGCAAGCTCAGCCGGCTCTGGCCGCATATGGCAGGGCTGTCCGTGCTGGGCATCGGCCATGCCGGGCCTTGCCTGCATGCCTGGCGGGAGCAGGCGCGCTGCATCGCCGTCTCGTCGGCCTATATGGGCGCTGCCCCCTGGCCGGCGGGGCGCCCCGGCCTCTCCTGCGTGGCCGAGGCCGAGGCGCTGCCCTTCGCGGATCTCTCCTTCGACCGGATCCTGCTGATCCACGGTCTGGAGCAGGCGGAAAATGCGCGCCGCACCCTTCGCGAGGCCTGGCGCGTGCTGAAGGATGACGGGCGGCTGATTGTGGTGGTGCCCAACCGGCGCGGGCTGTGGGCCTATGCCGAGAGCACGCCCTTCGGCCATGGCCAGCCTTATTCGGAAGGGCAATTGGCACGGCTGCTCACCAGCCTGCTCTTCCAGGTGGAGGCGCAGACCACGGCCCTCTACCCGCCCCCCTTCACCGCCGCGCCGGTGCTCAAGCTGTTCGAGCTGTTCGAGCGCTGCGGCCCGCTGCTGGCGCCGCAATTCGCCGGGCTGGCGATCGCCGAGGCCAGCAAGAACCTGCACGGCGTTATCCCGGCGGGCAAACGCGCCCCCGCCCGGCGGGTTCTGGTCGATAACAGCAACTGAGACGCGCGGCGCCCGCTTGCTCACGCTGGCTGTGGCGGCTGTGGCGGTTCCGGCGGCACCAGGGTGTTGGGCGGCAGATCCAGCCGGAAACTCTGGTGGCGGTAGGAAAGCTCGATCCCTTCCTTGGCGAAGCGTTTCTGCACCCGGCCGTAGAATTCCCGCCGCACGGCCCAATGCTGGCCGGGGCCGGTGCGGATCTGCCCGGTGAAGACCAGCCCCAGCTCGTCAAACGAATCGAGGCCGTAAAGCTGCAGATCGTCGCGCATCATGGCGCCCCAGGCGGCTTCCGCGCGCATCTTGGCGCCGATCTCCTTCAGCACCGCCGTCACGCGGTCGGTATTCTCCTTGTAATCGACCATGATGGAGATCTGCGCATAGCTGAAATCGCGCGTCTGGTTGGTGACGGTGGTGACGGAGGAGAAGGGGATGATGTTCACCGACCCGTCGCCGCCGCGCAGCCTGATGGTGCGGATGGACAGCCGCTCCACCGTGCCGGACATGCCGCCCAGAGAGACGACATCGCCCACCTGCATCGCGTCCTCGAACAGCAGGAACAGGCCGGTGATGATGTCCTGTACCAGCTTCTGGCTGCCAAAACCCACCGCGATGCCGACCACGGAGGATACAGCCAGCAGCCCCGTGGTATTCACGCCGATGCGTGAGAGGCAGACGATCAGCGTCACCAGCACGATAATGGCGCCGAACCCGGCCCGCAGCATGGGCGAGAGGGTGCGCAGCCGCGCGGCCTGGCGGGTCCGCCCGGCCGCGTTCAGCTTGTCGACCCGGCGGTCGAGTTGGAAATTGATGAATTCCCAGAGCAGGATGGCGATGGCGACGGTGATCACCACGCTGAACACCACGCTCAGCAGCGCCCGGCTGATGGTGTTGTTCAGCAGCCAGCCAAAGGCATTCACCCCCCAGCCTTGCAGCATCAGCACCAGCATCAGCATGGCGATGGCCGCGCGCACCAGCACGCGGACGAGCGGGTTATAGCTGCGGGCGCGCACCAGGAAATTGGAGGCCGCGCGGCTCCGCCCCGGCATCGGGGAAAATGCGGGTCAGCAGCGTGTTGCTGCCCGTCCAGGCCAGGCGGCCGAGAATCAGCGCCGCGAACACCACCAGGATGGCCCGCAGCAGCACGCCCAGCGCGTTCTGCACCCCTCCGGCCCAGGCCACCCATAGCGCCAGCACGTAGAACAGGGCGAACACATACCAGATTTTGGCGAAGCGCTGGCGGACGCCCGCGATAAAACCCGCCGCATCCGCGCCCCCGGCGATCCAGCGGCTGATCACCCGCCGGCTCTGCCAGATGCCAAGCGCCACTTCCAGATGCACGATCAGCGCCGCGAGCCTGAGCAGCGCGCCCGTGCCATCCTTCGGCAGGCCAAGAATTTCCGCGACGGAGATCAGGCAATAGGAGAGGAAGATGGTGACCACCACCACCATCGCGCGGCGCATCGCCCATACGGCGTGGCCGGTGGACAGGCGGAACAGCCGCAGGCTGGGCGCGCCGGGGGAAAGCAGCAGCCGCAGCACCTCCAGCACCAGCCGGGCGATGAGATAGGCATTGGCGATGCCGACAACCGCCAGATGTGCCGGGCGCTGGCTGACCAGCCCGGAGGACAGGAAAAACTGCTCGGCGATGCCGAACACTGCCAGCGGCAGCAGTGCCAGGCCGAATTTCAGCACCGCGAAGCCAAGCCGCCGGAACACAGCCCTGACCGAAACGCGCCGTTGGGGGCGGGTTTCGCTCTCACCCGCCTCGGCATTGGCCAGCCCTTCCATGTCCGGATGGGGCAGATACTCGCTGCGCCGTGGCGCGCCTTGCCTGGCGCACAGCTCCATCGGCTTGCGCAGCAGGAAGAAGGCCGCGAAATCCAGCAAAGCGCCCGGCAGGATGGCGATGCCGATGCCGCCGAGCACCGCCCAGGCGCTGGCGCGGCGCTGGGCGGCGCTGGAGAAGCTCTCCAGCCAGTGCAGCACCGGCGTCAGGCGCGTGGAGCGCCGCAGCGCATCCGTGAAGTCATCGAAGGTCCGGGTGGCTTCCTCGCCCAGCACGGCGGTAAGGGCGAAGCCCAGCTCATCCGTGCCGAACGGGGCGGGGGCCGCGGCCTCCTGCGGGGGTTGCGTGCCCGCGCCGGTGAGGGCGGCAAGCGGCGAGCCTGGAATGATGGTGGGGGCGGGTTTTGCCGCCGCGGCCGCGGCCGCTGGCGCCGCGGCGGGCGCGGCAGCGGGCTGGGTGGCACCGGCAGGGCCGGGGATCAGCAAGGCGAGGAATGTGAAAAGCAGCAGGAAACGCATGCGGCGAGCCTGAGGGGCGTTTTTGGGGCAAGTCAACCGGCGGGATGATGATAGGCAAAGCCGCGCGGTGTCGTATAGTGGCGCCATGCGGGGCATTTTAATGATCTTGCTGGGGTTGGACATGCTGGCCGTCATCGGTGTGATGATGGCCGGTGTGCTGGGCATGGCCAATCCGGCGCATAATCCGCGCACCTCCAACAAGCTGATGCGCTGGCGGGTGATTTTGCAGGGCGTGGCGATCGCCCTGGTCGTGGCGTTGATGGTGAGTTGATGGCGCGGTTTGCTTTTTCACAAATCGATGTGTTTACCGCGATTCCAGGGTTCGGCAATCCGCTTGCGGTGGTGCATGGCGCGGCGGCGCTGGATGAGGCGGCGATGCAGCATTTCGCCAACTGGACCAATCTCAGCGAGACCAGCTTCCTGCTGCCGCCGGAACATGCTCGAGGCGGATTACAGGCTGCGGATATTCACGCCAAAATCCGAGCTGCCCTTCGCCGGGCACCCGACCTTGGGAAGCTGCCATGCCTGGCTGGCGGCGGGCGGCAAACCCAAAGGCGAATTCATCATCCAGCAATGCGGTGCCGGGCTGGTGCGCATCAGGCGGGACGGTGCCCGCCTGGCCTTCGCCGCGCCCGATGCCGTGCAGTCCGATATCTCCGCCGCGCTGAAATCCCGCATCGCCGCCGCCTTGCGCTTGCCGGAGGCGGAGATTCTGGCCGCCCGCCAGCTTGCCGCCAGCGCCCCGGGCTGGGCCGGCGTGCTGTTGAAAAACCGCGAGGCCGTGCTGGGGCTGAAGCCGGATTTCGTGGCGATGGGCGCGCTGGAGATCGGCGTGGTGGCACCCTCTCCCGGCGGCCCGGCGGATTTCGAGGTGCGGGGCTTCACCAATGATGTCGGCGGGGAGGACCCCGTGACCGGCAGCCTGAATGGCGGGCTGGCGCGCTGGCTGATCACCGCCGGGCTGGCCCCCGCGCGCTATGTGGCCGCGCAGGGCACCGCGCTGGGGCGGGAAGGCAGGGTGTTCGTGGAGCATGACGGCCAGGATTTCTGGATCGGCGGGGAGAGTGCCGAGGTGATTTCCGGCACGCTGACGCTGTAGGGATCGAAGGGCTTGCCGCTTGACCGGCCATCTCTGGGGCGTGGAGCGCAGGGCCGCCCTTCCGGCGCGGGAAGCGGAACATGAAGCTGGACCTGTTTCCTGAGACGCTCAGCCTGCCCGGCCTGGTATGCCTGCCGGGTTTCGCCCTCGCCCAGGAAGCGGAGCTGGCGCGGGCCATATCGGGCGTGGCGCAGGCCGCCCCTTTCCGGCGCATGCGCACGCCAGGCGGCAAGGAAATGAGCGCCGCGATGACCAATTGCGGCGCCGCCGGATGGGTGAGCGATGCGCGCGGCTACCGTTATGCGCGGCAAGACCCGTTGAGCGGCCAGCCCTGGCCGCCAATGCCGGATCTGTTCCTCTCCCTTGCCAGCCGCGCGGCGGCGGCGGGCGGGTTTGCGGATTTCAAGCCCGACATGGTGCTGATCAACCGCTACGAGCCGGGCGCGAAAATGACCCTGCATCAGGATATCGACGAGCGGGATTTTTCCGCCCCCATCGTCTCCGTCTCCTTGGGTTTGCCCGCGATTTTTCTGTGGGGCGGGCCGAACCGGACGGACAAGCCCGTGCGCCTGGCCCTGAATAGCGGCGATGTGCTGGTATGGGGTGGGGAGGCGCGGAAATATTTTCACGGCATCGCGCCGGTGAAGCAGGGGCTGCATCCACTCACCGGCGCGGCGCGGCTTAACCTGACATTCCGCGCCGCCCTCTAAAATCATCCGGCTCTAGGCCGGCTGCGGCTTATAATTATCCAGCCTGAGAACTTCCATGAAGCGCCACGGATTGCCGATCTCCGTGAAGCCGAACTGGCTGTAGAGCCCATGCGCATCCGATGTCAGCAAAAGCAGGCGGCGAAGGCCTTGCAGATCCGCGTGATTCATCACGCTCTGCATCAGCCATTTGGAAAGCCCCTTACCCCGGTGCGGTCCTAGAATGAAAAGATCCGCGAGCAGGGCAAAAGTGGCCTTGTCCGTCACCACACGGGCGAAACCGATCTGGCGGCCTTCATGATAGACGCCGAAACAGAGAGAATGCGCGACGGACCGCTCAACCACCGCCCTCGGCACACCCTGGGACCAGTAACTCTCCTCGGCCAGAAATTTATGGATGACATCCAAATCAAGCCGCGAGGGGTCTGTCGAGATCTCGTAACCAATCAAACCAGACGGCGTTTGCATGGGCGTTCCTCTCAGAAATGGGGCGGCTTGCCCGGAGGAGCCCCACAAGCGCCAGCATTTGCCGGGCGCTTGTGGGAGGCGTGCTTCTTACTCAGCCGGTATAACGGCCGGCCGGCCGTAACCATTCGGCCGGTAGAACAAGATGCCGGCCACGAGCCCGCCAATACCCACCACCTTCACAATGGTGTTGAAGGTGGTGATGGCATAGAAGCCAAGCCCGATCAGCGCGATCGCCGAAAGTACGGGGAAGATCACATATTGCACGAAGGTGAAGCCGCTGCTCTTGCGGTACACCCAGGCGCAAACCAGCCCGGCCAGCCCGTAATAATAGCACACCTGCACGGCGATGGCGGCCACGGAATCATTCAGGATCGCCGAGACGGAGGGCAGGAAGCTGGAAATGATGATCAGCCCCAGCCCGACGGCAAGCAGCAGATACATGGTGCGCGCCGGGGTGATCGTCCTTTCATGCACCTGGCCGAAATAGCCCGGCAGGGCGCGGTCCCGGCCCATGGCGAACAGGGTGCGCGAGAATTGCAGCATCGTCGTCTCCAGCGTCGCCACGGAGGAGAGGATCAGCACCAGCGCCGCCGCGTAGCCGCCCGTCTTGCCCAAACCAGCCGCGATGGCGACATGGTAGATCAGGTTATCGGAAAAGCCCGAGGCATCCTTCAGCGAGAACATCATCAGCGCGGCCACGGTGAAGGCAACGAAGGAGGCGATGGTGGCGAAGATGGAGAGAAAACCGCCGCGTCCGGCGAGATTATGCTCTTGCCCCTTGGTTTCCTCGGCGAGGTTGGCGGTCACGTCCCACCCCCAATACAGGAATACCACGCTGAGCGAGGAGGCCGCGAATGTGCCGGCGGGATAGTTAAAGCCGAACCAGGACCAGGAGAAATGCGACACCGCGCCATGCGTGCCGCTATGCACGAAGGCGGCGATGGAGATGATGAACAATATGCCAAGCTCGATTGAGCTCATCACCACCTGGATCTTGCTTGTCAGCTCAATACCGGTGATCAGCACCACCCCGATGGCGACAAACCAGACCGCGCCGATGCCGGTGGTGAGCAAGACATTGGAGGCGAGATCCGGTGCCACGAGCTGCAAGGTGGCGGTGCCCAGCGGCACCGAGCCGGTGACCATGAACACCATCGCCGCGATCAGCAGCGCCCAGCCGGAGAAATAGCCGAAAAACCCGCCAAAGACGGATTTCGTCCATTCATAGGCCGCACCCGCATTCGGCATCTTATGGCTCAGCCCCTTATAGGCCACGGCGATGCCGAGCATCGGCACCGCGAAGAGCAGCAGGGCATTGGGGGAAACGCTGCCGGCCGTAGCCAGCAGCCCCGCGATGGCAACCGCGATGGAAAAGCCAGGCGCGGACCCGGCCACGCCCATGATGATGGATTCAAAAAAAGACAAAGAGTCCGCTTTGAGTTTCGTGCTCATATCGTTTCCTCCCCTCTAGGGGGTTCAGGTTCTGGTTGTTGCTTTAAAGAGATTTCGGCTGCTGCTGTGTGATGCAATGAATATTGCCGCCGCCGAGCAGGATTTCGCGCCCCGGCACCATCACGATCTCGCGCTCCGGAAACAGCCTGGCCAGCACTTGGCGTGCGGGTTCGTCGGTTTCCACCCCGAAGGCGGGGGCGATGATGGCGCCATTGGCGATGTAGAAATTCACGTAGGACGCCGCCAGACGTTCGCCCGTCTTGCGGTTCATGCCGCTGGCGGTGGCATCCACCCCCTCGGCTTCCTCCTGCGTGTAGAACATCGGGGTCGGCATCGGGATGCGCTCGATGACGAGTTCGCGCTCCTTGGCGTCGCGCGTGCCCTTCAGCCGCGCTTCCGCCGCGCGGCTGATCTCATAATGCGGATCGGACGCATCGTCGCACCAGGTGAGCAGCACCACGCCCGGCTTCACGAAGCAGGCGAGGTTATCGACATGCCCATCCGTCTCGTCATGCGGCACGCCGTTCTCCAGCCAGATGACATGAGAGGTGCTGAGATAATCCTTCAGCATCCGCTCCATCTCCTGGCGCTTCACATCCGGATTGCGGTTCTCGTTCAGCACACATTGCTCAACCACCAGCACCGTGCCCTCGCCATCCACATGCAACGCGCCGCCTTCGATGACGAGCGGGGCGCGGAAGCGCTTTGCCCGCTCCATCTCCAGCATCTTGGCCGCGATGGCGTCGTCCTTGTCCCAGGGGAAATACAGCCCGCCCCAGGATTTGAACGGCCAGTCCACACCCGCCAGCTCGCCATGTTTGCCGAGCAGGAAGGTGCAGGCAATGTCGCGCGCCCAGGCATCGTTGCTGCTCATTTCCACCACGCGCACGCCGGGCGGCAGCATGGCGCGGGCATTTTCATACTGGCCATGGCTGACCAGCATCGTTACCGGCTCGAACCGCGCGATGGCGGTGGCGACGGCGGTGAACGCCTTTTGCGCGGGCTTGGCACCCAGGCGCCAGTTATCCGGCCGCTCGGGCCAGATCATCCAGCAACCTGCGTGCGGCGCCCATTCGGCCGGCATCGAGAATCCGGCCTCGCGCGGTGTGATCACATCGTTCATGCGAACCTCAGGCGTTTTTCAGATAGGCGTCATATTCCACGTCGGAGATCCGCTTGCGCAGCTCGCTGATCTCCTGGCGCTTGCAGGCGGTGAAGTAGCGCTGGAAATCCTTGCCGAAAATCTCGCCCATGGCGGCGGAGTCGGCAAAGCGGTCCACAGCGCCCGACCAGGCGATGGGCAGCGGCGGGGCAGAAGGGCTGCGCACCGTGCCATGGGTTTCCTGCCCGGGGTCGGCCTTGGTCTCGATGCCATGCAAAGCGGTGCCGAGCAGCGAGGCGAAGGCGAGATACGGGTTGCAATCCGCCCCGGCGACGCGGTGCTCGATACGCGAGGCCGCCGGGTCGGCGGTGATCACGCGCACGGAGGCCATGCGGTTGTCATGCCCCCAATCGCCATAAGTCGGCGCATGCACGCCCGGCGCGAAACGCCGGTAGGAATTGGCGTGCGGCGCCAAGGTGAGCATTGTGTCCGGCATGTTGTGGATGATGCCGCCCAGCGCATTGTAGAGCACCGGGGCGGCGCGTTCCGGCGTGCCGACGAAGATGTTCTTGCCCGCATTGTCGAGGATCGACATATGCACATGCATGCCCGAGCCCGCCCATTGGCCGTAAGGCTTGGCCATGAAGGTGGCGGTGAGCCCGTGCTTGCGCGCCACCTGCTTGATGGTGCGCTTGAACAAGGTGGCACTGTCGGCGACGCGCAGCGCGTCCGTCGAATATTTCAGCGTCACCTCGAACTGGCCGGGGCCGGATTCGCTCACCAGCGTTTCCAGCGTGATGTCCTGCGCTTTCGCGCAGGCCATCATTTCCCGCAGGATCGGCTCGTAATCATGCACTTCGCCCAGCCCCACGGCGTCGATCTGCCAGCCGCGCCAGCCGGATTCATCAGCTCCGCGTGGGGCGATGCGCATGCCGCCATGCTTGTCGGAATCCACGAGATAGAACTCAAGCTCCACGCCCAAGGCGGGGGTCAGCCCCGCCTTGGCGAAACGCTCCAGCACCCGCGCCAGCACGCCGCGCGGGTCGAGGTAATAGATGCTGCCATCTTCCTCGCGCATGGTCAGCAGCGCCTGCGCCACATTGCCCTCGGCCCAGCCCATGCGGGTGATGGAATGCGGCACGGCCACGCATAGCCCGTCCGGGTCGCCGGTATCGTAGGCGATGCCGCCTTCGACGATATCGCGGCCCCAGATATCGAGCAGATAGGCCGAGCGCGGAATGGCGATGCCAGCCCCCAGCAGGGATTTCGCCTTGTCGCGCTGCAGCCATTTGCCGCGCGGCACGCCGTTCACATCGATAATGAAGGCCTCGATATAATCCGCGCCGCTCAGCAGCGTGTTCTTGGCCTCAATATCCGGATGGGCGAGCATATTCACAGAGCGACCTCCGCGCGCACATCCGCATAGGTCTGCTCGAACGATGTCTTCACCATCGCCGCGAACAGCCCGATCTCTTCCTCGGTGATGGTCAGCGGCGGGGAGAACAGCATGGTATCGCGCGTGGCGCGCATCATCAGCCCGTTGCGGATGCAATGATCGCGGCAGATCACGCCGACGCGGCCACTCTTCTCGAAGAATTTGCGCGTGCGCTTATCCGCCGTCAGCTCGATGGCGCCGATCAGCCCCACGCCGCGGATCTCGCCGACAATCGGCAGATCGCCAATCGCCTCGTTCAGCGCCTCACGCAGCAGCGCACCCTTGCGCGTGGCACCCTCCACCAGCTTCTCATCCTCGATGATCTGGAGATTCCGCAGGCCCACGGCGCAGGAAACCGGATGCCCGGAATAGGTGAAGCCATGATAATATTCGCCGGTCTCGTTCATCAGAACCTCCGCCACGCGGTTGTTCATCAGCAGTGCCGAGAGCGGCAGGTAGCCGGAGGTGAGGCCCTTGGCGGTGGTCATCATATCCGGCTTGATGCCGAAATAATCCGAGCCGAACATCTTCCCGGTGCGGCCATACCCGCAGATCACCTCATCGGCGATCAGCAGAATATCGTATTGCTTGCAGATGCGGTTGATTTCCGGCCAGTAGGTCTCGGGCGGAATCAGCACGCCGCCCGCACCCTGGATCGGCTCGCCGATAAAGGCCGCAACGTTCTCGGCGCCCAGCTCCAGAATCTTCTTCTCCACCTCTTTCGCGGCGTAGAGGCCGAATTCACCCGGGCTCATCTGCCCGCCCTTGCCGTACCAGTAGGGCGGCAGCACCTGCACGAAATTCGGCATGTCCCCGCCCTGGCGGTGCATGTCCTTCATGCCGCCGGCGGAAGCGCCGAGCGTGGTGGAGCCGTGATAGCCATATTCACGGCCGATCACGATCTTCTTCTCCGGCTTGCCGAGCGTCTGCCAGTAAACGCGGGCGGAGCGCAGGGCGGAATCCACGGCTTCCGAGCCGGAGCAGGCGAAAAACACATGCTCGAACCCCTCGGGGGCGATCTGTGCCAATTTCTGCGCCAGCAGCACCGCGGGCTCGTTCGTGGTTTTGAAGAAGGTGTTGTAATAGGGCAGCTTGGTCATCTGCTTGGTGGCGGCTTCCACCAGCTCCTGGCGGCCATAGCCGGCGGCCACGCACCACAGCCCGGCCATGCCGTCCATGATCTTGTTGCCGTTGGAATCATGCAGATAAACCCCCTTGGCGGAGGTGATCAGCCGCACACCTTGCTCGTGCAGCTCCTTATGGTCGGTGAAGGGGTGGAAATGATGGGCGGCGTCAAGCGCCTGCCAGTCGATACCGCGGTCGAGATCGTTCAACATGTAGTGCTCCGATATTTTTCTGAAATTGGGACGTGCCCGCGCTTCAGGCGGGCATGAGGGTTTTCAGAACCGGGGCGGGCTGAATCCAATGCGTGCGCAGAGCATAAGCAACTCTGCTTGCAAATTAGGCGCAGGTGGTTGAACTGCAAAATCCATTCCCAACATTCGCATGCCCTAAAAAACCTATCAAGAAATTTTTATGGCGCGGAGAACGCTTCTGCCGCTTATTGCGGGGTGGCGGCTTTTTCCTGGGCACTGGCAATCCGATAATGCCTGCCAGGATGTTTCTCCGGCGGCCCTTGCCCGGCGCGCCCCGCCGGGGCAAGAAACCGGCATGTCAGATCTCGATCAGCTTCTCAACCAGCGCGGCCGCACTGCACAATTTGGCGCCTATGTCACGGCGGTTGCGTTTGATGCCAAGGGCTTGCCCGGCTTCGCCCTGGGTGACGGCACGCTGCGCCTCGGCCCGGACCACACCGCCATCGCCGCGCATGACGGTGCCGCGATGAGCCTGGCCGCCCATCCGGAAGGCGGTTTCATCACCGGCGGGGATGATGGGCGGCTGGTGCTGGCCAAGCCCGATGGCAGCGTGCGGGAGCTGAAGAAATTTGGCTCCAAATGGGTGGAGCACGTGGCCGCCTTCGCGGGCAAGGGACCGCTCCTGGCCGCCTCAGTGGGCAAGGCCCTCCATTTGCTGAGCCTGGCGGGCGAGGTGCTGAAGACGCTGGAGCACCCCTCCACCGTCACCGGCATCGCCTTTGACGCCAAGGGCAAGCGCGTTGCCGCTTCGCATTATAACGGCGCCAGCCTGTGGTTCACCGCGTCCGGCTCGGCCGTGCCGCCGAAGCTGGAGTGGAAGGGCAGCCATACCGGCGTTGCCATCCACCCGGCGGGCGAGGCGCTGGTGACGACCATGCAGGAGAACGCCCTGCATGGCTGGACCCTGCCCGCGGCCAAGCATATGCGCATGTCCGGCTACCCCACCAAGCCGGAATCGCTGGGCTTCACCAAATCCGGCCGCTGGCTGGCCACGGCCGGGGCGGAGAGCATCGTGCTCTGGCCCTTCTTTGGCGGCGGGCCGATGGGCAAGCCGCCCACGGAGCTGGGCATGGGCGATGGCATCGTGAAGCGCATTGCCTGCCACCCGCAGCATGAGGTGGTGGCCGCCGGGTTCGATACGGGGCTGGTGCTGGTGGCTGATATTGGGCGCGAGCGCGTTCTGCCGGTTTGCGGGCCGGGGCGCGGCAGTGTCTCCGCATTGGCCTGGAGTGCCAATGGCGGGCAGCTCGCCTTCGGCACGGAGCAGGGGTTTGGCGCGCTGGTGGATTTCAGCGGGGGATAGAGGGGCGTTCACGAATCAGCCCGAGTTTTCAAAAAGCCGGCATCACCAAGTGGCGGCGTGGATAAAATCCCATAGGCTTTCGCGCGAATTGGAACTGCCACCAGAATATTGTAATTTATCCCCTGACGAACGAGATGAAGGGCGAAAGGAACCGATTATATGAAGCTGCCCTGCCTGTTCCTGTTGGCACTGCCTCTGGCTCTTGCCGCCTGCAACGCCAATGGCGCCCGTGCGCAAGGGGATTTCAACGCGGCGGGCAATAATCTTGGCCAAGGCCATATCGGCAGCGGGTTCAATGCCTTCGGCCAGGGCTTCAGCGACGGCGCCAACGCCACGGGCGACGCCATTGTGCATACGGCGCATCAGGTGGGGAATGCGTTCACCCAGTAGGCTTCGGACTCTCTATCCCCGCCTTGCCCCCTCGCGGATCAGCAATAGCAGCACCAGAAATAATTCCGCCCCAAACACCCAGGTGGAGATATCATGGCCCCGGGCGAACGCCGCTTCATTATCCGCAAGCCGCCACGCATCCAGGCGCGGCATCAGCCAGAACCAGGACCATAGCGTGCCAAGCATTGCCACCCCCGGCACCAAGGCCGCACGGCCCCGCCGCAACAGCGCGTAGCCGATGCAGGAGAGCCCCGCCGTGATCAGGCAATAGGCGTATAAAGCGGGAAAGGCCGTTCTGATGAACGGCCCCGCCACAGCCAGAGGCAGCTTGGTGAAGACCAGAGGGGCCATCACCGCGCTGAAAAACAGCATCCCGCCCGCCAGCAGGCCAAGCCCCGCCAGGGACAGGATGCCGCCGAAACGCCGCATCAGTAGCGGTACAGCTCGTGCTTGAACGGCCCCTGGACGTCGAGGCCCAGATAATCCGCCTGCTTCTGGGTCAGCTTGGTCAGCTTGGCCCCCACCTTGGCCAGATGCAGGGCGGCCACTTTCTCGTCCAGATGGCGCGGCAGCACGTACACTTGGCGCTCATATTTGCCTTCCGGCGCGGTCCAGAGTTCGATCTGCGCCAGCACCTGGTTGGTGAAGCTGGCGGACATCACGAAGCTCGGGTGCCCGGTGGCATTGCCGAGATTCACCAGGCGTCCCTCGGAGAGCACGATCAGCCGCTTACCGTCGGGGAACACCACCTCGTCCACCTGCGGCTTCACATTATCCCACTTGTAATTGCGCAGCGCCTCAATCTGAATCTCGGAGTCGAAATGCCCGATATTGCAGACGATGGCGCGGTGCTTCATCGCGCGCATATGCTCGATGGTGATCACGTCCACATTGCCGGTGGCGGTCACGAAGATGTCGCCATGCGGGGCGGCGTCTTCCATCGTCACCACCTCATAGCCCTCCATGGCGGCCTGCAAGGCGCAGATCGGGTCGATCTCGGCCACCTTCACCCGGCAACCGGCATTGCGCAGCGACGCGGCGGAGCCCTTGCCGACATCGCCGAACCCGGCGACCACGGCAACCTTGCCGGACATCATCACATCCGTGCCGCGGCGGATGCCGTCTACCAGGCTCTCGCGGCAGCCATACAAATTGTCGAACTTGGACTTGGTGACGCTGTCATTCACATTGATGGCGGGCACCAGCAGCTTGCCGGCCTTGGCCATCTCCCACAGCCGGTGCACGCCGGTCGTGGTCTCCTCGGAAATGCCGCGCACATCCTTCAGCATCTCGGGATATTTGTCGTGCATGATCTGCGTCACGTCGCCGCCATCATCCAGGATCATGTTCGGCGTCCAGCCATCCGGGCCGCGCAGGGTCTGCTCGATGCACCACCAGAACTCTTCCTCGCTCAGCCCCTTCCAGGCGAACACGGGAATCCCGGCGGCGGCGATGGCGGCGGCGGCCTGGTCCTGTGTCGAGAAGATATTGCAGGAGGACCAGCGCACGGAAGCGCCGAGAGCGGTGAGGGTCTCGATCAGCACGGCGGTCTGGATGGTCATGTGCAGGCAGCCGACGATGCGCGCACCCTTCAGCGGCTGGGATTTGCCGAATTCCTCGCGCAGCGCCATCAGGCCGGGCATTTCGTCCTCGGCCATGGAGATTTCCTTGCGGCCCCATTCGGCAAGGGAGATGTCCTTGACCTTGTAATCGGTGGGCAGGTTGGCATCGGGCATGGGGATTCGTCCTTAAAACTGAAAAACTGGCGAAACCCTTATTCTTTTGGCACCGCCCTGCCAACCTTCAGGGTGCGGGTTTCGGCAGGGACGAGAAATAAGCCGCCACCGCCTGGCGCTCATCCAGTGTCAACGCCCCGGCGATGGAGCGCATCAACCCCGTGCCGCCCTGGCCCATCGCCATCATGTTGAGTGCTACGACAATATCGCCCGCCGGCCTGCCCGCCAGCACCGGGGCGCCGATGGAGAGATTGCCTTGGCCCTGGGCGCCGTGGCAGGCCGCGCAGGGCAGGGCGCCGTTGCCATTGCCGTGCAGAACGATCTGCTTGCCATCGGGTGCGGCGGCGGCCAGCAGCAGCAGTGGCGCGAGGCGCCAGGCCTTCATTGGCCGCCGGGGCCGGAGGGACCGTAAACCGGCATGGTCAGCAGCAGGGCGGAGCCGTCCTGGAAGCTCAGCGTCACGGGAATCCGCTCGCCCAGTTTCATGTCGGGCTTCATGCACATCAAATGATACCCGCCTTCGGAGAAGCTCACCGCGCCATGGGCGGGCACGGTGATGCTGGGCACCATCACCATCATCGACATGCCGCTCATATCCTCGCTTTTATGCAGCATCAGCGTGCCGCAGGCGGGGGAGCTGGCGCTGGTCAGCACGGCCGGGCTGTCTCCGTTATTATGCAGGGTAAGATAGCCGCCGGCGGGCACATTGGGCAGCAGATAGCGCATCCAGGGGTTGGTGGCCGTTACCTGCTGCGTGGCGGGTGCCGCCGCGCCCAGCAGCATGGGAAGGGCAAGAAGCATGAGGGAGCGTTTCATGCGCCGAGGCTAACCCAATCAATCCCACGTTGGAAGCTTGGTTTGTTGCCAATCCACCGAACGCGGCGCAAAACGTCTTTCATGGATCATCTCCGTCTTGCCGATGCCGCCCGCGCCACGCGGCGTATGTTCGTCCGCGACCTGGTTTTGCAGGCGCGGATCGGCGTTTATGCCCATGAGCAGGGCCGCACCCAGCGTGTCCGGGTGAATCTGGACCTGGCGGTGGAGGATGACGGCGCCGCCAACCTCTCCCGCTCCGCCGTGGGGGCGGATGATCTCATCCGCGTTGTGGATTACGATACGGTGATCAATGCCGTGCGCGAGATTATCGCATCCGGCCATGTGCAGCTGGTGGAAACACTGGCTGAGCGTGTGGCCGAAGCCTGCCTCAGAGATGCGCGTGTGCGCGTGGCGCGGGTGACGGTGGAAAAGCTGGATGTGTTCCAGGAGGCCGCCAGCGTGGGTGTGGAAATCGAACGCCGGAATATCTAGTTTTCCACGCCCCGGAACCGTGTGGGATCAAGGGGTTTCAGGCCGGTCTGAGGACGGGGATAATTCGCTAAACCAATTTTAATATTGTTTAAAATCAATATGTTAATTTTAGATAACACTGTTCTCTACCCGCCCGGGGCTTCTTGCGTTGAAGCGGGACATTCAGCAGGGCGGCACAGAACTTCCACAGAGTTATCCACAAGGCGGAGGGGATAAGTTGGAGACCCCGCAAACCGGCGTCGGTATCATCGAAACCGCGCTGGAGACCATGCCGGGCAATCCCGGCGTCTACCGGATGCTCGATGCCAAGGGCGATGCGCTCTATGTCGGCAAGGCGCGCAACCTCAAGAAGCGCGTCACCTCCTACACCCAGATCGCCCGGCTGCCGGAGCGGCTGCGGCGCATGGTGGCGGACACCGCCGCCATGGAAATCGTCACCACCCATACCGAGGCGGAAGCGCTGCTGCTTGAGGCGAATCTCATCAAGCGCTTGAAACCGCGTTACAATATTCTTTTGCGGGACGATAAAACCTATCCCTGGCTGGTGCTCACGGCGGGGCAGGACTTCCCGCGCATCGGCAAGCATCGCGGCGCGCAGGACAAGTCCAATATCTATTGGGGGCCGTTCGCGTCGGTCTGGGCGGTGAACCAGACGGTGCAGGCTTTGCAGCGCGTCTTCCTGCTCCGCACCTGCGCCGATACCGTGTTCGCCAACCGCACCCGGCCCTGTTTGCTCTTCCAGATCAAGCGCTGCTCCGCCCCCTGCGTGGGCCGCGTAAACCAGCAGGAATATGGCGCGCTGGTGGCCCAGGCGAAGGATTTCCTGCAGGGAAAAACCGGCGCGGTGCAGAAAGACCTGGCTGCTGCAATGCAGCAAGCCGCTGAAAACCTTGAGTTCGAACGCGCCGCCGCATTGCGGGACCGCATCCGCGGCCTCGCCTATGTGCAGGGCAACGATGTCATTAACCCCTCCAGCCTGGGCGATGCGGATGTCATCGCCCTTTATCAACAGGCGGGCCAGGCCTGCGTGCAGGTGTTTTTCATCCGGGGCGGGCGCAATAACGGCAATCGCAGCTTCTTCCCCGCCACCACCAAGGATGACGGCCCGGCCGAGGTGCTGGCCGCCTTCGTGGCGCAATTCTATGACGACAAGCCGCCCCCGCCGCAGATCCTGCTCAACCACGCGCCGGAGGAGCAATCCCTGCTGGAGGACGCGTTGAGCCTGAAGGCGGAACGGCGCGTCTATATCTCCGTGCCCCAGCGCGGCGAGAAGCACGACGTGGTGATGCACGCCGCCACCAATGCGCGCGAGGCGCTGGAGCGAAAACTCGCCGAGAGCGCCGGGCAAGGCAAGCTTCTGGCCGCCGTGGGCGAGCTGTTCAACCTGCCCGAACCCCCCAGGCGCATCGAAACCTACGACAACTCCCACATCATGGGCACGAATGCTTACGGTGTGATGGTGGTGGCCGGGCCCGAGGGACCGATGAAATCCGCCTACCGCAAATTCGCCATCAAGAGCACCATCACCCCCGGCGATGATTTCGGCATGATGCGCGAGGTGCTGCAGCGCCGCTTCGGCCGCGCCTTGGAGGAAGACCCTGACCGTAGCGGCGAAACCTGGCCGGACCTCGTGCTCATCGATGGCGGCGCCGGGCAGCTTTCCGCCGCCAAGGCGGTGATGGCCGATCTCGGGCTGGAAGATATCCCCATGGCCGCCATCGCCAAGGGGCCGGACCGCGATGCCGGGCGCGAATGGTTCCATATGGACGGCCGCGAACCCTTCCAGCTGCCGCCGCGCGACCCGGTGCTGTATTTCCTGCAACGCCTGCGTGACGAGGCGCATCGTTTCGCCATCACCACCCACCGCGCCGCGCGCAGCCGCAAAATCACCACATCCGAGCTGGATGAAGTGCCCGGCATCGGTGCGGCGCGCAAAAAGGCGCTGTTGCTGCATTTCGGCTCCGCGCGCGGCGTGAAGGGGGCCGGGCTGAAGGATCTTGAGGCCGTCACCGGCATCAACCGCGCCACCGCGCGGGCGGTCTACGCCTTCTTTCATCCCGGCGTGCGGATGGAGGATTAGCCCGCCCCTTGGCTTCGCGGGCGGAACGGTTAAGCTCGGCACGAAGAGCGTGCCATAAGGGGGATTGGATGAGCCAGGATGGTTGGGCGGATGTGATGGCACTGGCCGCCGCGGCGCCGGATATACGCTCCCTGTTCACGGCGGATGCGCGGCGTTTCGACCGCTTTTCCGCATCGGGTGCTGGTATTCTGCTGGATTTTTCCAAAACCGCGCTGACGGATGAAACGCTCTCCACGCTTTTGAGCCTGGCCCGCGATGCCGAGGTGGAAACCCAGCGCGATGCGATGTTCGCAGGCAAGACCATCAACATCACCGAGCAGCGCGCCGTGCTGCACACGGCTTTGCGTGCCCCGGCGGATGCAAACATCCAGGTTGCGGGCGAGAATGTGATGCCGCTGATCCAGGAAACCCTCAGCCGCTTTCTTGATTTTGCCGAAGCCGTACGCTCCGGCGCCATCGCGGCATCCGATGGCAAACCCTTCACCGATGTGGTGAATATCGGCATTGGCGGGTCTGATCTCGGCCCCGCGATGGTCACCGGCGCGCTGGCGCCTTACCATGCCGGGCCGCGCCTGCATTTCGTCTCCAATGTGGATGGCGCGCATCTCGCGGACACCCTGCGCCATCTTAACCCGGCGCGGACCTTGTTCATCGTCGCCTCCAAAACCTTCACCACGGTGGAGACGATGACCAACGCGGCCTCCGCCCGGCGCTGGCTGGCGGCGTCCCTGGGCGAGGCGGCGGTGGGTGCCCATTTCTGCGCGGTTTCCACGGCCCTCGAAAAATGCGCCGCCTTCGGCATTTCTGCTGACCGTATCTTTGGATTTTGGGACTGGGTGGGCGGGCGTTATTCCGTGTGGTCCTCCGTCGGCCTGCCGTTGGCGATTGCCGTTGGCGCCGAACATTTCCGGGCCTTCCTGGCGGGCGCGCGGGAGATGGATGAGCATTTCCGCACCGCGCCGCTGGCGGCGAACCTCCCCGTGCTGCTGGCGCTGGCGGGGGTGTGGCACCGCGATGCGCTGGGCTACCCCGCCCGCGCCATCCTGCCTTACGACCAGCGCCTGGCGCGCTTCCCGGCCTATCTCCAGCAGCTCGACATGGAATCCAACGGCAAGCGCGTCACGCGCGAAGGCGCGCCGGTTTCCCGCCCCACCGGCCCGCTGGTGTTCGGCGAGCCAGGCACCAACGGCCAGCACGCCTTCTACCAGCTTCTGCACCAGGGCACGGATGTGATTCCGTGCGAATTCTACATCGCCGCCCAGGGGCACGAGCCGGAGCTGGCGGCGCATCACAACCTGCTCATCGCCAATTGCCTGGCCCAGGCCCAGGCGCTGCTGCTTGGCCGCACGCTGGAAGAAGCCGGCGGCAACCCGCACCGCGTCTTCCCCGGCAACCGCCCGTCCCTGGTCATCGCCTATGAAAAACTGGACCCGGCAACCCTCGGCAAGCTCATCGCGCTCTATGAACACCGTGTGTTCACCGAGGCAGCGCTCTGGAACATCAACGCCTTCGACCAATGGGGCGTGGAGCTGGGCAAGGAGCTGGCGACCAAGCTCCTGCCCGTGGTGGAAGGCAAGCCGGGTGCGGCGGCGGCCGATGGCTCCACGGCGGGGCTGGTGTCTTTTCTGCGCGGCGCGGCCGGGGGCTGAAGCTTGGCGCCGCTATTTGTGCCGGTCCTCCCGATCAGTCTAATGTTCCGGGGAAGGCTGAGATGCTTTCGTACCATATAAGGAAGACCATGCTTCTTATGACCCGCTCATGACGCCCTGGCAGGGGCATGATCCATCCCGGAATGATGAGCTGGCGCAATTCGCCGCCCAGGTGGCACATGATTTCAACAATCTGCTGACCGGCGTGCTCGGCAATCTGGAGCTGCTGCATCTGCGTGCCGCGAAGGCCGGCGCGGCGGGGCTGGAGACCTACATCGCCGGGGCCAGCAACGCGGGCACGCGGGCGGCGGAATTCGCCCAGCGGCTGCTGATCTTTTCCGGCCGCACCGCGCAGGCGCCTGAGAGCCTGCCCTTGGCCCGGCTGCTGCGCGAGCTTGCCAGCATGCCGCAAGGGCAGGGGCTGGAATTGCAGCTGCCGGATGATGCGCTTTGTGTGCGGGCGGACCCGGCCGGGCTACGCCAGGCGGTGCTGGAATTGCTCTGCAATGCGCGCGAGGCTGGCGCGCAAGCCTCGCTCAGCGCGGCGGCGGAAGATGGCCGGGCCGTGATCACCGTGCGTGATGACGGCCCCGGCATGCCGCCCGATATTCTGGCCCAGGCGCGGAATATGCTGTTCACCACCCGCGCCAATGGCGCGGGCCGGGGGCTGGGGCTGGCCATCGCCGCAAGAATTGCTGAACGCGCGGGCGGGCGGCTGGAGCTGGCGAGCACACCCGGCGCCGGCTGTGTGGCGCGGCTCAGCCTGCCTCTGGTCTAGAGCGCGATGGCTTTAGCTTCGCTCGCTTTGCGGGCGTAGCTTAAATCATCCGGCTCTGGCCGGGCTGGTTCCGTGAGTTGGCGCGGGACAGCAAGCCATCTGGACAGGGTGTGGTTTTTGGAGGTGAGCAAGCGTCATGTCCGCCCAGGCAGTGCAATTAACGCGGGAGTTGCTGGCAAGGCGTTCGATCAACCCTCCTGGTGAGGAGGATGCCTGCACCAGATATGCCGGCGCCCAGCTCGAAGCCGCTGGCTTTCACACCGCCTATCATGCCTTCGGCCCAGGCCGCACGAGTCTCATCGCGGCGCTGGACGGGATGGCGGACCATCCGCCGCTCTGCTTCACCGGCCATGTCGATACCGTGCCGCTTGGCGCGGCGGAATGGTCGGTCGATCCCTTCGGCGCCACCACGGATGGCGACAAGCTCTATGGCCGCGGCGCCAGCGACATGAAGAGCGGCGTGGCGGCGATGGTGGTCGCCGCCATGGAGATTGCCCGTTTGCCGCGCCGCAAGGCGGGGCTCGTGCTCATCATCACAGCCGGTGAGGAAACCGGCTGCGACGGGGCGCGCCATCTCGCCCATGTGGTGAAGGCGGTGCCGAAGGCGGGTGCGCTGGTCGTGGGCGAGCCTACGGGCAATGTTCCGCTGATCGGCCATAAGGGCGCGCTCTGGCTGCGGGCAAGCTTCACCGGGCGCACAGCCCATGGCTCAATGCCCGAACAGGGCGAGAATGCGGTCTACAAGGCGGCGCGCGGCCTGCTGCGGCTGGAGCATTATCATTTCGACGTCCCGGCCCACCGCCATCTCGGGCGCCCTACGATCAATGTCGGCTCGATCACGGGCGGCATCAACGTCAACTCGGTACCGGACCGCGCCGAAGTCGGAATCGACATCAGAACAATCCCCGCGCAGGACAACGCGGTGCTCGTCGATGAGATTGGCGAGGTTCTGGGCGGCGGCGCCACGGTGCGGCCCTTTGTCGATGTCGGCGCGGTCGCGAGCGACCCGCAGAATGACTGGATCAGCGATGTGTTCGATCTCTATGAGCGCCATACCGGCCTGCGCGCCGACCCTTCCGGGGCGCCGTTCTTCACGGATGCCTCGGTGCTGACCCCGGCCATGGGCGGTGTGCCCACGCTCATCCTCGGCCCTGGCGAAACAGCCATGGCGCATAAAACGGACGAATATTGCCTGATCCCGAAGATCGGCGAGGCGGTGGAACTCTACCGCGAGATCGCGCTGCGCTGGTCTGAAAAGCCGGTGGATTAGGGCAAATCAGAGTGCCGGTTCGCGCGAGGCCATCTCCGGCAGCTTTCCGCTCTGATTGACGAAGTTCAGCAATATGCGGGTGGTCTTTTCCAGATGCTCCGCCAGCAAGTGCACGGCTTTGTCGGCATCGCGGGCCAGCGTGGCTTCCAGAATGGCCTGGTGCTCCTGCTTCACATCCCGTTCGCCCATCTCAAATGGCACGGAGAGGCGGCGGTAACGCTCGCTCTGCGCATATAACAAAGACTGCAAATGCAGCAGCCATTGGCTGCCGCACCCCGCCACCAGCGCGGCATGAAAGGCGGCATGGGCCTGCGTCCAGGCTTCATTTGAACGCGCCGGGTCCTCCGGCGCGCGCGGCGGGGTGCGGCTCAGATGATGCGCCGCCGCCACCAGCCCGGTTTCCCACGCCACATCCCCATGGGCGATCGCCCGCCGCAGGCACAAGGTTTCCAGCTCCACCCGCGCGAGTGTCAGATCCGCCAGATCCGCCGCCGAAATCGGGGCGGCGCGGAAGCCGCGCTGCGGTTCCGCGGTCACCAGCCCTTCCGAGGTCAGGCGGGACAAGGCCTCGCGGATCGCGCCCAGGCTGACTGAGAAACGCTCACATAAATCCCGTGTGATCAGCCGTTCACCGGGGAGAATACGGCAGGCCAGCAGGTCCGCGCGCAGCTTCTCATAAGCCCCTTGCGTCATGCTTCCGGAGATTTCTTTTCCCGCCGATGCGCGGCCAACCTCAACCATGACCCTCTCATATCACAGATGCCGTGATTCATAGAATGCATTTTGATATATTTTTTATTGACTGATATATCATTTTTATGCGACGTTCCGGCATCATCAAAAGGCGGGTACGCATGCGTTTTGCTATGTTCGAGGATGCGGAGGGCCAAGGAATCGCCCTGGCTCAAGGCGCTGGCGGGTTCCGCGCATTGCGGGCGGGGGATGAAGGATTTCCCGGAACATTGGAGGATCTCATCCGCGCCGGGCAGGCCTCCCTTGCAAGCGCCGGGCGCGTGCTGGAACACGCAAACCCTGTCGATCTCGATCGCGTCAAACTCCTGCCGCCGCTTTCCACGCCGGGAAAGATCATCTGCGTCGGGCTCAACTATGTCGATCACTCCCTGGAAAGCGGCTTCGTCGTTCCCAGCTACCCGACGATCTTCGCGCGTTTCACGAGCAGCCTGATCGCCTCCGGCGCGCCGCTCATCCGCCCCGCCGTATCCACGCAATTCGATTACGAGGGCGAGCTGGTGGCGATCATCGGCAAGGGCGGGCGGCATATCGCCGAGCGTGACGCCCTTGATCACGTCATCGGCTATTCGATCTTCAACGAAGCCTCCGTGCGGGATTATCAGACAAAATCGCCGCAATGGACCGTGGGGAAGAATTTCGACGGCACCGGCGCGTTCGGCCCCATCCTTGTCACCGCCGATGAGCTGCCGCCCGGCGCGGCTGGCCTGCGCATCCAAACACGCCTCAATGGCGAGACGGTGCAACAGGCCTTAACGAGTGACATGGTCTTCAACGTGGCGCGCCTCATCTCGATCCTCAGCGAAGCCATGACCCTGTCGCCGGGCGATGTCATCGTCACCGGCACGCCCGCGGGCGTGGGCATGGCGCGCAAGCCGCAGCTTTTCATGAAGCATGGCGATATCTGCGAAGTGGAGATCGAGGGTATCGGCGTCCTGACCAACAGGGTCGAAGACGAGCGGATTTCAGCCAAACCACAAAGGGCGGCGGCCGAATAATTCAAACAAACATAAAGGAGGGGATTATGTCTGCCAGCGAGATGACAGAGGTCACGCAAGCCACGGGAGAAGCCCGGCTAAAGCGCAATGAACTCTCCCTTCGCCATATCGTCACATCAACGCTCGCGAACATCGCACCGGCGATGAGCTTCTTCTTCGGCTTTTCGGTGATCGTGCAAGGTGCAGGCATCGCGGCCCCCCTGACGATATTGACCGCGATGGTCGGCATATTGTTCCTGACCAACACGATGGCCGAGTTTTCACGGTTCACGCCCTCCGCCGGGTCGTTCGTCACCTTCACGGGCAAGGCGTTCGGCCCGTCCATCGGCGCGGCGGTCTCGGTATTCGTTCTGTTCGGCTATATCGTCGCGGCCTCCACCGTGGTTTCCGTCGCGGGGGTATGGATCGCGCAAACCTTGTCGATGTTCCTTGGCATTTCGATCCATTGGGCCATCCTCACGGTCCTGGTTTCCCTGGGGTCAGGCTGGCTGGTGATGCGCGGGGTCGGGCTCTCGACGCTCTGGGCCGGCATTTTCTTCTATTTCGAGGCGGGATTGCTGATTATCGGCGCCATCATCATGCTGGTCACGCACCACGCCTCCATGAGCTTCGCGCCGTTTGAATTCTCCAATCTCTCAGGCGGGCTGGCCGGGCTTGGCGCGGGATTCCCGCTTGCCGTCTATCTCTTCATCGGGTGGGAGAATTCAGCCTCGCTGGCCGAGGAGACCGAGAATCCGCGCAAGAACATCGCGCGCGCACTGGTCACCGGCACGCTGTCGATCGGCATATTCTACATCTTCCTGGCCTATGCCACGGCGGTCGGCTTCAAGATGGACGCCCACGCGCTCGGCGCATCGCAATTGCCGTTCATCGATGCCTTGAAAGCCGCCGCCCCGGCCTTGCTGATCGTCGCCTATATTTCCGGCGTCACCAGCATCATCGGCTCCCTCATCGGCCTCGTCAACTCGCAGGCGCGGATCCTCTTCAACTCTGGCCGGGAAGGGCTGCTTCCGGAATTTTTCGGCAAAATCCATCCGCAGCATCAAACACCCCATTACGCCATGTGGGCGTTCCTCATCATCGCCGTATGTCTCATCCTTGGGTTCGGGCTTGTCGATGGCGTCGCCCCGCTCGATTATTTCGGCTTTGCCGGCACGCTCGGCACCATACCGATCATCATCACCTATATGCTGACCAATCTGGCCCTGCCGGTCTATGTGCTTCGCCATCGCGCCGGTGAGCTCAGCATCCTGCGCCATATCGTTCTGCCGCTGGTCGGCACGCTGGTCATGGTGTTTCCGCTCTGGGGGCTGGTGGAGCCCGGTCAGCCCTGGCCGTTCAACATCTTTCCATGGATCGCGCTCGGCGTGCTTGCGCTGGCACTGGTCTACGGTGTTATAATCGCCCGCGTTTCACCGGAGCTTGCACACCGCATCGGCTCCTATGTCGCGGATCAATGATCAAGTGGACATAAGGGAAATCAAAGATATGAACCGTGTTCTCTTCCGCAAGGCCAATATATGGGACGCAAGCGGGGCCGCGCCTTTTCCGGCGGATGTTCTGATCGAGGGCCAGCGGATCAAGACGATCGCCCGCGCGCCGGGCCAGCTCCCGGCTGACGGCGCAACTGTGATCGAGGCCCGCGGCCGGACCTTGATGCCCGGCCTCGTCGAGGGCCATGCGCATATCTCCTTCGGCGGTGCGGTGAATGATTCCGACCTCGGCAACATCCCGCCCGAGGAGCACGTGCTGCTGACGATGCGCAACGCCAAGACGCTCTTGGATCACGGTTTCACCAGTGCCTACAGCGCCGCCACATCCAAGCTGCGGCTGGATGTGGTGATCCGCAACGAGGTCAATGCCGGCCGCCTGCCCGGCCCGCGCATCCGCGCGGCCAGCCCGGAAATCACCGTGACCGGCGGTTTGGGCGATGAGCGCAAGGCGCATATGTATTACGAGAGCTTCGGCATGATCGCCGATGGCACCGAAGAGATCGCCAAGGCCGTCCGGCTGTGCTGCCGCGAAGGTGTGGACAATATCAAGGTGAACATCTCCGGCGACGACCTAAGCCCGGCGGCCCATGGCGGTTTGACGGTGATGCGCGAGGAGGAAGTGCGCATGGCGGTGAGCGTGGCACGGGATTTCGGCAAGAAGATCAATTGCCATGCAAGATCCGCCGAATCCGTGAAACGCGCCGTCCGCTGCGGCGTCGACGTCATCTATCATTGCGAATCCGCCGACGAGGAGGCGCTCGACCTGCTGGAATCGGTCAAGGATCAGAATCTTCGTTGGCCCGGCCATCGGAATTATCTACAGCACGCTTTATGAGGGCGAGCCGTTCGGCTTCCATCGGGACTCCGAACTCGGCCGGACCATGCAGCGCGTGATCGAGACCACAGCGCGTGTCTATACCGAGCTGCGCAAGCGTGGCGTTCGCATCCTCATTGGCGGTGACTACGGTTTCGCGCAATCCCCACAAGGCGACAATGCCCGCGACCTGAAGCATTTCGTCGATCTGCTCGGTTTTTCCCCGAGCGAGGCGCTGCAATGCGGAACGCGGATCGGCGGGCAGGTGATGGGGCTGGCCAATGAGCTGGGGCAGATCAAGGAGGGCTATATCGCCGATCTGCTTCTCGTCGACGGGAACCCGCTTGAGGATCTCGACCTGGTCGTGCATCAGAAGAACCTGCATGTGATCATGAAGGAAGGCGATCTTTATAAAAATTGCGCCGCCTCCGCCGCCATCGAACACGCCGTGGCGGCTGAGTAGACCACAGAATGGCCGGGCCGGATCTGGAGATCGACGTCGAGCCCGGAACCGGGATATGGCGCACGGATGGCGTGCCGATGATTTATCTGCCGCGCCATTTCCTCGTGAACAATCACAAGGCGACAGAAGCGGCCCTTGGGCGTGATGCCTATGCCGCCATGATACGCATCGCGACGGATAAATCCGCGTTTGACTGGTGCAGCATCCAGTCACAACGCGGCGGCGCATCTAAGGAAGCTGTATTCCGGCTCTATTTCAAACGGCTATCGCAGCGCGGCTGGGGCCGATTCGAAATCGAAACGCTGGATGCCCAGGGCGGAAAGGCAAGCCTGCGGCTGGATCAATCCGTTTTCGTGCTGGAGGAAAAAACCCCCTCCGGCCAGGCGCTTTGCTATATGTTCGAAGGTTTTGTCACGGGGGCGCTGCGCTTTCTTCTCGGAGACGGCAAGCCAGCCTCATCCTTCCATTGTGATGAAACGCAATGCGCCGGCCACGGCCAGGGCGCGTTCTGCCGCTTTCAGGCCGGGTGCCTCGCATAGCTGCGATCCATGTTTGCGCGGTACGCTGGGGGCCGGCTTCAAAGCCGCCCAAAAGCGGGTTTGGCTGGGACGGGAGGATTCGAACCTCCGCATGGCGGAATCAAAATCCGCTGCCTTACCGCTTGGCGACGTCCCAATAATCGCTGGGCGCTCTCATAAGCCGGTCTGGGGCGGCTGGTAAAGCCCCCCGCCCCAGCACCACCAGCCGGGCCGCGCGGCCAGCCCGGCAGCTTCCCTGGCCTGCGCCGGGCTGGCGAACAGAGCAAAACAGGTAGCACCGGAGCCGCTCATGCGTGCCAGCAGCGCGCCGGGCAGGGCGGCCAAGGCGGCCAGCGCCTCGCCAATCACCGGCTGGATGGCGATGGCGGCGTTTTGCAGGTCATTCGTGCAGCGTTTCAGCCCGGCGGCCATGGCGGCGGCATCGGGCCACATGGCGGGCAGCATCGGGGCGGGGGTGAAGCCGCCGGTACGGGCCTTGAACACGGCAGGGGTGGGCACCGCCACGCCGGGGTTCGCCAGCACCATGCCGAATTCCGGCAAACGCGGGGCGGGGGCCAGAACCTCGCCAATGCCCTGCATCCGCGCCGGGGTGGAGCGCAGGCACACCGGCACATCCGCCCCCAATTGCAGCGCGATGCCGGGCAAATCCGCCCCGTGCACGCCCCATAGCCTGCAAAGTGCCCGCAAGCGGCCGCCGCATCGGCCGAGCCGCCGCCAATGCCCGAGGCCACCGGCAAATTCTTCTCAAGCCGCAAGGCGGCCCCGCGCCCCGGCGCCAATGCCCGAGCGGCTTTCAGCAGCAGATTATCGGCCTCACCCTCCAGCGCCGCGCCGAACGGGCCGCCGAGGCTGAGCGAGAGGCCATCCGCCGCCACCACCTCCACCCGGTCGCCGATATCGGGGAACACCGCCAGGCTGTCCAGCAGATGATACCCATCCGCCCGCTTGCCGGTGACATGCAGATAGAGATTAACCTTGGCCGGCGCGAAGGAGGCGATGCTCACGGCGTGCGCGGGCCGAAATGCTCGTTGATCTTGGCCTCAAGCTCGCTTTGCAGCTTCGCGTCCGGGTTCAGGTCCAGCGCCCGGTCCCATTGATAGCCGGCCTGCAAGGCCTGCCCGGCTTGCCAGAAGGCATCGCCCAGATGCCCGTTCACCTCGGCATCGTTGGGGGAAAGCTCCACGGCCTGGATCAGCAGCTCCAGCGCGCCCTTGGTGTTGCCGCGCTTCAGCTCGATGAAGCCCAGCGAATCCAGCACTGCGCCGTCATTCGGGTCCAGCGCAGCGGCCCTGGTCAGCATGGCCTTGGCCTCGTCCAGCTTCTCATCGCGCAGCGCCCAGCTATAGCCCAGATAATTCAGCACATATGGCTGATTGGGCGAGAGCTTCAGCGCCTGCTCGATATCCGGCTCCGCCGCCGCCCAGTTGCCGGTCTGGTCCTCGCAGATGCCGCGGTCGAAAAACAGTGTCCAGGCAGCGGCGGGCGGCGGGTTGCCACGGCGTCTATGGCCTTCTGGTAATAAGGCAGCGCCTGGCCGCATTGGCTGGCGTTGCGCCTGATATCTCCGGCGGCGGCCAGCAGCCCGGCATTGCCGGGATGGCTGGCGATCAGCCCATCCAGCAGCGCCACCGCCTGGTCCGGCTGGCCGAGCGTGGCGCGCAGATTGGCTTCCTGCACCGCCGCTGGGCCGTAAAGCGGGTCGGCGGGCTAAATCGGCGCCAGCGTGTCCAGCGCATTCTGCATCTGTACCTTGGTGGGCGTGTAGCTCGGATCGTCGCCATTGATCTGGGTATTGGCCAGAATCAGCCGCGCGGCGGACAGATCCGGCCGCAGCTCCAGGGCAAAGCGCAGGAACACGGTGCGCAGAAACACCGCCTGCGGCTGCGAAAGCGAGGCGGCGAGGGTAAGATAAGCCTCCGCCATGCCCTGCACCGGCGTGGAAATCACCGGCGAGGTCATCTGCTGCCGCAGCTGCGGCAGGGCAATGGCAAGGTCGGGGTGTGCCGCGGTCAGCGCCGCCAGAATGGCCTCGGCCTGGTCCTTGTTCCCCTGCCGCGCGTACCAGCTCGCCAGAATCTGGGCGAGGCGCAGATTGGGCGATGCCGGGGAGACGGCGCCATAAAGCTGCGCCGCGCTCTTGGTATCCCCCGCCGCATCGGCGATCAGCGCGGCGTTCAGCACGTAAACCACGCCGAAGGCATTATCGTTGAAGGCGGGGCCCAGCGTGTTCAGCGCCCCTTGCTCGTTGCCCTGGCCAAATTGCGTCCAGCCCAGCAGCAAGGGCTCGATCAGCGCGGCCAGCTGGTCCCCGGGCAGGGCCTTGAAGAATGCGGCCGCCCCCGCATAATCGCCGTTCATCGCCGCCTCGTTCCCGCGCAGCAGCGAGGCCAGGGCATTGCCGGGCAGGCGCGGGGCAAGCTGTACCGCCTCCGGGCTGCCAGCCAGCACCCCGGCCAGGAACCCTTCCTCCACCAGCTCCTGGTTGGTGGGGTCGGCCTTCAGCGCGATGGCGTAGAAACCGGCGGCACTCGCCGGATCGCTGATCGAATCCGCGTAGCGTGCCGCCAGAAAGGCGCCCAGTGCGGGGTCCGGCTGGGTGGCGGCGGCGGGGGCGCTGCCGCCCGGCCCTGCTGCGCAGGCGGAAAGCAGGATACAGGCGGCGACGGCGGCTCGGCCGAACGGCGAGGAGATGGGCATGAACACCCTGTAGCAGTGCCACCGCAGCGCGGCAAAACGTCCGCCGCAAGGTGGCAAAGGCGCTCTTGCAGGGTTCGCTTGTTCCGGCTTTTGGGCTGGGATAGGCTGGCGCCATGGAAACAGGGTTCGAGGCCACGACCGGCGACATGACCGTGCAGGTGCGCGTGGCTTTTCTGGACGAGCAGTCCAGGCCCGAGGAAGGGCAGTTTTTCTGGGCCTACCACATCACGATCATCAATCGCGGTGTCGAGACCGTGCAGCTTTTGAAGCGCACCTGGCACATCACCGATGCCAATGGCCGGGTGCAGCGCGTGCATGGCGACGGCGTGGTGGGCGAGCAGCCCGTGCTCAAGCCCGGTGCGCGCTTTGAATACAGCTCCGGCACACCGCTTTCCACGCCCACGGGCTTCATGGTCGGCACTTATCACATGCAGCTTCTGCCCTCCGGCATGCCCTTCGACATCGCCGTGCCCGCCTTCAGCCTGGACAGCCCGCATCAGGACACCAGATTGCATTAACAGTGTTTGCGGACTGATCCGGCCCGCCCATATGAACGTATAAATTTGTGCCATTCGGGCCATAAAAACTGAAACGGAGTGCGCTTTGAATATCCAGACGAAAACCGGCAAGCCGGCGAAACGCAAGCAGAGCCAGGCGCGGCCGAGCCGCGCGGAAGCCGAGGAAGCGGTGCGCACCCTGCTGCTCTGGGCCGGGGAAGACCCGGCGCGCGAAGGGTTGCTGGACACACCCAAGCGCGTGGTGAAATCCTATGAGGAATTCTTCAAGGGCTATGGCGAGGACCCGGTTGCCATCCTCTCCCGCACCTTCGAGGAGACGGATGGGTACGACGAAATCATCCTGCTGAAGGATATCCGGCTGGAGAGCCATTGCGAGCATCACATGGTGCCCATCACCGGCCGGGCGCATGTGGCCTATCTGCCGGGCAACCGCGTCGTCGGCATTTCCAAGCTCGCCCGCGTGGTCGATGCCTATGCCAAGCGCTTCCAGATTCAGGAAAAGCTGACGGCGCAGATCGCCAACACCATCCAGGAGGTGCTGCAGCCGCGCGGCGTGGCGGTGGTCATTGAGGCGAATCATCAATGCATCTCCACCCGCGGTGTGCATAAGCCGGGCGTATCCATGGTCACCAGCCGCATGCTGGGCGAATTCCGTGAAAACCCCTCCACCCGCCGTGAATTCCTGGCGATGATCCAGACCCGCACCTGCACCGCGGAATAAGCGTCCTCTAGCCAGGCGCCGGGGCGCGGCGCTTGGCTTGCGCTCCGGGGCGGGCCTCCTTCAATGTACGCGCCGCGCTGTCATCCGGCCCGGCGGATTTTGAAAGGAACTCTGAAGTGAGTGAGCACGAGGTTTTCATGAAGCGCGCCATCGAGCTGGCGCGCCAGGGCATGGCGGGCGGTCATGGCGGGCCGTTCGGCGCGGTTATCGTGCGCGATGGCAAGGTGGTGGGCGAGGGGCATAACCGCGTGCTCTCCGCCATCGACCCCACGGCCCATGCGGAAGTCACCGCCATCCGCGACGCCGCCCGGAACGAAGGCAAGTTCGACCTCTCCGGCACCACCATCTACGTGAACGGCCTGCCCTGCCCGATGTGCATGTCCTCCATCTTCTGGGCGCGGATCGACAAGGTGTACTATGCTTGCGCACCGGAGGATGCCGAGAAGATCGGCTTCGACGATCAGGAATTCTACCGCCAGCTCGAAAAACCCCTGGCGGAGCGTTCCACACCCGCCATCCAGCTCACGGAATTCCTTGATGAAGCCAGGGATTCCTACAATGCCTGGCTGGAGCGCGATAACCGCATCCCCTACTGAGTTTCCGATATTCGGCCCGGGCCCTGGCGATTTCGCAGGCAGGGGCGTAAATCCTGGGCCGAGATTTCCAGGAGCCCCGCATCTTGCCCAGCGATACCGCAAACCCTGACCGTTCTTACACCCTGAAGGCCCCGGTCACCGGCGCCGCCAGCCCGGCCAACCGCCGGATGGTGGCGTTCTGGCTCTACGCGCTGGCCTTCATGATCTGGGTGATGGTCGGCATCGGCGGCTATACGCGGGATTCCGGCTCCGGCCTCTCCATCATGAAATGGGAACCGATCATCGGCGCGCTGCCGCCATTGTCCCAGGATGCCTGGAACAGGCTCTTCGCGCTCTACCAGACCATCCCGCAATACCAGATCCTGCATCCCGGGATGGGGCTGGACGGGTTCAAGCAGCTCTTCTGGCCGGAATATTTCCACCGGCTCTGGGGGCGGCTGATGGGGGTTGTGCTGCTGCTGCCGCTCATCGCCTTCGCCATCACCGGGCGCATCGAGAAGCGGCTGATCAAATGGCTGGTGCTGCTGTTCCTGCTGGGCGGGCTGCAGGGGCTCATCGGCTGGTACATGGTCTCCTCGGGGTTCGACCCTGATTCCACCGCCGTCGCCCCGGCGCGGCTCTCGCTGCATTTCTTCGGCGCCATGTTCCTCTTCGCCGCCGTGCTCTGGACAGCCTTCACCGTCACCACGCCCGAGCCCGCGCGCTATGCCGGGCTGAAGGGGCTGCGCGGCCACACCATCGGCTCCTTCGCGATCCTGCTGCTGGCCATGTTCGGCGGCACGCTGGTCTCCGGCGTGCATGGCATCGCCGCCTTCAGCATGCAAAAGAACATCGGCACCGGCCAGCCCCCCGCCGGCTGGCCGATGAGCGGCATCTTCTCCGACACGGCCACGATCATCTTCGATCATCAATTGCTGGCGGTCATCGCTTCCTTGGCCATTCTCGCCATTACGGTGCGCGCCCTGCGCGGCGAGGCGCCGGGTCCCATCCGTGATGCCGCGCTGCTGGCGGGCGGGCTCGTGCTGCTGCAATTCGTGCTGGGTGTCACCGCCCTGGTCTCCGGCAAGATCGATCTCGGCGTGGTACACCAGATGAACGCGGTGCTGCTGATGGGCGCGCTCCTGCTGCTGATCCACCGGCTGCGGGGCGCCACGCGCGCGCGCCAAAGCCAAGAGCAATGAAGCAGGACCGCGCCCTCGGTAACTGGGTTCTGCTGCTGGCCGCCATGGTGTTCGGCATGGTGGTGGGTGGCGGCCATGCCCGCACCATCGGGGCGGGGTTCACCATCCAGGTCTGGCGGCCCTTCACCGGCTTCATCCCGCCCCTCAACGCGGCGGATTGGAACCAGCTCTACGGCCTGTTCCAGCGCACCGCGCAATACCAGGCGCATCCCATCGACATGGCCCAGTACAAATCCCTGTTCTGGCCGATGTTCCTGGACCGTTGCTGGGGCCGGCTGATGGCCTGCGTGTTTCTGCTCCCCTTCGCCTATTTCCTCGTGAAAGGGCGGATCAAAGGCAAAATCGCCCTCTGGCTGGGCTTCATCTTTCTCTGCGGGGCAGGGCAGGCGGCCTTTGGCTGGTACATGGTGCAAACCGGGATGTATCCCGGCGTCACCTCCCCGCCGCCCCTTTGGGCGGCGCCGCATCTGCTCTCGGCCATGCTGATTCTGCTCCTCCTGCTCTGGACGGGCCTGACCCTGCGCAACCCTGAGCCCGCGCGGATTGAGGGCGCCACCGCCCTGCGCGGCTTTTCCACCGCCACGGTGGCGCTGATCTGGATCACCATGGGCTTCGGCGCGCTGGTCGCCACCTCCGGGGCGTTGAAAGTCTTCAACTCCTTCCCCACCATGGATGGGCAATGGCTGCCGCCGGACATGTTCGGCCAGAACCCGGCCTGGACGAACTTCATCACCAACAAGGGCACGGTGCAGTTCTGCCACCGGCTGCTGGCCACCATCACCGCCCTTACTGCGCTCACCACGGCGGTTCTGGGCCTGCGCATGAGGCTGCCGCCCGCCTTGCGGGATCTTTTTCTGCTGCTGGCCGGGCTGGTGGCGTTGCAATATGTGCTCGGCATGGCCACGCTTGTATTGGGAAATAACGAGCTCGGCTTTGTGCATGAGCTGAATGCCGTGCTGCTCTTCGCCACCGCCATCGCCGCCCGCCATGGGCTGCGCGGCGCGGTGGCGGAACAAGCTGGGGCTTTGGCGGCCGCGGAATAGGAGAGTTTGATATGAGTGACGCATTGCGCAAGGCCGACGAGCTGTTCCACAACCCCCAGGGGCTGGACCTGGATGATGCGCATAAACACCTCGCCACCGCGCTGGACGGCACGGATGACGGCGAGCTGTTTCTGGAATACCGCGAATCCGAATCCATCTCGCTCGACGATGGCCGCATCCGCGCCGCGTCCTTCGACACGCGAAGGGGCTTCGGCCTGCGCGCCGTGCTGGGGGAGGCGGCTTATTTCGCCCATGCCGGAGACCTCTCCGCCCCCGCCCTGGCCCGCGCGGCGGAAACCATCCGCGCCGCCAAGGCCATGGAGCAGAGTGTCACGGCAGGCGACCCCGCCCCCGCCAGCGCGCCGCTTTACGAGGGCGTGAACCCGCTGGGCGAGGCTCCCTTCGCGGACCGCGCGGCCTTGCTCAAACAGATCGACGATTTCGCCCGCGCGGCGGACCCGCGCGTGGTGCAGGTGATGGCCAGCATCGCGGGCGAGTGGCAGGTGATCGAGATCATCCGCGCCGGCGGGGCCCGCGTGGCGGATATCCGCCCGCTGGTGCGCCTCAACATCTCCGTGGTGCTGGAGGAAAACGGCAAGCGCGAATCCGGCGGCCATGGTGCGGGCGGGCGCTCCGGCTACGGCGCCTATGTGGCGCCGGATTTCTGGCAGAACGCGGTGCGCGAGGCCATCCGCCAGGCGGAGGTGAATTTGCGCGCCGTACCCGCCCCGGCGGGCGAAATGCCGGTGGTGCTCGGCCCCGGCTGGCCGGGCATATTGCTGCATGAAGCCATCGGCCACGGGCTGGAGGGTGATTTCAACCGCAAGCAGACCAGCGCCTTCTCCGGGCTGATGGGCAGCCGCATCGCCTCGAAAGGCGTGACGGTGGTGGATGACGGCACCATCCCTGGCCGCCGCGGCTCGCTCACCATCGACGATGAAGGCACCCCCACCTCCCGCACCGTGCTGATCGAGGACGGCATCCTCACCGGCTTCATCCAGGACCGGCAGAATGCCCGGCTGATGAACATGCGCGCCACCGGCAATGGCCGCCGCCAAAGCTACGCCCATGCCCCCATGCCGCGCATGACCAACACCATCATGCTCGGCGGGCAGGATAATCAGGCGGACATGATCGCCTCCGTGAAGCGCGGCCTCTATGCCGTCAATTTCGGCGGCGGCCAGGTGGACATCACCTCCGGCAAATTCGTCTTCGCCGCTTCCGAGGCTTATCTGATCGAGGATGGCAAGATCACCGCGCCGGTAAAGGGCGCCACCCTTATCGGCAACGGGCCGGACGCGCTGACCAAGGTGGAGATGATCGGCAACGACCCGGCGCTGGACCCCGGCATCGGCACTTGCGGCAAAAATGGCCAGGGCGTGCCGGTTGGCGTCGGCCAGCCGACGATCAAGCTCTCCGGCCTCACCGTGGGCGGCACGGCGGCGTAGAAAAGGGGCCTTGCGGCCCCTTTTTCTTATTCAGACTTCAGATGCGCCAGCAGCTTCTCGATGGCGGTGGGCTTGTCCACCTGCTCCAGCGCCGCATATTCGGCGGCCAGCCGGTCCAGGGCGGATTCATAAATCTGCCGTTCCGAGAAACTCTGGTCCGGCTGCCCGGCATTGCGGTGCAGATCGCGCACCACTTCGGCGATGGCCGAGGGGTCGCCGGAATTGATCTTCGCCTCATATTCCTGCGCGCGGCGGGACCACATGGTGCGTTTGATGCGCGCGCGGCCCTTCAGCACGGCCAGAACCTCGTCGAAACTCTTCTTGGAGGTGAGCTTGCGCAGGCCGGCGGTGCGGGCCTTGTTGGTGGGCACGCGCAGGGTCATGCGGTTTTCATCGAAAGTGATGCAGATCAGCTCCAGCGTATGCCCGGCGATCTCCTCCACCGCGATGCGGTCCACCTTGCCCACGCCGTGTGTGGGGTACACCACGTAATCGCCTTCCTTGAACACCTCGGCCTTGGCGGGCGCGCGCGGCGGGGCCAGCGGGCGGATGGGCCCGGCGGGAATCCCGCCATGCATCACCGGGGCGGGGGGCTCTTCCTTCTGTGGTTCCGGCTTCTGTGGTTCCGGGGTGGGCGCTTTCGGCGCGGCATCTTCCAGTTCGGGTTTCACGGTCTTCTTTGAAGTGCCCGTCTTCTGCTTTTCCGTCATTACCACTCCGCTGGCACGGCGCCGCAAGGCGCCGCCTGAACAATGAACGGCCGGGCGCGGTAACCCGCCCCGGCTGACTCACAGGCTTGTATCAGATTTTTGCCCGCCCGTCACGCGGGCGGTCCGTTTTGGCAGGGCCGCCCGCCAAGCAGGCGCGCAGTTTTGGTCTGGCCGCCCGCCACGGAGGCGGGGGGGGGTTAAGGCTTGCCGGGCTCCAGGGAGAGCATCGCCTCTTTGCCGGGCTTGTCCTTCCACTCATTCGCATCCGCGGGCGGGGTGCCCTTGCGGGTGATGTTGGGCCAGGATTTGGACAGATCGCGGTTGCGCTCCAGCCAGGCATTCGCACGGTCGTCACTGTCCGGCACAATCGCCTCGGCCGGGCATTCCGGCTCGCACACGCCGCAATCGATGCATTCATCCGGGCTGATCACCAGGAAATTCTCACCGACATAGAAGCAATCGACCGGGCAGACTTCCACACAGTCCATGAATTTGCACTTGATGCAGTTCTCGGTGACCACGTAGGTCATCAGGCACTCCTAGAAATGGTCGCGTAAATTTTGCTCTCCCTATGCGCGCGGGAGAGGATTTCGGTCAAGGTTCGGCGGCAAGGGGGCCGCTAGTTCCCGGCTGGCAGGGTGGTGTTCCAGTCGCTCTGGGGGACGATGCCGTGCGGGTTGAGGTAGGGCTTCAGTTTGGACCAGGGGATGATGGCGAACATCCCCACACCCCCTTCTGAATAGCCGACAAATTCTCCGATCGTATATGTAAGTCCAAAGCCATTTGCTCCTAGCACCCAGTGATGGCGATCGGCAAAATCGAGTTTTTTTGACCAAGGTGCAGCGTCCTGTCTGTAGGAATTGGCCAAAGCCGTCAGTGCTTTCAGCCAACCGGAATTTGCGACGAAAATGTCGTCGGGCTGGACGGCGCGCCGTTTCGAGACGATCCAGTTGAAACCCCAATCCGAACTGCCTCCATGCGCGCCCCCATGAGGGAACAGATACCCGTGACAGGTTATCGAGATAACGCCGGGCAGCATTAGCTCTATGACTTGAACCCCTGGGCCGCCTTCCGGCGGTAACGCTCCGCCAGGTGCGCAGTCCAGCGCGTAATCCGTGTAGGGATCGGTTTGCTGGGAATTATCCTTCGGCGCGCCGATGTCAGCCCACCACAGGCGAATAAGCTGGGTGATAGCGTTGTTATAAACCTTGGCCTCGGGCGTGAGCGGCGAAGCTATCAAAGGATAGGATAGGTGAAGTGTAGTAGGATTGGGTGGGGCGTCGGGATCGTCCGGTATATTGGCAGCGTGCTGTTGGTCAAAACCGGCAATTGCCATCTTATACCCGGCCCCGAAATCGACCGGGTCTAATTTGGCCGGTTTAGTATCTGTAATGGACTGAGCGATCGCTCCATGGGCAACCGCGCAGCCAATAAATGCGGGGAGGATAAAAAAACCAAACCGGACCATCGAGCACCAGCATAAAATTCCGAATCCGTATCATAATGACGCGGTTGCCGCGCCGGAAGGGTTCAAATCGCCGTCATCGCTCGCAATGACGGGCCTTCAAGGTTGGGTCAGGTGATCTCCCGATAGCAATTCTGTGCCAGCGGCGCGCTGCCGCGTTTTTCGGGCAGGAGCAGAATCTCCACCACCTTCACCCCCTGCGGCAGCGCCAGCGTCAGCACATCGCCGGGGCGCAGCTTCGCATGGGGCTTGTCGGTCGGCTGACGGTTGATGCGCACGGCGCCTTTTTCCACCAGGGCTTCCGCCACCGAGCGGGTTTTGCAGAAACGGGCAAAGACCAAAAATTTGTCCAGCCGCAGCCAGTCATTGGATGCTACAATTTCAGGAACAATCTGGCGCGCGGGTTTATCCAATCAATTCTCCGGATTGACTGGATTTTCCCCGCGTGCCGCCATTCAGCGCCTTGCCATCTTCAGCGCCGCCAGTGCCGCGAAGGGATTATCCGCATCCACCACCACGGGCTCGGGTGCCCGTTCAGCCTTGCGGGCCGGGGCGGCGGCCTGGCGTTGGTGCTGGTGATGCTCCTGCTTGCGCCGCCCCAGCATGGCGGGGGCCGGCGGGCCGTAATATTTGCCCCCCAGCTCCCCGGCGGGGAACAGGCGGAAGCCCAGCACGTTCAGCACCGGGGCCAGCTGCTCCGGCTTCAGCCCCATGCGGCTGCCCAGGTTGGGCGGCAGCATGATCTGGTGCTTGCGCATCAAATAATGCAGCTCGCGGGTCACGCGCTCCACCACATCCAGGCGGATCATCACGTCCCCCGCCTGCACCCAGCCCATGGCCAGGGCGAAATCATGCCCCCAATTGGCGGGCATTGGCGCGCAGACGAGGCCGGGGGCGGGCAGTTCCGGCGGGTTGCGGTCGTACCACACCCCCCAGAACAGTGCCCGCAGCCGGGCTGCGCCTGGCTTCAGTGCCGCGGGCAGATACATGGCGAAGCGGCCCATATCGATACCGAATGTCTTCGCCTCTTGCCGCAGCTCCGGCGTGAAGGGCTCGGGCGGCAGCACGCCGCCGGATTCCGAGAGGCGATGGACAATGCCGCGCAAGGGGGCGGGCGGGTTTTCCATGGCCTTCAGCAGGGCGCCCAGGCGCTTTTCTGTCTCGCTGGCCAGCCAGGCGGCGAGGCGCGCGCGGATGCGCTCGCGCGCCAGCCCGTCCAGGAATTCCGAATGCAGCACCTCGACACCGGGCTTGAGGAAGATGTCGGTCTTCTTCAGCTTGGCGATTTTCACGCCTTCCCAGATGAATTGCCGGTCGTCCGAGAGTGTGATGGCGTCATCGGCGGCGGTTTCGGCGGCCAGAATCCGGCGCGGCATCTCCACGCCCAGCGCGCGGCGGGCGGCGCGGAGCAGGATTTTCTTCTCCGGCCCCTGTGTGGCGGGGTCCGGATGGAACAGGAAGCCCTCGATCCGGCCGACCTCATGGCCCTCCACGGTCACCAGACCATCCGGTGCCACGATGGCCTGCAGCTCTTCGGCCTCAGCCTCTTCCAAACGTCTCGTCAAATGTGCCGCCCTCTTATCAACAAACCGCGCCATCAATTTCACATGCAGCGTATCGGAAAGCCTGTCCTCCACCGCCCTGGCGCGCATGGCCCAGGTGTCGGCATCGGTCATCCAGTCCGCCCGCGCGGTTATATAGGCCCAAACGCGCACGTCCGTCAGCCTCTGCATTAAGGTATCGATATCGCCGTCCAGCTTGTCGAGATTTTCGATCTCCTGGGCCACCCAATCCACCGGCAATGTCTCCTTGCCGAGCAGATGGGTGAACACCTTGGCCACCAGCTTCACATGCGCATCCGTGGCCAGCTTGCGGAAATCCGGGATCTGGCAGGCCTCCCAGAGCAGGCGGGTGGCGGCCCGGCCCTGGGCGCGGTTGGCGATCTCCTTGTCGCGGGAGAGGGCATCCAGCGTCTGCACATCCGCCGCCTCGTTGCCGCGCACCAGCCCGAGGCGGCTGGGGGAGGCGGTGAGGCTGGCGAGCAGAGCCGGGATGGAGGCGAAATCAAGCTCGCTATTGCGCCAGAAAATCTGGTCCAGCGGTTCGAATTCATGGGATTCGATCTGCTCGGCCACTTCCTCGGAGAGGGGCGGGCAATCCGCTGTGGTGCCGAACGTGCCATCGCGCATGCCCCGCCCGGCCCGGCCCGCGATCTGCGCCAGCTCAGGGGGGGTGAGCAGCCGGGGCTGGCGGCCATCGAATTTGCGGATGCCGGCGAAGGCGACATGGTTCACATCCATGTTCAGCCCCATGCCGATCGCATCCGTCGCCACCAGGAAATCCACTTCCTTGTCCTGGTAGAGCGCCACCTGGGCGTTGCGGGTGCGGGGTGAGAGGCGGCCCATCACCACGGCGCAGCCGCCCCGGCGGCGGCGCACCGCCTCGGCGATGGCGTAAACCTCGGCGGCGGAGAAGGCGACGATGGCCGAGCGCAATGGCAGGCGGGAGAGCTTGGCGTGCCCCGCATAGGTGAGCTGGGAGAGGCGCGGGCGGGTTTCGATCTCCACGCCGGGCACCAGGCGGCGCATCAAGGGTGCGATGGTATCGGCGCCCAGGAACATGGTTTCGACGAGGCCGCGCGCGTTCAGCAGACGGTCGGTGAAGACGTGGCCCCGGTCAGGGTCGGCGCAGAGCTGGATCTCGTCCACCGCCAGGAATTCCACCCTGCGGTCCAGCGGCATGGCTTCCACCGTGCAGGAGAACCAGCGCGCCCCGGGGGGCACGATTTTTTCCTCACCCGTGATCAGCGCCACGGATTTGATGCCCTTGGCCTTCACCATGCGGTCGTAATTCTCGCGCGCCAGCAAGCGCAGCGGAAACCCGATGATGCCGGACGAGTGGGACAGCAGACGCTCGATCGCCAAATGCGTCTTGCCGGTATTGGTGGGGCCGAGCACGGCCTTCACCCGGGGTAGGAAGCCGGACATGGGTTCAGCTTAGGGGGCGGCCAGCGCTTTGCAAGCGCGGATCAGGCGGCCTGTGCCTTGGCGAGGATTTCGCGCACCGCCTCGGCATCCGGCGCGGCCAGGGCCTCTTGGGCCAGATGCTCGCAGGCGAGCAGCGTGCTGGCGCGGATAACCTGCTTGACGCGCGGCACCGCATTGCCATGCATGGAAAGCTGCCGCAGCCCCAGCCCCAGCAGCAAGGGGGTGGCGGCGGGGCGGCTGGCCAGCTCCCCGCAGACGGAAACGGGAATGCCCGCCGCCGCCGCGAAGCTGCAGGTGAGATGGATGAGCCGCAGCACGGCGGGCTCCAGCGGGTCGTACAGCTTTACCGCGCCGGGGGAGGAACGGTCCGCCGCCAGGGTGTACATGGTGAGGTCGTTGGTGCCGATGGCGAAGAAATCCGCGTGCTTGGCCAGAAGCGGGGCGGCCAGGGCAGCGGCGGGGGTTTCCACCATGATGCCGAGCGGGGGCATTTTCTCCGGCAGTTTCAGGTTCTTGCGGCGCTTCAGCCGGCGCCAGACGCGGCGCATCGCCTCGCGGGTTTCAGTGATCTCCTTGGCCACGGAGACCATGGGCACCATGATCCGCACCGGCCCGGCGGTGGCGGCGCGCAAGATCGCGGCGAGCTGGGCTTCCAGCAGCGCCTCGTTTTGCAGAAGCAGCCGGATGCCGCGCATGCCCAGCGCCGGGTTGGGTTCCGGGCTTTCGGGCAGGTAGCGGGACAGGGCCTCGATCTCCTTGTCCGATCCCCAGTCCAGCAGCCGGATGGTGACGGGCTCGCCCTCCATCGCCTCGACGATGTCGTGATAGATGCGGGCCTGGAGATCCTCGTCCGGCGCGATGTCGCGGTTCATGAACATGAACTCGGAGCGCAGCAGCCCGATGCCGCGCGCGCCGGATTCGGCGATCATCGGCAGCTCGAAAGGCAGTTCCAGATTGGCCTGCAGCTCCACCTGCGCGCCGCAGCGCGTTTGCGCGGGCAGATGCTGCAGCCGGGTGAGGGCGCGCCGCGCGCGGGTTTGGGCGGAGAGTTTTTTCCGCGCGGCGTCGAAGCTGGCTTTCGAGGGGTTGAGGATGACCTCGCCGTTATCGCCATCCACGATAACCAGGCTGCCTTTTATGGCCTTTTCCAATAACCCTGTGACACCCAGCACGGCGGGCAGGCCCAGGGCGCGCAGCATCACCGCCGTATGCCCATCCAGCCCGCCTTCGGCGGTGACGATGCCGGCGAAATGTGTGGGCTGGATGAGTGCCGCCTCGGCCGGGCGCAGATCATGCGCGGCCAGGATGCTGCCTTGGGGCAGCACCGCGAAGGAGCGGAAAGGCTGGCGGGTGAGGTTGCGGATGAGCCGGCGGGCGACTTCCCGTATTTCCTCCGCCCGGCGCTGGCGCCCGGCCTTGTCAACGCCGGTCTGGGCCAGGATCAGCTCGGCCTGCGCCTCGGCCTCGGCCTGGGTGGCGGCCTCGGCGCCGTATTCGCCCTCCTGCACCCTGGCCTTGATGCCGCGCAGCAGCCGGGAGGGGCCCAGTATGTGCAGATAGACATCCAGCATCGGGGCGATCTCGGCCTGGCTGTCCTGGGGCAGGGCGGAGAGGCGGGATTTGAGTTTCTGGAGCTGGTGGCGCGAGCGGGCAATGGCTTCGTCCAGCCGTGTCAGCTCGGCCGGAATGCCGGACGGGCCGGGTTTTTTGGTGGAGACGATGAGGGCGGATTCAACCGCCTCATGCAGCGGGCCAATGGCGATGCCCGGCGAAACCGGCTGGCCGGAAAGGCGTTTTTCGCGCGGGCTAGTCGGTTTCATGGAAGCCGGCCTCGATCAGCGCCGTGATGGCGTCGAGAGCTTCCCGTGCGTCGAACCCCTCGGCCGAAAGCGTGACGGAACTGCCGACGCCCGCCCCCAGCATCATCAGCCCCATGATGGAGCGGGCGGAGACGGATTGCCCATCCTTCGCGACTTCGACATTGGCGGTGAATTGCTCGGCCAGCGTGACCAGCTTGGCGGCGGCGCGGGCGTGAAGCCCGCGGCGGTTGACGATGCCGATTTCGGCAGTGATGACCGATCCGTCCACGCCTTATTCCGCGGCGTTGCAGGCGGCCGGGGCCTGAGGCTGCAGCTCATGCCCGTTGCAGATATATTTCTTGCCCGCCGCCTCGGCGATGCGCACGGTCTCGGCCAGGGTCATCTGGCCGCGGATCTTGGCCAGCTTCACCAGCATGGGCAGGTTGACGCCGCCCAGAACCTCAATATTGGGCTGGGCGGCCATGGCCATGGCCAAGTTGGAGGGGGTGCCGCCGAACATGTCGGTGAGCAGGATGACGCCATCGCCGTTATCCACCTCGGCAATGCGCTTGGCGATTTCGGCCTTTTGGCCTTCAAACGCGGCGTCTGATTCGACACAGACGGTCGCAAGTTGCTGTTGCTTGCCGACAACATGCTCCATGGCGTCGCGCATGGCCAAGGCCAGCGTGCCATGAGTGACGAGAACAAGACCGATCATAGGTTCCGACTCATTCCTTCCCCGACGGCGCTGTAACGGGCCGGGGGCTGAGAAACTTCGCCGCCTCCCGGTGTGTGACGCCGACACGCCAGCCCGCCTGAACAAGGCGGGTGTTTAATTTTTCGACCATATAAACCGATCTGTGCTGTCCACCGGTACATCCGACACATATTGTTGCATATTTCTTTCCTTCCTGCACGAACCTCGGCAGTAAAAATTCGATGAGATTCAGAACTTTATAGAAGTATACCGCAAAATCAGCGTCTTGTTCGATGAAGTTGCCGACTGCGCTGTCGAGCCCTGAAAGCGGACGAAGAGATGGGTCGTAATACGGATTCCTCAAGAAGCGTGCATCGAAGACCAGATCCGCTTCCGGCGGAAGGCCGGCCGCGTAGGAGAAGGAAACCAGGGAAATCACCAGCCCCGGAGAGGAGGCGCCGTAGCGCAGCTCCACCATGTTGCGCAGCTTGGGCAAAGGCAGGGCGGAGGTGTCCAGCAGCCAGTCCGCCGCGCCGGCGAGGGGGGCGGTGAGCTCGCGCTCCAGGGCGATGCCATCGGTGATGGCGCCGGTTTGGGCCAAGGGATGCCGGCGGCGGGTTTCGGAATAACGGCGCAGCAGCACCGCATCACTGGCCGTAGTGTAGACCAGGGAGGGTTCGAGCCCTTCATGCAGGCGCAGCTTGGCCAGGGCGTCCAGCACCGACTCGGCGGAGAAGCCGCGCGAGCGCGCATCAACGCCGATGGCGAGATTCTGCTCGGCCTCGCTGGTCAGCGCCTCCAGCGTGTCGAGCGGGGGGTTGTCCACGGTTTCGAAGCCGAGATCCTCAAGTGTCCGCAGCAGGGAGTTCTTGCCCGCACCCGAGAGGCCGGTGACCAGCACCACCTGCAGCTTCTCCGGCGCGTTGTTCATGCGGCGAAGGCGCCCGCGAGTTGCGTGGCGCGGCCGCAGGCGGCTTCCAGCGCCAGCGTGGCGCGGGCGGCGGCGGCGGGCTGGGCGGCATCAAGGGTGATTTCCGGCAGGTTGAGCCGCGTATGCAGGCGCGGAGCGGGCAGGCGCTCTGCCGGGGCGGCGCCGAGCGAGATCACCAGCCGCAGCCGGGCGGGGGCAATATAAGGCAGGCGGAACAGGCCAAGGCCGCGCACCTCCAGAAGCCCGGCGAGCGCGGGGGGTGGGCTGGCCATGCCATCCTCGATCAGCACCTGGTCGTCCGCGACAAGGGTGAAGCCCTTGTCGATCAGCCGGAGCAGCAGGTCTGATTTCCCCGCGCCGGATGGCCCGAGGAGCAGCAAAGCGTCACCGCCTGGCTGATTTTGCCGGGCGGCACAGGAGGCGTGCCAGTGCATGGTGGGCCGACTGTGGCAAAATTCGGGCGGGCGCGAAAGGCTTGACAGATGATGTAGCCTGAGAATGGCTCTCCGGAGCCTTGCGCCCGCCCTGCTTGTTCAGGCTTCCGGCAGCTCGTAGCCAGCGGTTTCCAGCATCGCGCGGTCGGAGACTTCGACCAGGGCCGCACGATCGAACCCGTTGAAGGCGGTGCGCAGGCAGGTGCCGTAGGCGCCGAGCTGGCCGATCTCGATCCAGTCGCCCTCCGCCACATCGTCCGGCAGCAGGAAGGGGCCGTTCATCACGTCCAGCGAATCGCAGCTGGGGCCGAAGAAGCCGAAGGGGGCATCCGGCGCGCCCTGGCTGCGCCCGGCGCGCAGCAGGCGGGTGGGGAAGCGGAAGCGCAGCGCGCCCGCATCGGCGAGGGCGCCGTAAACACCATCGTTGATGTAGAGCATGTTGCCGCGGCGCATCTGCACCTGCACCACCACGGAGGCGCCGCCGCCGACCAAGGCGCGGCCGGGCTCGGCCCAGAGCTTCAGCCCGGGCATGTCCAGCGCGTCGTAAGCCGCGTCGATCTCGGCCATGAAGGCGCCCAGCGGGGGCGGGTCCATGTCCGGGTAGGCAACGGGGAAGCCGCCGCCGATATCCAGCACGTCCACCCGCACACCGGCGGCGCGGATCACCTCGCCCGCGAGCTGCATGGCATCGCGCCAGGCCAGCGGGTCCAGGCATTGGGAGCCGACATGGAAGGCGAGGCCCAGCTTGGCCGCGAGCGGGCGGGCTTCGCGCAGCAGGGCGATGGCGGCTTCCGGCTCGGCGCCGAATTTCTTGGAGAGGTTGATGGCCGCACCGGTTTCCGGCAGGGCCAGGCGGACGAACAGGCCGGGCTTGGTATCCGGCTTGGTGGTTTCCGGCTTGCTCAGCTCCTGCATGATCTTGGCGAGTTCGCTCTCGGAATCGAGCACGAAATCGCGCACGCCATGCAGCATCCAGGCTTCACGGATGGCGGAGCGGGCTTTCACCGGGTGCATGAAATGGATTTCCGCACCTGGGAAGAGGCGGCGGACGAGCTGAACCTCGGAGATGGAGGCGCAGTCGAAATGGCGCACGCCGCCGTCCCAGATTGCGCGCAGCACGGCGGGTTCCGGGTTGCATTTCACGGCATAGAGCACATCGCCGTTGAAGGCGGTGCTGAAGGCACGGGCGGTGTTGCTGATGGTGCCGGGGCGCACGCAATGCAGCGGCTCCTCCGGACGCAGGGTTTTCACCATCTCGTTGACGCTCGGGAGAATCTTCTCCTCGTCGCGAAGCGAGATGTGGCGGTGCAGCGGGCCCACGGCCGCGCGGTTTTCGATCAGGCTCATTGAATATATCCCCGGCAAACGGAGGCAGGCTGAATTTAGCCCGCCATGGGTTCGAAACGAAATGAAAATGGGCGCGCGCGGAACACGCGCTTCCTCAAGCAGATGCTTGGTTCAGATGTTTGTCTGGGGACTTCGCATCGTTATGAACCGTTCAAGTAGCAACATCAAAACTCTCCCAATTGATCCCGGCTTCCGAAGATGCCGATTTCGACCTACCAGGATGCGTCTCGTCGTTGCTGTACCTGGATCATCCAGGTTCGCGGCACGTGCGATGCATCGAACACACTCCAACAGGAGCGGAACGCAGAGGGCTTTAAGGCATAACTCTTGGCTCGTGTTATGCTATTTTTGCATAAGTCTTGCGTTGTGGCTTCTTATTGCCGCGGAGGTTCAGGCGACGATGCGCGAGGCGGCTTGCGCCATGTTGCGTGAGGTGGCGTCCTGGCTCTGGCTGTCCTGGCGGTGATCGATGGCCATGTAGCCGCGGCCCCAATTGGTTTCGATGAAATCGTCCACGCCCAGCGCTTGCAGCTTCTTGCGGATCTTGCAGATGAAGACATCGATGATTTTCGGGTTCGGCTCGTCCAGCCCGCCATAGAGATGATCGAGAATCGCCTCCTTGCTCAGCACCACGCCTTTGCGCAGGGCCAGGATCTCGGCGATTTGATATTCCTTTTTGGTGAGCGTGACCGGCTTGCCCTTGGCGTAGATCTTCTTCGCGTTCATGTTGATTTCGACCTGGCCGAGGCGCAGCGCGTTCTCCTGGAAGCCACGGGAGCGGCGGATCAGGTTCTGCACCTTCATGAAGATTTCCTCGTGCGAGAGGGCATCCACGATCAGGTCGTCGGCGCCGATTTGCAGCACGCGCAGCCGCGCGGCCTCGCTCATATTGCGGGAGACGGCGATGAGCGGGGCGCGGACGCGGGCGAGGCGGAGCTTGCGGATCAGTTCGAGGTCTCCCAGCCGGGATTCCGACAGGCGCAGCAGGATGGCGTCGTAATCGTAGAATTTGACCAGATCGAGCGCTTCTTCCGGGTCGTTCGTCTCATCGACGATGGCCATGCGGGAGCGGAGAAAAGCGGTCATAAGGTCTTTTTTGTTTGAGATTGTCTCAAAAGATAAGATTTTCATGGCTGCCTCCGTTGGGGTGAGGCAATGAATACAACCATTGAGGGTAATCGTCAATAAATTTATTCAATCATCGCGTGTATAGTGTAAAAATTAAGATATATCCAGTAAAATGGTTAACGTTCAGTTTATAGAGGCGGTCTAACGAGGATTATTTAAGGTTTTTCAATCGGTTGAATTCGGGATGCCGGACGGCGTGCGGGGTGAGACGCCAGCCGCGCGGGGCGGCTGGGCAGCTTCGTGCCGCGCTGTCTGGCCGGGCTTCAGCCGCCGGCGGTGTGCCGGGACAAGAGGCGGGTTTCCGCCGCGGGGGGAGAGGTGAGCTGGCTGGTGCCACACTCCCGCAGCAGGGCGCTGGCTGTATCTGCCCAGTGCGGTGGCGTGAACTGTGCCGCGATGCGCGCGGCGGCGCTGGCGACGAGGCCCGGCTGCTCGATCCAGGCGCGGATTTTCTCATGCGCCTCGGTGAGATTATCTGGATCGAAATAGCAGCAGAAGGGGCCGCCAGCCTCGGGGATGGCGGAGCTGTTCGAGGCTGCGACGGGTTTGCCGAAGCAGAGCGATTCCGTGACCGGCAGGCCCCAGCCTTCGTACAGCGAGGGGTACAAGGTAAAAAGGCAATGCTGGTAGAGGGCGGCGAGCTGGGTTTCGGAGGGTTGGTCGATGAACAGGATCCTGCCGCCCAGGTGACGGGCATTTTCGAGTTGCTGCATGAGATCCGAGGTCAGCCAGCCGGCCTTGCCCGCGAAGACCAGAATGGGCACGCCGCCAGCGGGCGGGTTGTTCAGCAAATGCCGCCAGACGCGCAGCATGCCGCCATGGTTCTTGCGCGCCTCGATGGTGCCGACCATCAGCACGTATGGTTCCGCCAGCGGGCGCGGCAGCGAGGCAATTTGGGTGCGGCCGGTGCCGCCGGGTGGCAGCAAGCTGCGGGAGGGCACGTTGCGGTGGCGGCGCTCCAGGCAGAATTTCAGGTCCTTCAGCGTGTGGTTGGAGATGGCGAAGACGCGATCGGCGCGCGGAACGATGTCATCCAGCCAGTCCGAAAAATCCTGAACCATGGAGTGTGTGCACCATTCGGGGAAGAGGTCTGGGATCATGTCGTGCGCGAACAGGCCGAAGCGTGCGCCGGTGCTGGTGAGCTGGTCGAGGAAGGCGGTGGAGTAGGGCCGCTCCCAGGAGGCGCCGAGATTGATCAGCCAGTCTCCAGGCTGGAGCGTGATGAAGCGGGGTTCGGGCTCGGCGGGGTTTTCCGGGGCGGGTTTGTGCGCGGCGGGCTGGGAGGGCGGCGCGGCGGGGCGGAACGCGCGCAGGCAGGCCTTGGCCAGGGATTTGATGGCGCGGAAGCTGGTGATGCCGGAACGGTAAAGCTCGCCGAGCGGCAGGCGGTAGGCGGGGGGCAGGGTGCGCGCCAGTTTAAAAAGCCCGGATGGTTGAGGCGGCGGCGATGCGGCGGGTGGCGCCGGGGGCTGGGAGGATTGATCCGACATGGCGCGGATGCGGGCCTCGAGGGCGGCGAAATCCACCCGGACCAGGCGGGTGCCGAGATCGTTCCGGCGGCAGAAGCCGGTCTCGTGGCCTTCCGTGGCGAGCCGGGCCGCGGCGGCGCATGCCTCGAAGCTGAAACGTTGTATGCCTGTGGGCCGTTTGGCGCTTTGGAAGAACCGGATCAGATCCTCAACGTCAAACCAGACCGTCATTCATGCCACCCGCTATTTGGTTGCAGTTTAGACAGTTCGAGCAAGCGGCGCTACTACAGGTTGTTGTGTTGGCGGGCGCGCGGGACTGTCATGCGCCCGCCATTGCGCGGTGCAGGCACGCTGGGTAATTTGCGGCGCATGACACGAAGCATGGCGACTGGATTGGTTTTGGCGTTGTCATTGGCGGGGCTGGCGCGGGCGGCGGATTTGCCCGGCCGTGCGCCGGGGTTGTGGCAAAGCACCACCAGCGTGACCGGCCCCGGCGGCGTGCCGATGGCGCAGGCGCAGGATGTGGTGACGCTGACCTGCGTGGACCCGGCGACAGACGAGGCGTTTCTGCTTTCGGGCCAGAGCCGGTGCAGCCAGCTTACCGTGTCTGGTTCGGGGGCGAATTATAAGATTGATGGCACCTGCACGCAGCCGGGCGGGACGGTGACGATTCACGAAGTGCTGAATTATGTCAGTGATAAATCCGTGCAGCTCAAGGCGGATTTCACCACCTCCTCCGGCGAGATGTCGATAACCTCCTCGCTCGAATGGCAGGGGTCTTGCCTGGATGGCATGGAGCCCGGCGATGAGGGGCAAATAGTGGGTGGCAGCTTCGTCAAGGCGGGCAATATCAACGATCATAATCCCTGATGGAGGCACCTGCGCGGGCCGCGCTGATGAGGCCGGATTTCGGGCGGCTGGGGGTGATGGCGGTGCTGGGGTTTTCCTCCGGCCTGCCTTGGGCGCTTTCAGGCCCGACGCTGCGGTTGTGGATGGCCAGCGAGCATGTGGCGCTGGGGCTGATCGGGCTGACGGCGAATATCGGGCTGGCTTATCTGCTGAAATTCGTCTGGGCGCCGTTTTTCGATGAGGCGAAGCCGTTTTTCTTCGGGCGGCGGCGGGGCTGGCTGATTACGGTGCAATTGGCGCTGGCGGTGAGCATCGCGGCGCTGGCGGTGAGCGATCCAGCCCGGCATGTGTGGCTGAGTTTGGGGCTGGGGGCATTGGTGGCGTTCTGCTCGGCCAGCCAAGATATTATCATTGACGCCTGGCGCATTGAGAGTTTCGCGCCCCGGCTGCAAGGGGCGGCTCTGGCCTGTGAGGTGTGGGGCTGGCGGGTGGCGTTTCTGGTCTCCAATGCCGGGGTGATCTGGCTTTCGGTGAAAACCGGCTGGCATGTGGCGGTGGGGTTGATGGCAATGCTGGCCCTGCTGGGGCCGCTGGCGGCGTTGTTCGCGCCGGAGCCGGTGGTGACGCGTGAGGCGCATCCGGCCGGGGTGGCGGCGCGCTTTGCCCAGGCGGTGCGCGAGCCGCTGCAGGAGTTTTTGACCCGGCGCGGGGCGGTGGTGGCGATTGCCTTCATCATTCTGTTCCGGTTCGGCGGCGCGCTGGGGGCGACGATGCTGGGGCCGTTTTATCTTTCGCTCGGGTTCAACCGGGCGGCGATTGCGGTGGCGAGCGGGCCGATTTCGCTGTTTTGCGGGCTGGCCGGGACGGGGCTGGGCGCGCTTTTGGTGATGCGAATCGGCGTGGGGCGGGCGCTGCTGCTGACGGCTTTGTTGCAAGTGGCGGCTTTGTGCCTTTACCCGGTGCTGGGGCTGTTTCCGCATTTGCCGCATATTCTGCTGGTGATTTCGGCGGTGGAGGCGTTTACCGATGCGTTCTCCGATACGGCGTTTCTCTCTTATATGTCCGGCTTGTGCCATCCCGAGCATACGGCCACGCAATATGCGCTGCTTTCCTCTCTCGCACCCTTGGCCTTGCATACGATTGCCGGGCTTTCCGGGTTTTTGGCGGGGTGGGTGGGGTTTGTGCCGTTCTTTGTGATGGCGGCGTGCGCGGCATTGCCGGGGGTTGTGCTGCTGCTGATCATTCTGCGCTGGTATCCGCCGGCGGAGCGGAGGGTTGTCGCAGCGGGTTAACACCCGAGGCGGTCTGGAATGGGCTAGGCTGGGGCCTGTAGCGACAGGAGGACGCGGATGCCCAAGAAGATTTTGATGATCGTCGGCGATTTCGGGGAGGATTACGAGATCATGGTGCCGTTCCAGGCTTTGCTGGCCGTGGGGCACAGGGTGGATGCGGTGTGCCCGGAGAAGAAGGTCGGGGACAGCATTGCCACCGCCATCCATGATTTCGAGGGCAACCAGACCTATACCGAGAAGCGCGGGCATAATTTCACGCTGAATGCGAGTTTTGGCGAGGTGAAGGCGGAGAGTTACGACGCGCTGGTGGTGCCGGGCGGCCGGGCGCCGGAATATTTGCGCCTGAATAAGAGCGTGATCGCCATGGTCCGGCATTTCTTCGAGGCCGGGAAGCCGGTGGCAGCGATCTGCCATGGGGCGCAGATTCTGGCGGCGGCGGGGGTGCTGGAGGGGCGGCGCTGCGCGGCCTATCCGGCCTGCGCGCCGGAGGTGGAGCTGGCCGGCGGGACATATGCGGATATTCCGGTGACCGAGGCGGTGACAGATGGGATGCTGGTGAGCGCGCCCGCGTGGCCCGCGCACCCGGCCTGGATTGCGCAGTTTCTGGCGGTGCTGGGGACTAAGATCAGCGGTTGATTCTGGGGCAGCACTGCTAGGGACTTTACTGCCCCCTGGGATTTTGAAGTGACACCTCCGAGGGAGTGGTCACTTCGTCCCGAAAGTCCGGGTTTTGAGATATAGGTATATTCTTAAGATTTGAATTCATTAAAAAAATGTTCGTCTATGGAGTAAGTTCGTACTGGCTTTAGGCCAAGTTCTAGATGTTCGAGAAGGTCTATTAGCCTTTCACCGTCGATCAATTCTATGGGTGGAACGCCATCCCGTGATGCTTCACGCAGTGCTTCTGTAGTGAAAGTCCCGGTCGTGATTATTATGCCCTTGTCGGCGCGCCCGGCCATGGCCCCTCTGAAATTGCGTATATCTGGGGATGAAACAGAATTAGCATAGCGCTTGCACTGAAACAGGACTTTAAATGAAACAAGTGGGTTCACCTGCAAAGTACCATAACCGTCAATGCCGCCGTCGTTACTTTTGCCTGTAACCACAACCTGAGAGAACCCGGCTTCGCGCAACAGACGTTGGGAGAGGCGTTCAAAGCCAGCCGGAGGAAGTTGGCGCATGAGGTCAATGAGCTGAGAGCGGTAATCGGGATGTGTGGAGTGGTGATCGGCGTCTGGTTCTGGCGCGACAGGCTGGGCGGTCCCTTTCTCACCGTGCTTCTTCTGGTAGGCTCGATCTGCTTTTCGAGAGATCTCTTTTGCTTGCTCGAACGAGAGGGTGGTGCGTAGGCCTCGTTCAGACAGGCTCCAGACTCCTCGCTTTGACGCCTCTAGCAGCCCTTCTTGTACGAGATAGTATCTGGCCCAGGCGACTTGGTTCTCAAATCTCGATTGGCCAGAGGATAGCAGTTCGTTTTGAACTTCCTCAGGAATATTAAGGTCTTGGGCGATTTTTTGGACGACTTCACGCGGAGAGCCAGAGCCGCCAAGGGCCCGGAGAGCATCTAGAATAGGTCCAAAGTAGCGAACAAACTGGGGGCCTGATTCGCGTCTTTTGGTCAAGACACGAGCCTTATCTTGTCGCCCGGGCGGATTTCGCCGCCTTTGGTGACCTCGGCGAAGATGCCGAGATCGATATGGCCGAAATGCTCGCGCAGCTCCTTCACCGGGTTGGCGTCGCGCTCGGCGGTTTGCGGGTTGACCATGGTGGCGGGGCAGCGGGGGGTGCGGGCCTGCACCACCATCTCCGTCTCGCCGACGGCGATGGTGCGGCCCATCCAGGAAAATTCTTCCCAGGGGGCGCTGTCTTCGATGTAGATATTGGCGCGGAAGCGCAGCTTGTGGCGTTCGGCGCCGACGGCTTGTTCAAGGGCGCCGATGGAGGAGAGGCTGATCAGGCTGATCACCTGGGTTTCATTGTCGCAGAAGCTGTAGCCGGGGAAGAAATGGAATTTCGGTGCCTCGCCCTGTTCACCATACCGGGCTTCCGGGCCGAGGAAGCGGGTGAAATATTGGGTCAGCGCGGCTTGGCCTTCCGGTGTGAAAGGCGAGGCGGAGAGGGCGCCGTCCGGGCCGTTGACGTTCAGCAGCTTGGCCTGTTCGTCGAAATGTGCGTCCAGCCGGGCGGCCACGGCGTTCTTGGCGAGGCACATGAAGTTGATTTTGTTGATCCAGGCCGGGTGTTCCTCGTCCAGCGTGGCGTCGCCTTGGCGGAGGGCGAAGGCGCGGTCCCATGGGATGCATTGCCCCGGGGTGAGGCTTGCCTGTGTCATGATCTCCGGGGTGAGGCCTTTGACGGGGTAGCGGTAGAGGGATTCGATGCGCATGAATGACCTTAAATATCCACTTGAGCCAAATCATGGCCCTGCCCATATTGGCTTGGCAAGGTCATGCCGCCTCAAAGAGGGGCGTGGCCTGAACGTTGCCTGGGATGCAGGGACGATGAAGGGAGTACAAAATGGATTTTGAGAAGTTCACGGAGCGGGCACGCGGTTTTGTGCAGGCGGCGCAGACGATTGCGATGCGTGAATATAACCAGCAGATCACGCCGGAGCATCTGCTGAAGGCGTTTCTGGACGATGAGGAAGGGGCCGCGAGCGGGCTGATCCGCATGGCCGGCGGCGACCCGGCCAGCGCGAAGCAGGCCGTGGATGTTGCCGTGGCGCGGCTGCCGAAGGTGCAGGGCTCCGGGGCCGGGCAGCCGAATGTGACGCCGGATTTGGTGCGGGTGCTGGACGCGGCACAGCAGGCGGCGGCCAAGGCGGGCGACAGTTTTGTGGCGCAGGACCGGATTTTGGTGGCGCTGGCGGCGGGCGACAATGCCGCCGGGCGCGCCTTGAAGGCGGCCGGGGTTTCCGCCCAGGCGCTGGAGAAGGCGGTGAATGATGTGCGCAAGGGCCGCAAGGTGGATAGCGCCACGGCCGAGCAGCAATTTGACGCTTTGAATAAATATGCGCGCGATGTGACGCAGCTGGCGCGCGACCAGAAGCTGGACCCGGTGATTGGGCGCGATGAGGAGATCCGCCGGACGATTCAGGTGCTGGCGCGGCGGACGAAGAATAATCCCGTGCTGATTGGCGAACCCGGCGTGGGCAAGACCGCGATTGTGGAAGGGCTGGCTTTGCGCATCGTGAATGGCGATGTGCCGGAGAGTTTGCGCAATAAGCGCGTGCTGGCGCTGGATATGGGCGCGCTGGTGGCGGGGGCGAAATTCCGTGGCGAGTTCGAGGAGCGGCTGAAAGCCGTGCTGAAGGAGATCGAGTCCGCGCAGGGCGAGGTGATCCTGTTCATCGACGAGATGCACACGCTGGTGGGGGCGGGCAAGGCGGATGGGGCGATGGATGCCTCCAATCTGCTGAAGCCGGAGCTGGCCCGTGGCGCGCTGCATTGCGTGGGGGCGACGACGCTGGATGAATACCGCAAATATGTGGAGAAGGATGCGGCGCTGGCGCGGCGCTTCCAGCCCGTGTTCGTGAATGAGCCGAGTGTTGAGGACACCATCTCCATCCTGCGTGGGATTAAGGAGAAATACGAGCTGCATCATGGCGTGCGGATAACCGACAGCGCCTTGGTGGCGGCGGCGACACTTTCCAACCGCTACATCACCGACCGGTTTTTGCCGGATAAGGCGATCGACCTGGTGGATGAGGCGGCG
>CAWCEU010000007.1:225000-472973 GCA_963794625.1 uncultured Pseudomonadota bacterium
ATGGTGGGTAGCAATTTAGAGTGTGTTCAATGCTCTAGATTGTGGTGAGGAGAATTGAACGACAAAAGGGCATTCGGTGGATGCCTTGGCACCAGGAGGCGATGAAGGACGTGGCACGCTGCGTAAAGCTTTGGGGAACCGCGAGCAGGTTTTGATCCAAAGATATCCGAATGGGGAAACCCCTCCGCAAGGAGATCCGTAGCTGAATACATAGGCTGCGGAGGCAAACCCGGGGAACTGAAACATCTCAGTACCTGGAGGAAAAGACATCAACAGAGATTCCGCTAGTAGTGGCGAGCGAACGCGGAGCAGGCCAGTGCCTCTCATCAAGTTAGCAGAACGGTCTGGAAAGTCCGGCAATATGGGTGATAGCCCCGTATGCGAAGGCTATATGAGAGGACTTGAGTAAGGCGGGACACGTGAAATCCTGTCTGAACATGGGGGGACCACCCTCCAAGCCTAAATACTCCCTGGTGACCGATAGTGAACAAGTACCGTGAGGGAAAGGTGAAAAGCACCCCGACAAGGGGAGTGAAATAGACCTGAAACCGGATGCCTACAAGCAGTCGGAGCAGATTGTTCTGTGACGGCGTACCTTTTGTATAATGGGTCAGCGAGTTTCTGTTCGCGGCAAGCTTAAGCCGATAGGCGTAGGCGCAGCGAAAGCGAGTCTGAATAGGGCATTCAGTCGCGGGCAGAAGACCCGAAACCAAGTGATCTAGCCATGGCCAGGCTGAAGGTGGGGTAACACCCACTGGAGGGCCGAACCCACGCCTGTTGAAAAAGTCGGGGATGAGCTGTGGCTAGGGGTGAAAGGCCAATCAAACTTGGAGATAGCTGGTTCTCCGCGAAATCTATTTAGGTAGATCGTCGTATGTATACCTCCAGGGGTAGAGCACTGGATGGGCTAGGGGGTCCCAAAGACTTACCAAACCTAACCAAACTCCGAATACTGGAGAGTTTTGTACGGCAGACAGACGGTGGGTGCTAAGGTCCATCGTCGAGAGGGAAACAGCCCAGACCACCAGCTAAGGTCCCCAAATTATGGCTAAGTGGGAAAGGATGTGGGAATTCCAAAACAACCAGGAGGTTGGCTTAGAAGCAGCCATCCTTTAAAGAAAGCGTAATAGCTCACTGGTCTAATAGAAATCCTGCGCCGAAAATGTAACGGGGCTCAAGCCATATACCGAAGCTGTGGGCGTGATTTATCACGCGGTAGCGGAGCGTTCCGTAGGCCTGTGAAGGGTTACTCGTGAGAGGGCCTGGAGGTATCGGAAGTGCGAATGCTGACATGAGTAGCGACAAACAGTGTGAGAAACACTGTCGCCGTAAGTCCAAGGGTTCCTGCGCAAGGTTAATCCGCGCAGGGTGAGCCGGCTCCTAAGGCGAGGGCGAAAGCCGTAGTCGATGGGAAACAGGTGAATATTCCTGTGCCTGCTAGAAGTGACGAATGCGAAATGTTGTCAGGTCTTATTGGATTGATCTGGCTTTTTAAGCATTCCAGGAAATAGCTCTAGCATATAGACCGTACCCTAAACCGACACAGGTGGACTGGTAGAGTATACCAAGGCGCTTGAGAGAACTATGCTGAAGGAACTAGGCAAATTACTCGCGTAACTTCGGGATAAGCGAGACCCTGCAGTGGGCAACCATTGTAGGGTGGCACAAAAGAGGGGGTAGCGACTGTTTAGTAAAAACACAGGGCTGTGCGAAGTCGAGAGACGACGTATACGGTCTGACGCCTGCCCGGTGCCGGAAGGTTAAGAGGAGGTGTGCAAGCACTGAATTGAAGCCCCGGTAAACGGCGGCCGTAACTATAACGGTCCTAAGGTAGCGAAATTCCTTGTCGGGTAAGTTCCGACCTGCACGAATGGCGTAACGACTTCCCCACTGTCTCCAGCGTAGGCTCAGCGAAATTGAATTCCCCGTGAAGATGCGGGGTACCCGCGGTCAGACGGAAAGACCCTATGAACCTTTACTGCAACTTTGCAGTGGTATTGGGAGAGTGCTGTGTAGGATAGGCGGGAGGCATTGAAGCAGGGGCGCTAGCTCTTGTGGAGCCAACCTTGAAATACCGCCCTGAACTCTTCTAATATCTAACCGAATCCCGTTATCCGGGATCGGGACCCTGCATGGTGGGCAGTTTGACTGGGGCGGTCGCCTCCCAAAAAGTAACGGAGGCGCGCGATGGTGGGCTCAAGCCGGTCGGACATCGGCTGTTGAGTGCAATGGCATAAGCCCGCCTGACTGCGAGAGTGACAGCTCGAGCAGAGACGAAAGTCGGCCATAGTGATCCGGTGGTTCCACGTGGAAGGGCCATCGCTCAACGGATAAAAGGTACTCTAGGGATAACAGGCTGATCTCCCCCAAGAGTCCACATCGACGGGGAGGTTTGGCACCTCGATGTCGGCTCATCACATCCTGGGGCTGGAGCAGGTCCCAAGGGTTCGGCTGTTCGCCGATTAAAGTGGTACGTGAGCTGGGTTTAGAACGTCGTGAGACAGTTCGGTCCCTATCTGCCGTGGGTGTTGGAGGCTTGAGAGGATCTGTCCCTAGTACGAGAGGACCGGGATGGACGTACCTCTGGTGTACCGGTTGTCGCGCCAGCGGCACAGCCGGGTAGCTAAGTACGGAAAAGATAACCGCTGAAAGCATCTAAGCGGGAAACTTACCTCAAAACTAGGCCTCCCTGAGGGTCGTGGTAGACCACCACGTTAATAGGCCGGGTGTGGAAGCGCAGTAATGTGCGAAGCTAACCGGTACTAATCACCCGATAGAGTTCAACATCTCCTCATCAAACCCCATAAGCAGCAATCATCCATCGCGATGAATGCTGAAGCTGAAAATGATACACACAAAAGCACCAAAACCGATCACCCAGACATCATAATATTGATAGGCTGGACGACCTGGTGGCTTTGGCGGGGAGCCTACACCCGATCCCATCCCGAACTCGGACGTGAAAATCCCCAGCGCCCATGGTACTGTGTCTTAAGGCACGGGAGAGTAGGTCGCCGCCAGGTCCTCCAGCCTATCAATACTCAAAAATAAAAACCGCCCCTAAATGCCAGCCCGGCAAACTAAGGGCGGTTTATTCTTGGCGCGGGGTGGAGCAGCCCGGTAGCTCGTCAGGCTCATAACCTGAAGGTCCCTGGTTCAAATCCAGGTCCCGCAACCAAATCATACAAAACAAAACAAATACATAAAGCCGCCGCAAGGCGGCTTTTTGCTGGCCAGCGCTCTAGGGCAGTCTTAGGGTAATTTAACTCGGATTCCCAAACCTGATGGCCTATGGTCGTGGTCTGCCAATGATCCTCAACCGGAGTGCGTTATGCGCAAGGGGGTGTCATGCCGACCGTCGAGCTGTTGGGTGGAAAGGTTCAGATTTATCAGCGCGGCAATAGCCGCTTCTGGCAGGCGCGAGCGTCTGTGGCTGGCCGGCAGCGACAATTCAGTACCAAGCAGGAAGGCCAGGAGCTAGCCGCCAAGGCGGCGGAGAGCTGGTACTTCAAATTGCACGGCCAGGCCGAAGCTGGTGTGTTGAATGACCGTCCGACCTTCAGGAAGGCGGCGGAGCAGTTCCTGAAGGAATATGGGGTGATCACCGAGGGCGAACGCTCCGAGAAATGGACCGAGAGCCACGGCATCCGGTTGCGGGTGCATCTGCTGCCGTTCTTTGGGGCGTTGCCGTTGGACAAGGTGACGCCCGGCAAGGTGCAGGAATACCGGGTCTACAGGATGACGAGCTATGCGGCGCCTATACGTCAGGCAGCCGGCACCGGGAGCAGAGTTTTATCGTGACTTCGGAGGGGGTGGAGCGCGCCGAGATCATCGCCCGGCGGCCGCTTGGCGACCGGCGCGAGATTGGGCGCGCTGATGTGCTGAACAACATCGTACGCAATTTTGCACAAGCGCCCGAGAAGCAAGCGGCGCTGGCGCTGATGGAGCGTGCGGCCGGGCTGCGGCGCGGGGCGGTTCAGGCGGTGCAGAGAGTGCACCAGGCGGCGGAAGAGCGGGGCGGTGGTCTGGCGAAGGCCTTGATGCTGCAGGAACGGATGTTTGGCCGCCGGATTGCGCAGGCATTTGAGGAGAAGCTGCCCGCGTTGACGGCGCATTTACGGCGCCATGGTGAGGCGCTGGGGCGGGTGGCTCGTATTGGCGCGGATTTGGCGGAAATGCTTGCCAGCCTCAGCCGCCGCCAAGCGGCAAGCCGCCAGAGCGATATGGAGGTTTGGCGTGAACTTGGCCAGCGGGCTGAGCGAGTGCCCGGGTGGGAGAAGCAACCCCGACAATCGCGGCGGCGCGGGCGGTGATGGCAGCGTCAAAATTGTATTGTATAACGCGCTACAAATGTCTATATTCCTCCCATGACAAGAGCCACCGCCATGACCGCCTCGCCCAAGCGCAAAGACCATCCGCTCTCGATGCGGCTACCGGAAGGCGATATCGCGATTATCGATCGGGCGGCGGATTTGCGCGGGCGCTCGCGGACTGATTTTGTGCGGGAAGCCGCGGTGCGGGCCGCCGAGGAGGTGCTGATGGAAAGCACGCTGGTGCGCATGAGTCCGGAAGGGTTCGAGGCGTTTATTCAAGCCGTCTCCGCCCCCGTGGCACCCGTGCCGGAAATGGTGGCCTCCCTGCGCCGTAAGGCACCTTGGGAAAAAGATACCGCGAAGCGTTGATGGGAGAGGCGTTGCTCTCCGCGCCGGAGCTTCTGAATGCCGGGCATGATGTATCCCAGTTCTCCTGCGGCAAGCCCTCCCTCGACCACTGGCTGAAGACGCGGGCGCTGGCCAATCAACAAAAAGGCTTCTCTGTGGTCATGGTGGTTCATGTGGCGGGCCGGGTGGTAGGCTATTACGGCCTGGCCCCAACCGCCATTGTGCCCGCCAGCCTGCCGCGCGCGATCCGCACCGGCCAGCCGCCGAGCCCGATGCCGTGTATTCTACTCGGCCAGCTTGCCACGGGCACGGCCTGGGCGGGGCAGGGGATTGGTATTGGGTTGCTCAACCATGCTCTGGCCCGCAGTGTAAATGGGTCCGCGTTGATTGGCGGGCGGGCGCTGATGGTCAATGCCATCGATGACGAGGCCGCCGCCTTCTGGCGCCGCCGGGGGTTTATGCCTTCAAAGGACAATGCGCTCATGCTGTTCCGGTCGATCGGCGATATCGCGGCTTCATTGAGGGCGGCCAGCGAGGTGTGATTTTCCGGTCGGACGTGTCAGCGTCTGCGATGAATTTCATTACGAGAGAGCGGCAGTTGAGCGCGATCCCATTATCTCGGGCAAAGGCGGCGACCGAAGCCAGAAGTGTTGATTTCCACTGAGAATTGACCCGGGAAGGCCGGATTTTTCCACTGAGATTTGTTGGGGTGGAACGGCCCACGGCATCGGATGTGCCAAGATGAGGTCGCTCAGTGACCATCATGAAAGGGCCGTCCCATGGAATTTAAGCGCATATCTATCGACACGTCGAAGCATATTTTCACGTTACATGGCGTCGATGACCAGGACCGCGTCACCCTTCGGAGAGAACTCCGGCGGGGCCAGATTGAAGCTTTCTTGTCCAAGGTGCCACCGACCGAAGTTGCTCTGGAAGCATGCGCGGGTGCTCATCACTGGGGCCGGATGCTGGGCGCCATGGGCCATCGGGTGAAGCTGATCCCACCGCAATATGTGAAGCCCTTCGTCAAGCGCAGCAAGAACGATCACAATGACGCGGAAGCGATCAGCGAAGCGGCCTCTAGACCAAGCATGCGAACGGTACCGGTGAAGACCACCGATGAGCAGGCGGCGACGATCATTGTGAAGCACCGGGAGATGCTGATCGGTCAGCGGACCCAGGCCATCAACGCCTTGCGTGGACACGCTGCGGAGTTCGGCATGATTGCGGCCAAGGGAGTAGGCAATGTCGACACGCTGCTTTCTATCCTGGTGGATGAGCCCACCATTCCAGAAATAGCCAAGGCAATGTTTGCCCAGATGGGGCAGCACGTGGCCGAGCTCAATCTGAAGATTGATGCCATCGACCGGCAACTGCTCAAGCAACACAAGGTCAATGCGGTCAGCCAACGCCTTGCGGCGATCCCCGGCGTAGGGCCGATCACGGCGATCACCATGGCGCTTTCCGTAAACCCCGCAAATTTTGAGAGCGGCCGTCACTTCGCTGCCTGGTTGGGGCTGACACCTAGGGAGCATTCGACCGGTGGCAAACACCGTCTGGGGCGGATCAGCAAGGCGGGTAATGAGCGGCTGCGACAGATGCTCGTGGTTGGTGCCATGGCTGTGATCCGCTTCGCCAAGCCCGGCAGTAAGTCGGCGAGTTCTAGGTTACTGAAATTGCTGGAGCGCCGGCCGCGCAAGGTTGCGGCCATCGCTCTGGCTAACAAGATCGCCCGGGTTGTCTGGGCGATGATGGCACGTGGTGAGGTCTACCGGCGGCCGCCGGCAGCAGCCTAAGCAACAAGCCGTTGCTAAGGAGTTGAGAGCGATAGGAGAAGATGGCGATCGGTCGAACTGACGAATGGTGACAATCCTGTATGGGTCAAAGGCATACCAATGCCGCAGATTTGTTTGGATGCCATTCGCGGAACCCATCTGGGCTGGCGGTTATTCTTACTGTGTCACAAAAGTCCTCGACCATAAGTTCGTTGGCAACATGGGCACCGTGGCAGTGTTCTTGAGATGGCTCGGGCGATTGCGATGCGGACGGAGGCGATTGAGTTTGGCACGTAACAGATATTTATCATCCATTTTTGAAATCCCGTCTTGCCGTTCCTTGCCTCCACTTGAATTTTGGAGCGGCGTAAGGCCAAGCCAAGCCGCAAATTGTCGACCCGATCGGAACTCCGTCGGATCAGCTACAGCCGCAGCCAGAGCCGTGGTGCCAACAGGACTTATACCGGGGATCGTAGCCAGGCGTTGTACAACCTCATCAGATTGCTGCAAGCACATAAGCCGACGATCAATGTCTAAAATCTGTGAATGGGTATTCAGCGCCTGCTGAGCCAATATTTCGACCATAGCCCCCGCGGCCTCTGGAACGTCTTGCGACCGCCCGGCGGCTGTTTGGCGCGCCAACTGCAATGCTCATTCCAGCCCCTCGGGAATGTTGATACTAAATTCCGCAAGTATCGCTCGCATCATATTGATCGATTGCGTACGCTGCTTGACCAGGAGGCTCCGCGTACGATGCAACGACATGATTGCTTGCTGATCGCGTGACTTCACAGCCACGAATTTCATCATTGGCCGTGTAACGGTTTCGCAAATCGCCTCCGCATCAGCAGCATCAGTCTTTCTGCTTACGACCCGGTGCGTTCCGGAAGGTGTTAAAAAAAGCCGCGTTTCCCGGGGCGGGGGGATCGGGGAACGCGGCGCCTTCGACCGCACGGACGCGAGGGGGCAGAGGCCGTGCGGCCGAAGAACCAGGTTAGGCGACGATGATGCGCCGCGGGTCGGCCGCTTCGAGCGCTTCGGCACGATCGGCGTTTGGCGGATAAATCCAATGAGTGTTGATTTGGGTCTTCAGCGCTTTGGCTTCCGCTCCCTCCATTATCACTTCGCGATGCCAGCCTTCGGTGTAAACCGCGCCCCAGGGACCGAGATCCAGGCAGGTCACATATTTGGGCTGGCTATAGGAGATCGGCTCCAAGCCCAGCAGTGAGGCCGCGACATTATACCCGGCCGAGCGCCCTAGGTTCATCGCATGCTGACACGACATGGCGGTGACGTTGCCTTCCTCGTCAGTAGCAGCCCTTGCAACGTCGCCCGTCGCGAAGATACCGTCGCTGCCCGGCACGAGCAGGTTACGGTCAACATGCAGCCGCCCGAAATCGTCTCGTTCCGCCGATATCTGCGACGTGAGCGCATTGGCGCGCACGCCCGCCGTCCAGATCACAGTCTTGGCCAGAATTCGTTCGCCGGTCTCAGTGGTGATGCCGTCGGCATCGACCGAAGCGATGCTGGCGCCGGTTTGCCATTCGACACCAAGATCGGTCAGTGCCTTGGTGATCACCGGACGCGGACCGGGACCGAGGTCGGGACCAATTTCGGGTTCGCGCTCGACAACGACGACCCTGACTTTGGCGTCCTTGCCCAGCGCCTCGCGCAACCGGGCAGGCATCTCGGCCGCCGTTTCGATACCGGTAAAGCCTCCGCCCGCGACGATCACCGTATTGCGCGCATCACTCTCGGGTAACAGCGCCAGATTCTTGATATGGGCTTCTAGCTCAGCGGCCTCATCCACCTGATCGACGCTGAAGGTGTGATCGAGCAGACCGGGAATTTCGGGGCGGAACAACCGGCTACCCGCCGCCAACACCAGTCGGTCATATCCCAATGTCGACTTCGAGCCGTCCGCTGACAGGATATCGACCTGATGCCGATCGGAATGGATCGCCTCGACAGTTCCCTGGATGAAGCGGACGCCAACGGCATTGAAGATGTCCATGAGTGGAGCTTTCATTCCATCCGCCCCGGCTTCGTATAGGCGCGGACGGATATGCAACTCCGGCTGAGGAGCGATTAGCCCCACTTCGATTTCATCGGTCTTGCCCTGCTGATCGAGGAGCCGCACGGCCCCCAGCGCGCTCCAGAAGCCGGAAAAACCGGCGCCGATAATAAGAATTCTTTTCATACGAACACAGCTCCTAGAATAACGGAAAGGATGACGGCTTGAGGCCGCTACGCACCTTCCTCGTCGGTGTGGGCGGCTGCGCGAGAGCGCATGCCTGAGATACGCGCGCCTTCGCGCGCAGTTTGCCGGCCCGCGAACCAGTCACGGACTTCACTGGCAAAGCCGGGGGGTTGAACCTTGTTGACGAGTGTGCCCATCAATGAGGCCAGGCTGGTCTTCGCCAGCTCATTGCGCATGACCTTCTCGGCGCGGATCATCACAGCATGGATGCCGCAGACCCCACGAGTGGACCATGCGGGCGGCTTGCCATCGAACAGGGCGCAACGGCCTCTGATCTCCTGGCAATCGAATAGTGGTTTCGAGCCTTCCACAGCGTCTACGACATCAAGGACGCTGATCTGCTCGGGGGAACGGGCGAGACGATAGCCGCCTCGTATGCCACCGATGGCTTCAACAATTCCGGCTTTCTCCAGCTTCGGGAAAATCTTTTTCAGGAAGGCAGGTGGGACGCCTTGTATCTCCGCGAGGTCGCGGCTGCTCGGCGGCTGCTCAACCGGGCCGGCGATCCAGGTCAGACAGTGCAGAGCGTATTCGACGCCGGTTCCGATATGTGCCATAACGGGGACTATAATAGTCCCTGTTATGATTCGCAAGAGGAGTTGCTATGGAAACACCTTCAAGAAGGACGAGGGGTGAGGCGCTGGTATGGACACGCGCGGCTGCCTATGTCGGCACGCAGATCGCTCAGCCTCTGAGCGCCCCGAACTGCATGCGCCGCAGCCTGTGCAATTGCGCCTTGTATTGCTCGATGAGCAGATGCGCGCCGGTCAACTCGGCGCGCGCCGTCGCCAGTTCCGCCTCTCTCGGCCAGCTGGGCACTTGAGACCCATAAACCGTCTCCACGGTTAAGAATCTCCAGACATGACAGATCAAGCCCGAATCGGGCAAGAGCTTATGACACAGTAAGATTATTAGGCCGCGCCAAAAAGCCGGACACATGACCGCATTCGCGCCGCCGCCAAATTCTCGCCATCTCGCTCTTGAATCCAGGGCGTTTCACACATGACCCGGTTGAAGTTTATGTCCCTCGTTGGATAGGGCGGGTCAAGTGGCTGATTTTTCCTTTCGTGGTTTTGGTTTTGTGTTGCTGTCTTTGAAGCGGAAGCTGTCGTTGCCTGTCTCGAGGATGTGGCAATGATGGGTGAGGCGATCCAGCAAGGCGGTGGTCATCTTGGCATCACCGAAGACGCCTGCCCATTCACTGAAGTTGAGGTTGGTGGTGATGATGACGCTGGTGCGCTCGTAAAGCTTGCTGAGCAGGTGGAAGAGCAGCGCGCCTCCTGACGGGCTGAACGGCAGATAGCCGAGCTCATCGAGGATGACGAGATCGAGCCGCAGCAAGCGCTCGGCCAATTGGCCGGCCCTATTCAGGGTCTTTTCCTGTTCGAGCGCGTTAACCAGGTCGACGGTTGAGAAGAACCGGGCCTTCTTGCGGTGATGCTCGACCGCCTGCACACCGAGCGCGGTGGCGATATGGCTTTTCCCTCCGCAGCATTCCACCGGCGCTTCGCACCGATGGAACCTTGGCTGCTCCGCCCGTGCCCGACCCACCGATCAGCACGATGTTGTCGGCATTGTCCATAAAGTCACCGCGGTGCAGTTGCCGGACCAGGGCTTCGTTTACCTCGCTGGCGGCGAAGTCGAAGCCGGCGAGGTCCTTGTAGGTCGGGAAGCTGGCCGCCTTGATCTGGTAGGAGATTGACCGGACCTCGCGCTCGGCCATCTCCGCCTTGAGCAACTGGGAGAGGATGGGCACTGCGGCATCGAAGGCAGGAGCGCCCTGTTCGATCAAGTCGCTCGCGGCCTGGGCCATACCGTACATCTTGAGGCCGCGCAGCATCACCACGACGGCAGCACTGGCGGGATCATGACGCATGGCGCTGCTTCCGGTCACGCAGGGCGTCGTAACGCTCGACATTGGCCATTGGCTCCCGCGTCAGGCGCAGAGCCTGGGGCGCGTCGATCGGCGCTGCCGGCACCGCGGTTTCCCAATGCGCGGAAACCACGAGAATAGCGCGGGGCCGGGGCAGGAGGGTGGGTAAGCTGGCGAGGAACCTCCTCGCCGGTGTGTCTGTGAGAGCCAGCATGGGGGAGCCATGGCTGATAAACAGGCTAGGGAGCGTCATGTGATTTTCCGATTTAGGGTTGGCAGCAAGGTGTAAGGGCCGTCGCCGATCAGTGCGAGCGCAAGGAGCGCAATCGTCCAAAATGCCGGATATTCCCAGCCACCGCCCGTTGCCGTGAAGACGAAGCCGTTATGGATATGCACCATCAGAATCGCGCCAATCAGGTCCGGGGCGATCAGCAATGCGGCCAAGCGGGGCCAGATGCCAACGATCAGGGCAATGGCGGCGGCGAACTCCCAGATCATGACGAAAATGCCAAGCCAGCCCGGCAGGCCAAGGCTAGCGAAGAAATGTTCTGTGCCCGCGGGGGTGAAGACAAAATATTTGATCCCAGCATGGGCCAGGAACAATATGCCCAGCGAGAGACGAAGCAGCAGAACGCCGTAGCCAGCGGTTTTGGTGTCGATGTTTGATGTCATCAGTGGATCTCCTTTACGGCCTAGATAGCCATGCAAATAGGCTTCTTTAATTCTCAAAAACCGGTCTATAATTATGCGTTTTCGCATGGAGTCTGGGATGGATTGGAACGATTTGCACAGCTTTTTGGCCATTGCGCGTGAAGGTACGCTTTCGGCGGCGGCGCGGCGGTTGGGGGTACGGCAATCCACCATGGGGCGGCGGCTGGCGGCGCTTGAGGCCAAGGCCGGCGTACGGCTGCTGGAACGCACGCCGCGCGGGTTTCGGGTAACCCCTGCGGGTGAGGCCGCTCGCGCCGAGGTGGAGCGGATGGAGGATGCGGCACAGGCGGCTGAGCGTGCCGTGAGCGGGAGGGATGTACGCCTCGAAGGCAATGTGCGGCTGACCACGGTGAGTGATTTCGCGGCGGGCATTTTAATGCAGGCGCTGGCGGATTTGGCAGGACGCTATCCCGGTATTCTAGTTGAACTGATCACCGATGATCGTACGCTTTCCCTGGCGGCACGGGAGGCGGATTTGGCCATCCGTTTGGCGCGCCCAAAGGGGCAATTGCTCCTCGGGCGACGGATAGGAGAGGTCTCTTTCGGGCTCTACGCCAGCGCGGCTTATCTTGCCGCGCGGGCTACGAAGCCCTTGCCAGGTGGCGATGGGGCAGGACACCGGCTGATTCTCTCCCGCGACGAAACCGGCGCTTACCCTGAAATAGATGCGCTGGCGGCCATGGCGCCCAGAGCCGAGGTGGCGTTGCGTGCTGATAGCCGCACCAGCCAATTGGCAGCCGCACAGGCTGGGTTAGGTATTGTGGTGCTGGGGCATCATGTCGCGGCGGATACGGATCTCGTGCGGCTCGACGCGCCGCCGTTACCTGCCCGTGAAATCTGGCTGGTGCAGCATGAGGACACGCGGCACGTCCCGCGTATCCGTGCCGTGGCGGACGCATTGGCAAACCGAATGCGTGCCGTGGCGCCGCTATTTTTGGGTCGGGGATGAGAAGCGAGCTTATACCGTGAGGCGATATCGGCTCCGCACACCCACCTTCGCCGCCCTCCTTCAGAGATGAGGAAACACCGAGGATCGACGTGCAGGGCGCAATCTGCATCGTCTTTAGGCAGCAAACCTACCTGCAGCGTCAGAATAGCGACTGAAATCTAAGCCCGCCTCCTGGCGGCAGGAGCAACTTGATCGTGCTGCCCAACGCTTTGTGTTTATCGACAAAACCAGTGCCCCCATAGAGATGGAACACCTGAGTTAATGGGCCGAAGAACGCTTTGGCCTGTCGGCGGCTTGAATAATCGTAGCCTTTGTCGGCGTGGAGTTTCTTTGGCCGCTGGCGAGGGCGGTCAGACTTGCCGCGAATAGCGGGTATGGCGTCGAGTATTGGTTCGAGCATGGTGCTGTCGTGGACATTTGCGCCGGTCAACTCCACCGCAAGAGGAATACCAAGCCGGTCGGTTACGAGATGCCGTTTCGTTCCCGGCTTGCCGCGATCCGTTGGATTTGGGCCGTAGCGGAGCCCCCTTTTTTTCCGGAATCGAGAATGAATCCAGGCAGACCCAGCTGAAATCTATCCTGTTCGCGCCACGCAGACGGCGCAGCACCTCATGGTGCAACCGTTCCCAGACACCCGCCTCCCGCCAGTCACGCGGACACCGCCAACAGGTGACACCCGAGCCACATCCAAGCTCCGGCAGCAAATCCTCCCACGCGATACCGCTGCGCAGGACAACCAGAATACCGCTGAGCGCCGCCCGATCGGAAATGCGGGGCCGGCCACCGGGAGGCTTGGCCAGGGGCGACGGAAGCAGCTCTTCGAAGATCGGTCAGAGACCTTCGGGGATCAGAACAGATGACGTTCCCCTCTATGAAATCAGCCGATTCGCGCCACACAAGGGTTTTGAAGGACGCTTTTAAGGAAAGTATTTCACACTTCTTGCGTTCTATGCATCAGAAATCGTGAATAAACTGAAAATTGAATTCTACCCCATTGGCCGAGTTGGTGGTACGAACTGGAAGATAGAGATTGGCATTAAGAAAGCTCGTTTTCGACACCGCGAAATGCAACCCCGGGCCCAGATATAGCTGCGTTTTGCGGCTGCGTGCTATGTTAATTCCATTGACCTTATCATTGACAAGCTGGTCGAAATAATACCCGTTTATACCTGCAGATACGCCCCGAATAACGGCATATGACGTTGCAAAATTCACCCAGACCGCCTGGCCTGCTTGCGCATTGTCGAATATTACATCGCGAATACTGGGTGGATGCCCAAAATTCGTTGTCTGGAAGTTGTATAAGTAATTTATGCGCGCTGAAGCTTCCCATCCAGGAGCTTGCAAATAGCTCACGGCGTAATACGGATTCACCGACCAATAACCTGAACTTTGGTTCAAATTGACTTGATGATTGAATGCACCCGTGGGGGCCGCAACCAAAACGGACAAGCGTTGTGCAATAACGTGTCCTATGCCGAACTTGATTGGCTTCCATTGCAGTAACGGACCGAATTGCACGTCGCCTACATTGAAGTTGTTGTTGGTGAGGACTTTTCCGTCCGAACCGAAATGTGATGAGATCGATGTGAAAGGTAATATCGCCGTCACACCGAAAAATGCACCACCCAACTGCAATGACGACACCCATATCGGCTCGATTACCCCCGAAACCGTTGTAATCCGTGGATCATCATATGCCGGACTACGATGGGCGTCCGCGTTCGTGATCGACGTAAAATCATTGACTCGAAAGAAGGACAGAATACGCCAGCCGGGACTCGAACGACCGAAACCGTCGTAGAAACTCGTGCTGCCCAAATCTATGCCAGGCGGCTGATTCACCACGTCCGGAAGCATTGCTGCATGGGCGAAAGGCAATCCACATGCTTCCATCGTCAACAAGGTGAACACCGTAATGCGGCAAGCATTCGAAAGCTTTGTTCTCGTCACTATAATCTCCCTAGATCTATTTCTTTGATTTTCATTCAGACTTCGAGCTTGTCGTGAATTCCTTGCGATCACTCTATGTCTCATAGAGCGGTATTGGGAGGCCGCTCATCAAGGCGATCAAGAGGCCGATGCGTTGGGTCAAAGCCAGCCTGCTAGCGCGCCGAAGCACGCTCAATGGCTGATTCGCAACTCGTTCTTGCGCCGCTGTTCCGGGCGCTTGCCGGCATACACATCATGGATAATCCGCCGATCACGGCGGGAATGACCGCTAGACGGAAGAGCATGACCTTAGGTGTGTGCAGGTCTATTAGCACACCGCCCAGAATGGGACCGACAATTGATCCCAAGCGGCCCACGCCGAGGGCCCAGCCTATTCCCGTCGAACGTATCATCGTCGGATAAAGGCTCGCGACAAAGCCGTTGGAGGCCCCTTGTGCGCCGACTATGCAGAAGCCAACGCCGGCCGCGCCGAAAATAAGCGCTGCTGGCGTGTACATATTGTAACTCAGCAACAAACAAAACGCGATGATAGAAAACATTGTAAAAGAAATGACGAGATTCGGCTTACCTAATCTATCGCAGAGTAGTGCAAGAAGCAGTGAGCCGATCAAGCCGGCGAGTTGAAAGATCGAGGTCGTAAGGCTTGCGAATACGAGCGAATACCCGAAGCCATGAACCAGAGACGGCATCCAGCTTGAAAAGAAGTATAACAGGAGGAGATTGCAAATGAATGTGATCCATATGAGACAAGTGGCCGCCCCTAAACCATTTTGAAAAAGTTCCCTTACCGGGCTAACCTGCCTCATTTTGGCATCTGTCGTGTCGCGAAGGGGAAAGATCATGGACTGACGGCAATTCGGAATGATTTTTTCCAGCGTCTGGTACAAATTGTCTCGTTCACCCGGTTCCGCGAGCTGACGGTGCAGAAACTCCGGTAGATATCGGAGTAGCAGTGGAAGCATCAATACCGGGACAACGCCGCCAAACAGGAAAATAGCCTGCCAGCCAAAATGACTTATCGTCGAAGCGGCCGCGAAACCCCCTACCGCGCCGCCGATAGGAAAACCGGACATCGATAAGGTGACAACGAATGTACGCAGGCGTGCCGGAGAATAGTCCGTTACAAGTGCAATTGCGGTTGGCATTACGCCGCCGAGGCCAAATCCAGTCAGAAAGCGTGCTGCGAGAAGCCATTGCAATGAAGGAACAAAAGCTGTGAGCACCGTCAGGATGGCATAGGAGACGACGCAAAATAGCAGGATCCTCTTAGCTCCAAATCGATCGGCAATCGGAGAGAAGATAAGGGCACCCAGTGTCAGCCCGACCAAGCCGAGACTAAAAGCCCCGCCCATCGCTCCTGGAGTAAGCTGCCACTGTGCGCTCATAGACGGTGCGGCGTAGCTGAGCGCCTGTATATTGTAGCCATCCATCAGCATCGTGATCAAGATGAACAACACGAGCCTAACGTGAAAGCGTGTCAACGGCTTGGCGTTGATTGCCTCTCTGATCAGATTAAATTCTTCCTCCATTGCTTCTCTCCAAATCTACTTCTTTTCCAGAATGATTTTTATGTCTCAGACGCGTATTGCCTATGAGGACATTACAATTCTGCCCAGCGTTGTCCCGTGTTCCAAAAGCGCGTGTGCTTCGCGCGCTTGGCTAAGCGGAAATTTGGCGCCGATCGCCGGCCGAATGGCACCTAGTTCTAACAACGCAATAAGTTTTATCATGATCGAACGGCGCTCTTGAATATCTTCATCGTAGCTGTGAAAGGAGAAGCACTGGACCGACAGGCTTTTTTCCAAATGCCGACGCAAGGCGAAAAAGACATCCTGGGTTGGCAGACCGGCCATGACGCCGTAGGAAACAAGCCGCCCCCAGACAGCCAACACATCCAGATATGCCACGAATTCGGCGCCGCCTACCGGATCGAGCACTAGGTCGACACCGCGTCCCGCCGTCAGGGTTCTGACGCGCTCTCGGATATCCTCTTCGCATCGATTGATCACGTCGGTCGCCCCCAACTGGCGCACAAACCGAACTTTCTCCGCACTGCCTACGACGGCGATAACACGAATGTCTTCAAGTTTTGCCAGTTGTACAAGCGCGCTTCCGACTCCCCCAGCCGCCGAGACAACGAGGATCGTCTTCGGCCGGCGCACACCGACGGTATCGTTCAACAGCGCCCAGGCCAACTGGTAGTTACTAAGACATACAGCTTCGTCATAACAAATCGCAGCCGGCAATCGAAATGCGAGCCCTAACGGGACGACGACATAGTCGCTATATCCGCCTCCTCGTTGCGGCAGCTCCCGCGAACTGATGAGGACTTTTTCTCCAAGCCAGGATTCTTCGACGCCTTCCCCCAAGGACACGACTTCGCCCGCGAGATCATTCCCTATAACAAATGGCAAAGGCGGAAGCCATGGATATTCGCCTCGTCGCGCCAATATGTCCGGCCGTCCGACGCCAAATGCGTGTGCACGTACGAGTATCTCGCCAAATTTAGGAACCGGAAGCGGTACATCAACATATTCAAGAACTTCCGGGCCGCCATACCGTTGGATCATGACCGTTTTCAAGATTAGGTTCCGTGCCAGGGCAACACAAGGCACCACCATAGCGAGACTACCCAACTCTGTGATGCGTTTAAGCGAACGACACCGACGGCCGACATATCAGAGCGATATTCATCCAAAGACGCCTCGTCGAACCGACTAAAGGCAAACACGCTCGACGAAAACATTGAACTGCATCTCCCTGGCATCATCCGGCAAAGCGCCTCCGTCCGCCCTGATTTAGTTGCGAATACCACAGCCGGTGTCATTACGCTATTACCAAAAAATAATAACTGTTATTATAATTTAAAAATAGCCAAGCATAAGCGGCGAAACTATCATCATCGGAAATGGAAACATGGACCATGTTTGGCACCTACCGTGAAGTCGCCGATGCTTTGAAAAAAGCGGGGATATCCTCCGCGAATCCAATGGTTGTGCCGCTTGCGGCGGCGCGGGCACAACAAGACGAATATTTCAGGTATTTGAACGGTGTCGTACCCGTCGTCGCTCGCATGACGAATATTTCCATTGCCGGTCCATATGGCGAGATCGGTCTTCTGGTGAGCCGTCCGATTCCGGGACTAGAGCCATTGCCCTGCATTGTCTTCCTTCGGGGCGCGGGATGGTGGTGCGGTGGATTGGAAACGCATACCCGGACAATTAATACGCTCGGCTTGCTGAGCGGGTTTATGGTTTGTGCCGTCAACTACAGAAGGGCGCCGGAGCATGTATTTCCGGTGCAGCGCGAAGAGATTCTGACCGCGTTGCGTTGGATCAGGGGCGCGGGAATCAACCATGGCATTCTCGCGGACCGCCTTGTAGTTTTTGGTGAATCCGCCGGAGCGACATTGTGCCTCTCCGTGTGTCTGGCTCTTCGGGAATACAACGAACCGCAGCCAGATGGCCTGGTACTTTTTTATCCAAACGCGTCGGGTCCAGGGTCTCGTCCTTATTCGCAATGGGTATGGCGAAATTATCTGGGAACCACGGATATTGCATCCATTCCAGGCGCCATCCCCATTCTTGAAAATATGGAAGGCTTGCCACCGACCTGGGTCGGATGCGGCAAGGATGATCCGTTGCTGGATGACACATATACGCTTGCAGAGAAGCTGCGCGGCAGTGGCGTTGCATGCGAAATTCGCCTGTACGAGGAGATGCCGCACGCGTTTGTGATGTACTCCGCCATTTTAAGACCTGCAGCCAGCGCGTTGGAACATGCCGCCGCGGCTGCGGTCGATTTTATCAACGGTCAAAACTAGCATAAGGAGTTTAACATGGAACGCTGGACGCCGACCCAAGACGAGATGAAAACGCGTATCGCCCGGTTCAAGGATCTGGTGTCGACAAAAGTCAAGTTTCTGAAAGAGAAGGATATACCGGTCGAGGTTATAGAGATGATCACAGCGAAAACCACTTGGAATATCATGTCACCGGGTCCGCTGCCGGGGCAGGTAACGCCGGCACCCGCGGTTATTGGCGGAGATGCCGGCGTTTTCCGGCTTGGCATCGTCTCTTGCCCTCCCCATCAAGGGCCGGGGCTGCATGCGCATTACAAGACGCATGAGACCTTCATGGCGCTTACCGGGCGTTGGGAAATGCAGTGGGGAGACAAAGGCGAAGAGAGTACGATTTTGGAACCCTTCGATCTGATCGCAATGCCGCCAAAGGTTACACGGCGCTTCGAGAATGTCTCGGATGAGGAGGCTTTGCTGCTTGTCATTATCCAGGGCAAGCCGGAGGAATTCAATGACATAGATCGTGTCTCGGAGACCGCCGACAAGATCGCCCGCGTGCATGGGAAAGAGATGGTTGATAAGCTAGAGCGAATGGGCTGGACGTTCAACATCGGCCGAGAAAAGGTCGGCGCATAGTCCGATCCAATTCGGCGTACGCTCCGCCAACCGATTTTGACAGTGCATTGCCTAAACTGGCTGCACTGTCTATATCTTAAGAATTCCAGCCGTTCGAAAATGAATTTGTTACTGGTGCTATTGGCGGGATCAAACCGGGATGCCCACTGAAAAGCGAATGGTCATTGGTGACGCGCTTTGTGTGGTGATACGCCTGGGGTAAAATTAGCTGAATTCGAGGAAACGCAGTGATTACATTGGATGTTAAGGATCTTGAGCCTCAGGCGATCTATTTCATGATGACGTCACTCGTCGTACCCCGGCCTATAGCATGGGTGTCAACGCTCAGCGCTTCCGGGAAACGCAATCTGGCCCCGTATAGTCATTTCAGCAACTGCTCTTCAAACCCTCCGATCGTCATGTTTTCCTCGACGGGCGAAAAGGATACGCTCAGAAACATTCGTGACACAGGCGAGTTTGTCATCAACGTCGTATCCGATGACCTCAAGCACGAGATGAGGACGACTTCCGCCGAATGGCCATTCGATGTCGATGAATTTGAAAAAGCGCAGCTCCAGGTAGCCGATAGCCTGTTCGTCAAACCCCAGAGGGTGGCAAAGGCCAGAGCGGCGATGGAATGCAGACTGCGTACGATAATCCCGATGGGTGCAGGCCAAGTCGTGTTCGGTGATATCATTTGCTTCCATGTGTCGGAAAACATCATGATTGATGGCCGTGTGGATTCCACGCGGCTTCAGCCTGTCGGCAAGCTCGATGCCTCGCACTACGCGACCATCAATACGGTCGAGCGCCTCGATTTGAAGTTTGACGTCGGCGAACAGGTTGCGGATTACCGGGCTGCGAGTCCTGAGGTATATAAGTCCAGAATAGCTAAGGGGCGCTGACGCAAGAGCGCCATATCTGGAAAGCCATATGCTTCATTCAGAGTTAAAGCGACAACGTCTTGTCAAAGCTGCCAAGATTCCTTGCGGCTTCCTGCACCATGTGGCGCAGCCACCGGTGCCCGGGATCCAGTTGGTTGCGTTCATGCCAATACGAGACATATTTGACCCTTGGGAGCCGCAGCGGGGATTCGAGGATCCTTAAGTTATAGAATGCGGCAAGCTTGGTTGCCAGCGATCGTGGCATCACGGAAATGACATCGGTAGTGGCAACCAAGGGAGGAATGGTGAAAAGATCCTGCAAAATGATCGGCGCTATCATCTTCTTTCCTAACTTCTTCAATGCCTCGTCCACGACGCGGACAGTCGTGGTACGCGCCGCTACCAGGGAACGGGCATGCGGCAGCCGAAGGAACTGTTCCAGGGACAATTCCTCTTTTACTTCAGGGTGATTTGCATTGACGATGCAGACCATGCGATCTTGGAACAATGGCGCCGATCGCAATGAGAGTTGCGGCGTCAATGACCACGCGATTCTCAGGTCAATGTCCCCGTTTTCGAGAAGTTCAAAAGCCTTTTCAGGATTTGGCGGCCGTATCTCCAATTGGATATAAGGCGCTTCCACCCTGAGACGTTCGATGAATGCAGGAACCAGCATATGTTCGGCGAAGATCGACGCGGTCAAAACGAATTTCCGCTCTGAACGCCCCGGCTCAAAAGGGTTCTCATGTTTAAGCAGGCTGTCATATTCATCCACGATACGCCGGATGGAAGATTCCAAGGCCTTTGCGCGATCTGTTGCGATCATTCCGCTATGCGATTTCAGCAGTAATGGATCGTCGAAAATCTTGCGTAAACGCGCAAGCGTTTGAACTCATAGAAGACTGAGTTGTGTTGAGTCGTATGGAAGCGTTGGAAACATTCAGCTCGGACATCAAGACGAGAAACGTCTTGAGCAGGCGAAAATCAACTTTATCCAGTTCCAATTGCATGATGCGCTCCGTACGAGTCGAAATAAATGATGTTTCATCGACATAGAGCAGAATTTTGCTCCGAATAGACGAGATGTCACGAAGAGTATTACATATCGTTGAGTATCTCCGGCCCTGTCAACGGCGATGCGAAAGTAGGCCAGTTGGACCACGCGCATGGGACCGGGCGCTCGACTGTCTCGAACAGATGCCGCCGGCTGACGCCCAGCGGCGCATGACATGATCGTGGATCCGCGCAACCATGCCGGAAATGGCCTGATTGGCCTCCGCCAAAGAGAAGAATGTCTGCCGCCGCACCCGGCCCAGTATGTAGCCCTGGGCAAAGCGCACCCCGGCCTCCACCTTGGCCTTATCCTTCGGCCGCCTTGGTCGTGCCGGCACAATGCCAATGCCGTAATGCGAAGCCATCCGGCCTGAGCTCAGATTAACCTCGGGGTCGTAGAACGACGCTTTGTTGATGCCCGACTTCAGATTATCTAGCACCACCAGCCGGAGCACGCGGCCGAAAAGCCAGAACATGCGCACATGGGCGCTGATCCAGTCCGGCAGGGTCTGCGCCGCGTGCCTCGCGGGTGAACGGCCGATAATGGACGGAGCGTCGAGGCGGACGAACCACCGGAGTGGGGATGTGAAGCAATCGTCTGAGGCTTCGTCATGGCACAACTTCGGGCCCACTACAGAGCAGGCCCCCGCTTTTGCCCGATGCTCCACTCGATGCTGCGCATCCTCACGCGCAGCGCCTGAGACATGCTGGCCGAGCTTCTTCTCCAGGCCCGGCGATCAGGGAACGAACTGGAAGCCCATACCATTATCGATCTTGGCGAAGCGCCCGGATGAAAGCGTGAGCCGCTGGCGATAGACGCCCATGACATTCTCTCATGCGGTGACCTCCACGCGTGGTAGCCCTATCGTCGCAGACAGCTTGCTTACCACCTCGTCCAACTCCCGCTGGCGCAAGGTCGCCAACAGGCTGTACTCGAAGGTGACATGGTCCCCCTGCTGCCGCGCCATTCGGGCTAGCTCTCGAAGCTTGTCGAACGCGAAAGTCCTATCCATGCGGCAAGTTCGGCCTGCATCGATTGCAGCTTTTGAGCGACGAGCTCCAGGGCGTCGTCGCCTAGGAAGAGGCGCACCGGCGGGTTGGGAGACGCGACCAACGCAAGCAGCGCCTGCGCTGCCTTGGCTGGATCACCAGGCTGACGGCCGCTCTTCGCCTGCCGGGCGGCGCGGATCGGGTCCATGACGGTATCGTAATCAGCAATGCTGCGCGGCGTCCGGTCCATCGACCGTCCCGCCCAATCGGTCCGGAACTGCCCCGGCGCCAGCGTCGTCACCCGGATCCCGAAACCCGCTACCTCCTTGCCAAGCGCCTCCGAAATACCCTCTAGCGCGAACTTGCTGCCACAATAGAAGCTGATCCCCGGCATGGTGATGAAGCCTCCCATGGAGGTCACGTTGATAATGTGGCCAGACCGGCGTTCCCGCATGCCGGGCAGCACCGCCTGCATCATCGCGACAGGACCATACACATTGGCGGCGAATTGGCGCTGGAGATCGTCGATCGACAATTCCTCCAGCGCGCCCTCGTGTCCGTAGCCAGCATTGTTCACTAAGACGTCTATCGGACCGGCCAGAATTTCCGCTTGGCAGACGGCAGCCGGGGTCGAGGCAAAGTTGGTCACATCGAGAATGAGAGGATGCGCTCTATCCTGCGCCAAGGCTGCGAAGGCCTCGGCGTCCCGCTCCCGGCGGACGGTGCCAATCACGCGGTGGCCGGCTTCGAGCGTCGCCACGGCGAAGGCGCGCCCCAAGCCTGAACTGACACCGGTTATGAGAAAGGTTTTGGGGGCTGTCGTTGCCATGCGATCACTCCGTGTTGCAAGTTAAATATATCATGATATAGAAAATGCCATGCCAGAGAACAAGACCTCGATCGCCGCCGGCAAGCGAGGTGAGCCGGTCCGCCAGCGTGTGATCAACGCAGCGGAACGACTCCTGCGCGGAGGCAATGCGGATTTTTCGATGCGCGAGCTCGCGTCGGGTGCTGGCGTCAGCTTCGCCACGCCGTTCAATCAGTTCGGCAGTAAGGCGGCGATCATGCACGTCCTCTCGGCGCGCCGGATCGACACGATGATCCAGCGCCTCGCCGCCGCAGCGCTGCCTTCGACCGCCGCGGACCGCGTGCTTCTTGCTATCGATATCGCAGTTACGGTCATGCTCGAGGAGCCCAGCGTGAACCGCGCCGTGCTGGGTTGGCTCGGTGCCGAAGGTGCGCCTCCCGGCAAGGTGTTTCATCACTCGAAAGCCCTATGGGCTCTCGCGCTGGATGACGGCGAGGGACTGGCAGCTTCCCGGCGTGCGGAGGCTCTGACTTGCCTTCCGGGTCAGCTGGCTTTTGCCTTCCGCGGCGTGCTGTCGTTCTGGACGGCGGGGGAACTGACCGACGAGGCCTTCGCTTCAGGCGCACGCGAGATGGCAACAGCGCTCTTGCACAGCTTTGGCAAATGAAAACCAGTGCCAGCTTACCGCCACCACACATTAGACCTGACGCTGAGATGAGGTTTCAGCCTGGTACTCATGGCTCCAGTCGAGGCGACGGACGGCTTGAGGCGACATGCCAAACAGTTTGACGAAGGCCCGCCGCGTGTGCTCCGGGTCGGTGAAACCGAGCGCAGAGCGATTACCGCGATCGGCTCTGCGCCCTCCTGCAACCCCACGCGAGCCGCCTCGGCACGAAGCCGCTCGACCGCCTTGGCGGGCGTCTCGCCGGTCTCGCGCCGGGATGTCCTCCCGGCGCCGCGGTGGCGGGATCGTCGCCAGGAATGTCAGCGCCCGATGGCCGCAGACCAACATGAACGCTCCGATGAAGACTCGCGAAACATTATATCCGGCGCCATGTAATCCCAGCTTCCAAGCCAGCTCCGCCACGCAGAGCGTCGTCGTCGTCAGACTGCCGGAGCGCTGGATAATGTTGGGCGAGGCCGTCGCCATAGGGAGATCCTGACGCCGGACCTACGCATAGACGGCGGTTATCGCCGGGAGGCCAACCCACCCAAGCCCATTCTCCTTAAAAGCAATGCCGCTGACCTCGCCGGGCCGGCAGCCCGCATCTGGAGGACGCGATGCGGAAACGGATGATGTCCACGGAAGCGCACTGGGTCAGGGAGCGCTATTGCCGGCCTCATCAAATTCTTTTCTCGCCTGTTCCATGGAAGGCCAGTTCTCCTTGATCCAGCCGGTGAACACTTCCAGCGGATGGAGCATGCCATTTCCCAGCGCCGTCAGTTCATACTCGACGCGAGGCGGAACCTCGGGGAAATAATGCCTCGAAACTAGGCCATTGCGCTGGAGCATACGCAAGGTAAGCGTCAGCATGCGCTGAGAAATGCCCGGCACCCCGTATTTTATCTCTGAAAACCTTCCCCGGTTTTCTGGTGTCTGCGCCAGGAACGATAAGACAAGGATGGTCCACTTGTCGCCGAGATGGGTCAGCACGTCATGCGGCGCGCATTCTACGACGTGCATTCTCTCTGGCTTAGGCTGCGCCTTCACCGCCGAAGACATCGGTTCTCTCCCTGTAACTGACGCACAGAGACGTGCCGTCTTGTGCAGCATCCCTAGCAGTATACCTTCATAACTATCAACAGTTATGAAAGGGAACCAATTGACACAAATCGGCATCGTCGGCGCCGGTCCGGTCGGAAACGCCCTGGCCAAGCGGCTCATCGAGCTCGGGCATACTGTCCGGATCGCAAATTCGAGGGGGCCCGGGAGCCTTCAGGAGTTTGCAAAACGCACGGGCGCCACACCTGTCGACATAGCGGATGTGTCCGCAAGCGCCGCGGTGCTCATCATCGCGATCCCTTACGGCCGTGTTCCGGACTTACCGAAATTGGTTGTCACCGCCCTTCGTGAAGACGCGATCATTGTCGATGCGGGCAACTATTACCCGCGACGTGACGGGCCGATCCCGGAGATCGACCATGGGCTCCCAGAATCGCAATGGGTATCTCAAAAGCTCGGCGCTCCCGTGGTCAAAGCGTTCAACAGCATCATCGCGTCCAGGCTGGCCGATCAGGGCAGGCCCAAAGGAGACCGGCGCCGTGTCGCGTTGCCCGTTGCCGGCGATGATCCCGCGGCCCGGGCCGCCATCATGAGGCATGTCGAGGCGCTCGGGTTCAACGCGTTCGATGCCGGCTCACTCGCCGAGTCCTGGCGCCAGCAGCCGGGACAGCCAGCCTATTGCACCGATCCGACCAGCGCGGAATTGCAGCTGTTGATTGCGCGTGCTGACCGGCATACGGCCCCGCGCAACCGGGATAAGGCGACAGAGATACTCGCCAAGCTTCCGTCGGATTATCCGGCGGATCAGCTGGTCCGGGCCTCCAGGTTTTTTGTGGGTCTGGATAAGCTGCAGCCGGCAAGCTGGTTCGCCATGCTGCGTTTGGCTGCGGCGATCCTCCGCGCCAGGCAACGCAAGACGTGATTGCGGCGGCGTATTGTCGCCATCTTATGTTGGGCATTCCGACGCATGATTCAGTCAATTTCAGACAGAATACGACGCATTCCAGTGCCGGCTTACTTTTACCCCACGTCAGACCTCACGCTAGGACGTGGTTTCCGTCTGGCATGCATAACTCCGGTCGAGGCGACGGACGGCCTGAGGCGACATGCCGAACACTTTGACGAAGGCCCGCCGCATGCGTTCCGGGTCGGTGAAACCGAGTGCCTGAGCGATCACCTCGATCGGCTCTGCGCCCTCCTGCAATCGCACGCGGGCGGCCTCGACACGAAGCCGCTCGACGGCCCTGGCGGGCGTCTCGCCGGTCTCGCGCCGGAATGCCCGCCCGAACTGGCGGACACTCAGATGCGCCGCGTCCGCGAGGCGTTCGATCGGCAAATCCTCGTGCAAGTGATCCCGCGCGAAGGCCAGCGCCAGGCGTATCCGGTCTGACTCCGGCTCCATTTGCGAAATCGGCGCGAACTGGGATTGGCCGCCGGCACGGCGGTGATAGACAACCAACTCGCGCGCGACCTGGCGTGCCAGGTCCGGGCCATGATCCGCCTCGATAAGCGCCAGGGCCAGGTCGATGCCGGCCGTCACCCCGGCCGACGTCCAGACGCCGCGATCGCCAATGAAGATCCGGTCGGCGTCAACCTCGACCGCAGGATAACTCTGCTGGAGCCGGTGCGCCGTGCGCCAATGTGTCGTCGCGCGTCTTCCATCGAGCAGACCCGCTTCGGCGAGCAGGAAGGCGCCAGTACAGACGCTGGCGATCCTTGAGGCCCGGCGGGCGAGACGCGCAACTGCCTGCACTTCGCCCGGCTTCAGCATCGAGGCTATCTCGCCGCCGCAGACGATAAGCGTGTCCGGACGCGCATTCCCGCCCGGCTTTGTCGCCACTGGCACGCCGCCGCGGCTGGCGACGGAGCCGCCGGCGCAAGAGTAGATTTCAAGCCTGTAGAGCGGCCGCCCAGACAGCCGCGTCGCTGTCTCAAAAGCGGCGAATGGCCCGGCGAGGTCCAGGATCTGGTGGTCCGGGAAGACGAAGAAACCGATATGGTGCATGATGGCGTGTTCTAAGGGATCTATGTCCTTTGCACCATAGCTCCCGGACGACATAATCCGACAGACAAGAAGCACGACGCTGTCGACCACCAGTCTTGGTATGTCCTGGAAACTCTATCTGGCCGGTGTCGAGGTGAAGGGAAACCATGCTGCGCATCCAGTACGACAGATACGGCGGTCCGCAGGAACTGAGGCTCGACGACGTCGACATTGTCGAGCCAAAGGGAAGCCAAGTTCGCGTGCGGGTGATGGCGGCATCGGTCAACCCGATGGACTGGGTCATCCGCTGCGGGCAGGTGAAGATGATAACGGGCTCGCGGTTTCCACGCGGACTCGGCCATGACTTTGCCGGTGTGGTCGAAGCCGTCGGGCCCGCCGTCAGACGGCGGAAGATCGGCGATGAGGTCCTGGGCTTCACGGGGCTGAAAGAGGCTGGAACCTTCGCAGAATTCGTCATCACGGACGAAGCCAACGCCTACCTCAAGCCGCGGGCCATAGCCTTCGAGGTCGCTGGAGCACTGCCGATCGTCGGCGCCGCGGCCTGGACGGGCCTGTTCGACAAGGCCAGGCTACGCCCCGACCAATCGGTTTTTGTGACGGGATGCTTGGGCGGCGTGGGCCGCGCGGCCACCCAACTCGCCTTGCGGCACGGAGCAATCGTATCGGGCAACTGCAGCGCCACCGGTCGCGACCACGCGCTGGCGCTAGGTATCAAGCAGGTCTTCGACTACCGGAACTTCGACGCCGATGCCGTCCAGGATCGATACGACGTGGTCTTCGATACCGCTGGCACGTTGTCTCTGGCGCAATGCGACGCGCTTCTGAAACCGGGCGGGGTCGCGCTGCACATCGTCATCACGGCGGCCAAGGTGATCCGAAGTCTACTGTCATCGCGCCACAAGACGGTCTTTGGAAAAGCGACTTCAGCGGGCATGGCGGCGATCGTCGATGCGGCACTGGAAGGCACCTTCGTTCCGAAGATTGCCGGAACGGTTCCCTTGTCTGGCGCGATCCCAGCAATCATCGCACTCGAAAGAACCGGCCTGCCAAAGGGGAAGGTTATTATTGTGCCTGGGTCCTGAGATGAACTGCCCGGCCGTCGGTGCATAACGCTGGAGCGCTGCGCCGTCTCCTCAACCTAGCCTGTCCGATGCCCGTTCATGGCGCTGATCGGCCGGTCATTTGCGGAGAGGCAGCCGGATCGGTCAATCAGTTTCAAACATATAGGAAAACGCAAAATGTTTGCAGTCACTGGAGCTTCTGGTCAACTGGGTCGACTTGTCATCGAGCGGCTGTTGGAGCGCGTCCCCGCCGCTCAGGTCGTTGCAGCAATGCGCGATCCAGCAAAAAGGCGCGGATTTGTCACGGCTTGGCGTGCTGGTGCGAGAGGCGGATTATAAGCGTCCGGCGACGCTTTCGAGGGTGTTGACAGAGTTTTGCTGATTTCCTCGACGGAAGTCGCGGGCCGCCTGCCGCTGCATCGTGCAGTGATCGATGCAGCGCACGCGCAGGGCGTCTCTCTTTTTGCCTATACCAGCATGCTTCACGCTGACACTTCACCTGCGCGTCTGGCGATCGAACATCGCCAGACCGAGGAGGCGATCAAGTCATCGGGTTTGCCCGCCGTTATCTTGCGGAACGGCTGGTACACCGAGAACCATTTATCCGCGCTTCCCACCGCTTTGGCGCATGGCGCGTTTGTTGGCGCGGCGAATGATGGGCGCTTCTCTTCGGCCTCCCGCGCCGACTATGCATTGGCCGCCGCGATCGCACTGACGAGCCAGGGGCAAGCCGGACGGACGTACGAACTTGCGGCGGACAACGCTTTCACGCTTGCAGAGTTTGCTGCGGAGGTATCGCGACAGTCGGGCAAAACGGTCGCTTACAATGACCTGTCGCCCCAAGCTTACGAGGGCGTCCTGACGAATGCAGGACTTCCAGCTCCGCTGGCAGCCCTTTTGGCTGACGCGGATGTAGCGGCCTCTCAGGGCGCGTTGTTCGACAACAGTGCAACGCTTTCCAGACTGATCGGACGCCCCACGACGACTTTTGAGGCGCTAATCTCAGCTGCCCTGCGCAAATAGGCTGCAAAATATGCTCAAGGCCGCACTGTTCCCAAAGTAACTGAATGCAGGAACCGAGACGATCTCCGGCTACCTCTTGCGCAATAAGCCGGACCGGCTCTGAGCGCCCCTGCAGTCGGTCGCGGCGGGCTTTGACGGGAATGCGCTCGACGGCCTCCAGTGAAGGTTCGCGGAATGCGCACGACTGAAAGCCTGGGAAAATTTTACGACAATCAGACACGATGCTTGCACGGAACGTCGTATCGGCACGCTCTCGAGCAGATGATTGCGCCCGATCGACGTGCGCTTCGTATTCCGTTTGGCTGCGCCTTGAGCGGTGAAAGCGGCGCGAACTGGGATGGTCGCAGGCGCAGTCGCGACCGCCCACTTGCGCATGACGTTGCGCGCCAACCCGAGAGCATCATCCGCTTCTATCGGGGCTAACGCGAGTTCTGTGCCGGCGGTCATCACGGCCACACCTAAAGCCGATTGACACGTGATGGCGTGATACGAGGGATATACGTCGTTTACGCCACGGCCTGCGTTCGGCATTCTCATCCGTGAAAGGAGATCCGCCATGACACATGTCGTCATCCCCCTCTACGGAGGGGTGACACCGCTCGACTTCGCGGGTCCTTATCAACTCCTCCGCGCTTTGCCGGAGATGGACATCGAGCTGGCTGCGATCGACCGAAAGGAGATCGTCGCGGATGGGCTGACATTCGGGGAACTCCTTGATCTGGAGACGATCGAGGCCTGCGACATTCTCCTCGTCCCCGGCGGCCTCGGCTGCATCGCGGCCCTGGAGACCCCCCGTTTCCTCGCCGCAATCCGGAGGCTCGCGGAAGGCGCCACCTACGTCACCTCGGTCTGCACCGGCTCTCTGATTCTGGCCGCTGCGGGTCTACTGACGGGGCGCCGCGCCGCCTGCCACTGGGCCTTCAGGGAACTTCTGGCGGCGTTCGGGGCGATCCCGGATGCCGGCCGGGTGGTGCGCGACGGAAATCGCATCACCGGCGGCGGAGTGACAGCCGGGATCGACTTTGCTCTCTCCCTGATTGCCGAGCTGCGCGGGGAAGAGGCGGCGCAAGCTGCCCAGCTTCTACTGGAATATGCGCCCGAACCGCCGTTCGACGCAGGGCTGCCCGAAACGGCGCCACGACCGGTCATGGACGCTGTGAATGCCCGCCTGTCGACCGCACTTGCCGATGCCGAACGCCGCGTCGCAGTTGTCGCTCATCGGTTGCGGAATGACGTCTGAAACCCGTGCCTGGAAAAGGACCTAACAATGAGGCTGCGTGACAAAACCGCTCTGATCACTGGAGGCACCAGTGGAATTGGGCTTGCCACGGCGAAGCTCTTCCTCCGCGAAGGCGCGCGTGTGGCCGTCACCGGGCGCGATACGAGCCGCTTCGAGGCCGTGCGTGCCGAGCTTGGCGAAGAAGCAGTGATCCTGCACGCCGACGCCCGGTCGGTCACTGACATGCAGGCCGTCAGCAAGGAAGTTGCCGAGGCCTTCGGTGAACTCGATATCTTTTTCGCCAATGCGGGCATCGCCTATGGCACCCCGCTCGCCGAGACCGACGAAGCGCGCTACGACGAAATCATGGACATCGACGTCAAGGGTGTCTTCTTCTCCATGCAGGCCGTGGCCCCGATCCTGCGTCACGGCGCCTCTGTCATCCTGTCGACATCGTTCATCATTCACGTAGGCCGCCCTGGCCTGTCCCTGCTTTCGGCCGCGAAGGCTGCGGTCCGGTCCTTCGCACGGACCTGGTCGCGCGAATTTCTGGATCGCAAGATCCGCGTCAACACGATCTCTCCTGGTTTCATAGACACGCCATTGATCGGTCGACATCGCACTCCCGGCGAGCTGCAGGCGTTCCGGGACAAGGCTGCTGCGACCGTGCCGATTGGTCGTATCGGCGACGCTGAAGACATCGCCGCCGCCGCGCTGTTCCTGGCCAGCGACGATTCCCGGTACATGCTCGGAGCGGAGTTGGTGGTCGATGGCGGGATGTCTCAGATTTAACGGCTCACCCTCTTCTGCCGGCCATTGCCGGCCAGCCTTCGCGCTCTGGAATGATGATCGACATCGTTCGATCCCAACGATTTCCGGCGGCGAATGCAAGCACCCAACGTCCAGGTGGGCCGCATGGGTGGACCCACGGCCGCATCTGTTGCGGCATCACTTTGCTCAGCCCGTGAAAAATCCGCAGGAGGGCCTGATTTGACCGTCCCATCCTATGCCGAAGGAACGCTGCCGGAGGGAATCCGCTCCCGCATGATCCTGGGGGTCAACGGCCTCGATGTGCATGTTCTGGAAGCCGGCCACTCGACCCCCGGCCGGCCGCTGGTCGTGCTGCTGCACGGCTTTCCGGACCTGGCCTACGGCTGGCGCCGGCTGATCCCGATCCTGGCTGCGTCTGGATACCATGTCGTTGCGCCCGACCTGCGCGGCTACGGCCGCACGACAGGCTGGCATGCTGCCTATGACACACCGCTGGCGCCGTTCAGCCTTCTGAACCTGGCGCGCGACACGCTCGGTCTGGTGTCGGCGCTGGGCTATCGGCGCACCGCTGCAATTGTCGGGCACGATATCGGCTCGCCAGTGGCGTCCTATTGCGCGCTTGCCCGGCCGGATGTCTTCCCCGCGGTGGCCCTGATGAGTGCGCCCTTCCCCGGTCCGCCGGCGTTTCCGTTCGACACGGTGAAAGCCGGATTATCCTCGACGCCCCCGAAAGCCGGGAACCCGGATCTGGCTGCTGCCTTGACCGCTCTTCATCCCCCCAGGAAACACTATCAGCAATATCTAAGCTCACGAGAAGCAAACGCTGACATGTCGCGTCCCCCGCAGGGCCTGCATGCGTTTCTTCGGGCCTTCTATTACGTTAAGAGCGCAGACTGGCCGGGAAACAAACCACACCCTTTACAGGGCCAACGTGCCGAGGATCTGGCCCAGATGCCGAGCTACTACGTCATGGATCTGGGTAAGACGATGCCCGAGACGGTTGCCCCATTCCATCCTCCCGCCAGTGAAGTGGAAGCGTGCGAATGGCTCACCGAGATTGAGCTTGGCCTATATGTCGAGGAATTTGCCCGCACCGGCTTTCAAGGCGCCCTGCAGGCCTATCGCGTCCTTGCCGATGCCGCCCTGAACGCCGAACTCCGCCTCTATTCAGGCAAGGCGATCGATGTGCCGGCTCTCTTCATCGCCGGTGAAAAGGACTGGGGCAGTTACTCGGCGCCAGGCGCTATCGATCTAATGAAGTCGAAGGCGACGACCCAGCTGCACGGCATCGAGATGATCGAGGGCGCCGGGCACTGGATTTAACAGGAGCAGCCGGTTCGGCTGGGCGAACGGTTGCTTGCCTTTCTGAAGGAGGCTGGCGCGGCGGATCAAGACGGCGGTCAGACCTGAGTTCAATGCCGATCGGCACACTGCGTTGAACCGTTCTGGCCGTGGGCGGTCACTGTCTACGGTCTTTCATCAGCTCGGCATGCAAGCCAACGCCCCTACACGAGCCTTCTTTCCCACCGCCTGCAGCCGAAGCTGCGAGACAACATCGTGAGACATTTCATGCTGGAAAATCCGTCCCTCAGTCCTACTCCCACGCAGGTTGCGATCGTCACGGGCGCATCTCGCGGAATCGGGGCAGCCATTGCCAGGCGTCTCGCCCGCGAAGGGTTCGCGGTGGCTGTGACCTATGCATCGAATAACGCGGCCGCCAGCCAGGTCGTCTCGGACATCCATGCCGCGAATGGCCGCGCCGTCGCGATCAAAGCCGACGTGAGAAACGCCGCGGAGGTCACAGCCCTTTTCGATGAAACAGAGGCTACGCTCGGCAAGACAACGTTGCTCGTGAACAACGCGGGGATAATGACGCTGGCACCCGTTGCCGAGATGGACGATGCAGCTTTCGACACGATGCTCTCTATCAACCTCAAGGGCGTCTTCAATATGCTTCGCGAAGCCGCGCGCCGGCTGGAAGCTGGCGCTAAGATCGTCAACATTTCGACCAGCATCACACGCCTGGCATCGCCGACCTATGGTCCCTATGCGGCGACCAAGGCGGGGGTCGAGATGTTGACCGCTATCCTGGCGAAAGAGCTTCGCGGGCGCGAGATAACGGTCAACGCCGTCGCACCTGGGCCGACAGCCACCGACCTGTTCTTTCGAGGTAAATCGCCGGATCTCATCGAGACAATCGCCAAGCTCGCGCCGCTCGAACGGCTGGGAGAGCCCGACGACATCGCGAGAGTCGTTTCGATGATCGCCGGACGCGACGGCGACTGGATCAACGGCCAGACGATCTTCGTCAATGGCGGCGCCGCCTGACGGCGGCTGTTTTGGAGTTGCTGGAGACACAATGTCTGATTTTACGCATAGAAAATCTGCTGGCCCGTTGATCATCCGCCATGATGCCCAGCCAGGCGAAGGTGAACAGGTGCTTCGTATCGTCCGACGCAACGCCGTTCTGGCGCAGTTGCACGGTGAGGATCGTAGAGCCTTCTACGCCGCAATGGCGGCGCAGGTACCGTTCGCCGAAGCGGTTTCGGCGGAGCCGGTGATTCTCGGCATAGCCCGAGGATGGTGGCTGAAACCCACCTCGCCCGATCCGGACTCCGCGATCCTGTTCGTTCATGGCGGCGGATACCATCTTGGAGACGCCAGATCTTACCTGGGTTTTGCCAGTCAACTGGCGGCGCTGACCGGCAGGACTGTCTTCAGCGCCGACTATCCCCTTGCGCCGGAAGCGCGGTTTCCTGCGGCCTTTGACGCCGTTTGGGCGGTGCGGGAGTGGTTTCTATCGCGGGGATTCAAGCAATATGCAGCGGTCGGCAACTCTGCCGGAGGCGGACTTGTGCTCGCCATGGCCGATCAGGCCGCGCCCGATGCACGTCTGGCCTCGATCGTGGTGTTTTCGCCCTGGACCGACCTGTCAAATAGCGGCGTATCCTTTACGGATCCAGCCACCTACGACCCAGTCTTCAAGCCCGCCCTGCTGCAAGGATTGGCCCATTCCTATCTGGACGGCGCCAGCCCGCACGACCCCAAAGCGTCACCTCTGTTCGGGGCTCTGCGAGCCATGCCGCCGATCAATGTGCAGGTGGGCGAGGACGAACTGTTACGTGACGATTCTATCCGTTTTGCGGAGCGGGCGGCTGCGCACGGAACGACGGTCCGTCTCGATCTGTTTGAGGGAATGTATCATGTTTTTCAACGAGATGTCGGGTCCCTCAAGACAGCCGGAACGGCACTTGAGATCGCCGCTTCCTTCATCGACACGCACTGGGCGGACCGTGAGGTCATATAGCCAACTCGCTCGATCTACTCTGGCTTGGTCATGACACGACGAAAATCTGGTTTGGCGAAATCCAGCCGGAGCAAATGGGGCGAACGGCGTCCGATACGTTCTTCGTCAGCATGGGAAGACGAAGTCGTTCCGGGATGACAGTTCTTAATCTGCGGATGGAAACGTCCGGACAAAAGAGGATGCGGCTTCATGTTTTATGAGCTCACCACACTATCTTGTCCGCTGCTGTTGGTTGGCGATGCAGCGAGGCGCGCCGCAGCCTGGTTTGGACAGACATCTACATGCGGTGAAATCCTAGGCTGGTGGCGCACGGAGTTAGGCCCGCTCGGCCGAGTTCTGCTGTTGCGAAGCTTCGAGACGGCAGAATGCATGGCCGCGGAGCGGGAGCGGGTGTTGCTGAGCCAGGAACCGTTCGGTGGCGGAGACGTCGTGACCGCGTTCGAAATGGCGAGTTACTCGCCATTCCCCTTTTTGCCGGCAGTCCGACCGGGGCACCGAGGCGCAGTCTATGAGTTCCGCACCTATCGATTGAAGCCCGGCGGTCTTCCGCCCACGCTCGCAGGCTGGCGGGATGCGATAGTGAATGCGCACGAATACGCCGAACACCTCGTTACGAACATGTATGCGCTGGATGGTGCCCCACGGATCACACACATCTGGGCTTTTGAGAGCCTCGAGGAGCGCCGCCGGCTGCGAGCGAGTGCCTATGATGCCGGCGTTTGGCCGCCGAAATTCGGCCCCGACCAGATTCTTGAAGCTACATCCGTGATCGGGCTGCCGGAAGCCTTTTCGCCGTTGCATTGACATCGTGAAGGAGACGTTAGGAATGATGCCGTCCGAAAATCAGACACAACTCTGCGCCACCGACACTAGCATCGAGAAGGCCGGACTCTTTCGCCTCGGTAGCCGCACCGTGAAACGGCTCGGCTACGGTGCCATGCAGCTCGCCGGGCCCGGCGTGTTCGGTCCGCCGAGGGATCGCGAGGCGGCCGTGGCCGTATTGCGCGAAGCGATCGCGCGCGGCGTCGACCACATCGACACCAGCGATTTTTACGGCCCGCACGTCACGAATCAAATCATTCGGGAGGCGCTGGCGCCCTATCCCGCAGGGCTCACGCTCGTCACAAAGGTGGGCGCCCGGCGCGACGAGAAAGGCGCCTGGCATCCAGCCTTCTCGCGCGACGAGCTGATCCAGGCAGTGCATGACAACTTGCGCAATCTCGGCATTGAGGTGCTCGACGTGGTCAACCTCCGCCTCATGTTTGGTGCGCACGGACCTGCGGAGGGGTCTCTCGAAGCGCCGCTCACGGTGTTGGCGGAGCTGCAGCAACAGGGCCTCATCCGTCATATCGGCCTTAGCAACGTCACTCCAACGCAAGTGCGGGAGGCGCGCAGGCTTTGCGAAATCGTCTGCGTGCAGAACCACTACAATCTTGTGCATCGCGGGGACGATAAGCTGATCGATGACCTCCGTGGTGATGGCATCGCGTATGTGCCGTTCTTCCCGCTTGGTGGCTTCAGCCCGCTGCAATCATCGGTTTTGACGGAGATGGCGGGTCTGCTTGGCGCCACGCCCATGCAGGTGGCCATCGCTTGGCTGCTGCATCGCGCGCCAAATATTTTGCTGATCCCCGGTACCTCGTCCGTTGTCCATCTGCGGGAAAATCTCGCCGCAGTCGCACTCAACCTGCCGGACGACATCAGGACCACGCTGGACCGGATCGCGACGGATAGCGCCCGAGCTTCCCGGCAGTCCGATTTTGGCGACGAGGCGCGAGAGTGCTGAATAAGCGAAAGTAACGACGACTATTCTTGTTGACGGGAGTTGACCGCCTTGACACCACCTTGTCGCGTATCGAATACGGTGATTAGACCGTTCCAGATTTCAATTCCTGAAGCTGCGCTACAGGACCTGCGCACCAGGGTCGGCGCGACACGCTTCCCGGCCACTCGCGACGCGGAAGTCTGGGAAGACGGATTGGGTCTCTCATTCGCGCGTCGCCTTGTCGACTACTGGCTGCAGAGTTTCGACTGGCGCGCTCAGGAAGCGCGGCTGAACCGCCTGCAGCATAGGATGGCGACGGTTGGTGGGCAGGACATCCACTTTGTCTTCCAGCGAGGCCGTGGACCATCGCCACTCCCATTGGTACTGACGCACGGATGGCCAGGCTCATTCGTTGAGTTTGAAAATCTGATTCCGCTTCTGACGGACCCGGCCGCACATGGCGGCGCTCCAGAGGATGCTTTCGACGTGGTGGTCCCGTCGCTACCCGGCTACGGCTTTTCCCCAGCTCCGGTGCGGCCAGGCATGAGCTCGCGCGAGATCGCTAAGCTGTGGCGGGAGTTGATGGGCCAGCTCGGCTACGACCGCTTTGGGGCGCAGGGCGGCGACATTGGGGCGGGGGTATCGGTCTGGTTGGCGCGACTCTTTCCCGAGAACCTTGCCGGCATTCACCTCAACTACATACCAGGAAGCTTTCGCCCTTCGCTTGGTGCTGGCGCACCGCCCATCGCGCCGGAGGAGCAGCATTTTCTCGATACGGCGGCAGAATTTGCAGCGCAGGCAGGCGCCTACGCAGCCCTACAGAGCACCAAGCCGCAAACCTTGGCTTTCGCATTGACCAACTCGCCACTCGGACTTGCCGCCTGGATAGCTGAGAAGGTGCGAGCGTGGAGCGATTGCGGCGGAGATATCGAGTCCGCTATCTCGCTCGATACTCTGCTGACGAACATTTCGCTCTACTGGTTCAGCGACAGCATCGCCGCCTCGTTGCGGCTATACAAAGAGAACCGGCTGAACCCGCTCGCCTTCGGGCCTGGCGAGCGGGTGATTCCGCCGCTCGGCATGGCAGTGTTCCCACGCGAACTTCCGACACCGCCGCGCTCCTGGGCCGAACGCGTGTTCGACGTCCGACGCTGGAGGTTGATGCCCGCCGGTGGCCATTTCGCTGCTCTTGAGCAGCCTCGCGCCCTCGCCTCTGAAATTCGCGCCTTCTTCCGGCCACTCCGCGTGCCGGACGCGGGGCGTACAAAAGCATGAATATGAGTTCCCGCAAAGTGAAACGACTTAATTTCGAGGTTTCGGCCCAATCCAGATGCTCACGGGGCAGACTCACACACCCGACAGCAGACTCAAGTAGGGCGGGTGAGACGCGCCGTCTCCGGCCGACCATTCTATCGCTACAGCCGTGACCCGCAACTGCTCGGCGAGCCACGCCAACAGGACAAAACGCTGGACGATCGCCGCGAATACCAATTCGTCCGGCGCCAGGCCCCGCTCATCAAGTTAGGAACCACCTCATGGCCCTTCGCTTCGGCATTCTGTGCTTTCCCGGCGTTCAGCTGCTCGATCTTACCGGCCCTTACGAGGTCTTTGCTTCAGCTACGGGGACAAGCGTCCACCTCGTTTGGAAGGACCTCCAGCCGATACGCTCTAGCACGGGCCTCATGCTTGCGCCTGATACGAGTTTTGCCGAGGCACCGGACTTCGACGTTTTGTGCGTCCCCGGGGGCAGCGGGGTGAACGCGCTTTTCTCCGACGACGCAGTGCTCGCCTTCATCCGTGATAGGGCGGCAAAGGCTCTTTACATTACCTCGGTCTGCACAGGCTCTTTACTCCTGGGTAGGGCGGGGCTCCTTGCCGGCAAGCGCGCCGCCACGCATTGGAACGCGATGGACTTCCTTCCCGCCCTTGGCGCCATACCGGTTGCCGAACGCGTCGTGCGGGATGGATCGATCATCACCGCTGGTGGCGTGACGTCGGGCATCGACTTCGGCCTGACCGTTATCGCCGAACTCCTTGGCCGCGAAGAGGCCGAGACGATCCAGCTCGCGCTGGAGTACGCACCCGCCCCACCCTTCGACAGCGGACTGCCGACGACGGCAGCAGCCGCAGTGATTACGGCGGCGAAGGCACGCATGGCGGGATCGCGGCGGGAGCGGGAGGCATTGCTCGCCTGAGGGTCGATCAAGGCTGTATCGCAGCATGCCTTACGAATTCGAAAGGCGTTCGCCGCCGAGGACAGACAATATTTCGCACGCTGGTAATATCAGCTCGTTGGACATCCGGTTGAGAAGCGGACAATCAGTAAATCACCCATTGGCGGGGTTGCACCTTCGCCGAGGTTAATGACGGGCCGTCCAGGTAGCCTGTATTTCTATCCGGCCCCCTCCGGCGAGAGCATCGCGTTGCGGTCGCGGCCACCCTTGCTGCCGCTCGAGCCGGAAGAGTATTCGCTTGCTATCGATATTGGCGATCTTGAGCTTGCTCAGACGGCCGATATCAAATCGGAACCCTGGACGGCTTCAATTCGGAATCAGTGGCCGGGTTCAAGTTGGAATGCATGGCCGACTTCGTCGGAATCCGCAGCCCATGCGCCCGGCAGGCCAACTTGACCGACGACCCAGGCGCCTCGCTATCGCTCAAAATCCGGAGCTTCTCCTCCATGCTCCAGCTCCGACGCTTCCAAACTCCAGGGAGAACCTCGTAACCCACCTTCGGAGCCCTCCCGAGTATAGTCGCAACATCACATTCGACCGCCCCGCTGGCGTAGGACCACAACCACCCGCCGGTCACCGCCGCGGTTTTGCAGAAACCGTCGATCGACGCGATCTTTCCTAGCATTCATTGGACGAACATGACCGCTAAAATAGGCACCATCGATCTCGACCTCACCTGCCAGCCGCTGTTCTGTGGTCTCGCGCGCCATCGCTTCGCGCAGTTTATGCATCAGAACGAAAGCCGTCTTGTATTGAACATCGAGATCACGGCTCAATTGGACCGCCGACAATCCCTTTGAGGCATTCAGGAATAGGCAGATCGTACCAAGAGGTTCGACAAACAAGAGTTTGTGTGACGCGAAGATCGTCCCTGAGGTAGCGCTGGAGTGATGGTGGCGGGCCGCACATTTGAAACAACGGCGAGCCTTGAGATCATAGAATTCAAGGCAACACACGCTTGGGACATACAGGAGACGTGCTTGTCTCCGGCCAACGCAAAGCGCAAAACCGTCGATACGTCCTGTTCTCGCCGCTGGCAAAAATTGCTCTCAACGAGAATGAGCGCGTCGCGGCCGAAAGAAAAAAGTGCTGCGCCATCAGGAACCACTTCAAAATGTATGTTTATGTTATGTTCTGATCGTACTCAAAGCAAGGAAAATCTGAAAATCTAATAAAAGCCAGACACTGCCAATGTTTATGGGAGATTTTCTGCGCTTGCTGCCTAAGGCCGAGCTGCTAAACGGCGAAATCTTCTACCGCCTCAAGCAAGCGCAATATTCACTGAGCAATGGCGTAACCACTACAATACGCTCAGGCCCCACTCAGCGCTTGGATATAGCCCACCTGCACCGCAAACCATCCAGCCAAACGTAATCCATCTCGACCGAGCTGCATGATCACGCTATCTCAGACGCGCTAGTACAAAATCTCCGTCAGGCCAATCTCTCCACCGTCCTTGCTGGTTATTCCCGTTACGTTATCGCTTGGAAATTATGTATCGCCATGCAGGCCGAAGATGTCACGGATACGTTGAACATGGCGCTCGACGCTTCAGGCTGCGCTATGGCAAAAGTCTCGCACCAGCCACGCCTGCTGTCAGATAATGGGCCGTTCTATATCGCCGGTGATCTGGCGAAATGGCTTGCGCGCAAAAACATCGTGCACATTCGCGGCGCGCCGTGCCATCCGTAAACCCAAGGAAAAATCGAGCGTTGGCATCCGACGTTGAAAAACCGCATATTGCTCGAAGACTACTATATACCGGGAGATCTTGAGCAGCAGATCGCCGCCTTCATCGACCATTACAACAACCGCCGCTATCATGAGAGCCTCGGCAATGTCACACCCGCCGATGCCTATCATGGCCGGGCGCCGCAAATCCTGCAGCAACACCAACAAATAAAGCGCCAGACCATTCAGGCTACGCGCTTGCACCACAACAAAATAGCCGCTTAAATTCTAACCCAACAGATGAGCCAAAACCTCTCTTAATTCAGCCAGCCATTCAAAGCCTTTTGCGGTAAGCTCATCGAATTTAGATAGAGTGGAACATACTATGTTTGTGCACTACTTGAAGCCTCTGTCGGAAGACTCCCTTTTTCTGACAGAGGCGCATGCAATTCCGCAGTCGCCCGACTGCTTCTTGCGAATGATTGGCCAATCTTTAGGAGCGAGTATGCGCCTCGCTTTGCCCCTCCGCGCTTGGGTGGCGCCTAGCGATTTGACCGCCATGACGGTGGTCCCAGTCAAAGGCCGGCGATACGGCCCGACAGAGCCATTCCGCCCCGCGAGATTTACTCAGGTAATCAGACTTGCTTTGACCACGTGACAGCGTCGGCCCCGGCGGGAATGCGCGTTGGGGCAGCGTCATCGGTGGCGGCACGCCAGATAGCTTCCGCAACGTCCAAAGGCCGGGTGAATTCCCCGTGCTCGCCCATGAGGCTCGCAATGACGGCCTGGCCCAACGGAGCGTAGGGCTCAGGAAACTCCAGCGCACCCGGAGTGAGGGCACGGGCATTTTCACCGAAGCGGGTCTCCGGGGCCAGGCCGGGGAGAACGAGTTTGACCTTGATGTTGAAGGGCTCAAGTTCCAGGGCAAAGGATTCGGTAAAGGCGTTCACCGCCGCCTTGCTGGCCGTGTAGACCGAGAGCAGCGGCAGCGGGCGCAACGTAACCGTTGAAGTCACATTGATGATGGTGCCGGACTTGCGCGCCCGGAACTGCGGCAGAACGGCCTGAATCATCGCCATGGTGCCGAAGGTATTGGTTTCGAAGATGCGCCGGGCCATGTCGATCGGCGTGCCTTCGAGTGCGTTCAGCCAGCCGATACCGGCATTGTTCACGAGCACGTCGATGTCGCCGGCCGCGGCGACGGCCTGCGCGATGCTGCTCTGGTCTGTCACATTGAGCTTCAGCAGCTGCAGATTGGGGGCGGGGGGAATAACGCTGTCATCCGGGGTGCGCATGGTGGCGATGACCCGCCAGCCGCGCTCGAGAAAATATTTCGCGGTTTCTAGGCCAAAGCCCGAGGAACAGCCGGTAATGAGTATGGATTTCATGATGAGTCCTGCGATGAGTACAAAAGGAAGATAGATCGGCACGCCGGGACGGTATATGATAAGAAATCCGTATTTAATTTGAATGAGTCCAGATGGCTGATCCTCTCGCTGAAATCGTTACGTTGCTCCGGCCCCGGATGAAGTTTTCCAAAGTGGCCAGCGGAGCGGGGCCATGGCGACTACGCAAAGAGGGGGACGGCCATCTTTTCTATGGTGCCGTGGTGGAGGGGAGTTGCCGGCTGCAAGTGGTAGGGCGCGAGGCGTTGACGCTGGGCGTGAATGATTTCGTGCTGATTCCTGCCGCGGTGGATTGCATCATGATGAGCCTGCACCCAGAGGCGGAAGGGATGCCCTTGTCCGAGCCGGTGCGCTTGCCATCTGGTGAGTTCAGATTGGGAGATCTGGAGGGACCAGTCAATGTACGGAATCTGGTCGGACATTGTGAATTTGCCTCGCCGGATGCGGCGTTGCTGGTCTCGCTCCTGCCGGAACTGGTGCATGTGCGGGGCCAGTCAAATCTGGCGACGCTTGTGGCGCTGGTGGGGGAGGAGGATCGCGCAAACAAGCCGGGGCAAGAAATGGTCCTCGCCCATCTGCTGGAGGTGATGCTGATCGAAGCGTTGAGATCAGCCGCCGAAGTTGGGGCATCACCTGGCCTGCTGCGTGGCCTGGCGGACGAAAGGCTGGCGGCGGCGATCAGGCGAATGCACGAGGCGCCAGAACGAGCCTGGAGCGCCGTGGATCTGGCCAGCGAAGCCGCCTTGTCGCGCTCGGCCTTTTTTGAACGCTTCAACCGTGAGGTGGGGTTGGCGCCGATGGAGTATCTGCTGACTTGGCGGATGGCCTTGGCGAAAAGGCTGCTGCGCAATGGCGGCAGGGTGGCGGAGGTCGCAGCGCAGGTGGGCTATCAGTCCGCGAGTTCCTTCAGCGTGGCGTTTTCACAGCGTGAGGGCGTGCCGCCCGCGCGTTATGCGCGGGCGGCTGCGAAAAGCGCCTCCTAGTGAATAGGCCTGCGAGAGTTTCCTCGACCCGCAGCGCATGAAACAATCCGGCCTGCAGATGAGGCGGCCACAAACCACCGCACTGTATGATGTGCATGCATAATCTTTTCTTTTCAGTCTATGTTGAAGGAGTTTCGGGAGGTCGGGTGCCTACCGGCGGGATATGTAAGCTGACCTCCCGCGCGATCTGCCGACGAAACCGGCGGTTTAGGCTTTCAGCGCTTGAGTGCTTCGCGGACCGTTTGCGCTACGGGCGTTGTCGGCCGACCGATCAGGCGGCTGAGCGTGCTGCTATCATCGAAGAGCGCACCATTGGCTGCTTTTACATCTGCATCGGCCAGGAGGTCAGCGAGATCCTCCGGTAAGCCTACAGAGATGAGAGCGGTTCTGAAATCGATCTCGGTCAGATTAGCATAATCAACTGTTTTGCCAACTTGCCTCGATATCTCCGCGGCAAGATCCGACAACGTCCAGGCGGTATCCCCGGCCAGCTCAAAGGTGGCCGGCGCCTCGTTCATTGTCAGTGCCACTGCTGCCGCCGCCGCATAATCTGCGCGCGCGGCCAATGAAATTTTTCCATCGGCGGCCGCACCTATCATTTTTCCCATTTGGACGGCCGGCTGCAGCGCTGCGAGATAATTCTCGGTATACCAACCATTCCGCAAGAAGACGGCGGGAATGCCAGAGGCGTGCAGCGCAACCTCCGTCTGCAAATGCTCTTGCGCGAGCTTGGCGGCGGAGCGATCAGCGTGTAGCATGCTTGTATAGGCGATCAAGCTCACGCCGGCCGACTTTGCGGCTTCAATTACGGCCTGGTGATGCCGCATGCGGCCCCAGGTGAGGTTTGATGAAATCAGCAGAAGTCTGTTAACGCCCGCGAAGGCAGGCGCGAGCGTCTCAGGCAAATCGTAGTCCGCTTGACGGACTTGGACGCCTGCTGCCGCAAGGTCGCCCGCAGCCTCCGGATTGCGAACCGCTGCTACGATGTTGCGGGGCGGAACGCGCTGCATAAGCTGCTTGATCACGAGGCGGCCAAGCTGGCCACTCGCGCCGGTTATACCGTATATCCGATCGTTCTCGTCTGTGAGTTTATGGGAAGTGTCTGGCTCTGTCATCTAAAACTCCAATGCGCGGTATTGATGGCATAAATTTAGCCATTCAAGCGCTGGCAAAGGATCGCCAAATCAGGCAATATTACTATGCATTTTCGCATGGATTGGGGAATGATTGAGTGGGATGATTTTCGTAATTTCCTGGCCGTCGCTCGGCTTGGGACATTATCCGCAGCCGCGCGCTCGCTTGATGTCAAGCAGTCCACCATTGGCAGACGGCTCACCGCTTTTGAAGACCGCACAGGCGTTCGTTTGCTGCAGAAAACCCCGAGAGGCTTTGTCCTAACGGCGGCAGGCGAGGTCGCTCTGGCCGAGGCCGAAAAAATGGAAGCTGCCGCCCTGGCTGCGGAAAGGGCGATTATCGCGCATGACGGGAGGCTGGAGGGGGAAATCCGCCTGACTGCGGTAGAGACCGTGGCTACCGAACTACTCGCACCCATTCTGGTACAGTTTGCAGAGACCCACCCGAGAATCAGGGTAAAGCTCCTCACAGGAACCCAGACGCTAAGCATCGCCTCCCGTGAGGCGGACCTTTCGGTGCGGCTGACTCGCCCATCCGGTGGCGACCTAGTCATCCGCAAATTAGGGAGTATGGGCTTCGGATTCTATGCTAGTACGGGCTATATCGACAAGCATGGTCTGACACCTGAGAACCCGCTGCATAGGCTCATCCTTCTCGCTGACGAGAGCGCTGTACTTCCGGAATTCGAGGCGTTGAAAGCGAGGTTTCCCGGTGCGGATGTCGCCCTACGCAGCGATAGCCGTTATGTGCATCTCGCGATGTGCAAAGCTGGCATGGGTATCGCCTGCCTCGCGCATTATCTCGCAGATCAGACCGGCCTCATACGTTTGGCTGATTGCTCAGCAAGCCGGGAGATCTGGCTAGCGCAGCATCGCGACACGCGGAACATGCCGCGTCTCAAAGTCCTGGCCGACGCACTCCGCATCGGCCTTAAATTGCGGTCCAGATTATTGTCTGGCTCCGGGAGCTAGAGCAACTTCCGAGCTGACCAAATCATTATTCTTGCGCGACGCGGGCGGGATTTGATTCACATTGTTTGCTGGATTGGAGGCTGGCGCACATGGCGTGTTCTCTTTCGGAAGATCTTCGTTTTCGTGTGATTTCTGCGGTTGAGGCTGGAGCTTCGTGCCGTTCTGCTGCGGCTTCGTTTGGGGTTGGGGCATCGAGCGCGGTGCGCTGGGTGCAGGCATGGCGAGCAAGTGGTTGCGTTGCGGCGAAGCAGCAAGGTGGCGACCGGCGTTCGCAGCGGCTTGAAGCCTATCGGAATATGATTTTTGCTGCGATTGAGGCCAAGGTGGACATCACGCTGGTCGAATTGTCGACCTTTCTACATGCCCGCCATGGCGTTCGGTTTGCACCAAGTAGCGTCTGGCGTTTTCTCGACCGTCACGGCATGACCTTCAAAAAAAACAGCGCACGCCGCCGAGCAGGAACGGCCAGACGTCGCGGCCAAGCGTACCGCTTGGCGTCAGGCACAAGCTGATCTTGCCGCTGAGCACTTGGTCTTTATTGATGAGACGGGTGCCACGACCAAGATGGCGCGGCTGCGTGGTTGGGCCAAACGTGGCCAGCGCTGCGTTGCGCCAGTGCCCCACGGGCACTGGAAAACCGCGACCTTCACCGGCGCCCTGCGGTTTGAGGGCATGACCGCGCCCATGTTGCTCGACGGCCCCATGGACCGTGAAATGTTCCAAGCCTACATCGAACAGGTTCTGGTCCCCAGTCTGAAGCCCGGTGACATCGTGTTGATGGACAATCTTCCCGCTCATCGCCCGCCAGATGTCCGCGCTGCTATCGAAGCCGCAGGTGCCACGCTGCTCTATCTGCCGCCCTATTCCCCCGATCTTAATCCTATTGAAAATGCCTTCTCAAAGCTCAAGGCAATCCTGCGCAAAAAGGCCGCAAGAACAATCCCAGACCTATGGCAGGCCATCGCAGACGCATTGCCAAAATTCACTCCAGAAGAAGTGCAAAACCTCTTCAAAGCACCAGGATATGGCCCAGTGTGAACAGATTCAGCTCTAGTACAACCTCGGCACTTTGAGGCTTCGGAGACGCTTTGTCTCACGTTGGGATTTGGCTGCACATGCTTTGTGCCCTGATCTGCTGCTCAAGTTTACCCGGTATATAGTAGTTTTCGAGCAATATGCGGTTTTTCAACGTCGGATGCCAGTGTTCGATTTTTCCTTGGGTTGTTGATTTCCACTGAGAAGTGTTGGGGTAGAACGGCCCACGGCATCGGATGTGCCATAATGAGGTTGTTTGAAGACCATCATGAAAGGGCCGCCCCATGGCATTTAAGCGCAAATCAACAGCGGGAGCAAAGGAGGGCCAAATATGTCCGCATTTTGGGAAGTTACATCTTTCAGCCTGCTCTGGGTTTTGGGGAAGCCAATGGGTAGTTTGGATACGCCTCGCGTTAGACAAAGCGGGTGTTGTGTTCAGGTTGGCCAATTAGGGTATTTTGAGCCAAAAATCGAAACGAACGAGGGTTTTTAAGTGTAGTATTTAGGGTAGTGCACATGCAATTTCGAAAGATATAAGAATATGCTTTATTAAATTTAATTCTATTCCGTCTCATAACCTGAAGGCCGCACGTTCAAATCGTGCCCCCGCAACCAACTTGACTTGCTCAACGAGAACAGAAATAGAACCGTCCGCAGACTTGCGGGCGGTTTTTGTGTTTTGGGCGCCCAAAGCTAAGATGCCGGCCAAAGCGCCGCGAATCTCAACCCGTAATTCGCCGTTCTCCGGAACCAGCCGGACCTCTTCGATCAGGCCGCGGATGATGCTGAAGGCCTCGTCCTTATGCAAAGCCGCGACCTTGTCCCTGTAGATCGTCGCCAGGTTGGGATGCAAAACAGGTTCTTCGGCTGGGCGGTTGGCGAGCAAGGCGGCGAGTTCGTCTTCCCGGGCTTCCAGGGCGATCATCTCATCCTTGACGGTTCGGGCCGGGATGCCGTCGGCTAGGGCCTGAATCAGCACCTTCTGCCGGGCCTTCAGTTTGGCCAGCTCTGCTTCGGCTGAAATATATTGGGCGTTGCGCTGGGCCAGGATGGTATTGCGCTCGGCGATGAAGCCCTTGAGGAATTCCTCATAGATGCCTGGATCCATAAGCCGCCCCTTCAGGCCGGAGAGGACGATCTCGTCCAGCGCCTCGACGCGGATGTTCAGCCGGTTGTCGCAGGTGCCCTTGTTCCTGCTGGTGGCACAGCCGAACAGCGTGGCGCTGATCTTGGTATAGCCGCCACCACAGCAGCCGCAGCGGGCCAGGCCGGTGAGCAGATGCTTGGGACGCTGGTGGCTCCAGAAGCCGACCTGCTGAGGGCTCAGGGCGGCCTTGGCGGTCTTGGCCGTGCGTTGCCGTGAGCCGTTCTGGCGGTCCTTCACGGCCTGCCAGAGCTCGTTCTCGATGATCCGCAATTCAGGGACTTCTTTGCTCATCCACGCTTCGGGCGGGTTCAGCCGGGAGACGCGCTTACCGTTGCTGGGGTCCTTGACGTATTTGAGCCGGTTCCAGACCAGCCGGCCAATGTAGAGTTCGTTGTTCAGGACACCGGTCCCGCGCTCGGCATTGCCGTTGATGGTCGACTGTCCCCAGCCATTGCCGCCAGGAGCAGGGCGACCTTCATTATTTAGCTCGATGGCAATTTGCCGGGGGGATTTGCCCGTTGCAAAATCCCGGAAGATGCGGCGGACAATCTCGGCTTCGGCCGGGTTAATCTGGCGCTCGCCGGTGCTCAAGCTGCCGTCTTCCTTGACGTGCCGGGGGATCGAATAGCCATAGCACAGCCCGCCAGCGGATTTGCCGGCCTCGATGCGGCCGCGCAGGCCGCGATGGGTTTTGGCGGCGAGGTCCTTGAGGAACAGGGCGTTCATTGTTCCCTTCAGCCCGATATGAAGTTCCGAGATCTCGCCTTCGGCGCGGGTGACGATCTGCACCCCGGCGAATTGCAGCTGTTTATAGATCGCGGCGATGTCGGCTTGGTCACGGCTGATCCGGTCCAAAGCTTCCGCCAGCACGATCTCAAACTGCCCCTGCATCGCATCCTGCAGCAGCGCCTGGATGCCAGGGCGCATCAAGGACGCCCCGGAAATGGCCCGGTCGGTATAGCTGTCGGTGACGCGCCAGCCCTGGGTGGCCGCATGATCCCGGCAGACCCGGAGTTGGTCCTCGATTGAGGCGTCGCGCTGCATATCGCTGGAATAACGGGCGTAAAGCACGGCACGTTTTGACATGGTGGGCTCCTGCCTCGGGCTCTCAGCCTATGGCGACCAGACAGCCGGTCAAGACAATAATGGTGTCCGCCCCCGAAAAAGGGGGCACAAACGCCAAACGCCCCGACTGCAAAAAGCAGATCGGGGCGAAAGGCTAGGACCGTGCCGGCAAGGGCTTGGGCGGCATCGTCTCTTCGATGGCGTCAACCAACGCCTTGGCGTGCTGGTTGATCTGTTCCATCGCGGTCAAGGCGATGACCACGTCGTGGGTCAGGTTGAACCGGAACTCCGGGTCGGAGAGCGGGGGCTGTTCCACGACCTGGCGCTGCAGCAAGGCGGCCATTGCCGTCAAGCCATGCTGGATGGCGTGCCGGAACATCTCCGCCTGCATCCGCAGCGCGACAATATCGCGCACGGCCTCGGCGTAGGTCTGCCCGGCGAGCGCGCCGTGGTTCGGATGCCGCTCTGGTCGGCTTACGGTCTTGTATGCCGAGCAATTCGGTAATCGGCAGGTTCAAGTGCCGCGCCAGAGCCAGGTAGGTGTGAATGGACAAGGTGTCGCTATGCCCGTTCTTCAAATTGTAGAGTAGGTTGGCATTCTCACGGCCGCATCTTTTTGCGATCTCCGTGAGGTTGAGGCCTGTTCTTTTAAGGGCGGCAAAGAGTGCGGCTCTGAGGCGTTTTGCCTCCGCGGAATCCTTGCCCGCTTGCCCTTTACGGGCGCGCGTTGGTTTATCGGACGGAACCTCACGGTTCGCGCCAGGCTGGGTGTCTTCAGTCATGAATTCATCCTTGGAAAAATAGCTGGCTGCGGCGGACAGAGGCCGTAATGGCCATCAGGCGCGCAGATCAGAGCGCTCACCCAGGGCTGAAAGCCTGTCTGGGTGCCGCGCGAGCCAGTGATGGAAAGAATTTGCAAATAAATATATAACAAATCAAAACAAAAAAGTCAAATATAATCAATTGTTTTTGCTTGTTTTCGGAGCCAAAAAAGAGGGGCTAACAATGGCTATAAGGGGCCGAAAGCAGAATATCGGCTTTTGGGACAATGGCGAGAAAAGCAGACATAAGTCTATCGAACTATATGGGATGGCCTCCCTTTGAGGTCATCTCCCCCTTTTCATGCTCATACTCGTTTGTCTTGTTTGCTGTCCGGGGTATGCCCGAGTAATTTCGGGTCGTGTTGAAGAGACGCGAGCCCTTGCGGCAGCTCTGAGTCTCCCGTTTCTCGGCCACCCCCATTACCTCTCAAATAACCGTTTTCGTGATTTAACGAATCCAATTCGTGCCGCTGATCTCCGGATCGACAAGTATCGGAAAGCCGTTGGAGTACATTTTCAGGAGACATCAAAAACGCTTGATTATTCTCTAAATGCATCAATTCGGTTGGAGTCAATGTTCTGATTTGTATGGTGGAGCCGGCATCGGTCAATCGCTTTATTAGTAGAATAGACCCGACTTGAATTGCTGCGTTTGGTGTATCTTTCAAAGCCTCCATTAGCTTTGCCGCAGCAGAAGCCTGCCTTTCATCGATCTCGGCTTGCGGTTGCCCTAGGTGTTTGATCCCGGATTTTACTGGTGCGATATTTTCTTCTGATTGGAAGGAGGCACTATGGTCCAGGTTTTACACGCGCGCGCCACGACGACGGCGGCGGTCCGTCGAGCGATACAGCATAGTCAAGAGAGCCTGAGGGTTCTGGCGGCGCGCTACGGGATCAACCAGAAGACCGTGGCGAAGTGGAAGCAGCGAAGCTCGGTTGCCGACCTGCCAACCGGTCCTAGGGATGCCAAATCCACGTTGCTCTCAGCTGAGGAAGAGGCCATCATCGTCGCCTTCCGTCGGCACACACTGCTGCCGCTCGATGACTGCCTCTACACCTTGCAGGCAACCATCCCCCATTTGAGCCGTTCTTCATTGCATCGCTGCCTACAGCGCCACGGCATCAGCCGCTTACCAGATGTCGCAGGCGACAAACCGGCAGGGCAAAGGTTCAGATCCTATCCCATCGGCTTCTTTCACATCGACATTGCCGAGGTCCAGACGGCCGAGGGCAAGCTCTACCTTTTTGTCGCCATCGACCGCACCAGCAAATTCGCCTTCGCTCAGTTGCATCAGAAAGCCAACACGCTCATTGCAGTGGAGTTTCTGCACAACCTCATCAAGGCTGTACCCTATAAAATACATACCATTCTCACCGATAACGGCATCCAATTTGCCGATATCCCAAAGAACCGCACCGGACCCACGGCCCAATGGCGCGGCCACCCCTTCGACCGGGCGTGCGCAGGCCATGGCATCGAGCACCGCTTAACTAAACCCAACCATCCCTGGACCAACGGCCAGGTCGAACGAATGAACCGCACCATCAAGGAAGCCACCGTCAAGCGCTATCATTACGATAGCCATGAGCAGCTCACCCAGCATCTCAATGACTTCGTCTCAGCCTATAATTTCGGCCGCAAACTCAAGACCCTCAAGGGCCTCACACCATATGAATTCATCTGCAAATGCTGGACAGAAGAACCAGAACAATTCATCCTAAACCCGCTCCAGAAAATGCCGGGACTAAACACTTAGTTGGTGAGCTGCTTTTTCGAGTTTCATGGAAATATGCTGGGCGAGCAAGATCTGATCGTCAATAATCTTGACCAATGAGGTTCAAATCTTTGATGATCTAAAGGTTGGCTGCGTCCCACAAAACAACCTAAATCATACCACTGGCATCGCCTCTGTCGTGAAACTCTCATGCTTGTGGGTTAAAAATCGCTCAGCATCGAGCGCACTCATGCATCCGGTGCCGGCGGCGGTTACGGCCTGCCGGTAAATCTTGTCCTGCACATCACCCGCGGCAAACACATCAGGGATGCTTGTCTGCGTCGTCCCAGCTTTGGTGAGGATGTATCCTTCATCATCCATTGTCAACTGCCCTTTGAAAAGACTGGTGTTGGGATCATGGCTAATCGCAACAAATAGCCCATCGACAGTCAATTCTGATACTTCACCAGTGTTGAGATTCCGCAGGCGTATACGGTTCACACCAGGCAGTGTTTCCTCGCCGAGAATTTCCTCTACAACGCTGTTCCGGATGACCGAGACGTTTGGTAAAGAAAACAGCCGGTCCTGGCTGATCTTTTCCGCCCTCAGCGATGAGCGACGATGAATGAGTGTGACCTTGGCCGCCAAGCCCGCTAGGTAAATGGCTTCCTCCACGGCCGAATTGCCGCCGCCAACCACCGCGACCTGTTTCTTGCGGAAGAAGAAGCCGTCACAAGTGGCGCAAGCAGAGACACCGAAACCACGGAATTTTTCTTCGCTCTCAATCCCCAGCCAGCGCGCCGAAGCCCCCGTTGCGATAATCAGCGTATCACCAGAGTACACGGCACCGGAATCGCCGGTTGCCACGAAAGGGCGTTTGGACAGATCGATGCTCACGATCATGTCCTGTACAAACCGGGTGCCGACATGCTCCGCCTGTTTTTGCATCTGCTCCATCAGCCATGGGCCTTGAATGGCCTCCGCAAAGCCGGGGTAGTTCTCGACCTCAGTCGTGATGGTGAGCTGGCCGCCCGGCCGCAATCCTGCCACCTGGAGCGGTGCCAAATTGGCGCGCGCCGCATAGATGGCAGCGGCGTAGCCTGCGGGGCCGTAGCCAAGGATAAGGACTTTTCTGTGATTGTTCAGCATTGCTGTTCAACCGGCGGCACGAGACGGGAATATGGCAGCAAGGAGTTAGACCTCATGCGCGCGCTCCGCGCCCAACTCGATCAACCGCCGGACTTTGGCTTCGATTTGCTCGTAAACGTCGCGGAATACCGCCAGACGTTCGTCTTGTGTGCCCTCGGCGGCAGCGGGATCAGGAAAGCCGATATGGAGCTTGGACGGATGGCCCGGCCAAATGGGGCACATTTCGCCGGCGGCGTTATCGCAAACGGTGATGACCAAGTCCATCTTGGGGGCATCTGGCACCGCGAATTCATCCCATGATTTGGAACGGTACCCGTCGATGGCATGGCCCTTTTCCCGCAAAACTTCCAAGGTCAACGGGTTCACTTGGCTCGTGGGGTTGCTGCCCGCGCTAAACGCTTTGTAGCGGCCAGAACCAAGATCATTGATCAGCGCTTCGGCCAGCACGCTACGCGCGCTGTTGCCGGTGCAGAGAATCAGAATGTTGGTGGTTGTTTCGGACATAATCGTTCTTGGGCTTAGAGGGAGGGGAGGAGTGAAGCCGTTGCGGCGCCAGGGGGCACTTGGGATGGCAATGCCGCTCGCCCTTGAGTGCACAGGCTTTGGAGCGGCACGTCATTGACGATGCCCAATAACCGCCGATCCTCTGCAATGGTTGGATCATCGGCCATTACGCTGGCCACCAAGCCGAGGAATGCTTGCGCGTAGGGATTCAACTGGCGCTCGGCGAGACGGTAATAGATCCAGGTGCCATCCCGCCGCTGCTGCACCAGTCCAGCGGCTTTAAGGTTGGCCAGATGTTTTGAAATAGTCGCGGGGGCTAGGCCCATCACCGTCGTGATCTGGCAAACGCAAAGTTCCCCATGCTCAAGGAGCTTGATGATGCGGATGCGGCTTGGGTCCGCCGCTGCCTTACTGACAATTTCAAAGGTTTCAAGCATAACGGGAGCTCGCTACCAGTATTTCGCTGAATGGCGAAATTAAGAATTCATGACGGCGGGGGCGGTTCTTACGAGGTTGAAGCCCGCCCTCTCAAGGCTGTGTCCGCCTCGTATTTCCAGGATTGAGGCTATTTTTATGATTTTGGCGCCCGGCGGTGGAGCCACACAAGGCCGTGTGGCGTTCGCTTTGCGGGTCAAAGAAGGGGACCAAATAGCTAGTTCTGAAAATGACATCTTGCCAATAGCGCAATATTTCTGTTATTCTCGATTTATGGATAATGAAGCTGCCATCCTCGCTCTGGGCGCCTTGGCGCAGAACACGCGGCTGGATTGTTTCCGCTTGCTTGTGTGCCACGAACCTGACGGCTTACCCGCCGGTGAAATTGCCCGCCAACTCGCTGTGCCGCAAAATACCATGTCCACGCATCTGACGATTTTGGCCCGTGCCGGGCTGGTTCAGTCTGAGCGGCAAAGCCGCTCGGTCATTTACCGCGCCAGCCTCGACAGGCTACGGGCGTTAACTCTGTTCCTTGCCTCAGAATGTTGCGGCAGCAAACCGGAACTATGCGCTCCCCTTATCACCGAGCTTATCCCCTGTTGCCCTGTCAAGGAGGATACGAATGTCTGACCATGTTTATAACGTCCTGTTTCTGTGCACCGGCAATTCCGCCCGCTCGATCATGGCGGAAGCCATTTTGAACAAAGACGGTGCCGGGCATTTTCGTGCCTTCTCTGCCGGCAGCCACCCCAAGGGCGCGGTCAACCCGTTCGCGCTGAAGGTGTTGGATAGTTACGGCTATCCTGTTGACGGGCTGCACTCGAAGCCGTGGGATGAGTTTGCCGCACCTGGCGCGCCGGTCATGGATTTTGTTTTCACCGTCTGCGACAATGCCGCCGGTGAAATTTGCCCCGTCTGGCCGGGCCAGCCGATGACGGCGCATTGGGGCATCGAGGATCCCGCTGCGGTGGTTGGCACCGACATCCAGAAAGAGGCAGCCTGTGTGCTGGCTTTCCGCTATCTGAAAAACCGCATCAGCGTGTTTTTGAGCCTGCCTCTGCGCAGCATCGGCCAGCTGGCGCTGAGTGCCAAACTGCGCGAGATCGGGCATCTGCCCGGCGCGTCCACAGGCTATTCTGCTTCCACAGACTATCCCAAGGTATCTTGATGCAAAATTATAATCTTGCACGGCGCCTGGCTGCCGAGGCGCTCGGCACGGGATTGCTGGTTGCAACCGTGGTTGGCTCCGGAATCATGGCCCAGACGCTGACGCATGATGTGGCACTCGCTCTACTGGCCAATACGCTGGCGACCGGGGCAATTCTTGTCGTGCTCATCACTTTGTTTGGCCCCATTTCCGGGGCGCATTTCAACCCCGCTGTCTCGCTGGTGTTTTTTTTGAAGCGCGATTTGTCCGCTTATGAAACGGCGCTCTATGCCATGGCACAAATCGTGGGCGGCATCGTGGGCATGATGGTGGCGCATGCCATGTTTGCGTTGCCCTTGCTCCAGCAATCGACGCATATACGTGCCGGTGGCGCACAATGGTTTGCCGAGTTCGTGGCGACATTCGGATTGATTGCAACCATTTTGGCCGGGATAAAATTCACTCAGCATGCCGTGCCCTGGCTGGTCGGGCTGTATATCACGGCAGCCTACTGGTTCACCGCCTCTACCTCCTTTGCCAATCCTGCGGTGGCCATCGCACGATCTTTCACCAATACATTCTCCGGAATCCGGCCCATCGACCTACCGGGGTTCATCATCGCAGAGATTATTGGCGCATTGTGCGGCCTTGCCGTGATGGGCTGGCTGCTGCGCGAATCCGCCATGTCCGCTGCGCCAATGCCAGAGGAAGCCAAACTATGACCACCACGATCTACCACAACCCCGATTGCGGCACGTCCCGCAACACCCTGGCGATGATACGCGCGACGGGTGAGGAGCCTACCATCATCGAATATCTCAAAACGCCGCCCAGCCGCAAAAAGCTGTGCGAACTGATCGCGGCGATGGGGATTCCGGTGCGCGCCCTGCTGCGTGAAAAGGGCACGCCCTATGCCGAGCTTGGCCTGGGCGATGCCAAATGGAGCGATGACGAATTGCTCGATTTCATGATGGCGCACCCTATACTCATCAACCGGCCGATCGTCGTTACCTCCAAAGGCGTGAGGCTATGCCGCCCTTCGGACGTAGTGCTGGAAATACTGGAAAAGCCATTGCCCCACGACTTCATTAAAGAAGACGGCGAGCGCGTTGCCGCACGGCCAAGCTAATGCGCGACGGCTCTCTCCCAGATGAAAAGCTACCAGCATTACGACGGGACCTCCTGCTCCCTCCGGATTTCACCAAGCTGGAGCCGGTCGAGCGCAACAATCACCCGCCGCGTATTTTGTTGCTCTATGGCTCTTTGCGAGAACGCTCCTTCTCTCGGTTGCTGGTTGAGGAAGCCGCGCGCCTGCTCGTCACCTTCGGGGCTGAGGTGAAAATTTTCGACCCGCGCGATTTGCCCGTGGCGAACAGCACCACGGCCGATCATCCCAAGGTACAAGAGCTGCAGGCATTGTCGCTCTGGTCTGAGGGGCAGGTCTGGTGCAGCCCCGAAACGCACGGGGCAATAACTGGCGTTTTCAAAAATCAGATTGATTGGCTGCCGCTGGAGCTTGGCTCTGTACGGCCAACACAAGGCCGTACGCTGGCCGTGATGCAAGTCAGCGGCGGGTCGCAGAGCTTCAACGCGGTGAACACGCTGCGGCTCCTGGGGCGCTGGATGCGTATGTTCACCATCCCCAATCAATCGAGTGTGCCGATGGCCTACAAGCAATTCGATGAGACCAACCGAATGTTGCCGGGCGCGCTCTATGACCGCGTTGTTGATGTGATGGAGGAGCTGGTGCGCTTCACCTTGCTGCTGCGCGATCGGGCGGATTATCTCGTCGATCGTTACAGCGAGCGCAAGGCGGCGGCCGAGAAGCTAAATCCGTCTTTACCGGCCCTATAAGCGGCTCTTGAGTGGTCGCTTGGTTGTAGGTTCGAGGCCTACTTCGGGAGCCCTGCTCGGTACTTGCGTCTCCGGGGTTGAGCGCCACGAAATTCTTGAATATCGAAAACCAGGCCCATGAAACGGCGGCTTTTGGGTCGCCACCCAGGTCTCGGGAACGGCGTAAATGGGCGGATATTGTTGAAAAAGGCGTGCTTTTCGTTGCCCTGCGGCTGCGGCCGTGATTCATTTGCCTGAGCGCACTGAGGAGGCAGGGCGATGATGGGCAGGCAGGAGGCACCGCCGCAGCTGTTTTACGACTTCCGGCTTGAGGACCATGTTCCCGCTGATCACATACTACGTGGTATCGACCGGTTTCTTGATCTTTCCTCACTGCGCATCGAACTTGCCCCATTTTACAGCACCATCGGCGGCCATCGATTGACCCGGATTTGATGATCCGGATTCTGGTCATTGGCTATTGCATGGGGATCAGGTCTGAACGGCGGCTGTGTGAGGAGGTGCATCTGAACCTCGCCTATCGCTGGTTCTGCCGCCTCGGTCTGAATGGCAAGGTCCCGGATCACTCGACCTTTTCGCGCAACCGGCACGGACGGTTCAGGGTCAGCGACATCCTGCGGCGCCTTTTCGAGAGCATTGTCGCCCGTTGTCTCGCCGAGGGACTGGTCGGCGGTGAAGGCTTCGCCGCGGATGCCAGCCTGATCGCCGCAGATGCGAACCCGCAACGTTCTGTCCCGGGCGATCATTACGATCCGCTTGCGGCAAAAGGCGAAGCGGTGCGAGCCGTGCAGGAATATTTGGCCAAGCTTGATGATGCCGCGTTTGGGGCAGCATCCGAGGTCACGACAAAATTCATTTCCTCGAGTGACCCGGCCTCTCAGTGGACCGGCGCGCTCAAGGGGACAGCCTTCTTCGCCTACGCCACCAACTATCTGATGGACACTGAGAACGCCGTCATTCTTGACGTCGAGGCCACCCGCGCGATCCGTCAAGCCGAGGTCGGCGCATCGCGCACCATGTTGGATCGGGTAGAAGCACGATGGGGGTTACAGCCTGAGTGGGTGGCTGCTGACAGCGCCTATGGTTCGGCCTCGAACCTTGCCTGGCTGGTGAAGGAAAAGCAGATCGCGCCGCACATCCCGGTCTTCGGCAAGTCACAACGCACCGATGGCACCTGGTCACGCGAGGACTTCACCTGGGATGGCGAGAATAACCGCTACATTTGTCCAGAAGGTAAAGAACTCGTCCAATACCACAGGACCTATGCCACGCCCCGGACGGGCGTGGATAAGGATGGCTGCAGCCGCTACCGCGCCGGCCCGCAAAATTCCGCGCGATTTAAACGAAGACAGCCGGGATGTGGCACGTGCCATCGCAAAGACACCGGCCTATGAGCGGAATCGGCATCGCCGGAAGAAAGTTGAAATGCTCTTCGCCCACCTGAAGCGTATTCTGCATTTAAGTAGATTGCGCCTGAGAGGACCATCAGGTACCCAGGACGAGTTCCTGCTCGCCGCAACTGCCCAGAACCTGCGAAAACTGGCAAAGCTCAGGCCGCTAAAAACCAGCGGCATGGTGCCAGCGACTGCATAGGCCAAGCCGCCGCGCCATGAACGCGGGAACATGGGCGCTGCGGCTTTCTAAGATGAGAAACAGCCAATCGGCCAGAGAGGGGCGCGCCAATTCGCCCGACTAAATCAACGGTATGGGCGCAATGCGGCCTCGGTAGCAAGCAAGCGTGGGGTGTGCGCGCACCCCACCACTCCCCCCTACCCAGCCAGCCTCTCCCCCGCCGCCAGCCACTTCCGCAACCTCACCGGCACCTGCCGCCGCGATTTTACCCGCGGGTAGAGCATTTCCGTAATCGGTAACTCCGGTGCCACGCGCTCCGGCCAATTCGCAAAACTCATCCTGTCAATATTATCCACGAAACTCTCCGCAAGCGCCCCCTCGGCCAGTAGCAATTCATGCGTTGCTAACTCCACATGATAATAGCTGAATACCTTCGCCACATCGTGCTCCCGCATAATCGTCACACCATTCACCAGGGCCGCGGCCTGCACCAGTACCCCGCCGGCAAAAGTGGTCACGGTAAAATCACTTGTCTCAAAATTTCCTGTTATATCAAGGATGATCGAAGACGACCCATCATTCAGCAGAAGGCCTGTGCCGGTCGCGTAATAAAATCCGGTCGCCGTATAGCCTTCCAGTGTAATCGTATCGGCGGTGGCAAAACCCTCGATCATCTCGTTGCCGCTGAATGCCGTATAGGTCCCGCCAATCTCCCAGCTGGCACCGGCGCCAAAGGCAAAGGTGTCAAAATCCGTGTATTGCGTGCCGATATTGTCCAGCATCTCCGCCGTGCCGCTGGAGCCCAGCAGCAGCGTATCCCCGGCCGCGGCATTGGCCGCCACGGCGCCGGTTATCAGCGTGCCGTTGAATATTTCCAGCGTACTGGCGGTGCCGCCAAATCTTACCGCATCACCATTGCCAAGCGTGCCGCCCACGCCCGCCTCGACGATGCCCCTGTTGATTAGCAGCCCGCCGTCGATATAGGCGCCATCGCCGCTCGCCTCCCCGGCGCCGCCCATAATGGTGCCGTTATTCTCAAATGTGCCGTTGCGGAGCGTAACACCCGCCCCGCCCGTGCTGCCAGCGCCGCCGGTCATCAACGCGTTGTTCACGGCCAGGCCGTCGCCGTTGAGCGCAAGCCCGGCCCCGCCCGTGCCCCCAACGCCACCGGTGATGTTCGCGTTATTTTCGAGCGTGCCGGTGCCATCCAGCCAGAATCCCACGCCGCCGTTGCCTGCGCCGCCTGAGGGGGCGCCATCGCCGGCCGCCCCGCCGGCACCCGCGATAATCGTTCCGTTGTTAGTGACATCGGCGCTGCCGCCGAGCCACATACCGTTACCGCCCGAAGCGCCGTTCCCGCCACTCGCATGATAGCCATAGTGCCCGTTGCTATTGCCACCGGCGCCGCCCGCACCGCCCATGATCAGCCCGTCATTCACGGCGGTCGCGGCGCCACTCAGGGAAACCCCCGTGCCACCCACGCCACCATCGCCGCCCGCGCCCCAAAAGTGAATATCTATATCCGCTTCGTTGAAGATCAGGCCTCCCATGCCGCCGGCCGCGCCCGCACCGCCGATAATCGTCGCGCTGTTCGTGATGGAGACCTGCCCTTCAACAATCGCGCCCGTGCCGCCGGCCCCGCCGACGGCGCCGTAAGGATTAAGCTGAAGTGTCACTTGCCCTACATACCCGGGGGCGCCCGCGCCGCCCGCGCCGCCCTGCACCATCCCACGGTTCGTGAATGTGTCGCCGTCATTATCAAGAAAAATGCCCGTGCCGCCCCTGCTGCCCTCGGTCGCATATATATTTTTCTCGAGCGCGCCGGTTACACCATCGCCGCCGGATATTAGGCCGGTATTCACAATGGCCACCGCCGTCCCGCCGCTGGAAACACCGGTGCCGCCGCCGTTCCCGCCAAAAAAGGCGCTGCCGCCATCGCCGCCGGTAATCGTGCCGCTGTTCGTCATATAGTCGCCGCCATCGAGCGTGACACCCGTGCCGCCGCCTTTGCCGCCGCTATAGGCGCTGTTTGGGCCGCCATGTCCGGTGCTGGCGCCGCCGGCAATCATCCCCTTGTTGGTCAGCGTGCCATTGGCCCCGAGCACAACCCCTGTACCGCCGGCGCCCTGATACCCTTCGTCCTCGCCACCCGCCCCGCCGATGATCGTCCCGCTATTCGCAATCTCGCCATTGGCCGCCAGGTAAACGCTAGCCCCGCCCACCCCGCCGGGGTCGGTCCCCTGTCCCGCTCCGCCCTGTCCGCCGATAATGCTCTGGTAATTATTGACAGTGCCGTTCACCCCCAGCGAAACCGCATCCCCCCCGGCGGCCGCACCAGGGGGGGAGGGCTCAACTGTGATGCCCGCACCCACCGCCCCAGCGGCGCCGCCGATAATTGTGCCGTGGTTCGTTACGCTACCATTGGCGCTGAGCCCAATGCCCACGCCGCCCACGCCGCCGGCGCCGTAATAGCCGTAATAGCCGTCCACCACCTGGCCCCGCCCGCCGCCGGCCCCGCCCGCGCCGCCGGCAATCTCGCCGGTATTCGTCACGGTCGAGCCCACACCCAGCAAAACACCGCCGGCCCCGGCGGCACCATTGCCGCCCGGGCCGGCATGTGTAGGGTCAGAGATGCCGCCATAACCGGCATTGCCGCCCAAGCCACCGGCCCCGCCGCTGCCGCCGCGAATCAGCCCGACGTTGCTGATGCTGGCGCTGCCACTGACGCTGACGGCCACCCCCGCGCTGCCGCCAGTGCCGCCGTTGGCGCCATTACCGGCCCCGTAACCAGAGCCGCTATTGCTGCCCGCCCCGCCATTGCCGGCATTGCCGCCATTCCCCCCGGTGATGGTGCCGCTGTTGGACAGCGCGCCGGCACTGAACAGGACCGCGGCTCCGCCATTGCCGCCGGCCTGCCCGCCGCCGCCGCCGGGAAGACCATTGCCGCCATAGCCGGCATCCGCACCGGCAATCGTACTGTCATTGGTAAGCGTGGCCATGGCCAGCAGATCGATGGCAATCCCGCCATCCCATCCCGCATAACCAAAATTGCCATTCGCCCCGTGCCCGCCGGCGACGAGCCCATCATTTAGGATGGTCAGCGTGCCATTCGTGGCCGGGCCGTACAGCCCGGTATAGCTGCTGGTGATGGGCGCTACCTTGCCGTCTGACGTAATTGTGAGCGGGTTCGCGTAAGTGCCGGCCGAAGGCGATTCGGTAATGGTAATTGTAACTGGAGTTGAAATTACCCCGCCGATTGTCGACATGCCCGCCCCTTAATATTTACGAGGGACCGGTAAACCGGCGAGACCACAAATGACAACAAAGTAATGGTTTCGGAACGTGACGCTTCATCAACCATCTTTCACAACGACGTTTAGCAAGCCTTTGAAAAAGCCCATTTTTGGGTGATGAATGAACGCTCGTTGCCATTATGGAAGCTGATCTGCCCTGTAGTGAGCCGTCTGGTTGAAGTTCTGCGTTGTCTAGTCCCAGCGTTTTCAGATGAATTCGTATGGGGTGAGGCCCTTGAGCGTTTTGAGACGGCGGCCGAAATTATAAGCTGAGACAAAGTCGTCGAGGTGCTGTTTGAGCGGGCCTTTGGTTGTCTTAATGGTAGCGTTTGATTTGATGGTTCGGCTCATTCGTTCGACCTGGCCATTGGTCCAAGGATGATTGATCTTGGTGAATCGGTGCTCGATACCGTTTTCCTGGCAGCGCATGTCGAACATGTGAGTGACATAACGTGCGGTTGGCCCATTGGCGTGGCGCGGGGGCAGGCGGAACTGGATGCCGTTATCGGTAAGCACGGTATGGATTTTGTAGGGCACGGCGGCAATCAGGGCTTCGAGGAAGGCCGAGGCCGTGACGCGGTTGGCGGGCTTGACAAGCTGCATGAAGGCGAACTTGCTGGTGCGGTCGATGGCAACAAAGAGGGAGAGCTTGCCCTCGGCGGTATGAACTTCGGTGATGTCGATGTGGAAGAAGCCGATGGGGTAGTTTTTCTTCGCGGGCTTGTCGTCTTCGATGTCCGGCAGGCGGCTGATGCCGTAGCGCCGCAGACAGCGATGCAATGAGGAGCGAGTCAGGTGCGGGATGGTGGCCTGCAATGAGTAAAGGCAGTCGTCGAGCGGCAACAGCGTGTGTCGGCGGAAGGCAACGATGATCGCTTCCTCATCAACCGAAAGCACCGTGGACTTGGCATCCCGCGGGCCAGTCGGCAGATCAGTAACCGCCGTCGGTTTCGCCCACTTCGCTACGGTCTTTTGGTTGATCCTGTAGCGCGCCGCCAGAACCCTCAGGCTCTCTTGACTATGCTGTATCGCTCGACGGACCACCGCTGTCGTCGTGGCGCGTCGATGTAAAACCTGGACCATAATGTCTCCTTCCACTCAGAAGAAAAGATCGCACCAGTAAAGTCTGGGATCAAACACCTGGCCTCGGGACGTCGTACGTCAGCACCGCAAACCGTCCAGCCCAATATAATCCATCTCGACATAAGCTATGTGACCTAGGCATCTCAATCACGCTGGTACGAAATATCCATCAGGCCATTGCCGCACACTGCTTGTTCGAGACTCAGGCCGGCAGTCAAATCCTGCTGACCGCGTCTGGGTAACGCATCCCCGGCTTGCGGGTTTTCCTAATTCGTATCGTTCAAGACCGTATAGAAACGATGCTCAAACGGCATTGGAATTATACGGCAAGATGGCGATAATTGCCTGTGTTTCCGTATTGCGCAGAGCCACCTTCAAGGAAATCCTGGCATGAAATTTGTTTATTTTTCAACCGCTCTCTGTCTTGGCTTGATATCCACAGGCCCCGTTTTTGCGCGGACCGACCAGACTGTACCTGTCAATGGCACCGTCAGTGCCGTGATGATGCCAAATGGCGACGTGATGATGGAGATCAAGCTTCCGCCAGCGGCATCTCAGGCTTTTGGCCGTGACATGAGGCGGTCCCATAATATCTGCGTCATCAAGACCACTGACACTGTTGCAACCAATAGCATGGTTCTCGTTTGCGGTCCCGGCGGCTCCGCTGTGCAATAAAATCGCGGCCCACATCCTTCGCAACAGGAAACTGGCCGAGGATAGCGTTATTCTGTTTTAAAGGCAGGAGAGACCATGAGCAACTCAGAGACAGGACCGCGCAAACAGATCATCCTCGTCTTGCAGGGCGGCGGGGCGCTCGGAGCTTATCAGGCAGGCGTCTACCAGGCTTTGCACGAAGCGGGGCTGGAACCAGATTGGGTAATAGGCACCTCGATCGGTGCAATTAATGCGGGCTTGATCGCCGGCAACAAGGTCGAGAGCCGCCTCACCCGGCTTCGAGAGTTCTGGCAGCGGGTCGAGTACGCACCGTATCTTAACTGGATGGCGGCACTTCCCGGCGGCGAACAATTGGCGCATTGGACGACGATGACGACCGGGCTCGGAGGGTTCTTTTGCCCGAATCTCGGAGCTTTATTCGGGACTGTCTGGCCGTTGGGTGCGGAGAATGCAAGTCACTACAAAACCGATCCGCTCCGAAAGGTAATCTCGCAACTCGTCGATTTTGATGAGATCAATCGGCGCGCGACCAGAATATCTGTAGGTGCCGCGAATGTCTGCACGGGCGAGATGCATTATTTTGATAGCCGGGACCGCGAATTTACGATTGATCATGTCATGGCCTCAGGCGCCCTTCCCCCCGCCTTTCCCGCAGTTCAAATCGATGGGGATCTGTATTGGGACGGTGGCATCCTTTCAAACACGCCGCTGGAAGCAATCTTCGACGATCATCCGCGCCATGACGCGCTGATTTTTTCGGTAAATATGTGGAATCCGGCGGGCCCCGCACCGGCAACCATCAGAGATGTTCTCACGCGCCAGAAGGATATCCAGTTTGCCAGCCGTTCACAAAATCAGGTCATGCGGCAAGCCCAAATTCACAAGCTACGCCATGTCATAAACGAGCTCATGGAGCATGTTCCGGAAGCCGAGAAGGCGTCTGCCATTGTTCGTGAACTGGCTGGATATGGTTGCGTAACGAAGATGCATATTGTCAGCTTACAGGCACCGATGCTCGACCGCGAGGATCATTTGAAGGACATCGATTTCAGCGGAGCCAGCATCCACCAACGCTGGGAAGCTGGCTATGAACAGACACGAACAGCCCTCTCCCTGGCGCCATGGGACGCACCGTCCAATCCGTTGGAAGGTGTCATCCTGCATCAACTCCCGGCCAATGGTTAAATGCTCCGGTCGGAATGAATCCTGCGTCCGGATAATGCCACGCGGATGAGGGCAATACGTGCTTATGCGGCGGCCTAGCTTGAAAGAGCTTGAAAGTAGGAACCTAAACCGGCACGAAGCCGGATTAAGGCGGGTGCTGGGAGAATGTAAGTCCTGTATACGGCCATATGTTGTATTGAAATGAGAAACTGCAACATAACTTACTATCTTGAAGTAACAACCTGGACATTAACCACCAATTGAGGGCTTACCGATAGGGCTTGATGCCTCTAGCACAAGGTGCACGGGGAGTTTTGTTCTCTGCTTTACACGGTATGGTTCCTGAGACCAGAACATGCTGGCAAAAAATTGATGCCTGGGTGCATCCGCAGCCATGACGATGGCGGTACAGTCAAGGCGGACGGCTTCCGCGGTGATGCGCTTGGACGGGTTCCGAGTAGCGATGAGGTTGCCGCGGGCCCCCAGCCCGAGCGCTTCTAATTTGTTGATTGCGGCTGCAACATGCTCACGCTGCTGCGCCCATTCCTGCTTCGACGGCAATAGCCAGGGGTTGGGGAAGCCCAAAGCCACTCCCCAGATACGTACGATAGCAATGATGTGGACTTGGCCAGTACGGCCCGCCAATGCGGCGGCTTGCGCAATGGCTGGCTGGCTAAACGGCCTTCCCTCGGAAGCCAGGAGAATATTACTCACCGGCGGCTTGGGTCGATTGCTCCAGAGCATTCACCCGAGGGTTTTCAATATAGGTGCGGTACCAGTAGAATGGCAGGTAAGCGAACAGCACCGCCCAGCCCAACCAGTAATAGATCCGCGCGCCGCCCATCTCGGAATAAACATATCCGCCATAGGACCAGATGATGAAATAGAATGCCGCCATGGCGAGCGCGACCCACTTCATGAATTCAGGTAATTTGAACGGGCGTTTCATGTCTTTTTTGTCTTGGCGGAGAATGAAGTAACCGATGAGAACAGGGATGAACGAAGCAGTATAGCCGACATTCGAGAATGTGTAGATTTGCACCGCGCCCCCCATGAGAACCACGATGAGCGAGCAAAATACATTGAAGGCCATCGCATTGGCGGGAACGCCATGTTTATTCAGCCTCTGGAAGAAGCGCGGGAACTCACCGTCCAGCGCCATCTGATACAGCGCCCTGCCAGACCCCATGATCGCGTTAAGGGCCGAGAGGGCGAGGGCGATGATGAGCATGCCCGCGATCAGCCAATCTAGCAGGGTTCCGGCTCCGGGGAAGAGCTTGCTGGCGAAGGTCACGAAAATTGTCTGCGGGTCGGCCAGCGCCGAGTTGGAGAGTGCCTTGGCACCGAGGACAACCACGAAGGCGATTGGGATCAGGGTGTAGATGAAGACCCCGTACCCGCCTTCGAGGTTGAGAGCTATTTTGGCGTCGCGCTCGGGGTCGGCGCATTCGCCGACGTAACAGGCCGCCGCTTCCATCGCGATGACGTTCCAGGTGAGGAGGAAGGAATACGCGATATAGACAGTTAGCCAGTTATGGCCACTCATGCTGGCGAAGAACCCGGTGCCATCAAGATGCTTGAACCCGGATAATTCGCTCAGATGCACAACGGAAGGTGAAAATATCCAGGCAATCGCGATGAAGGTGAGCGGCACCATCGACAGGACGGCAAGAATTTTGGCGAAGCCCGCACCAAAGCGGATGCCTAGATAAGCCGGGATGAAAAACAGCAGCAGGCCGGCGACCGATATCGCCAGAGTCCAGTACGCGATAGGCGTACCGAGCGGGTTTATGCCCGCCGTGGTGTTCAGCCCGAACAATGCCGCAAGGTAAAAGGAAGCCAGGATCATGTTCAGCGGCCCGACGGGGAACCAGCCCAGCCAGTACATCCATGCGGTTACCCCGTTGATATGCTTTGAAAATCTTGGCCAACGGCTCTTAAAGGCGGGATACGCATAGGAGGGCGCACCACCCGTACGGTCGGGCATCATCGCGGCCAGTTCGGCGAGGAACAGACATAACAACCAGCCGCTCAGTGTGATGACCACGGTTACCGGGATGCAGGCTGCACCGAGCGTTGTGACCATCACCGGCGCAATGCCGGTAACAAGAATCGTGCCGGCCAGACCGATGACAAAGGCGCCGAGCCATCCGGTTTCGCGCTTGAGCTCATGCGCGGTAAAGGACATTTCATCACTGGCAGAATCGGTTAGATTTTCGACGCCCGGGTTTTCCGCGGTCATTTGTTGGTTACTCCCTTGATTATACAAGCCTTATGGCATTGACAAGGATTCTCGCTTGGCTAGAAATTTGTATCTAGCTATAGTTTCGTACATTGAAACGTTAATTCCTTAAAAGCAAGAAAAGACTTAAACCCGATAAATATTTTGTACCCAACCCGGTGAGGCATCACGAATTTGAGCAAGCGGCGCCAAGCTGAACGGAACTGTAGCTGCTTCTTGAAAGCACGGAAGAACCTCCACCTCTGCTGCATCCCAACATGGTGGAAATTTGCCTTCAGCGTGTCCCCAGGCTCAATGAAAGCTTCCAGATCGAAGATGAGGAGGCAAGGAGGTCTTGGCACGGTGCCGCTATCGGTCAGCTAGGCAAAGGTTCTCTCGGCGGCCCATCGACGGGCATGAGGTCAAATCCTTCCGCAGTGTCCAAACGCTTTACGATTTGCATAGTCGATTTCCAGATTTTTTGTGTCCCGTCGGGTCATGCACTGCATAGCCACCATCGGCGAAGGCGTGCCGCAATTGCAGGTAACGCGCGTGGATGGACTTAAGCACCGCAGGCGCGTCATCGTGATCTTGAATATTGTCGGGATAGATAACCAGCCCGACCCGATTGCCGGCCCAAAATCGCAAAAGCTGTTTGTTTCTTTTTTCAAAAGGGAAGCACTTGCTTCCTCATACCAGATTGAATGGCCGGCTTCGTCCTGAAAGCGGCAAGAGCCCGCAGTTAGCTTGTTTTGGAGGAGACTTCTCAAAACCGTACCAACGGCCTAGAAACCCTCGGGAGCAAAATTCGCGCCGTCTTTCCATTACAGCGCCGTATGGCGCCCATGGTTCAGTTGTCTTTGGGGGAATAAAATCGTGACCATGCGGCGGATCGACCTGAATCTTTTCCGCGTCTTCGAGGCGGTGCTTCAACACCGGAGCATCAAGGGGGCGAGCCAAGAACTTTGCGTTACGGCATCGGCCGTGAGTCATGCTTTGTCGCGACTACGCCAGGCGCTCGGAGACGAGTTATTCGTCCCTGGCGAGACGGGCATGGAGCCGACCGCGCGGGCTCTCGAACTTGCGCCCGGTATACGGGACGGGCTCGGGCAGATCGATGTTGCAATCAGCGCCAAGCCCTTTGTCCCGTCCGAAGCAGTTCGAACGATCCGTATCGCCGCTACAGATTATGCCGCCATCACAATTCTTCCCCATTTGGTCGCCCGGTTGGCCAGGGTGGCACCGCAGATCAATCTACGCGTTTTTCCTTTCAGCCGCACGGACGTCGTTCGCCATCTTGACGAGAGCCGGATCGATCTCATCGTGGGCTGGTTCGACACCCTGCCGGATCGGATGTGCCGTACCAAGGTCCTCGTGGAAAGAGAGGCGATGGTCGTACGGGCGGAGCATCCTCTAACGGAAGGCGCTGTCACGACGGAACGGCTTTTCGCATATCCTCACATTGTCGTCGAACTGACGGGGAGCGAGGAAATGATCGTCGACGGATTTCTCGACGATCGCGGGGTATGGCGGCGCGTCTGGATCGAGCGGATGCTGATCGATATGAGTGACACCGAAAAGGGCCTGGTTGGCCGCGTGGCGGTCTCCGTGCCGCATTACGCCGCCGTACCGCCGATGCTGCGTCTCACCGATATGGTCGCGACACTGCCTCTCAGCCTCGCGCGCCTGGCCGTTGAGCATGGCGCGCTCACCATGCTCAACCTGCCTTATGAACCGTTGGCCGTGCCTATCGAGGTGGTCTGGCATCGGCGTGCCGAAGCGGATATCGGTTTGCAGTGGCTCGTCAGCGAATTGATCAATGCCCTGCCGGCTATGGAAGGCGCCTGATCTCGGCATTGTGACCTTTATGGCCAAGGCCAAAATCAAACTCGCGCGGCCCGCCTCAGGTAAGAATATTCATTCCACCATCATTGGGGGAGGTTGAGCTACCACGAGCAACCTGCGGGTATGGCGTGCGATCATCAATTCCTCATCAGTCGGCACGACCCACGCGGATACAGGACTTCCGGGTGTACTGATGCGGGTGGTGCCGGCATCGTTCGCTGCCTCGTCCAGCACCACGCCGAGCCATGCGGCTGACCGGCAGACCGACCGGCGCAGCGAGGCGCTGTGCTCGCCAATTCCAGCGGTGAAGATCAGCGCGTCCAGACCACCGAGTGCCGCGGCGAGCGAGCCGATCTCCCGGCCGATCCGATAGACGAAGAGGTCAATGGCCAGGCGGGCGCGCGGATCCGCGCTCGCCTCCAGCGTCCGCATATCGCTGGAAATGCCCGACACGCCGAGCAGCCCGGAGTGCTGGTAGAGCAGGGTTTCGATTTCGCTTGAGCTCATCTTCAACGTATCGAGCAGATAGAGGATCACGCCGGGGTCGAGCGTTCCCGACCTGGTGCCCATCGGCAGCCCTTCGACGGCCGTAAATCCCATGGTGCTGGCAACGCTCCGGCCGCCATCCAGCGCGCACATACTGGCGCCGTTTCCCAGATGCGCGACAATGACCTTGGCCCGCCCAAGGCTTTCATCAAGTTTCGGCAGTGCGGATGCGATATATTCGTAGGACAAGCCGTGGAAGCCATATCGGCGAATGCCGCGATCGGTGATCTCAGCCGGCAGTGCGAAAGCCTGGGCCAGAGGCGGCTGCTCCGCATGAAAGGCGGTATCGAAACAACCGACCTGAACGAGTTGCGGCGCCACGCCGAGCACGGTCCGGATCGGCGAAAGATTATGCGGCTGATGCAGCGGTGCCAGCGGCGTTAAGTCCTCCAACCTCGCAACGATCTTGGCGTCGAGCCGCACCGGCGCGGTGAATTCAGTCCCGCCATGCACGATGCGGTGCCCGACCGCATCAACATGACGGCCGCCACGGTGGGCGTGCAGGAATTGCAAGAGATACTGCATGGCGTCGTCGTGACTGAGCGGCGCGTTATTCCAGCGCTCCTCAGAGACCAGACGGCCCGTGACGTCATGGGCCGCGAAATGAGCCGCTCCTGTGTACAGCCCCTCGATCTGGCCCTTGAGGAACAAGGACAAATCCACCCCATCCTCGCCGAACAGAGAAAATTTGATGCTGGACGAACCGGCATTGACGACGACAATGGCATTGGTTGCGGTGTCGGTTACAGTCATGGCTCAGGCAACCGCCTTGCCGGCATCAGCATGTCGGCTTGCCGCGATGAGCGAGGCGACAGCGCAGGAGGCAAGGCGCGACAACACGGAATCCGCCCGGCTGGTCAGGATGACCGGGACACGGGCGCCAAGCACGATCCCAGCCGCATCGGCGTTCGCCAGGAAGGTGAGGCTTTTCGCAAGCATGTTGCCGGCTTCCAGGTCCGGCACCAGCAGGACATTGGCGCGGCCCGCAACCGGCGAGGCCAGATGCTTGATCTCCGCCGCTTCCGGGCTGATGGCGTTATCGAGCGCAAGAGGGCCGTCCAGGATCGCGTCAGTGATCTGGCCGCGATCAGCCATTTTGCACAGCGCGCCAGCCTCGACCGTTGAGGGTATCTTTGGGTTGACCATCTCGACAGCCGACAGAATGGCAACCCGCACCTCGGCAAAGCCCAGCACATGGGCGAGGTCGATGGCGTTTTGCAGGATATCCACCTTGTCGGCGAGGGTCGGCAGGATGTTGACGGCGGCATCGGTAATGATCAGCGGATCGGCGTGGCCGGGAATATCCATGATGAAGCAATGACTGAGGCGCCGCCCGGTGCGCAGGCCGCCGTCGGTCTTTACCACCGCACTCATCAGCTCGTCGGTATGCAGGCTGCCCTTCATCAGCGCTGCCGCCTTGCCCTCGCGGACCAATTCGACCGCCTTTTGTGCCGAAGCATGGCTATGTTCGGTTTCGGCGATCGGCAATGCCGAGATGTCGAGGCCAAATTCCGCGGCCACCGAGCGGATACGCGGCGCCGGCCCGACGAGGATGGGGGCGATCAATCCCAGGCGGGCGGCATCCACCGCGCCTTCAAGCGAGGTCTGGTCGCAGGGATGCGCAACCGCGACCGGCGTCGGCGGCCCTTCCTTCGCCCTTGCGATGAGGCGTTCATATTTCTCGTGTTTTGTCGGCGGCTGCTCGTTCATTTGGTATTCCTATTCGGTCCGATCGGCGTGGTGCCAGGTGTCATCGCCGGTTTCGCGCTACCCCGCGGTTTGGCGGCCCCGGGGCGCTCAATGACGCGCTCCGCTTTCGGGGGATTCATGCCGGTCGCGTCCTGAGCGGCCTCCTCCACCATGAACAGCGTCTCGATGCGCAACAAGCGTTGCCTGGCCGCTTCCGGCAGATCGCCGGCGGCTTCCGCCGCCTCGCGAACGGCATCGAGAACCACTTGCCGTTCGGCCGAATTATCCGGCAATAATGCGGGAATGGTTGCGACCGCGCGCTCCTCGTCATATCGCAGCAGTAGATATTGCTCCCGTACGATCCTCTTGAAATCAGCCAGGCTGAGCCGGCGGGCCTCCGGCTGGCGCTGCCGCAACTGTCTTAAGGTGGCGAAGAGACGCTCATCGATGGTTTCATGCGTACGGTTGGCGCCAATATAGAAAAGCGCCCGGAGACCGGCCTCGACAACGCCACCTTGCTCAATTCTTGACTCCAGCTCGGCAAGGCTTCTGAGTTCCGCCGCCTCGGCCGCTACGTCGCGGCCGATCTGCCACCCCGCCATTGCCGAGTTGGAGCGCAGACCCACGATCGCCTGGATGACAGGAGAGCCATAGAAATTCAGGAAGAAGGCTTCAGTCGCCTGGTCTCGCATGCTGCCGTATTTGTCCAAGGCGTTGACGATCTGACCGGATACTGACTCCTGAAGCGACAGGAGCGGATTGTCCGAGGCAACGGGCTGCCGGTTGGCGCGGACGCTATCCGCCAGCCCTGTCAGCATGCGCGCCCAAGGATTCTTGTCGGAGAAAAACTCGAACCGTACCCGGTGCGGATGGAGGCGGCGCAGCCATTCGGCGCTTTGGTCGCTCGTCACGGCGTTGATGAACGGGCTCATGAATGTCCGGTATATGCCCTGATTTATCTCGGACAACCGGGCCACGCTTGCAAAGCGGCGGTCGTCTTCGGCATCGTTACCGCCGAACGCCCGAATATCATTCAGGCCGCGCCGTTCGAACTTGACGACATAGTCCCCGGCGACGAGTTCCGGATGCACTGTCTCCAGATCCTTCTCAACGAATACGGCTTCATAGAGACCCGGCGGCAATGCATCGATCATATCCATGGTCAGCGTAAATTCTTCATGCTCCTTTGTGGCGACCTTGGCCGAAACAAAGATGCCAAGATGGCCGATGCTCTGATGCAGGGTGTAGACGATCGTCTGCCCACCCATCACCAGCGCCTCATCATTATTGTAGATGTCAAGGACCCAGCCCAACGCTTGCTGAGGGGGGGTGATATCGTCACCCCAGGAACAGAAAATAACAATTGGCGACCTGATATTGCGTAGATCGATACGCACGCCATCCGACATGAAGATTTCGCCGCCGGCGAGCTTGTTTCCGATGAACAACTCATCCGCGATGAACTGCATTTCAGCGGCGTTCAGCAGAATCGGGCTTCCCCACCACTTCTCGAACTCAAGGAAGCGCGCCGCTTCGGTATCCACATTCGAGTAGAGATGGTAATCCTTCTTCCAGTACGTATTCGACGGGTTCATACTCTCGAAATTGCTGACCAATAGCGCACCGTCAAAGATCCCTTTCCCGAGATCGCCGGCGAGAGATGTCAGCCAAGTGCCCCCGAGCAAGCCGCCCAGATATCGCAGCGGGTTCTTGCCATGTACACCCGCCCAGTAGGACAGCGGAGCGCCGGCGAGCACGATCGGCCCGACGAGATCCGGGTGCGCTGCGCTCATCATCATGATCTGCCATCCCGCTTGGCAATTGCCGATCAGGCAGGGTTTGCCCTCGGCTTCGGGATGCAGTTCACCCACCCGCTCAACGAATTTTGCTTCGGCACGGCAGACATCCTCGATTGTCTGTCCCGGCATCGGTTCGGGAAGAAAGCCGACAAAATAGCACGGGTGACCTGCCTTAAGAGCGACACCGATCTCACTATCATGCTTCATGCCGCCAATGCCTGGCCCATGACCGGCACGCGGGTCGAAGACAATAAACGGGCGTTTTCGCGGATCGATCGTCGTCCCTGGGGGCGGAACGATCCGAGTCAGACAATAGTTTACCGGACGGTCAAACCGCCGGCCATCGAGAACAACCTCGAACGGGAAGCTGAGGACATTCGGGTCTTTCCGGGCAACATGCTCGAAATGATCGTTGCCGCGCTGGCGAAGCACATCCAGGAAGAGGATCGAACGCTGCCAAGCATCAATCCAATACTCCATGGTTTTTTGAGCGATATCCGACCCTGGCCATGCCGCCATCGCCTTGTTCGGCTGCCATCTGGCCGCCGAAACCGGCAGATTTTCTGCCGGTTCCAGGCGTAGCAGATTGTTGGTGTTGTCCATGGGAGCTGTCTCCGTTTCTGAGTTGGGCACGAGGCTGAAATTCGAGCTAGAGCGCCGACGGCCCATACGGAATCGAAATACTTTCGAACGATAGGAAGGGCAGGCCATCGGGGTCGGCGACACAAAAAACCGGTGAGAGCGTGCAGCACGCAGATGCAACAGGCATAAAGGCAACAAGCACGTCAACTCCTCGCCAGCTTGGCAAGAAAGCTCCAGAGCACATTGTATTTCAAACACTCTGTGTTTTGCTATCCCTGCCCAAATAATCCTGAATGATCCCGCCTGCCCAAACCCGCCGTCGGTTTAGGCCATCACCCCCAGCTCCACTTTGACCAAAATCAAGTTTTCACGAAACTCCATCAATCGGACCAAAAGACGCCGCCGTGATCTGCGTCGGGCCCTGGATTGCAAGAGGCTCCGATGCGGCGAACGATGGGAGCACGTTTAACCCGCGAACTGGTGCGTCGCGTCGCTTAGTGTGATAAGCGTGTGGATGGGAGACTCCATGTGCAATCGCTTCAAGCAGGGGCAACTCAAGGAACACCAGCTCATGAGCGTTGGGTATGGCGATCGCACCTTGATCTCTTAATTTTGCCAAGGCGCGGCTGATCGTCTCGACGGCCATGCCCAGATAGTCCGCGATATCCTTCCGTGACATTGGCAGATGCAGCCGTGGCGGCCGGACGTTCACGGGTTGTGGGCGCGTCCTCAAGAAAAGTAAAAAGGATGCCACACGTTCCATTGCCGTTTTCTGTCCGAGCAGCAGTATTTGCTCCTGGGCGCTGATCAAGTCGAAGGCGGCAATCTCAAGCAAACGCTGCTCTATCTCCCGGCAGTCGCTCATAAGGCTAGGAAGTCTTCGTCGTGAGACCCGGCATAGCCGGACCGGCGCGATCGCCTCGGCAGTGAATGCATAATCCTTTGCAAAAGTTAGGCCCAGCAAACTGCCGGAAAATTCGAACCCTATGATTTGACGCCGCCCGTCCTGCAGGAGTTTGTAGAGTTTTGCACTTCCAGCGATTAGAATGTGGAAATGGTCCGCGGCGGCACCCTCCTGGATGAAAGTCTGACCCGGCAATATGTTGACAATATTCGCCAACGCAGCCAGGCGGTAGAGGCTGGAATGAGAAACTACACCGCAAATGCCGAGAGCCCGAGCCTGGCATGATCCGCATGGCATAACCGATCGTAATTCATCTGCAGGAGGTTCACCTTGTAGAAATGGCTTTTTCACGCATCACCTATCGAGGCAATTGGGTTCGGTGAAGATAGCCGGACCAATGCCGGCGTGTTGCCATCTGTTCCATAAACCGAAACGCGCGCCGTTATGTCGCTGCCCTGCGCATCGCGCCGGGTATTGCTGGCTCCGGAGCCAAATTTCTTGATCGAGCAACAAATATCTTGACCTTGCAATAGAATTTCGAACGCAGACCGGGCAATTCGCCACGCACGACTACAACTGAGAGAATATATTAGTCCGGATACGCATCAAAGTGCGTGATTCTATTTTGCGGTCACGTCCTTAACTGTTAGATCTTATTTTTTGCTCCCTCGTGTCAATTCAGATCGGAGTGATGTGTCATCACAGGGGTAGTGAATGATATTCATCCTGAATTGTCTCAGTACCGCGAGGGAATTTTCTTGCGTCATGCCACGGTAATACAATGGCATCATCCTTCATTCGGCTATTCACCGGGCTTTACTCCGGTATCCAGGGTGCGGTGAAGAAATTTCCGATGTCACAAAAATTAGGAAAACATGATTTAAGTCAACTTTTGTGGGGTAGCGTTGGCCTATACCTCCTCCAAAGGAGGGCTACCATGGATCAACCAATTTCAGCCACACTCCCCGCGGAAGGCGCCAGCAATCAACCCGAGAGCCGAAAGCTTGGCCTGATTTTGTTAACCGGCGTTGTCGTAGGCTCGATGATCGGTGGCGGTTCTTTCAATCTACCCGCCAACATGGCTGGCGGCGCGGGTTTGGTTGCCATTGCCATTGCCTGGGTCGTGACTTTCATCGGCATGTATTTTCTGTCCAACAGCTTCCGCATCCTCTCGGATAAGAGGCCGGACCTGAAAGGCGGCATTTACTCCTATGCGGCCGCGGGCTTTGGCCCATTCGCTGGCTTCCAGATGGCCTGGGGGTACTGGCTTAGTTCGGCCTTCGGCAACGTCGCCTTCGCTGTTTTGATCATGCAAATTTTGAGCTATTTCTTCCCGGTTTTTGGCAATGGCCAGAACTGGCCATCCATCATCGGCGGCTCGATCCTCATTTGGGTTATGTTCGGCGTCGTGCTCTCAGGCGTTAAACGTACCGCCGCACTCAGTGTGCTAGCAAGCATCCTGAACATCACTACCATCAGCTTCGCGCTCATCCTTATGGCTTTTTTTATGACTGGTGGAAAATTCACCTTTGATATCTGGGGCCAGCAGAATCATCTCGGCAGCATTTTTACCCAGGTGAAAAGCACCATGCTGGTAACGCTCTGGGTATTCATTGGCATCGAAGCCGCCGTCGTCCTTTCAGATCGTGCAAAGAAGATGTCTGACATCGGCCCCGCCACGTTTATTGGCCTGGGGGTTTGCACATTGCTCTATGCTTTGCTTTCAATTCTGCCCTTCGGAATCATGCATCAGGGTGACATCGCCGGCCTTAGCAACCCGTCAACGGCCTATATTCTCTCCTCCCTGGTCGGTAAATGGGGCGCGGTATTCATCAATGTTTCGTTATTGCTAGCCGTATTAAGCTGCTGGCTCGCCTGGACGATCCTGGTCGCCGAACTTCCGTTTGAGGGCGCTAAAGGTGGCGTATTTCCAAAATTTCTTGCCAAAGAAAATCGCTTCCACGCGGCTGCACCCTCGCTGATCATCTCAAGCATCGTCATGCAGGCCACGTTGTTTATAGTGCTGTTCGCCCATAACGCCTGGCTATGGCTGGTTGATATCACCGGTGTGATGATCTTGCCGCCTTATCTCGCCAGCGCGTTGTTTTTAACGATTTATGCCTCGCGGCCGGGTTATGTCGCCACGCACTCTGAAAGTCGCAAGGCCGCGATGATAACAGGGCTGCTGGCAGTGGTTTATTCCACCTGGCTGCTTTATGCGGCGGGCCCGGAGTTTTTGTTGATGTCCACGATCGTTTTTGCCCTCGGCGTTCCAGTTTTCTGGTACGCAAAGCGCGAACATTTTCCGCATCATGCGGCGTTTTCAAGCCGGGAAAAAATTGCGGTCGGCCTGTTGAGTGCCGTTGCCGTGGTTGCTTTGGTACTGTTTGCCAAGGGTATTGTTACGATCACTTGAAGAAAAATGTTTCGAGGTTTGAAGGCGAGTGTTTGAGCCGCAAACTATCTAGCCTTAGAATAAAGGGAAGCCTTCGGTGAGCGCCGCGGCGTGATGAATGTGGTGTTGATCAGGCGGCGTGAGCGCTGAGGTCTGCGGTTCGGCTTTAGCCCAATTCCACAGCCGCGACTTCAGGCCGAGTGCAATACCTTTGAGCGTTCCTTCCGCAGAATCATTGGTCAGGCATATACGGCCGTCATCGAGGAAGCTTGTGAAGGCCGGTCATCGGGTTAGCATATAATTCATTGCAACCGCGAGGTCGTCGTGCTGCGGGAGTTTGACGCACCCCTGGCGTATCTAGGCTTCAAGGCCTGAGACCAAAGGCACGCTGATTTCCTGCCTGGCAGTCAGGCGTGCAGCAGGCGACTGACGTGGAAGGGCGCCGGCACCCGACTGATCTTCTCGCAATCGCGGCAGGTGAATTTTTCCCGAACATGCTGGATAACCTTCTAGCTGCGGGGGACCGTCTCCAGGGTCTCGGTGCTGATCTCTCCCAGCTTCGCCTGTTGCTCACTGCCGCAACAGGTGCAGTAACCAAACGTGTCAGGCTACGAACCGGACCAGGTCCGGTGTCTGGCTACCGCACAAGGTGAAGACCTGCCGCAAAGCCCCCGTGAACAAAACAAGAAACTATGATGCTGGGCATCCAGGTTTCTTAAGAAATTTTCTCCTGCCGGCAAGTCTTGAACATCTTTCAAAACTCAATCTCGAGCAACGTCAGGCAGCCGAGCATGGCGTCGGGTCCGGCTAGACCAACACGCAGGCTCCCCGGGTCGCCCATCTTGTCATCAACGGCGCCGATCCGCGCCGCATCCTACTCATGACCTTCTCCCGCCGAGCCGCAGCAGAGATGACATGCCGGGTTGGGTGCATCTACGCCCAGACACTAGGAGACAAAGTCAGCATCCTGGCCGCACAATCATGCTGATCGGCTTCAGGGCCTTTCCAGTTTGACTCCAATCGAATAGATTGTTGGTAATCGATAAAACTCCGGGTTAACATGGAAACAGCGGTTAGCATTGGCTACAGGGAGAAGGTACACTCAGCGACTAAGGTCGCAGCGCTGATTGATGCTCTCTTGAAAGAAGGAATTCCGCCGGCAGAGGCATTGCGCGGTGTTCACTTGCATACAGATGAACTACATTCTCCCGCCACCCGTATCTCCCTGGATCAAACGATTGAAGCCTGCAGAAACGCCCAACGGCTATCTAGCGATCCTAATCTCGCCTTCAACGTAGGCTCGTCCATCCATCTCTCGACTTTCGGTATGTACGGCTACGCCATGCTGTGCAGTACGGACTTTCGGAAGACAATGGAATTCGCTGTCAAATATCACCAATTGGCAACACCGCTCACGAGCATCGTATTCGAGGACACCGGAACAACAGCGATATGGGAGATCAAGCCCCTTGCCCATCCGCAAATCGATGCAACCCTCTATCAGTTTATCACTGAATTTCAGATTGGAATCCATATTTCCTTGATGCGTGATGTAATGGGATCATCCTTCATGCCGGCCGCCGTCTCCGTCACTATGCCCGGAACGGAAACGCGGCTGACGCAAGACATGATCGGCTGCCCTGTACTCGTCAAGCAACCGGCAAACCAAATTCTCCTGGACACTGCGTGGTTGGACAGGCGGCCAACTCTAGGTAACCGCGCAACATATGCTGCAGCACTCGAGACTTGTGGCGATCTCATCGCAGAACTCGGGCGGCACGCCGGGGTCGCGGGCAAGGTCCGGAAAATTCTGATCGAGGACATAGCCAATAATTCCGACTTTAAGGTCGTGGTGAAGCGCCTGCACACAACAGAACGAACCCTCAGGCGCCAATTGCAGAGTGAGCACACCTCCTTTCGTGAGCTCGTCGATGAACTTCGAATGCAACTGGCAATCAAGTATCTGAGAGACACCGACATGACCAGCGAAGACATCTCTGTGGCCATCGGTTTTAGTGATGCCGCCAATTTCAGACATGCCTTCCGCAGATGGACCCAAGAATTCACCGAGCAATTTCAAATATCTGACTACAGATGCGAAGCGCCGTTCTGATCTGTGATCCACTTTATTCTTAAGCTTCAATGGAGCTGGGGTAGGTAAGGCCGCGCCCTTTTTGGCCAAATCAACCAGATTAGCGGCCGTATCCAACCTTCCCTTCCTTTTAAAATCGGGCGATGACCCATACACCTAACAACCAGATCGGCGGCGACAAATTACGATCTCCCGTAGTTTGCGCTTTTTTCTAGCCCGCTGGATTGGACGGGCGTGAAAAGTGACGGACAACGATCCTGTATAAGAAAATGATGGGAGAAGAAAACGATGGCCGAAGACATTCGATCCTGGCTCGACAAATTCATGCAGTTTGGAGACCAGCTTGGTCTTCCCAACGTTGACATAGTACAGCTGATCGAAGCCCATAGAAAGAACCTTGATGTCCTTGAACGTTCGGCGCAGACTGCTGCAGAAGGGACGAAAGCACTCGCTGAAAAACAGAGAGAAATCGTCGCTGTTGCGTTCCAGGAGGCGGCGAATTTGGTGCGTGACTTCAAGCCCGGCGGGGATCCAAAGGAGATTCTTGTAAAGCAGGCCGAATTTGCAAAGAAAGTTTTCAACATCACAATACAAAACACGCGTGATGTCGCGGAACTTGCGTCCAAGACGACTGCAGATGCGACAGCGATTCTTCGCGAAAGGTTGCAGGAAAACCTTCGTGAATTCAATGCCAAGCCACTCTCTCGCGATAGCTAAACCCAGAACTCATTAACTTCTTACTTTAGCCGGGATTGACGTAATTTTTAACACGACGCGAGGAATCCTCCGTTACTCGCGTTCCGGTCACTTACCCGGCGAAGCATAGAGATGGCGTATTTTGTAGAAACATGGCAAGTACAAAATACGCCAGCTCATCAACAGCGTGGACTCAATTAAATTAAAACAACCAAAATTTTTTCTGATATTGCAGCACAATTTTTAGAACAGCCAGCCAAATCTTCACGAAATAAATCCGCGCATATTCCACCCCGAGCTGATGGGTCTGTACGAGACATCCCGCGACTGCCCTTCAATGCGCGCTTCCGCTATGATGACGAGCACAATATCCTGTCCCTCAATCTCTCTGAACTGGTTGTAAAATCGGGTGATATCATCAAGAGATTCAAGGAGATAATCCGCTCAATTGTGGAGCCTCTCAGCCACAAGGTTTATGCCGTTGTGAACTGCGATGGTTTTAAGCTCGACCGGGATGCCGAGGTCGCTTATCTTGATGCAGTCAAGGATGTCGGAGATCGCTATTTCCACGGCGTTACGTGGTTCACCACGAGCACCTTCATGCGTGCCAAGCTCGGAGACTCCTTAAGCGAGGGAGGGGTTGCACCGCATGTCTACAAATCCGGGGAAAAAGCAAAGGGCATCTTCAAGGAAAAGAATACGAATACGTAAATACGGTACGGAGGCGCACGAGGTGAGTCCTCCCGAAAGAAGGCCAGGAGGAAACGATGACTGATCCTGTAACACAAGAACTTGTAGAAGGCCTCGCGCGGGCCCGCGGCACCGATTATTTTCTGATGAAGGAGCAATTGACCCCGCACGAGGCCCAGATCCTCGCGCAGGTACGCGAATTTGGGGAGGAGCAAATCCTCCCCATCGTCAACGCCTACTGGGAGCAGGGCGAATTTCCTTTCGAGTTGATTCCAAAATTCGCCGCGCTGAACATCGTCGGCGATCACAACCTGCGCGAGCATGGATGCAACGCTATGACCGCGGTCGGCGCCGGGCTGGTCATGATGGAGCTAAGCCGCATCGATACCAGTATTGCGACATTCTTTGCCGTCCATCTTGGACTTGCGATGCAATCGATCAACCTGCTCGGCTCCGAAGCGCAACGGCAACGCTATCTGCCGGCGATGGCAAAATTTGAAAAAATCGGCGCGTTTGCGCTGACGGAACCAGGCCATGGTTCGGATTCTGTCGCTCTTGAAGCCACGGCCCGGCGCGAGGGCGACGAATGGATCATTAACGGCCGCAAACGCTGGCCAGGCAACGCTGTCTGGTGCGACTACATCATCGTCTATGCCCGCGATGTCGCCGACAAACAGGTCAAGGCGTTCGTGGTTGAAAAAGATAACCCAGGCTATAAAGCGACCAAGATCCAGGGCAAGATTTCGTTGCGGATGGTGCAAAACGCCGACATCGTTCTGACCGATTGCCGTGTGCCGGAAGATGCGCGGCTGCAGAATTGCAACTCGTTCAAGGATTGCGCCAAGGTCCTCATGGGCACCCGCAATACGGTTGCATGGGCATCGCTCGGGAATGCCGTTGCCGCCTACGAAATCGCCCTGACCTATGCCCAGCGGCGACAACAATTCGGCCGGCCGATCGCAAAATCACAACGGATACAGTCGATGCTGGTGGATATGCTTGGCGATGTCACCGCGATGCAGCTTTACTGTATCCGGCTAGGCCGGTTGATCGATGACGGAAAATTGGCGGAAACCATGGCGGCGCTGGCAAAATACTATTGCAGCGTCAAAGGCCGCGAGGTGTGCCGAATGGCGCGCGACGTGCTCGGCGGCAACGGCATCCTGCTCGATTTTCATGTCATCCGCCATATGTGCGACATGGAAAGTCTCGTCACTTATGAAGGGACGGCGGAAATACAGTCTCTGATCGTTGGCAGGGATATCACCGGTCACAGCGCCTTCGTCTGATTACGAGCATGATCCAAGGTGCGCAGGACTGCGGCATCATGGAGGAAAGGCTGCCAGGCAAGTGCTCCGTTGAGCCCTGGTGCAACGCGTTCCTAAGGCCCATTTCACGGCCGGCAGCATCTCTCGCATCCGGTGGAAGCCATCGCCATCGGTCGAATGGCTGAGCCATGACCCTTCTCCATGTTTCCAACGTCAAGGGTGGCGCGCCATAGCAGCGGTTTTGGACCAATTGCCGGCGCGGGAATAGGAGACTAAGCTGGCGAAAAGCACGAACAAAAGCCGACGAGCAAACGCAATGGGTGGACGTTACTATACGCGGGCGACCAAGCTGGCCGGTCTTGCCGAAATTGCGGCCGAGCGGGGCGCCGATGTTCAAGGCCTGATGCGCGAGGCGGGATTGCATCCCGCAGCGCTAAAAACCCCTGAGACTGCCATCGACTATGGCGGGTTTTGTGAGCTTCTGCGGCGTTGCGCCATAGCCTGGGACCTGCCGGATATCGGGCTGCGCATGATCCGCTACCAGCAGATCGACTTCCTAGGCCCGGTGGCACTGGTCACGCGGATGGAGCGGACCGTGCGGGGTGCACTGCAAGCGATTATTGCCAACCTCGTGCTGCACTCAAATGCCACGGTGGCCGCCTTCGAGGAAGAGGCTGGCGGCAGCACCGCCTCGCTGATCCTCAACCAGCGCGACAATGCACCGAATGGACGGGAGAATACCGAGTTGGTGATGGCGCAAGGCAAACTGGTGCTCGATGCGGTCGCCGTCGCGCCGGTCCAGCTGGTTGAGGCGGCGTTTGTCCATACTAAGGGCAACTCGAACGCTGCCATTGCTTCATATTTCGCCTGCCCGATCCGCTATAGCGCCGAGCGCAACGCGCTGAGCTTTGACCGGGCAGTGCTGGAACAACGGATCGAAAAGAGCGACATCGCTTACCACGCGCTGATCAAAAAATATCTTGCAACCGCACGGGCGGAGATCGATAGAGGCAATGCCGAGGACGTGCGCGCCGAGATTGCCCGGCAGATGGAGTTCGGCCATTGCACGGTCGAAAGCGTCGCCGATAGCCTGCGAACACCGCCAAGGAGCCTGCAACGGCGGCTGCAGGCGGAAAGCTTGAATTTCCGCGAACTCTTGGACGAGTGGCGCCGGGCCCGGGCGCTGTCGTTGGTGACGAATACCCGGCTGCCGTTGTCGGAAGTCTCAGAGGCGCTCGGCTATTCCGAGCAGAGCGTGTTCACCCAGGCATTCCGCCGCTGGTATGGCGCGCCCCCCCATCGCATCCGAACGCAACAGGCCGCCAGCGTCTGAACGACTGGGCGAAACGGTTACTTGTCCCGTTTTATGCCGGAGATCTTGCTGAAAAATTCTTGTATCTGCTCGAATCCGGCCGTCGCCGGCATCCAGAGGCGCAGCATCTCGCTCGGATCCATCGCAGCGATGCTGTCCTTCATGCGGTTGCGTATCTGCTGCATCAGCTCTTCCTGTATCGGCTTGACGTCCGGCAGGCCCAGAAAGCTGCGGGCCTCCTCAGGCGTGCAATCAACATTCACGGTGATCTTCATATGTTTCCCCCAAGGTTCATCCAAACAGCGTGTTCAGTGCAAAAAGTCCGCCACCGATAAATGCGCCGAGCACGGCACCGTTGACACGAATATATTGCAAATCGGGTCCGATCTCTGCCTCGAAGCGCGCGTTGAGTTCGGCAGGCTCCCAGCTGGCGATGACATCGGCAACGTAGGCACTGATCACAGAGCGGCTGTCGCTGATCAAGCGGCCCAGGATTTCGGTAACGCGGGCGTCAAATTGAGCGCGAATGGCGTCGTCGGCAAGTGCTCGGGCCGCGAGATCACGGATAAGCTCGGCGATGGGCACGGCCAACATCCCTGCATCTGCGGCGATGCAGCCGCGCAGATGATTGCGCAAGCCCGCCACGAGACGCAACACGGCCGTCCCGAACTTGCCGGAGCGCAGCAGGGCAAGCCAGCCCTTGCCAACGGAGCGGGTCAGCGCGCCCTCGGTGGCCAGCGTATCAACCATGCCGTCCATGGCGGTCTGGAGATTGCGGCGGAGATCGGTTTCCTCGTCCCTGAGCTCCTCGATCAGCGACAGCACGCCGTCCACGATCAGCCCGGCAACCCGGCGGTCAATGGCGGATGCGATCCACCAACGGCTCCGCTCCTGAACCAGGGCAACCACAGCCTCACGATTCTCGTCGATGGCCCGGAAGATAAGGGTCAACACCTCGTCGGCAACAACTCCGCGTATGCCAATCTTGACCAGCCAGGCCAACCCTTCGGCGAAGGCTTCATCGGCCTCGGCTTTCCGCGCCTCGGATCTGAGCCATCTGCGCGCGACAGAGAGCATGCGCGGCGAAGGCTCTTGGCTGAGGAGGTAACCGAGAAAGCGTGTAAGTTCCCGGGCGACGGAGGCCGAGTGATCGGGATGGGCAAGCCAGGCAACGACGTGGCGGCTAGGTTCGATCTTACCAAGCTGGGCTTCAAGGATCTCGGGCTTGAGCAGATAGGCCTCGACGAAGCGGCCGATATTCTTCGCCGCGCGGGCTTGGTTCTTGGGTAAAAGCGCGGTGTGGGGAATTGGCAGACCGAGGGGATGACGGAACAGCGCCTCCACCGCAAACCAATCGGCAAAACCGCCGGCCATCCCAGCCTCGGCCATTGAACGGACGAGACGTATGATCGTGACGTCGGGAACAGCATGTGTCGCCGCGAAGGCGGCCGCCATCAGCCCAAGCAGCGCGGTTGCCAGCCGCCGGCTTCTGGCAAGCGCCGGATCCGCCGCCGGAAGGGCTAGATCACTTGCTGACATTCGGCGGACTCCGTTACGCCGCTTCGAACAGGAAATTCTCGATCGTCTTGGCGGTCTCTTGCGGATGCGTCAGGATGAAGAGATGGCCGCAATCGACCAGCTCGATGCGGGCATCGGGAAGGCGACTTGCCAGGATCCTGCCATTGGCTACGGGAACGATCGGGTCATCGGTTCCCATCATGATCAGGACGGGGAGTTTTAGCTGCGGCAGCCACAGCCAGCTTGTCCAGCCAACTCCAGCAAGAAGCTGGAACAAATAGCCGCATGAACTGCCCGTACGTAGCATCGCGGCGTGTTCTTCCAGCCGGCCCCGGTCTTGTCTGAGCTCGCCACCATAGATGTCGGGGCCGATGGTCAGCATGTAAGCGGGGTCGGTGTAACGGCGCGGGGTGGCCAGCTTGGATAATACCCTCGAATCTCCGGGCACCATGACGAATCCCGCCGAGGTGGCCGCCAGCGTCAGAGTGCGGCTCCGCTCGGGATGGTCATGGACGAATTGCTGCGCCAGCGCCCCACCCCAGGAAACACCGAACACGTCGACCATGCCGATACCAAGCTTGTCCAAGAGCCGCGCAGCCACCCGCGACAGCCAGCTCAGCCGGTAGGGGAACTTGGTAGCCGGCGAGCCACCGACACCGGGGACGTCGAAGGTGACGAGGCGTGTGCGTTCAAACCGTTCGGCGAAGGGCAGAACGGTTTCCAGGCTGGCACCGATACCGTTGAAGACGAGAAGCGTCCGCTCGGGGCTGGCGGGCCCCGTGATTGCAACGCGCAACTCATGCTCGGCGATCCTGACCGTGCGGGTATCGACTTGCCTTGTCATCGCACGGCCGCCAAAGCGTAGGCGCCTGGGGCAGCGATGCCCGGTTTGTGTTTTTTCGAACCTAAGGATTTGGGCGCCGCGATTTTGCCGCCGCCATGCGTGCTCAGCCACTCCGCCCAGTGCGGCCACCAGCTGCCCTGATGTGTCTCGGCGCCGGCCAGGAATGCATCGGCGGTCGGCGGGTTGGCGGTATTGGTCAAAAACCGCGCCTTGGGATTGTCTGGGGGGTTGATCAGCGACTGGATGTGACCGGATTGGCTGAGCACGTATTGCCATTTACCGCCAATGCCTTTGGTCGTCAGGTAGGTGCCTTCCCAGGGCGTGATGTGGTCGGTCTGGCCGCCGACAAGATAGGTGTCGCAGGTGATCCGGGCGAGGTCCAGCCTGTGGCCGCCAATGACCGGCCCATTGCCAACCGCCATGCCACCCTGTTTCAGCAGATCCAGAAGATCGCCGTGAAGCGCTGCAGGCAGGTTGGTGGTGTCGGCATTCCAGTAAAGGATATCGAAGGCCGGCGGTTCCTGGCCGAGCAGATAGTTGTTCACCCAATAGGCCCAGATCAGATCGTTGGGCCGGAGCCAGGCGAAGGCGCGTTCCAGATCGTGGCCACCCAGAACACCCTTTGAACGCGAGAAGAGCTTGGCAAGCTCCATCACCTCGATATTGGCGAAAAGGCCGAGCGAGCTGTCCTTGCTGCCCTCAACGTCGATGATCGCAACCAGCAGCGAGAAGCTTTCCGCGATGTTCATTCCCCGCGCGCCCCAAAGCGCGATCAGCAGCGCCGCCGTGATCCCGCCCGAGCAGGCGCCGACGATGTTCAGCGTCTCCGAGCCGGCGACCTCGCAGGCGGCCGCGCAGGCGCGGTCGAGCGCCAGGACATAGCTTTCCAGATCCCATGCGGCTTCTGCCTCGCTCGGATTGCGCCAGCTGACAACGAAGACCTGGTGGCCCTGGCCAACGAAGTATTCCACGATCGAGCGGCCGGGCGCGAGATCCCAGATGTAAAACTTGTTGATCTGAGGGGGTACAATGAAAAGCGGTACTTTCCAGACCTGTTCGGTCTTCGGCGCGTACTGGATCAGTTCCAGATGGTCCTCGGCGTAAACCACCTTACCCTCCGACGTGGCAAGATTCTCGCCCAGCCGGAATTTGGATTTGTCGACCATCGACGGCAAGCCGTTATTGGCGGTCATGTCGTGCAGGAAATGTTGTAGGCCGGCGACCAGGTTCTTGCCGCCCGTATCCAGAGTTGCCTTCATCGCGCTGGGGTTGGTCAACAATGCATTAGTAGGAGCTAACGTATCGGTGACCAGATTCGTGAGCAACTTGGCACGCAACCTGTCGCGTTCGGGCACGTTCAGGCCATCGACCCAATTCGTGACCGCGCCCGCCCAGGCCAGATAGCTTTGCATCAGAAAGTGGTAGCCAGGGTTCGAGGCCCAAACCGGGTCCTTGAACCGCTTGTCGCTCTTGTCCGGCGCGATTTCGGATTGGCCGGTCAGGCTTTTCAATATCTCCTGGCTCATCGCCATCGAGCCGCTCAAGGCTGTCATCGGCTGGGAGATGGCCTTGACGTAGAAATTGCCAATCGATGCCGCGAGGTCCGCGGCTGTTTCCATGCGTTTGCGCATTGTTTGCCTCCCCCTCAGCCGATGACCAGAACCAGCACGTCGCCGACCAACGCAGGCTTGTCCGAACCTTCGACATTAAGCGCCGCCGTAAGGCGCAGGAGCTGGCCTTTCGGTCCCTTGTCTTCAACCGCTGCCAGTTTGAAGCTGGCGGTCACTTGGCTGCCGGCGAGGACCGGGGCGATGAAGCGCACGCTGTCGAGGCCGTAATTGATGATTCCCTTGGCATCCTCTGGCACAACGCCGGCTGAGCCAACCGCGGCCCCCAGCAAGGACAGCGTGAGATAGCCATGCGCCACCGGGCCGCCGAAGGGGCTTTCCGCCTTGGCCCGAGCCACGTCGACATGGATCCATTGATGATCGCCCGTGACGTCCGCAAAGCCGTTGATACGCGGCTGGCCCACGGCGATCGGCGCCGAAGCGCCGAAATCGTGACCGACGAAATTCCCGATCGTACGGGTGCTGTATCCTTTGGGTGCAGGCATTTTTTCCTCCTCAGGCAATGGCTGATTTGCGCAGGTCGCGGCGCAGGATTTTCCCGACATTCGATTTCGGCAAGGCATCGAGAAAGTAGATCTGCTTCGGTACCTTGTAGGCCGCGAGTTCCTTGCGGCAATAAGCGGTGATGTCCTCCGCCGTGACTTCGGCGAAAGGCGCCTTCACCACGTATATCCGTACCGCCTCGCCGGATTTCGGGTCCGGCACGCCAATACAGGCGCATTCGGCGACGCCATAGCAGGCGGTGACCACGGCCTCGACTTCGTTGGGGTAGACGTTGAACCCCGAGACGATGACCATATCCTTTTTACGATCGACGATTTTCAAGAACCCGCCCGCCGTGAAGATGCCGATATCGCCGGTCTTGAAATAGCCATCCGGGGTGAAGGCCGATTTGTTCGCCGCATCGTTGTGCCAGTAGCCAGACGTCACCTGAGGCCCATTGACGCAAATTTCTCCCGCCGCGCCCTCCGGCACCTCATTGCCGTCATCGTCGAGCAACTTGATGTCGGTGGAGGGGACCGGCAGGCCGCAGGTTTCGGTGAACTCAGTCACCGACATCGGAATGCCACAGAGGACGGGCGAGGTCTCGCTAAGCCCATAGCCTTCCTTGATGTGCTTGCCTGTTAATGCCGCCCATTTCTCCGAAGTCGCCTTGATCACGGCGGCGCCGCCGCCAATGGCGAGCTTGTAGTTGGAGAGATCGACTTCCTTGAAGGCCGGCGCCGCGGCCAGCGCTTGAAACAGCGTGTTGACGCCGGGGATCACCGAGAATTTCGCATGCTTGATGACATGGCAAAAGGCTTCCGTGTCGCGCGGGTTCGGGAATGAGGATACATTTCGCACCGACCGACAGATAGGCAAGCATGATCATCAGCCCAAAAATATGGTAGAGCGGCAGCGCAACGACGACGATTTCCTCCCCGGGATGTACAGCTTCAGGCATATGCGCCTTGAACTGCTCGGTATTGGCGACGAGGTTGCGATGGGTCAGCACCGCGCCTTTTGATATGCCCGTTGTTCCGCCGGTATATTGGAGGAAGAGCATATCATCGCCCGTAAGGCTGACCGGATCGAGGTCGAGACGAGCACCTTCCGCGAGCACATCTGCGAAACGGATTGCCGAGGTCAGGCGCGGATCCTGCGGCGGGGTCGGGATGGCAACGCCTGCGGCATCGCCGAGCGCGACAGTGATAACGGTCTTGATCTGGGTATCGGCCAAGACCTCGGCAAGCGTCGAACTCGACCCGGTGAAAATGACAATGGTCTCAGCACCGGCGTCGTTGAGTTGATGCCGTAGCTCATGAGGCGTGTAGAGCGGGTTGACGTTGACCTGGGCGGCACCGGCGCGATGGATGCCGAGCATTGCCACCGGAAAGGCAAAGACGTTCGGAACCATCAGCGCGATACGGTCGCCGCACTTGACGCCGAGCTTTTTCTGCAGCCAGGCTGCGAAGGCGCGCGAGGCACGGTCTAGCTCGGCATAGGTCATCGTGCGGCCGAAGCACTCAAAGGCCGGGTGGTCTGCGTATTCCGTGGCCGCCTTGTCGAAAAGTGCGATCACGGATGGATAGGCATCCGCGTCGATCTCAAGCGGCACGCCGGGTCCGTATGTCTTGGTCCAGGGCTTGTTCATTTCTTTCCTCCCGCTGGATATTGGGTTGTCCCGACCAGCCGTGATGGCCGGTCGGGACAACGATCAAACCGCCTTGGCCTGCTTCAGCAGCGCGGCGAAGGGCGTGATCACCGCCGTTGCCCTGGCGTGGGCAAGATCGGTGAATTCCTTGGCCTGAGCAGTGGATGTCTCGATCCGATGCTGCGCCCAGGCGGCCTGCAGTTCGGCAAGTTCCCGCAAGCTCCGCGCCTCGACGGTCGCCCGGATATGCCGGCCGGCTTCCACCGTCAATTCACGACCAAAGCTGCCGAGCGTCTGCCCGAGTTCGAGGACACCGTTGATATAGGCACGGCTCCCCGCCGTCAGCGCGGCCGAAACTTCGGTCGCGATCTCTTTTGCGCCAGTGACGCGGGTATCCAGGCCAGTCGTGGCGGCCTTGGCGTCTTCTGTCTTCCTTGCGGTCATGTATTTTCTCCATCGAGGTTCATTGGAACGCAGGCATATTCGCAAGGCTGACGCGATTATTCTTAGGAACACATGACAAAATTTTGAGTTTTTGCGCCAAGCTGGCCAAGGAAAGCTCATATGCCCGACGATCGCGCCATCGGCGATCTACTGTTACTATGCCCATCAATTTTTTACGATACACCATGAGGGTCAGAGTGGACTTAACGGACGGGATACCCCAACATCGCGCAGCACGGCTTCGATCTGGCGTTCTACCTCATCCATTTCCGCCATGCCGTCCACCGAAAACAGCTGATGGCGCGCTTGGTAATAAGGCAGAATTGGCGCGGTCTGCGCGTTATATGCTTTGATGCGCGCATATACCGTTTTGGCCTCGTCGTCGGCGCGGCGGATAAATTCGGTGCTGCCGCAGACATCGCACACGCCCGCGGTTTTCGGCCGCTTGAATTTGTCGTGGTAGCCGGTGCCGCATTTGGCGCAGGTGGAGCGGCCGCTGATACGCTCGACTAGCGCGGCCTCGTCCACTTTCAGTTCGATCACCGCATCCAGATCGATGCTGGTTTCGTGCAACAGTTTATCCAACGCCTCCGCCTGCGGCACAGTACGCGGGAAACCGTCCAGGATGAAGCCATGGGCGCAATCCGGGCGGGCGATCCGCTGGCCGATCATACGAATGATCAGGCCGTCGGAGACCAGGCCACCGGTATCCATGACCGCCTTGGCTTCCAGTCCGATGGGCGAGCCCGCCTTGACCTCCGCGCGCAGCATGTCGCCGGTGGAAATTTGCGCCACGCCGTAGCGCAATTCGAGAAGCTTGGACTGTGTTCCTTTGCCCGCGCCGGGTGGTCCCAACAAAATCAGTTCCACAGGGTCTCCTATCTGCAATTCTTTCCTCGCGTTTTATGGATCAAGCCTTTGCGTTGCTGCGTTTAGAAAATGCGATTGCATTTACGCGACCATAAACAGCCGGCACAACCGCTTTAAAAGCTTGGCCCTAGGATTAGCACCCTTGATGGGATGCCGCGTCTTCACGAACCAATTTTGTTATGCCGATCTTACAATCAACAAATCGAGTTATATAGTCGCATTTAATCATTTCGTTAATCAGGTATTACGCTAAAACTCAAAGCGATATTTCCCCATCTGGAATCACCAATTTCAGATGGGGAAATGAAATCGCTCGCTAACATATATCCAAAGCAATTCAGCCTTAGAATTTCATATCCACACCTGCGGTCACGCTATTGTCCGCAAGGTTGTAATCGCCGGTTATTACACCTGCGCTCGCACTCGCGCTGTTATTGATGGTATGCGAACCCGGAAAGAATATATGCGCGTAGGCAATCTGCAACGTGGTGCTCGGCAAAACCTTGTACTGAACGCCGACGCCAAGATCGTAGCGGTCAGCATCCGGCACGCGAGTCGTGCGGTTGCTGTTCGTTACCGGTAACTCGTCATAGGCAATGCCAGTCTGGAGCAACAGCCTGGCATTGAACTGGTAATTGACGCCTAATCCAGCAAACCAGGTATTGCGCCAGTTTTCATCGATCGTAGACCCTGGAACCCGCCCCTGATTGGTCGTGGTTGTAAGTGCTTGGAACAGCGCCCAATGCGTCCACTCCACTGTGGCCATAAGCGCGAGCTGCGGTGTGACCTGCTTATACAGCCCGAGGGAGATAACATCGGGCAAAGTGATGTTGGTCGTGGACGAGCCGTTGAAGCCGGCAAGCTGCGCGGCAGCCGCAGGACTCAGTTCGCCGTAAAGCGACGGCACGGTGATCTTTTGTCCGCCATCGAGATTGTGCCGAATCCGCGAATGATAATCGATACCCACGCGGGTATTGTCGTCGAACTGATATAGCGCGCCAAGATTATAGCCAAAACCTATATTATTGCCGGTGATCTGCGCAATCGGATCCTGGCCGGTCGCCGCGCTTAGAACGGGGATATTTAAGGCCTGTGTTAAGCGGGCACTGAAATAGTCGATCTCTGGCCCCCCGCCGATGGAAAAATGGTCATTTACCTTGTACGAAGCTGCAATAGATAAATTGATATCGGTGACCGAGGTGACCAGGCTCTGATAGCGGCCGAAGAAATCATCCCCGTAAGCGACACGTTGGCCAAAAGGCGCGGTAACGGAAAATCCAACACGCCAGCGCGGATTCAGAACAAATACACCGAAATTGGATCCTGTCGCTGCCGGAGCGATATTGTTCGAGCGTGTTCCGCCGCTGACATTGCCGCCGGTGAGCGGATTGCTGTTGCTGCCACTGAAGCCAACGGTCGGGGAGATATAGTTTAAACCCGCTTCCACTTCGTTATTGTCCAGCAACGCCATACCGGCGGGATTGAACCAGACTGTGCTGGCGTCGTACGCCTTGGCGGCGCCGCCCACGAAGGCGGTACCGGTCTGATCGGCCGTCAACTCACGCAAGCCGTAGCCCGAGGCGTACGCGTGGCCATTAGCACCGGCAAATATTGCGGCCGAGGCCAGAAATATCGTCCCTATTTTACGATTATTCATCAATTCGCTCCCTCTTTTTTATTGGACAGTCAGCCCTCGATGAGACGTGTCAGTACTCAAATTCAACATTGTTTCAGACGAGGATAAGGAAACGCCGCTCAGAACTGCTCAAGCGGCAGTTCGTCGGCGAACGATGCTCCGTTCCGGACAATGGCAGCGAATGCCGATGCCCGTGGCAGAATCTGTTCGGCATAGAAGGCGGCCGTGACGATTTTTCCCCGCAGAAATTCATCCTGATCAGCAATGTTGGCAGCTGCCAGGGCGGCACGTGCCAGCAGCCAACCACCGGAGACGTATCCTGCCAGCATCAGATAATTAACCGATGCTGCCAGCACTGCAGCAGGTTTATCCGCCAGCGTGTGCAAAACCCAGCTTGATGCCACCTCCAACGTGTCCACGGCTTCCACCAAATGGCTGGAGATTGTAGCGAACTCCCTCCCTTCCCGCTTTCCCGCTTCATCCACCGTGGCACGCATATCGCCGATCAGCTCAAGGATCACGCCACCCTGCTGCAACGGCAGCTTGCGGAGAACTAGATCGGCAGCTTGAATGCCGGTGGTGCCCTCATAGATTGGAGAGATCCGAGCGTCGCGCCAATGCTGCGCCGCGCCGGTTTCTTCGATGAAGCCCATGCCGCCATGCACCTGGATTCCCAGCGAAGCGAGTTCCACGCCCAGTTCCGTACACCAGCCCTTGAGGACCGGGGTCACCAACTCCACCCGCGCCTGGCGGCGCGCGCGCTCCGCCGCATCGGGATGACGATGCGCGAAATCGACATCCGCGGAAACGACATAAGACAAAGCGCGCATCGCCTCGATCTGGCTCTTCATCGTCATCAGCACACGGCGAACATCCGGGTGGTGAATGATCGGCAGCCGCGCGCCTGCATCTTGTCCCACCACACGGCCCTGAACGCGCTCCTTGGCGTAGCCGCGCGCCGCCTGATAGGCGCGCTCGGCGATGGCCATACCCTGCACGCCAACCTTCTGGCGGGCTTCATTCATCATGGTGAACATGTGGTTGAGGCCCTTATTGGCTTCGCCCACCAGGTAGCCGATCGCACCGCCATTCTCGCCAAACACCATCACGGAGGTGGGGCTGGCGTGAATGCCGATCTTGTGCTCCAGCGCGGCGCAGACAACATCGTTGCGGGCCCCCAGACTACCATCCGGGTTCACAAGATATTTCGGCACCAGAAAAAGTGAGATCCCGCGCGTACCCTCAGGCGCATCCGGCAGGCGGGCGAGGACCAGATGGATGACGTTTTCCGTCATATCATGATCGCCCCAGGTAATGAAGATTTTCTGGCCGGTAATGAGGTAGTGCTCGCCCACCGGCACGGCGCGCGTACGAACTGCGGCAAGGTCCGACCCCGCCTGCGGCTCGGTCAGATTCATCGTGCCGGTCCAGCTGCCCGCGATCATGTTTGGGAGGTATCGGGCCTTCAGCTCCGCCGATGCATGGGCACGGATCGCCTCCACCGCGCCTGTGGTAAGCATGGGGCAAAGCGCGAAGGCCATGTTGGAAGCGTTCCACATTTCCGATGCGGCGGCGCCAAGCAGATTTGGCAACCCTTGGCCGCCATATTCCGTATCGCCGGTCATCGACCCCCAGCCATTTTCCACGAATTGCCGATAGGCGTCACCAAACCCGCCCGCAGCCGCGACGCCTCCGGCGGTTAGCGTCGCGCCTTCCCTGTCGCCGGGGATGTTCAGCGGCGAGAGCACTTCGCCGGCGAATTTGGCGGCTTCCTCCAGCACGGCATCAGTCAGTTCAGGTGTCGCGTCGTCGAAACCTGGCAGCGCCAGCACGCCGTTTAGATCAGCAAGCTCGGTCAAGGTAAACCGAATATCGCGAAGCGGAGCAATATAGTCAGCCATGAGGATATCCCTGTCCTGCGAGTTCAAATCGTTAGTTAAATCTCGCGCAGAATGCGCTTGTTAAGCTTGCCGATACCGGCCATGGTCAGCTTCCTGACGAATTCGCCACAGCTAGGCACGGTCTAGCGAGAAATGACGACGCGCTCGGCACAGCCGGCAAGATTTTGGAAGATCTTGTCAGCGACCTCCTCGTGATTCAGCTTCAGCACGGCGGCGATTGGCGGGCGCTCGCCGTGTTTCGGACCAAGCGTTAAAAACATACTTCCGCGATACCGTCTCACTTGGCGATAAACTCCGTCTTTGCCAAATGGTTCATTTAGTCTTCGCTCGAAATCCCTCACAAAGTTGCTACCTTGGGCAACTATCCAACTATTTACTTTTTTAGACATTGCTACTTACGCGCTTTCAATGTGTTTTCGATTGCTGTCTTTTCCATGGGATAGCCCAAGGACATTGAGCACCGTCGGAATGTCCGAGCCCTATGCCGCTCTTATTAGACGGATGATCTCCTGGCTTAGGGAACGTGGCACCGAAAAATGGCGGAAACCGGTGGTAAGAGGACACGAATAAACCAAGGGGAGCCGCATTTGATGGGTCTGTTGGACACGATATTCCTCCCTTTTTTGACCACCTCGCAACAGCGTCCGATTACCGTTGCAAGCATTTGCACTGCAGGTTTTAGGCCTGCCCCCTATGTCTTAGTTCTACAGCGTATTGTGCTCAGTCCTCCATTCCTGGGCACGTTGAAAGGTCATTATCGGCCACAATGCGGGATGAATCGGCCACAGTTCCTTGGCGAGCACGAATTGATACATCGAAGTTTGTCAAGAATTAGCCTGCCAGCTTCACGGGCCAATCAATATATGTCTCCAAGGTAGCGCCTATGGCGGAGTTGATTTGGTCTGCTTGGGATTTTTGGACCAGTCGAAGTAAGTCAAGCTGGTTTAGAAAGGAGGCATTGGCTTGCCGCAGAGTAAGCATTCGGCGTAGGCTGCGGGCTTCCAATTCCAAGGCAACAATTCATTGAGGCGGCGCACAGGATGGGCGGCAATCTAGGCCAGAATATCCGCCAGCTACGCCCGAGGATCGACACATTCGTCTTGCCGGAGACGATGAGGTTATACATGGCGGCGACCCGCTGTCCGCCACGGTCGGAGCCGCAGAACATCCATAATTTCCGTCCCAATGCGATACCTTTGTGCGCCCGTTCGGCGGCATTGTTCGACAGACAGACGCCGCCATCATCCAGGAACAGGGTGATGGCGTCCCAGCGTTTGACGATATAATCGATGGCCTTGGCGAGATCATGGCACCGGCTGAGTTTGGCGTGCTGCTCGCGCATATAGGCCAGTAATTCGTCCACGAGCAGCTTGTTCAACAGCCTGGCGCACGGTCCCGCGTTCATCGGATGTTTTGCCGTTGATGAGCCGCTCGATCTTGAACAGCGCGTCGGTGCGGTACACGATCTCGATCGCAATGGGCGAGAGGGGGATTTCTTTTTTGCCCGCGGCCCTTCGGCGCGCGTTTTCATCGAGATCGGCGATGATGAAGAACGGGCGTCTGGCGTGGACCCAGCATGCTGCTTCGGTGATACGTCCTGGACTGCGGCCGGGCGCATTGAGCTGGCGATAACCGTCAAAAGCGTCGGCCTGGAATATCCCGGCGAATTCGGCCAGAGGGAGCCGCGGAAGCTCGCCCTTGCGGTCACGGGAGTAATAAAACATCGCCGCCGGCGGCGATGGTCCTCCGAAGGGCCGGTCATCGCGAACATATACCCAACATCGGCCAATGCCGGTCTTGCCCGTCGTCAGAACCGGCACAGTCGTATCATCGCCGTGCAGGCACTCTGCGGCTAGGACATGAGCTTCGAGGAGCTTGCTCAACGGCCCCAGTGCCCTGGGGTCTTGACCCGGTAAATTAATCCATTTCCAGCGCGAATTTTTGGGTATTGGGACTTCACCCCGATTTTGGTCCTGCTTTCATGCGAATTTTCGGGTATTTGAGCCTGTCCCCATCGTTGGTCCGGTCTTTACGAGAAAACCCGGCCTTTCTGGCTCATGAGCAGGGTGCTGCTCCTGAGCCAAAAGCGTGCTCCCATGGGGTTCGGTTGCCAAGGGAGCTGTGCGGGCGGGGTTCGTTATAATCCATCCGCCATCCCTCACATTTTACCCGTGCGTCGTCCAAGCTCAAGAACCAAATGCATTCAAGCACTTGGCGCGGGCGCGGCCATTGAACGGCTCAGCAAAAGCGTTGGCGGTTGGCTTGCCTGGCCGGCTGCGTTGAGCACCGCGCCACGCGTGTATGCCCATAGATCGAGGTCCCTGGAGATGAACTCCGGCCCCTGATCAATCCGAATGCGCTCGGGATGCCCGTATTTCTCTGCAACCAGTTCAAGCGTTTGTACGACATCTGCCCCTCTATAGCTAAAGCGCGCATCTACAGCCGGCGATAGCCGGGTAAAATTGTCTACGATCGTTAGAATCCTGACCTTTCGGCCATTGAATAATTGGTCCGATAGAAAATCCATCGACCAGCAATCGTTCACCGCAAGGGCTGGCGTGCGATCCTCCCGCAATTTGGCTTTGATACGGCGCTTTGGCGTTTTACTGCGTAATTGCAGCCCAAGTTCACGATAGAGCCGGTGGATGCGCTTTGCATTGACCGCCCATCCACCTCCACCCAAAAACTAAATCAAGGGTCGATCGCTTCTGGGGTGGTGGACCAGATGTCGCTGTCCCTGAGGCGTTCGGAGCCGGGGAGTCCCTCATCAAGGCCTTAATCCGACGGATTGCTATGCCAAAATGCACTTTATGCAAAATTTTAGAACGTCGTTCTATTTTAATTTGCAACGCCATTCTAATTCTGCTTATATACGTCCGAAGTCACCCAAGGCGGGCGCTGGTCAGCTCGCAGTGGTGATCAAGAAAAGGTTCTGGAGGGTCTCGGCCGTGAAGCTTGTTTGCAAACCCGACATCATAATGCCGTTCGCCGCGGCCTGGCGCTCATGAGATCCGTTCTTGTTACGGGTCCGGCCCCGAGCGAAGCCGCGATGGCGCTGGCCGCTCGCCACGATGTGCGGGTGATTACGATGACGCCGTACGCCTCCCCGGACGAAACCGCCGCCCTCCTCGCGGCGGAGCAGGCTGACGCCGTGATCGTTCGCATGGGCCGCCTCACGGAGGCGGCAATCGCCGCTTCCTCCCGGCTGAAAGTGATCGTGAAGCACGGCGTTGGCGTCGACACCATCGATGTCGGCGCCGCGACAAAGCACCGGATTCCGGTTCTGACCGCGGTTGGCGCGAACGCCCAATCGGTCGCCGAACATGCGCTGGCCTTGATGTTCAGCGTCTCCAGGTCGGTACCGTATCTGGACAGCCGGCTCCGGCACGGACATTGGGACAAGGCGCAAAGCACCGGGACGGAGCTGTTCGGCAGAACGCTGGGTGTCGTCGGGCTGGGAATGATCGGGCGCATCCTGCTGTCTTTGGTGCAGCCATTGCGGATGCCGCTGCTCGCGTTCGATCCGCATCTCTCGCAGGAAGCGGCGGCGAAGCTCGATATTCCAGGCCTGACGCTGGTGGATGATTTGGACACGATCCTGCGGCGAAGCGATTATTTGAGCCTTCACTGCCCGCTGACGCCGGCGACGCGCGGGATGATCGGTACGGCGCAGCTGGCGTTGATGAAACGCGATGCCTTTCTGATCAACACCGCGCGGGGCGAGCTGATCGATATGGCGGCGCTGGCCGGTGCGCTGTCGGAAGGGGTGATCGCCGGTGCTGGCCTCGATACATTTTCTCCTGAACCTCCGCCGGCCGACAATGTGCTGTGGCCGCTCCACAACCTTGTGGTCACGCCGCATGTGGGGGCCAACACGCACGCCGCCGCCGCACGGGTGGGCTTGATGGCGATGCAGCATGTTCTTGATGCGTTGGAGGGGAAGCCGATCGATCCCCGTTTTGCCGTCAATCCGTCCGTACTCGATGCCAGGACCGCCGCCACGGCGTAAAGCCGGCATAGCCTGACTAACAGCCTGCCAAAAAATAAAATTCTATATTGGGAATGTTCATATGAATCTCGCGTCAAACGCGGCTTTGTCAAAGGCTGGGGCTGGCCAGCATGGCCCGAGCGACACCGCCCAATCGGATGGTTCGCCGGCCAGTATCGCGGCGCGGCTGGATCGTCTGCCAAGTTCGCGGACGATCTGGATCATGGTGTGTCTCATCGCCCTGGGCGGCTGGTTCGAGTTCTACGACGTGTTTTTCATCGGCTACGTCGCCCCGGGGATGATCAAGTCTGGTTTGTTCAAGCCGGAATCCCTCGGCATATTGTCCAATCTCAGCGTGCTTTCCTTCTCGGGTTTTGGCACTTTCGTTTTCGCGACCTTCGCCGGGTTGTGGGTCGGCACGCTGATGGTCAGCCAGCTGCTCGACCGGTTCGGCCGGCGCGCCGTGTTTACCTGGGCGCTGCTCTGGTATCTTGGCTGCAACGCCGTGATGGCGTTCCAGCACACCGGCCTCGCCCTCGATATCTGGCGGTTTCTGGGCGGCATCGGCATCGGCATCGAATTCACCACGATCGACACCTACCTCGCGGAGTTGGTGCCCCGCCATGTCCGTGGCCGCGCCTTCGCCGTCCAGCAGATGGTATCGTTTTGCGCGGTTCCTTTTGTCGCCCTGCTATCCTGGCGGCTCGTGCCGCTCTCCCCGTTCGGTTTTGACGGCTGGCGCTGGGTTGTGCTGATCGGCACCGCCGGTGCGGTGGTTGTGTGGTTCATGCGCCTCGGGCTGCCCGAGAGCCCCCGTTGGCTGGCGAAGCATGGCCGGTTGGCCGAAGCGGACGAGATTGTGAGCGGTCTTGAACGCCGTGTCATGGCCGAAACGGGCCGTCCGCTGCCGCCGCCATCCCCCGAACTGCAAGACGATAGCGGCAAAGGCAATTACGGCGAGATGTTCCGCCAGCCTTATCTGCGCCGGATCGTCATGCTGTCGCTGTTCAACCTCGCCGGCGCGTTCAGCTATTACGGTTTTGCCGCCTGGGTGCCGACATTGCTGGCGCATCGCGGCATTACCGTGACCCACAGCCTGGAATATGCCTTCATCATCGCCATCGCCAACCCGTTCGGGCCATTGTTCGGTTTTGCCTTCGCCGAACGTTTCGAGCGCAAATGGATTTTGTGCGCGGGCCTCGCGGCGATGATGCTGTTCATGTTCCTGTTCGCGCAACTCTCCTCGGGGGCGGCGTTGATTGCGTGCGGTGTGCTCTTCACGCTCGCGGCGAACATCCAGGCCTTTGCAAGCCATAGCTATCAGTCTGAGATATTCCCGACCCGCTTCAGAATGCGCGCCGTCGGCTTCGTCTGGTCCTGGCTCCGGCTTTCCTCGGCCTTTTCCGGCGTCATCGTCGGCTATCTCCTGAATACGGGCGGGGTGCTGTCCGTCGCGGTTCTGATCGGCGCCACGACTCTGCTGCAGATTTTGCTGATCGCCATTTTGGGGCCGAGATCAACGGGTCTGGCGCTCGAAGAGATCAGTCACTGAGCGGCGGATAGCAGGATGAACGCCATGGGTCAGACATCGCTGCTCTGGTCGGGGACGGTCAGCAGACCGGCCATCGCGGTACCGGCAGGTGCGACCGATTGCCACCACCATATCTACGATTCTCGCTATCCGGCGGATCCGCTGGCCAGCTTGCCGCATGAAGACGCCGGGATTGAAGATTACCGGGTTCTGGCAAGCTGGCTTGGCATCACCCGGCATGTCATCGTCCAGCCTTCGCTGTATGGCATAGATAATCGCTGCCTGATGCAGGCGCTCGGCGCTGCCGGTGCTTCGGCCAGGGGCGTTGCCGTGATCGACGAGGCCGTGCCGAAGCAAATACTCGCCGAGATGCACATGCGCGGCGTGCGCGGCGTTCGGATCAATGCGCGCCTGCCCGGCCGGGTCGGCCTGGCTTGCCTGCAAGAGCTTTCCCGAAAAATTGCTGAGTTTGGCTGGCATATGCAACTCGCCGTCTCGCCTGACCAGTTGCTGGAGATCGCTCCACTTTGCCGGCTCCTCCCCTGTGAAATCGTGTTCGACCATATGGCCTATCTCCACACATTCGGCGGAACCGGACATCCGGCGTACGGGGAGCTTGTCGGGCTCCTGCAAACCGCCAAAGCCTGGGTAAAATTATCCGGTCCCTATATCGGCCAGGCCGCCGCCTCTTCCGCCTATGAGGAGGCGGTAACGCTGGCGGCCGCGCTCACGCGCGCCGCGCCGGACAGGCTGCTCTGGGGGACGGACTGGCCCCACCCCACGGTTCAGGGCGCCAAACCAGACGATTCGGCATGGCTGGACCGGCTGGCGGTGATCGCGCCGGACGATGCAACCCGGCACCGTATTCTCGTCGAGAACCCAGCCAAACTCTACGGATTTTCCGACCAGCCCTGAAACAAAGATTAAAACCATATCGAAGGGAGACCAACATGGAACCAGCTCAAGTCATTCGAAGCCATGGCGATACGCCGCTTGCAAAACCTACGATCGCGGCGGTTGTCGATCCATGGCGGGTATCCTTGGCCGCCGCCATCGGGTCGTTCCTGGAATATTACGATTTTGGGGTATATGGCGTGCTGGCGATTTCGCTGGCGCCGCTGTTCTTCCCGGCCGGTGACGCGACGGCGTCCCTGCTCTCCGCGTTGCTCGTCTACGCGCTCGCCTTCGTTGTCAGGCCCGTCGGCGCCGTTTTCTTCGGTTGGCTGGGTGACCGCCACGGCCGGCGCAACACGCTGATTGCCACGATCATCGGCATGGGTTTGGCGAGCGCGCTCGTCGGCGCTCTTCCGACCTATGCGCATATCGGCGCGTTGGCGCCGGTGCTTCTGGTGCTGCTCAGGGTCGCCCAGGGCTTCTTCGCCGGCGGCGAGGTGAGCGGTGCGGCCACCTATGTCGCCGAATGTGCGCCAGACGGCAGGCGCGGCTTTTTCGGCTCCATCAATGTCGCTGGTGTTGTCGCCGGTGGGGCCGGTGCGGCGATTACCGCCGCGATTGTCCGCACGATGGTCTCTCACGCGGATTTGCTAAGCTGGGGCTGGCGGATTCCGTTTTTTCTGTCGCTGCCATTGCTCTTGATCGGACTTTATGCGCGGCTTCGCCTGGCTGATTCGCCGCATTTCGTCGAGATCGTCGAACGGCATGAGACCGCGAAAGCGCCGCTACTGACGGTCCTGGAACATCATCTCGGCGGCCTGCTGCGGACCATGGGATTGGCGTTCGGCATGACCCTGACCGGGCTTTTTTCGAGCGTCTATTTGTTCATCTACCTCGTCCATGTCGTGAAGTTATCTCTTGCCTGGGCGTCCTGGGCTTTCGTGGCGACAGAGTGCCTCACAGTGTGCCTGATCCCCTTGGTCGGGTTGCTGTCGGATCGCATCGGCCGCAAGCCGCCTGTGGTGTTGGGCTTTATCGGTTATCTGGTGATCACGCCCCTCTTGATGATTGTGATGCAGAACCAGAATCTTACTCTGGATGCGCTTATGCTGCTGCTGTTGGCGGTGCCGCATGCCGCGGTCCAGGGTGCCGCATATCCGATCTACCCGGAACTCTTTCCCACCCGCGTGCGCTATACCGGCATGGCCACCGGGTTCAATATCGCCATCGTGCTGGGCGGCGGCTTGGCGCCCTATATCTCCGCACAGCTCGCCACTCTCACCGGGGCTTCCTGGGCGCCCAGCCTGTACGTCATGTTCGGTTCGGTCGTTGCGCTCTTCACCCTCGCCAGGATCCGCGATGTCCGTCTTTCGCCGCTCGCGGACTGACGCGCCGGCAAGCTTCCGCAAATTACCAGGAACAGGAGAAACACCGTGCCCATAGGTTTTCGTATTTGTGAACGTACCCGGAAGGTCGATGCGCCGACGGTCGAGCGCTTCCGCGCTCTTCCCGTCGCCAATGTCAGCGACGCCATGAGCCGCATGGCCGCCGGTGGATCGCGCCTTCGCCCCCTTCACGCCGGCGGGGTGCTGGCGGGGCCGGCGATTACGGTGAAAGCGCGGCCCGGGGATAATCTGATGCTCCACAAGGCGATCGACATGGCGGAGCCGGGGGATGTCGTGGTGGTCGATGCCGGGGGCGACCTCACCAATGCGCTGATCGGCGAGTTGATGATTGCCCATGCGGAGATGCGCGGCCTCGCGGGCATCGTGATCAACGGCGCGGTCCGGGATCTTGCGGCGATCCGGGCCGGTAAATTCCCGATCTTCGCGGCCGGTGTCACCCATCGCGGGCCCTATAAGGATGGACCCGGCGAGGTCAATGTGAACATCGCGATCGACGGCATGGTCATAGAGCCCGGCGATTTGATTCTGGGCGATGACGACGGGCTCGTCACGGTCCCGTTCGAGGAAACGGCGGCCGTCTTTGCGGCGGCGTCCGCGAAGCACAAGGCCGAGACCGCGCAAATGGCGCAGATCCGGGGCGGCGGCCAGGATCGAAGCTGGGTCGATGCCACGCTCAGGCGCTTGGGCTGCATGGAATGAGTGAGCCGCTGCCGGCCGCGTCCTCCCCGCATATTCCGGTCCGGCCGGAATGGCTGGGGCTGCGCCATGAGCCGCCACTGCCTTTCGAGGCCCCGATCATCGACGCGCATCATCATTTATGGGACCGCCCAGGCTCGCGCTATCTCGCGCCGGAATTGCAGAAGGATATCGCGGAGGCGGGTGGCATCGCGGCGACGATCTACGTCCAATGCCGGTCATTCTATCGCACCGAGGGGCCGGAGGAATTGCGGCCTGTCGGCGAGGTTGAGCATGTTGCGCGCGTGGCGGCGGAGGCTGCGGCAGCGGGTGGTCCTCGCCTGTGTGCGGCCATTGTCGGTGGCGCCGATCTCCGGTTGGGCGATCAGGTGGCGCCGGTTCTGGAGGCCATGCAGCAAGCGGGGGACGGCCGGTTACGCGGCATCCGCAACCCGCTCGCCTGGCACCCGGACCCGGCGATCCGTTCCAGCCCGATCCTGCCGCCGCCCGGATTGATGGCGGACCGGCAATTCCGCGACGGTGTTGCCTGGCTGGCGCGCCTCGGCCTCACGCTCGATCTCTGGGTGTATCAGACGCAATTGGGTGAGGTTTTGGCGCTGGCCAGCGCCTTTCCGGATGTTTCGATCGTGCTGAACCATCTCGGCGGGCGGCTTGGGGATGCGCAGGACGCAAGCTGGCGGGCCGGTTTGCATGCGCTCTCCCGCTTGCCGAATGTCTATCTCAAGCTCGGGGGCATGGGCATGCCCGTGCTGGGGTACCGGTTTCATGAGGCGCCGCTGCCGCCCTCTTCCGCCGTGCTTGCGCAGGCCTGGCGGCCAACCATCATGGCTTGCATCGAGATGTTCGGCCCCGAGCGCTGCATGTTCGAGAGTAATTTTCCGGTGGATAAGGGGATGTTCGGCTATGGCGCAGTTTGGAACGCGTTCAAACGGCTTACCGAAGGCTTTACGCCGGCGGAGCGGGCCGCGCTGTTCGGCGGCACGGCGTGCCGCGTCTATGGTCTTGCACTCTAACCGGGGGACCGCGCCATGAGCTTTTTCCCGCCGCCGCGCCGGAGCGAAACCACGATCTTCACCCGCTTGCCGGACCGCTTCCGCAAGCCGAGGCGCACGGCCTGGGGCGATGCGAACCGGATGGGGCAGGAGGTAGAACTCCTTTCTTGAAGGGCCATCTTTCGACCGCGCCGGCTGGCTTTATGTGACGGACATCCCGTTCGGCCGCATCTTTCGCATCTCCCCCGGCGGCGACTGGGAGCTGGTCACCGAATATGACGGCTGGCCCAATGGCCTTAAAATTCACCAGGATGGCAGGCTGTTTGTGACCGACTACAAGCGCGGGCTGATGGTTGTCGATCCGGCCAGCGGTTCGGCCACACCGTTTCTGGAGACGGCGGGATCGGAAGGGTTCAAGGGCGTCAATGATCTGGTGTTCGCGGCCAATGGCGATCTCTATTTCACAGACCAAGGGCAGACCGGCCTGCAGGACCCCACCGGCAGGGTCTACCGGCTTTCGGCATCCGGTGTGCTGACATGCCTGATCGGGACAATTCCGAGCCCCAACGGCATCGTCATCGGGCCGGACATGGATTATCTGCTCGTCGCCGTGACGCGCGCCAACCAGATCTGGCGGATTCCCCTGCTTGCCAGTGGCCTGGTTACAAAGGTCGGCATATTTTCGCATCTCCATGGCGGTCCCGGTGGCCCGGATGGGCTGGCGCTCGACGAGGAAGGGGGCGTGCTGGTCGCCCATACCGGCTTCGGCACGGTATGGCGGCTTTCGCCGCGGGCGGAACCGCTGGAACGCATCGCCTCCTGCGCCGGCTACTCCACGACCAATCTGGCATTCGGCGGCCCGGAGCGGCGCGACCTGTTCATCACGGAATCCCAGACCGGCTCGATCTTGAAGGCGGGGCTTGCAGTGCCCGGCCAGCGCTTATACAGCCATAGCTGATTGTAATTTTCGTGCGACGGTACGAGCTCCTTGGGGCGCCGGAACGGATGAACGTCGAGGGCACAGTTGAGCGATATGCGTAAGGAGCAAGAGAACGCGGCGGTTTCTGGCGTTGCCGCCGCGGATCGGGTGCTGACCGTATTGACGGCGTTCCAGAAGGGCGACGGCGAGGTGGAATTGGCCGAGCTTGCCGAGCGTACCGGGCTCGTCAAGAGCACAATCATGCGATTGGCCGTGTCGCTCGAACGGTTCGGCTTGGTCGTAAGGCTGCCGGGCGGCCGCTACCGGCTGGGGGCCGAAGCCTTGCGGCTGGGGGCTGTTTACCAGCATTCGCTTGAGATCGAGCCGTTCGTGATGCCGATACTCGAACGGCTGGTCGCCGGGATCGGCGAGACAGCCTCCTTCTATGTGCCGCACGGCAAGAACAGGCTCTGCCTCTACCGGGTCAACTCAATGCATAATTTGCGCCTGCATGTGCAGCCGGGTGATATCCGGCCGATGGATCAATCCGCCATCTCCCAGGTCTTGCGGGAATTCGCGATGGGTGCTGGCAGTGCGACGGCACTGGAACCGCCGGTTTATAGCGGCGGCATCACCGATCCGCATGTCGCCTCGCTCGCGATGCCGGTGTTCGGCACGGGGCAGCGCCTTGTGGGCGCGCTCGCGGTTTCCGGGCCGATCACACGGCTAACGGCCGAGCGCGCCACTCAGGTCCGCGATCAGTTGCGGGATGGCGGCTTGGAGCTGACCAAGAGTTTGGGCGGTGGGCGCATATAACCGCCGGCGGCACAATCCTGATCGAATATGCAAGGCCGGGAGCCGTATAAATCCGACACGTGGGGGATGCTGTCTTAAAGCCTTTTGGAAAATGCCGGGAGGGCAGCGCGTTCTGCGGCTCTGAAGCCAGCCTTTGCCATGAAGCAACGGCCCAATGGCGGCAAGACGGCATATAGCGACGCTATTTGTGCACGAATGGAAGCACCAGCTCCATGGCGATCAGCACCACCACGAGAATTTCCAGAAGCTCCCCGCGTGCGCTCGAAGCCTCATCATGCAAAGCCGAATAGGTCTCGCGCAGGATCGCGAGCTTCCGGTCGACAGCGGCACTGATGGTGTGAACGCGGAAGAGGTCTAGCGCCCCGGCGTAAATGCGGGCTAAATACACGTCGCCGGTGGCTTGCAAGGCATTATCGAGTTTTTCCGAGAATTCGGTCACTTCCGCGACCAGCGTGTACAAGCGGCGGGCCAAAGTGGAGAAGCGGCGTGGGGCAACCAAGACATTTGTCCGGCGCACATCGTTGATCAAGTCATACATGCGCGGCAATTCGGCATCCAGCAGCTCATCAAAATAGCGGGTTTCCAAAAGTCTGGCATTCGCGATTTCCAGAACATCTATCACGTCGGTATCGCCGCGCGGCTCATAGATGAAGGCGCGCGCCCAGGTCAGCAGCACCAGATCATCCGCGTAGTAGGAGAAACGCTGACGCATCAGGTCTTGACGGGTATTTTCTGAAAGTGGGCGCTGTTCGCCGGAGAGAAGTGCTGCCAGGTCCACGCTCGCGAGCAACGTATTTGCGTCAAGCACCTCGTTGAAGCCTTGCACCAGGCCGATCAGGTAGTCCTCTTCGAGCGGTGACTGAACCGGACGTATCAGAGCTGGCGCCAGCAGGCCGCGCACTTGCCGTAGCAGGTCAGCCCAGAAGCCAGTGCCAGAGGCGTGACCCGTCGCGCGGTCCACCGCGCCGAACTGGGCCATGAAATGCGGCCAGTTCACGTCCTTGATCGGCACGCGTACAGCAAACGAAATCGTGCCAAAATCATAAACGCGTGCCGTTACTTCCGTGGCAACGCTGCCGCCCTCCAATGCCAGTGTAACCGGGCCAAGTGGCAGCGCCACGGGAGGTACCCCGAATGCCATCGCTTTGGGCTGTGTCGCATTCAGCCAGCCCCGGCGGGCAGCGCCTGCTTGGCTGGCCCATAAGGTTTCCACCTGTTTAAGGTCAATTTCGTGGGCAACGCCAAACAGCCGGTACGCAATGATCGCACCATCGCGGATGACCAGATCATGCTGCATAAGTGCCCCCAGAACGATGATGACGCACTCAGCGAAACCCCGTCCGTGCCGCTATGTCAACGGCAGTGTGTGGGAGCCGGTATATATTCTGCTAAACTGAGCGGGCCTGAAGGTAAGCTGGGTTCAGGGGCAAGGCCAGTTTGGGGCCGGACGCACATTGGCGGGTTTGGAATGAGGGAGCGTGACGCCGCCATTGGTGTAGGGTCAGTCGCGATGACCCTTGCGTTGCTCCGGCCCCTGGCCCTTGCGCGTAAGCAGGTTGTCGCTATGCAGCTCATGCAACGAGGTGTGGCGCTTTGAGACACTCCGATTCCAAATCAAGTTTTATAAAGTTCCGAAACAAAACTGCCGTGGTAGCCCACATCATCGGAAATCAATACCGGCGAAAAAGACGCGTGCCGCCATAGCCGCTTAATTGGAACCAACCTCACTCAAAGCCAGCCGAAGGCGCTGGAGATTGTCCTGAACGACGGGAATACTCTCTTTAACGAACGCCTTGATGTTCGGATCGTGCGTCTCCTGTCCTTCTTCCCCGAATAAAGCAAGCGCCTGTTCGTGGCTGGCGATCTGATCCTGGAGATAATTCACGTCGAAGCTAGGCCAAGGACGGTAGTTCAATGCTCCATATTGCGCCCTTAAGTTATACGACAAGCTGTTTGGCAGCGTCACGTTATGTGCTGCGGCAAGCTGCTCGACAAGCGGCTGAAAGCGTGCCGCGTCGGAGCAGATTTTGGTGGCAACGGCGGTTACTTGCGGCGCCGACGTATGGGCTGGCAGCAGCTCGCACTCCTGCAAGTCGAAATTGATCAATTGATAAGCCGCGGTCAGCGCGTCGAGGTCAACCTGAGTCAGGCTCGAATTTTCCGGCGCCTGTGCCGCCGTTGTGCAGGCGCTGAGCGTCAAAAGCCCCGCGGCAACGGCTGTCAGATATAATTTTTGCTTATTGCTCTTCTCTATGAGGCGGCGGTTATGCATGGCGAAATCTTTCCTTCGGGGGTGAGAGCCGCATTCCAGTCGGCTCTGGTAGTGCATTTTTTCAAAAGAACTTGGCTAAGCGCAGGCCAACAAAACGCTGCTCCGGCCCGCCATGGGCCGCAATATCGTAATAGAAAAGAAGAGAGGTTTGTATGGTCGGTGAAATGAAAGACGAAAGAAAGAACCGGAACTGGCTTTCGTTGGTCCGGCTGCCGGTATCCACGGCATCGGGCACTCCCGCCAGGCGCAGCGTCTGCTTGCCGCCGAAGGATTGCAGAAAGCCGATCGAACCAAAGCCCGCGATCCTTGGGGCAAAATTATATGTGAGATAGAACCGGAACTCTTGGGTCGGTTGCTCCCTTAGAGTAGCATCAACCGGGCCAATCGGGCCAACCGGGGTTGGAAGATAGGTAGAGGCATAGTTTGGATTATCCTGATAGAAATATCCGTCATACCACCCCTGGACCGACAAATTTGGCTTACTCTGCTCGCCGAATATAGTGGTGGCCGCGCCTACCTCGATTGTCTCGTTCATAAGATTATTTGCTGGCGTGAGCGTCGGTATCGACAGATCATGGATTTTAGAAAAACTGCTGATCGGTGGTGCAAACCAGCCAGATAGCACGACATAGGTTCCCGTCTTGGGGTTGTTCACCGGCCAAAAGAACAGGTTGAGATCAGGCTGCCCAAAGCCGCTTTGGTGTGCCGCCCCAACGCCGCCAATCTTCTGCCCGCCAAGAAAAGCGGCATACGGTAACTCGACCTCTGCACCTACCGTGTAACCGGCGATATCTACCGTATGAATTAGTCGGAGCACATTAATGTTTGTCGCGATCCGGGTGTGGTTGAGGTCTTCGCCGCTGGCGGTTGTCACTGTTCCCGTGCCGTTAAATATGTTATAATAAAGCAACAAATTGATGTTCGGTGGCAATGCGACTGTATCGTTCGGCTCCGGGTCGGAGGCGCGTGCTGGCATGGCGGCCGCAAGACTTAGGCTCATTGCGGAGGCTGCCAGAAACAGGTGAATGCATCTTTGATTAGACTTGAACATGGGCTCCCTACCTTTTCTTGTGTTTTCCGTCTTGATCTATGACTGCCTAGAATTCATCCAATTCTCGAATGACCGGCAGTTCTTTTTTTATATCTTGTAGTTATTTCGTGGGTAAAAGCGGAAGCCAGATGCAAGAGATACGACCAGAAACGAACCGAACCCAAGGAGTTTGCCTTGGTCGCCGCGTAAACCGGTGCATGGCCCGCTGGGACGATGCCGTAGCCAGAACCAATAATAACTAACCGTCCGCGCTCAGCCTGCTTCAACACCGCCGGGAATGGAGTTGGGGCAGCTACTGAGCTAGCTAGAAAACTGATAGGCCTCTCTATATTATCTGCTCGGATTTTCTGATTTCAAAAATGAACGTGAATTTTTGCAGCCGCGTGTGGACTTTAGCCTCATCTGTGTCAGGGGCCAGTGTCACGGCAACCACTGTACCAAGCTGCTTGTCTTGCCGCGCTTCCACCGCTTCAGGAAAAATACCAGATTCTTCAAGAAACTCACAGATCGCGTATTGAATTTCTAACTGTTTAAGAGCTGGCTTGAATAATTTTCCAACTGCGGTCATCGGCATCCGTTCGACAACACGAATTGCCTTTGGCAAGGCTGCACGCTCACCAATGCAGTTGCGCAGATATTCCATCAATTCCGCTTCGGTAACGCGTGCCTGAGGCTGTAACTGCACATAGGCGACAGGTAGTTCCCCCGCGTGGGGATCGGGCCTTGCGAGCGCCGCGGCAAAAAGAATGGCCGGGTGGTTATAAAGCGGGGTTTCGATCAACTGTGGGTCGATATTGTGGCCACCGCGGATGATCAATTCTTTTTGGCGGCCAGTAAGCCAGAAATAGCCTTGTTCATCCTGCCGGCCGAGATCGCCGGTATTGAGCCATCGCTGGCCGTCGCCAGTGTCTATCCATAATCCATTGTTCTGTTCAGGCACTAAATACCCATCGAAGACATTGGCGCCGGAGATGGCGATTATTCCAGCTTCTCCGAAGGCGGCGTCGCGCAAATATTTTCCGTTTGCGTCAAGAGTAATGGCTTTTACTTGCTGCCCCGGCATTCGGATGCCGATCGAGCCTGGCCGGGTCTCACCCGCGGGCGGGTTAACGGTACTGATGCATGTGCCCTCTGTAAGTCCGTAACCTTCCAAGATTTTGGCGCCGGTCTTGGTTTCAAAACCACGGATGATCTCCACCGGCAACGGTGCCGCACCGCAAATTCCGTATTTGAGCGTGGAGAGATCATGCTTTGCGGTTGGAACTTGCAGCAATGCGCCATATAGCGTGGGCACTCCTGAAAAGCTGGAAATCTTGAAATGTTCGACAATGGCCCAGAAGTTGGGAATGAGCTTTTCCGCGCGGTAACCCTGCGGTGTGCCGAGCACGACGTGCGCCCCCTTTGAGAACGGCACGAGCCCGGTTACCATGAGCGCGTTTACATGAAACATCGGCAGGCCACAGAATATTGTCTTCCCAGGTGCTAGGATATCATCCAGAAATTGGGAGGCGCTCCAGGCATTGGCGATTTCGTTGCCATGGGTGCGCATGGCGATTTTCGGAGCGCCTGTCGTGCCGCCTGTGCAGAAATAGGAGGAGTGATCGGAGCCGGCAATTATTCGCCGGCTTGCCAGCGCGGAACCGTCTTGTTCATGCAGCGCAGCTTGCAGGCTGTGCAAAGTGATGGAAGGAGGTGCCCGGAACGCCGGTACTTCTGAGGCACGGCTACCTAAAGCCGAATTCGCCGGGAGGGGGGCAGGCGCACTGTCCCGCAGATTGACGAGAACGAGATGCTCAACAGTTTCGATCGTCTCTATGACAGATTCAATTTTTTCGCAGATGTCAAAACCAGGTGAAGAGGACAGGGTGACCAGCACCTTGGCGCCGGTGGCGTTGATCAGTTCGGCAATTGAAGCGGGTTCGAGCAGCGAATTGATCATCGCCACGATACCGGCTGCTTCGCCTCCCCAATAGACAAAATGTGTCTCCGGGAGATTCGGCAACACAACGGCGATTACGTCGCCTGGCCCTATGCCCATTGCGAAAAACGCGTTCGCCGCTTGGGTAATGCGCGTCAGGAATTCACGATAGGTCCAGCTTCTGCTGACTTGAAAGGCGGAAGCCTGTGGAAAATAAGTAAGGGCCGTTGCTTGCGGCTGCGCCTGGGCGGTGCGCGCGATCATCTCGTACGTGCTCTGTGGCAGATTGACTGGCGGCCAGCCGCGCTCGGCGACGACGACATCGGCCAGTGTGGCGATGGCGCTCATGCTCTCTCCTGACTCTGGATACGGTTGCGCTGTATGCCGAGATCGATGGCGCCGTCGGTGCTGGCGATGTGTGCCTCCACCAAATCGCCGTGTTTGAGATATTGCGGCCGTTGAGCTTGCTTCTTGAGAAACAGCTTCCACTTCAGCGGCTCGGGCAGCAAGCCCATCAGGCGTACCAATCGCGGTGACGGAACAGTAAGCGCGCAGCCGGCCGGGGTGCCGGTGGCGATGAGGTCGCCAGGTGCCAGATCATGCATGCCGGAAAGCTCTGTTAGTGTCTCAGGCAGTTTATAGACGAGGTTGCGGGTGTTGTCGTTCTGGCGGAGAACGCCATTCACCGATAGTTTCAGGTCAAGGGCGTTGATATAAGAGAAATCCTCCGGCTCCAGCATGACAAGATATGGCCCGGTTGGACCGAAGGTGCGGTAGCTTTTGCCTTTATAGAATTGCATCTGCGGGATCTGCACATCGCGCGCCGAGTAATCATTGACGATGGTAAGCCCGGCGATGAGATTCGGCAGATCGGCCTCTGTCACCTGCCGGCGGGCGGTGAGGGGGGTCCGCATGATCACGCCAAGTTCGATTTCATAATCTAGAAATCTGACATGCGCGGGGCGGACGACATCGCTATCGGCGGCGCAAAGGCATCCGGGGGCTTTGCTGAACATCATGTTGAAGGTCTTCACGTCGGGATCGAGGCCCGATTTAATCATATGCTGTCGATAATTGGCGCCGAGGCAGATGAATTGCTGATTGCGGGTCACTGTCGGAAGCAGGGTGACCTCGGAAAAATTCAGCCTCCGCCCTTCGGCGGCTTTGAGCGCGGCGATTGTCCAGGCGGAAATGAATTCGCCCGTGCTGGCGGCTTGCCGGTCAATCTCGACGATCTGGCCGTCGCGGACGATGCCCCAGCGAGACGCTTCAGCTTCCAAATAATGTACGACATTAATAGCCATTATGAATCCTGCGGATTTTTATGAAGAGAAAATTCAGCCGAATAGTTTGAGCATCGTCCTGACCTTGGCGAAGGAAAGATCGCTACTGCGGCTGACATTGGCGATGACTTTGACAACGAACAGCAGAGAAAGCTTTGGTTTGGCAAAGCTCACGGGCATTGCCTGCCCCCATTGGGACATCGCCTGCCGGCTGGCGGCATAAACCCCGGTGGGATGCGCGGCGGTGAAGAGGTCGCCGTCGCAATAATGCTCGTGCTTGTCGCCCCAAGGATCTTCCCAATAGTCAAAGATCTGACTGCCCAATATATGCCGCCCGATACCCCATGCATGGCGCCAGCCGCGTTCGCGCAAAATCCGCTGCCCCATGCCAACAGCGTCGGCATCGGCCACCTCGTAGGCGCTGTGGCTGTATGTGTTCACCACGCCCTGCGCCAAGGCGAGCGTGTGATGGTCCGTTGGCTCGTCACCCAAATTGAGCCGCATGAAGGCGACGAGGGGCGAGCCATCGGGCAGCACCTGTACATCGCTGGGGATAAGGCCAAATATGTTCGTATAAAAAGCGGCGGTCTCCTGAAAGTTGACGGCTTCCAGCACGACATGGCCGAGCTTTATGATTTCCGACGGCGCCGGGGGCAGGCGCTGCGTATCATTCACGCGCACCGAAGCGGCGGGGGAGTTCAGCGCCAGCGGGGCACGAAACGGCATTGGCGCGGCCTGGCTTTGACCGAAAATAGCCTCGACGCGGACACCGGCGGGATCATGCAGAACCACCATCTCGCCGCCGCCAGGCGCGCGGACGGTGGTAATGGCGGATGCGCCTGGAAGCTCGGCCAAGCGTTCCAGATCGGCCCGCGCGGGTACCTCCAACCCAAAGCCGATGAAACGGGCTTGAGCCGCACGGTGGATGCGATAGCAGTAAGGGGCTGTGCCGGTGCCGCGCAGATAGACAGTATCGGCATCCTGCGACGCCACGCGTAAACCGAAATCTTTGAGAAAACGTACAGCCCGCTCCAAATCGGGCCGTTGAAAGATCAAATGTGTCAGCCGGTTCGCCTTTACGCGCGGCTGATCGTTGCGGGCGGGCTGGTCAGTGCGCAGCTCGGCCGGAACGGGCGGGTTGATCGTTGCGGCGTCTTCCATCGCACTATCTCCTTAACTTGCGGCGCCAAGCAGCCTGAGCGCCGTCAGGGCCAGCGATTCGGTCTCTGCCGCCGGTCCGTTGGCCATCACCACCTTGTCGGGGCGCATAACCGCCACCCAACCGGCTTTCATGCGTGCCGGCATGAGCGTCCCGGCCAAATCCTCCCAAAATTCTCCATTTTCGTTCGCGGGAAATTGCCCGCGCGCGACGACGTTCACAAAATGCCCGCCCGCGGCTTCAAAGGCCGCTTTGGCCGCCGGGCTGAGATGGCTTGCCGCATCGCACCCGAAACCGGTTAGAACGAGTGCCGCGCCAAGAACATCATCGCTAAGGGCCACGCGGCCCGTGCGTGAACGCAGCCAGATCTGCGGTGCATTCGCACCATTCTTCAGCGCCAAGCCCTTATGGCAGGACGCGAAAAGCCCAGCCTTGAACTCCGGCGGCGGCTTCATCCCGAGCTCCGCGAAATAGGGCATTTTTTTCAGCAATCGCGCGATACCATGATTGATCAACGCCACCAGCGTGTTGGACGGCATCACCAGCCGGCCCAAGAGCAGGGCCAGATTGATGATCGCCTGCGCATGCGGCCTGCGCTCTTGATCATAGCTGTCGAGAATATCCGGGCTGGCCTGCCCGCGCACAACCCAAGCGAGTTTCCAAGCCAGATTTGCCGCGTCGCGAAGCCCGGCCACCAGGCCCTGGCCGGCGAAAGGCGGGGTGAGATGAGCGGCGTCCCCCACGAGGTGAACGCGTCCACGGCTGAAGGATTTGGCGACACGAGCCTGGAAACGGTAGACGGCGCGGCGTTCAAGATTGAGCTTCGCAAGCCCGCCCCATGGCGCCATCAGCCGGTCTATGACCGAGAGATCATCCATGTTGCGGGCATCTTCACCCGCATGGAGCATGAACTCCCAGCGCTCCCGGCCGCCCGGCGCGAGCATGTGCGGGACCGGGCGTTTGGGGTCGCAATAGAATTCTATATGATCGATCGGGTTGGCCACGCCACGCGCGTCCACCACAAGCCAATCCTGCTTGAAACTGCGCCCGATATATTCCTGACCAATGAGCTTGCGCACCTTGGAGGAGGCGCCGTCGGCGCCGACAAGGTACTTGGCCTTAACCTGAGCCTCGCCGCCGTTGGAGAGTTTAAGCTTGGCCGTCACGCCATCCCCCGTCTCGGTCAGGTCGAGTAATTCAGTGCCTTCGGCCACTCTCACGCAGGAATATTGTTTCAGAGTCTGGCGCAGTACCGTCTCGAGTTCAGGTTGGTAGAAGGTCACGAGCTTAGGATGGCCATCGATTTCGCCTGTCGAGTTGATCCGCCCGAATTCGCCGTAATACGGGCTGACCATGCGGACAAAGGGAATGGCGATTGTGGCGAATGCCCCTTCTTTCAATCCGGCCATTTGCAAAATCCGCAACGCCTCATTGTCCAGGGCGATCGCGCGCGGCGCCATGAACATATTTTGCGATTTGTCGATGACGAGTGTGCTGACGCCCTGGCGACCGAGCAGATTGGCGAGTGTCGCGCCAACTGGACCGTAACCAACCAACAACACATCAACGGCATCCGGTAGATCATCACCGGCCACAACGTCTCCTCGGGTGCACTTTTAATTCGTTATAATGATATTATTATCATAGATGATAAAAACATCAATAATAATATTTGCCCATATTTGCAATGCTGGCGTGGCTGGAGGAAATTGCCGGTGATGACGAGCGAACATTCAGCCCGAACACGGCGGCCAGCCGCTGAACCGGTGGAAAAACCTGTTGAAGTGCCGGGAGGCCGGTCCAATAGGCGCCGGCGGCAGACCCGCGAAAGATTGCTGGAAGCGGCGCTAAGCCTCTTCGCCCTGCACGGCGTCGATGGGGTATCGATTAACGAAATTACCGAAGCGGCGGATCTCGGCTTTGGAACGTTCTACAATCATTTCGAGTCCAAGGAGGCGTTGCACGCGGCATTGCTGGACACGCTCTTCGGACGGCTGGCCCGGTTATTTGACCTTGTGCTCGCTCAGCAGACCGACATTGCCGCGATTGTCAGCCACAGCATCCGGTATGTCATTCTTTATGCAATCGACGAGCCCATGTGGGCACGTCTGCTCATTCAAACTCACGCCAATGGTCAGCTTCTCAACCAGCATTTTGGGCAATATCTGTTCCGCGACATCGCAAAGGGCCGCGCGGGCGGGCGGTTTTTCACCGATGATCCCCTGGTGACGTTCCTCGCTGTCGGAGGCACGGTTCTCACGGCCATATCCGCAGTTTTGCTGGGCGAAGCGGCGTTTAATGAGAAGCTTGGCAATATGGCGCCCGAACATTTGACAATCGCGCAACTCGATACCCGGGCCGCAAGGGCGGCGCTGCTCCTGCTTGGGGTACCGGCGGAAGAGGCGGCAGAAATTGCCGGAGCGCCACTGCCCCCGCTCGTTCTGCCGCCATAAAATAGTCAATCCTGTTTTTTAAGAGGAAGATTGTGCTGGCGCCCAGCCCGGCGCCAAACTTTACCAATGCTCAATGCGCCCCGCTAGTGTCGATCTTGCCTTTTGGCTTCGGGACAATCCAGATCAAGGACGCCGCGAAGAAGAAGATCACGGTGATCGAGCCGAAAATCTTCAGCGTCGCGAGCATCATGGCCTGCCCGCCCATGACCTGGTTGAGAACCGCCAGCGCCTGATCATGCGTCATGCCGCGGGCGGCGAGGGCTTCCAGGGCCTGCGCGCCGTGATGCATCGCGCTGACAAGTGCCGTCTGCTTCTCGCGGATGGCATCCGACCAGAAGCTCTGCACCAGCGACGTGGCAAAGGAGCCAGCCAAGGCGCGCATGAAGTTCGAGAGGCCGGCGGCATTGGCTTGCTCCTCGGGGCTGACGCTTGCCATCGCCAGGCCTGTCACCGGCACAAAGAACATCACCATGAACAGCCCCATCACGAGCGTGGGCATCGCCATCTGCGCGAAGGTGACATCCATGTTGAAGCCCGTGCGCCAGGCCATCGTCAGCCCCAGCCCGGCAACACCCAGAAACACCACCAGCCTTGGGTCAAACCGCTCCACCGCCTTACCCACCATCGGCGCCGCAAGGACAGCGAGGATACCCATGATGCCGGTGGCATAGCCGGCCCAGGTGGCGGTGTAGCCCAGGTTTTCCTGCATCCAGAGCGGCAGGATCACGATGGCGGCGAAGAACGCGCCAAACCCCACCGCATAGGTTGTGGCCGCCGCCGTGAAGCCGCGATAGCGGAAGATGCTGAGATCGACGATCGGATTTTTCTCCGTCAGCTCCCAGATCAGGAAGGAGATGAAGCCGATGACAAACACAATCCCAAGCACGCAGACTTCCGTCGACTGGAACCAGGCATGGTTGCGGCCCTCATCGAGCATGATCTGCAACGCCGCGACCCAGACCACCAGAAGCGCGAACCCGACCTTGTCGATCATGGCTTTCGAGGTCGGGTCCGGCTGGCCGCGCAGCAGGAACATGACGGCCAGCCCGCCGGCCAGCGCAACCGGCACCTTGATATAGAAAATCCATTGCCAGCCATAATTGTCGCAGATGATGCCGCCGAGAATCGGCCCGGCCACCGGGCCGATCAGCGTCGTCATCGCCCAGATCACTGTCGCCAGCGTCGCCTGCTCCTTCGGGAAGATGCGCAGCAGCAGCATCTGGGACAGCGGCATGATCGGCCCGCCCACCAGCCCGAGCAGCACGCGCCCGAACAGCAGCATGTTGAGCGATGTCGCGAGACCGCAAAACAGCGAGACCGCGGCGAAGCCCAGATAGCACGCGATGAAGACGCGCATGCCGCCGAATCTTTTGGTCAGCCAGCCGGTGAGCGGCACGGTGATCGCCTCGGCCACCGAGTAGGCGGTGATCACCCAGGTCCCCTCGGTCGAGGAAACACCGAGCGAGCCTGCGATGGTCGGCACCGAGACATTGGCGATGGTGGTGTCAAGCACGACGAGGAAATTGCCGAGCCCAACCATGATCGCGGCAATCAGCAACGTTGCGCCGGTCAGCGCGGGGGCACTCCCCCGCATTGAGACAGATCGGGTCATGGCTCAGCTCCCGTGATGGGCGACATCAACATCCACATTCATCGAGAGCCCAACCCGCAGCGGATGGGCCGCCAGCTCCTGCGGGTCCAGCGCGATGCGCACCGGCAGGCGCTGCACCACCTTGATCCAGTTGCCGGTGGCGTTCTGCGCCGGCAGCACGGCGAAAGCAGCGCCCGTGCCGCCAGAGAAACCAGTCACATGGCCATGGAACTTGACGCTGCTGCCGTACAAATCGGAGGTGAGGGTCACCGTCTGGCCGGGGCGGACCTTGGCGAGCTGGCTTTCCTTGAAGTTCGCATCCACATAAGCCTGCTGCACCGGCACGACGAGCATCAGCTGCTCGCCCGGCTGTACCTGCTGGCCGATCTGCACGTCACGGTTGGTGACGACGCCATCAATCGGCGCGCGGATCACGGTACGGTCGAGATCGACCTGCGCCTGGTCGCGCGCCGCCAGTGCCGCCAGCACAATCGAGTTGGTGTCGACGGTAGGGCCGTCGATCAGCGCGTGGTTGGCGTTGTAGGCGGCGATCGCCGCATCGTGATTGGCCTCGGCGAGGGCGAGGTTTGCCTCGGCGGTGGTGTAGGCGTTCTGCGCCGCCGTCACTTCGTCAGCGGACACGCCGCCGGAACCGGCCAGGGCGCGGCGCCGCGTGAGGTCGATGCGCGCCTTGGCAAGGTTGGACGTCGCGGCCGCGAGGTCGGCGGCGCGGGCGGCTATCTGGGCTTGCAGGCTGTCGTCCTTCGCCATGAGGGCGCGCACATTGCTGCGCGCATCCGCCAGATTGGCATTGGCGCGGGCGAGGGCGATGCGCGCGTCGGTGTCGTCGAGCTTGACCAGTATCTGGCCATGCTTGACCATCTGGGTATCGGAGACCGCCACCTGCTCGACCGGGCCGCTGACGAGCGGCGTGATATCCGCGGTATCGGCGGCCACATAGGCATTGTCCGTGGTGGCATGCCGCGCGCCGATGACGATCTCATAGCCGGTGTAGACGACGGCGATGACGGCGATGCCACCCGCCAGGGCCCGGAAAAGTTTCGTGCGCCGGGCTGTGCGGCGTGCGTCCATGGCGGAGTCTTCGGCGACCTGGGCCTGCAACTTGGCGATGGTATCAGTGTGGGTTGTGTCGTGCATGGGAAAAACCTTTCAGGACCGGAAACCGCCGCCGAGGGCGCGGATGAGGGAGACATCAATCGTGAAACCGCTGGTTTCGAGGTCGGCCACCTTGCGGCGCGCGGTGACCAGCGCGTCCTCGGCGGTCAGCACGTCGAGATAGGTGTCAAGACCGCCGCGATAGCGGTCTTCGGCCGTTTGCACCGCCGCAGCGGCCGAGGCTTCGGCGTCACGGCTCAAGGTGAGTTCATTGGCCAAGGCGCGCTCATTGGCGGCGGCGTCGGCCACCTGTTTCAGCGCCTCAACCACCGCGCCGTCATATTGCGCCACGGCGATCTGGTACGTGGCCTGCGCCCCGTGATACTGGGCCCGCAATTTGCCGCCTTCGAAGATCGGCAGGCTTAGCGCCGGCCCCGCCGATCCGAAATTCGAACCGGCGCTGTACAGGCCGTTCAGACCAAACGCGGCCAGGCCCGCCGAGGCGGAGAGATTGACGTCAGGATAGAAGGCGGCCTTGGCGGCCTTGATCCGGCTTGCGGCGGCCTCGGCGTTGAGCTTGGCGGCAATGATATCCGGGCGGCGGCCGATCAGATTGAGCGGCAGGTCCGCCGGCAGGCCGAAGGATTTCGGCGTCAGCGCCGGCGGGCGGGCGATCGCGAGGCCACGGTCCGGCCCGGCGCCGATCAACGCCGCGAGGCCATAGCGGGCGATTTCGATCTGCTGCTGCAGCTCCGCGACCTGCTCCTGCGCCGTCGCCGTGGCCGATGCCGCGCTATCCACGGCCCCCTGGTTCTCAAGCCCCTGCGTGAAACGGCCCCGGATCAGGCTCTCCGTTTCCGTGCGGATGCGGGCATTATCCTGAACGGCGTCGAGCTCCGCATAGAGGCGCGCGAGATTGCCGTAAGAGGAGGCAATCGCGGTCGAGAGCACCAGCCTCGTATCCGCGGCTTCGGCTTGCGCCGCCTTCACGTCGCTCTTCGCGGCCGCGGCGGTGGCGCGGTTCTTGCCCCAGAAATCGAGATCCCAGGAGAGATCGATCGACCCGAGGCCGTAAGCGTGCCAGCCATGCGCGAGGAAGCCGCCTTGCGGAATATCATAGCCGCCCCCGCTTGCGTTGCCATCCAAGGACGGCAAGAGGGTGCTGTCGGCGCCGGCGGCGATGGCCTTGGCGCGGGCAATGCGCGCCGCCGCTTCCTTCATGTCCGGCGCATTGGCCAGGCCTTCATTGATCAGGCTGTCCAGCTGCGGGTCGTGATAGTCAGCCCACCATTGGTCGGAGGGCCAATCCGCCTCCGGCGCCGCAAAGCTTTTTTGGCTTGCGTAGGTGGAGGGGGAAGCTGGACCGGCGGAGGGGGTGGATCGCGGCAAGAGCGCGCATCCGGACAGCGCCAGCGCCAGGGCGGACACGCCAGTCCAATTCCTGAAACGCCGTCTGGGCGATGGCCCTGGGGATAGAAAATTCAGCATCACAGCCTCTTTATAGAACCGTACGGTACGGTTATTATCTTGACAGATGGACGGCGTCAAGCAAACTGTACATACTGGTTTAGAAAAAAGGGGTCGAAAATGCGCATGAAATCTGAGGACCGCCGCCAGGCGATTGTGGATGCGGCGATGAAGGTGTTCCGGGAGATGGGCTATGAACGGACGAGCATGGCGGAAATCTCAGCCCGCGTGGGGGGGTCCAAGGCGACGCTCTATAGCTATTTCAAATCGAAGGAGGAGCTTTACGCCGCCGCCATGATCGAGGCGACGAAAGACCAGAGACAGCAAATTCTCAACCGGCTCAACCCGTCGCGCGCCAATATGGCGGAGGTTCTGGAGGATTTCGGGACAGCCTCTCTAAACCTGATCACAACGCCCGAGGTGCTGGCGATCATGCGCACGGCGGTGGCGGAGGGGGCGAGTTCCAGCCTGGGGCCCATGCTCTACAACCTTGGTGCGCGCGCGGTATGGGACGAGGTAGCCGCCTATTTGGCGGGACTCATGGATGCCGGTGCTTTATGCCCGGGGAACCCTGAGATCGCCGCTTTGCATTTTAAGGGCCTGCTCGAAGCCGGGATCTTTGAGCCAGCACTTTACGGCGCATCTCCACGAATCGGCAACGAGACCGGCGCGCGTCTGGCGGTGGAGATATTCCTGCGCGCCTATGGAACAGAGCAAGGCGCGGCGGGATTGGTGAGCGCAGACTCCTCTTGCCCACCCCTTAGAGCGCGGTGATTTTAGCTTCGTTCTAAAATCACCCGCTTCCAGATATCGGGTCTCCAGTGGCGCGGAACGATTAACATGTATAAGTTTGACCGGCTTATAGAGGGTATGACGCGATGGGGCGAGATTCGAGGGCGCGTGAGGGGGCCGTAATTCAACCTGCATTGCGAGGCCGCGCACGGTTGCGGGCGTTTTCACGTTCGCTGCCAATGTCGCTGCTCAAGGCCCGTGAGGCTGTGATGGCCCATTTCCGGCCCAGCCTTCAGCATTACGGCATCACCGAGCAACAATGGCGGGTCCTGCGGGCGCTCACTTCCATTGAAGTGATCGAAGTCACTGAACTTGCCAAAGCGACGTTTCTGCTGCCTCCCTCCCTCTCGCGTATCCTCAAAGATCTGGAGGAGCGCGGCCTCCTCCACCGGCGTATATCGGCGGAGGACATGCGCCGTGGCCTGATCAGCATCAGCCCTGAAGGCCGCTCACTGATCGAAAGCGCGGGTAGGGATTCAGAGGCGATCTATGCTGAAATCACGCGCCGCTACGGCGCGGATAAGCTCGGGCGCCTACAGGAGTTGTTGCGTGACCTGGAACAGGTTCTGGCCGAGTCAATCGAGATTGATAATCGGTCTTCCGAGGTTGTTGTGCCGGATCGGAAAAGGCGCCTTCCACCTGGTGCGTGAGTAAAGCCGGTTTTGGCATGCGGACGTCATTGTAATTAACATAGTGATTTTATGGAACCGGTGATCGGATTCGTCTCGCCACCTGCGCCTTCATCCTTGTTCAACCGGCGTGAAGGGGGATGATGGCCTCGCGGAAGGCGGTGAGTTCGTTGAGCCGTTTGGCCAGACGCATTTGCCTAAAAGCATTCGTATAAGCTTCCAGGATGGCGGCGGTATGGCGGGCTGTCGATGTCACCAGGCGCTGCCCCGCATTGGTGATGGCAACGCTGATCCTCCGCCCGCCGGTTTTGTCGGCTTTACGCGGCACTGGACGGATCGGGGCCATGACGCCTCCCTGGCGGCGAGCCATGTGCCGGCCAGGGACGACTGGTAGGGGCAGTGTCTTGGGGGTGCCACTCATATCCGGCCCTTTGCCATAAATTTTTCGGTTGAGATACTTGCGTTGTTAAGTGAATCCCGGCAAATACTTAATATGATAAGTATATAGCCGGCGGAGGATGCGGCATGATGATCAGTGGCACGGCCTATGGGGTCGTACTCAATGACCGCGCCGAGCGTGAGGCGTTGGCGGCTGTTTTGACTGAAAAACCCTATCAGGGCCTCCCGCAGGCGCCTGTTGTCTATATCAAGCCCGGTGTGAGCCTGACATTTGGCGGCGCGGCGGTGCCGGTTCCGGCCGGGACGGAAGGCTTGACCATTGCGCCGACCGTGGCGCTGTTTTTCGGGCGCGCCTCGACGGATGCGGGTCTGGGTGCCGTGGCCGCCACGGCCCTGGCGCTGGATGTTTCGCTGCCCGGCGCGGATTATTACCGCCCGGACATCGCCCGCCGCTGCCGGGATGGGTTTCTGCCTTTGGGCGCTTTCACCGCGCCCGTTATTCCCGAAGAGATCGTGACGTTTGTGGATGACGTGGCGGTGCATCGCTGGCGGCTGGACCGTCTGGTCCGCGATCCCGCCCGCCTGATCGGCGATCTTTCCACATTCATGACCCTGCGCCCCGGTGACCTGCTGCTGGCTGGCCTGCCGGGCGACGCGCCCACCGCCCGCGCGGGTCAGCGCGTGCGGATCGAAGCCGCCGGCCTGCCGGCGCTCTCCACCATCCTTGCCGCGGAGGCCGTATGAAGCGCGCGCGCATCGCCCATCAGGGGCGTGAACTCTGGGCCGGCGTTTCGGCGGACGGCCAGACGCTGATGCTGCCCGGCGGCGGCGTGCTTGCCGCGGCTGACGCGCATTGGCTGGCGCCCATTATGCCGGGTGCCGCCGTGTACGCGCTGGGGCTCAACTACGCCGACCATTCGCGTGAGCTGGGATTTGCCGCCAGGCAGGCCACGCCTCTGGTGTTCCTCAAGGGTGGCAATTGCTTCACGGGGCATCGCGGTTCCACGGTCCGTCCCGCGGGGGCGAATTAGATGCACCCGGAGTGCGAATTGGTGGCGGTCATCGGGCGGGTGGCGCGCAACGTGCCCCGGGCCGGGGCGCTGGCCCATGTCGGGGGCTATACCATCGCCAATGACTACGCGATCCGTGAATATCTCGAAAACTATCTTCGCCCGAACGCGCGGGTGAAGAACCGTGACGCCACCACGCCGCTGGGCCCCTGGATCGTCGATGCGGCCTTTGTCCCCGATCCGCAGGCCCTGACCTTGAGCACGCGCGTGAACGGCGTGGAGGTGCAGCACGGGTCGACGTCCGACATGATCCTCGATGTTGCCGGGTTGATTGAATATCTCTCGTCGTTTGTCACGCTGATGCCGGGCGACATGATTCTGACAGGAACACCCCATGGCGTGCATTTCTGCGCCCCCGGCGATGAGGTGGTGTGTGAGATCGAGGGGATCGGCGCGCTGACAAATCATCTTGCAGCACCGCCGGAAGGAAGCGCGTGATGGCCCACGCCATTGTTGAATGGACCGATAATCTGGAGGGCGAATTCGAGATCCGGCCGCTGCTGGCGTTGATCGCCCAGGATATGCGCGAGAATGCCGGGGGCGTGTTTCCGGTAGGGGGCATCCGCGTGCGCGGGATCAAGCTCACGGATTACGTCATCGCCGATGGCAACGAGCCGCGCGACGCCTTCATCAATGTCGACGTGAAGATGGGGGCAGGGCGGCCCGCCGCGTTCCGCCGCGCCTATTTTGACGCCTTGAGCGAACGCATCGTGGCACATCTGGGCAGCTTGTTCGACCGCCGGCCGCTGGCCTTCTCGATGTATGTCGAGGAAGTTGAAGGCTGGAAACACAACTCGATTCACCACCGCCTGAAGAAGGGGTAGCCCATGGCGCTGTTGCCTCAAACCGTGGCCGATCTTGCCGCCCGTCTCGACGAGGCGGAGCGCACGCGGACGCAGATTTCGCAATTCTCTCTGGAATTTCCAGAGATGACGCTCGAAGACGGTTATGCGGTTTCGCGGGCCTGGGTGGCGCGGAAGCGCGCGGCGGGGCGGCGGGTCATCGGCCACAAGATCGGCCTGACCTCGCGCGCCATGCAGCGTTCCTCCAATGTCACCGAGCCGGATTTCGGCACCTTGCTGGATGATATGCTGTTCACCGCGGGGCAGGACATTCCGGTCACAAATTTCATCGAGCCGCGTGTGGAAGTGGAGCTGGCCTTCATCCTGAAGGCGCCGCTGCAAGGGCCGGCGGTGACGATCTTCGACGTGTTGAGCGCCACCGACTACGTGACCCCGGCGCTGGAGATCATCGACGCGCGGATCGAGCGGCTGGACCGCAAGACCGGCGTCACCCGCAAGGTGTTCGACACCATCTCGGACAACGCGGCCAATGGCGGGATCGTGCTGGGCGGGCGCCCGGTTAGGCCCGATGCGGTGGATCTGCGCTGGGTCTCGGCGCTGCTGTACCGCAACGCGGTCATCGAGGAATCCGGCGTGGCGGCGGCGGTGCTCAACCATCCGGCGATGGGTGTGGCCTGGCTGGCCAACAAGATCGCCACACATGGGGAGCGGCTGGAGGCTGGGCAGATCGTGCTGGCGGGCAGCTTCACCGCGCCGGTCTTCGCGAAGCCCGGCGACATATTCCATGCCGATTACGGCCCGCTGGGCGCGATCCCGGTGAGGTTCGCATGAACAGGTTCAAGGACCGCCTGGCCGAGGGGCGGCCGCTGCGCGGGCTGTGGCAGTCCCTGGCCAATGCCTATACGGCGGAGATCTGCGCCCGCGCGGGGTACGACTGGCTGTTGTTTGACGGCGAGCATGCGCCCAACAGTTTGCCGTTATTGCTGGCGCAGTTGCAGGCGGTGACGCCGTTTCCGGTCACGCCCATTGCCCGCACGCCCAATGACGATCCAGCGGTGATCAAGCAATATCTCGACATTGGGTTCGGCACGCTGCTTGTGCCCATGGTGGAGAGCGCGGCGCAGGGGCTGCGCATCGTGGCGGCCACGCGGTTTCCGCCGCGCGGGATTCGCGGCGTGGCCAGCGCCACGTCGCGGGCCTCTGGGTTTGGCGCGGATGCTTCCTACCTCGCCCAGGCGCATGAGAATGTTACCGTCATCGTGCAGATCGAGAGCCGCGCCGGGCTGGCCGCACTGCCTGAGATCGCCGCCACAGCGGGGATCGACGCGCTGTTTATCGGCCCCGCCGACCTGGCGGCTTCGCTCGGGCATCTGGGCAATCCGCGCCATGAGGAGGTGCAGGCGGCGATTACCGGCGCCCTGGCCATCATCCAGGCCGCGGGCAAACCGGCGGGCATTTTCGCGCTCTCGCCCGATGACGCCAAAGCCCGCTTCGCGCAGGGATTCGGTTTTGTCTCGTTGGGCACGGATATCGGCCTGCTGACCCAAGGTGCGCGGGCGCTGCTTGCGTCCGCGATGCCAAGCGGGGGCTGAGCCGCGCCGAAAAGCTGGTTGCAAGCGCCGCCTTGCTCCGGGCCGCATGTGCGGGCTGGCGCAAAATGCCCAGTTTTTGGCGCAAACGGCAATATCTGAATTGTTGTTTAACGCATTAAATATCGATTTCGGTGTGAGCGCTGGCGGCGGCGTGCCTTCTGGGCGCCGCCCTCGGCCAAGGGAGAAACGAATATGAAACCATATAATTTGATCATCAACGGTGAGCGCGTGGCGGCCGCGCAGCATGCCGAAGTGCGCAATCCCGCCGATGGCAGCGTGGTGGGGCTGATGCCGGTGGCGACCCAGGCCGATCTGGACGCGGCGGTGGCTGTCGCCGCCAACGCCTTCCCCGCCTGGGCGGCGCGGCCCGACGCCGAGCGCCAGGCCTTGTGCGGCAAGGTTGCTGACATCATCGAGGCGCATGCCGAGGAGCTGGCGCAGCTGCTCACGCTGGAGCAGGGCAAGCCGTTGGGCGGCATGGGCTCGCGCTTCGAACTGGGCGGCGCGGTTGCCTGGACACGCGCCACCGCCGCGCTGAGCCTGCCGGTGGAGGTGCTGCAAGACACGCCGGAGGGCCGCGTGGAACTGCACCGCAAGCCGATCGGCGTGGTCGGCTCGATCACGCCTTGGAACTGGCCGGTGATGATCGCATGCTGGCACCTGATTCCCGCCATCCGCGCCGGCAATACGGTTGTCAATAAACCCTCCAGCCTCACGCCGCTCTCCACCATCCGCATGGTGGAGTTGATGAACGAGGTTCTGCCGCCGGGCGTGGTGAATGTTATTACCGGCGAGGGCGGGGTGGGCGGTCTGCTGTCGTCCCATCCGGGGATCGGCAAAATGGTGTTCACCGGCTCCACGCCGGTTGGCAAGAAGGTGATGTCGGCAGCATCGGAGACGCTCAAGCGCCTGACCCTGGAGCTGGGCGGCAATGATGCCGGTATCGTGCTGCAGGACGCAGACCCGGCCGGGATCGCCGAGGGGCTGTTTTGGGGCGCGTTCGTCAATAACGGCCAGACCTGCGCGGCGCTGAAGCGGCTCTATGTGCATGAGAGCGTGCATGATGCGGTATGCGAGGCGTTGGTGGCGTATGCGGCGAAGATCAAGACTGGCGATGGCCGGCTGGAGGAGAGCATGCTGGGGCCGGTCCAGAACGAGAAGCAGCTCAACCTGGTACGCGAACTCGTCGAGGATGCCAAGGCGCATGGCGGCAAGGTGCTCATTGGTGGCAATCCGGGCAACGGGCCGGGTTATTTCTACCCGGTCACGCTGATCTCCGATGTTGATAACGGCGTGCGGGTGGTGGATGAGGAGCAGTTCGGGCCGGTGCTGCCGATTATCAAATATACCTCAGTTGAGGAAGTGATCGCCCGGGCCAACGATTCTCCTTTCGGCCTGGGCGGATCGGTGTGGTCTTCCGACATCGAGGCCGCCAAGGGCGTGGCCAAGCGGCTGGAATGCGGCTCGGTTTGGATCAACAAGCATGGCGCCATCCAGCCCAACGCGCCCTTCGGCGGTGTGAAGCAGTCCGGCCTGGGCGTGGAGTTCGGAGTGGACGGGCTGAAGGAATTCACCACCATTCAGACTTTGCTGGTCTGAAAGAACGGTGCTGGCGGCGGCGCGGCTTGTTCCGCCGCCCATGTCTGGGCGTTACACCTTGCGTTTGCGCGACCTGGCGAACGCCGCCGGGGAAACACCCTCCCACGTCTTGAAGGCCCGCCAGAACGCGCTCGGGTCGTTATACCCCACGGCATGGGCCATGGCCGCAACCTGCCCTCTACTGGTCCGCAGCAGCGATTTCGCCCGTTCCTGGCGTACTTCGCGGATGATCTCGCGGACTGAGCTGCCCTCCTCGGCCAGATAGCGCTGCAGCGATCGTGGGGGCAGGCCAAGTTCCAAAGCCAGGCTGGCGACGCTCACTGGCGAGCGGCCAAGATCCCGCATGACGATCCGCCGTATTTGCTGAGACAGCCGCATGTCCTGCTCCGCGCTGGCCAGCATGTCTTCCATATGACGCCGCAAGAATGGCGCGAATCCCGCATTGGCGCCTTCTACCGGGCGCTCTAAATCCTCGATCTCCATCACCAGCGCGTTCACTGCCTGGTTGAACCGCACGGGAGCGCGGAATAGGCCCTGAAGGGTTTGCCATTCTTTCGGCCGCGCATGCTCGAAATGAACCTCCTGCGGCGTCCAATTTCGACCAAAGCAGGTGCGTATCATGGCGCAGGTGGCGGTGAGCGTGAACTCGGCATCCTGCCGGCGGGGCCAAAGATTATCGTCGGTAATGCGGTAGCACCATAGCGCCATGCCCTCATGGGCGTGCAGCGTCACCTCGGTGGCGTCCTGCCAGACCTTGATGTAGTGCGCCATGTTTTCCAGCCCGAGGCGTAGGCGCGGGCTGGTGAGCACAAGAAACCCTATCGGCCCCAGCAATTCACCGGGCGGCAGGCTGTTGCCCAGGCGTGCGCCGAACAGCGGATCGTCCGCCAGCTTGGCGGCATCCTCGAACAGCCGCAGATACCGGCCCAGCGCGATGTGGTCGTAAAGATCTGTATGGGTGTCTTTGATGTCGTGCGCGCGGCGCAGGAAGGCGCTGCCACCCGGGCAAGCCATAATGGCCGCGACCACCTGATTGACCACCGAGGAGCGGATCATCGGCACGGGAGCGTGTGAGGCCATTCATTTACCTTCCTAGCTGGCGCAAATAGCCTCGTTTTTGGCGCATTTAGCAATATCTAGGCGGGTGATTTACTTGTTAACAAAGTGCGAGCCGTTACCCAAAAAAGAACCAGTCACCGGCCCGTCCTTTTATTTCCTAGCTTTCTGGGGGAGTACGCCCATGTCTTACGATATTGAGAACACGGCGCCAGCACTATTGGCGCCCGCCGCGAATCAGCTGCGCAAGGGGGCGCTGGGGGTCGGTGCAGTGACCTTCTTTGTCATCTCCGCCGCAGGGCCGTTAGTGGCTGTGGCGGGCGGTGTACCCATTGGCATGCTGCTGGGCAATGGGCCAGGCGTGCCGGGCACCTATCTCATCACCGTGCTGCTGCTGCTGCTGTTTGCGGTTGGCTATTGCGCCCTGTCGCGTCATGTCACCAACGCGGGCGCCTTTTACGCCTTTGCCGCGCGCGGCCTGGGTGGCCTGGCTGGCGGTGGCGCCTCGATGATTGCGCTGGTCGGCTACAACACCATGCAGATTGGCCTGTACGGCATGTTCGGCAACGCCGCGCAGTCGTTGTTCCAGGGGATCGGCGTGAATTTGCCATGGTGGGCCTACGCCTATGCGGCCATGGCCAGCATCGCGGTTTTTGGTTACCGGCAGGTGGATCTTTCGGCCAAAGTCCTCAGCGTGCTGGTGGCGTGCGAATATCTGTGCGTGCTGATCCTCGACATCGCCATCATCATAAAGGGCGGCAATTCCGGTCTGACCGCTGCGCCCTTCGCACCCAAGGCGACATTCGGCATGTCGCCTTCCATCGGGCTGCTGTTCTGCTTCGCCTCGTTCGTGGGTTTCGAGGCCACGACGATTTATGGCGAGGAAGCCAGGGATCCCAAGCGCACCATTCCCCGGGCCACGTATTTTTCGGTGCTCCTGATTGGCGGGTTCTACATGCTCTCAAGCTGGTGCATGGTGAATGCCGTTGGCATGAGCAAGCTGGTTGGCTTCCTGCAGGGTCTGTCCGATCCCACGCGCTTCCTGTTCCTTATGGCGGACCGTTATGTGGGGCATTGGCTCTCGATCATCATGAGCGTGCTGTTCGTGACCTCGGTCTATGCCGGTTTGCTCGCGTTCCATAATTCCGTGGCCCGCTACTTCTTCGCCATGGGCCGTGAGGGCTTGCTGCCCGCCCATTTTGGAAAGACGCATGAAAAGCACCAGAGCCCGCACACCGGTTCGGCGGCCCAGACCATCCTGGCCTTCGTCGTGGTTACGTTATTCGCCGTGGCGAAGCTTGACCCGGTGTTGGCGCTGTTTTCCTGGCTCACCAATATCGCCACGCTGGGCGTCATCGCTTTGATGGCGATCGCCTCCTTCGCCGTGCCGGCGTTCTTCGCCCGTAACAAAGGGTTGGCCGAGGGCGCAGTCTCCAGTTTTGTGGCGCCGCTGCTCGCGGGGCTGGGGCTGCTCGTGGTGCTTGTTCTGGCGGTCATCAATTTCGCCGTGCTGACCGGGGCGTCGTCCATCCTGTCCTACAGCCTTACCGGGTTGCTGCTGGCCGGGGCGGTGGCTGGCGTTATGCTCGCAATGCGCCTGAAGGCCCGCGATCCGGCGCGCTATGGCACCATCGGCTATGAGAAATTCTGAATAATCTGGAAGAAGTGCCAATCAATGTATCCAGTTGAATCTCCCACTTACTACTTCGCGACCAAAAAGTACGACCTCTCCTTTCCGCGATTGGCTGAGGATATCGACGCCGACGTGGTGGTGATTGGTGGCGGCTTCTCGGGCATTAACACGGCGTTGGAGCTGGCCGAAAAAGGCATAACCAATGTTGTCGTGCTGGAGGGCAAATATCTTGGCTATGGCGGCACCGGCCGCAATGGCGGGCAGGTCATGGCCGGCATTGGCCATGACATCCAGAAGGTGAAGAAGCATGTCGGCCCGCAAGGCCTTGAGACGCTATTCAAGATCGCCAATCTGGGGGCCGGCATCATCGCCGACCGCGTGAAGACCTACGGCATCCAGGCTGATCTTTGCCGAGGCTATGGCTATCTCGCCTATAATGACCGGCAGATCAAAACTCTTCGAACCTGGCTGAAGGAGTTCAAGGAGGTCGATCCTGGCGAGGATATAGACCTGCTGACCGGCACGGACGTGCAGAAGGTGGTAGGCTCTCCCGTGTACAAGGCGGCGCTGAAGCATATGGGCGGCGGGCATGTGCATTCGCTCAATCTGCTGCTGGGCGAGGCCAAGGCGCTGGTCTCGCTAGGCGGGCGCATCTTTGAACATAGCCCCGCCGTGCAGGTGACCTATGGAGACCGCGTGAGCGTGCGCACGCCGGGCGGCACCGTGCGCGCCGCCAAGCTGCTCTGGGCGTGCGACAGCTTCCTTGCCAATATGGAGCCGTATATCTACAGGAAGACGATCAACACCTACGCATATCAGTTGATGACCGAGCCCTTGCCGGACTCGTTGATCGAGCAGATCAGCCCGATCCGCGGCGCCTTCTCCGACATCCGGCCGGTCATCAACTATTACCGCGTGACCCGTGAAAACCGCCTGCTGTTTGGCGCGGCCACACGGTTCATCGAATACACGCCCTCCGATCTGAAGGCGTGGAATCGGTCGTTGATGGTCGGGGTGTTTCCATACCTGGACAAGGTTAAGATCGACCTCGCCTGGGGCGGCCCGATGGCCTGCAGCGCCAATTTGTTCCCGCAGATTGGCACGTTGCCTGAGCATAAGAATGTGTTCTACGTGCAGGGCTATTCCGGCTTCGGCGTTACGCCGAGTCATATCGTGTGCAAGGTGTTGGCCGAGGGCATGAGCGAAGGCTCCGCCCGCTACGACCTGATGGCCAGTATTCCTCACATCAACATTGCCGCCAAGGACAGCATGCGCCAGGCCATCATGAGCATGGGCAAGCTGTGGAACCAAGCTTCCGGTTATTGGACCGGACGCGCCTAATTCGAAATGAAAGGAACTCATATGCTCGCTCTCAAACCCGCCGCCATCCCCGTGCTTGACCCGTGGGGCACGGTCACCGATCTCGGCTCCACCCTTCTCGAAGGTGAGGGCAAGGCCTTTGGCGTCTTCACCCATGGCAATCCCGAGGCGCCGTTGAGCGGCGGCTTCTTCGCCGTCACCCAGAGCGTTTTCCGCATGGTCTATCCGTTCACCGAGCACGCGATTCTGCTTGAGGGGGAGGTGACGCTCAAGAACGAGGCCACCGGTGAGTCTCTACACCTACAAGGCCGGTGAAGGCTGGATGATTGAGAAAGGCACGCCGGTTCTATGGACTGTGCATACGCCGCGCCTCGTGAAGCACTATATGGCGGCTATTTAAGGTGCGCGGCGCCATGGCGGCTTTGTGCCGTCATGGCTCGTGTTGAATTGGCTGAGGCCGTTGGCGCGGCAAGCGCGCTGGCCTGGCAGAGCAAAATCCGCTTGTCCGCGACGATGCAGGCGCATTCTATAAATTAAACAAAAAGCACGTCGCGGCGGCGTGCTTTGGCATCGGCGGCGGGACAGGTTTCAAGTCCCGGGCGTGCCGGAATTTGGCGTCTTGGCCCGGCGCCGCACTCCGTTAGAATAGAGGAACAAAAAATGGATGAGAAGACCGCACCCTACGGGGCCTTGTTGTTGCGCGTGGCGTTGGGTGGCCTCTTTATCGCCCATGCCAGCTTGAAATATTTTGTCTTTACGCCGCAGGGAACAGAAAAATTCTTCGCGGGCCTGGGCTTACCGGGCTGGTTTGGTCTGGTCATCATGTGCCTTGAAGCACTCGCGGGTGTCATGCTCATTCTCGGTGTTTATGCCCGTATCGTCGCGCTAGTGATGATCCCGGATCTTCTGGGGGCGATTTATCTCGTCCATTGGCAGAACGGGTTCTTCTTCGACAATACCAATGGTGGCTGGGAATATCCGTTCGTGTGGGCGGTTGCGCTGCTGGTGCTCTCGTTTTTGGGTGAGGGCGCCTGGGCATTGCGGCCGACTTCCAAGCTCTGCTGAGGGCAGGTCGGGATGGGATTTGGTCCAATGCCGGCCGCCAAAACGCTGGACGCAGAAAAGTAATTAACATATAAAATAATTGGCGGCGCTATCCGCCCCGGCAGAAAAACCTGTTTTGCTTGTGCGAAACCCAGAGGGCGCGCGCAAAAATCAGGGCTCAAGAGGATCTGGAATGTCAAAACTGAACGAGAATTTAAGCAAGGCGCGGGCCTATCTGGCGCGCTTCCACGACGAAGGGGTGCTGAATTATATCAACGGCGCCTCGGTTCATGCCGTGTCCGGACAGATGTTCGAGACCATCTCGCCGGTTGACCTGACGCCGCTTGCCGCCGTGGCCCGCAGCGGGCGTGAGGATGTGGATGCCGCCGCCGCCGCCGCCAAGGCCGCCTTTCCCGCCTGGCGTGACCTGGGCGGCACGGAACGCCGCCGGATTTTGCGCCGTGTCGCCGATGCCATAGAGGCGCATGCCGAAGAGATTGCCCTGATGGAGAGCATGGATACCGGGCAGGCGATCCGCTTTATGTCCAAGGCGGCGCTGCGCGGCGCTGAGAATTTCCGTTTTTTTGCCGACAAGGCCCCCGAGGCCGGTGACGGCAAGCTGTTGCGCAGCGACACCCAGTTGAACATGACATCGCGCCGCCCGCTTGGCCCGATCGGGGTGATTACACCATGGAACACGCCGTTCATGCTCTCCACCTGGAAGATTGCCCCGGCGCTGGCCGCTGGGTGCACGGTGGTGCACAAGCCGGCCGAGTTCTCGCCGATGTCGGCCAAGTTGCTGGTGGAGATCGCGGAATCGGCCGGATTGCCGCCGGGCGTGCTCAATCTGGTGCAGGGCTTTGGCGAGGATGCGGGCCGCGCGCTCACTGAGCACCCGGACATCAAGGCCATCGCCTTTGTCGGCGAAGGCCGCACGGGCTCCATGATCATGCGCCAGGGTGCGCCGACGCTGAAGCGCGTGCATTTTGAACTCGGCGGCAAAAACCCTGTCATCGTCTTTGACGATGCGGATCTCGATCGCGCCCTCGATGCGGTGGTGTTCATGATCTACTCGCTGAATGGCGAACGCTGCACCTCGTCCTCGCGGCTGCTGGTGCAGGACACGATCTATGAGGCGTTTACCAGGCGCGTCGCCGAAGCCGCGGACCGCCTTAAGGTCGGCCAGCCGCTTGACCCCGAGACGGTGATCGGGCCGCTCATCCATCCGGTGCATGAAAGGAAAGTCGTTGCCTACTTCGAAAAAGCGAAGGAGGATGGCGCGACAATCGCGGCCGGCGGGGTGAAGGTGGGCGAGGCGGGCTGCTATGTGCGGCCGACGCTATTCACCAACGCCACCAGCCAGATGCGCATCGCCCAGGAAGAAATCTTTGGCCCGGTGCTGACGGCCATTCCGTTCGAGACGGAGGAGGAGGCGCTGTCCATCGCCAACGATGTCAAGTTATGGTCTGGCGGGCTATTTGTGGACGAGTAATCTCAAACGCGCGCGTCGCCATGGCGCGAACGATCTCGAAGCGGGCATGATCTGGGTGAATTCCGAAAATGTCCGTCATCTGCCAACGCCGTTCGGCGGCGTCAAGAATTCCGGCATCGGCCGCGACGGCGGTGATTATTCGTTCGAATTCTATATGGAGACCGTGAACGTCGCGATTCCGGTTATGGAGCACAGCATCGTCAAGCTGGCAAAATAGCGGGGAAATTTCGCTTCATCGGAAATGGTTGAAACAATAGCCGGCGGTGAAGGCCTGCCGGCCCTTTCAGGGAGGAAATCATGGGTGAAATCGTTCTGGCGGCCAAGATCACGCACGTGCCCACACTACTCATGTCGGAGCAGGAAGGTCCGCTGAAAGGCAAGCGCCAGGCGGCGATCGACGGCAACAGGGAGATCGGCCGCCGGGCGCGTGCCGCCGGGGCCGATACGTTTGTGGTGCTCGACACGCATTGGCTGGTGAATGCGGGCTATCATATCAATGCCAATAAACGCTTCGAAGGGCTGTTCACCTCAAAGGAGTTTCCGCAGTTCATCAAGGATCTTCCCTATGCCTATGATGGCAATCCGGAGCTTGGCGAGTTGATCGCGCAGACCGCGCGCGAGGATGGCGTGTATGCGCTGGCGCATCAGGTGGCGAGTTTGGAGCTTGAGTACGGTACGCTGGTGCCGATGCGTTATATGAACCCCGAGGCCGATCTCAAAGTCGTCTCCGTGGCGGCAATGTGCGCGGTGCACAGCATCGAAGAGTCCCGCGCCCTGGGTGCGGCGATCCGCAAGGCGGTGGAGAAGTCTGACGCCAAAGTGGCGCTGCTCGCTTCCGGCTCGCTCTCGCACAAGATCTGGTCGAACGAACTTTACGTAGCCAATAACGGCACGTTCACGATTTCATCGGAGTTCAACCGGCAGGTCGATTTGCGTGTGCTGGATATGTGGCAGAAAGGCGAGATCGCTGACTTTTTGAAGATGCTGCCCGAATACGCGCAAGATTGCGACGGCGAGGGTGGCATGCATGATACAGCCATGCTGTTTGGCGCGTTAGGCTGGGACCAGTACAAAGGGCATGGTGAGGTGATCACCGAATATTTCCCGTCATCCGGCACGGGCCAGACGAATGTTGTGTTCTCCCTGACTTGATAGGACGAGGCTGCCGCCTTTTTTCCTTCGGTCAGCCCCGGTCATAATGCGGGGCTGATTTTTTTTGCCTTTTTCAGGGGGCTTTTTTGGCGGGGGCGGGCGGCGTGGCTGTCCATGTTCTGCGGGCCCGCCAGAGGGCGGCGTGGTCGGCATAGCCCAGCGCGTGGGCAATGTCCGTACGCCGGCGCGAGCCGGTTTCCAGCAGCGCGAGCGCCTCGGCCTGCCGCGCCTCCTGCACGATCTTGCGCAGGCTGGTATTGGCGGCAGCCAAATGGCGTTGCAGCGAGCGTGGGGAGCGCTGCAAGGTGCGGGCCACCCAGTCCAGGGAAATCTCGCGGTGGCTCAGCGCGCCGCGAACAGCCTCGCGGACCTGGGCGGTGATATCGGGTGACACGGCCTGTGGTGGCGCCAGCACAGAGAGATACTCTTCCACATAGGGAGCGAAACAGGCGAACGGTGTTTCGTGGCGCGCGGTCAGCTCGTCATGGTTCAGCATCAGCCGGTTATAGGGGCAGCCAAAGCGCACGGGGGCGCGGAACAGCGTGCGCAGGGCAGGGGCGCAGGCTGGCTCCTCATGCTCGAAATGCACCTCGGCTGGCCGCCAGGCTTCTCCCAGGCGGCTGCGCAACGCCGCGCACATTGTCGCCAGCGTATATTCAGCATCCTGGCGCCGGGGCCAGATGGCGGCATCGTCGATGCGGTAGGTCCAGAACGCGAAATCGCCTTCGCTGTGCAGCGCCACGGTTGTGCCGGTTTGCCAGGTGCCGATATGCCGCACGATGGCTTGCAGCCCATGGCGAAGGGTCGGTGCGGCCAGCAGCAGGAAGCCGAGCGGCCCAAGGGCGTCCGCCGCGTTCTGGGACGCTCCTAGCCGGGCGCCGAACATGGGGTCGGCCTGGTGCGAGGCGATATGCTCGAACAGCGCGGCGTAGCGGGCAAGCGGCACGGCGGAAAGCGGGGCTTCGAGCATGTGGCTGGAAATACCAAGCTGTTCGCGGGCACGCCGCTGTTCGGCGGGGGTGCGCAGCCGCGTCAGCAGAAACGCCACCAGCGGTGACCGGATTTCCGGCGTGACCCCCTGCAAGCCTGTCGCCATGTTCTCCTCCTCTCGGGATCGCAATGGCGGAATTTACCACATAATCGGCGCGCGGTGCCATTCCGCGGTCCCGCAAGCACAGCATAAATGGCGCATTCATAAAAGCCAGCATCCGGAGAATGGAAACGTGACCGACACAGCAGCTTGGATATCCGTGGGCGATTTGGCGAAGGGGTTCGCGCCTGAGAGCAATATTCTGCCGCCGAGCCATGATCTCGCGGGCAAGCCCCTTGGCCTGCAGTTTGAGGACGGCACAGGCTGGGAGCTGAGCATCGTGCGGGAGGAGGACAGGCAGGTCATGGCCCTGCCTGATGGAACGCACGTGGATGTCCGCGTGACCTCCCTGCGCGAGGGCCTGTATTTTATCGACTACGTCACGGCGGGGGAGTCGAGTGACCATACTGGCCGATCTGGCCGCCGGTGTCGCCTTGCGGATCGAGGGAACGCTGCCCACCGCCGAAGACGCCGCTGCCAGCCTGTCGGCGCGCGCTGCCGCGGGGCAACCGCTCACCGCCGTCAAGGTGGCGTTCCGGGCCGCCCGCGTGGCGGGCACGGGCGGCGCGTTTGGCTTTCCACGCACCAGCGAGTTGGTCGGCAAGCGCATGCGTTACCGCTACAGCCGGACGGAGACGTATGAGCATATCTACCTCAACGAGTTCTTCTATACATGGCAGTGCCTGAGCGGCGTGGAGGCTGGCCTGGCCGACACTGACCTCTGCCATTACTTCAAGCTCCGCGATGAGCTTTATCTATTTGTCTGGCAGGAGAAGATCGTGCCGACGCTGGGCGTGGTGACGGTGGATCTGGCCCGCAACAAGACCGATGGCAAGATTTTCGGCTATGCCGGATTCTCGTCCGGGCAGTTCTCCAATTTCCCGATCGGCGCCGTTGCCAGCTTCGCCAACTTCACGCCGCCGCCGATTTTGGCATGAGCGCGGCAATGCGGTTCCGGGACAAGGTGGCCGTCATCACCGGTGGCAGCACCGGCATTGGCGCGGCCACGGCGGCGCGGCTGGCGGCCGAGGGGGCGCGGGTCATCATCACCGGCCGGCGGGCGGATCTGCTGGCGGCGGTGGCGGCGGAGCTGGGGGTGCTGGCCTTTGCGGCCGACGCCGCCGACGCCGCGCAGATGCAAGCCCTGGCGGCGTTTGCCCGGGCCGAGGCAGGCGGTGTGGACATTCTGGTGGCCAATGCCGGCGCCCATGGCTTTGCCGTGGCGGGGGGGATGAGCGACGCGGCCTGGGAGGCCAGCGTCAGGGGGAATCTCGGCACGGCGGCGGTGAGCATTCGTGAGTTGCTGCCTGACCTGACCGAGCGGCGTGGGGCCATTGTGGCGGTGTCTTCGCTGGCCGGCCTGTTCGCGGGGCCGGAGGCGGCTGGTTATGTGACCATGAAGCACGCGCTCATCGGCCTGGTGCGCAGCGTGGCGCGTGATTACGGACCGCAAGGTGTGCGGGCCAACGCGGTTTGTCCGGGATGGGTGCGTACGCCCATGGCGGATGAGGAGATGGAGGTGCTGCGTGCGCGCCATAATCTGCCCAGCCTGGAGGCGGCCTACGCGCTGGCCACCCGCCACGTGCCGCTGCGCCGCCCCGCCCGGCCGGAAGATGTCGCCGCGGTCATCGCCTTCCTGGCGTCGCCCGACGCGGCGATGGTGAACGGCGCCGCGCTGCCGGTGGATGGCGGCGCCGCCGTGGTGGATTTGCCGACCATCAGCTTTGCCGACTGAAAAGAGAGACAAAATGCTGGATTTGCGGTTGAGCGGCGTGAGTGTTCTCATCACGGGCGGCGCCTCGGGCATCGGGGCGGCGTGCGTGCGCGCCTTCGCGGCGCAGGGGGCGGCCGTGGCGGTGCTGGACCGGGACGGGCCTGCGGCGGAAGCGCTGGCGGCGGCGCTGCGGGCGGAGGGAGGCGAGGCCTTGGCCCTGGCGGCCGATGTGACCGACGACGCCGCGATGGGCACCGCCGTGGCGCGCGCGGTGAGCTGGCGCAGCCGGTTGGACGTGCTGCTATGCTGCGCGGGCGTGTCCGGCCCGGTGGGCCGGCCGGTCACCGAGATAACCAGCGCCGACTGGGCGAAGGTGATGGCGGTCAATCTCGGCGGGCTCTTCCATGCGGCGCGGCACGCCCTCCCCAGCCTTGAGGCCGGCGGGACCGGCAGTCTCGTTATCCTGGCCTCGGATTCCAGCTTCCTCGCCTATCCCGGCATGGCGCCCTATTCCACCGCCAAGGGAGGGGCGCTGATGCTGACCCGGGCGCTGGCGGTGGACCATCCGCGGGTACGGGTGAACTGCGTGTGCCCCAGCGTGGTGGATACGCCGATGTCCCGTGCCGATCTGGGCATGGATAATGAGCAGATGGCGGCGGCGGATTTTCCCGTCATCGCCCCGGCTCAGATCGCCAATCATGTATTGTTCCTGGCCTCGCCGGTCAGCGCCCCGATGAATGGCGCCGCGCTGGTGGTGGATTTCGGCTACATGGCGCGGCCGTCATTCCCGCAGCCGGATTTCGAGGCAACGGCGCGGTGAGAGGTATTATTATCTTCACTGCCGCTGCAGCCGAGCTACGCGCTGCATTTCAAACCAGGGTGTTTAGACCGCGCATTTTCTGAAGCGGGTGTTCTGTTGTTATCCCTCAAAGCCACGCGCTTGTTAGTGGCCGGGGCGGGTTGAAGCCGCCCCGGCCTTTTGGATCAGACCAGGTCGAACCTGTCCGCATTCATGAGCTTCGTCCAGGCCGAGACGAAATCGGTCACAAAAGCCCCTTGCGCGTCAGAGCTGCCATAGGCCTCGGCCACGGCGCGCAGCTGCGCGTGTGAACCAAAGAGCAGATCCACGCGCGTGGCAGTCCATTTCGGCGTGCCGCTCTTACGGTCATGGCCTTGATAGACACCGGCCTCGGCGGCGGGTTTCCATTCAGTCGCCATGTCGAGCAGATTGACGAAGAAATCATTGCTCAGCACGCCAGGACGCGTGGTGAGCACGCCATGCTTGGCACCGCCATGATTAGCGCCCAGCACGCGCAGTCCACCAATCAACACGGTCAGTTCCGGCGCCGTCAGAGTCAGCAACTGCGCGCGGTCCACCAGCAGATGTCCGGAGAATTCCGCCAGCTTGCCGGGGGCGTAGTTGCGGAAACCATCGGCAACCGGCTCCAGCGGTGCGAAGGAATGGGCATCCGTTTGCTCCTGGGAAGCATCGGTGCGCCCCGGCGCGAAGGGCACGGTGATCGTCTGCCCCGCCGCGCTGGCGGCTTTCTCGATCGCGGCACCACCCGCCAGGACAATGAGATCGGCCAGCGAGATCTTCTTGCCGCCGCTTTGCGCGGCGTTGAACTCGGCCTGGACCGCCTCAAGCGTCTTCAGCACTTTCGCGAGCTTCTCCGGCTCATTCACCGCCCAATCCTTTTGCGGGGCAAGGCGGATGCGCGCGCCATTGGCGCCGCCGCGCTTGTCGGAGCCGCGGAAGGTGGAGGCGGAGGCCCAGGCGGTGGAGACCAGCTCGGCCACTGAGAGGCCGGAAGCCAGGACTTTCTCCTTCAGCGCCGCCACATCGGCCTCGTTGACAAGCGGATGATCCACGGCCGGAACCGGGTCCTGCCAAATCAGCTCTTCCTGCGGCACGAGCGGCCCAAGATAACGCACGCGCGGTCCCATGTCGCGGTGGGTCAGCTTGTACCAGGCGCGGGCGAAAGCATCCGCGAATTCGTCCGGATTTTCGAAATAGCGCCGGGCGATTTTTTCGTAAGCCGGGTCCGCGCGCAAAGCGAGGTCGGTGGTGAGCATCGTGGGCGCGTGGCGTTTTTCCGGGTCGAACGCGTCGGGTATCGAGTTGGCGCCGCCATTATGCTTCGGCTGCCATTGGTGCGCGCCGGCCGGGCTCTTGGTCAGCTCCCATTCATAGCCGAACAGGTTCCACAGGAAGTTGCTGCTCCATTTCGTGGGGGTGGAACTCCACGTCACTTCCAGCCCGCTGGTGATCGCATCCTTGCCCACGCCAGTGCCAAAGCTGCTCTTCCAGCCCAGCCCCTGCAGTTCGATAGGTGCGGACTCCGGCTCAGGGCCGACATGATCGGCCGGACCAGCGCCATGGGTCTTGCCGAATGTATGCCCGCCCGCGATCAGCGCCACGGTCTCCTCGTCATTCATCGCCATGCGCGCGAAGGTTTCGCGAATGTCGCGCGCGGCGGCCAGCGGGTCCGGGATGCCGTCCGGCCCTTCCGGGTTCACGTAGATCAGGCCCATCTGCACGGCGGCCAGCGGGTTTTCCAAGTCCCGGTCGCCGGAATATCGGTTATGTTTGTTGTTGGGGTCGTTGCTGGGGGCAAGCCAGGTGGTCTCAGCCCCCCAATTGACGGACTGGTCCGGTTCCCACGTATCCACGCGCCCGCCGGCGAAGCCAAACGTCTTGAAGCCCATCGTTTCCAGCGCAACGTTACCGGTGAGCACGATCAGGTCCGCCCAGGAAATCTTACGGCCATATTTCTGCTTGATGGGCCAGATCAGGCGGCGCGCCTTGTCCAGGCTCACATTGTCCGGCCAGCTATTCAGCGGCGCGAAGCGCTGCTGCCCACCGCCAGCCCCCCCGCGCCCATCGGCGATGCGGTAGGTGCCGGCGCTGTGCCAGGCCATGCGGATGAACAGCCCGCCATAATGACCAAAATCCGCTGGCCACCACTCCTGGGAATTGGTCATCAGCGCTTTCAGGTCGGCGATGACGGCGTTCAGATCCAGGCTCTTGAATTCCTTGGCATAGTCGAATTCTTCACCAAGCGGGTTAGAGAGGCCCGAATTCTGGTGAAGAATGTCCAGCCTGATCTGATTAGGCCACCAATCCCGGTTCGTCCTGCTGCTTCCCGTGTGAACCACCGGGCATTTGCCCTCGGCTTTGTCGTCTGTTTGCGCGTCCATGTTTCCCTCTTGTGTGATGCGAATTGAATGAGACCTTGCCGCCTGACGTATGTTCTGTCCAATTGATTGAATTCGGAATTATAATCGATTTTATCAATTGAACGGGGCTGATAGCACGATGCCCGGCTGCTTTCAGGCGGGTGTGAGTCCGCACACAGGGTTGAGGTTAGAACGAGATCAGGGAAGCTCGCAACTAGGCGGCACGGCGAGCTGGAGGCGCAAAATTAAATCGTAAACGATTATATCGTTAGTGTTGACATCGCGTTTTGAAGGCAATATGTATCTTAACATAATATCGTGTACGATGTTATTTAACCGAGGAGAACACCATGTCTGTTGATGCGAAATACAAGACCACAGCCACGGCGAGCGGCGGCGGCCGGGATGGCAAGACGGCGTTGGCCGATGGCACCATGGCGCTGCAGCTCACCGTGCCGAAGGAGCTGGGCGGCCCCGGCGGTGATGGCGCCAACCCTGAGAAGCTGTTCGCGCTCGGCTATTCAGCCTGCTTCCTCGGTGCGATGAGGGTGGCCTCCGCCCAGACGAAGATCAAGGTTCCCGAGGGCACCACTGTCACGGCGACCATTGGCATTGGCCCCCGTTCGGAAGGCGGTTTCGGCATCACCGCCGCGCTGGATGTCTATCTGCCCGGCCTGCCGCAGGAAGAGGCCGCCAAGCTGGTGGAAGTCACCCATGGCATCTGCCCTTATTCCAACGCCATCAAGGCCAGCGTGGACGTGGAAACACTCACCCGCGGCTGAAAATCAAACGGGGCTGTGCGCCGCCGGCCGCAGCCCCGGCCTCTGAATCGCGGGCACGTACACCGTGCCAAACGATTTGTTATTTTAAGATGAAATTTTGCCGCCTGACCGCCGTCTTCTCAGGCGGCGCACCGCATCCAGCGGCGGATATCCGCGCCTGGCTGCGCGATGGGATTCCCATCGCGGACGGGTTCGGCATGAGCGAGGCAGGCACTGTTTCTGCATGCCGCCGCATATTCCACTCATCGATCTGAAGGCTAGCACCGCCGGGCTGGTGCCGCCCGCCATCCAGCTTCGTATCGTCGATGCCGGAGGGCGGGATGTGCCGCGCGGCCACCCCGGCGAACTGCTGCTGAAAGGCGATAACATCTTCTCTGGTTATTGGCGGGCACCTGATGAAGCCGCGCAGGCCTTCACCGGCGATGGCTGGTTCCGCACCGGCGACATCGCCCGCCAGGATGAGGGTGGTTACCTATTCTTCGTGGACCGCAAGAAGGACATGTTCATCTCCGGCGGGGAGAATGTCTATCCGGTGGAAATCGAGGCGGCGATTCTGGACTTCCTGAACGCCAGGCTGGCGCGCTATAAAATCCCGAAATATATCAGCTTTGTCGAGGCGTTGCCGCGCACCGGCACCGGCAAAATCCAGAAACTCCAGCTGCGCGCCCGGTTGCAGGAGACATCATAGGCCCGCCCGCCCGGCCGTTGCGCGCCTTGATTAACTTCTGACAAGCTTTCTTCCATGATCTGGCTAAGCAGGGCGCCGCAAACCGGCTCGCATGCGGTTATCTCTGTCTGCTAGGGCGGTATTCGGCTCATATCTCCTACTGGCCGGTTGCAGTTCCTATCAGGCGCGGCCCCTGCCATCCGGGCCTGATCTTCAGGCCAGCGCCGGAGCCTTGCCGCATCGCCTGCCGGATGGCCGCCAGCTTGATGTCTTGGCTCCGCTGAGCCTTCAAACGCTGGCAAGCCTCGCCGTGCTGAATAACCCGGACCTGATAGCCGCCCGTACCCAGCATCAGGTGGGCAATGCCGCTCTTCTGGCGGCGGGCACCCCGCCGGATCCCTCCATCACCGGCGGGTTCGCCGCATTGCTTAGCGGGCCGGGCAGCATGCCCGCCCTCACGGGCGGGTTCACCCAGGATCTTGGCGCCCTGATCACCGGCCCGGCGGACCGCGCCGCCGCGCGTGCCGGGCTCAAGCAGATAGATGAGGGCATTCTCTGGCAGGAATGGCAGGTGGCGGCAAAGGCAGAGCAGCTCGCCATCTCTCTCGCCGCTGACGGCGCCACCCTTGCCAGCCTGCGCCAGGATGCGGCTTTGCTCAGCCAGATCGGCACCGCCACGCAGGCGCAGATCACGGCGCAAAACCTCACCAGCAGCGAAGGCGCGGCCGCGCTGAGCACCCTGGCCAGTGTGCAGAGCGCCGAGGACAGCGCCGCCCAGGCCGAAGGCCAGGATCTCGACGCGCTGGACGCGCTGCTGGGCCTGCAGCCGCACACCCCCATTCCCCTCGCCCCGCCTGATTTCACCGCGCCCCAGCCAGTGGCCGTACAGGCGGCGCTGGCCAGCCTGCCCCAGCGCCGTCCGGATTTGCTGGCCCTGCGCTACGGCTATCAACAGGCGGACGCCAGGCTGCGCGCCGCCATCCTCTCCCAGTTTCTGCCCCTCAGCATCGGCGGCGCGGGCGGGCGCGATACCTCGGATATCTGGTCTTTCGGGCCGCAATTCACCCTGACTCTGCCCTTGTTCAACCGCAACCGCCCGGCCATTGCGGCGGCTGAAGCCACGCGGGATTCGCTGCACGCACAATATCAGGCGGCGCTCGACAATGCTGCCGGCGCGGCACAAGCCCTGCCGCACCAGATCGTGCTGCTGCAAAGCCAGTACACCACCGCGCAAGCCGAGGCGGCACAGGCCGCCAGCATGGCCCAGGGCGCCGCGCGGGCCTATGGCGCGGGCCAGCTTTCCGGCCCCGCTTACGCCAATCTCACGGCCCTGGCCGGGGAGCGGGCGCGCAACGCCATCAGCCTGCACACCCAGATGCAAAACGCCGAACTCTCCTTGGCCACGCTGCTCGGCTTCGGTCTGCCGCCCGCCGCTTTGGAAACACCCGCATCATGAAACTGCTTTACCCTATCTCCGGTCTCGTCATCGCCGCCCTGCTGGGCGCATGGCTGCTTCTGCGCTCCGCCCCCGCCGCCGACGATACACCTGATCCCTCCGCCACGGTCAGCGTGGTGATGGCCAAGCGCCAGAGTGTGCCCCGGGAGATCGAGACCTCCGGCAGCATCGTCACGGGTGCGGCCGAGCAGAGCCTTACCCTGAACGCCGCCGCCATCCTCACCGGCTATGATGTGATGCAGGGAGAAGCGGTGCGGGCAGGCCAGCCATTGGCGGAGCTGGCGCCTGACCCGGCGGAGGCCGCCAATCTGCAAAAAGCGCGGGACGCCATGGCGGCGGCGCAGGCGGCACGGGACCATATCGCGGCATTGCTGCCCGCGCATCTTGCCACAGTGGCGGATCTCGCCAGCGCCACCCAGGCGCTGCAGGACGCAAAGGCAACGCTGGCCGCGCTGCTCGCCAGCTTCGCGGGCCGGCCCTTTACTTTATGTGCCCCGCAGGACGGGCTCGTCACCGCGCTCAGCGCCACCCCTGGCGGCAGCCTGCCCGCGGGCACAACCCTGCTGAAACTCGCCCCGATATCGGCCCTGATGGCCCAGGCCGGGCTGGCGCAGAGCGCCGCCGCCCTGGTGCGGCCAGGCGATGCCGCCACTCTCACCTTGCTCAACACCGGCGCCAAGATACCGGCCGAGGTCACCGGCGTGGCAAGCGTGCTGGACCCGCAAACGGGGCTGCTCGGCGTCACCCTGCGCCCGCGTGCCCCGGTAACCTTGGGCGCGCCGGTTGCCGTGACCATCGATGCGGGCCCGCTCGACGGGTTCCCCGTACCCAACAGCGCCGTGCTGCGCGACGACCAGGGCAGCTATATCTATCAGCTCGACGCCCAGAACATCGCCCACCGCCGGGACGTGACGGTGCTGCAGCAAGGCACGGATGAAACGGTGCTCGCCCCCACCCTCAATCCGGCCTGGAGGATCGCCACCATTGGCGCTTATCAGCTCAGTGATGGCATGCGTGCCACGCTGCAAGGGGCGGGCTCGTGAACTTCACCGCCTGGGCAGACCGTCACCGCCGCTTCATCCTCACCCTTGCCGCCGCGCTGGCGCTGGCGGGGCTCAGCGCCGCGCTGTCATTGCCGATCGGGCTGTATCCCGATGCCTCCTTCCCTCGCGTGCGTGTGAGCATCGATGCCGGCAGCCAGCCCGCCGTGCAGATGGTGCTGGAGGTGACGCAGCCCGTGGAGCAGGCCGTGCGCGCCGTGCCCGGCGTGGTCAACGTGGTCTCCACCACCTCGCGCGGCTCGGCGATGCTCACGGTGGATTTCGCCTGGGGCACAAACATGACCGCGGCCACGCTGGGGGTGAACGCGGCGCTGGCGCAAATTGTGCCGAACCTGCCGCCGGGCGTGAATTTCACCGTGCTGCGCATGCTGCCGAATGTATTTCCGTTCATGGCCTATGCGCTCACCTCGCCCAGCGTCAGCCAAACGCGGCTGCAGGCCCTGGCGAAATACCAGCTGGTGCCGCTGCTCTCCGGCGTGCCCGGCATTGCCCGCGCCGATGTGCAGGGCGGCGATACCGGGGAGGTTGAAGTTTCTGCCGATCCGCGCCGCCTGGCCGCCTATCACCTTACCCTCACGGATCTCGTGAACGCCCTCACCGCCGCCACCAGCCTGCAATCCGTGGGCCGGGTGGAGGATCACGACTTGCTCTATCTGCTGCTCACCGACAACACCGTGCACGGCGTGGAGGATGTGAACAACATCGTGCTGCGCGCGGGGCCCGGCTATGTGCTGCGGCTGGGCGATGTGGCCAGCGTGAAGCTCGGCGTGGTGCCGCAATTCCTTGGCGTGGATGCCAACGGCAAGCAGGCGGTCACGTTGCTGCTCTACCAGCAACAAGGCTCGGACATGGTCTCCACCGCCCGCGCGGTGGAACAGACGCTGGCTGGCTTCAAACCGCAAATCCCGCCCGGCGTGACATTGAGCAAATGGTACGACCAGAGCAGCCTGGTGCTCGCCGCCGCCGGTTCCGTGCGCGATGCGATCCTCATCGGCGTCCTGCTCTCCGCCCTGGTGCTGTTCACGTTCCTGCGCAACTGGCGCATCACGCTGCTGGCCATCGCCATCGTTCCCGCCGCGCTGGCCGGGGCGGTGCTGGTGCTCTCCCTCTGCGGGCTCAGCTTCAACATCATGACGCTGGGCGGGCTGGCCGCCTCGGTCGGGTTGGTGATCGACGATGTGATCGTGATGATCGAATATATCGCCCATCGCAGTGCCACCGGCGGGCGGGCGCCAGGGCGGCTCTGGGTGCTCCGCGCAAGCGGGGCCTTCTTCCGTCCGCTTACCGGTTCCTCCGCCGCCACCCTCATCGTGTTCGTGCCGCTGGCGTTTCTTTCAGGCGTCACCGGCGCTTTCTTCAAGGCACTCGCCATCACCGTCGCCTCGACGCTCATGGCCTCCTGGGCCTTGACGGCTTTGGTGGTGCCGCTGCTGGCGGCAACGCTTATTGATTTTGAACGCTGGACAGACCCTGGCGAGGCAGGCCCGGGCTGGCTGGGCCGCATGCATGGGCGGCTGCTCGCCAGTTTCTTCCGCCGCCCCGCCTTGCTGGCGCTGCCGGTGCTGGCGCTGCTGCTGGCCGGGTTTCTTTCCTACCGCAACGTGCAGACCGGTTTCATGCCCGATCTCGATGAAGGCGGTTTCGTCATGGACTATCTCACCGACCCCGGCACCTCGCTGACCGAGACGGAGCGTGAAATGCGCGAGATCGAAACAATCCTGCGCGGCGATCCGGCTGTGGCAAGCTTCTCCATGCGCGCTGGGGCCGGGTTTGGCGGTGACCTTGCGGAATCCAACAAGGGCGATTTCGTCATAAGGCTGATCCCGCTCCGCCAGCGCGATCCCGTGGACGTGGTGATGAACCGCATTGCCAATGAAGTGAATGCCAAGGTGCCCGGCGTGGAAATCGACCCGCATCAGTTGATGAGCGACGAGCTGGGCGACATGACCGGCGTGCCCCAGCCCATCGAAATCAAGCTCGCCGCCGTGGACCCTTCCGCGCTGCCCGCCACGGCCACGCGGGTGGCCGGTGCCATCGCGAAAATCCAAGGTGTGGATTCAATCGACGATGGCATCATCCCGGCGGGCGATGCCATCGAGATCAAAATAGACCCCGCCCGCGCGGCTTTGCTGGGGCTGGACCCGGCAAAGGTAACAGCAATGGTGCAGACCGCGATGGTGGGCAGCATCGCCACGAGTTTCGAGAGCGCCAACGAGCTCACCGGCATACGCGTGCGGCTGGCGGGTGCCGCCACCATGAACACCGCCGGACTCGGGCTGCTTCCCATCGCCACGCCATCCGGCGCGCTGGTGCCGCTCTCCAGCGTCGCCACCTTCACCATCGTCTCCGGCCAGCCTGAAATCACCAGGGAAAATCTGCAACAGATCGTGGACGTGACGGCCCGGCTGAATGGGCGTGGGCTGGGGGCAGGCATCGCGGATGTGAAGCGGGCACTGGCACAGCCCGGCGTGCTGGGGCCGGGCGTCACCTACACGCTGGGCGGGCTCTATCAGCAGCAGCAGATTGCCTTTGCCGGGCTTATCCGCGTGTTCATCGCCGCGTTGCTGGCGGAGTTCATTCTGCTGATTCTGCTCTATGAGCGTTTCCTGTGGGCGGGCGCCATCATCTGCACCTCGCTGCTGTCCACCACGGCCGTCTTCACCGGCCTCTACGTCACCGGCGTGCCGCTCAACATCACCGCAATGATGGGCATGGTGATGATCGTCGGCATCGCCACGGAAATGGCCATCTTCTTCGTCTCGGAGGCGCAGCATCTGCTGGCGTCGCTGCCCCCGCGCGAGGCGTTTGCCCAGGCCGCCGCCAACCGGCTGCGCCCCATCGCCATGACCACGCTGGCCGCGATCCTCACTCTGCTGCCGCTGGCGCTGGATTTGGGCCAGGGGGCGGGCATGCAGCAGCCTTTGGCCATCGCCATCATCGCCGGGCTGCTGGTGCAGTTCCCGCTGGTGCTGCTGGCCTTGCCGGTAATGCTGCTGCGCCTCGGCGGGGCCGGAGATTGAATTTTTTCCATCCACCAAGAGGGACATTCACGATGCGATTTTTCCGGTACGCCGCTCTTCCGGCCTTGTTCATCGCGGCCGCTATCCCCGCCGCCCGGGCCGCAATTCCCCTCTACAGCCTGTCGGCAAGTGTGCCGCTCGGCGGTGGCGTGAAATGGGATTACATGCATTTCCATGCCGCCTCCAACCAGCTTTTCATCGCCCATGGCGATGAGTTGACCGTGGTTGACACCGCCACGGACAAGCTCGCCGGCAACGTCACCGGCCTGGACGACAGCCACGGCATCGCCTTCGACCCCGCCACCGGCCTTGGCTATACCGACAGCTCCGGCACCCGGACCTTGTCGGTTTTCAACCCCTCTACGCTGCATGTGCAGAAAACCCTGCCCTCGCTGGATGACACGGATGGCATGGTGTTCGACCCCGCCAGCCGGAAACTCTTCGTCGCCGCCGGGGATTCCGGGGCGGTCCTGGCGCTGGACCCGGCCACCGGCACCGAGACGAAAATCCCGCTCGGCGGCAAGCCGGAATACCTGGCCGCGAATGGCCAGGGCCAGCTTTTCGTGGCGCTGAACGACAAGAACGAGATCGCCGCGCTGAACACCCAAACGGGCCAGGTTACCTCCCATTGGCCCCTGCCGGGCTGCGATGCCCCAACCGGCCTAGCCATGGACCCGCGAGCGGGCCGCGTTTTCGCCAGTTGCCAGAACGGCAAGCTGGCGGTGATGAACAGCGGCACCGGCCAGGAAGTGGCGCTTCTGCCTATCGGCAAGGGCTCGGACAGCGCGGCCTTCGACCCCAGGCGCCATCTGATCTTCAGCGCCAATAGTGTGGGCATGCTCTCAATCATCCGCGAAATCAGCCCGGATCACTACACCGTCCTGCCGCCCGTGAAGACCCGGCCCGGGGCCCGCACCATGGCGGTGGACGAGGCGAATGGCGATGTTTTCCTGGTCGCCGCCAAGGTCAAAACACAGGAGCCGCCGAGGCATCCCGGCTGGGCGGCGCGCTACAGCTTCCAGCCGGATACGCTCACACTGCTGGTCTACCATCCCGCTGGCTGAGGCTTCGTGTTAGGCAGGCGCCATGTCAGTTCTGTTTGAAGCCAGGAATTTGCGCGGCCTGCCGGGCGGGCCGTTCGCGCTCGGCGTGGATGTAGGGGAATGTCTGGTGATCTCCGGCCCCTCCGGTATCGGCAAGAGCCTGCTTTTGCGCATGCTGGCGGACCTGGATGAGAACACCGGCGATGTCTCGCTGCGCGGCCAGCGCCGCGAGACCATTCCCGCCCCCGCCTGGCGCGCGCAGGTCATGTATGTCGCCGCCGAATCCGGCTGGTGGGCGGAGAATGTCCGCGACCATATGAGCGCGCCGGAGGACGCCGCCCTGCTGCTGCCCCGGCTCAATCTCCGCCCTGAATTGCTGGATGCGCCGGTCAGCCAGCTTTCCTCCGGCGAGCGCCAGCGCCTCAGCCTCATCCGCGCCATCATCCGCCGCCCCGCATTGCTGTTGCTGGATGAACCCAGCGCCGCGCTGGACCCCGCCGCCACCGCGAAGCTGGAGGCGCTGGTCATGGAGCTGCGCGGGCAGGGGACAGGCTTCATCATCGTCTCGCACGATGCGGCGCAGGGTGAACGCCTCGCCACCAGGCGTTATGCCATGTCCCCCGGCGAGCTTACGGAGGTGGCGCCATGAAGCCGGCGGTGATCACCCCTGGCGATCTCACCATCGCCGCTATCCTGGTGCTGCTCTGCGCGCTCTGTTCGCTGCTGCTGTCCTTGCGTGTGCATCGCGCCCTGCTCATCGCCACGGTCAGGATGGTGGTGCAGCTTCTGCTCGTCGGGTCCGTGCTGCGGATCGTCTTCCGCCTCGGCCATCCGGGCCTCACCTTGGCCGTGCTGGCGGTGATGGCGGGGGCGACGATCTACGAGGTCGGCGCCCGGCAGGAGCGGCGGCTGCGCGGCGCCTGGCATTATGTCACCGGCGGCGCGCCCACGGTGATGGCGGCGCTGCTGATCGTGGTGCTCGCACTTACCACCGCGCTGCGCCCCAGCCCGTGGTATGAGGCGCGCACGGCAATTCCGCTCACCGGCATCATTCTCGGCAATGTGATGAATGCCGTCAGCCTGGCGCTGAATTTCTTCTTCTCCTCCGCCTGGCGCGAGCGCGGCGCCATCGAGGCGCGGCTGGCGCTGGGCGAAGGGCGCCGCCAGGCGCTGCAGGGGCTGGCATCGCAAGCCCTGCGCACGGCGCTGATTCCAATGATCAACCAGATGGCGGCCGCCGGGCTGATCACCATGCCCGGCATCATGACCGGCCAGCTCCTCGCCGGGATGGACCCGCTGGCGGCGGCGCAATACCAGATTCTGCTGATGGGGCTGATGCTGGGGGCCAGCTTCCTGGCCGCCGTCGGCGCGTTGGCCCTGGCCGGGCTGCGCATTACCGACCATCGTGACCGGCTGCGGCTGGACAGGCTGCGCCCGGCGAAAACCTGAGCGCTCAACCTTTCGGCAAGCTGATCACGATCTCCAGCCCGTCCCCGCCCCCGCCCAGCCGCAGGCAGCCGCCATGCAGTGCCACGATAGCCCGCGCCATAGGCAGGCCCAGCCCATGGCCGGGGCGGTGGCGGGCGGCATCCAGCCGCACGAAGCGCAGCAGCACGCGCTCGCGCTCATGCGCAGGCACGCCGATACCATTATCGGCGAAAACCACCTCGACCCTTTCAGCCTTGGCGCTGGCGCGGATCTCCGCCTTGTCCGCCCCTTGCGCATGCAGGGCGATATTATCCAGCAGATTGGCAAAAAGTTGCGTCAGCAGCTCCTGGTCGCCCTGGATGCTCAGCTCCGGTTCGATCGTGGTGGCGATCGCAATTCCCGCCGCGCTGAAAGAGGGCTCATAGCTATCCGCCAGCATGCCCAGCAATGCCGAAAGCCGCACGGGCCGGAAGCGTGCCCGCCTGGCCCCGGCCTCAACCTCGGCGATCCGCAGCATGGCGGTGAAGATGCCCAGCGCCTGGTCGAGCTGGGCAGTCGCCTCCTCAAACATCTCTCCCAGCTCCGGCGCCGGAAAGCGCTTGCGGGAGAGTTCCAGATGTTCGCGCAGCCGGGTGAGGGGCGAGCGCAGATCATGCGAGATGTCGTTGGTAACCTGCCGCAGATTCTCCATCAGCTCCTGGATACGCTGAAGCGTGGCGTTCACTTCCACGGCCAGCCTGTCGAACTCGTCGCCCTGATGCTCAAGCGGCAGCCGGCGGGAGAGATCGCCCTCAATGATCTCCTGCAAGGCGGTGGCAAATCCGTCCACCCGTTTCAGCGTGGTTCGCGCCGTCAGCCAGACGCTGAGCAGGCCGAAGGCAAGGATGCTGCCGAAGACCAGCAGAAAGGAGCGCGAGATCAAGCGGTCCAGCCGCAAGAGGGGCGTGGCGTCGGCCGCGATGAACAGATAATCCCCTGCGGGCGAGCGCCATTTCAGCCCGCGTATGATCAGCACCCGCTTGGGCAAGGTCAGGCCAGGCTGGGCCCGGATTGTCCGTAGCCCGTTCCAGCCAGCCGCAATCGCCGGGCTGAGGTGGAAATTGCCCGTCCGCCAGGAAAAATCCGGCGCTAGATCGGCGTAAAACAGCACGCCGCCCTCGGCCAGGGTTTCGCGTACATTCTGCGCGAGCGGCTGCTTGTCCTCATGCAGGTCGGACCGGATATCGCTGAGGGCGGCCTGCACGCTGCCGTCCAGCTCGTCCCGCCAGGAGGTTTCAGCGGCGTGGTGAGTAATGCCGAATACCAGAACCGCCCCGGCCAGAGACAAGACCAGGCTGCGCAAGGCCGTGCGCACGGCCGAACTGCGCAATAGCTGGCGCGGCCAGACTTCAAGGCGCATCGAGCTTGTATCCGGCGCCGCGATAGGTGTGGATGAGCGTGGGTGTGAACCCGTTATCGATCTTGGCGCGCAACCGGCTGATATGCGCTTCCACGATCATGGTCTGCGGCACGAAATGAAATCCCCATACATCTTCCAGCAGCATCGTGCGGGTCACCACCTCGCCACGGTGCAGCATCAGATATTCCAGCACCTCGTACTCACGCGGCTTCAGCTCGATCTTCCGCCCCGCGCGCCAGACGGTGCGGGTGGTGCGCTGCAATTCCAGATCGGCGATCCGCAGCCGGGTCGTGGGGGCCGGGGCGGCATTTCGCCGGGCCAGCGCCCCCACCCGCGCCGCCAGTTCCGCCATCGCGAAGGGTTTCACCAAATAATCATCTCCCCCGGCGCGCAGGCCTTCCAGCCGGTCGTCCAGCCCGCCCAGCGCGGTCAGGAACAAGGCGGGCGTCTGAATACCGGCCCCGCGTAAGGTCCGCAGCAAGGCAAGCCCGTCCAGCCCCGGCAGCATGCGGTCGATGATCAGCACCTCGAACGTGCCGGAAGCGGCGGTAAGCAGCCCGGCCCGGCCATCGGGCGCCACCTGCACCTCATGGCCCTCCGGCGTTAGCCCCTCGCACAGATTCGCGGCGGCCTTCGGGTCATCCTCGATCAGCAGAATCTTCATGCACCTGCTTTAGCAGCTTCAGGATCAGGTGGCGCGGCGGAAGATTAAATTTTGACAAACTTGGCGCCATGCCTTGGGCAAGTCTCACCCTGCATGCGCGGCAGACCATCCTGGCCCGCCGCGCCGCTCCATGCGGAACGGTGCGTGTACGGCCGCCGGTGGTGAGGCGCAGAGTGGAACGAAAGGAATAACCGAACGTTAGAATTTTCTTTTATCCTGATCATCAAGACATGTTTTTAGATTCATACAATTCAAAAAACAAAACTCAGAAATATGCCTTGATCAAATGCGAACGCTTTGGGCCATGCCATTCACGGATAACGTGATCGGCATCTAACGTGCTTTTCATAAGAAATTGATATAAATACATATATTTTGCATTTTCTTCGATATGTCATCTAACCGTCCGTGAGCTGTCATCATTCTCACGGCTTTTCCAAGTAAAGCGTCGCCGCAAGATATCAGAGAGCGGCGGAGAGGCTTCAACACGCGCCTGACGATATCCTAAGCCATTTAAACGAGCTGGGAGCTTGGAATTCTGATGCACGAGAAAATGTTGCGGCGCTCGCTGCGCCACGCGTCGTCGCCCTATGCAATGGCGGTCGCGCTGGCCTTGGCCGCCATCGCACCGGCGGTGGCGCAAACCACCGGCGGCACGGCGCCGGTTAATCTGGATCTTGGTTCGGTGCTTGCGGCCGGCACCGGCGATGCCGCATTGCTGCCCACCACGCCCGGCACGGCCCCTTACGAGGCACCGTCTCATCCGCCAGTGAACTCCACGCAGCCCACCTCCGTGGTCAACAAGCACACGATCGACAATCTGCTTGTTCCTACGCAGAGCTATGCTGACGCGGCCCGGCTGACACCTTCGGTGAACAATATCAGCCCGAACGGCCCCGGCCTGATGGAGACGGACGGCCCAACCATCCGCGGCTTCCAGGACGGCCAGTACAATCTGACCTTCGATGGAATCCCCATTGGCGATTCCAACGACTTTACCCATCACTCGACCTCGTTCTTCTCCAATAACGTGATCAACCAGGTGATCGTCGACCGCGGCCCCGGCACGGCGGAGACGATCGGCGATGCGACTTTCGGTGGTACCCTCTCGCTGCGTTCCATCGACCCCGCCTCGCAGCTTACCCTCACCCCCTCCGGCGGCTATGGCAGTTACAACACCAGCGTCGAGGGGCTGCAGCTCGATACCGGGTCCATCCAGACCCTCAACGGCACCAGCGCGGTCTTCGCCATCCAGCACAATAAGAGCGACGGCGCGCTGACCTTCGCGCATCAGGAGCGCACCAATTTCTTCGGCAAGGTGGTAATTCCGGTATCCAGCAACACCGTCGTCACGCTGCTGGCCGATTACAATCAGGTGTACCAGAACCCATCAGTCGGCGCGACCCCGGATCAGATGGCCGCTTATGGGTGGAACTATGCCTATAACGACGATCCGAATTCACAGGCCTATTACAAATACAACAACGACCATATCACAACCGATATGGAATATATCGACGTGCAGTCCACGCTCACGCCGAGCCTGCATTACGATGGCAAAATCTACACCTACGCTTATTACCACCATGATCTGAACGGCGACGACCCCATGGATCTGGGAGATTCGTCCATGATCCCGAATGAAGCGGTGCTCCAGCCAGGAGGCCAGGCGGTGCCAGGTGTTCCAGGCGAGACCTTCCTGAATGACTACCGCTCCGTCGGCACCATTCAGCGCCTGGAGCAGGATTTTGCCTGGGGCGACGTGAAGACCGGCGTCTGGTTCGACCATCAGGTCAACACACGCTACGTGCAGGAAAACGATCTAAGTGACGGCAACGCGGTGAATTACGACCCGAACGACGCCAATGGCGGCCAGATCACCTCATCCAACGGCGATGGCTCCATCGACCGTCTACAGCACAATCAGCTCTACACATTCCAGCCTTATCTGCAGGCGGATTACAAGCCGATCGACGGGCTGACCCTGACGGCCGGCGCCAAATACGCCTTCTTCCGCCGCCAGCTCGACGCGCAGGTGCAACAGAAAACCGAACTGCCGACGGGTTATGAGCATGATTGGGGCAAATGGCTGCCAAGTTTCGAAGCGCGCTATGCTTTTACGCCGAACCTCTCCGTCTACGGCCAGGTGGCCGAGGGCATGCTGGCGCCTAATCTGAACACCTTCTACACCCAGCAGATCAACTCCCAGGCCTTCGCGCCGGAAGAGACCTGGAGCTATCAGATCGGCACGGCCTATCAGAGCCAGCATATCTCCCTGGGTACCGATGCGTATCTGGTGCATTTCACCAATTTCATCACCCATTCTGGTTCCGGTATCAACGAGGTTTTCTTCAATGGCGGCGGCGCGGTTTACAAGGGGTTGGAAGCCGAGGCCGCGTATAGCCTCGATATCGGTCTCACCGCCTTCGCAAATGCCGGCCTCAACCAGGCGAACTTCACTGGCACCAACGCCTATGTGGCGCAGGCCCCGCAAGGTACCGCCAATTTCGGTCTGATCTACGACAAGAACGGCATCTATTTCTCCGCCATCGACCAATGGACCGGCGGCGAATATGGCAGCGCCCCGTATAACGGTGATAATCCGCGCGTGCCTGGCCAGTGGTACGATCCGTACAATGTCGTCAATCTCGCCGGCGGCTATACGTTCAACCACCTGGCGCCGCATCTCAACCATATCAAGGTGAATTTGAACCTTGATAACATCACCAACCAGCGGCAGATCATCTTCGACAATGGCACGAACAATGCCAATCAGCCGCTCTATTATGTCCTGCCCGGTGTTTCCGCCTTCTTCAATGTCTCCGTACCGTTGACATTCTAAATCTTGACCACCAGCCGACGGCGTTTGCGGCCAAAACCGCCACGCCGCCGGCTTCAATTATTTCGAAAAGTGCTCGAATTGGCTTGAACGTATAGTGCTACAGGCCGAGGCGAATAAAGTTGGAGCAGTGCCGTGAATCTGAGCTACATCATCTACCTTGCCAATTATTCCGATGGCATCCTGTATATTCTCGCGGCATTGCTGCTGGTCGCGCTGGCCGTGATGCTCGACCGGTCCTGGTCGCTGCGTTCCACCATTCTGCGCGGCCAGAGCCTGATTCACGATACCGCCGCGAAATCGGTGCTCGGCCCGGCCGATCTCACGGCGCTGCGCGACGCGGCGGGCGCCCTGCCTGAGGCCGCCTTGCTTGACACCGCCTTGCGCCATGCCGGCACGTTGAGCCCGGAGGCGCTGGCCAGCAGGCTGGATGAAAGCATCATGCTCATCGCCCCGCGCCTGGACCGCCGCCTATGGGTGCTCGACACTGTCATCACCCTGGCACCGCTGATGGGCTTGTTTGGCACCATCATCGGCATGTTCCACGCCTTCAACGTTCTCGCCCAGCCCGGCCATGCGCCCGCTGAAGTCACCGGCGGCGTGGCCGATGCGCTGGTGGCCACCGCGTTCGGTATCTTCATCGCGATGTTCGGTCTCACCGGGTATAACGCCCTCACCAACCAGGTGCGGCTCGTGATTCATCAGCTTGACAGCATGAAGACCATGATCGTCAACCGCACGGATAACGCGGCCCAGCATCCGGCCAGCGCCGCGCGCCCGCCTGTCTCGCCCGTGCTGATGCGGAGCTGAGCCATGAAGATGCGTTATTTCGAACACCGCAAGGCGCGCATCGAGATCATCCCGATGATCGATGTGATGCTGTTTCTGCTTGTATTTTTCATCATCATCACGCTCAACATGATCCCTGATGCGGGGGTTAACCTGCAATTGCCCACCGCATCGCAAACTCAGGATCTGCCGCATCCGAAATTCACCGTGAATGTGCTGCCGGATGGCGGGATCCAGGTGAAAGGGCAGACCGTAACGCCCGAAGCCCTGACGGCGATGTTCGCCGCCGATGGCAACCCGGCGCAGACGGAAGTCACCATCGCGGCTGACAAAACCACGGCATTTCAAAATTTCATGACGGTGATCGATGCGGCGCGCAAGGCTGGCGTCACGGATATCGGGATCGCGGCGCAGCCCGAACCATCCGGGTCATGAGCCGTTTCGCGTTCTTATCCAATATATAGTCTACTCAGTTCGATCGGCTTTCAGATGAAATCAACCAATGCCGCGCCACAGCCCTGGCTTGACCACGGGGCGGATAACCGGCGTTTCCTGGCGGCGCTGGGCATCGCCCTGGTGCTGGAAGCCAGTGTGTTTCTGTTCCTGCTTCCCGCCGTCACGCATCAGCCCCCGCCCGCTGAAAAGCAGTCCGTGGTGAAATTGACGATGCTGGCCCCGCCCGCCCCGCCCAAGCCGCCCGCCCCCAAGCCCTTGCCGAAGCCGCAACCGCCGCCGCCTGTTCCCCAGCCGCCGAAGCCCGTGCCGCCGCCCAAACCCCAGCCGGTGGCCCCGCCCAAGCCGCCCCCGCCGGCGCCGGTGCATCACAGCGCGCCGCGGCATATCGTGCATCATCAACCGCCACCCCGCCCGGTTCCGCCGCCGCAGGTTCCCACGCCGCCCGTACAGCAGGCGCCCCCGCAGCCGCCTGTTGCCCCGGCGCCGCAACAGCCAGCGCCCCCGCCGCAGGGGGAGGTGGACCAGTTCCGCCTCGCCATGCGGCAAGCGGTGCAGGCCTCGGCCAACCAGGCCTATCCGCAGGCCGCGCAGATGGCTCGCCAATCTGGCCAGCCAGTGGTTGAATTCACCTATCGTGACGGCGTGATCTCCGCCATCACGCTGCTGCAAAGCTGCGGCATTCCATCGCTGGATGCCGCCGCCCTGCAGGCCGTGCGCATCGCGCATTATCCGCCCGAACCGGCGGATTTCCACGGTCAGACCGAGCAGGTCCAGGTACTGGTGATTTTCCGCCCCGCTGAAGCCACGGAGGATGGCGACTAAACCCGCGAAATGGGCGGCCAAAAATGCATGAAGCTAGCCGGGCGGCTGGCTTATGGATCGATGCCGCCTCGCGGTGCTATCGAGTTGGCCCGCCCAGGAGCCACCGGAGCCGCATGATGACCAAGCCAAGCCGTTCCAGCGCCTCAGAAGCTTATGAGCTGCTGCTGGCCGAAATCGAGAGTGGCGGGCTGCCCCCCGGCACGCGGCTGCGCGAGGTGGAGCTGGCCGAGCGGTTCGCCATCAGCCGCACGCCCATCCGCGAGGCGCTGAAGCGGCTGGAGCTGCAAGGGCTGATCACCCATGAACCGCACCATGGCGCCGTGGTCGCCTCGCTGGATTATGGGCAGATGACCGAGCTTTACCTGCTGCGGGAGGTGCTGGAGGGCACGGCGGCGCGGCTGGCCGCGCAACATGCCACGCCGGTTGAAATTGGCGTGCTGCAGGCCATGGTCGAGCGCGACCATGGCCTCATTGACCAGCCAAAACGGCTCGCCCTCACCAATCGCGCCTTCCACCAGCAGGTCCGCAATTCCGGGCGTAACCGTTTTATCGGCCACGCTCTCGAAAATCTGCGCCTCTCCTTGGCATTGCTCGCGGGCACCACCCTGGCCGCGCCGGGGCGCGGGGCGGCGTCTGTCGCCGAACATGCTGAAATCGTTGCTAGAATCGCCGCCCGTGATTGCGACGGCGCGGAGGAGGCCGCCCGGATTCACATCCGCAATGCCTTCAAAACCCGCATCGAGCTGCAACAGCGCCCGCCTCGCTAACCTACCCTGGGGTTGACCTCGCCTCCATGGCCTCATAAATTGTATGCGATTGGATACAATTTGAGGTGTGCAAAATGGCAGATGAAATCCGCTCATACGACATCGTGGTCGTTGGCGGTGGCAATGCCGCCTTGACCGCCGCGGTCACGGCGCGGGAGGCAGGGGCCTCCGTGCTGATTCTGGAACATGCGCCGAAAGCCATGCGCGGCGGCAATTCCCGCCACACGCGCAATATCCGCGCCATGCATCTGCAACCCACCTCCGTCCTCACCGAACGCTACGAGGAAGAGGAATATTGGAACGATCTGCTGCTTGTCACCGGCGGCAAGACGGATGAAGCCCTGGCCCGCCTCACCATCCGCTCCACCCAGGAGGCTCTGCCATTCATGGCGCGCTGCGGCGTTAATTTTCAGCCCTCCCTCACCGGCACGCTCAACCTCTCGCGCACCAACGCCTTCTTCCTCGGCGGCGGCAAGGCACTGGTGAACGCCTATTACGCCACCGCTGAAAAGCTCGGCGTGGAGGTGCTTTACGATACCGAAGTCACCGAGATCATCCTGGACGGCAACCGCGTCCGCGCCCTGAAAGTGACCAGCCGTGGCTTCCCGATGGAAGTGAAGGCCAAGGTGGTCATCGCCTCCTCCGGCGGGTTTCAGGCGAATATCGAGTGGCTGAAGGCGGGTTGGGGCCCGGCGGCGGAGAATTTCCTCATTCGTGGCACCCCCTATGCCAAGGGAAGGGTGCTGCGTAATCTGCTGGACCAGGGCGTCGCCTCCGTCGGCGACCCCACCCAATGCCACGCCGTTGCCATTGATGGCCGCGCCCCGAAATTCGATGGCGGCATCGCGACAAGGCTGGATTGCGTGCCTTTCTCCATCGTCGTCAACAAACACGCTCAGCGTTTCTATAACGAGGGCGAGGATGTCTGGCCCAAGCGCTACGCCATCTGGGGCCGCCTTGTCGCCCAGCAGCCTGACCAGGTGGCCTACAGCATCATCGACAGCCGCTCCGAGAAACTTTTCATGCCCTCCGTCTTCCCCGCCATCAAAGCGGATACCATCGGCGCCCTGGCCGAGAAGCTGGGGCTGGACCCGCAGGCGCTGGAGGCAACGGTGCAGCGCTTCAACGCTTCCTGCCGTGCCGGCGAATTCAACAGTTCCAAGCTCGACGGCCTCGCGACCGAAGGCCTCGACCCGCCGAAAACCAACTGGGCCCGGCCCATCATGGAGCCACCCTTCATCGGCTACCCGCTGCGCCCCGGCATCACCTTCACCTATCTCGGCGTGAAGGTGAATGAGCGTGCCCAGGTGATCATGCAGAATGGCGAGGTGGCCGATAATCTCTTCGCCTCCGGCGAGATCATGGCCGGCAGCATCTTGGGCCAGGGCTATCTCGCCGGGTTCGGCATGGCCATTGGCACCGTATTTGGACGCATCGCCGGAAAGGAGGCCGCCGCCCGTGCCCGCCACTGAATCTGAAAGCCCCGCATTTGAAAGCCCGGTGTTGCGGGAGGCGCGCCGGAGCATGGAAATCTGCAATGCCTGCCGCTATTGCGAAGGGTTTTGCGCCGTGTTCCCGGCCATGGAGTTGCACCGCGACTTCGCTGCCGGTGACCTCAATTATCTCGCCAATCTCTGCCATTCCTGCAAGGGCTGCTATTATGCCTGCCAATACGCGCCCCCGCATGAATTCGGCCTTAACGTGCCGAAGGTTTTCGCCGAGCTGCGTCAGGAAAGCTATGCCCAATATGCCTGGCCCGCCGCACTTTCCGGCGCCTTCCAGCGCAACGGGCTGATCACCGCGCTGGCCATGGCGGGGGGTGTTATCCTGCTCCTGCTATTGGGAACATTGCTGCAAAACCCGATCATCTTCTTTGGCGCCCAGCCAATGCGGCCGGGGGCGGGGTTCTATCTCATCTTCCCGAAAGCGGCGATGATCGCGGTGGCCTCCATCACCTTCCTGTTCACGATGCTGGCCATGGCGCTCGGCTTTGGTGCCTTTTGGCGCGATGCCGGCAAGGTGCGGCTTACCGGCGCCTCCTTCTTGCAGGCATTCAAGGATGCGGCGGGGCTGCGCTATCTCGGCGGCGGCGGCCATGGCTGCAATGACAAGGATGGCAGCTTCTCCACCGCGCGCCGCCATATGCACCACGCTCTGGCTTATGGCTTCCTGCTCTGCTTCGCCGCCACCAGCGTGGGCGCGTTCTACGATCTCGTGCTGAACTGGCAGGCGCCTTATGCCGTCTTCAGCCTGCCGGTGCTGCTAGGCATCGCGGGTGGCATCTTGATGGTTGTCGGCGCAGCCGGGCTGTTCTGGCTGAAGCTGGTGGGCGACCAGGAACCGCAATCGCGCAAGCTGCTAGGGGCAGATGCCGGGTTGATTCTCCTGCTGCTGCTCATCGCCCTCACCGGCCTCGCCTTGCTCGGCCTGCGCGGCACGGCGGCGCTGGGTGTGGTGCTCTGCATCCATCTCGGGCTGGTGCTCGCCTTCTTTCTCACCATGCCTTACAGCAAATTCGTTCACGGGCTGTACCGCTTCGGCGCCCTGCTGCGCCATGCCGCGGAGCGCCCCGGCGCTTGAGCCGGGATGCGGTTGATCCATCCGGAGCGCCGGCGCGTATAATTCTGCGCATATGTCTCATCCTGTTTTCTTCCCCGCGCGGGCTCCTGGGCGGTGACGCGCATTTTCCCCGTGCTGGGCGACCAGCTCAGCCCCGGCCTGCCCAGCCTCCTGCGCGCGGACAAACAGCGTGACGTTGTGCTGATGATGGAGGTGCGTGAGGAAGCCATCACCCCGCGCCATCATAAAAAGAAAATCGCCTTCCTGCTCTCCGCCATGCGCCATTTTGCGGCAGAGCTGCGCGCGTCCGGCTGGCAGGTGGATTATGTGCCGCTCGACGATCCGGACAATACCCAGAACTTCGCCGGTGAAATCCTCCGCGCTGCCCAACGCCATGGCGCGCGGGAGATCATCGCCACCTGGCCGGGCGAATACCGCGTGGCGGAGAGTCTGCGCGGCCTGGGTGCGGAGCTGCTGGAGGATACGCGCTTCCTCTCCACCCGCGCGGATTTCGCCGCCTGGGCCGAGGGGCGCAAGCAGCTGCGCATGGAATTCTTCTACCGCGCGCTGCGGGCCCGCCTGGGCGTATTGATGAATGGCGATAAACCGGAAGGCGGCCAATGGAATTTCGATTCCGAGAACCGTAAATCCCTGCCGCGCGCGCTTACCATCCCGCCGCCCTATACAGAACCTCCGGATGCGATCACCGAACAGGTCATTGCCCTGGTCGAGCGCCATTTCCCCGATCATTTCGGCGATCTCCGCCCCTTCCCCTACGCCGTCACCCGCGCGGGCGCGCAGGCGGCGCTGCATGGCTTCATCACGGAACGGCTGGCCTTGTTCGGCGATTATCAGGACGCGATGCGCCAGGGCGAACCCTGGCTATTCCATTCGCATCTCAGCCTCTATCTCAATTGCGGCCTGCTGCTGCCCGGCGCTTGCGTGGCCGCGGCCGAGGCCGCCTACCGCGCCGGCGCCGTGCCGCTCAATGCCGCCGAGGGCTTCATCCGCCAGATTCTTGGCTGGCGGGAATATATGCGCGGCCTCTATTGGCTGAAGATGCCCGGTTATGCGGAGATGAACGCGCTGGGCGCCACCCGCCCGCTGCCCGGTTTCTACTGGACAGCGGAGACAGACATGAACTGCCTGCGCCAATGTATTTCCGAAACGCGCGAAAATGCCTATGCGCATCACATCCAGCGCCTGATGGTGCTCGGCAATTTCGCATTGCTGGCGGGTATCGATCCGCGCGCGGTGAATGAATGGTATCTGCTCGTCTATGCCGATGCCTATGAATGGGTGGAGTTGCCCAACGTCACCGGCATGGTGCTGTTCGCCGATGGCGGGCTGCTGGCCAGCAAACCCTATGCGGCGGGCGGGGCTTACATCAACCGTATGTCGGATTATTGCCGTTCCTGCCATTATGACGTGTCACGGAAAACCGGCCCGCATGCCTGCCCGTTCAATGCGCTCTACTGGGATTTTCTGGCCCGCCATCAGGATACTCTTGGCGGCAATCCGCGCCTCGCTCTGGCCTATAGAACACTGGATAAGATGCCGGAGGAAACTCGCGCGGCGCTGCGGGCGCGCGCGGCGGCGTTTTTGGCGGCTTTATAAATCTTGAAAGGGCAAGCGGAAATCAACGCCCGGGCCCTAAATCAAGAGATAAGTAAACCTTCGTATGGCATAATGATCCGCCGATCCAGCCTAATGAACATGCCATTGGCGCCCGCTGGTGGGCCGCCACCGGGAGGCACTGAGATGGCCAAAATCGTTTGCGTTCTTTATCCGGACCCGAAGGGCGGACACCCGCGCGATTACGCGCGCGATTCCATTCCCAATATCACCTCCTATCCCGATGGGCAGACCGCCCCCACCCCCAGCGCGATCGATTTCGTGCCCGGTGAGATGCTGGGCGATGTCTCCGGCGCGCTTGGTCTGCGCAAATTTCTTGAAGATGCCGGCCACAGCTTCATCGTTACCTCGGACAAGGAAGGCCCGGATTCCGTGCTGGACCGCGAGCTGGTGGATGCCGATGTGGTGATCTCCCAGCCCTTCTGGCCAGCCTATATCACGCGCGAGCGCATGGAGAAGGCGCCGAAGCTGAAGCTCGCCATCACCGCCGGCATCGGCTCGGACCATGTCGATCTCGCCGCCGCCGCCGAACGCGGCATCACGGTGGCGGAGGTGACCTATTCCAACTCCACTGGTGTCGCCGAACACACGGTGATGATGATCCTCAGCCTGGTGCGTGATTATATCCCCCAGCACGACATCGCCCGCCAGGGCGGCTGGGACATCGCTGATGCCGTCTCGCGTTCCTATGATGTCGAGGGCATGCAGTTCGGCATGGTCGCGGCCGGGCGCATCGGGCAGGCGGTGCTGCGGCGGATGCAGCCCTTTGGCGTCGGGCTGCATTACACCCAGCGCCACCGCCTGCCGGAGGCGCTGGAGCGTGAGCTGAACCTCACCTATCACGCCTCGGCCGAGGCAATGGCGGCGGTATGCGACATCCTCGCCATCGCCACGCCGCTCACGCCCGAAACCGAGGGCATGTACAACGAGGCCTTCTTCGCCAGAATGAAGCGCGGCTCCTATATCGTGAACTGCGCGCGCGGCAAGCTGGTGGATGCACAGGCGCTGGTCGAGGCGCTAAAGAGCGGGCAGCTCGCGGGCTATGCGGGCGATGTCTGGTATCCCCAGCCCGCCCCGGCGGATCATCCCTGGCGTCTCATGCCCCATAACGGCATGACGCCGCACACCTCCGGCACCAGCCTCTCCGGCCAGGCCCGTTATGCGGCGGGCACGCGCGAAATTCTGGAATGTTTCCTCTCCGGCCGGCCGATCCGTGATGAATATCTGATTGTCGCGGGCGGGAGCTTCGCCGGCACCGGCGCGCGCAGCTACGCCGCGATACGCTGATCTTGAATGGGGGGCCGCAATGGCGCACCGCGAACGGGGCGGCGTCCCGCCGCCCTCTTCCGTGTCAGGCGCAATGGCCGATGGGTTGACAGAATTTCTGCAATGTAAAGGCAAACACCGCGCCGCCACCGGCATTGTTGTCCGCCTTTATCGTGCCGCCATGCATCTCCACCACGGAGCGGCAGATGGAAAGCCCCATGCCGATGCCATCGGGCCGGGTGGTGTAGAAGGGGCGGAACAACGATACGGCATCAGGCGGCAGTCCGGGTCCCGTATCGCGGATCACCACCCGGGCGAGATCGCTGCTTTCATCCTCCAACCCAATCCTGATGATCCGCCTCTGGTCTCGCAACTCCGCCATGGCCTGGATGGCGTTCATCAACAAATTCACCAACACCTGCTGAATCTGAATCCGGTCCGCCAGCACAGTCGCGGGGTGGTCTCTGTCCTCCACATGGATCAGCGCCTTGGCGCCGCGCGCTTCGTGGTGCAGCAGCTTCAGCGTGTCCTGGATCAACTCGCTCAGATTGACAGGCTCATATTCCGGCAGGGTCTTCCGCGCCAGGCGCCGCACGCGCTCCACCACGCCAGCCGCCATGGCGCCATTGGCCAGGATCTCTTCCAGGCAGGCCACCACCGCGCCGTGCTCCATTGGCGCGGCGGCAAGCTTGCATCGCCCCGCATGGCCGTTGGCGATGATGGCGGCCAGCGGCTGGCTGACCTCATGGGCGATGGTGGCGGTGAGCTGCCCCAGCATGGCCACGCGCGCCGCATGCGCCAGCTCCGCCGAGACGCGCTGCAGCCTGGCGCGCGCCTGGTTGCGCTCCGTCACGTTCAGAGCGGTGATCAGCATGCGTTGAAATGGCAGTTCGGAGGGCAGCACGGTGATCCGCAGCACGACGTCGACAATGTGTTCCTTCAAGGTCCGGAAGGAGATTTCTTGCTCAATGATGCTGGCGCCATCCGCCAGCGCCACCAGCGCCATGCCGAGCGCTTGTTCCGAGGCGGGCGCATAGCGGCCCATGATGTGTTTGCCCACCAGCTCCGCCTCTGAAATCGGCATCGAACATGTGCACACAGGCGAGGTTGACGCTGCGCACGATCATCCGCGCCGCGATCTCCTGCGCGAAGGCGGGATGATCCTCTGGAACCTTGGGCGACGCGCCTTCGGCGGTGCGGTATCTGGCCAGGCAATCAGCGGCGGGCGACCAATCCACATCCCAGGCGGCGAAGGCCCCGGCATGGAAAATCGCGGCATAGCGGTGATCGGCCAAACGCGACTCATCCCCCGCGCGTGTTTGCTCGGTAATATCCACGCTGGTCTCGATCAGCCCGACCGGGTGGCCATGCTCGTCCCGCCGGGCCAGCCACCTTCCGTCGGCCAGGCACAGGCTGCCATCCTTGCGCGTACGTTCCAGCACGCCGCTCCAGGCCCCGTCCGCCGCCATGGCGCGGGCGATGTCCAGGTCCGGCGCCTTGGTCTTCAGCAACGCCGCGCTGGTCTGGCCCAGCGCCTCAGCGGCGGTGTAGCCATAAAGGCTTTCCGCCCCCCGGTTCCAATAGCGGATGACATCTCCCTCATCACGTATGATCACCGTGTCATGCGTCAGATTCAAAATCCGCGCCTGCTCGGCGAGCGACAGAGCGGCATGATGCTGCCTGAGGCAGAGCAATATGGTGCAGATGATCGCCGTGAGGCTGACCATCAGCCGCAGGAAGGAATCGCTCTCGATGTCCCACGGATGCTGCATGGAGAACACCAGCAGGGTCAGGCCGGCGCAGAGGCTGCTGGTGCCGGTCAGCACGGCGCGGCTGCAGCGTGAGGCGAGGATGATGGGGCAAGTATAAAGAACCGCCACCGCCCCGGGCAGGGACGGCACGAGATCGGCGGCGCAGACGAGAAAGATCAGTGCGGCGATAACAAAGTGAAGCCTGCGGCTGTAGGGTGGTACGGCCAGATCCGCGTGCTTCAGCCACTCAGCCATATCTCGTCCGCCGAACAATCCTCGCCCTCCGCCAGCGAAATACCGGTGAAGGGTCGCACTCTCCCGCCATGCAAGTCTTGGCTGATCTTGCGCATCGTTTTACCGATTTTGTTGTCTTCCGCAATATGGCGGTTAAGGCCGGGCCTATGGCATGGAGGGATAGCGCGACGCGCTGGCATCCCGTACGCCCAGGCTTTCCGCCATACGCACGAGATCGGCCAGAGATTGCGCGGCCATTTTCTTCATCAGGTTGCTGCGATGGATTTTCACGGTGATCTCGCTCAGGCCCAGCCGCCCGGCCACCTGCTTGTTCATCAGCCCCGCCGTGACCAGCGCCATGATCTCACGCTCGCGCGCGGAGAGAGTCTCGAACCGCGTTCTGGTGCTGCCGGTTTCGTCCGCCGTCTTGCGGCGCTGGCTGTCACGCGCCACCGCCTCGCGCACCGCGGCCAGGATATGGTCATCGTCGAACGGCTTGGCGATGAAATCCACCGCCCCGGCCTTCATGCCCCGCACCGTCATCGGAATATCGGCATGGCCGGTGATGAAGATCACCGGCACAGCCACGTCGCTGTCCAGCAGCTGCTGCTGAAAATCCAGCCCGTTCGCGCCTTGCAGCCTGATGTCGAGGATCAGGCAGCTCGCCGCATCCGCCGCCGCGCTGGCGAGATAAGCTTCCGGCCCGTCATAGGTCCGCACCTGATAGCCGGCCGAACGCAAGAGACTATCCAGCGCGCCGCGAATCTCCTCCTCGTCATCCACAACACAAATCAGCGTCATTGCCCCCGTCATCTCTTTATTCCCTGGTTAAACGGCCGCCGGCCCCGAGCGCCCAAGCAGATCCTCCAAGCATTCCAGCAAAATTTCAGGATCAACCGGCTTGGTCATGAAAGCGGCGGCGCCGAGCTGTGAGGACGCTTCCTTCGCCGCGGCGGTGGGGAAGGCTGTCATCACGATCACCGGATAGGTGCGGCCACGGCGGTTCAGCTCCTGCTGCAGGGCCAGCCCGTCCATCCCTGGCATATGCAGGTCCGTGATCAGGCATTTCACCCCGCCTTTCGCCATTTCGCCAAGAAACTCTTCCGCCGAGGGAAATGTGCGCACGGGGGTTCCCGTCGAACGCAGGAAGCTTTTCAGGCTCATGCGCACGGCTTCGTCGTCGTCAACAACGCAGATGGGGGTGGCTGTGTTCAATCGTTCAGCTCCTCTCATTTCCTCAAATGGCTTGGCGCCTGAATGGCGGGCGCCGCATGGCCGGTCCTGCAATCGGCCTTGCGGCCATATCTGCGGCCACATCTGCTGCCATGTCTGCCGCCGTGTCTCACGTGCCGGTCCTTTGGTGTGCCAGGGCGTCATCCTGCTCCAGAACGGGTATGGTGAACGTGAAGGTTGCCCCGTGCTCCTCATTGTTCCGTGCCGAGATGCGCCCGCCCTGGCCCTCAACAATACTCCGGCAGATGGACAAGCCAATGCCCATTCCGTCCGCTTTTGTCGTGATGAAGGGGGCAAAAAGCTGGGCCGGGTCCTCCAGCGCGATGCCCGGGCCGTTATCCTCGATCGAGATGCAAAGCGCGGCGGGTTCCGGCTGGCTGATTGTCACGGAGAGGATGCGGCTGCGCTCCTCCACATCCCGCAGGGCCTGGATGGCGTTCATCAGCAGGTTCACCAGCACCTGCTGGGTTTGCACGCGGTCGGCGAAACCGGGCGGCAAGCCGTGGGGCTCCGAGAGCCGGATCGCTACACTCGCCGCGGCGGCCTCGCGCTTTATCAGGGCGATGGCATCGTTCACGATCTCCACCGCGTCCAGCGCCTCCGCCTGCGGGGCCGCCTTGCGGGCCAGGCTATGCACGCGGGCGATGATGGCGGCGGCGCGGCTGCCGTTTTTCACCACATGCTCAAGACATTCATCAACTTCCTTGATCTCCGGCACGTCCCGGGAGATCCAGCGCTTGCCGGATTTCGCATAGGTGATGATGGCCGAGAGCGGCTGGTTCACCTCATGCGCGATGGAGGCGGCAAGCTGGCCGAGGGTGGAGACGCGCGAGGCATGGGCCAGCTCGGCGGAGGCCTGCTCCAGCTTCGCCCTGGCCTCGTTGCGCTCGGTCACGTCGAAGGCCATCACCAGCACCCTGGACCAGTCATCCTGCCCGGCCAGCAGCGTCACGCGCAGCACCACATCCACGGGGCGGCCCGCGAACGTGATGAAACGGCTTTCCGCTTCCACCATGCGGGTGCCCTCCAGCAGGCTGGCCAGCACCTCGGCGAAGCCAGCCGCTGTTTCGGGCGTGAAGCGCGCCACCAGATTGCCCTCGACCAAGGCTTGCCAACTCGGTGCCTCAAACAAATCCACCGCCGCCTGGTTCACTTCCCGGATGATGGCGCGCCGCGCCGCCTCCCGCGCCACATCCGGCCTTTGCTGGAAAACACTCCTGAGCTCCGCCCCCGCCGCTTCCTGCCGGGCGAAGCGCGCCACCTCCGACCAGTCGGACTCCCAGGCGGCGAATCCGGCTGAATGGAACATCGTGCTGAAGCGTTGCTCGGAGAGCACGCGCTGCGCATCAGCACGGCGCTGCTCCGTCAGGTCAGCGCTGGTCTCGATGATGCCGTCATCCTCACCTTCGGGCGTGCGGCGTTGCAACCAGCGGCTGGCCAGCACCAGCCGTGCCCCATCCCGGCGCTGGCGCGTGATTTCGCCGCTCCACAGCTCATCCCTGGCCAACGCGTCTCTCAGCGTGGCGGCGGGATATTCGGATTTCAGCAATTGGTCACAGTTCTTGCCGAGCGCTTCCGCCTGGCTCCAGCCATAAAGCCGCTCCGCGCCCTCGTTCCAGTATAATACGCGCCCGGCCGGGTCGCGGATGATGACGGTATCGTGGGTTAGCGCCAGAATCCGCGCCTGTTCCGCCAGGGTGGTGCGGTTGCTGCGGTCGCGCAAGGAGAGCGCGGTGGTGATCGCGATGGCGACCAGGCTGACGATGAACCGCAGCCCCGCGCTGTTGAGAAGATCCTGCCCATGAATGGTGATGAAGGAGATGCAGGTGAGCAGCGCGCAGCCGGCCCCGGTGAACAGCACGGCGGGCCGGCGGCTGCCCGGCGCCACGATCAGGATAACAAGAATATAAAGGACCGCGATGGCGCCTTTGAGCGTGCCCAGCAGATCCAGCGTGAAAATGCACAGCGCCAGCACGCCCCCGGCCGCCCAGGCGAGAACCGGCCCTTTGGCGGCAAGGCCATGCCCGAATTCGATGAGGCGCCCAAACGCGCCACCCCGCCGGGTGGCCGCCTCCATCAGGCGCGGTCCACGCAAGGCTTGGCGGCTGGGCAAAAATACCCCTTCCGCAGCACTGCGCCACGGCCCAGGAGGCTGCCCATTCCAGACCTTTGCGGCAGGCAAGGCTGTGTGGAAGGGCCGATGGCCGGGCTAGACATGATCAATTCCAAACATATAATTTCACATCAATGCTCTGGTGGGCGCGGGGTACGCGATCATACTTTGGTTTAAGCACCTAGTTTAAGGCGTTTCCAGAGCTGGCGGAAGCAGCGTATTCCGGCACTCAGAGCACCTTCAGCAAAGACCAGATATGCTGTTCGGCATTCGTGATCCATCGGCCGATCAAGGCGGATGTAATACCGTCCTCAAGCTTGCTGGCCAAGGTTTTGGCGGTCCTCATACGCCCGACCAGATCATGCTTGTCGGCCAGCAATTCCCGCAGCATGGCCACGGGGTCCACCCTATTGGCGGCCTTCCCGCGCTTGATCCGCCGCTGCGCCACCTCCTCAAGGGGGTGCAGCACCGGCAGCCCCAGGCTTTGCAGGCGCTCGGCCACCTGGTCCATGCAGGAGATGACATCACTGGACTGGTTTTCCAGCAGCATGTCGTAATCCCACAAGCTGGGGCCGGAGAGGTGCCAGTGGAAGTTCCTGGTCTTGAAATAGATCAGGAACAGCTCCGCCATCAGCATGTTCAACGCATCGGCCAGCATTTCGAGATCGTCCTGCGCCGCCTGATCGGAGGCAATATCCATTTGGCCGCGCAACTGGTTCAACATGGGTTTATCCTTTCAGGCGCCGGTCCGGGTGATAGGCTGGCTCAGCCCGCACCATTCTCTGACTGACGAAATCTCATCCAAAGGTGGTGTCTCAAACCCTGCGGTTAGGGACACCACCGATATCCACATTGCAAATTCATCCAAACCGCTTTCACAAAGATATGCGAAAAGTCCGAAGACGCCGGATAAACCTCCAATGCTCAGTCTTCTAGAACAATTGAGCGCATCGGGCATTTATGCTTAGGTATGCGGTCAAAAATCCCTTCTGGAAGGTGCCGCCGAAGCGCGGGAAACCGGAAAACAAGCAATGACTTGAGGCGGTGTCGGCCCGGTGCGGCCGTCATCCCCGCCGCTGCGAACACTCGAAGCCCGCCCGGGATTCAAAAGCCAGCACCACATCGCCCGGCGCGCATTGACTCTAGGCTCGGCAAATAGCGTCACGAAAATAGCAATCCCTTTTCGCCGCCAGGGCGGGGCAAGCTCGTCCATCGTCTTCCACGCCAGTGAGCCCGCGCGAGAGATGATCAAAGCCTCATTGTTATCGAAATGAATTTTCTTGAAGGACGGCAAATATGCTGTCCATGCCAACAACCCTTCCGCCTCACGCCAAAGTATAAGTGACACACAAGCTAACCGCGCCAAATATTCCTTCATCAACATCAAGACAGGAGTTTTCCATGGCGGCATTCCACACCCAGGACGGTACTGAGATTTTTTTCAAGGATTGGGGCTCTGGCCAGCCTGTTGTGTTCTCCCATGGCTGGCCACTTAGCGGCGATGCCTGGGATGCGCAGATGCTCTTCCTGGCCATGCAGGGCTTTCGCGTCATCGCGCATGACCGCCGCGGCCATGGCCGGTCCGGTCAGCCCTGGAACGGTAACAACATGGAACAATATGTCGATGACTATGCCGAACTTCTGAACCTGCTGGATCTGAAGAATGCCGTGCTGATCGGTCATTCCACCGGCGGCGGCGAGGTTGCGCATTATATTGGCAAATACGGCACTTCCCGCGTCGCCAAGGCGGTTCTGGTCAGCTCCGTGCCGCCCTTGATGCTGAAGACTCCGCGAATCCTCACGGCACGCCCCTTGAGGTGTTCGATTCCATCCGCCAGGGTGTCGCGGAAAACCGTGCGCAGTTCTACAAAGATCTTACGCTTCCTTTCTTCGGCTATAACCGCCCCGGCGCGAAAATTTCCGAAGGCGTGCGCGAGCATTTCTGGCTGCAGGGCATGCTGGGCAGCGTGAAGGGCCATTATGACTGCATCCATGAATTCTCTGAAATCGACTACACGGAAGATCTGAAGAAGATCACCGTGCCGGCGCTCGTCGTGCATGGTGATGACGATCAGATCGTTCCCATCGCCGCCGCCGGTTTGCGCTCGGCGGAGATCGCGCCCAATGCCAAGCTCAGCATCTTCAAGGGTGCGCCGCATGGTTTGCCGATCACGCATGCAGATCAGCTGAATCAAGAGTTGCTTGCCTTCATCAAGGCCTGATCGAACACCCCCGCTTCCGGCACTGTGCGTGGTGCCGGAAGCGGAACGCCAGCATCATCATTCTGGAGGTCAGCATGTCGCGCCCTCTTGGCTCACCGCTGGCGCGGCGTCACCGGTCTGTATGTCTTCAAGAGTGAAATTGGTGCGGATGCGGCAAACCTCAATGCGCTTGGATTGAAGCAGGCGTTTCAATCCAGGCGCATATCGTGCCTAGCTGCTTTCCCGCAGATGCAGCGTGAATCCAAGATCGCGCCTCATGGCTTCGGGTGTCCGGCCTGCCATCAACGCCAGCAGCATCGCCGCGGCGTCCCGCCCCACCTGATAACGCGGCGTCGCCACGGTGGTCAGTGCCGGCGTGGTCCATGCCGAGGCCGGCAGATCGTTGAACCCCGCGATGGCGATCCGCCCCGGCACGGCAATGCCGCGCCGCTGGCAGCGGAACAAGGCCCCCTGTGCCAGATCGTCATTACAGAAGAACAGCGCATCTGTGTCCGGGTGTTCTTCCAATATGCGGTCGAGCAGCGCGGCACCCAGCGCGATGGAGGAACGCTCCGGCACCAGCAATTCGCGCGGCGCGCCCAGCCCGGCCTTCTCCAGCGCCCGCCGGAACCCAGCCCCGCGCGCCAGCGTGCGCGGGTCCAGCTGTGCCGCCACGAAGCCGATCCGGCGGTAGCCCCGTTCAACAAAATGCCGCGCGATGGCCGCCCCGCCTTCCTCCTGCGAGAAGCCGACCGAATAACTGTCCGCCCGGTTATTCAATTCCATCATATGCACGGCGGGCAGGGCAGGGGATTCCAGCAGCTTCAGCGTTTCGGGCAAATGGTCGATGCCGGTCAGCAGCACGCCATCCGGCCGGAAGGCCAGCAGCCCGCGCAGCAGCCGCAACTCCTCGGCGGCGGCATAGCCGGTGGTGGCGGTGATCATCTGGTAACCCTGGGGGGAGAGCACCTCATCAATCCCCGCCAGCATCTCGACAAACACCGTATTGGTGATCGAGGGGATCACCACCGCGACATTCATGGACCGTGCCGAAGCCAGTGCGCTCGCCGCCCGGTCGGGCACGTAACCCAGCCGCGCGGCGGCCTCCTCGATCCTGGCGCGTAGCGCCGGGCTTACCATGGAGGCGCCCCGGAACGCCCGGGAAACGCTGATCATGCTGGTGCCGGCGGCGGCCGCCACCTCCTCCATCGTCACGCGGCCCGTGGCGGTTGCACGCGGTTTCCGGCCAGCCATTTTTTCGTGCCCTCCAGTTTCTGCTTTACAGCCTATTATGTTAGCGCTAACAGCACCTCAACAACAAGCGTATTGGAGGAAGCATGGCCAGCCTGTCCACGCAAATCCCCCGGCGCCGCTGGATGATCGGCGGGCTGCTCGGTGTGGGCGTACTCATCAATTATATCGACCGTATCAATCTCTCGGTCGCAGCCCCTCAGTTGAAGGCGGAGTTCCACCTCACCACCGCCGATATGGGGCTGCTCTTCAGCGCCTTCTTCTGGTCCTATGCGCTGCTACAGATCCCTGTCGGCATGATCCTGGACCGGTTCGGCGTCACCCGTGTCGGCCGCTGGGGCGCGTTGCTCTGGGCCGTCGCCTCCGCCGCCGTGGCCTTCACCGGCGGGTTCGGCGGTATTTTCGCGGCGCGCATGCTGCTGGGCGTGGCCGAGGCCCCTGGTTTTCCCGCCAGCGCCAAGGCCACCGGCTACTGGTTCCCGCGCAAGGAACGCTCCGTCGCCACCTCTTTGTTCGATGCGGCGGCGAAATTCTCCAACGTCATCGGCGTGCCGCTCGTCGCCTTCGTGGTCGTGGGCTTTGGCTGGCGCTGGGGTTTTGGCGTTACCGCATTGCTCAGCTTCGCCTATTTCCTGGCTTTCTATTTCATCTACCGCGACCCCTCGGCGGACAAGAACCTCTCGCCCGAGGAGCATGCCTATATCCTTGAAGGCGGCGCCACGCCGGAGGGTGAGGCCAGTGCCGGGGCAGGCTCCATGCTGGCCTATCTGCTCCGCCAGCCCAAGGTCTGGGGGCTCAGCCTCGGCTTCGCCGCCTATGGCTACAGCTTCTATCTCTTCCTCACCTGGCTGCCCGGCTATCTGGTGCAGGCAATGCATATGAGCATCATCAAATCCGCCGGCTATGCCGCCATCCCCTGGGCCTGCGCCACGGTGTCGGATATTCTGTTCGGTGGCCTGCTGGTGGACCGCCTGGTCGCCGCCGGGCATGACGAAACCAAAATCCGCAAGAGCGTGCTGATCACCGGCATGCTGTTCGGCCTAGCCGTGTTCGGCGCCACCCAGACCACCAATCCCGGCTGGGCGATCATGTGGATTTCCATCGCCCTCTCCGGCCTCGCGGCTTCGGCGCCCATAGGCTGGTCCATCCCCTCGCTCATCGCGCCCAAGGGCGGCACAGGCACCATTGGCGGCATCATGAACTTCCTCAACAACATGATGGGCGTCATCGCGCCGATCGTCACCGGCTTCATCGTCGGCGCCACCAATAATTTCGAGACGGCCTTCCTTGTCGCGGGCATCGTGCTGCTGGCGGGCATTTTCTTCTATGTCGTCGTGCTGGGGCGGATCGAGCCAATTCCGTCTCCGGAATGAGCGATATCCGCTACATCATCGTCATGGGCGTCTCCGGCTGTGGTAAATCCACTGTCGCAGCGCTCCTGGCGGGGCGGCTGGGCTGGGAGTTCACGGAGGGCGACGCCCTGCACCCGGCCGGCAATGTCGAGAAAATGCGCCAGGGCATTCCGTTGACCGACGCGGATCGCGAACCCTGGCTGCGGGAAATCGCCAGCACGATCGGCGGATGGCGCGCGGCGGGCAAGCCGGGCATCGTCGCCTGTTCGTCCCTGCGGCGAAGCTACCGTGAAATCATCGCGGGCGGAGCTGAGGATGTGCGCTTTGTCTATCTGCGTGGCAGCTTCACTTTGATCGAGCAGCGCCTCGCCACGCGGCAGGGCCATTACATGCCGGTGAGTCTGCTCGACAGCCAGTTCGCAACCCTCGAAGAACCCGCCCCGGACGAACCGGCCATCACCATCGACACCGGCGCACCAGCGGGCGAGCTGGTGAATGAAGTGCTCGGCACATTGCATCTGGCGGCCTGACAAGCGGCCCTTTTGGAGTCCCTGAGATGGTTCACCCTGTTATTGCCTCTGTTACGTCTCGGATCATTGAGCGCAGCCGTTTGCGGCGTGCGGTGTATTTGCAGCGTGTTTCGGCGGCGGCGAGCAACAAGCCCAAGCGCCAGGCTTTGGGCTGCGCCAACCAGGCGCATGGCTTCGCGGGGTGCGGGGCGGGGGACAAATCCGTGCTGCGCGACGGCACCGGGCCGAGCCTGGCCATCGTCACCGCCTATAACGACATGCTCTCCGCCCACCAGCCTTACGAGACCTACCCGGAGGCCATCCGCGAAGCTGCGCGCGCGGCGGGCGGGGTGGCGATGGTGGCGGGCGGCGTGCCGGCAATGTGCGACGGCGTGACGCAAGGCGAGGCGGGGATGGAACTCTCGCTGTTCTCGCGCGATGTCATCGCGCTCGCCACCGGCGTGGCACTTTCTCACAACACTTTCGATGCCGCCTGCTTCCTTGGCATTTGCGACAAGATCGTGCCGGGGCTGGTCATCGGCGCGCTCACCTTCGGGCATCTACCCGCCATGCTGATCCCGGCGGGGCCGATGCCCTCGGGCCTGCCCAATTCCGAAAAAGCCAAAATCCGCCAGCTTTACGCGGAAGGCAAGGTCAGCCGCGAAGAGCTGCTGAAAGCCGAGGGCGAGGCTTATCACGCACCGGGCACCTGCACCTTCTACGGCACCGCCAACACCAATCAAATGCTGGTGGAGATTATGGGGCTGCATGTGCCCGGTGCCGCCTTCATCAATCCCGGCACGCCCCTGCGCGCGGCGCTCACCCGCTTCGCCGCCCAGCGCATCATGTCCCTCACCGCACTCGGCAATGAGTACACGCCCGTCGGCCGGATGATCGATGAGCGCAGCTTCGTCAACGCCATCGTCGGGCTGCACGCCACCGGCGGTTCCACCAACCACACCATCCATCTCATCCCGATGGCCGCCGCCGCGGGCATCACCCTCACCTGGCAGGATCTGGCGGACATCGCCACGGTCACCCCGCTGCTCTGCCGCATCTACCCCAACGGCCAGGCGGATGTGAACCATTTCCACGCCGCCGGCGGCACCGGGTTTTTAATCCGCGAGCTGCTGGAAGCCGGGCTGCTGCATGAGGATGTGGGCACGGTGATGGGCCAGGGGCTCAGCGCCTATATCAAGGAACCCTACCTTGAAAACGGCGAACTCGCCTGGCGCGACCCGCCCGCTGAGAGCGGCAACGACAAGGTGCTGCGCGGCCATGCCAACCCGTTCCAGCCCACCGGGGGCCTGGCTTTGCTGCAAGGCAATCTCGGCCAAAGCGTGGTGAAAACCTCCGCCGTGGCGCCGGAGCGTCATGTCATCGAGGCGCCGTGCCGGGTGTTCCATTCCCAGGAGGCGGTGCAGGCGGCGTTCAAAGCGGGCGAGCTGAACCAGGATGTGGTGGTGGTGGTACGCTTCCAGGGCCCCCGGGCCAATGGCATGCCGGAGCTGCACAAGCTGATGCCGCCTCTGGGCGTGCTGCAGGATAAGGGCTTTAAAGTGGCGCTGGTGACGGATGGCCGCCTCTCGGGTGCTTCCGGCAAGGTGCTCTCGGCCATTCACGTCACCCCCGAGGCGCTGGCGGGCGGGCCTTTGGCCAAGCTGCGGGATGGCGATATTGTCCGCGTGGACGCCCCGCAAGGCAGCATCAACGCGCTGGTGCCGCAAGCCGAATGGGAGTCGCGGCCCAACGCCATCGCCGATCTCGAACCCAGCCATCACGGCACCGGGCGGGAGCTGTTCGCCCCCTTCCGCCATCTCGTCAGCCGCGCCGATCTCGGGGCGAGCATCTTCGCGTTCCAGGAGGAACTGGCATGAGCCACGACAGCATTCAGGACGGCCTCGAGCCCATCATGCGCCTCGCCCCGGTGATTCCGGTGGTGATTGTGGAGAGTGTCGAGGAAGCCGTGCCGCTGGCCCGCGCCCTGGTGAAAGGCGGGCTGAAGGCCATCGAGATCACTTTGCGCACCCCTGCGGCCTTGGAAGCCATCCGCGCCGTGGCGGCGGAGGTGGAGGGGGCGGTGCCCGGTGTGGGCACCGTGCTCACGCCCAAGCATTACAAGCAGGCGGCCAAGGCGGGGGCGAAATTCGCCGTCTCGCCGGGCGCGACGCCCAAGCTGCTGGACGCGGCGGAAGATGCCGACCTCGCCCCGCTGCCGGGCATCGCCACCGCCTCGGAGGCGATGGCGCTGATCGAGCGCGGCTACCGCTTCGCGAAATTCTTCCCGGCCGAGGCGGCGGGCGGGGCGGCGTTCCTGGCCTCCATCGCCTCGCCGCTGCCGCAACTGCAATTCTGCCCCACCGGCGGCATCACGCCAGAGATCGCCCCGCGCTATCTGAAGCTGGCCAACGTCCTCTGCGTCGGCGGCTCATGGATGGTCAAACGCGCCGCCATCGAGGCCAAGAACTGGGACGAAATCACCCGGCTGGCGGAACAGGCCGCGAAACTAGCCGGGGGCTGATGCAGTCCGCGATCCGGCTATTTGCCCTTCGGGACTTTGACTTTTGATTTGCCGACCGTTTTCGTCGTGTTCTGGGCGGGGGATTTGACATAATATTCCTCCCCCAGGCGCTTGAAGAAGGCAAAATTCGCGGCGCAGAAAATTCCCAAATTTCCGTATTCCGTATCAGTCAGCCTGGTTCCAAGCGTATTTTGCTTCTTGTTGGTCAGGCGCCCGGAATTCACGATTTCGACCTTGGTTTTATTCTTGGTGTCGAACTTCGTGACATTGGAGGTTGAGCTATCGACCTCATCTCCATCCTTGATCCGGATATAGATCGGGTTTCCGGTCTCATGGCCGCCATGAAGTTCGAAGATATAATTCTCCGCCGTCTGGTGCTGTGCGATCAGATTGGCGATCGTGGGGTAGTTCGCGATCAGGAACGGATCGTTTGGAACGCAGCGAAATTGATCTGGCATATCTGTCTCCTCGCGCGATGATCAGGATTTTGTTCCGGCAATCGTTTTGCTTGCCCTGTCGGCGCGCTCTTTCTGTCAGACGGAATCGGGTCTGTCTATTTGTTTCGAAGACACATATAAGCCGCGTTACATCATGCAAAACCATCAAGGCTCCAACGCTGTTTCGCAGCGCCGGAGCCTTGGCGGTCTTTACCCTGAAGCCGCGTGGCAATCAGGTCTTCTGCAAACCGAACTCCCCGGTTTCCATGTCATGCTCCAACCCCAGCAGGGTCTGCGGCATGCGGTATTTCAGCAGCACGAACCAGGCCAGCCCCACCAGCATGTAAACCGCGAAGCCATAGGGGAAATAATTGTAGGGCGCGGACGGCACGGGATAGACGCTGCCGACCAGGGACAGGAACATCAGCACCGTCCCCAGCGCGCCCATGATATAGTCGCCAGCCGAGGCGCCGCCGAGCTTCTTCAGCAGCACGGGGGCGGCGATGGAGCAGGCCATGTAGACCAGGATGAAGCCGAAGCTGGCGATGGTGCCGAAATAGCCCAGCAAATCTGTGTAGGCATGACCGCTGAAAACGGCGCAGACCAGGAAATTCAGCACACAGCCGATCGTCACCGCCACATGCGGGGTCTTGTGGTTGCTATGCACCAGCCCGACGCTGTGATGCATCAACTGATAGCGCCCCAGCGAGAACAGCATGCGGCTGAAGGCGTTGATGGAAGCCAGCGCACAGGCGAAGCAGCTGATCGCGGCGCCGATATAGATCACCAATGTCAGGATAGCACTTTTGCCGGAGACGAGATCGTTCATCGGCCCGGTGCTGGCGCCGAGCTTGGCGGCATCGTCACCAAAGCCCTGGGTGATGATGTAGGTTGTCACGATGAAGAAAATCCCGGCGATGATCGGCGTGAGGATCACGGCGCGCGGGATCACGCGGTGCGGGTTGCGGGTTTCCTTGCCCAATGTCGCCGCACTCTCGAACCCGACATAAGAGAAGATGCCGAACACGATGGCCTGCGCCACCGAGGCGAAGGAAGCGCCGGCCAGCGTGTCCTGTTTCACGTCCATGCTGAACCCGTGCGCGTGCCAGGAGATGAAGCAGACGAGCAGGATGATGGTCATCGAAATCGCCTCGATGGTGAGGCCGACGCGCGAGGAAAGCCGGATGTCGCGCACCGCCAGCAGCCAGACGGCGATGGAGATGACCGCGAACAATATCCCCCTGGGCAGATTTGGCACGCCAAAGGCGGAGAGGATGTCTTGCAGGAACAGCCCGGTGGCGGCGGTGAGCGCCATGGCGGTGAAGAGATAGGCCGCCAGCATCGCCCAGCCGGAGAGAATGCCCCAGGACGGCCCCAGCCCGCGCGAAACATAGATGAAGAACGAGCCCGCCGCCGAAATCTTGGAGGCGAGCTTGCCGATATTCACGCCAATGATGACGAGGGCGATCGTCGCCAGCACATAGACAAGCCAGGAGGCCGTACCCGCCATGCCCGCCACCACCGCGACCGCGATGGCGGGTGTCAGGGTCGGCGAGACATTGGCGACGGACTGCCCCAAAGCCTCCAGAAACGACAGACTATCCTTGCGCAACTCCGACATCGGACGTGTTCTCCATGGGGTATGAATCAGCTTGAGGTATTTTCCTGTAAGGTAACTTTTTTTATTTTAGTGACAATCGATGTTCAAGCCGGAAAATGCACAAAATTTGTGATTTCAAACAAAAAAGATTAAAAAATACTCAAATGTTGGCTAATTAATATACCATTTCTCAAGAATCGCCTGTAATATTTGCGGTGCAATGTTCTCGCACGCGTTCTGGTCACGCGCCCGAATTTACGGCAAGTTGCCTCCGAACATGTCCGCTGACCTGAATGTCTCCTCCGGGCGCATCGTCATGCAAGGATCGCTGACGTCGCGTGAGCTGGGCTCCCTTTGGGGGCGGGCCATGCACGCCAGCGCGGCGGCGGCAGGGGCGGGGCTCGCCATCGATCTTTCCGGCGTGAAGCGGCTGGATAGCTCAGGCGCCGCGTTGATTTTGGCGATGGAGCGCCGCCATGGCGGGGCGGTGGAGATCACCGGCGCGGATGCGCCCGCCCAGGCGCTGCTGACGCAATTGCGCGCGGTGAAGCTGCCGGCGGAGGCGCCGCGCGCCAAGGCCAAACGGCCGCCGCTGCTGGCGGGGGTCTGGAAGGGCTGGCGCACCAGGGTCGCGTTTTTTGGTGAGGCGCTGCTGGCGCTCATCGCGCTGCCCGCGCATCTGCGTCTGCTTCGCCGCTCGGATTTCGGGGCCATCGCGGAGCGTGCCGGGCTGCAGGCGGTGCTGCTGGTGCTGGCCCTTGGCTATCTTATCGGCATGATCCTGGCCTTCCAGTCCGCCGTGCCGATGCGCCAGTTCGGCGCGGATCTTTACGTGGCGGATCTCGTCACCATCGCCTTGTGCCGGGAGCTGGGGCCGTTGCTGGTGGCGGTGATCCTGGCCGGGCGCACCGGCTCCGCCTATGCGGCGGAGCTGGGCACCATGCGGGTGAATGACGAGATTTCCGCGCTGGTCACCATGGGCATCAACCCGACTGTCATGCTGGTGCTGCCGCGCATCGCCGCCGCGATGCTGGTGATGCCCGCCCTCACCGTGGCCATGGACGCGGCGGGGTTGACGGGCATGGCCTCGGTGCTGATGGCGTTTGGGTATCCGGTGGCGGCCATCAAGGCGCATATCGCCATTGCCTCCGCGCCGTCGGATTTTGCGCTGGGGCTGGTCAAGGGCGTGGTATTCGCCGCCGCCGTGGCGCTCATCGGCTGCCGGGCGGGGCTCACCGCCAGTGGCGGGCCGCGCGCGGTGGGGCAGGCGGCCACGGCGGCGGTGGTGGGCGGCATCGTCGCCACCGTGGTGCTGGATGGCTTGTTTGCCATTCTCCTCTACAGGCTGAATTTGTGAGTGCCGTGATCCAGGTGCAGGGCACCACGCAGGTTTTTGGCTCGCGCACCATTTTCCGCGATGTGAGTTTCGAGATCGAGGCGGGCGAGGTGTTCGTGATTCTCGGCGGTTCGGGCTGCGGTAAATCCACACTTCTGAAACAGATGATCGGCATGCTGCCACCCACGGCGGGCGATATCACCGTGGCGGGCTACAGCGTGAGCCGGCAGGCGGCCGAGGTGCGGCGGCAGATCGGGGTGATGTTCCAGTCCGGCGCGCTGTTCGGCTCAATGAATTTGCTGGAGAATGTTTCGCTCCCGCTATCCGTGTTCACGGATCTTCCCCCCGCCGCCTGCCGGGAGATCGCGCGCCTCAAGCTCGGCCTCGTTGGGCTGGAGGATGCGGCGCTGCGCCTGCCTGCGGAAATTTCCGGCGGCATGGTCAAGCGCGCCGCCATCGCCCGCGCCCTGGCGCTGGACCCGCCGATCCTGATGCTGGACGAACCCTCCGCCGGGCTGGACCCGGTGACCTCCGCCGGGCTGGACAAGCTGATCCTCAGCCTGCGCGACACGCTGGGCACAACCTGCGTGGTGGTGACGCATGAGCTGGCTTCGATCATGGCCATCGCGGATCGCTGCGCGATGTTGGATGCCAAGGCGCAAGGGCTGATCGCGCTGGGCAGCCCGCGGGAATTGAAGCAGAATCCCACCCAGCCCATGGTGCGGGCCTTTTTTCACCGGGAGACGCTGTAATGGAGTTGAATGCCGCGAGCTTTCGGGTTGGCGCCTTCGTGCTGGGCGGCCTTGTCTGCCTGGTGGCGCTGTTTCTCTTCCTCTCTGGCGGCATGCTCCAGGGCGGCACGGTTTATGAAACCTATTTCGCGGAATCGGTGCAGGGGCTGGATATCGGCACGGCGGTGAAATATCGCGGCGTGCCGGTGGGCAATGTCACCTATCTCGGCCTCGCGGCGATGGATTACGCGCCGGATGTCCAATCCGTTGAGACACAGCACCAGTACCGGCAGATCGTCGTCCGGTTCCGGCTGAATTTCAAGAAAGTGGGGGTGGTGGACATGGAAAGAGGGGTTGCCGCCGGCCTGCGCGCGCAGATCAAGCCGCAGGGCATCACCGGGCTGTCCTATATCGATCTCAGCTTTGTGAATCCCCAGACCTACCCAGCCGAAACGGTGCCCTGGACGCCGGAATATCCCGTCATTCCCTCTGTGCCCAGCACGCTCACCCAGGTGCAGGACGCGGCGGAAAAAGTGTTCAGCTCCCTCAGCCAGGTTGATATCGCGAAGATGAGCGAGAATCTTTCCGAGCTTCTGGCCTCGCTGAACCAGGAGATCAGTGCCGGCGATGCCCACAAGGCGGTGGCCAGCGCGCAGACGCTGCTGGCCAATCTGAACCAGGTGGTGCAGCAGAGCGATTTGCCCGGCACCACCGCCAGCATCCGCGCCCTGGCGGGCGGGCAGCAGACGCAGCAAATTCTCTCCCAGCTCAACCAGACCACCGCTCAGCTCGCCAAGGTCAGCGCCCAGCTGCCCGCCCTTGTCACCGCCTCGCAGGCGGCGGTGAACCAGGCCAGCGAGACCACGGCCGATGTGCAAACGCAGCTTCTGCCCATCCTGCAATCAATGAAAGCCACCATGGATAATCTGCGCGACCTGTCCTCCAGCCTCGCGGTCAATCCTGGGCAGGTGATCTTGGGCGCGCCGCCGCCGCCGCCGGAAGGGAGCAAGTAAATGCCGCATCGCCGTCTCCTCCTGGCCGCGCCGCTCGCTTTGGCCGCTTGCGGCTCGCTGCTGCCGCGGCAGCAATATATTCCCCGTACCATCTGGCCCCTGCAGCCGCCCCCGCCTGGCACAAACGCCGCACCCGGTGCTGGCCCGGTGCTGCTGGTGCGCGCCCTTGCCGCCGCACCTGGGCTGGATCAGCGCGGGCTGCAAAGCCTGGCGGCGGATGGCAGTCTGAACGTGGATTATTATAATCTCTGGGCCGTGCCCCCGGCCGACGCGCTGACGCAGAGCTTGATCACCTGGGCGCAGGCCAGCGGGTTGTTCTCCGCCGTGGTCACGCCCGGCAGCAGGCTGACGCCGGGCCTGATCATCGAGGGTGAATTGACGCAATTGCTGGCGGACCTGCCCGCTGGCGTGGCACGGGCGCAAATGTCGCTGCTGATCATCAAGCCCTCTGGCGCGGCGGGCGGTTTCGCGCAGCCTTTGGCGCAGCTCAGCCTCTCCGCCAGCGCGCCTATCGAGGGCAGCGGCCCGGCGGCGCAGGAAGCGGCGCAGAGCGCGGCCGCCGCCAGCCTGCTGGCCCAGGCCATGGCACAGCTCTCACGCTTCGCGGGGCGTTGAGCATGGCGGTTTTGTAATGACATTGATAATATTCTTTCCACCCGCCATTGCGGAATGACACGTAAATAAACCCGGCCGCCGCCATGTGCGCTGGCATGGCCGCGCCTTGCTTGCGCGGCCATGCCAGTTGGGACATGTTGGCGCCACTTCGGGGAAATGTGCGGGTGGGTGGATAGGCCATGAGTGGCGAGTTGGATTTACTGACGATCACGACCCCGTTGCCGGACACCAGTTTCGGCATCTCCGCCATTAACGGTACGGAACGGTTGAGCCGGCCTTTCCAGTACAATGTCCAGCTTCATTCCGGCAGCGCGCTGCTGGACCCGAACAGCCTGCTCGACAAATCTGTTTCGGTGGAGATCGCGGCACCGGATGACGGTAGCGGCAAGCGCTATGTCAGCGGTATCGTCCGCGCCGTCAGGCAGCTTCCCTCGCAATCCACCGATCTCTGGAATTACGAGATCAGCGTGGTGCCCAAGCTCTGGTTCCTGGGCCAGACGAAAGATTGCCGCTTCTACCAGAAGCAATCCGTACTCGATATCGTCAAATACGTTCTGGGCAGGTTCAACGTCACCTTCAGCGACAAGACCACCGGCTCATTCCCCACGCGCGATTACGTCGTGCAGTTCAACGAATCCTATCTGCATTTCATCCAGCGCCTGATGGAAGATGCGGGTATTTTCTACTTCTTCACCCATACGGACAGTGCCCATACGATGGTGCTGGCGAACGCCAACACCGCCTTTCCGGATATCGACCAGCCGCAGATTTATCTGGATGAAACCAATGCCGGGTTCGGCGTGCTCAATAGCTGGCACCGCACGGACCGCACGGCCACCGGCGATGTGCGGATCGATGATTACAATCCCGTTACGGATCAATTGCAGCCCGGTTCCGTTTCAGGAACGGAATCGACCGTACTGAAAGCCTCGGCCGCTTCGCAGCGCACGCATTATGCCTGGCCCGCCGTGCGCGGCGCCACCGGCGATGCGAAGACACTGGCCAAAACCCATATGCTGGCGGCGGAAGCCGGGGCGGAGCTTTACGCCGCCTCCGGCCAGGTGCCGGACCTGTTCGCGGGCGGCAAGTTCACGCTGCAGAACGACCCCATCACCGGCTCCAGCACGGAATATGTTATCCAGTCCGTGTCCTATCATATCGTGGACAACAAGGCCGGGAGCGGGCAGGGGCATCGCGCCTCCATCGCGGCCAGCCTCGTCGCGTTTCCGTCCAAGACCACCTATCAGGAGGAACCGGCTTTCCTGCCGCCGGTGATGGCGGGGATGTACAGCGCCATCGTCATCGGCCCGCAGGGTGAGGAAATCTACACGGACGATCTTGGCCGCATCCAGGTGCAATTCCCCTTCGACCATGAGGGCGACATCACCACGGACAAGACGCTGTGGGTGCGGGTGGTGCAGGGCTGGTCCGGCAATAACTGGGGCACGCAATATATTCCGCGTATCGGCATGGAGGTGGTGGTCGCCTTCCTGGAAGGGGATGTGAACCGCCCGGTGGTGGTGGGCTGCCTGTTCAACGGCAATAACGCCCCGGTTTTCTCATCCAGCGAGAAGAACAAGAGCGGGTTGCGCACACGCTCCACCATGCAGGGCGGCACCAGCAATTTCAGCGAATTCTCGATAGACGATACCAAGGGTAGCGAAGCGGTCTATCTGCATGCGGAAAAAGACCTGAACATCGAGGTCGAGAATAACCGCAACGTCACCGTCACGGCGGATGAGACGGTGAAGATCGACGGCAAGAAGACCGACACGGTGAAGGGCGATTTTGCCACCACCGTGTCGCAGGGCAACACCTCGCTCACGGTGTCGGAGGGCAATCTTTCCACCACGGTTTCGCAGGGTAATGAGTCGTTGGAGGTGACTTCCGGCACCATCACCCATAGCGCCGGGCAATCCATCACGCTGAAGGTGGGGGGGAATTCGATTGTGATCAACACGTCCAGCATTACCCTCACGGTCGGCGACAGCTCGGTGACGTTGAATGCGTCCGGCGTTACGGTGCAGGGCATGCAGGTGACCCTCACCGGTCAGACGAAAACGGCAGTCAGCGGCGCCATTGTTCAGGTATCCGGCAGCGGCATGCTGGAGCTGTCCGGCGGCGTAACCATGATCAATTCTTGAGCAAGGGAGGGGAAACAACATGAGCGCAACAACTCAGAACAAGCTTTCCAATGCCTCCCTTCCCGTTGTGCTGCAGCGCTCCGCCCTGCAGGAGGCGGCGATGGAGCGGATCGTGGGGCTGCAGACCATTGAAGCCGTGGTGGCGGCACTGGCCCAGGCCGGGTTCGGCATAGAGGCCACGCGCGTGCTGGCGCATGCGCTGCCCAAGCGCGAGGCCGTGTGGTGGGCCTGCATGTGCGCCGCCCACACCGCCCCCCCGGCCTGCCGGAGGCCGACCGCAAGGTGCGCGAACTGGCGGAGACCTGGGTGCGCCAGCAAAGCATGGACGTTGCCCGCGCCGCCATGGATGAGGCCAAGCGCACCGGCTTCCAGAGCCCCGAGGCTTGGGCGGGCGTGGGCGCGTTCTGGAGCGGGGAGTCCCTGGCACCGCCGGATGCCCCGGCCGTGCCGCCGCCGCCGCATCTTACGGGCGTGGCGGTGGCCGGGGCCGTCGCTCTGGCATCGGTGCGCATGGATGCCGCGCGCCAGCCGCAGCGCCTTGCCATGTTTCTGCAATCGGCTCAGGATATCGCTGCCGGCGGCCCAGGCCGCCTGCCCGCGGAGGCCGCATGACCCTGACACTTACCGTATTGCGCTGCCCGGATGCGGTGCCGCCGCAGACGCGCCAGCTTACCGGCGGGGAGCTCCGAATCGGGCGCGGGGCGGATAACGACTGGATCATGCCGGACCCGGAACGCCTGCTCTCCAAGCGGCATTGCGTGATCGCCTTCCGCAATGGCGGCTGGGCGATCGCGGATATCAGCACCAACGGCACCTATCTCAACCGCGACGCCGAGCCGATCGGCAATGGCCAGATCCGCGATCTGCGCGATGGGGACAGGATCCGTTTCGGCGCCTATGAGATCGAGGCGCGGATTGCCGAGGCGCAGGGCTTTGGCGCCTCCGCTTCCGGTTTCGGCCGCAACGCCTCGCCTTTCGACGATCCGTTCGGCGGCGACGTGTTCGCGCCCAAGCCCCCGCCCGCGGATCATTTCACCAGCGCGGCCTTCGGCGCGGATGATCCACTCTTCGGCGGCCCGGCGCGCCCGGCCTCGGTAACGCTGCCGGATCAATTCGATCCGCTCTCCGGGCCGGAGGGCGATTTCCTCGGCGCGCCCACCCAGCCGGATCACACACCTTCTTTCAGCGATGCGTTCCGCCCCCCCGCGGCCCGGCAGATATTGCCGGAGGAGGATGATTGGGATCTGTCCGCGCCCGCCGCGCCGCTGCCCGCGGCCCCGCCCATGCGCAATGCCGCGCCGCCCCCGCTGCCTCCCGCACCGCCCGCGCAGGACCCATGGCTGGCCCCCGCCGAGCCGTCCCCCTTCGGGGCGCCGTCTCCGCCGCCACGCGATTTTGGCGCGCCGCCGCCCTCCGCTCAGCCTTTGCCCTTCAGCGAACCGGCATCTTTCAGCCAGCCCGCGCCCTTGCCGCCCAGGCCAGCGCCGGCGGCGGCCAATCCCTTCTCGGAAGCGGCGGATTTCGGGCCCGCCGCCCCGCCAGCGCCCCCTGAGCCGCCACGCGTGGCGGCACCCGTTCCCGCCATGCCCGCGCCGCAGGCCCCCGCCCCCGGCGGCGATGCGCTGCTGGCGGCTTTCCTGAAAGGTGCCGGGCTGGAAGGGGCAAGCCCCGCCAATCCCGAGGCGCTGATGCAGGCGCTGGGCGCCACGTTCCGCGTGCTTGTCTCCGGCATCCGCCAGGCGCTGATCGCGCGCGCCACCATCAAGGGCGAGTTCCGCATCGAGCAGACGATGATCCGCGCGCGCGGCAACAATCCGCTGAAATTCTCCGCCGATGACGATGACGCGCTGACGGCGCTGCTCGGCCTCGGGCGGCGGGTGGATATGAGCCCCGATGCGGCCGTGAACGACGCGCTGCGCGACATGCGGCTGCATGAGCTGGCCACCATGGCGGCGATGCAGGATGCGGTGCGCGCCCTGCTGGCGCAGCTAGAGCCCGCGAAGCTGCAGGCCGATGGCGGCATGGCGCTGCTGCCCGCGCAGAAAAAAGCCCGGGCCTTCGAAGCCTACGAAAAACTTCACGAAACCATCACCCGCGCGCTGGCCGATGATTTCGATAGCGTGTTCGGCAAATCCTTCGCCCGCGCCTATGAAACAGCGCTGCGGGAAATCAGCGCCAGGGAGCCGTCATGAAGACCTACGCCATCCTCGCCGCCTGTCTGGTACTCGCGGGCTGCGCCTCGCCGCCCCCGCCGCCGCCCGTGCTCACGCTCAACATCGTTGGCAGCCCGGACCAGAACCCGAACGCCGCCGGGCAGGGCAATGCGGTGGCGGTGCGGATTTATCAGCTCGCCGCCACCGGCAAGTTCCAGGCCGCCGATTATTACACCCTCACCGGCAGCGAGAGCACGGCCCTGGGCACGGAAGAGCTTGGCGCCTCCGCGCAATATATCATCTCGCCCGGCCAGAGTTTGAACGAAACGATCAATCTGACACCTGGCGCCACCAGTGCCGGCATCGCGGTTCTGTTCCAGGATATCAATCATTCGACCTGGAAATTGACCGCACCCGTTGCCGCCCACGGCCCAACCGTGCTGACAGTACATATAAAAGGGCTGACAGCCGCTCTTGGCGGTTGATGCGCAAGCCGTAATAATGCCCCGGCGCCGCCGGGGCGGCGAAGCTTGGGGGATTTGAACTTTATGCGAGCGTTTCCGTGAGCTGGACCAACCGCGTCATCTGGCAGGAGGGCATGTTCCTCCGCTCCCAGCATTTCCAGCAGCAGGACCGCTGGCTTGAAGCTTATATGCGCGGGCGCGTCGCTTCGTTGCGCACCCATGGCTGGGGTCTGATACAGATGAGCCTGGACCGCGACCTGCTCGGCACCGGGCGTTTCGCCCTGTCCTCGGCCTCGGGCGTGTTCGAGGATGGCACGCCCTTCTCCCTGCCTGGCGAGACGGAGCATCCCGCCCCGTTCGAGGTGCCGGAGAATACGCGCGGCATTCTCATCCATCTGGCTCTGCCGGTGCAGCAGGCGGGAGCGGTGGAGATCGCCGCCGCCGATGGCAGCGCCGAGGGCCGCTACAAGGCGCAGGCTTTCGAGGCGTATGACACCCATTCCGCCTCGCCCCAGGCGGCCGAACTGCTCATCGGCCGGCTGAAGCTGCGCTATCTGCTCGATACGGATGACCGCGCCGGGTATCTCTGCATTCCCATCGCGCGGATCATGGAAGTCTCGTCCGACAAGCGGGTGACGTTGGACGATAACTGGCTACCGCCCGCTCTGCTCTGCCATGCCGTGCCCGCCCTCGCCGGGCTGGTGACGGAATTCGCGGGCATGATCAACCAGCGTGGCGAGGCGCTGGCGGCGCGGGTGAATGCGCCGGGTGCGCGCGGCGTGGCCGAGGTGGCGGATTTCATGCTGCTCCAGGCCCTCAACCGCTGGCAGGCTTTGCTGCAGCATTGGGCGGATGCGGCGAATATCCATCCCGAAACGCTCTATACCGCCTATGTGCAGATGGCGGCGGAATTCGCCACCTTCACGGACTCCCAACGCCGCCCCAGCACCTATCCCGGCTACCGGCACGAGGATCTGCAACGCAGCTTCGCGCCCGTCATCGCCGATCTGCGCCGCTCGCTCTCTTCCGTGATCGAGACCAACGCGACGGCGATCCCGTTGCAGGAGCGCCGCCATGGCGTGCATGTCGGCCCGATTTCGGATCGCAATATTCTCCGCGCCTCGAATTTCGTGCTCACCGTGCAGGCCGATGTGCCGACGGAAACCATGCGCCGCCTCTTCCCCGCCCAGGTGAAGATCGGCGCGGTGGAGCATATACGCGAGCTGGTGAATGTAGCACTTCCCGGCATTGCCGTGCGGCCGTTGCCGGTGGCACCCAGGCAGATACCGTTCTACGCCGGTGGCTCTTATTTCGAGCTGGACCGCAACAGCCCGCATTGGCAGCAGATGCAGACCTCGGGCGGTTTCGCGATCCATGTTTCTGGAGAATTTCCTGGCCTGCGCATGGAGCTTTGGGCCATCAGGGGGTGATTGCGGGCAGCAATTCAGAGAGATCGCTGGCAGCGATAAGGGGAGATAGACGATGACCGATAATCCGTTCTCCGAACCGGACGATTCAGACCGCACCGTCATAAGGCCGGTACCGGGCGGCAAGCGCCCCGTGGCACCACCGCCCGCCGCCTCGCCCTCGCCCTTCGATAGCGGCTTCGGCCCGGCCCAGCCCGGCCCGGCGCCCGCCGGTTACACCGCCGCCCCCGCCAGCCTGCCTGCCGATGCGCCGGAGACGATCGGCATGGGCGGCACGCCTTTGGTGAGCGCCGCCGGGCCGCTGCTGCAATTGCTGGCCCGCCTGCGCAACACGCTGAACGCGCCTGATTCGGGTGATCTGCGCGACCGCGCGGTGCGCGAGATCCGCCGCTTCGAGGAAACCGCCCGCGCCCGCAATATCCCGATGGAGCAGCTCCGCCCCGCCCATTACGCCCTCTGCGCCAGCCTGGACGATGTGGTGCTGGCCACGCCCTGGGGCAGCCAGGGCGGCTGGGCGCAGCGCTCCCTGGTCTCCACCTTCCACCAGGAGGTGCGCTCCGGCGAGCGTTTCTTCGACGTGATGGCGCAGATCCGTCAAAACCCGGGGAATTTCCTGCCGGTTCTGGAATTGATGTATTTCTGCCTGTCGCTCGGTTACATGGGCCGCTACCGGCTCTCCCCGCGCGGCCCGGCGGAGATCGACAAGCTGCGCGAGGAAACCTACGCTGTCCTGCGCCGGCAAATGCCCCCCGGCGACCCCGCTTTGTCACCGCATTGGCAAGGTGTGGCCGCCCCTTACAAGCCGCGCCGCTTCGGCGTGCCGGTTTGGGTGGTGGGGGTTGTAGCACTCGGCCTGCTGGGGCTGGTTTACGGCGCCTGCCTGTTCTCGCTGAACAGCAAATCCGACGCTGCTTTCCAGGCGCAGGTAACCGCACCGCTCGCCAGCATGCCGCAGATCGTGCGGGCCCAGCCGGTGGTGGCACCGGCCGAGCCGCCGCCCGCGGGGCCGACGATTCTGGACCGTCTTTCCGGCTTCCTGCAGCCCGAAATCGCGGCGGGCAAGGTGAGCGTGCTCGGCACCACGCACCAGCCGATCGTGCGCATCAACAACCAGGGCCTGTTCGGCTCCGGCAGCGCTACGGTGGAAAGCGGGGACGTGCCGCTGCTGCAGAAAATCGGCCAGGCCTTGGCGAAGGAAACCGGCAGCGTGGTGGTGACGGGCTATACCGACAACCAGCCGATCCATACGCTGCAATTCCCGTCCAATTTCGAACTCTCCCAGGCCCGCGCCCAGGCTGCGGCGGCGATCCTGGACCAGACGATCGGCGATGAAAGCCGGATTACCGCCAAGGGCATGGGCTCCGCCAACCCCGTGGCGGATAACGGGTCCGCCGCCGGGCGGGCGCAGAACCGCCGTATCGAAATTGTGCTGAACCATCCTGCCGGAAACTGAGCCTGTCATGAAGAAGATCCTTGGCTTTTTTGTCTCGCGCTGGTTCTTGAGCTTTATCGCCGCCGCCGTTTTGGCCGCGCTGGTATGGTTCTTTGCGCCGTTCATTTCCGCTCTTTCCGGCCTCTTTGTCCGGCTGGCCATCATCCTCGTCATTCTGCTGGTCTGGCTGGGCGTGAATCTTTGGCTGGACAGGCGAGGCAAGAAACGCGACGCCGCGCTGGCGGCGGGTGTCGCCGATGCCGGCGCCGCCACGCAGGACAAGGCGGCGGCGGAAGAGCTGGCCGCGCTCAGCGAGAAGCTGAAAAACTCGCTCTCCCTGCTGCGCAAGGCCAGCGGCTCGCGCGGCTATCTCTATGAGCAGCCCTGGTACGTGATCATCGGCCCGCCAGGTGCGGGCAAAACCACGGCTTTGCTGAATGCCGGGCTGAAATTCCCGCTGGCGGCGGAGTTGGGGCAGGGCGCTGTCGCGGGCGTGGGCGGCACGCGGCTCTGCGATTGGTGGTTCACCGAGCAGGCGGTGATGATCGACACGGCAGGCCGCTACACCACCCAGGATTCCGATGCCTCCACCGACAAGGCAGGCTGGGAAGGATTCCTGGACCTTTTGAAACGCACCCGCCAGCGCCAGGCGCTGAACGGGGTGATCGTGGCGATTTCCCTGGCGGACATCGCCGCCGCCCCGCGTGAGGAGCGCCTCGCCCATGCGCGGGCCATCCGCAAGCGCATCAAGGAACTCACCGCCCGGCTGGATCTCAAATTGCCGGTCTATGCGCTGCTCACCAAGGCGGATTTGCTGGCCGGATTCACGGAATTCTTCGACGATCTGGACCAGGAAAAACGCGCCCAGGTCTGGGGCACCACCTTTCCCGCGCAGGATGCCAATCCCGTCCAGAAATTCGATGCCGAGTTCAAGCTGCTGGTGCAGCGGCTGGATGAAAGGCTGATCGACCTCCTCCAGCGCGAGCGCAGCCCGGACCGGCGCGCCCTCCTCGCCGGTTTCCCGGCGCAGGTGGCGAGCCTGGAAGCGCCGCTGAACGAATTCTTAGCCGAGGCGTTCGGCGGTTCGGCGCTCGATACCGCCCCCTATCTGCGCGGCGTGTACATGACCTCCGGCACGCAGGAAGGCACGCCGGTCGACAGGCTCACCGGCGCGCTCTCCCGCGCTTTTGGCATCGACCAGCGCCGCGCCCCCTCTCTACGCGCCGCCTCCGGGCGCAGCTATTTCCTTTCGCGCCTGTTGCAGGAGGTGATTTTCGGCGAGGCAATGCTGGCCGGGCAGAACCCCGCGCAGCGCCGCCGCCGCATCTTGCTGCAATCAGTTGGTTACGCGGCCGTGGCCGTGGTGTTCCTGGCGCTGCTGGGCGGGCTGCTGGTCAGCCGCTCGCACAACGCCGCCGCCATCGCCGCCAGCGATGCGGCCGTGGCCAGTTATACAAGCGCCGCCAAGGGGCTGCCTTTGGACCCGGTGCAGGATTCCAACCTGCCCGCCGTGCTGCCGCTGCTGGATGCGGCGCGGGCCACGCCTTTCGGCCCCGGTGATACGGCCAGCTACGGCAGCATGGGTCTGGGGCTGAACCAGGGGCAAAAACTCGCCTCCGGTGCGAGCACGCTCTACACCAACGCGCTGGATAACATTTTCCTGCCCCGGCTGATTTTGCAGCTTGAGGCGGAGATGCGCGGCGGGTTCGACCGGCCGGAATATCTCTACCAGGCCACGCGCGTCTATCTGATGCTGGGCGGGCAGGGGCCGATGGATAAAACCCTTGTCGAAGCCTGGATGAATCTGGACTGGCAGCGGCTCTACCCCGGCCTTGCCGCGCAGCCGGTGCGCGATGATCTGATGCAGCATCTCGTGGCCATGCTGAACGCGCCGCTGCCGCAAGTGCCGCTGGATGGCGCGCTGGTGGAAGCCGCGCGCGCCACCTTCAGCCGTGTTTCCGTGGCGGACCGGGTTTATTCCCGCATCCGCGACTCCTCCGCCGCCGCCATGGTGCCGGCCTGGATTCCGGCGGATGCGATGGGCGCGGCAGGCGTGCCGCTCTTCACCCGCGCCTCCGGCAAACCGCTCACCGAGGGTATCCCCGGTTTCTACACGGTGAAGGGCTTCCAGCTCGTGCTGCTGCCAGCACTCACCCATGCGGCCAAGGATGTGGCGGATGAAAGCTGGGTGCTCGGGCCCGGTCAGCAGGTCGATCCCTCCAGCCCGGACATGCAGAATCTGGAGCAGAACGTCATCAAGCTCTACGAGGCGGATTACGAGGCCCAGTGGAACGCGATGCTGGGAGATCTCAACCTCAAACCCGCCACCAATATCAGCCAGGCGGTGCAAAACCTCTACATCCTCGGCTCGCCGCAATCGCCGATGCAGCGTCTGCTCGCCAGCATCACCACGCAGTTGCAGCTTTCCAAGGGCGCCACGCCGCCCGCCGCCGTCAGCAAATCGCCGATCCCCGGCGCCAGCGCGGTGAGCGCGGAAGCCGCGGCCCTGCAAGGGCTGATGGGGGCCGCCAATGCCGCCAATGGCGGGGCACCTCTGGGTTCGGAGGTGGATGCCTATTACGCGCCGCTGATCAATTATGTCGGCGGCGGTGCCGGCTCACCCATGTCTCTCACGCTGAACCTGATGAACGGGCTGCAACAGCAGCTGGCCACCTTGGCGGCCAGCGTGCCGGGCAGCGGCGCGCCCGCGGCCCCCGCGGCGGGCGGCGACCCGGCCTCCCTGCTGCAAGGCGAGGCGGCGACGGACCCGCAACCCGTCTCCCGCTGGCTGCAGGCGCTGGTGGTCAATTCCAACGGGCTGCGTGGTGGCAGTGCCGCGAAAGCGGCGGCGGCGGCGTTCAATGGCGCGTCCGGCCCGGCCCAGCTCTGCCAGCAGGCTGTGGCTGGGCGCTACCCGTTCGTGCCCGCCTCCAGCACCGATATTCCGCTGGGGGATTTCACCCATCTCTTCGCCCCCAACGGGCTGCTGGACGGATTCTTCACCCAGCAGGTGCAGCCCTTCGTCGATATGTCCAGCACCACATGGCGGGTGCAGGCGGTGAACGGCGTCACCCCGCCGATCAGCCAGGGGGCGCTGGCGGAGTTCCAGCGCGCGGAGACGATCAAGCAGCTCTTCTTCGCCAATGGCGCCTCGCCTAGCGTGCAGTTCAGCCTCACCCCCACCGCGCTGGATGCGGGGGCGGCGCAGGCGGTGCTGGAGCTGGGCGCGCTCAATGTCTCCTACGCCCATGGCCCGCAAGTGCCGACGATGATCTCCTGGCCCGGCGCCGATGGCATGCAGACGGCGCGGCTGATCATCACCCCCACCGGCGGCGGCAACCCGGCGGAGATCGATGCCTCAGGCCCCTGGGCTTTGTTCCATCTGTTCTCGCAAGGCACGCTGGCGCAGGCCGGGTCGTCCGACCAATACACGCTCACCTTCACCATCGGCGGGCATAGCGTGAGCTACAGCATCGGCGCCAACTCGGTGCTCAACCCCTTCGCACCCGGCATGCTGGCGGATTTCCGCTGCCCCAGCCTGCAGGGATGAGCATTTTCCAGCCCGCTCTGGCAGGGTTTTTCGGCAAGCTGCCCGCACGCGGGGATTTCCTGCGCGCCGGACTGCCAGAGGATGTGGTGGCACCGCTGGACCTTTGGTGCCGGGATTGCCTTACGACCTCCCGCGCCGCTCTTGGGGCGAATTGGGAACAGGCCTGGATGACGGCGCCCATCTGGCATTTTCTGCTGCCACCGGGCGCTTGCGGGGCAAAGGCGCTGCTGGGTGTCTGGTTGCCGAGCATGGACAAGGCCGGGCGGCATTACCCGTTCATCCTTGCCGCCGGGGCGGATGATGTTTCCACCCTTGCCGATGGCGGCAACTGGCTCGCCCTGGCGCAGGCCGAGGGGCTGGCGGGCGTGGTGGAGGACAAGCCGCATGATGCCATTGCCTCCGCCTTGCAGGGGCAAATGGCCGCCGCCCCCGTAACAGCGCGCGGCTGGTGGACGGAGGGAAGCCCGCTGGTCAGCCCAAGGCATTTCGAAATTCCAGCCTTGCTGCCCGCGGCAACCTATGCCGGGGCTATGCTGCGCGACAATCAGGCGGCGGAGGAAACATGCTGATGCCACGCTCCTGGGCACTGACCGATGTCGGCGCGGTGCGCAAACATAATGAGGATAATATGCTGGCCCGGCCGGATCTCGGGCTTTGGGTGGTGGCGGATGGCGCGGGCGGCCATGCCTCCGGCGAGGTTGCTTCGGGCATGATCGTGGAGGCGCTCTCCCGTTTGCCAGCACATCTCGGTGCTGGGGAGTTGCTTTCGGGCATCCGGGTTACGGTTAATCAGGTGCATGCAATGCTGCGCGAGGAAGCGGCGCGGCGCGGCGGCAACGTGATGATCGCCTCGACCTTTGTCGGGCTGATGATCCGCGACAAGCATTTCGCCTGCCTCTGGGCCGGAGATTCCCGGGCCTATCTGCTGCGCGGCGGCGTGTTGCAGCAGATCACCCGTGACCACAGCCTGGTGCAGGAGCTGGTGGATGCCGGCACCCTGCGCCCGGAAGAGGCGGAGACGCACCCGCACGCCAATGTCATCACCCGTGCCGTGGGGGCCGATGACGATGAGCTGGAGCTGGACAAGGTGATCGGCCAGATCCAGCCAGGTGACCGTTTTCTTTTATGCAGCGATGGCCTCAGCAAAACGCTGAGCGAGCAGGAAATCCAGGGCCTGCTCGGCGCGCCGGACGGCGTGCCGCCGACGGAGCTGCTGATTGCCGCCGCACTCGCCCACCGGGTGAACGACAATGTGACGGCGGTGGTGGTGGAAGTTTAGCAAAGGCGGCGGATATTGAGCCCGGCGTGATTCAGTGCACACCCTTGCGCATGGCGAGCGGCGTGATCTCCAGCGATGAGCCATGGCCGGTATCAACAAGGTCCGTCTTGTAGCGCTGGTAATAGAAATTCCATCCAGTGGCACCGCGTATGCCGATGATGGTGGCGCGGTAATCCTCGGTTCCTGTCGGCACCTGCTTGTAGGTGGCTTTCTTCAACGAACGGTCGGGGCCATGCGCGCCGAAGATGGTGTTGAGATCGGCGTCGATCAGCCCCTGATCGATGCTCTGCGTGGCGAGGTTGGCGTGATTGCTGTGCACCACACGCGGATTACCGCCATTGGAAGCCGCGAAGGAGCAGCCATTGAGGGTGGGGGTGAAGAAGAAATCCGCATTATTGCCCAAGGTGCCTTCATAGGAACGGCCGCTGCCCCAGGGCAGGAAATAGGCACGGATATCATGCGTGAACCAGCCCTTGGCATTGGCCCGCCCACCATCGCTCATCGCGTAAAGCTCATAGGCGTTCACCATGTGGCCCTTGCGGTGGGTAACCTGCGGAATTTGCCGCAGGTCGAAATTCTGCACCGGCAGCTCCGTTCCGGTGCCCGCGGCACCGCCGCCTTGCACCAAGGGCTGGTTGAACGGGTTGGCCATGCCGCGCCCGACATTATAGAGAATGAGATTGTCCTTCAGCCAGGCGGATTTCCCGTTGATGAACTGCTTATTGGCTCCCTGCATGACAATGCGGCTCCCAATGCGATGATTTGTTTTTTCACAAACGCGGGCGGACGCGCCAATGCGCGATGATCGAATATGGCGGCCAGTTTGTTCCCAGCCTGCGGAGGATGGACGCGGACCACGCCGCTTCACGGGCGCCAGCGCGCCGAAAATCTCAAGCGGCGAGCTTCGCCGTATTCCGGAAGAAAACACTCAGCCGGCCGGCGGATGCACAATCAAATGGCCGGAGGTGGAAGTTGGGCTGGCATGAAGCCAGCCCTTTCGTTGCTCAGCTGAGCTTCTGCTGGCCCAGATCGTAGGTGACCGGGAAGGGCGAGCCCTTGGTGCCATCGGCGTTCTGCGGGGTGAACTTGACCTCGATCTTCACGAAGTTGAAGGAGAGGCTCTCGCTTGGCCGGTCGCCGCCGCTGGAGATGCTGTAGCCGCTGATCATCGTGTCGGTCAGCGTGATTTCCAGATAGGTGTCGGCACCGGCCGTGCCATCGGTACGGACGAAGGAGATGACCAGCGTGGCCTTGCCGCCGCTGCTCAGCGCTTCCTTCAACAGGCCGCCGCTGGCATTGTCGAGGTTCTTGGAGACGGTGACTTCCGAAATGCTCGGCGTGCTCGCCTCGCGGTTGCCGGAAGCGCCGGTCGGCGAACCGATGCCGCGGCCAACACCCCACTGGAAGCTACTGACTTCGATCTGTTTTTCGAAGGTCGAGGTGGTCACATCACCATTCACGGTCGGGTTGGTGTATTTAATATAGATCGGCATAGTTGCGCTCCTGTTATGGAAAGTAAAACCCGTTAATTGAGCTGGTAGGAGAATGATCCTTCCGGCCCGATACCAACCGATATGTCTGTAATTCCCTCGCCCGCGGCCATGCGGGCCAGAACCTCGGCGGAGAGTTCCGGCAACAGGCTGCGCGAGAGGATATTCTCCACATTGCGCGCGCCCGATGAGGATTCCTTGCAGCGCGCGGCGATGGTTTCCACCAACTCCGGCGCATAGGTGAAGCCAGCCTTGTAGGCCTCCTTCACGCGTTTCGCGATCTTGTTGAGCTGCAGCCGCACGATCTGGCGGATCACCTCATCCGAGAGCGGGAAATAGGGCACAAGCGTCACACGGCCGAGGAAAGCGGGCTTGAAATATTTCATCAGCTCCGGGCGCAACGCCTCAGCCAGCCCCGCCGCGTCCGGCGCGGTCTCGGGATCGGCGAATAATTTATCGATCAGGTCCGTACCCGCATTCGAGGTCATGATGATGACGGTGTTCTTGAAGTCGATATCCCGGCCCTCGCCGTCCTTCATGTTGCCCTTGTCGAACACCTGAAAGAACACGTCCTGCACGCCGGGATGCGCCTTCTCCATCTCATCCAGCAGAATAACGGAGTAAGGGCGCCGGCGCACGGCCTCGGTCAGAATACCGCCTTCGCCATAGCCCACATAGCCGGGCGGGGAGCCCATCAGCAGCGAGACCTTATGCTCTTCCTTGAACTCGGTCATGTTGATGGTGGTCATGTTCTGCTCGCCGCCATAAAGCAGGTTGGCGAGTGTCAGCGCCGTCTCCGTCTTGCCGGTGCCCGAGGTGCCGACCATCATGAACACGCCGATGGGCTTGCGCGGGTCCGTCAGCTTGGCGCGGCTGGTGCGGATGGCCTGTGCCACCGCCTCCATCGCATGCGGCTGGCCGACGACGCGCTCCTCCATCGCCTCTTTCAAATTCAGAACGGTATTGATCTCGTCGGACTGCATGCGCCCGGCGGGAATGCCGGTCCAGCTTTCCACGATCTCCGCCACCGCCTGGCCATCCACCACCGGGAAGATCAGCGGCGTCTCGCCCTGCAATGTCCTCAAATCTTCATGAAGCTTGTTGAGCTGGTCCTTCAGCGCGGCCTTGTCCTCGGTGCTGTCCTTGTCCTCGATCTTGGCGCGCACGGCGCCGATCTCGGTGGCCAGCGCCTTCTCCTCGGCAAAGCGCGATTCCAGCGCCGCCAGCTCATCCTGCAGCTTGGATTTTTCCTCGGCCAGCTCGGTAAGCCGCGCCTCATGGTCGCCGCCCGCCGCCATCTCGCGCTCGAGAATGGAAACCTCCGTGTCGATCAGCTCGATCCGGCGCTGCTTGTCCTCGATGGGCGCTGGCACGGCGGCCTGGCTCATCGCCACGCGGGCGCAGGCGGTGTCGATCAGGCTGATCGCCTTGTCAGGCAATTGGCGGCTGGGGATGAAGCGCGCGGAAAGCCGTACGGCCTCGGAGATCGCCTCGTCCAGAATACGCGTCTTGTGATGTTTCTCCAGCGTGGCGGTGAGGCCGCGGATCATCGCGATGGCCATCGGCTCGGAAGGTTCCTCCACCTTCACCACCTGGAAGCGCCGCGTCAGCGCCGCATCCTTTTCGAAATATTTTTTGTACTCCGCCCAGGTGGTGGCGGCCACGGTGCGCAGCTCACCGCGCGCCAAGGCGGGCTTCAGCAAATTCGCGGCATCGTTCTGCCCGGCCTGCCCACCGGCGCCGATCAGCGTATGCGCCTCGTCGATGAACAGGATGATCGGTTTCGGGCTCGCCTTCACCTCTTCGATGACGGATTTAAGACGCTGCTCGAACTCGCCCTTCATGCCCGCACCAGCTTGCAGAAGTGCAAGGTCCAGCGTGCGGAGTGTTACATCCTTCATCGCATCGGGCACTTCCCCGGCGGCAATCTTCAGCGCCAGGCCTTCAACCACGGCGGTCTTGCCGACACCGGCCTCGCCGGTAAGGATCGGGTTGTTCTGGCGGCGGCGGGTGAGAATGTCGATCGCCTGGCGGATCTCGAAATCGCGGCCCAGGATCGGGTCAATCTTGCCATCCCGCGCGCGGGCGGTGAGGTCGTAAGTATAAAGGTCGAGTGCGCCATTGCCCGCCGGGCGCGGCACTCCGTTCTCATCCGTTGCGGGGGCGGCGCCATCGGCGGCCATCGGCGTGCTGGCCTCGGTGCTGCCCGCGGTGATGGTGGCGAGGTCACGCTTCAGCACATCAGGCTGGATTTTCAGCAATTGGCTGGAGGCTTCGCGCGCCCGGCGTGCCAGCGTCTCATCCAACAGCAGCGCCAGCAGCACATGGCCGGAACGAACCCGCGCCAAACCCTGTTCGATGGAGGCGAGCAGCCAGGCTTGTTTCGCGGTATCCACCACATCCGGCGCCAGGCCGGGGGCGCGGGAGTTGCCGGTCTTCAGCTTGTCCAGCGCCTTGTTCAGATCGGCCAGGAAACGGCCGTGATCGATATCGTATTGGCGGAAGATGGCGGCGAAATCCGTATCGGTTCCCTCCGCCAGCTTGATCAGCCAGTGCTCGATTTCGACATTGTAATGGGTACGGGACATTGTCAGGCCCGCGGCGGCTTCCAGCGCGCGGCGGCAATGTTCGTCCAGGCGACCGATTAACGACCTGAGGTCAATTGTGACCAAGTCTTCCCCCTTTAAGTACGTCTCGCGTCAAACAAGGTAGCTACTGGAGAGTAAGTACCGCTATCAGACACCCCAGAGCGGTGAACATTACGCTTTTGCAGGCGCACTGATTTTGGCGCATTTCGTTAGCTTGAGTTGCCGGTAATGTCCAGCTAATACAGGGAGCGGAGTTGCCGGTTTATGGCTGCATTTCCGCCCATTTCCGAATGGTATGGATAAGTTAACCTAAGTTAACCGGTGCGCAACGAACGACCGCCCTGCTTTTGATGGCGGAATGGCTGGGGAGAGGGCATGACGCGTGGCTGTTGAAGGCTTGGACCTTGAAGGCTTGCTGGCACCGGTCAGCGATGAATCACCCGCTGGCAGCGATGTCCGCGGTGATTTTTCTCCCACCTCACTTTATTTCAGGTTGCGCGACGCGCGGGCCGATGCGCGCGCGGCCGAGCGCGCCGCCGATGCCAACCCCGGAGAGGTCGCCTCTCCCGAGGGCTGGCGCAACGTGCGCAGCTTGGCTGTGGAAATCCTGAGCGGCCAAGCCAAGGATCTCGAAGCAGCAGCGTGGCTGACGGAGGCGCTGGTGCGCAGCGACGGGCTGGCGGGCCTGGCGTTCGGCGCCAAGCTGCTGGGCGGCCTCGCCGAGCGTTACTGGGACCAGCTCTACCCGATGCCCGACGAGGACGGGATGGAAACCCGGGTCGCGCCGGTGACGGGTTTGAATGGCGAAGGCGGGGACGGCACGCTGAGCCAGCCTTTGCAGAAACTGCCTTTGTTCAAGGACCAGAACGGCGAAACCGTGATGCTCTTCCAGTATCTGCAATCCGCCGAGCTGGAGACGATTGCCGATGCCAAGCGCATTGAAGCCCGCATCGCGTCCGGCGTGGTGCCGTATGATGCGATGCGCAACGCCGCGCGCGGCGCATCCCCCGGCGGCTATGTCGCGCTGCGCCGCGACCTTGAGGCCGCGCGTGCCGCCTGGCGCGAGATGGGGGAGATCTTCGACCGCCTGGCCGGGCGCGACGCGCCGCCGACAGGGCGCATTGCCGAGGCGCTGAGTCAGGTTGGCGAGTTTGTCGCCCGTTACGCGCCCGCGGAGGCCGCTGCCCCGCCGCCGGAGGAAGCCGGAGAGGCTGGCGGAGCCGGCCTGGCGGAGGGCGGGGCGGAAGGCGGGGGGCAAGCCGGGCCGGGCAAGCCGAAGCGCCTGGCCAGCCGCGAGGATGCTCTTGCAACCTTGGCGGAAATCGCCGAGTATTTCCGCCGGACTGAGCCGCAATCGCCCCTGGCCTACACGATCGACGAGGCGATCCGCCGCGGCCGTCTCACATGGCCCGAGCTCATCGCCGAGCTGGTGCGGGACGATCAGGTGCGTAACAATATCCTCAACAGCCTTGGCCTGAAAACCGAGCCGTAGATGTTCATTTGAGTTCATCATCCAGCGCGGCCAGAGATGATCCGGAGCAAAGCCATCACCGGCCGTTTCGTATCGTAATTGACCGCAAGCCTTTCGGGAGATCTAAGAAATGAGTGGCAGCGTACACAGCAAACTGAACCGGGTCCGCAAACCGCGCGTTCATATTACCTACGACGTCGAGACCGATGGCGCCGAGATCAAGCGCGAGCTGCCCTTCGTGGTCGGCGTGATGGGCGATTTCTCCGGCGACCCGACACAGCCTCTGCGCCCGATGGCGGAGCGCAAATTCACCCAGATCGACCGTGACAATTTCAATGACATCATGGCCCGCATGAATCCGGGCCTGAACATCAAGGTCGAGAACACGCTGGCCGATGACGGCAGCGAAATGGCCGTGAACCTGAAGTTCAGCTCCATGGATGATTTCGACCCCGCCCGCGTGGTCGAGCAGGTTCCGGCACTGAAATCGCTGCTGGAAACCCGCAACAAGCTGCGCGACCTGTTGAGCAAGGCCGACCGCTCCGAGGAGCTGGAATCGCTGCTGGAACAGGTTCTGCAGAACGATGCGGAGCTGAAGGAATTGTCCGGCCAGCTTGGCCTCGATAAGAAGGAGGGCTGATCCATGTCAGGTAGCCAGACCAGCCCGCAAGGCACCCCCGGCGCCACCGGCGAGGGCGTTAGCTTCCTCGATCAGGTCGTCACCGCCACCAAGCAGACCGAGCCTGACCGCGCGCAGGATCTCGTCAAGACCCTGATCGAGCAGGCCTTGGCCGGCACCGTCACCTTCGACAAGAACCTGACCCGCACGATCGACCGGGCGATCGCCGCCATCGACCAGAAAATGTCGAAGCAGCTTAACGCCATCATGCATCATGAAAAATTCACCAAACTGGAAGGCAGCTGGCGCGGCCTGAACCATCTGGTGATGAACTCGGAAACCGGCACCAGCCTGAAGATCCGGGTGCTGAACATGACCAAGCGCGAGCTGAACCGCGATCTCACCAAGGCGGTGGAGTTCGACCAGAGCCAGCTCTTCAAGAAGATCTACGAGAACGAATTCGGCACGCCGGGCGGTGAGCCCTATGGCGCGCTGATCGGCGATTATGAATGGACCAACCATCCGGACGATATCGAATCGCTCCGCCTGGTCTCCAACGTCGCCGCCGCCTCCTTCGCGCCGTTCATCTCCGCCGCCGGTGCCGGCATGTTCGGTTTCGACGACTGGACCGAGCTGACCAAGCCGCGCGACCTCGCGAAGATTTTCGACACGGCGGAATACACGAAATGGCGCGGCTTCCGTGACACCGAGGATGCGCGCTTCGTCTCGCTGGTGATGCCCCGCGTGCTGGCGCGCGTGCCTTACGGTGCCGCCACCAAGCCGGTGGAGGAATTCACTTACGAGGAAGCCCCGTACGACGCCACCGGCGCCGCCCAGGCGCTGAACCATAAAGATTATTGCTGGATGAACGCCGCCTATACGATGGGCGTGCGGATGACCAACTCCTTCGCCGAATCCGGCTTCTGCGTCGCCATCCGCGGCGCCGAGGGCGGCGGCAAGGTGGAGAACCTGCCCACCCATATCTTCCAATCCGACGATGGCGACATGGACGGCAAATGCCCGACCGAGGTCGGCATCACCGACCGTCGAGAGTTCGAGCTCTCCAATCTCGGCTTCCTGCCGCTCTGCCATTACAAGAACACGGATTACGCGGTGTTCTTCGGTGGCCAGACGGTGCAGAAGCCGAAGAAATATGACCGCCCGGACGCGACCGCGAACGCCGCCATCTCCGCGCGCCTGCCCTACATCATGGCTTCGGGCCGCTTCGCCCATTTCCTGAAGGTGATGGCGCGCGACAAGATCGGCAGCTTCATGGAAGCCAATGAGTGCGAGCGCTGGCTGAACCGCTGGATCACCAACTATGTCTCCGACAACCCGGATGCCGGGCCGGATACCAAGGCGAAATATCCGCTGCGGGAAGCCAAGATCGAGGTGAAGGAGATTCCCGGCAAGCCCGGCTCCTATAACGCCGTGGCCTATCTGCGCCCCTGGCTGCAAATGGAAGAGCTGACGACCAGCATGCGCATGGTCGCCCGCATTCCGCAGAAGGCCTGATCTTCGCATCCGCCGCGCCGCGCCGAAACAGGCGCGGCGGACGAGGAGGCTTTATGGCGGAAGATTCTCATGGCGGGTGAGGACGAAGATCCGGACGCGACGATCGTCAGGAGACCGGCCAGCCGGGTCCTCCCGCCCTCCATCGCGCCCGAACCGCCGCCATTGCCCGCCGGGATCGCGCAGGCCGAGACGCCCGCACCGGAGCCCGAACCTGGCCCCATACCAGAGCCGGCGCCTGAACCGGCCCCCGCCTTGCCGCCTTTGCGGGAAGCGGTGCTGGCCGGAAAATTCTTCGGCCCAGCCAATGCCGAATCCGCCACCCGGCTTGCGGAGATGCTCGCCGGGCAGAGCCCCACCCTCACCACCTGGTTCGGGGCCGAGGCCGGTATCCTGGTTCATGACCGTGCCGCTCTGGCCGCTCGGCTGGACCATGACATTGCCCGGCTGGATAACATCATCGCCCGCCAGCTTGACGAAATTCTGCACCATCCCCGCCTGCGCCGCCTGGAAGGAAGCTGGCGCGGCCTCGCCTGGCTTGCTTCCCGCCTGCCGCTGACTGGCCGGGTGAAAATCCGCGTGCTCACCGCCTCCTGGGCGGAAATCTGCCGCGATCTGGAACGCGCCGCCGAGTTCGACCAGAGCCAGATCTTCCGCCGCATCTATGAGGATGAATTCGGCATCGCGGGTGGCGAGCCCTACGGGTTGCTGGTGGCCGATTACGAGGTGCGCCACCGCCCCGGCCCCGGCGCGATCACCGATGATGTCACCGCACTCTCCTCCCTCGCCGCCGTGGCCGCCGCCGCCTTCGCGCCTCTGGTCATCGGCGCCTCGCCCGCTCTGTTCGGCGTGGATGAGTTCTCGGAGCTAAGCGGCGTGGCGGATCCGGCCTCCACCATGGCGGCGGCGGAATATCAGCGCTGGAAGCGGCTGGGCGCGCTGGATGATTCCCGTTTCCTCGCCGTCACCCTGCCGCGCCTGCTGATGCGCCTGCCCTGGGAGGAAAATCTCTCCCGCCATCGCGGCTTCCGTTATCAGGAGCGTTTGAAGGACGGCACCGGGCGCGTATGCAGCACGGCGGGCTATCTCGTCGCCGCCTGCGTCATCCGCGCGTTCGAGACCTATTCCTGGCCCGCCGATATTCGCGGCTATGATATCGACCGGCTGGGCGGCGGCATCATCGAGGACCTGCCCGAGCCCTGGTTCTCAACCGACCCCATCGACGGTTTCGGCCGCCCGGCCCCGGATGTGATGCTGTCCGACAAGCAGGAGCGCGCCTTGGTGGCCGCCGGGCTGCTGCCCATCTGCGCATTGCCCTATGGCGGGGAGGCGCTGATCGGCGCGGCGCGCAGCCTGCAAACGCCCACCACCAATTATATCGGCGCCAATGCCGCCTCGGCCGCCGCCAATGCCAGGCTGTCGGCGCAGTTCAACAGCGTCATCTGCGTCTCCCGTTTCGCGCATTATGTGAAGATTATGGGCCGGGACATGACCGGCGCCTTCAAAACCGCGCCGGAGGTGCAGCGCCGCCTCTATGACTGGCTGATGCGCTATACCAATTCCAACACCTCCGCCGGGCCTGAGACGATGGCGCGCTACCCGCTGCGCGATGCCAGCGTGCTGGTTGAGGAAGTGCCAGGCAAACCCGGCGTATTCACCTGCGCCATCCATCTGCAGCCGCATTTTCAGCTGGACGATGTCGCCGTCTCCTTCCGGCTGATGACCGAGCTAAGCTCCCCCGGCCAACAATGACCCCCGCAACCGCTTTTCCCGAAATGGATGAATTCACATGGTAGAGACCGAACTCCAGGCCGCCGATCTGTTCCGTGCCGGCCGCCTGGCCGATGCCCTGGCCGCCGCCACGGCGGAGGTCAAGAAGGCCCCGGCCGATCTCGGCGCCCGTGTGCTGCTGGCCGAGCTGCTGCTGTTCTCCGGCAATCTGGAGCGCGCCGATGTGATTCTGGACGCGGCCGGCCAGCTCGACCCTTCCGCCGCCCTGGTGGTCTCCGAATTCCGCCAGTTGCTGCGCGCCGAGACCGCGCGCCGCCAGCTCTACCGCGATGGCCGCGTGCCGGAATTGCTGGGTGAGCCGGAGCCGACCGGCCAGGCCTCGCTCACGGCCCTCGTCGCGCTGCGCGCGGGCGATCTCGCCGAGGCCGCCCGCGCGGCGGCGGAGGCGGAGGAGCTGCGCCCGCGCCTCTCCGGCAGCGCCAATGGCAAGCCCTTCGACGATTTCCGGGATGCCGACGATCTGCATCCCCGGCTATATCGAAACACTCACCACCACCGGCAAATATTTCTGGATTCCCGTCTCGCGCATCGAGAGCCTGGAGTTCCATCCGCCCAAGCGCCCGCGCGATCTCGCTCTGGCGCCGCTGCTCGATGAGCGTGAACGCCGGGCCGGATGGCGATGTCTATATCCCCGCCATCTATTTCGCCGAGGGCGAGCCGGACGAGGCGCATCGTTTGGGCCGCGCCACCTCCTGGAGCGAGGGCCGAGGGCCCGGTGCGTGGCATCGGCCAGCGCGTGTTCCTGGTCGGGGAGGAGGATCTCTCGCATCATGCAGCTCCATGATGTAAACTTCCAGCAAGCCGGATGAGCGACGACACCCTCAGCCGCGGCGCCAACGCCAATCTCTTCATCGACCGGATGCGCGATTCCGGCGCGCGGGTGAAGCTGTCGGTGCTGGACCGCCTGCTGGACGACGCGCCGGAGATGGAGCGCGACCGCCCGCTCTCCGCCACCGAGGCGCTGACCGTTTTGCGCCGCGCCGTGCGGCGGGATTTGGAGGCGCTGCTGAACGGCCGCCGCCGCTTGGCCTCCGTGCCAGGGCAATATGCCGAACTCGCCAATTCCAGCTTCAGCTTCGGCCTGCCGGATTATCACCGCTGGCGCGATGAGCGAAGATGGCGCGCGCGAGACGCTGCGCCGGGAGATCGAACGCTGCATCCGCCAATTCGAGCCGCGTCTGGTGCAGGTGGCGGTGCAGCTGGTGCCCGCCAAGGAGGAAAGCAGCACCACGCTGCATTTCCGCATCGATGCGCTGCTGCATGCGGACCCGGCGCCCGAGCCGATCAGCTTCGAGACCATTGGTGAACGCCGCCACCACCGACATTGAGGTTGCCGGAGGCGAGATTGGCTGATTCCCTGCTGCCCTATTTCAACCAGGAGCTTGTCGCCATCCGCCATCTCGCGGCGGAATTCGCGCAGGCCCACCCCAAGATCGCGGGGCGCCTGCGCCTCAGCCCGGACGCCGTGGACGACCCGCATGTCGCCCGGCTGCTGGATGGCGTGGCGTTCCTCTCCGCCCGCGCCCAGGCCCGGCTGGATGACGAGTTTCCCGAACTCACCGACACGCTGCTGGGCGTGCTCTACCCGCATTACCTCGCCCCGTTTCCCTCCTGCGCCATCGCCCAGTTCAGCGCCAAGCCGGATCTGGCGGCGCATGGTGGAAATTCCACGCGGCTTCGAGGTGGATACGGAAGCCGTGCGCGGCCAGCGCTGCCGCTACCGCACCGCCAGCCATTTGAATCTCTGGCCGGTGAAGATCGAAATCAGCCCGGCTCACGGGCCTGCCTTTCACCGCCCCCGCCAACCCGCTGGCGAGCGGCGCCGTGGCGGTGTTGCGGCTGGTGCTCACCACGCTGAACCCGGAGGTGAAATTCAGCGCAGCTCGGCATGGACAGGCTGCGCCTGTTCCTGCGCGGCGGCCCCGCCGCCTTGCAGCTTTATCGAGCTGCTGGCCGCGCATACGCTGGGTGTGGCCCTGGCCGACACGCCGAACGACATCGCCCCGGTGCTGCTGCCCAAAACAACGATCGAGGAGGTGGGCTTCGCGCCGGATGAGGCGCTGCTGCCCTGGCCCGCGCGCAGCTTCTCGGGCTTCCGCCTGCTCAGCGAATATTTCGCCTTTCCGCAGAAATTCATGTTCCTGGACATTGCCGGGCTTGGCGCCAAGACATTGGTGCACGAGAGCAACAGGCTGGAGATTTTCATCTATCTCGACCGCACTTCCTCCGAGCTTGAGCGTACGGTGGACGCAGAGCATGTTCGCGCTCGGCTGCACGCCCATCGTCAATCTGTTCCCGCAGCGCTGCGAGCCGGTCAATCTCGACCATACCACCACCGAATACCGCGTGCTGCCGGATGCCAGGCGCTCCAGCGTCATGGAAATCTGGGGTGTCACCAGCGCCACCGAGGTCCGGCAGGACAGCACGACGCGCCCCTTCCATCCCTTTTACCGTTTGAGCCGGACGGATTCGCCCGCCGCCACGCAAGGCGGCTCCTATCTCGTCACGCGGCGCGACGGTCCGGCCAATCTCGGCGGCACGGATAGTTTCATCTCTCTGTTCGACACCGGGTTCGACCCCGAGGCGAAGCTCGACAGCGTGCTCTCCGTGGAAGCGCTTTGCCTCAACCGCGACCTGCCCTCCGAACTGCCCTTCGGCGGCGGGCGTCCGGCCTTGAAGGCATTGCAGCCCCATACCGGCATTGCCTCCATGGGCTGCATCACCCCGCCCACGCCTACCTTGCGGCAGGAGCGCCGGGCACGCGGGGCCTGGCGGCTGATCTCGCATCTCTCGCTCGGCCATCTCTCCGTCACCGGCGGCGCGGAGGGCGCGGCGGCGCTGAAGGAAGTTCTGCGCCTGTACGATCTGCGCGACACCGCCGACACGCGCGCGGCGGTGGAGGCGCTGCTCTCCGTCACCGCCCGGCCCGGCACGGCGCGTGTGCCAGGGGCCCGGCTCGGCGCGTTCTGCCGCGGGCTGGATGTGGAGCTGGAATTCGACCAGCGGGCCTTCCAGGGTTCGGGTCTGTATCTGCTGGCGGCGGTGCTGGCGCGGTTTCTGGCGTTGCATGCCTCCATCAATTCCTTCGTCCGCAGCTCCGTCCGTTTGCGCGGCAAGCCGGAGCCGGAGCTGCGCTTTCCGCCCCGCGCCGGGGCCAGGGTGCTGCTCTAGCCCATGGCGCCGAAATCCCCCCTGGAGCGGCTGAGCAAGGAGCCGCATCTTTTCCGTTTCGATGCGGCGGTTCGGCTTTTGCGCCTGGCAGCCTCCGGCCGCCGGAAGGATGATGCCGTTGGCTTCACCGCGCCGCCCAGCCTTGCCCAGCCCGCCGCCGAGGTGCTGGAAGCGCACCCCGCTCAGCCTGGCAAGCGCGCCAGGCTGGTGAGCACGCTCATCGGCCTCACCGGCCCCTCGGCCGAGATGCCGCGCTGGTACACCGAGCTTCTGGCCCAGGCTTACCGGCAGAAATCCCGCGCCGTACTGGATTTTTTCGATTTACTGGCCCAGCGCCTGATCACCGCTTTCGCCCAGGCGGGCACAAAATACCGCCTGCCCCGCTCCGCCGAGCAAGCGGCGCAGGCGAATGTGGAAGAGCCGATCGGCGCTGGGATTCTGGCCCTCACCGGCTATGGCACGCCGCATCTGGAGGCCCGGCTGGCCGCCGGGGCGGATGCGCTGCGCCATTATGCCGGGTTTTTCGCCGCGCATCCGCGCTCCTCCAGCCGCCTCGCCAGCATGGTGTCGGATTATCTCGGCCGCCCGGTGGAGGTGCGGGAATTCGCCGGCGCGTGGCTGTCCATCGCCCCGGACCAGCAAAGCCGCCTGCCGCGCGGCCGCGTGCCCGGCGCGTTCTGCGAACTTGGGGTGAACGCCGCCATCGGCACCCGTGCGTGGGACCAGCAGGCCCGCTTCATCGTGCGCATCGGCCCGCTCTCGCGCGTTGAGTTCGAGGCGCTGCTGCCGGACAAGCAACGCCTGCCGGCCCTGGTCTCGCTCATCCGCGCTTATGTCGGCTGGGAAGCTGATTTTGCCATCAACCTGGTGCTCGACGCGCGGGAGATTCCCACCCTCAGCCTGGGCGGCGGCGAGGCGGGCGCGCCGCGCCTGGGCTGGACAAGCTGGATACCCTCTTCCACCGCCAGCATCAGGGGGCGCGCCTGTGTGGACGAAGCCCTGTTCAGCGCCGAAATTGTGGAGAAGCTTTCAGCCTGACGTAGGGATCGTTGCTCTCGCCAAATATAAAGTTTGGGACTAAAACCCAGGCCGATCGAGGAGGTTCCAGACCATGCACAAAACCAGTTTCCAAGCCGCCCTGTCTGGTGTGCTGTTCGCCGCCGCCCTCTCTGGCCCGGCCTTGGCGCAGAGCAACCCGTCCGCGCAGCAGCTCATCAACCAGCTCAAGCCCAGCGGCTCGCTGAGCGACACGACGCGCGGCATCAAGCCCATCACCCCCGGCGAAACCCCGGCGCCCGCCATGCCTTCCACCCAGGCCAGCATGCCGGCGATGAGCGCGCCCGCCGCCGCCCCGCAGGCGATGCCCACCTCGCCCTCGGCCAATCTGATCGTGGATTTCCCCTCCGGCTCCGCCGACCTCACACCCCAGGCGAAGGAGACGCTGGACCAGCTCGGCAAGGCGCTCACCAGCCAGCAGCTCGCCGCGTATAATTTCAAGATCGTCGGCCATACCGACACCACCGGCTCCGAGACGCAGAACCAGTCCCTCTCCGAGCAGCGGGCCGATGCGGTGAAATCCTATCTCGAAAGCAAGTTCAGCGTTGCCGATACGCGCCTGCAGGCGAGCGGCGTGGGTGAGGCCGACCTCGCGGTGCAGACCCCGCCGAACACGCCCGAGCGCCGCAACCGGCGCGTCGAGATCATCAATATCGGCCAGTAACACGGCCCGCCATGGTGGCTCCTCCGGGTAATGACGACGACACGATCATTATCCGGCGCGCCCCCGTGGCGCCGCCGATGCGGCGGCGTTCCCTGCTCCATGCCGGGCTGGGCGGTGTGGCGGCCTTGCTGGCCGCGGCGGGCTTCGGCGCTTTCTGGTGGGAGCGCCGCCCAAAACCGATTCCCATCGCCACCGCGACGGAAGCCGAAATCGACGAGACCCAGCCTTGCGGCATGCTCGTCACCTATCTGGCGCCGGATAAAAGCGTCGCCGTTATCGATTTCCCGTCCTTGCAGTCTCAGGGACTGACACTCGACCGCGTCGCCGCCTTCGTCGAAAAAGCCAATGTGCCGCATGACCGTTTGCTGGACGATGCCGCGCTGAACGCCGCCATTACCGCCAGCGGCGAGAGCGTGGCGAGTTATTATTACGGCCATGATTATCAGGCGGCGGACCTGGCGCGCTTCTTCACGCTGGCCGCCTCTGAAAACATCGCGCTCAATCCTCAGGAATTATGGCTGAAGCAGCTGCTGAACCAGCTCGGCTGGCTGACGCCGGGTGCCACTGGCGCCATCATCACGCTGCCCGCTGCGGGCGGCCCCGTTTCGCCGGAAATGCGCGCGGTGATTTTACGGCATGAGATTTCCCATGGCGCCTTCTACACCGTTCCCGAATACCGCCATTATGCCGAGCGCTTCTGGGCCAGCCTGACGGATGCGGACCGCGCCGCCTTCACCGGCTTCCTCGGCCGCCAGGGCTATGACACCAGCCTCACCGAGCTGATGCTGAACGAAACGCAAGCCTACCTGATCTTCACGCGCGACCCGCGCTTCTTCAATGCCGCCGCCATCGGCAAGACGGAAGCCGAAGTGGACCAGCTTCGCCAGGGCTTCATCGAAAACATGCCGAATTTCTGGCTAACCCCCCTGGCCAGCGCGCCTCTGCCCCCCGTGCCCCAATCCATGCCCGCCTGCCCGCCACAGCAGGCAATGCTGACGGCGGGCAGGCGGCTTTGTTTGTGTTACCGGCAGGGTGGGTTCGCGTGTGGGTGAGATGGCAATTATGTGTTTGGCGGAGTGAGTTTTCTTTCGACCTGTGGTTGCCATCGATCGTCATGCTCGTCCATTAGAGACGCGGAAAAGAGAATAATTGTAATGTAAAATTATCTATCGAGAGCCAGCCTTCACCGCAATGAGTACGGCAATGCTTCCCGAATTATCGGAGTTGTAATCGTCATTTACGCCAAGTTGGAGCTGGGATGCACCTTGCGGGATGAGAAGGTTTGTAGGGCCGTCAGCGAGTGAAAAAGGCGCGTTGACGATTTTGCCGGCGGAATTCTGTAAAGGTGCCGACGAGCGTGCCCACATGGGGCGGGTGAGGGGTCATATAGGCGCCTGGCAGTGTAGCGACCGAGCCGTGATCGGAATTGTCCCAGCCGCTCGCATAGCCGTTAGCATCAGTGGCAGGCCAGCTAGGACCCATTCCATACTGTCCAGCGATATACTCGACTATCAGCTTATCGCCGGACCGGGCGTCTAAACTCTTAAACGTGATGACAATGGGACCAGTGCCATCCTGTTTGCCGAAAGGAAAGGATGCATTTAACCCGTCCGTTAGCCAGAGCCAAGGCATGGAAGTGCCATACACCACGTACACGTTATGGTACCCCGCCTCGACTACTGGCGCTGAAAGTTCCGTCTTCAACGCTACCGTTTGAGCATTCTCCATTTGCGTCATGCAATCAAAGTCGACAAAACGGTGACCGTTACTGATGATCACGCACTGCTGATCACGGTGTCTGACCCAAATTTGCTCCGCTTTTTGTAAATTGACTTGTTGTGCCGGGGGTAGATCCACCAACAACCTTTGATAAGTGTTATTGAGATCAAAGTCAGTATGGATAAAATCCTTTAATTGGCAAATATCCTGGTTTTCGGAAGTATCTGGGCCAAGGCAATCAGCATAGGCGATGCTGATTGCAAACGGGCCGCATAAGGGGATAACGCAAAGGGCAAAGCGAGTGAGCGGCAGCATATATGCTATCTTTCCTTGCGTGGGCGAAGATTATATATGGTCGTTTTAGAAAGTAAATGAAAAAGTAAGGTGAATGGCAGGTTTCAGGATTACTGCCGAACAGCAAAACATCCGCTCCCTACCCAAAGCTCGCTAAAAGGACGCAGCGAAGAAGGCCAATGGCCTAACCGCAGCACCGCCACCCAAAACCCGTGGCGTTTAATTCCCACCCTTCGGCAACGTCACCACCGGTATCGCCGCCACCGCAATCTTCGCCCCGGTTGAAGCCGCGTTCTGCAATGCCTCACGCAAAGCAGGCAGATAATCGCTGGCATTCTCGTCCTGTGCCCGCAGCTTGGGAAACAGCGGTACGGAGGACGCGATGGTGATAATCATATCGGTGCCGTAAGGCGCGCTAACCTGCCAGTTCGCCCCGCCATGCGCCGCGTCGCCCAGAACCTTCGTGCCGCCCGCGGGGAATTGCTGTGCCGCATCGGTGGGGGTGGGGTAGAGATGCAGCACTGTGCCGTCGCTGGAGTAATAATCGGTTTCCAGATAGCCGCTGAATTTCGGCATTGTCTGGTCGATGGTGATCAGCTCGCCGTCATGCAGCACGCTCTTGCCACCCGCGAGCGAAAGCCCAAGCCCGCCATCCGCCGCCGCGAACAGGGAATGATACGGGCGCACGGCATCCAGCGCGGCGCAATAAGGTCCGTCGATGGTCTGGGTCTGGTTGGTGATTATTTGCCCGCTGGGCAAAGACTGAACCGCCGCCGTCAACGCCGCCTGCGGCGCGCCCGCTCCGGCGAGGCCGGTGAGCACCGGCGTGCCGCCCTGGAAGCTGGCGCCAAGCAGCGTGCAAGGCAGGGAGCCGAGCGTGGCGGTGAAAGCCGCCTGGCGCTCTGCCGGTGTCATTGGCGGCGGGGCGGGCGGTGTGGCCGGTTGCGCGGCGGGTTGCGGCTGCGCGGCCGGGGCAGGAGCGGTGCTGGCCGTCTGCGGCGCCGGGGCCTTATGCCCGCCGAACAGCACATACCCGCCGCCGCCCAGAATGGCGAGCAGCACGATGGCCCCGCCGCCCAGCAGCATTGGGCTCATCCCCGTCTTCGCCGCCGGGGCGGCCGGGGGCGGTGGCGGCGCGGGCGGCGGCGCGGCCTGCGCCGGGCGGCGCGGGGCCACCATCGTCGCCTCGCCATCGCCGAAATCATCCTGGTTCAGGCTGAAATTTTCCGCGGGTGCCGGTTTCGCATCACGAGCTTCGCGCAGCGCCACGGCGAAATCTGTAGCGGAGACGAAACGGTCTTCCGGCCGCTTGGCCATCGCCTTCTTCACCACCGCATCCAAGGCGGGCGGCACCGTGACGGAAAGTGCCGAGGGCGGCGGCGGCTCGGTATTCAGCACCTTGTGCATGATCGCGGTCAGCCCGCCATCGAACGGCTTTTCGCCGGTGAGCAAGCTGGTAGAGCATGACGCCGGAGGAATAGAGATCGGTGCGCGCATCCACCGTCTGCCCCATGAACTGTTCCGGCGACATATAGGACGGCGTGCCCAGCATCGTGCCGGCCTGGGTCATGCTGCTGCTCTCGATCCGGGCAATGCCGAAATCGGCGATCTTCACCTCGCCGGCCTTGGTCAGCATGATATTGGCGGGCTTGATGTCCCGGTGCACGACGCCGCGGTCATGGCTGAATTGCAGCCCGGCCATCAGCGAGTCCATGATCCGCACGATTTCCGCCAGCTCGAAACGTTCGTTCTTGTCGAGCACATGTTTCAGCGTCGTGCCGTCGACAAATTCCATGACGATATAAGCGATCTCCGGCGTCTCGCCGTAATCGAACACGCCGACGATGTTCGGATGGCTCAGCCGCCCGGCGGCCTGCGCCTCGCGCTTGAAGCGGGCCAGCTCCTCCTGCGCTTCCGCATCGTCCGGGTCCGGCAGCTTGACGGTCTTGATCGCCACCCGCCGGGCGATGATCGGGATCGAACCCTTCATACACCGTGCCCATGGCGCCTTTGCCGAGCACATGGCGGCAGTTCGTACTTGCCCAACATTTCGGTCATGAGCGTTTATAGACTTGGGTTGGCGTTGCCGGAAAGAGCATCGGCCCCGCCATCGCCAATCACGGTGAAGGCCGCCCAGAAGAACGGATCCGCGATCTGCGCCGGGAACCCGTGCCCCGCCCCGCTGATCAAGGCGAGCTGTGCGGCTCGCAGGCTGCCGGCGGCCCCCCCCGCATTGCCCGCATGCAGGCGCGCGAGCGTATCGGCCACCAGATAGGCCGAAACCTGGTCGTTGACGGACCATTGCGTCACCATCAGCGCCCGCGCCCCGGCATAGAAGAAGCTGCGCGCCAGGCCGGAGAGCGCTTCACCGCCTTCCTCGCCGCCGCCGGTATTGCAGGCGGAGAGCAGAACAAGATCGGCATCCAGTTTCAGCCCGGTCACGTCGCTGGTGGTCAGCAATGCATCATTGGCGGAAGTCGCACCCGAAGGTGCCGAGGTGACGATGGCCGGTTCCGTCTGGCAGGGCAGGTCGGTCGGCAGCAGCGCATGGGTGGCGAAATGCAGGATGCGGAAATTCTTCAAATCCGCCTTCTCCACATCCGGCACGGTGAAATCGGCGCCCAGCAGCTCATCCTGCGGCCCGGCGCCGAAGATCGCCGATGCCGCCTGCAATTCCAGCTTCGCGTAGGGCAGCTGCGGCAGCCCGGCGAATTCGGCGGCACTCTCGGGGCAGGCGGCGGTGTTATAGGTCGCCTGCGCCTGCGCCAGGCTCACCGGCTGGAAATCGCCGAAACCGAACCAAGGCTGCTTCGCCGCCGAGGTGCCGGCCGCCCGCCGCAGCGAAACGAAATTCGCCGCCGCCGGCACATAGGCCAAAGTGGTCTTGCGGATCAGCCAGGGCGCATGCGCGAGATCATCCGTGCTGGCGGGGCCGGTGGGCAGCAGCGCGAAGGGCAGCGCCAGCAGCGCGCCGGACGGGGCGACCACGAGATTTTTCACTCCCTGCATCGGCTTGGCGAACGGCCCCAGCGTCGCGGCGTAGATCTTCGCCGCATCCGCCATGTCGAAGCTGGGCAGGCCGCTGGCGCCGGGCTCGATGCTGGCGCGCACCGCGCTCACCAGCCCGGCCATGGCCGGCGCGCTCACATCCGCGCGCGCCACCTGCACCGTTCCGCCGTGCAGGAAGAACAGCCAGCTATGGCTGGGCGTGGCGGTGATGCCCAGGAACGCCTCATCCGGCCGCAGTAGCTTCAGCACATCGGCGGCGGGCACCGCCTGCTGCACCAGCTGGCCGAAATTCGGCGCCGCCGCCTGCTCGGCCAGCCCGGCCTGCTGCAAGGTGGCGTTCGCGGCGGCGATCTGCTTGTCCAGCGCCGCGAGCTGGGCGCTGTTATTGCTGGCATGCGCCGCCTGGTCGCGCTGCTGGTACAAATCCTCCAGCTTGTGCTGGGCATCCTGCTGGGCGCGGATGGCGGCGGCCACTTTCGGATCAGCCGCACTGGAGGAAAGCCGCGCCGCCGCCTGGGCGATCTCGCGTGCGGTCACGCTGCCCTGGGTCAGCTCGGCGGCCTCGAACATCTCGTCATGCAGCGCCTCCGCCTGGGCCGGGTCGGCCGCGGCCGCGCTGGCATACACATCAAGGCACGGCCCGATCAGTGCCGCCGTGCTGCCAAGGCGCAGATTGCGCAGCAGCGCCACGCCATTGCGGCAGGACGCCAGGGCGCTTTGCCCGTCGCCGCCCTCTGCCAGCACCGCACCGCGCAGCAAGGCGGTTTCGGCCACCGGGCGCGTGCCCGGCAGGGTGGCGTTGAAGGACGCCGTGGCGCTGGCAAGGTCTTGCGCCGCCACCAGCGGCTGGCCATTGGCGGCGGCCAGGGCGGCGCGGGTGCGGTCCAGCCGCGCATCCAATGAGGGCGGCTGCAGTCCGTTGGCTGTGGCGATGCGCCTGGCATTGGCAATCGCCGCGTCGCTGCCCGGCTTGTTGCCCAGCTGGTCCAGCGCCAGCGCCTGATAACGCCAGGTCTCGATCACGCCCAGCAGCGCCGTCTGTGTCACCGGGCTGTTCAGCGTCACCTGTGCCGCCATCAGTGAAGCGGAGCCGGCGGGCGCGCTGATCGAGAACAAGGCGCTGTTCTGGGCGGCCTCGGGCTGGGCCTGCAGCAATTCCGGCGGCACCAGCGCCGCGTAAAGCTGGCGCGATTGCTGAAGCAGCACCAGCGCCTGCTGCGTCTGCCCCTGGTTGAGCGCGTTAAGCGCCTTGTCATACAGCAAGGTGGCCGGGGCGGTCGGGTCGCTGGCGCGCGGTGCCAGCTTGGCGGCGGCGGCGAACTGGGCCTGCGCCTCGGGGTAGAGCCCCTGGTTGGAAAGGTTCAGCCCCAATGCGAGCATTGGCACCACCGTGCCGGGATTATCCGCGCCTAGTTTTTTCTGCTGCAAGGCCAAGGCGGCGCGGTAGGCGATCACCGCCGTCGGAAAATCCTCCGCCTGGTTGGCCTTCGCCCCCAGGGTCATCAGCGCGTCATACTGGCCGACATCGCCGGAGCTGAACGCATGCGCCGCCAGCCGCTGGGCGAGGAGCTGGTCGAGACTCCGCCACCGCCGCCTGCCCGGCCTCATCGGCGGGGATCTTGCCGCTCAGCACGCCGATGGCGCGCTGCATGGCCGGCAAGGCGGGCTGCACACCGTCGGCATAATACACGCTGCCATCAATCTCCGCCGCCAGGGCGATATAGGGCCAGCCGCCGAAGCGCTGGGTGCAGGGCAGGATCTCGGCGGGCACGCCGTCCAGAATCCGCGCCGGTTGCGGCGCGTCGCAGGCATAAGCGGCATCCAGCCCCGCGCGCCAGGGGCTGCTGGTGGCCAGGGCCGCCAGCTCCGCCGCGCTGGCGGCGCCGCCGCTCTGCACATGGGCACTCGGCTGGTCCCAATCGCCGCAATAAATATCCGCATGGTTGCCGATGCGCTGCAGCGTGCAGCTTTCCCCGGCGCTGTTCCGGCCCACCGGCAGGCCCGCCCCGGCGGTGCTGGATGGCGCCTGGTCATAGGCGCTGGCGGGCGGCTTGGCGCAGCTTCCCAGCGCCAGCACCAGCAGCAGCGCCAAGGCGGCGGGCACGCGGGTCACACTTACGATCCTCATGGCCTGCCCCTTAAAAATCGCGCGCGGCCACGCCGGGCAGCGTCACGTTCTTATCCAGTTTCCTGCGCTTGCGCGGCGAGATGTCGAAATTCTCCAGTGGATTGGCTTGCGGCAGGCCCTCGATGGGCAGGATGGTGCAGTTCACCGAGCCGATGGGGCAGGCATTGAACCGGTAGCCAGGCTGCGGGAACGGAAAGGCCGAGCCATTGCCCGCCGCCGTGGGGCCGGTGATGCTGGCGATAAAGCCTGTCATGTCCACGGATTTCGCGCTCAGCACCTCCAGGTGCAGCACGTTCACATTGCCGGTTATCACCCCCGCCGCGCCCGCCGCCAGCACCAGATCCGTATTCGGCGCCTCCAGAATCCCCGGCGATGCCGCGATGGCGATGGCGCCGCTGGAGGCAAGGCTCATGAACAGCGTTGCCAGCGGGGTGGCGTTGCCGAGATAAGCCGTCAGGTTCGGCCCGGAATCGATATAGAACGTGCCGCTCTGTGTGATTGACGGGTTGCCGCCGGTCACCGCCAGAATGGAATCCACGCCGGTCCGGGGCTTGGTGGCGGTGCTGCTGGCGGTGCCGCCGCTCAGGAATAATCCGCCATCGGCGCTGCCATCCAGGACCAGCGCCCCGGCGGCGGTGATGCTCGCCACATTGGCCACCAGCGGGCCGGTCAGGGTCAGCGGCGCATCGTTGTCGAGCATGAAGGTGCCGCCGCCCATCAGGAAGCTGCCAAGCGTGCCGATATCCGTGGCCGCGCCGAATTCCGCCAGCCGCCCGGCCGTGCCGGTGAGTGTCGCGGCGTTCAGGCTGCCGGATTCATGGACGATATCGCCGCTGGCCCGCAGCGCCAGCCCGTTGCTGATATCCGTGGCGCCGGAGAGGGTGATGGAGGGGGCGGTGATCGTCGCCGTCGCGGCGCTGAAATCCCCGCCGGTCTGCACCACCGGCCCGGCGGCGGTAATATAGAGCGCATTGCCGATCCGGGCATCGCCGCTGGAGGTGAAGCCGCCATTCGAGCCCAGCGTGGCATCCTGCGCGGTGAGCGTGCCCGCCAGCCCGCCCGCATTGGCGATGTTCACATCCCCGCCCGCCGAAACATTGCCGAGCAGCCCGATATCCGTGCCGCCGAGATCGATGGCGCTGGCGCCGGCATTCAGCCAGGGCGTGGTGATCAGCCCATTGCTCTGGCTGATGGCGCCGCCGCTATACAGGCTGAGCGTGCCGCCAGTGGTGACATTGCCGGCGACATTGAGCGCGCTGCCGGTATTCAGCTGCAGATTGCCCCCGGCGGCAAACGCGCCAAGCACGGGGATCAAATTGCCGGATTGCCCGAAAACAGCGTTGCCGCCGATGGCGCCGCCATCGCTGGTCAGGGCGGCGGCGGTGATGCTGCCGGCGGTCTGGGTGATGTTGCTGGCATCCCAAAGCGCCAGCGTGCCGCCGAGCGAGACCGGCCCGCTGATCGCCAGAGCCGCGCCATCGGCCAGTGTCAGCCCGCCATTGGCGGTGAAGTAGCTGAGAACGGCGATGTTGTTGGCGCCATTGTTAAATACCGCGTTGCCGGAAAGCGAACCGCCCCCGGTGGTGAGCAGCGATGCGTCGATCACAGCCCCCGCCCCTTCGCTGGCGCTGCCGCCATTCAGCTGCAATGCGCCGGAGGTGCTGAGCGTGCCGTTGAAGGCCAGGCTGGGTGCCGTCAGCGTCACCCCGCTGGCGGAGAGCAGGCCGGTCTGGCCCAGCCCGGTGCTGGATGTCAGCTCGATCACGCCGGTGGCGGCGAGGTTCTGCACATCCGGGAACTGGTTGGCCGCCTGCGTCATGATGATATTGCCGCTGACGGTGCCAAGGCTGCTCAGCACGCCGGCATTCACGCTGCCGCCGCTTTGCGAAACGCCATTGGAGCTGGCCAGCGCCAGCGTGCCGGGCGTGGTGACGCTGCCGGTGAAATTCAGCCCGGCCGCGGAAAGTGCCGCATTGGTGGCGGAGAGGCTGCCAGCCTGCATCAGCGCCGCGCTGTCAGTCAGGATCAGCGTGCCGTTATCGGTGAAGTTCGCCAGCGTGCCGATATTGTTCACGGCACCGTTCAGCACGGCATTGCCGGATACGCTGCCGGTGAGCGTGGTCGCGTTCAGCCCGCCGCCGGTCTCGCTCACGCCATTGCTGGCCGCAAGCGCCAAGGTTCCGGTGTTCACCGGTGCATTCAGCGTCAGGCTGGTGCCGGTGAGGCTGACGCTCTGCCCGGTGAGCGTGCCGGACTGGTCCAGCGTGCCGGTGCTGTTCAACGCCACCGCGCCGCTGGCGCTGATCTGGCTGGCGATCTCCAGCCCGGCGGCCGCGAGGCTCACCGCATTGGCCGAAAGCGGCCCGTTTACCGTCAGCGCCGTGGCATCCGCCAGCATCAGGCTGCCGCCGCTGAGTGCCAGGCTCCCCAGCGTGGCGATGCTGTTGCTGCCCTGGCTGAGATCGGCATTGCCGGTTATCGCCCCGCCCGCCAGCAAGGTGCCCGCCGTGAGATGATTGGCCGAGGTGGAGGTGACGCCCGCGCCGCTGGAAAGCGCCAGCGTGCCCGGCGCGCTCAGCGTGCCCGCGAAGGTGATGCCGTTGCCGGAGAGCGACAGAAGCGGCGTGGAAACGCTGGCCGAGCCATAGGCGATGATGCTGCCCTGGGTGGAGATATCCAGCGCCGCGGCGGTAATGGCGCCCAGCAGCGTGCCGGAGAGATCGAGCCCTTCCGTGTTTCCCCCAAGATCGACCGCGAGATTGGCGGTGCGCGGCGCGATGCTCACCGTGCCGCCCGGCGCCATCACCGCGCCGCCATTATCGGTGATGCTATCGGCAATCAGGCTGATCTCGCCGCTGCTCAACGTGCTCGCCAGCGTCAGGCCGGGGGCGGACAGCGCCAGGCTGTTGCCCGCCGAGACGGCGCCGTTCACATCCATGGCGATGCTGTCCTGGACATTGATGGTGCCGGTTGCGGCGAGGCCGTTGAGCAGGGTGATGCTGTTGGCGCCGTCCAGGACGATATTGCCGGTGACACTGCCAATGCCCGCGAGGGTGGCGGCATGCAGCGCGCCGGTGCCGGCCTGGGTGATGCCGGAGCTGGCGGAGAGATTGAGCAGCGTGGCATTCATCGCCCCGTCCAGCGCCAGGCTGGCGGCGTTGAGGCCGAGCGTGGTGCCGGTGAGCGTGCCGGTCTGGGTCAGGCCCCCGGTGCTGTCCAGCGAAACCAGCGCGTTGGCGAAGCTCACCGCGCCCTCGGTGAAGATGGAGCTGGCCTGCGACCCGCCAGCGCTGCCCAGGATAACCACGGCGCTGCCCGCCAGCTCACTGACCAGCGATTGCGAGAGCTGCAGCCCGGAGACGGAACTGCCCCCCAGATCGATGGCGCCGTTATCGTAAGGCGTGATCGCGATGGTGCCCGCACTCAGGCTGCCCCCGCCCGCCAGCAGCCCGTTGGTGAGCAGCGCCAGGCTCGTGCCCGCGCTCACCGCCCCGCCCAGAACCATCGTCCCGGTATTGGCAATCACGATGTTCCCAGCCGCATCCAGCGCACCCAGCGTGCCAATGCTGTTGGCGCTGGTGAGCGAGAGCGCGCCGCCGATGCTGCCCGTGCCGGAGCTGAGCCCGCCGGTATCCAACGTGCCGCCCGCCGCCTCGCTCACCGCGCCGGTGCTGGTGAGGGTGAGGGTGCCGGTGGTGGAGACCAGCCCGGCAATGGCGAGCGCTTCGGTATCGGCCAGCAGCACATTGCCGCCCGCCGCCAGCGCGCCGAGCGTGCCGATGGCATTGCCCCCGCCCAGCGCCAGCCCGCCGGTGAGGCTGCCGGTAAGGGTCCGCGCGGCAATGGCGCCGCCGCCGCTTTCGGCGAAGCTGCCGCCTTGCAGCGTCACATTGGTTCCGGCGGAGATCTGGCCGGTGATGCCGGTGGTGCCGCTATTGCCGAGCAGGATGTTCTGCCCGGCGGTGAGCGCCGTGATGGTGCCGATAACATTGCCCGTGCCGCCGAGCAGGATGGCGCCGCTGACGTTGCTCCCGCCGGTGAGGCTGGTCACGTCCAGCGCGCCTGTGCCGGCCTGGCTGATGCCGGTGCTGGCATCCAGGTTCAGCGCGGTGGCGTCCACCGCGCCGTTCAGCGCCAGGCTGGTGCCGGTGAGGGTGATGGTCTGCCCGGAGAGCGTGCCGCTCTGGCTGAGGCTGCCGGTGCTGTCCAGGTCCAGTATGCCGGCGGTGCTGTCCGTGGCGGTGAGGTTGCCGTTCAGGGCCAGCCCGGCGGCGGTGAGGGTGGCGCTGGCGGCGGTGAGCGTGCCGGTCTGGGTCAGGGAGGTCTGGTTGGTGAGGTCCAGCGTGCCGCCCGCGGTGAAATCCGCCAGCGTGGCGATGCTGTTCTGGGTGCCGTTCAGGCTGGCATTGCCGGCGATGCTGCCGGAGAGCGTGCCCGCATTCAGCCCGCCGCCGGACTGGCTGAGGCTGCCGGAGCTGTCCAGCACCGCGAGGGTGCCGGCGCTGATCTGGCTGGCCAGGTCCAGCCCCGCCGCCGCCAGCGTGATCACGGCGGCCGAGACGGCGCCGTTCACATCCATGGCGATGCCGTCCTGGACATTGATGGTGCCGGTTGCGTCGAGGCCGTTGAGCAGGGTGATGCTGTTGGCGCCGTCCAGGACGATATTGCCGGTGACACTGCCAATGCCCGCGAGGGTGGCGGCATGCAGCGCGCCGGTGCCGGCCTGGGTGATGCCGGAGCTGGCGGAGAGATTGAGCAGCGTGGCATCCACCGCCCCGTCCAGCGCCAGGCTGGCGGCGTTGAGGCCGAGCGTGGTGCCGGTGAGCGTGCCGGTCTGGGTCAGGCCCCCGGTGCTGTCCAGCGAAACCAGCGCATTGGCGAAGCTCACCGCGCCCTCGGTGAAGATGGAGCTGGCCTGCGACCCGCCAGCGCTGCCCAGGATAACCACGGCGCTGCCCGCCAGCTCACTGACCAGCGATTGCGAGAGCTGCAGCCCGGAGACGGAACTGCCCCCCAGATCGATGGCGCCGTTATCGTAAGGCGTGATCGCGATGGTGCCCGCGCTCAGGCTGCCCCCGCCCGCCAGCAGCCCGTTGGTGAGCAGCGCCAGGCTCGTGCCCGCGCTCACCGCCCCGCCCAGAACCATCGTCCCGGTATTATCGATCACGATGTTCCCAGCCGCATCCAGAACACCCAGCGTGCCAATGCTGTTGGCGCTGGTGAGCGAGAGCGCGCCGCCGATGCTGCCCGTGCCGGAGCTGAGCCCGCCGGTATCCAACGTGCCGCCCGCCGCCTCGCTCACCGCGCCGGTGCTGGTGAGGGTGAGGGTGCCGGTGGTGGAGACCAGCCCGGCAATGGCGAGCGCTTCGGTATCGGCCAGCAGCACATTGCCGCCCGCCGCCAGCGCGCCGAGCGTGCCGATGGCATTGCCCCCGCCCAGCGCCAGCCCGCCGGTGAGGCTGCCGGTAAGGGTCCGCGCGGCAATGGCGCCGCCGCCGCTTTCGGCGAAGCTGCCGCCTTGCAGCGTCACATTGGTTCCGGCGGAGATCTGGCCGGTGATGCCGGTGGTGCCGCTATTGCCGAGCAGGATGTTCTGCCCGGCGGTGAGCGCCGTGATGGTGCCGATAACATTGCCCGTGCCGCCGAGCAGGATGGCGCCGCTGACGCTGCTCCCGCCGGTGAGGCTGGTCACGTCCAGCGCCCCTGTGCCGGCCTGGCTGATGCCGGTGCTGGCATCCAGGGTCAGCGCGGTGGCGTCCACCGCGCCGTTCAGCGCCAGGCTGGTGCCGGTGAGGGTGATGGTTTGCCCGGAGAGCGTGCCGCTCTGGCTGAGGCTGCCGGTGCTGTCCAGGTCCAGTATGCCGGCGGTGCTGTCCGTGGCGGTGAGGTTGCCGTTCAGGGCCAGCCCGGCGGCGGTGAGGGTGGCGCTGGCGGCGGTAAGCGTGCCGGTCTGGGTCAGGGAGGTCTGGTTGGTGAGGTCCAGCGTGCCGCCCGCGGTGAAATCCGCCAGCGTGGCGATGCTGTTCTGGGTGCCGTTCAGGCTGGCATTGCCGGCGATGCTGCCGGAGAGCGTGCCCGCATTCAGCCCGCCGCCGGACTGGCTGAGGCTGCCGGAGCTGTCCAGCACCGCGAGGGTGCCGGCGCTGATCTGGCTGGCCAGGTCCAGCCCCGCCGCCGCCAGCGTGATCACGGCGGCCGAGACGGCGCCGTTCACATCCATGGCGATGCTGTCCTGGACATTGATGGTGCCGGTTGCGTCGAGGCCGTTGAGCAAGGTGATGCTGTTGGCGCCGTCCAGGACGATATTGCCGGTGACACTGCCAATGCCCGCGAGGGTGGCGGCATGCAGCGCGCCGGTACCGGCCTGGGTGATGCCGGAGCTGGCGGAGAGATTGAGCAGCGTGGCATCCACCGCCCCGTCCAGCGCCAGGCTGGCGGCGTTGAGGCCGAGCGTGGTGCCGGTGAGCGTGCCGGTCTGGGTCAGGCCCCCGGTGCTGTCCAACGAAACCAGCGCATTGGCGAAGCTCACCGCGCCCTCGGTGAAGATGGAGCTGGCCTGCGACCCGCCAGCGCTGCCCAGGATAACCACGGCGTTGCCCGCCAGCTCACTGACCAGCGATTGCGAGAGCTGCAGCCCGGAGACGGAACTGCCCCCCAGATCGATGGCGCCGTTATCGTAAGGCGTGATCGCGATGGTGCCCGCACTCAGGCTGCCCCCGCCCGCCAGCAGCCCGTTGGTGAGCAGCGCCAGGCTCGTGCCCGCACTCACCGCCCCGCCCAGAACCATCGTCCCGGTATTATCGATCACGATGTTCCCAGCCGCATCCAGCGCACCCAGCGTGCCAATGCTGTTGGCGCCCGCCAGGGAGATATTGCCGCCCGCCGTGCCGGCCAGCTGCGTCACGTCCAGGGCGCCCGTGCTGGCCTGGGTTATGGCCGCGCTGGCGGCCAGATCGAGCGATGCGGCATTCACCGTGCCGTTCAGGGTGAAGCTGTTGCCGGTGAAGCTGATGGCCTGGCCGGAGAGCGTGCCCGCCTGGATCACGCGGCCGGAACTATCCACCGCCAGGGTCGGCTGCAGGCTCACATTGCCCTCCAGCTCGACCAGGCTGGCCAGATAACCCGCCGCGCTGCCGAAATTCAGCACCGAGGCGGTGGTATCCAGCGCCGCCAGCAGGGCTGCGGAGAGGACCAGCCCGCCCGCCGTGCTGCCGCCCACGTCCAGCGTGCCACCGCCATAGGGCGCGATGGAGATGGTGCCGGACGGGGCCGCGATGCTGCCGCCACTGACCGTGAGGGCCGTTGCCACCAGTGCCACATCGCCGCCGCTGGCGGCGGTCAAACCGCTATCCAGCGCCAGCGTGCCGTTGGCGGCGATGGTGATGTCCTGCGCGCTGACGCCGCCGGTGACGCCAAGCCCGGTATTGTCGGTCAGGTCCAGCGTGCCGGTGGCGCTGAAGGCGGAGAGCGTGCCGATATTATTGGCCGTGCCGGTCAGGTTCGCATTGCCGGTGATGCTGCCGCTGGTGAGGTCCGGGGCGAATAATATGCCGGTGCCGGCCTGCGTGATGCCGGCCGAGCTGGCCAGGGCCAGGGTGTTGGTGGCGGTGATGTTGCCGTTCAGGGTCAGCCCGGCGGCGGCCAGTGTCACATCCGCGCCGGCGGCGGTGCCGGTCTGCGTCAGTGCCGTGCTGTCGGCCAGGTTCAGCGTGCCGGTGGTGAGGAAATTCGCCAGCGTCGTGATGCTGTTCAGCGTATTGTTCAGCACCGCGTCGCCGCCGATGGAACCGCTCCCCGTCGTCAGGCTGGTGACGGCGATGCCGCCCAGCGTGCCTTCCGTCACCGTGCCGCCGGCGTTGATCACCAGCTCCGTGCCGCTGATGACGCCGTTGATGTCGATGGCACTGCCGCCGCCCGTATCGGCGAGGGTGATGGTGCTGGCATTCAGCGCCGCCCCTACATCGAGCGTTCCGGCGGCATTGATATCCAGCGCCCCCGCCAGCGAGATGCTGGCGCTGATGGTCAGATCCTGCCCGGAGCTCAGCTCCAGCTCGGAGGCCCTGGTGCTGAGATTGATGGCGCTCGCCACCGAAAGCAGCTGCGTCGCTTCCAGGATGATGGTGCCGCGGAGATTGGTGAGATCCCCTGGGTTGACATAGGAGATCGTGCTGCTGTCGGTGCCGAAGGTCGTTGAGGTGTTGTTGCCGGTGCCGGTGCTGTTGGTGCCGGCATTGGTGGCCGAGCCGCTGGTCACGATCAGCGTCTGCGGGTCCAGCAAAATCTCGCCCGCCTGGCCGTCGATCGCGGTGTCGATCACCGTGCCGCCGAGGCTGATGACATCATCCGAGGAAATCTCGACAAGGCCGCCATTGCCGCCCAGCGTGCCGCCGGTGGTGGAGATGGTGCCCGCGAAATCGGTTCTCTTGGCGCTCAGCAGCGTCACCTTGCCACCATTGCCCTTGGAAATGGCATTGGCCTTGATCTGCGCCCCGGCGGCGATGCTCACCACGGCCGCGCGCGGGGCGGTGCTGTCGCTCGCCCCTTGCGCCACACGTTGCAAATTCGTGCCGAGTGCGATGTTGCCGCCGCCCGCCTGGCCCGAGGCGTCGATAACGGCGTTGGCGGCCACCGCCACCGTGCCCGTGGCCACCGCCTCCACATTGCCGCCGGTGCTGCCCGCCACATTGCCGCGCGCCAGCAGATTGCCCGCGATATTGATGCCCCCGCCCACCGCCACCAGGGAGATGGTGCCGGTTTGGCCGCCGGCGCTATCCGCCCGCAGCGTGCCGCCCACCTGCAGAAGCTGGCTTACCAGCGCATCCGCATCTGCCGCTGTCAGGGTGATTTTGCCGCCATCGGCGAGGATCAGCCCTTTATTGGTGACCAGCGCCGGTACCTTCTGGCCGTTCAGGTCCACCTCCGCCACCGCCTTGGTGACATCCAGCGAGACCAGCTTGTCCCCGTACAGATCCAGCGTGAAGGCATCCGCCCCGGCCAGCACCACCTGGCCGAGCCTGGCGGAGATGATGCCGTTATTGGCCACTTGCGGCGCCACCAGCCCCACCAGCCCGGCCTGCCCGGCGGTGATCTCGCCGTCATTGACGATCTTGGCGCCGGGATTGGGCGTGCCGGTGAAGTTCATCTTCCCGGCCATGAAATCGGAATTGCTGATGTTGGAGGTGGAGACGATGACGCTCTGCGCCGTCACCTCCGCCCCCTTGGTGAACACCACGCCGGACTGGTTGATGAGCACGATCTGCCCATTGGCGCTGATATGCCCGGCGATAACCGAGGGGCTGGGCGTGACCACCCGGTTGAGCGTGATGGAGCTGGAAGATGGCTGCTGATAGGTTACGTGCGCATCGCTGCCGACATTGTAGCTCTGCCAGTTGATCGCGGCGCGGTCGCTGTTCTGGGTGATGACGGTGCTGCCGGTGGATTGCGCGATGTTCGCATTACCGCCCACCACTACGCCGCCCTGGGGGGTGGTGTCGGCGGCGATATGCTGGGCGCGCGCGGGGGCGGGGTGTGCGAGCACGGCGCTCAGCGCGGTGCTGGCCAGCAGCCATGACCCGCGCCAGACCTTCCGGCTCTGGCCCCTTAAGGGCGGCGTTCTTGTCTGCCGTTCCATCGCCATCTCCTGCCTCCCGCCGCGCCGCATTAATAGCGCGCCGTCACGCCCCAATAGATTACGGTTTCCGACAACGGCGCCACGTTGGTGGAAGCCGGACTTAGCTGCGTGGTCAGGCGGTGCGTCACCTCGCCATCCAGCTCGACATTGCGGGTGAGCCCCAGCCTTACGCCTCCCCCGGCGGATTCGATCCTGTGGTTCAGATCCGTCGGCAGGTTGGACCAGGTCTCGCCCCAATCATAGAAGCCGTAGAATTGCGCGCCCAGCTCGAAATCGCGGTGGAGCAAGGTAAAATCCGCGCCGGTGTTGAATTGCAGCTCGGCGGTGGCATAGGCCGCCTTGTCCCCCACCACCTGGCCTGAATAATAGCCGCGCGTGAAACGCGTGCCGCCGAGATAGAATTCCTCCGCCGAGGGCAGGATGGAGGGGGTGTACTGCCCGCCTATCTCGGTACGCAGCGCCACATCCGCGGTCGGCCAGGGCGAGAACAGGGTCTGCACCCGGCTGATCGAGGCGTTGATCTTCCAGAAATCGAATTTCGCCCCCGCCCGCCCGGCCGGCGGCGCGGTGCGCCCATCGGCCGAGCTGCCCAGAAAGGGCAGGCCCTGCGAGCCCTGGAACTCCACCACGTTGAGCGCGTTGCGCGTATTGCCAAGCCAGAGATCCTGCGAGGCATATTGCCCGCCGAGGCGCGCGACGCGCAGGCTGTCCGTGCTGGTCACCGCGCCGGCGGTGGAGATGGTGTTCTGCTCGGCATCCAGCCGCAGCTGCGTGGTCAAGGCCTGGTTGCGGCGCAGCAGCACGGGATAGCTGAGCTGCCCGCCAAACACGCTCACCTGGCTCTGATACCCCACCGAGCCCAGCACGCCGCTGGGGTTGGCCCGGCCCGAGCCGCCATAAACCTTCAACCGCAAACCCGAGGTGCCGAGAAAGAAGCTCTCCGAAATCTGCCCGAAATTATCGGTGTTGCCGCTGGTGTGGTAGAAGGAGAATTCCGTCTGGTCGCCAAGTGAGGTGAGGCTGTTCAGGTCCACCACCAGCAGCCCTTCGGCCGGGCCGGTTTCATCGAAGCCGCGATTATCCGCCGTGAGCAGGCCCGAAACGGTTTGCTTGGCAACCTCCGCCACCAAAGTCAGCGCGCCGGGGTCGCCGGTTTCGGATTGCAGCACCGCATGCACGGAAACACCCGGCACCTGCTGGGCCAGCAGCAGCCAGCGCTCAAGTGCCGCCTCGTTCAGCGGGCGTTCATTGGTGAGATGCTCCAGAAACCCCAGCACCATCGAGCCCGCCGGGCCGATATCCTTCGAGAGCTTGACCGAGGCGATATACCCCTCGGTCACGACGAAGCGGACATTGCCCGCCGCATCCACATCCAGTGTGACGGTGGAAAGAATATAGCCATGGCCGCGATAGAGATCGACCAGCTTGCGCCGGTCGGCTTCCAGTTTCGAAAGCGGCACGCTCTGCCCCGCCAGCCCGGCGATGACCGGGTTCAGTTTCGCGGGGGGAAAGGCCGTGGCGCCGACGATGCTGGCCGAGCGTACCGGAATTGAAACGGGCGGCAGCTGCACTTCCGGCCCGCCTTGCGGAATGCTTGGCAGCCCCTTGCCGAGATTAGGGGTGGGGGTGGGCATGATATGCGGCAGCGGCGAGGTCTGCAGGTTGGGCACATTATGCACGCTGGGCACATTGGGCACGCTGATTTGCGCCAGGGCGGCGCCGGACATGGCCGCCATGGCACCAGCGGACAGCGCGGCGAGAGCGGTATGCCTGACCGTGAACGTCCGTCTGTGCATTATCCCCCGCAACAATCCCTGTTGCGGATCGTTATAGGCGGAAAATCTTTCTCACGCTAACATCTGTTTCGTAATTTGGGACATTATATCATTAAAATCACGTCTTGTGACGCTTTCACTACACCCTTAATTGCTCATTATTGAATTCTCCGGTCTTTATTGAATCCTCGGTCTTTCCGGGTCTAGGATCATTTCCATGTCGATGCCCGCCGCCCGTTTGACCGACCTGCATGTCTGCCCGATGGTGGACGTGCTGGTGCCGCATGTCGGCGGCCCGATCACCGGCCCCGGTGCGCCGACTGTGCTGATCGGCGGCCTGCCCGCCGCCTGCGTGGGCGATATGGCCTCCTGCGTCGGCCCGCCGGATAGCATCATCAAGGGCTCCGCCACCGTGATGATCGGCGGCAAGCCCGCCGCCCGCATGATGGATAATTGCGCCCATGGCGGCATGATCGTGCTCGGCTGCTTCACGGTGCTGATCGGCGGCTAAGCGCGAAATCGAAATATTTCGATTTTTTAAGAAAAAATTTTTTTAAGAAAGCCGGGTGGGCGTCAGCGTCCCGTCCATTTCGCTTCATAGAGCTTCGCCCCCGGCGGCGGAATGAAATCCTTGTCCGCCTCCATCTCCGCCAGGCGCAGCGCGTTCAGCGTGATGATCAGCGCCGCCACATTCATCATGCCGGGGGGTATCCATTGGATCAGCCCGCCGAAAAGCTGGTCGTCGGCGGGCGAGACGGTGGGGAACAGCCGCCCGCAAAGCTCGTAGAACGAAAACAGATCCTGCCCGGTGAGCGCGATATAGGCGCCGATGGCGATCTGCGGAAACATCACGAAAAACCCTGTCCCCGCCCGGGTGAGGTAGGAGAAGCGGCAAGGCGGTTTCGGCCGCGGGTCCAGCACCACCATCCAGAACAGCACCCCGCCCAGAAGGCAGGAGAGATTCATCACCGCATAGAGGCTGGGGTCGATCATCGCATCGAAATGCACAGGCGGCAGCAACCAGATATCGGTGGTGAAGAGAAACACCGCCATCGCCGCGAGCGGATGCGAAAGCCAGCGCAAGGGCCGCCATGCGGCCAGGGCGGCACGGGTGATCCGGCCGGGTGTTCCCGCCGCCAATGCCGCGCCGGGCCAGGCGATGCCGGCACAGAAAGGGGTGACCATGCCCAGCACCACCGCCTGCACGCGGTTCAGGAAGAACATGTGCTGGGCGAGATATTCAAAATGCGTTTGCAGCACGAACCAGGTGCCGAGAACCCCCGCATAGTAGAAACTCTGCCGCACGGGCCCCGGTTTCAGCTCCGGCGGCAGGCGCTTTACCCCGCGCCAATGCCAGAGCCCCAGCAGCAGGCAGCCCAGGAACACCACCGGGTTGAACACGAAGGGAAACACAAACGGCAGCCGCGCGGGCACGAAATGGCACAGCCCCCCACCAGGAGCGTGAGGAGGAAAAGCCCGGCTTCAGCCATTCAGCTTGTCCATCGGCACGCCGGAGAGGCTGCGGCTGGTGCGTATGGTCTGCAGCGTCTGCACCTTGGCCACGCTGGCGGCGTTGGTCAGGCGCTGGGTAAGCTGGTTTTCATGCGCGGCATCGCGGGCCACCAGCTTCAGCAGGAAATCCCCGCCGCCGCGGATCATGTGGCATTCCCGCACCTCCGGCCAGGTGGCCACCAGCGCCTCGAAGGCCTCCAGTACCGAAAGCTTCTGGCTCTCCAGCCCCACGATCACGAAAAACGCGATCTGCCAGCCGAGCTTATGCCCGTCCGTATCGGCATGGTAGCCTTTGATGTAGCCGGCCTCTTCCAGCCTTCGCACGCGGCGCAGGCAAGGCGGGGGGGAGATGCCCGCCCGGCGTGCCAGCTCCACATTGGTCATGCGGCCATCCTCTTGCAGCTCGGCGAGGATCTTGCGGTCGATCTCGTCCAGTACGAGGGGCTCGGTCATCGGTCTGCATGCTATCCCCAGTGCCATCCTCCGCGCAATATAATTGCGCCAGGCGGTTTTGACCATGGGGGAATTAGATATTTCAGCACGAGCCGTCCGGCCACTGGCCCGGCGCGCAGACGCGCCAGCGCTTCCGCCGCCGCCGCAAAGGGCACGGGCTCGATTTCCGCTGCCACCAGCCTGCGCGCGGCGAAATCCACCGCCTCCTGCAGATCGAGCCCTTGTGCCGACATTGGAGCCGCGCACGGATTTTCTCGCCATTGACCAGCCCGATGATGGAGAGGCTGATTTTATCCTGTGGCGTGGGCGGGATGCCGATGAACACAGTGGTGCCGGCGGCGCGGGTGATGCCGATGCCCTGCTCGAAGGCGGCGGGGGTCGTGGCGGTGACGAGCACCGCATGGCAGCCGCCGCCTGTTGCCTCCAGCACGCGGGTGCCGCGCCTCCACGGCGTTGAACACCATCTCCGCCCCCAGCGGCGGGCGAGTTCGAGCTTGGCCGGGTCGACAGGTCGACCGCGACGGGCGCAAGCCCATGGCCTTCGCGTACTGGATGGCGATATGCCCCAGCCCGCCCGCGCCGATGATGGCCGCGAACTGGCCCGGCCGGGCGCGGCTGTTTTTCAGCCCCGATAGGTGGTGACCCCGGCGCAGAGCACCGGGGCGATGCACGTAGATCCGCGCCGTCCGGGATGGATGCGAGGAAGTCGGCGCTGGCGGTGACAATTCCGCATAACCGCCATCGCGCGTGTAGCCCGTGGCTTCTGCCTGCGGGCAGATCGTCTCCAGCCGGTTAAGGCAATATTCGCATTGGCCGCAGGCGGCGCCATGCCAGGCCACCCCCACGGCGGCGCCGATGGCGGGGGCCGCACACGCCCGGCCCGTGGGCGACGACATGGCCGGTGACTTCATGGCCAGGGATCAGCGGCAAGTTGGAGGGTGGCGCCCAGTCGCCCGTCGACGGCATGGATATCCGAATGGCACACGCCGCAGGCGGCGACGCGGATGAGGATTTCGCCCGGGCCGGGGGTGGGGATGGCGATGGCCTGCAAAGCGGCGCCGCTGCCATGGGCGGTGATGACATGGGCGCGCATCATCTGGGTTGCGTCATTTCGGGCATTCGGGCTCTCCTGAAAAAGATTGTCCTTAGGATTAACGCTTTCCAATGCGCCGCTCTGTTGACGCGCGAACACAGCGGATGTGCCTCATGCGCCATGTTCGATGTCGCGGTGATGGGGGCCGGGGTGGTGGGCTGCGCGGTGGCGCGGCGCTTTGCGCTGGGCGGGGCCAAGCGTCGTGCTGCTGGAAAAAGGCGCGGATATTCTCTCCGGCGCCAGCAAGGGCAATAGCGCCATCCTGCATACGGGGTTCGACGCGCCGCCGGGCAGTCTGGAGCTGGCCTGCATGCAGGCGGGGTACAAGGAATATCTCGCGATCCGCGAGGGGCTGGGCCTGCCGCTGCTGGAAAGCGGCGCGATGGTGCGGCCTGGGATGAGGAGCAGGCGCGAAACTGGCCGGCATCATCGAAACCGCGCATGGGAACGGGGTTGAGGATGTGCGGGCGGTGGAGCGCGCGGAGATTTTGGCGCGCGAGCCGAACATCTCCCCCAGCGTGCAGGCGGGCGTGCTAGTGCCCCGCGAATTTCTCATCGACCCCTGGAGCGCGCCTCTGGCCTATGTGCTGCAGGCCATCGCGGCGGGGGCGGAAATGCGGCGGAATACTCGAAATTCTGGGCGGCGATTTCTCTGGCGGGCGCTGGAGCCTGCGCACCAATGACGGCGTGCTGGAGGCTGCAGCCATCATCAACTGCGCCGGGCTGTTCGGGGACAAGATTGAGGAAGCCCTGCTGGGCGAAACCTCCTTCACCATCAAGCCGCGCAAGGGGCAGTTCGTGGTGTTCGACAAACCGGCCGCCAGGCTGCTGCGCCACATCATCCTGCCGGTGCCCACGGAGCGGACAAAGGGCATCGTCGTCACCCCCACAATTTTCGGCAATGTGCTGGTCGGCCCCACGGCGGATGAGCAGGACAGCCGGGTGGATGCGGGCACGGACCATGCAACGCTGGAGATGCTGAAGGCAAAGGGTGAGGAGATGCTGCCCGGCCTCGCCCAGGTGAATGTGAACGCCATCTATGCCGGCATCCGTCCGGCGACGGAGCAGAAACATTACCGCGTGCGGCACGAGCCGGCGCGGAATTATATCGTGCTGAACGGCATCCGCTCCACCGGCCTTACCGCCGCCCTGGGGCTGGCTTTGCATGCCTGGGAACTGTATGGCGGCGGCGCGGAACAATCCGCCCCGGCCATTTCCGGCGTGCCCCGCCTGGCCGAATGCGCCCCGCGCGACTGGCAGGAGGACAACCACGGCGAGATCATCTGCCATTGCGAGCTGGTGACGCGCCGGGAAATCGAAGCCGCCTTGCAAGGCCCGCTGCCCGCCGGGGATTTCGGGGGGCTGCGCCGCCGCACCAGGGCGGGCATGGGCCGCTGCCAGGGTTTCTACTGCAATGCCAGCCTCGCCGCGCTGAGTACGGGCAAGTTGCAGGAGCCGCTGGCGCATGATTGATGTGGCGATCATCGGCGGCGGGCCGTCTGGCATCGCGGCGGCGCTGCGGTTAAAGGCGCGCGGGGTGGGGCGCGTCGTCATCATCGAGCGTGAGGATGTGCTGGGCGGGGTGCCGCGCCATTGCGGGCATCCGCCCTTTGGCCTGCGGGAATTCGGGCGCATCCTCACCGGCCCCGCCTATGCCAGACGGCTGGGCGAGGCGGCGCGGGCGGCGGGGGTGGAGATTTTGCCCCGGCATAGCGTGGTGGCGCTGAAGCCGGGCGGGGTGCTGGATGTCGCCGCGCCGGAAGGGCTGAAACATATCAAGGCCCGGCGCGTGCTGCTGGCCACGGGTGCCAGGGAAACGCCGCGCTCCGCCCGGCTGGTAAGCGGGGCGCGGCCCATCGGCGTGCTGAACACCGGCGCGTTGCAGGCTTATGTGAATTTGCAAGGGCTGGTGCCGTTCCGCCGCCCGGTGGTGGTGGGCACGGAGCTGGTGGCGCTTTCCGCACTTTCCACCTGCCGCCATCATGGCATCCGCCCGGTGGCGATGATCGAGGCCGGTTCCAGCCCCACGGCGCGCTGGCCGCTCACCCTCTACCCGAAGCTCGCCCGCGTGCCGCTCCATCTCAATGCAACAATCGAGCGGATTGACGGGATTTCCCGTGTCGAGCGCGTGCTGCTCTCCAATGGCCGGAGCCTGGAATGCGACGGCGTGCTGTTCACCGGCCAATTCCTGCCGGAGGCCAGCCTGGTGCAATCCAGTCATTTATCCCTCAATCCTGGCACGCGCGGCCCGGCGGTGGACCAATACGGGCGCTGCTCGGATATCGCCTATTTCGCGGCGGGGAATTTGCTGCGGCCCATCGAGACGGCGGGGTGGAGCTTCCGGGAAGGCGCCGCGATCGGCGATTACATCGCGGATGATCTCTCCGGCGGGTTGCCGAGCACGGAGGGCGCGCTGGAGGTGCTGGCGGGGCAGAACGTAAAATTCGTGGTGCCGCAGCGCCTGGCGCATGTGGCCCCCTTACGCGGGCGGCTGCAATTGCGGGTGGCGGAGCCGGTGCAGGGGCAGTTGCGGGTGCGCGCCGGGGAGGCGGTTTTGTACCGCCGCCGGGTGGATGTGCTGCCGGAGCGGCGGATCCTGATCGATCTGGATGGCGTGAAAACCCCGCCGGATGACGCGCGGCTGATCGTGGAGATTGTGCCATGAGGATCGCCGGGCTCGACCAGGGCACCACCAGCACCCGCGTCCTGCTGCTGGAAGACGGCGCGGCGCGCATCGCCCGGAGCGTGCGCCACCGGCAGGTTTACCCGCGGCCGGGCTGGGTGGAGCACGATCCGGAAGAGCTTTTGGAGAATATCCGCGTCTGCCTGGCGGCGGTGGAGGGGATCGAGGCCATCGGCATCGCCAACCAGGGGGAGAGTTGCCTGGCCTGGGATGCGCAAACCGGCCATCCGCTTTCCCCGGTGATCGTCTGGCAGGATAACCGCACCGCCGATGAGGTGGCGGCCCTGGCCGAACATGCGCCGGAGGTGATGGCGCGCGCCGGGCTGCCTTTGGATGCGTATTTCTCCGCCAGCAAGCTCGGCTGGATCATGCGCAACATCCCCGCGGCCGGTGAGGCGCTGCGGGCAGGGCGGCTGCGGCTGGGCACGACGGACGCATTTTTTCTGGACCGTCTGGCGGGGGTGTTTGCCACGGATGTCACCACCGCCTCGCGCACCAGCCTGATGAATCTGGAAACCGGGCAATGGGATGAGGCGCTATGCCGCATTTTCGGCGTGCCGGTGGAGGCGCTGCCGGAAATCCACCCCTCCCACGGCGAATTCGGGGAGATTGGCGGCGTGCCCGTGCGCGCGGCGATGGTGGACCAGCAGGCCGCACTTTATGGCCATGGCTGCCGCGCGGCGGGGGATGCCAAGATCACCTTCGGCACCGGCGCTTTTGCCTTGGCGGTGACGGGGCAGGAGATCATCCGCGCCCCGGAGAAAGGGCTGTTGCCCACATTGGCCTGGGCGAGGGAAGGCACGCGCATTTATGCCGTGGATGGCGGGGTTTACGACGCGGGCTCCGCCGTGGAATGGGCCGGGCGGATCGGGCTGTTTGCCGATATGTCCGAGCTGGCGGCTTTCGAGGCCGCGCCCGCCATCTCGCGGGGCTTGGCGTTTGTGCCTGCCTTGTCCGGCCTGGCCTGCCCGCATTGGGACCGTTCGGGCGCCGGGCTGTTCATCGGCTTGGGGGCCGAAACGACGAAACGGGACATGGCCCAGGCGGTGCTGGAAGGCATCGCCCTGCGTACCGCCGAGGTGGTGGAGGCGATGAGCGCCATGCTGCCCATCGCCGGGCGCATCTCCGTGGATGGCGGGCTGACCCGCAGCGGTTATTTCGTTGAATTTTTGGCGAATGTGTTGGAGCGCGAGATCGCCTGCCCGGAATTCGACGAGCTGACGGCCTTCGGCGTGGCCGCCATGGCGGCGGGGCGGGAGATCACCCGGCCGGGCGGCGCCAGGATCGTGACGCCCGGTGCTGGCGAGGCCAAAGCGTGGCGGGCGCGGTTCAGTGAGGCGGTGGCGCGCGCCAAGGGCTGGCGCTGATTCGTGTTTTTGCCGGTTTGCCGCATAATATGCGCATGGACGCCCAGCACGATCCCCGCCTTCTCCGGCTGTTCAACGCGCTGCCTTCGTCCGTGCGCCATGCCTATGAATGGCTGATCCGTCCGCAGGCCAAATGGGTGCGGATTCCCGCCGGAGTGGCGCTGATGCTGGGCGGGGTGTTCAGCTTTCTGCCGGTTCTGGGGATATGGATGCTGCCTCTGGGCGCCATTCTGGTGGGGGAGGATATTCCGCCCATCCGCCGTGCCACGCTGCGCGGGCTGGGCTGGGTGCAGGCGAAATGGGATAATTGGCGGGCGCGGCGCGGCGCCAAATAAAAACGCCCGCCAGCCTGGCGGCCAGCGGGCGTTGATTATGCCGCGCGTGCGGGATCAGGCGGCGATGATCTCGATCTGCGCGAAGAAGAAGGAGATTTCGGTTTCGGCGGCTTCCGGGCTGTCGGAGCCATGCACGGAATTGGCTTCGATGGACTTAGCGAACTCGGCGCGGATGGTGCCGGGGGCGGCGTTGGCCGGGTTGGTGGCGCCCATGATGTCGCGGTTCTTGGTGATGGCGTTCTCGCCATACAGCACCTGCGCCACGACGGGGCCGGAGATCATGAACTCGACCAAATCGTTGAAGAAGGGGCGGGCGGAATGCACGGCGTAGAACGCCTCGGCCTGGGCGCGGGTGAGGTGCAGGCGCTTGGTGGCGGCGATCATCAGGCCGTTCTCTTCGAACTTGGCGTTGATCTTGCCGGTGAGGTTGCGGCGGGTGGCGTCCGGCTTGATGATGGACAGGGTGCGTTCGATGGCCATGGTGATGCTTTCCTGTGAATGTTGCGGGCGCAATAGCCGGGCCGTCCTTTTGCATCAACCCCCAGCCTTAATATACAGGACGCCGCATGAGTGTTCTGCGCCTTGAAGACCTGTCTTATTCCATCGCTGGCCGGCCTTTGCTGGAGCATGCGGAGCTGCTGCTGGATGAAGGCAAGCATGTTGGCCTCATCGGCCGCAACGGGGCGGGCAAGTCCACGTTGCTGAAGCTGATCGCCGGTGCCATCCGGCCCGATGGCGGCAGGGTGCTGTTGGGCAACCGGGTGCGGCTGGGCTATGTGGCGCAGGAGGCGCCGGGCGGGGAGATTACGCCGCTGGACGTGGTGCTGGCCGCCGACACCGAGCGCGCGGCACTGCTGGAGGCGGCGGAGAATCCGGCCACGCCGGGCGAGAAACTGGCGGAAATTCATGACCGGCTGCTGGCGATCCGGGCGGATTCAGCACCTGCCCGCGCCGCCGCCATCCTCGCTGGGCTGGGGTTCAACGAGGAGTGGCAGGCGCGGCCGATGAGCAGCTATTCCGGCGGCTGGCGCATGCGCGTGGCGCTGGCGGCGGTGCTGTTCTCCGAACCTGACCTGCTGCTGCTGGACGAGCCGACCAACCATCTGGACCTTGAAGCCACGCTGTGGCTGGAAACCTATTTGCAGAAATTCCCCGGCGCCATTCTGCTGGTGAGCCATGACCGCCAATTGCTGGACAAGGCGGTGGAGGCGATCGTGCATCTGGATGCCGGCAAGCTGACCATGACGCCGGGCGGCTTCGCGGAATTCGTGCGGATCAAGACCGAACGGGCGTTGCAGCAGGCCCGCGCGGCGGAGCGGATCGCCGCACAGCGGGCGCATATGCAGAGCTTCGTGGACCGTTTCCGCGCCAAGGCCACCAAGGCCCGCCAGGCGCAGAGCCGGTTGAAGGCGCTGGAGAAGCTGCCGCAGATCGAGGCGGTGGTGGAGGCGCAGGCGACCACATTCTCCTTCCCCTCCCCGGAGGAGCTGCCGCCGCCGATGTTGCAGCTGGCCGGCGTGGAGATTGGCTATGACGGCAAGACCGTGCTGTCCGGCGTGTCCCTGCGGATCGACATGGAGGACCGGATTGCCCTGCTGGGCCAGAACGGCAACGGCAAATCCACTTTGGCGAAGCTGCTGGCCGGAAGGCTGGCCGCCATGCGCGGGCGGGAATTCCGCGTCAAAGGGCTGCGGGTGGGGTATTTCGCCCAGCATCAGGAGGATGATTTGGTGCTGGGCGACACGCCCTACGACCATCTGGCGCGCGCCTTGCCGCAGGCTCTGCCGCCGCAGATCCGCGCCCAGGCGGCGCGCTTCGGGCTGGATGCGGACCGGGTGAACACACCTGTCGGCCAGATGTCCGGCGGGGAGAAGGCGCGGCTGCTGCTGGCGCTGGCCACGCGGGATGCGCCGCATCTGCTGATTCTGGACGAGCCGACGAACCATCTGGACATCGATGCCCGCGACGCGCTGATCAAGGCCCTGACGGATTTCGAGGGCGCGGTGGTGCTGATCTCGCATGATCCGTATCTGGTGGAGCTGGCTGCTGACCGGCTGATTTTGGTGGCCAACGGCAAGGCCACGCCGTTTGAGGGCGATCTGGCCGCCTATGCCGCGACGATGAGCGAGCGCGCGGCACCCGCCCAGGCGAAGAAGCTGGAGGAGAAGAAGAACGACAAGGCCGCCCGGGCCGAGGCGCGGGCGCGGGTGGCGCCGTTGCAGAAGGCGGCGAAGGCGGCGGAAACCGCGTTGAACAAGCTGACGGCCGAGAAGGAGGTTTTGGAGGCGAAGCTGGCGGATGAGGCGATCTACGCGCCCGCCAAGGCGGCGGAGCTGAGCCGGATCACGTTGCGCCTGGGTGTGCTGAAGAACGAGATCGAGGCTGCCGAGAGCGCCTGGCTGGAAGCCGCCGAGGCGCTGGAGGCGGTGGCGTAGCTAAAATCATCGCACCCTATGCCACCACCAGCCTGACCTTGCTGCTCTCCAATGTGCGGCGCAGCTCGCCGGGCGGGTGGGCATCGGTTACCAGCATGTTCACCTGCGGCCAGCCGGCGAAGCGCGTGACGAAGAGCAGGTTGAACTTGCTCTGGTCGGCCACGACGATGCATTTGGCGGCGCGGTTCAGCATGGCCGTGTTCACGGCGGCAATCTCGGGCAGCGCGTCGCTCGGGCCGTCCTCGGTCAGGCCGCTGGCGCCCAGGATCACGTAATCCGCGTACAGGCTTTGCAGGAACACGATGGCGTGGCCGCCGGTCGTGCTGGCCTCCGCGGAATGGTACAGGCCGGGGATCACCATCACCTTGATCGAGCTGTTGGCGCCCAGGGCCGCGGCCACGCTGAAGGAATGGGTGACCACCATGATATTCTTGAGCCGGGCCGCGATCTCCCGCGCCACATGCGCGGCGGTGGCGCCGCTGCCGATGAGCAGGATGCGCGCATCGGCCACCTGCTCCACCGTGGCCTGGGCGATGCGCTGGCGTTCCGCCAGGCGCAGGCTTTGCCGCTCCGAAACGTCATTGGCTTCCGTGCTCAGTGCCCGCACCGCGCCGCCATAGGTGCGGTTCAACAGCCCGGCACGTGTCAGCTCGTCAAAATCCCGGCGGATGGTTTCCGTGGAGACATTCAGCTTATGCGCGAGTTCGGCGACCCTGAGGCTGGAGGCACTGCCGAGCGCAGCCAAGATTTTAGCCTGCCGTTCCCGTTTCTCCTGCCTCATTCACCCACCCGTCTAGATTGAAGGCAAGTATGATTGCTGAGACGGAATTATGCAATTGTTGGATTTTCAACATTTTTGCGGCTGAGAGGGGGGCATTGTGACAAAACGAGACGCCACGGCGCCCTCATCAGGCTGTTTGGCTCATTCCACGTATGATTAACTTTGGATTGAATCCTGCAATTCAATCCAACCGTGAAAAATGGTTGCGGAAACAGCGCGCTGGAAAGGGTCAGCCGGGCCGTGGGGCAGGCATGCCGCCACGGCAGAGGTCAGGCGAATTTCAGAACCAGAAACCCGGCGACGAGCAGCACGGCGAACACGCCGGTGACCAGACCCAGCCGGTGCTCGATGAAATTCCGCGCCGGTTCGCCAAAGAGACGCAGCAGCACCGCCTCCAGGAAGAATCGGGCGCCGCGCGTGATCAGGCTGAGCCCCATGAAGGCCCAGAAATTGAACTTCGCCGCCCCGGCGGCGATGGTGACGATCTTGTAGGGGATTGGCGTCAGGCCCTTGATGAGGATGATGGCGGCGCCGTACTCGGCGAATTTCTGCTGAAATGCCGCGAAGGCGGCGTCGTAATGATAGAAATGGATGATCGGCTGCGCCAGTTTCACGAACAGCGCGTAGCCGATGCCATAGCCGATGGCCCCGCCCAGAACGCTGCCCAGCGTGGCCAGCAGCGCGAAGGCCAAAGCACGCCGCGGGGCGGCCAGCGCCATCGGGATGAGCAGTGCGTCCGGCGGCAGCGGGAAGACGCTGGCCTCCGCCATGGCCAGCAGGAACAGCCAGAGCGGCGCCGAGGGCCGGGCGCTGAGGGCCAGCACGCGGTTATAGAGGCGGCGGAGCATCGGTGGTTCAGTTCTGCAGGATGACGGAGCGGTGGCGGAGCTGGTCCATCATCTGCTCGGATTCGAGCTGCACCCGGCGGTCGATGATTATGTTGGCGATCTGGTCATCAGGCGGGAGCTGCGCCTTTTGCTGGGTGCGGCTGCAGATCATCACCACCGAGACACCCGCGGCCTCCACCAGCGGGCGGCTGAGCGTGTTCAGCGGCAGCTGGGTCAGGATCTGCTGGAAGGCGGGCGGGGTGACGGTGGCGAGATTCACCGGGCCGGGATCGGCGGGGTGGATATTGCCGTAGGCCGCGTCCAGCGCCTCCACATCCGCGCAGCTTTTGGCGGATTGGGCCTTGGCCATGAACTGGGTGATGAAATTCACCTGCACCGGGCCAAGCTGCCCGCCAGTGACCGGCTGCGGGTATTGGCCATAGGCCTGGCGCATATCCAGGATGGTCTGCATCTGGTTGCCGATATCGTGCTTGTCCTCAAGCTGAACGATCTCATAGCCGCCCGGCACGCGGATGGGGTTGGAAATGGCGCCCACCGGCATTTGCTGCACGGTGGCCGCCACTTGCGGGTCGAGCTGGCTGAGCTGGACGAAGCCGAGATCGCCGCCGGCCAGCGCCGTCGCCGCCTGGGAGAACTGCGCCGCGACGATGGGGAAGGGCGCGCCGCTGCGCAGCTGGCCGATCACCGTGTTGGCGAAATTCTGCGCCGGGGTTTCATCGCTGGGGTCGGTGACGGGGATGAAGATTTCCGCCAGGTGATATTGGGTGGCCCCCAGGCTGGCCTGCAAGGCCGCCTTCTGCGCCGCGAGGTCCCCCGGGGTGGGTTGCAGCCCTGGCCCCAGCACCTTGTGCAGCACCTGCTGCCAGCCAATGCCGGTGCGGACCTGCGCCAGCAAGGTGGAATAGGGCACGCCCGCCGCTTCCAGCCGCGTCTGCAGCCCGCCGGCGGGAATGTTGTTGCCCTGCTCGATATGCGAGATCGCGTCCGCCACGTCCTGGTTGGAGACATTGATGCTCAGCTTGTCGATTTCCTGCTGCTGCAGGGTCTGGTCGATGAGCTGCTTGGTCACCTGCGGGGCGAGGCGCTGGATGAGGTCAGGCGTGGGGTGCATGCCCATGGAGAGCGCCAGCAGCTGGGCCCTGGCCGCGACATCCTGCGTGGTGATGACCTGGCCGTTGACCACCGCCGCCATGCCCGCCGAATCCGGCGCGGATATGGGCGCCGGGGCCTGGGCGGCGTTTTGCGCGAAGGCAGGGGCGGCGCAGACCGTGGCGAGAAGGGCGGCGCGGAGCAGGAATTTCATAGGGCGTTGAATCCGACGGTTCCGAGGGTTTTGAAATTGAACTGCAGAAGCACCAGCGTGGTGCCATTGTCCAGGTTGAAGGAGGTGAAACGCTTGTAGAAGATCACATTGACGCCGAAGCAATCATTCTGCCACCCGGCGGAGGCGTTCACCTCGTCGAACCGGCCGGTCTTCAGGTTGCGCTGGCCGCCGCCGGAGAAATTCCAGGGGCCGATCCCGGTGGAGAGGTTGAGCGTGGCTTCCTGGCGCGGTGTGAAATAGGCGGCGGGCGGGTTGTAATTGATCACCTCGCCCAGGGTGGTGTTGTCGTACAGCGCGTAGGGGTTGGTGCTGGTGTAGAGATAGCCGCCGGAGAGCTTCAGCCGGCTGTCGCCGAAATTGGCGGTCAGATCGGTCAAGCGGTTGCCCAGGGTGCTGTGGGAGAAGCGGCCCCGGTAGGAGACGTTGAACCAGGGCGTGGGGGCCACCACCATCCGGGTGACGACATCGGAAACGTTATCCTCCAGCCCGGAGCCGGGCAGATAGACGTAATCCTTGTGGAAGCGGTAGGACTGGCCGACCAGCCCGTCCAGTGTCATGCCGCCGGGCAGGTACCAGGCGGCATGCAGGGCGTAATCCACCCGCGAGCCGCCTTCCAGCCGGTCGATGCCGGGGTAGCGGTTGAGGTCGAACAAATTGGCGTCGGAGAATTCGAGGTCGAGGCTGTCCTCGTTCGGGATCTTGGCATTGTCCGAGATGCCGGTGTCGGGCGAGGCGACGAATTGCACGATCGGCTCGATCAGCTGGCTGCCCCAGCTCTGGGTGGGGCGGATGAGCGGCCAGCGCAGCATGAGTGCGGCGTAAGGCTGGGCGCGGGAGATGGTGGCCTGCTGGATGGTGCTGTAATTGGGCTGCTGGTTCAGCTTGTCGGCATTGTAATAGGCGGCATCGATCTGCAGCCGCGCGGTGCCGGTGATGCCCTCCGGGAGCATGAAGGGCACGGAATAGGCGGGGATGAAGGCGAAGCGCCTGGTGTTGGTGCCAACATCGCGCATCACGTTGAAGACGCTGGTATCCACCCGGAAGGTGCCGCCGAGCAGGCTGTCTGGCTGCGAGACGAAATGATATTGCCCATAGGGGGCGACGATCGGCAGCTTGTTCTGGTCGACCGAGGAGACGAGGCCCTGAAAGGTCTCGGCATCCAGCCTGGCATAGGAGCCGGACGAGAAGCCCTCCAGATAAACATTGCTCTCCAGGTAGGAGGTGTTCGGCAGGATGCTGAAATCGTCCAGATATTGCGGGTTGGAGGCGCGGTTGAAGGAGAAGCCGGTGCGCCAGTAATCATTGATGTCGAAGGTGCCGTTGGCGAAGATGGAATTGCCGAACTCGCCGCGGTCGCGCCCGCCGGAGAGTTTCACGTCCAGCATGCCCTGGTTGAAGGCTTCCCGGTAATCGGCTTTCAGCGCCGGGCCCTGCTTGGTGGCGAGAACCGGCGCCAGCGTGAGATCCGCCGATTTGCCGAGCGTGATGTAATAGGGAACCACAATGAAGGCGCCAAGCTGCGAGGTGGCGCCGGCGGAGGGGATGAGCAGCCCGGTCTGGCGTTTCACCGAGGGGTCCGGCTCGGTCATGTAGGGCAGCCAGAACACCGGCACGCCCTTCATCATCAGGGTCGCGTTGCGGAACTCGATCATTTTATGTTCGAGGTCGCGCGTGGCGCTGGTGGCGCGGATCGCCCAGGTGGGGGGCGAGCGCGGGTCGGTCTTGCAGAGGTCGCAGGCGGAATAGACGGGCTTGGACAGCTCATCGATCTTGCCGCCATAGCGCCGCCCGCCATTGGCGATGATGCGGGCATTTTGCGCCAGCCGCGCGGCGACGCCGTTCATCACCGCGTTCTTCATATTGTCGGAGAGCACGACATGGTCCGCATAGACCGTTTCGCCCCCTGGCTGCACCAGCACCACATGGCCGTTGGCGGTGACGACATTGGTGGTGCGGTTGATGGTCACGCTGTCGGCATGCAGGGTCTGGCCGTTCTGGATGGCGATGACATGGCCCGAGGCGGTGATGATATTGCCGTTCTTGTCGTAGGACAGGCTGTCGGCGGTGAAGCTGACCGGTGCGTCGTTACCGCCGGAGGGGGCGGCGCCCGAGACCAGCGAACCCATGGACTGGGCCAGGGCCGGCGCCCCTAAACATGTGGAGGCGAGGAGGAGCAGGATTCGGCCGGTACGGGTCATGGCTCAGCCATCTTCCAGATGCAGCAACAAGGCAAGCGCCAAAAACAGCCCCGAGAGTGCGGGCGCCCAGGCGGCGAGGCCCACCGGCACCGCGCCGGAGGTGCCGAACTGGTTGGCGACCTCGGAAACCATGAACAAGGCGAAACCAAACCCCACGCCGGAGACCAGCATGGTGCCCGCCCCGCCGCGGCGCGAGGGCCGCATGGAAAACCCCGCCGCCACCAGTGCCATGGTGGCGCAAAGCAGCGGCAGCGCCAGCAGGGACTGGAACACCAGCTCATGCTGCGTGGCCGAGAAGCCGGAGCGTTTCAGCAGATGGATGAAGCCCGGCAGCGCCCAGAAGGAGAGCGCGTTGGGGGAGGCGAAACTCTCCTGCACGCGGTTCACGGTCAGGTCGGTCGGGAAGCTCATTTGCGGGATGTGCTGGGGGGCTGCGTCCGGCCGCAGCACGGCGACGTTCTGCAGCTCCCAGCTGCCGGATTCCAGCGTCGCGCGCCCGGCCTCCAGCCGCTCCAGCAGGCTGGTATTGGCGTCGAGGCGCAGGATGCTCACCTGGTCGGCCTCCAGCGAGCTGTTGTGCAGATGCACGTTGCTGGCGTGCAGCACGGCGATGCCCTGCGGGGTGAGGCCGGTATCGGTCTGCCGCACCCAGAGCGAGCCGCCATTGAGCGAGAGCGGCCCGCCGGAGGGTTTGAGATAGGTGTTGTCGAGCTGTTCGGCGCGGCCATACATCACCGCCGAAAGCGGGCTGACCACGGTGGTGCAGAGCCCGCCCAGCAGGCAGGCGGCGAGCACGGGGGTGGCCAGGAACTGCCAGGCGGAAATGCCCGCGGCGCGCGCCACCACCAGCTCCGAGGAGCGCGCCAGCCGCCAGAAGGCGTAGATACCGCCCAGCAGCACCGCGAAGGGCATGATCTGCATCAGGCTCCAGGGCAGGCGCAGCATCTCGATCTCGACGACGATGCCGAAGCTGGCATGCGGCGCGGTGGCGGATTCGCGCAGCAGCTCCAGGAAGTCGAACAGGGCGACGAGTGCGGTGAGCGCGGCGGCCATGGCCAGCACGGCCAAGGCGAAATGCCGCCCGAAATACCAGGAGATGGTGACCGGCAGCTTCATGCGCGGGGCGCGCCCTGGCGCAGCAGAAAATAGAGCGCCACGGCGGATGGCAGCAGCGCCCAGAGCCAGATGAGCGGCAGCAAGCTGAGGTCGCGGGCGGCGATGTTGCTCACCCCCAGCCCCAGCGCCACCAGGGCCGTGACGATGCCCACCGCACCGATGATGCGCGCCAGCCCGCCATGGCGCCGGAAGCTGCCGCCCAGTGCCGCCACCAGCGCCACCAGCGTGTAGCCCAATGTGGAAAGCGGGGCGGTGAGGCGGCGCTGCGCCTCCACCAGCCATTTCGCGCGGTCGCCCGGCGGCATGTCCGCCGGCGGGTGGAACAGGGTGGGCAGCGGCACCTCGGCGGCATCATTATCCACCGGCATCCCGGTGCGCGAGACCTCCGCCAAAGAGAGCGTGTTGCGCTCGAAGGTCAGCAGGTCGAGCTGGCCGGTTTTCGGGTCGATCTGCTGGCGCGAGCCGTTTTCCAGCACCACCGCCGGTCCCTGCGGCGTGGACATCAGCTCCCCCGTGCGGGCCAGGATGGTGGCGGGCGCGCTGGGGTCGCGGTTATCCTCGATGATGATGCCCTTCAACCCGCCGGCTTGGCCGCGGGCCTGCACATACACCATGATGTTGTTGGAGACCGGGGTGAACACCCCCGGCTCCAGCAGGAAGGCGGCGATCTGGTTGCGGATCTCGTACTGGTAGGTGCGGAAGACTGAGAGCGTCCAGGGCACGGCGCCGAGGCTGAGCATGTAGCCGAACAAAGTGACCGCGACTGCCAGCGCCAGGGCGGGGCGGGCGAGCTTGGCATCCGACAGGCCAAGCCCGCGCATGATGGTGAGCTCCCGGTCGCCCGAGAGGCGCACATAGATGAACAGCACCACGATGAAGCAGGTGATCGGCAGGATGGTGGCCAGGAAGCTCGGCACCAGCAGGGCGGTGAGCTTCACGAAGACAAAAGGCGAGAGCCCATGGCTGACGATGATCTGGATGAACCGCAGCGACTGGGTGAGCCAGATGAGCGCCACCAGCCCGGTGGTGACCAGCACCAGCGCCAGCACGAGCTGGCCCAGCACATAACGGTCCAGGCGGTGGAGGAAAGGCAGGGCTGGCATCTCGGTTGCATCTCTGGCCGGGCGGGGGCGGGAAGGCAAGGGCGGCGGGGCGGGCGGAAACATGCCGTGACCAAACAGTTAGGAAACGGCAAAATTATGCGTTGCGGTTCCCACAGAAAAATTGTTGTATCTGCCACAACTCGATGAGGTGATGGAAGTATGGTGCGTGGAGGCACGCGCTCCGGCAGGCCGGGGTGCGCAATTGTGCCGCTTTATGCGTGGGTTGCAACACCGCATGAGGGCCCATGGCTGGTTTAAGGCCGTTCCTGGCCGCCGGCGGGGCAGATGCCGCAGAACTGCAAGGCCTGGACCCCGCGATGGTGGAGCGGTTGCGGGCGCGCTGGCAAAATTTCGGCCCGGCGGCGTTGCTGCAATACGACAAGCCGGTGGATATGGCGCGGGGTGAGGGCGTCTATCTGTTCGATGCCGCCGGTTACCGTTACCTCGATTTGTATAATAACGTGCCTTCGGTGGGGCATGGGCATCCGGAGGTGGTTTCGGCCATCGCCGCGCAGGCCGCCACGCTGAACACCCATTCGCGCTATCTGAACGGCGTGGTGGATGATTATGCGGCGCGGCTGCTGGCGCAGTTTCCGGCGCCGCTGGAAAATCTGGTAATGACCTGCACCGGCAGCGAGGCCAATGACTTGGCGCTGCGGATTGCCCGGGCGGTGACGGGACGGCGCGGCGTGATCGTTACCCGCGCGGCGCGCCATGGCACCACGGCGGCGGCGGCGGAAATCTCGCCCTCGCTGGTGCCGGAGGGGTTGCCGCCGCATGTGAAGACGATTGCCGCCCCTGATGCCGCCCTGGCGGGCAGCGTGCCGCTTAGCGCCTGGTTCGCCGCACAGCTGTGCGAGGCGGCCGCGGCGCTGGAGGAGAGCGGTGCCGGGGTGGCGGCGCTGATCCTGGACAGTGTGTTCGTCTCCGATGGCATATTCACCGATCCGCCGGGGTTTCTGGCCGAGGCGGTGGCGGCGCTGCGCGCGGCGGGCGGGCTGTTCATCGCCAATGAGGTGCAGGCCGGATTCGGGCGCACCGGGGCGGGGTTGTGGGGCTTCACGCGGCATGGGGTGGTGCCGGATATCGTGACGCTCGGCAAGCCGATGGGCAATGGCTATCCCGTCGGCGGGGTGGTGACATCACCTGAATATCTGGCCCGGTTCAGCGCGCAGACGCCCTATTTCAGCAGCTTCGGCGGCAGCCCGGTGGCGGCGGCGGCGGGGCTGGCGGTGCTGGATGTGATCGAGGGCGAGGGGCTGCTGCGCAACGCCGCCCGCACCGGGGAGATTATGAAGAAAGGCCTGAAGGGGCTGGCGAAATCCTTCCCGCGCCTGGGCGCGGTGCGCGGGGCGGGGCTGATCCTCGGCGCCGATATGAAGGATCCCGAGAGCGGCGCGCCGGACCCGGTGGCGGCGCGGCGCGTGGCCAATGCGCTGCGGCAGAATTTCGTGCTGATCGGCCTGGCTGGGCCGGGCGGCCACACGCTGAAGATTTGTCCACCCCTCTGCTTCGGAGCTGAGAATGCGGCGCATTTTCTGGACGTTCTGCGCGCCGTGCTGGTCAGTTTGGGCTGAGCCACGCCCGGCGCGCGGCCCCCAGCCGCCGCCTAGACCATTGGTGTTATGCACGGGGACGCCTCGACATCTGACTGTCACATCGCTACTTGGAGCGCGGATGAGCAAGGCGGGACCAGCATGATCGACGACGACAAGCCCCATGAGGAGTGCGGCGTATTCGGCGCCTGGAACGTAGCCGATGCGGCGGCGATCACGGCACTCGGGCTGCATGCGTTGCAGCATCGCGGCCAGGAGGCGACCGGCATCGTCACCCATGACGGCGTGCGCTTCCACTCCCATAAAGGCTTGGGCCTGGTCGGCGATAATTACGGCGATGCCAAGGTGATGGCCGGGCTGCCCGGGGCGCGGGCCATCGGCCATAACCGCTATGCCACCACCGGTGACACGGTGCTGCGCAATGTGCAGCCGCTATTCGCGGAATTCGAATTTGGCGGCTTTGCCGTCGGCCATAACGGCAACCTCACCAACGCGCACACGCTGCGCAAGGCCCTCACCCGCCGGGGCTGCCTGTTCCAGTCCACCATGGACTCGGAAGTGTTTGTGCATCTCATCGCCATCTCGCTCTATTCCAACGTGATTGACCGGCTGATCGATGCAATCAAGCAGGTGATCGGCGCTTATTCGCTGGTGGCGCTGACCAATGAGCAGCTGATCGGCGTGCGCGACCCGCTGGGCGTGCGCCCGCTGGTGCTGGGCAAGCTGAGCGGCGCCGATGGCAAGGCCGGCTGGGTGCTGGCCTCCGAAACCTGCGGGCTGGATATCGTGGGCGCGGAATTCGTGCGCGATATTGAGCCAGGCGAGATCGTGCTGATCGACGATAGCGGCGTGCAGAGCATCAAGCCCTTCGCGCCGCAGAAGCCGCGCTTCTGCGTGTTCGAATATATCTATTTCGCCCGGCCTGATTCCATCATGGAAGGTAACTCCGTTTACACCGCGCGCAAAAAAATCGGCGCGCAGCTGGCGCTGGAAACGCCGGTGGAGGCGGATGTGGTGGTGCCGGTGCCCGATTCCGGCGTGCCCGCCGCCATGGGCTTCGCGGAGGCTTCGGGCATCAGTTTCGAGCTGGGGATCATCCGCAACCATTATGTCGGGCGCACCTTCATCGAGCCGACGGATCAGATCCGCCATCTTGGCGTGCGGCTTAAACATTCGGCAAACCGTGCCATGATCGAGGGCAAGCGCGTCGTGCTGGTGGATGATTCCATCGTGCGCGGCACCACCAGCCAGAAAATCGTGGAGATGGTGCGCCAGGCCGGGGCGAAGGAGGTGCATATGCGCATCGCCGGGCCGCCGACCACCCATTCCTGCTTTTATGGCATCGATACGCCTGAGCGCGGCAAGCTGCTGGCGGCGCGCAACTCTGTTGAAGAGATGGCGAAGCTGATCGGTGTCGATTCGCTGGCGTTCATTTCCATTAACGGCCTGTACAAGGCGCTTGGCAAAGAGGGGCGCAATGCCGCGCAGCCCGCTTTCTGCGATGCCTGCTTTACCGGCGAATATCCGATCGCGCTGACGGATAATGCCGAGGCACGCGAAACAAGGCCGAGCCTGCTGGCGGAATTAAGCTGAATCAACCGCGTTGGAATTGGAAAAAACCCCGCCTGGCGCGGGGTTTTTTTATGCCGCGCGGCTTGCTGGCAAAGGTTGTTCAAAAGACGTGCCTCGAAAATATTAAAGCCGTAAACTCAAGGCTCTAGATCGCGGAATGTGTCATTTCAGCCACATGGTTTCCGCAAAGCGCAAGTACTCAGTGTTTCATATGGCATTTTTATGTGCTTGGCATGTAGATTGCGACTTCGTTACCGTCGATGGCGCTTCTTCGGGCGGTTTTTTCTGCCTGCTGCGCCATCGGATTACGCTTTAGGCATCACGCGCGAATAAATGCGCATTGAGGAGGCATAATGATTACGATGCGTCGGCAACTTCTGGGACTGGGCTTTGTGGCTGCGTCCTCTATTCTGGCCATGAATGCGGCCCATGCGTTGAACGGCCCCACCGCGATTCAGATCGATGGTGGTCCGCTCGGCTCCCTGAACCTCAGCGGCGGCGTTGATGGTTATGGTTTCTATACGTCCGGTCTGCCATCGAGTGGCACTGGCGCAAATACGAGCGATGTCGGCGCCAATATCGGCAGCGCCTTGATCGAGTTGCAGAAGACCACGGGCGTGTTGCAGTTCACCATCGAAGTCGGCTCCAATGGCGGCGCCATTACCGTTGGTACGCTGACCAGCCGTCCGAGCCAGACCTCCATCAATACGTTCAGCACCGGCCCGCTCTATGCCGGCTACGTGACGGTCGCGCCGACGGACATGCCCTTCACCATCTCCGCCGGCCGTCTCGCCTCGCTGGAAGGCTGGGAGTCCGGCGTCGACTGGAACAATGCGTCCCAGCTGACCACGGACATCTTTTATGTCCAGAACAGCCAAGCGACCGGCGTTGAAGGCACCTACACCGCTGGCCCGGTGTCTGCGACCGTTGAGTTCGGTGATGGCTGGGACACGCATGTGTTCAACTTCCTGCAGGCCCTGGTCAGCTACACGATCAATGCCAATAACAATGTGAACGTGTACTATGCCGGCAATCTGGGCCGCACCGGCCTGAATGCCCGCACCTATGGCTGGGGCTCCGGCACCACCGTTGGCGGTTACGGCCCGTGGTTCATCAACTCGCAGATGCTCGGCGGCTGGTATAGCTGGACCCATGGCAACCTGAACGTGATTCCGGAAGTTCAGTATGTCTATGCCAAGACCGACCACCAGCTGGGCATCGACAAGTCCACCGCCAATTTTGGCGCCGCCGTGTTCGGTGATTATAGCTTCGGCACCTCCCCCTACTCGCTGGGTGGCTGGGTTGAGTATGAGAAGTCGCAGGGCCAGGGCAACTGGTTCGTCGGCCCGAACTCCGAGGCTGTTGGCTTCGCGGTCTCGCCCACCTGGCAGTACAAGGATCTGTTTGCCCGCGTGAACGGTGGCGGCCTGTACCTGCTGAACAACAAGTATGATGGCGTTTCCTACGGCTATGGCAATAGCGGCACCGACAAGTTCCAGTTCACTGGCACGCTCGAAGCCGGCCTGCTGTTCTAATCCGGAACGGTTCGCTTAAAAAAGAAGGCCGGAGCATTGCTCCGGCCTTTTTGTTTTGTGCGGCTTTAAGGTTTGGAAACCTGATCGAGCCAGTCCTGTAAGTTGTAATAATTGGTCACGCGGGCGATCTTGCCGTTTTCGATGGTGAAGAAGGCGCCGCCGGGCAGGATGTATGTTTGCCCGTGGGCGGCCGGCAGGCCCTCGGCGCTGGTGAGATATTCGCCATGCACCACATATTCCGCCGCGGCGCGCGTGCCGGTTGTGTCAGACAGGATCACGATGTTTTCCAGCCGTTCGCGATAACAGCGGTTCATCTCACGCATGAACGCCCCGGAATGCCGATTTGCCGGTTTCGGGGGCGGATTGGTTGATGTCGTGGCGCACGTCATCGCTCAGCAGGGCCAGCATGCCCTCCCAATCGCCTTTGTTGAAGGCGGCATAATAATGTTTGATCAGCACTTCCGTTTCGTCTCGCATGCGGGCCCTCCGTCGTTTTGGTGAGCATGCAGGCGGTGGAATGGCGGGCAGATGGCGCTGCGCCCCGGATAAATAATCAACAAAATTTCTTGACGCGAAGATATGGCGCTGGTCTGCTGGACGCGAAGAACCGCAGGAGTGACCATGCCCGCCCCGCCGAGTGAGCGCGCCCGTGTGAAGCGCTATAACCAGATCGCCGATTACGACGCCGCGACCATCCATGCCATTCTGGATGCGATGCCGCTTTGCCATGTGGGCTACGTGTTCGACGGCACGCCCTAGTGACGCCAACCCTGCAATGGCGCGATGGCGACAGGATCTTCTGGCACGGTTCCGCCGCCAGCCGCATGCTGGAAAGCGCCAAAAGCCGAAGGTTTGCCTACCGTCAGCCTTTATGACGGGCTGGTGATGGCGCGCTCGGCCTATAATTATAACATCAACCACCGTTCGGTGATGATCTTCGGCAAGCCGGAGAAGCTGGCGGATGCGAAAAAGGAGGCGCAGCTGCGCCACATGGTCAACAGACCATTCCTGGCCAGTGGGACAGGCTGCGCCCGGTGCAGCCGCAGGAGCTGAAGGCACGACGGTGCTGACCATGAAGATCACCGAGGCCAGCGCCAAGCTGCGTTCGGGCCAGCCCGATGATGACGAGGATGCGGATTTCCCTGTCTGGACCGGGGTAATTCCCGTCCGTTAAGAAATCGGCGCGCCCGAGGCGAACCCAAGAACCTGCCCGGCGTGGAGCTGCCGCCGGAAACGGCTTTGTTCAAGATCGGGTAGAGCCGGATGATGTTAGATCGAATCACTTTGTGATCCGATCTAACATGTAAATCGCCTTAACTCAAATCTCTACGCGCGGCGGCCGAAGACTCTCCAGATCGGCGCGGGTGAGTTTCAGAAATGTCGGCCGCCCGTGGGAGCAGGTGGCGGCGCGCGGGGTGGCTTCCATTTCGCGCAGCAGGGCGTCGATCTCCTCACGCTGCAGGCGGCGCCCGGCGCGGATGGAGCGGTGGCAGGCCAGGCGCGCCAGGCCGAAATCCAGCTTCGCCTCCAAAGCCAATGGCGCGCCGGTTTCGGCGAATTCCTCCGCGAGATCGCGACAGGCCCGCCGCGTCCGGTTCCTTCAAGGCGGCGGGGACGCTGCGGACCAGAACCGCGCCGGGGCCGAAGGCTTCGATCTCCAATCCAAGCCTGGCCCAGTGTTTCTCAATTCCGCCAACAGCCTTGCGGCCTCCATCGTGGTGAGGTCCACAACCACCGGCACCAGCAACGGC